>CAVATM010000001.1:0-307735 GCA_963591775.1 bacterium
ATCCACCTCCCCCAAAAAAATCTCACCCAATATTCCCCAAATTTCCGCCAAAGATTTCCCAATCACCCCCGCCCCATCCCCAAAAACATTCCCGAACCTTTTCCCACTTTCCCATAGTCCCCCGAACCTTCCCCGAACAAAAAATAGGCTACCCCTTTCGGAGTAGCCTATTTCAATCTATTTCGTCAGCGCAATGCGGTGTGTCCGCACGCCAACACATCCTTATGCAGCCTTAGCTGCTTTGCGAGCCTTACGACGGTCTTGCGCACGCTGAATATCATAAGCCAGCGGCGATGCGATACATACCGACGACCAAGTACCCACAAGCACACCCATCAGCAGGGCGAATACGAAGCCTCGGATGGTCTCACCGCCGAAGCAGAAGATAGCGAGCAATACAACCAGCGTTGACATAGAGGTCGAGAATGTACGGCCAAAAGTCGAGTTGATGGCGTTGTTGATGTTGATAGCACGGTCGCGCTTCGGATAGAGGTGGTTATTCTCACGCACACGGTCGAAGATAACCACCGTAGCGTTGATCGAGTAACCGATAACGGTCAGAATAGCCGCAATAAACGATTGGTCGATCTCCATCGAGAACGGCATCACCTTCCAAAGGATAGCGTACAGACCCAAGATAATCACCGTATCGTGCGTCAGGGCAGCGATAGAGCCTACCGAGTAAGCAAAGTTGCGGAAACGAGCCAGGATATAAATAAAGATACCCAACAAGGCAGCAATGATAGCCCAAACCGCAGCGGTGGTGATATCGTCAGCCACAGCAGGACCTACCTTTTGCGACTGCATGATACCTACCTCAGGATTTATCTCCGTCGATTTGAAGTCATCCAGCGTGATGTCGTCCGCCAAGAACGGCTTGCTACCCTCGTAGAGCAGGGTCTCAATCTGTGTATCAGCGTCATCCGACTGGTCTTGAATACGATAGTTGGTCGATACACGCACTTGATTACTGCTACCAATAGTAATCACATTCAGCGAGTAGGAATCATCGCCGTCCAGATTCTCCTTGAATACATTGTCGAGCGACTCACGAACATCCTGCGTATTCACAGGTTGTGCATAGCGGATGATATAGTTACGACCACCCGAGAAGTCGATACCCAGGTTCAGTTTGCCGAATATATGCGGCTCCAGACCGAGTACGGCGAAGATAATCAGCACGCCCGAGATCGAGTACGCATACTTACGGAATTTGATAATATCGGCGTTCGTATTCTGCAAGAAGTTCTTCGTCATGCGGGTGCAGAACGACAACTCTTTGGCGTTCTCGTTCTTCGCATAGTCCTCCAACAGCAGTCGAGTGATGAACACAGCGGTCAGGAACGACGAGATAATACCAATCATATAGGTAACGGCGAAGCCCTTGATAGGACCGGTACCGAAGATAGCCAAGATAGCACCGGTCAAGAAACTGGTCACGTTGGCATCCACAATCGCCGAGATAGCGTTCTTGAATCCTTCCTCGATAGCCTTTCGCATGGTCTTACCGCCACGCATCTCCTCACGGATACGCTCGTAGATAAGCACGTTAGCATCCACCGCCATACCCATGGTCAGCACAATACCGGCGATACCCGGCAGCGTCAGCACGGCAGAGAACGACGCCAAGATACCAACCAGCAGGAATATGTTGCAGCACAGAGCGGCGTCTGCAATCAAACCAGGAATCAAGCCGTAGTAGAAAATCATGTAAATCAGAATCAGCACAAAGCCGAGTACGAAACTCCACAGACCATCGTGGATAGCGGCCTTACCGAGTGTAGGACCAACCACATCCTCTTGGATGATACGAGCTGGAGCCGGCATCTTACCCGAGTTCAGCGTGTTTGCCAAGTCTTTTGCCTCTTCTACGGTGAAGTTACCCGTAATCTGGCTATTGCCACCGGCAATCTCGTTCTGCACGGTCGGGAAACTATAGACAAATCCGTCGAGCACGATGGCAATCGACTTTCCGATATTCTCTTTGGTCACACGCTGCCAAGCCTTTGCGCCCTCAGCGTTCATTGACATCGACACATTAGCGTATGCACTGGTCTGCGAGAAGTCTGCACGCGCATCGGTTATCACGTCGCCTTCCATGGTGGCGCGTCCGTCGCGTTGTGCCTTCAGCGCAATCAGTTGATAGTATTGTTCAGCGTCATCCACCGACTTCACGGTCCAGCGCAGACGCAGGTCGCGCGGCAGCACTTGTTTTGCAGCCTGCGAGTTCAGAATAGCCGTCACGGCAGCGGTGTCGGTGTAGTGTACCGTACCAATCACCGGCCCGCGGTATGCCTGTCCCTGTTGATTTACCGACGGATTCAGGATTGCGAACAGCGGGTTCTGTTTCTTGTATTCTTCGAAGCGCTTCTCTTGGTCTGCTTCCAGTGCAGCCGAGTCCTCTTTCAGGCTATCTACCAGCGCAGCAATGTCGTCGTTTGCGTCTGCCTGTGCGGGCTTAGCCTCTTCTTTGGTAGCCTCAGCTGCCTCCGTCGAAGCGTTCAGTTGTGCATACTCAGCGTTGATTTGGATCAGTTGCGGCAGAATCTCGCTCAGGTCGTATGTCTCCCAGAACTCAAGATTAGCCGATCCTTGGAGCAATTTACGCACACGCGCTGGCTCTTTCACACCCGGCAACTCGATGAGGATACGGCCCTGTTGCGACAGTTTCTGGATGTTCGGTTGAACCACGCCGAAACGGTCGATACGGGTACGCAGCACTTTGAACGAGTTGTCCACAGCGCCATCCACTTCCTCGCGGAGCACTTTCTCTACCTCCGAGTCCGAAGATTCGTTCGACACTTTGTCTTTCAGCTCGTATGTAGCGAATACGGCAGCCAATTGTGCATTTGGGTCTGCCTCGTGGAACGACTCGATGAACAAGGTCACAAAGTCCGTACCGCTCGTTTTCTGCTTCTCCTGAGCGAGTGCCATTGCTTTGGTGAAGGTCTCCGAGGTATTGTTGCCCGACAGCACGCGGATGATGTCCGGAACGCTCACCTCCATGGTTACGTTCATACCGCCCTTCAGGTCAAGACCGAGGTTCAACTCTTTGGCACGGCACTCTTTGAGCGTATAGCCGAACCATACTTTTTTCGATGCAATCGAGTCGAGGTAAACATACTCTTTCGCAGCGTTGTCGCCTGCGTACTCTTTTGCCTTTTTGTCGTAATGTGAAGTTACAATAGAGAACGACAGGTAGAAGGCGCACACCAAGAATAGGAGTACCGCCAGTGTTCTAACAAGCCATTTGTTTTGCATATTATTTGTGTTTTATTTATTTATCGAGTGTATTCAGCCCCCTGTACAACCGCCAACGCCGCATCGTTCCAACTTTCTCAGTCCATTCCACTCCGCATGCATTCTTATAGTGCCTTATCTTCTTGACGCACAAGAAACCAAGCATATTCAGCCACGCGTAAAGCGATAGTTATACAAAAAGCGCACAAAGGTACAACTTTTTTGCGAAACTTACAAATTATTTTCACCACGCCCCCGCCTACCGCAATTTTTTCTCACCTATTGTCATTTTTGCCGCCCCAAAATAAACCTTTTCGGTTTGCTATTTCCCTTCCCATTTTTCTCTTCCCCTTGTGCCTTACGCAAAAAAGGGCTCCTCCTATTCAGAGAAGCCCTTTTTTACTCGTTATTTAAGTGGCCGAATTATTGAGCAGTCTGTACTGTTTTCCCGTCAACGGTTACAGTAAATTTCTTTGTCTGTTCACCGGTATCGTTGTTTACATCCTGCCACAGCCCACCATGGAGATCATAAAATCCTGTAGCAGTGGTATTTTTGATGTTGAGAGTACCCGATATGCCTTTCTCCGTATGCATTTGGATTGCACATTTATCTCCTGTTGTAGAAGCAGTAAAAATGCAGTCATTCACATCCAAGTTATAAACGCATTCTCTTTCGGCATACATTACGATACCTTTTTTTACAACATCGAATGTGCAGTTGTTTACGGTCATCTTGGAGTTATTTGCTCCATAATAGTAGATTGCATATCCGTCAAATCCATTACCCACAGTAACAGTAAAGTCACAATTCTCAACCACGGTATTAGCACAGTTAACACGCAGACCTCCGTTAACATGGCAGTTGCTCACGGTCAATCCGGCAGCACGCTGGAAATAGCCAAATTCTGATTCTGGATAGTTCAACCCTGTCGGAATGTTCAGCGTCAAGTTTTTCAGCGTCAACTTGTGAGCACTCTCAACATACAGCGATTTTTGCATCTTGACAATCGAGTTCTCTTTGTCTGCGCCAATCAGGGTGTATTCCTCAGTAGCAGAACCAAAGCTTGCCCCACCAATTTCGTAGGTTCCTGCATTCAGCAAGATAGGACTATTCCCTGCAGCCAGCGCAGCCAACAGTTCCTCTGTGTTGTTGACCGTAACATCAGGCACAAGTGTTTTCGTTACGGTGTTGTCGCTTTTCGTTACGCCTGTTACATCGATATTGATGTGTGCAATCTCTTGAATCGAAGCCTCGCCACGACGCGCAGCATAGTATGCTTCAATCGTATTATTTTTCGATACGGTGTTGGTGATAGTTACATTATCCGTAATATCGGTACGCCCCATAATAGTTGCCACAAATCCGGACTCGTTTGCCATTGCTATATTGTGCAGATAGCTGTCCTCCACCGAGCAACCGTCAATCGTTATTTTTGCTCTGCTTGTGCGGCCGACCAATCCTGCAACCGGCTGAATACCATACACATCAGCACCGATTACATGGACATTCTTCAGTGTAACATTTGCCGTACCCGATTCGATAGTTGCAATAATCACAGCAGCATGTCCCTTGACCTGTTCATCCGACGGACGGTCTTCGTGCAGACAAACCACCTTTGCGCCCTTTACGGTCAAATCACTAATCGTAACCGTACCGGAAGGCGAGAAGAACAGGCTGGCGTTATAGGTATGCAGAGTGGTATTGCACTTGGCGTCGCCCACCAACTTCATATTCTTGAGAGTATAGCCATTACCCTTTACCGATGCACCATTCAATTGGAAGAAGCCCAGATTATTATCGCCGAAATCAAGGTCTGCAGCCAATTCGATGTTCTTGTTTATTGTAAAAGTTTTGCAAAGCCATGCCCACTCCGATGGGGTTTTGATAACATAAGCATCGTCTACTACCGCAGGTTCAGTCGTGCTCACACCGTCCCAAATTTCTACATTATTATCTTCACCGTCAAATTCCGGCTTAATGATTACCGTGAAGTCGGTCGTCGAGGTCAGTAGGTTACCGTAGATATTCGTGCGGTAGTTACGCTGCAGAGGCACATTGTTGAACACACGCTCTGGCACATTGGCGTTGTCGTACGAAATTGTCACCGTGTTGTCAGCTTCCTTGTCTACCGGCATCAGCAAGTAATTCATTGTCAGGTAGTTGTAGCCCATTACAGGGAAATCAGCCGTCGGCAGCACCGCCTGAGCAAAGGTAACCTCTTCAGCATCGCCCTCTACTTCACCATTCTTCAGATTCAGTTCGCTGTAGGTCTTTACCTTTACGCCCGCTTTCGTTATCTCGTAGCCGGCAGCCTTAGCCTCTGCCAAGTCGCCCGTACCGATGTTCAGTTGTGCGAACGGACGATACAGTTCTACGGTCTCTTGCGCCGAACCATTAACGGTAAATTCTTTTACAGCATAGAATGCGTCGAGGCTCTCGTTGCTCGTGGCTACATTCTCATAGTTAGCCGTTACCTTGCAGCTTGTTTTATCGAAACTGTAAATCGAGCCCTCTGCTGCCTCAGCCCAGAAAGCCACCGCGTAGGTTTGCCCATTGACCAACTTCAGCGACACGGTCGTGGAGATATTAATGGTCTTGTTGCCCGACAACTCGCTGATTTCAGTCCAAGTTGTACCTCCATCAGCATTGTCTGTTACTTTATATACAGCATACTGCAAGTTGGTTGCGGTCGTACCGTCACCGAAAGTAGCAGCATCATCAGCGAGTGCTTTCGGAGCACGGCTGATTACGGAATTAGGCACTTCGGCCACAAAGGTGACAACAGCCTCGCCTTCCGCTTTCACTTCTTCTCGCTCATTGGAGCAAGATGTTGCCATCAGCAGTCCCGCTGCCACAGCAAACATAGATAATAAACTCTTTTTCATTGTCTTATGGATAATTGGAATTATATATTGACTTATTTGGAGACTATATTTGAAACGACTGTATAGAGAATATAATGATAATTTTTGGTTTAATCTTGATATTTTTTTTAGAATTTCCCCAAATAATTCTCTTTGGAGTCCTAAAATGATTGTATATGCAGCCGGGCTATTGTATGAAAATATCGTAATCTCCGTCGAATCCCGGGTCGATTACCACGCCTCCGTTCGACATAGAAGTTAGAAACTCTCCTCGTACGATGGTCACGTGTCCTCGGATGAGCGGCACCTCAATGGTCGGCGACGACGACACTTTCTCTCCCTCTTTGTTATATACCTCCACCAGCACCGACACGCCTGCTTCCGAACCGTTCACAAACACATAGTCAAAACCCATCGACACCTCTTGCTCGTTCTCTATCTGCAGCAGACTCTCGAATTGCACGCCCGTCCACGAGTCAGCAGGTTTGTTGGTAAACATATTGTACGAGCAGGGCATGAATCCCATATAGCGGAACACCACTTTGTAGTCGTCTATGTTCACGGTCTGTTGTTCTGTCGTCTCGCTCTCGCCTACTTGGGGCAACCCCGCACGCTTTCGAGCCTCTTCCACTTGTTGGCGGACGAACTCGTCGTAGTCGGTCGATACAAATTTGAACTTCGCCAGCGGTCGTTCCATTTCGATGGTCACCTCATTGAGCGGCTTTTCTATCTCGTTTTTCTGCACCGTTATCGTGCCTTCTTGTTCGCCTCTGTAGGCATCACGGTAGTCGCACCCGCCGATGTAGTTTTGTTGGTCAGTCAGCGCAATTTCCGTAAAGTCGCCGGCGTTGTAGTATAGGCCGCTGCTCGTGCCTTCGTTCACAAAATCCGTCCATACAAAGAACTTGTATTCGCCCTCATGCAGTGTCAGCACACGGCTGCAGTTCAGGCTGTCTACGGGGTCGCAAGTGAATTGCACAATAGTGTCCGCATCGCGGTCGTAGGAACCGTCGCTCAGTAGGCGGTGCACGCTCACAATGTGGCGCACATCATACGAGGCAGCGTTGTTGTTGGCACGCACCCGTTGCGGCCCGTTCTTGGTATATACCACTTCCTTATAGATCGGCATCACGGTGTCGAAATTCAGATTCAGCACCACCGCCGTTTCATCTCCGATGTGGGGATATTCGTGAATATCGCAGCCCGTATATACCGCCGCTACCAGCACGAGCAAGACAGAAAGGAACCATTGTTTTCTCATTTTGCGCCTCCTTTCTTCTTCGTGTCAAATGAGTAGGAGAACGAAATCGCCGCTTGGTCTAGGCAGAAGAACGCCTTCTTGCCGCTTTCGGTCAGCAATCCGTTCTTATAGTTTTTGAATTTGTCGTAGCGCATGGCATAGACGCCCACGCCCAACGAGAATTCCACTTTCCAATTTGGATTCTTTTTGCTCAGTGGCATACGATAGCCCGCTGCCAGGCCGCCGCCCAAGCCGGGTTTGTCCCAGCCTTGATCCTGAATACGCACTTTCCCGTTCCACGCCACATTATACCACGCCAAGCCAAAATGCGCACCCACGAACCATTTTTCGTTCGTCTCGTTGAACCAGTAGCGCACCTCCGGCTGCAGCACCACGGCACGCAGTTTAATGGTATTCTTGAAGTAGTCCCACGACGACCAATAGACAGGCAATTGCATCGACCAGTGTTCTGCAAGGTCCACTTCCACGCCCAGGTTCACCAATCCCAATGCCCATCCTACCGCATTGGTTTTCAGCGTCACATGCCGCTGCCATTCCTCTGCGCTCAGCGTATCTTGCGTTAGCAGGGGGGCCACCACTACCGGCACAAATACGGGTGTCGTATCTTGCTCGAATACCGGCACCGCCATCTTAAACGAATCCACCGCTATCGTCCCCGCCTTTCCGCCAATCAACTGCGGTACCGCTTTGTTGGTCACGAACAGCACGCCCGCATTACACATCAGGGGGAAATAGTCCTTCAGCAATTTGTCCCACACCCGACCGCTATCCAACTCTTGCAGGTGTTCCACGCGTGCATCTATACGCTCCCCACGGAGGTGATACTTCACCCACACCGTGTCTTCATTCAGCACCCGCAGCACCTCTTCTTTCTCGGCCATGTTCGACAGTTTCATTTTCTCTTTCAGTCCATCCCAGTCGATATAGTTGTTCACACGAGAAATTTTGCTCTCCGGCACATTCAGTGTATTCCGTACCAGTTCTATGGCCTCGTCCACACGCCCGCGAGCCAAACGACGGTTTAGCTGTTCGCTGCCCTCCGGCGAGGATTCACCACGCACCACCACTTTTTGCAGTTCGATGGTACTGTCTTTTTCCATACGGCTCTGCAGATAGTGCATATAACCCACCATCGCATCTATTTCCTCGCTATTCCCCATATAGGTCGAATCCAAAACCGTCGAATAGGGATGGAAATAGAAGTGAAAATCCGTACTGACCACTTGCGAGCGCACTACGCCCACACTCAGTATCAGAACAAACAAGGAAATATATCTTCTACAAGACAACATACATTTAGACTACAACAATTGGGACAACATACATTCATACTACAACAACTGGCTACATTACACACGATGACAATATACATTTCATACACAGCAACCGGTTATGTACTAAAGTGTACTACGGTAACCAATTATAAAGCGGTTCCGAGTTGCCCACATTCACTGTATTAAGGTTAATTATTTATACAATAGACAAATGCCTAACAATGTGCGTTCTAAGGGAGGCTTTCTTTCCGATACCTGTCCGGTATCATTTCGACACCTTTCCGATACCTGTCCGGTATTATTTAGTACCTATCAGACACCTTTCCTACTTTCTTTCCAATGGTTCAGTTTGTTCCCCATCGTTGGAATATCGTATTCGGGATAGCCTAAATTGGAGGGCGTTGCTTAAAAATTCAGCATTGGCTTGCCACTCACACACAATATCTGTTATGCAAATGCGTTGCAAAGATAGGAAACTTTTCACAAACAACCAAATGTATATACGATTTTTTCTATATTTTTTCCAAAATGCAACCAATCACACCATACTATCCAAAAAAAATTACACAACCCATACTCAAAAAAAACACAAACGCCGTACAAGTCTAAAACACAAAATCCGTATAGATAAAACCAAAATCTGTATAAGTCAGAGCACAGAATCCATATAGGTAAAACAAAATCTGTATAACTCAAAAAACAAAATCCGTATAAGTCAGAGCACAGAATCCATACAGGTAAAACAAAATCTGTATAACTCAAAAAACAAAATCCGTATAAGTCAGAGCACAAAATCCGTATAGGTAAAACAAAATCCGTATGGATCAAAAACAAAATCTGTATAAGTCAAAAACACCATTTTCAACCATCATTTCCCGAACCACTCCCGAACCAACTCCTTAGAAACCCCTTTCCACCCCCCCTACCACTTACCCGTCACCTACCCGTTACTTACCTGTTACTTACCCGTCACCTACCCGTTACTCATTTCTAATTCATAATTCCTAACTCATAATTAGAAATAGTTCCTAATTACTAATTACTAATAAAAAAAGGCTGTTCCCATAAGGAAACAGCCCCTTTTGTATAGTTAAACCTCGTATTAGAGTTGAGGACCGGCAGCAACCAGTGCCTTACCTGCCTCGTTGGTCTCGTACTTAGCAAAGTTCTTGATGAAGCGACCTGCCAAGTCTTTTGCTTTCTCTTCCCATTGCGAAGCGTCAGCATAGGTGTCGCGCGGGTCGAGAATAGCAGGGTCAACGCCTGGCAGAGCGGTCGGTACTTCGAAGTTGAAGTACGGGATCGTCTTGGTCGGAGCGGTCAAGATGTCGCCACCGAGGATAGCGTCAATGATTCCACGGGTGTCGCGAATAGAGATACGCTTTCCGGTACCATTCCAGCCGGTATTTACCAAGTATGCCTTTGCGCCCGATTTCTCCATCTTCTTAACCAATTCCTCTGCGTATTTGGTTGGGTGGAGTTCGAGGAATGCCTGACCGAAGCAAGCCGAGAAGGTCGGGGTCGGTTCAGTGATACCACGCTCCGTACCTGCCAACTTAGCGGTGAAACCGCTCAGGAAGTAGTACTTCGTCTGCTCAGGAGTCAGGATCGATACAGGAGGCAGTACGCCGAATGCATCAGCCGACAGGAAGATAACATTCTTTGCTGCAGGACCTGCCGAGATAGGTTTAACGATCTTGTTGATGTGGTAGATAGGATACGATACACGGGTATTCTCCGTTACGCTCTTGTCTGCGAAATCAATCTTGCCGTTCTCGTCTACGGTTACGTTCTCGAGCAGTGCATCACGCTTGATAGCGCCGTAAATATCAGGCTCACTCTCTTTGTCGAGGTTGATTACCTTTGCGTAGCAACCGCCTTCGAGGTTGAATACGCCCTTGTCGTCCCAGCCGTGCTCGTCGTCACCAATCAAGAGACGCTTCGGGTCGGTAGAGAGAGTAGTCTTACCTGTACCCGACAGACCGAAGAATACAGCTGTGTTCTTACCCTCCATGTCAGTGTTAGCCGAGCAGTGCATCGAGGCGATACCCTTCAGAGGCAGGTAGTAGTTCTGCATCGAGAACATACCCTTCTTCATCTCGCCGCCGTACCAAGTGTTGATGATTACTTGCTCGTGGCTGGTGGTGTTGAAGGCTACGCAGGTCTCCGAGTTAAGTCCGAGTTCTTTGTAGTTCTCTACTTTTGCCTTCGAAGCGTTGTAGATGATGAAGTTCGGCTCAAATTCCTCGAGTTCTTCAGCCGTCGGGCGGATGAACATGTTGGTTACGAAGTGTGCCTGCCATGCTACCTCAACGATGAAGCGGACAGCCAGACGGGTTTCTTTGTTTGCGCCGCAGAATGCATCAACGACGAAGAGGCGCTTATTGGAGAGCTCCTTCTTGGCGATCTCCTTAACGGCAGCCCAAGTCTCCTCCGACATAGGGTGGTTATCGTTCTTGTAAGCGTCAGAAGTCCACCATACATTGTTGTGGCTCTGTGCGTCGTCCACGATATATTTATCCTTAGGCGAACGGCCGGTGAATACACCGGTCATTACATTTACAGCACCCAGTTCAGTTACTTGGCCCTTTTCGTAGCCAACCAAACCTGCTTTAGTTTCCTCTTCGAAGAGTTGCTCGTACGAAGGATTGTACACGATTTCGGTGGTACCCGTAATGCCGTACTGCGTCAAATCGATTTTTTTCATAATGTATTGTATTTTATAATTAGTTACTTGCCATTTTGTTAGGGGTTCTATGCTTCTTTGCGGAGAGTTCTGTGCTTCTTGGTTCGGGAGTGGTTCGGGAGATCTCGTATTTTTGACAATCTCACCCCAAAATTTAAACGCCTTTCACCCCTCTATTTTTTCAATCTTTTTTATTCTCTCCCACTTATTCTCCACCATCCTTCACCCACTCTGTTTTTCCTTTTTTATTTTTTTCCACTGGTTCTTCACCATTTTGTTCTTCACCCACACGTTTTGTTCTCCACCATCGTTTTATTTTCACATTTCCTTTTACATCCCCTCTTACATCTCCGCTTATTTTCTGCCCCTTTTCTTGTCCCTGCAAAATTAGTGCTAAAAATTGAAATGGGCAAAAAGGGGTGCTAAAAACCTTATTTTTGCAAAGTCCGATTACCAAATCCGTAGAAAATATGCTATAAAACATATTTTTTTGCGATTTTATTTGGTGGTATCAAAAAAAGGCAGTACTTTTGCACCGTGTTTTTCATGGTATTAGATTTTAAGGTTAAGTAAAAGATTGGGTTGTCGGGAGACAATCCTCTTTTTTTTATTACTACTTCTACCACCCCACACAGTAGCGTAAGAAGTAAGAACTACTTCTACCACCATACACGATAGTGTAAGAAGTAAGAACTACTTCTACCACCCCACACAGTGGCGTAAGAAGTAAGAACTACTTCTACCACCCTACACAGTAACGTAAGAAGTGAGAACTACTTCTACCACCATACACAGTAGCGTAAGAAGTGAGAACTACTTCTACCACCCTACACGATAGTGTAAGAAGTGAGAACTACTTCTACCACCCTACACGATAGCGTAAGAAGTGAGAACTATTTCTACCACCCTACACAGTAGCGTAGGAATAATAGTTTTACTCCTGTAAGTAAGGTATAAATACAAATCGAGCAAGGCGATGAACCTTGCTCGAATCATTTTATTAGGACACTATCTGTGCCGTTATTGTATGCTTATTGTATACTATGTGTCGTTATTATTGTATCATAAGTACCTTAGCATATCCATTTATTGTATCAGTATCTTTCTGCCGTCTATGATTACTATGCCGCGGTAGGAGTCGGTTACCTCTTGGCCGAGGAGGTTGTAGCGTTTGCCGGTCGGAATATAGGTACGGGTGTCTATTCCCGTCGGGGTGGAAGGATAGACGATATTGATACCATACAGATTCACCCCACTCTTGCCGCTGCCGAGGCGCAAGGTTGTTGCACCGCCCGTATAGGAATAGGTCAGGTAGTTCAGTTCGGTGCCGGTCACCGTACTCCATGTGGTCAGTTCGGTTTCGGATCCGTCAAGCAACTTGAGCGAGCGAGCATCTTTGCTGTTGCCGCTTATAGCGTACACCTCTATTTTGCAGGCGCCCGTTACGGCGAATTCCAGATAGCGATTATCGTCCCCCATCGTACCGTTTAGTTTCAAACGGCGGGTAAAGGTCAGCGTATTGTAGGTCTTCGAATTTGCATCTATCGTAATCTCCTTGTCACCGGTTGCCACAATGGTCAGTCCATCCACCGTCACGCTGCTTGTGATGTTGCCCACCAAAGAATCGAACTGCGTATCCGAGAAATTGTAGGTAATATCACTGTCGGTGCTTGGGTCCGGTTCCGGATCGGGCTCAGGATCCGGGTCGGGTGTCGGGTCGGTGCTATCGCACGAACTGCTGACAGCCCCTGCCGTGGTCACGGTCAGCGTAGCACCTGCACCGCAAGTGGCATCGGTCACCAACGTTTTTGCTTCGGCAGCGGTTCGGGCGGTATAGGTATAAGAGGGGGTCTGCACCGTGCGGTCGCTCACATTGCTTGGCACCCCATTCACAGAGGTACAATTCACAAATTTCACCCCATTCGTACCATCATAGTTCTCGTAGAAAATTTTCTTTTTCTCCACCGATCCCTCGAAACAGCAGCCCTCCACATAGCAGTCGGCATTCTCCGGCCCTATATAATAGTGTGCCACCGAGGAATTCCAATAGCAATTCAAGAAGTGCAGGCTCGCATTGCGGCAACGCAACATACGCTCCACACAGCCTTCGTCCCACCAGCAGTACGCCCATGTCATATTATAGGTGCCGTCGGAAGGCTTATCTTTACTGCTCGACCCGAGCAGATTGCTGAATCGGTGGTCGTCCGTGCCGCCACTGCCGCCCGATTTGGGCTTTTTCAGATAGCGGAAACGGCAGAAAGTAACCGTGATATTGTCCGTTTCGCCTTTGTTGTCAAAATTTCCGTCGCAGCCGTCCTGAAAATCGCAATGATCCACCCATGCGTTGGTCACGCCGTCAAAACAAAGCAAATCCCAACCATCGCAGTCGTATGCACCCGGGCCCACAAAAGTCAGGTTGCGCAAAATGATATTTTTCGAATCCTTAATATAGAGGATGCCCGAATTGCCTTTATTTTGAATCGTCGAGGTCAGTTTTACGCCGGGCAGCGCCATGAGCGTCTTGTTGGTAGCGGTTATCGACAAGTGCGTCGTAAAAGTAAGGTCTTGGGTGATGATTACCACGCTTGCCGCTTTGGCTTTCATAGCATTTTCCAAATCGCTCACCGTGCTGACCAGCACCGGCGTGGCATTGCCGCCACCCGTAGTACCGGCGCCATAGCCAATGGGGGCGGTCGCACAATAATCGCCCGCTATAGCCGTCGTGCCGCATAGAAGGGCGCATACCCACAGCACGCTCGAAATCAAAATTTTCCTTTTCATGTATCGTATAATTTTAATACCGTTCGGTTTCTCGGTGTTGCAGATTCGTTCCGCCATATATCCCCCCCCCACTCTTTCAGCAACCCGTTACAAAATTACAAAAAAGAGTGCAATCCTGTCAAATTTCCGTTCTAATTCCCACAAAAATGCTCAAAATTTCCACTTCCCCGCTAAAGAATTTCCAAAATACGATCCTTTTCTGTCGAATTTTTCCACCCTTTTGGACAGCAATGGGCCGCCACAGGTCGGTTTATTTTCATTTTGTTGCCCTCGTTTTACTGTCCTTTTTGGGGTAATTCGCTAATTTTTCGCCCACAAATTGCCTATTTCAGCAAAAAGCAGTACCTTTGCGGGTTAAATGTAGGTAGGCATACATAAAATATCTTATTGCATATAAACTAATTATCCATTATGGCAACACAAGAAGAAACCTTCAAGAAGCTTGTCGCACACTGCAAAGAGTACGGATTTGTATTCCCGAGCAGCGACATCTACGATGGACTTGGAGCCGTATATGACTATGGTCAGAACGGTGTAGAACTGAAAAACAATATTAAGAAATACTGGTGGGATTCGATGACGCTCCTCCACGAGAATATCGTGGGTATCGATGCAGCCATCTTTATGCACCCCACCACATGGAAGGCTTCCGGCCATGTCGATGCCTTCAACGACCCGCTGATAGACAACCGCGACTCGAAAAAGCGCTATCGTGCCGATGTGCTGATAGAGGATCAAATCGCCAAATACGACGAGAAGATAGAGAAGGAACTGGAGAAGGCTCGCAAGCGTTTCGGCGACTCGTTCGACGAGGAACTCTATAAGCAGACCAACGAGCGTGTGAAAGAGCATATCGACAAGCGTAACGCCCTACACGAGCGTTACAGCAAGGCCATGAACGACAACGACCTTGCCGAACTGAAGCAGATTATCCTCGACGAGGAGATTGTCTGCCCCATCTCCGGCACACGCAACTGGACGGATGTGCGTCAATTCAACCTGATGTTCCAAACCGAAATGGGTAGCACTGCTGACGGCGCCATGAAGATATACCTGCGCCCCGAGACCGCACAGGGTATTTTTGTCAATTTTCTGAATGTGCAGAAAACCGGCCGCATGAAGATTCCATTCGGTATCGCACAGATTGGTAAGGCATTCCGCAACGAGATAGTTGCTCGTCAATTCATTTTCCGTATGCGTGAGTTCGAACAGATGGAGATGCAGTTCTTCGTTCGCCCGGGCGAGGAGATGAAGTGGTTTGAGCATTGGAAACAGTTCCGCCTCAAATGGCACAAAGCACTGGGACTGGGCGACGAGAAGTACCGCTTCCACGACCACGAGAAGTTGGCACACTACGCCAACGCCGCTACGGATATTGAATTCCAGATGCCGTTCGGTTTCAAGGAGGTGGAAGGTATCCACAGCCGTACGAATTTTGACCTGAGTCAGCACGCTAAATTCAGCGGCAAGAAGATAGAATACTTTGACCCCGAACTGAACCAGAGTTACACACCTTATGTGATTGAGACCTCGATTGGTGTGGACCGTATGTTCTTGAGCGTGATGTGCTCGGCCTACCACGAGGAGCAACTCGAAGGAGGCGACAGCCGTGTCGTTCTGTCGCTGCCGCCTGTGCTGGCACCTGTCAAAGTGTGCGTCATGCCGCTCGTCAAGAAAGACGGTCTGCCCGAGAAGGCGCGTGAGATTGTCGAGATGCTCAAGTTCGATTTCCATACCAACTACGACGAGAAAGACTCTATCGGCAAGCGCTATCGCCGTCAGGACGCCATCGGTACGCCGTTCTGCGTAACGGTTGACCACGACACACTGAACGATGGATGCGTCACGGTGCGTTTCCGCGACACCATGGAGCAAGAGCGTATCAAGATTGACGACCTGCACGCACTCATCGCCAAGGCCGTTGACCCGAAGGTGCTCTATCGCAAAATTATGGAAAAGTAAAATAGCCATTAGGGAAAGTCCAATGGGACACGAAAGGCTGTCTGACCAGGCAAAATGGTCAGGCAGTCTTTTTTATAGGCTGAGGTTTGCAAAATTGCCTTTTTTAGTGTAACTTTGCAGCCAATTTGTTTCACTGTACAAATTATGCCCATTCGGACAACGAATTGAACTATGCGACTCACTTTCGATACTCTGCACCAAATCCTTTTTGAGGGCGCTGCGCTGCATATTCCTGCCGACAGCCGCCAAGAGGTGGAGGCCTGCTACCATTTCCTAGAGCAGTTCTCCCGCGACAAAGTTATCTACGGCATCAATACGGGTTTTGGCCCCATGGCGCAGTGGCGTGTGGACGACCGCTACCTGACCGACCTGCAATACAACATCATCCGCAGCCATTCCACAGGCGCCGGCGAGCCACTCGACGACCGCTATGTGCGTGCCGCCATGATTGCCCGTTTGGGCTCGTTCCTGCAGGCCAAGAGCGGGGTGCATACCGAGATAGTGGATCTGCTGACCGAATTTATCAACCGCAGCATTATTCCTTTTGTCCCAAAGCACGGCAGCGTGGGGGCGAGCGGCGACCTTGTGCAACTGGCGCATATTGCGCTCTGCCTCATTGGCGAGGGCAAGGTGCATTACAACGGTGAGTGGTGCAAGACGACAGAAGTGCTGGCGGAATGCGGGCTGCAGCCTATTCATATCCATATCCGTGAGGGCTTGAGCGCCACCAATGGCACCTCGGTGATGACCGGTATCGGCGTGGTCAATCAGTTCGATGCGGAAAACCTGCTGCGCTGGGCTGTGCTGACGAGCGTTTGGATGAACGAGGTAGCACAATCGTTCGACGACCTGATGTCTGCCCCGCTCAACGAATACCGCCGCCACGAGGGACAGATACACATTGCCTCTGAGATGCGCCGCTTGGCAGAAGGCTCACAGTGCCTACAGAAGCGGGAACACGAACTATACGACAACGGACATAGCACAGACAAAGTATTCGAGCATAAGGTGCAGGCGTACTACAGTCTCCGTTGCACACCGCAGATTCTGGGCCCTATTTGGGAGACGCTGCAGAACAGCCGCCGCGTGCTGGAAGAAGAACTGAACGCTGCCAGCGACAACCCGATTGTTGACCCAACGACCCAAAATGTATATCATGGTGGGAATTTCCACGGCGACTACATCTCGTTGGAGGAGGACAAGGTCAAGATTGCCCTTGTGCGCCTGACGATGACCGCTGAACGGCAACTCAACTATCTCTTCCACGACCGTATCAACGGTATCCTGCCGCCGTTCTTGAACAAGGGGGTCTTGGGGCTGAACTACGGTATGCAGGCATGCCAGTTTACCGCCACCAGTACGACCGCAGAGAGCCAGACGCTCGCTATGCCGAACTATGTACACTCGATACCGAACAACAACGATAATCAGGACATTGTATCGATGGGTACGAATACCGCCGAACTCTGCAAGCAGGTCATCGACAATGCGTATCAAGTAATGGCCATTCTTATCATGGCACTGGCGCAGGCCGTCGATTGCCTCGGCATACAGGACAAACTGGCTCCTGCCACGCGTGCAGAATACGATGCCGTTCGCCGTATTACCCCGACCATCACCGAAGATACACCGTTCTACGAGGACATCGAGGTGCTCATTCAGTACCTCCGCACCAAGGCGTAATTTGCACAACCATACTGCATAATAATCCAAACCATTGTATAACTTAATTACTAACAAACCCAATGAAACGAATTCTATTCACCCTGCTCTGCCTTTGCACGCTCAGTGCAGTAGCCTTTGCCGAAGAGGACACGCTTGTCGGCACCTTCGAGAAAGTAGATAATTACTACATACTGAAGGGCGAAGACTCCCTCACCAAGATGGACAAAGAGGCCTACCTCCGCTTTATTCATTCCAACTGCCCCGAGGCATGGAATAGTTACCAAAAAGGTACTCGCCTGTGGAAAGCCGGCTGGGGACTTCTCGGTGCCGGCATCGGTGTTGAGTTTCTTATCGGTGTTCCCTTGTTCGTTACCGGCCATCTCGGTGGGCTTGAAGATGAAAACGAGCAACAAAACGAACTACTTATGAAAGGTGGCGGTTTGGTAATTGGTATTGGTGCCGCCATGGAACTTGGTTCAATTCCTTTGCTGATAGTCGGTGGCATCAAGCGCAACAATACCTACGAGGTGTATAACGAGCAATGCCGTCAGCAGCAGAACACGCTCTATCTCAGCCTGCAGGCAAGCACCAACGGATTGGGTCTGGCACTCAAATTCTAAGCACCCGCATGGCAAACGAACGATACGCCTTAGTCACAGGGGGAAGCCGCGGCATTGGTCGTGCCATTGCTGAGCGTCTGGCAAAGGACGGCTGCACGGTCGTCATCAATTACCGAAGCAACACCGAAGCAGCCGAGGAGACGCTCCGTGCCATTACCGCTGCAGGCGGCAAGGCCGAACTGCTGCCCTACGATGTCTCCGACGCAGCCGCCACAGAGACCGCCCTCACAGCATGGCAAGAGCAGCACCCCGATGCACATTTCGATGTGTTGGTCAACAATGCGGGAGTGCGCAGCGACAACCTGATGGTGTTTATGAGCAACCACGATTGGGACACCGTGCTTCGCACCAATATAGACAGTTTCTACCACAACACCCATTTCGTGCTGCAAGGTATGCTTCGTGCCCGCCATGGTCGCATTATCAATATCACCTCCATCTCCGGTATCACGGGGCTTGCGGGGCAGGTCAACTACTCCGCCGCCAAGGCTGCTCTGATAGGTGCCACCAAGGCACTTGCCAAAGAAGTGGCGCAGCGAAAGGTGACCGTCAATAGCATTGCCCCCGGATTTATCGCAACCGATATGACCGCTGACCTCGACGAGGAGGCTCTCCGCAAGACCATCCCCATGGGGCGTTTTGGCAAACCCGAAGAGGTAGCCTCTGTGGCCGGTTTTCTCGCCGGTGAGGAGGCGGCCTACATCACGGGGCAGGTCATCCAAGTGGCTGGCGGACTGGGCGTATAACGGCACCTGCCAACACAGCATATCAATCACACAATCAATTATTTATAGCAACACTTTCACCAATCGAATGAAACGAGTTGTCATCACCGGCATGGGTATCTGGGGCTGCCTGGGGCAGAACCAAGAGGAAGTGACCCGCTCGCTCCACGAGGGCAAGAGCGGTATCGGAATCGACCCTTTTCGCACCGAATACGGGCTGCGCAGCCCGCTGACGGGTATTGTTCCGATGCCCGACCTAAAGCCGCTATTGCACCGTCGTCTCCGCACCGGTATGTCCGAGGAGGCCATGTACGCCTATATGGCGAGCCGTGAGGCCTTTGCACAGGCGGGCATCGATGAGCAGTACCTGCTCGACCACGAGGTAGGCATTCTTTTTGGCAACGACAGCACCGCCAAGGCTACTATCGAGGGGCACGAGATACTGCGTGAGAAGCACGACTCCGCCCTGATGGGTTCCGGGCTGATTTTCCAGTCCATGAACTCGACGGTCAATATGAATCTTTCCACCATTTTCCACCTGCGGGGAATTAACTTCTCCGTGTCTGCAGCCTGCGCCAGTGGCAGCCACGCCATCGGCTTGGGTACGATGTTTATCCGTCAGGGGCTGCAAGACATGGTGCTTGTGGGAGGCGCACAAGAGGTTAATGCATACGCTATGGCGTCGTTCGATGCGTTGGGCACTTTCTCCACCCGCACCGCCGACCCCACGCGTGCGTCCCGTCCTTTCGACCAAGACCGTGACGGACTCGTGCCGAGCGGTGGTGCAGCAGCCCTTGTGCTGGAGGAATACGACCACGCCAAGGCTCGTGGTGCGAAGATTCTCGCTGAGGTGTGCGGCTATGGTTTTTCGAGCAATGGCGGTGGTATCTCGCAACCGAGCGAAGAGGGGTCGTACATTGCCATGCAGCGTGCGTTGGCGGACGCCCATATCGACGCATCCGAGATAGATTATGTCAATGCTCACGCCACTTCCACGCCGCAGGGCGATGCCGAGGAGGCCAACGCACTGAGTCGCCTTTTTGCGGGGCAGAAGGCATGGATAAGCAGCACCAAATCGATGACGGGGCACGAGTGCTGGATGGCAGGCGCCAGCGAGGCGGTCTATTCCGTGCTGATGCTGCAACACGGCTTTGTTGCTCCGAATATAAATCTTGAGCATATCGACGAGCGGGCGAAAGACTTCCGCCTTGCCACCGAGACCATCGACACCCCGCTCCGCACCGTGCTGAGCAACTCTTTTGGCTTTGGCGGCACCAACAGCGCACTCGTTCTTACTATATGAAACTATTTGAAACTTTACGAAAACACTACTCCAAAGAGCAGTTTTCCGCCGCTCAGGCACAAAATTTGGCGCATATCTATTCATGGGGCCCCGTCACCTTCCAGGTTGCCCGTCTCATGATTCGTTACGGTATCTTCGATATGCTGGGTGAGGCCGGCAAGGAGGGTCTGACGCAGGAGCAAATCGCCGAGCGCACCCACCTGAGCCTCTATGCGGTCAAGTGCCTCCTGGAGTCGTCGCTTACGATGTGCACCGTGTTGATTGACCCCGTCACCGACCGATACCGCCTCAGCAAGACGGGTTGGTTCTTGTTGCACGACCAGATGATTCGTGCCGACATCGATTTCAACCACGATGTCAATTACGAGGGCTGGTTCTTGCTCGACAAGGCGCTCGAAGAAGGCCGCCCGGCCGGGTTAAAGCACTTTGGCGACTGGCCGACTATCTACGAGGGACTCTCCTCGCTGCCCGAGCCGGTGCAACGCTCATGGTTTGGTTTCGACCACTACTATTCGGACCACTCTTTTAGCGAGGCGCTCCAAATCATCCGAGCCAACCAAACCAAAACCCTGCTCGACATCGGCGGCAACACGGGTCGTTTTGCGTTGCGCTGTGTGACAGCAGCCCCTGAGATAGAGGTTACCATCTGCGACCTTCCGCAGCAGATAGCCCTCATGCAGAAAGCCACGGCGGGCAAACCGGGCGCAGACCGTATCCACGGTATCGGTGTCAACCTGCTCGACCCCGAGCAGGCACTGCCCATCGACCATCGTTTTGATGTTGTGTGGATGTCGCAGTTCTTGGACTGCTTTGGCGAGCAAGAGATTGTGTCCATTCTCACCCGCGTGGCGCAAATCATGGACGCCAACACGCGCGTATATATTATGGAGACGCTTTGGGATAGACAAGACTACCCCGCAGCCGCTTTCTGCCTGACGCAAACCTCGCTCTACTTCACGGCGTTGGCAAACGGCAACAGCAAGATGTACAACACCGACGACATGACCCGCCTCATCGCCGAAGCAGGCCTCAGCATCGAGACCATCCACGACCGCATTGGTAACGGCGGCCACAGCATTTTGGTCTGCAAAAAAGTAACTAAATGGAACAGGGGTGTCCTAAAATCGCCCCATTAAAACAAGCATAAACAAACGAATACAACATGACAAAAGAAGTACTCGCAGAAAAAGTAAACGCCATTCTCATTAACGAATTTGAAATAGAGCAGGACAAACTCGCTCCTGCGGCTCGCCTCCGTGAAGACATCGGCATCGACTCGCTCGACTTTGTGGATATCGTCGTTGCCATCGAGGGCGAATTTGGTTTCAAGCCCACCGCACAGGAGCTCAAGCAGGTCAAGACCCTCGACGAACTCTACACCTTCATCGAGCAGCGCCTCGTCTAGCCCCCATCGACACATCGTCCCCAAGACGATACATCGATACATATTGCAACCCTTTATTCGATTAAAGATCGCCACATCGTTGAACCCTTTACTCGATAAAAATCGACACATTGTTGCAACTAATTATTCAATAAAAAAACAGCTCAATTCCCGAAGGAGTCCCGAACCAACTCCTTCTTTCAGCCCCATAGACGACTATGCAATGGACAGGACAAACCGGTGGTACCTCATGGCAGCAGCGAGCCCTCATCGCTCTATTCCGCCATATCCCCGTGCGTATCCTCTATGGTGCCATGAGTATCTGGCTGCTGTGGTATATGATTGCCCGTCGGACGGCGACGGTTGCCATCTACCACTACCATCGCCGCCTCGGTCGTACCCGTTGGCACGCCCTGTGGGACACCTATCATAGCTACTACTGTTTCGGGCAAGCCATCCTCGACCGCTTTGCCGTCTTCGCAGGCTGCTCCTACGAGGTCGAGGTGCCGAACTATACCACTTTCACCGATTTGTGCGACCGCCCCGATGGTTTCATCGTCCTGTTCTCGCACCTCGGCAATTCCGAGATGGCAGGTTACTGCTTGCGAGCCACCAAGCGCATGAACATCCTTGCTTACGCCGGCGAAACCGAACTGGTGGAGCAGCAGCGCACCGACTCGCTTCGCCAGAACAATTTGTGGATTATTCCCATTCGCCCCGATAGCATGGATCATCTCTTCGCCATCGATTCCGCATTGGAGCGTGGCGAGATTGTGGGCATGGCGGCGGACCGCACCATGCAGTCCAAGACCATCGACTGCACCTTTCTCGGTGCGCCCGTTCATCTTCCCGCAGGGCCGTTCACTATCTGTGTTACGATGCGCCGCCCTATCTGCCTCGTTTTTGCGCTGAAAACCGCATGGAATCGCTATCGTGTCGAGGTGCAGACCCTGTCGCTCGCCACCTCCCTGCCTCGCCGTGAGCAGATCACCGACCTTGCCCGTCGCTACGCAGCCGCTTTGGAGCAGCAGACTCGCCTCTACCCCTACCAGTGGTTCAATTTCTACGATTTCTGGAAACAATAGTCCCAGCATGACCCCATCCGACCTCGACATATTGTCCCTTATCCCGCAACGCCCGCCTTTTGTGCTTGTCAGCCGTTTGCTGATTGCCGACGAGGCACATGCCGTCACAGAATTCACCATTCCCGCTGACTGCCCGCTTTTGCACGATGCGCGGTTCACGACGGCAGGCCTGCTCGAGAACATGGCACAGACCTGTGCCGCCCGTATCGGTTATCTCCAGTTGGCGCAGCAGCAGCTCGTTCGTATTGGCTATATCGGGGCGCTCAACCCGCTCGAGGTGCATACATGGCCTGTGGTCGGCGACACCATTACGTGCGAGGTGGTGCTGACCGAGTCGGTCTTCGACATCTCGCTTTTCCATTGCACCACCCGTCTTGGCGACACGCTTTTGGCGGAGGGCAATCTCAAATTAGCCTTGGTTTAGATGTATTGCGTTGCGCATAATATCACTTCCCCCTTGGGCGACACCTCTGCTCAGAACCTGCAAGCCATCCTTGCCGGCCGCAGTGCGCTGTGTGTGTACGACCATCGTTTCCCAAGCGTTGAGCCGTTCTGTGCCTCGCTTTTCAGCACACCTCGGCCATTTATCGACATTGCCGTGGCCTCAGCCCGTGAGGCGTTGAACCATTGCGACATCGACCCTGCCGACCCGCAAACCGTTCTCGTTCTTTCCACGACCAAGGGCGACAACCTCGACCTGCTCACCCCTGCCCATCGCATTGCCGCCTTGTTGGGCAATCCCAATCCTCCCGTTGTTGTTTCCAACGCCTGTATCTCGGGTGTCAGCGCACAGATAGCCGCCGCCCGCCTGCTCTCGCAGCACCACTACGAGCATGCCATCGTCGTCGGCTGCGATGTCATGACGCAATTCATCGTTTCGGGTTTTCAGTCTTTCAAGGCTCTTTCCCCTGCGCCATGCCGTCCGTTCGATGCCGAGCGCACAGGGCTCAATCTGGGCGAAGCCGCAGCCACCGTTGTGTGGAGCAATTGCCCGCCTCAAACGCCGTCGTGGCAGTATGTAGCGGGCAGTATGCACAACGATGCCAACCATATCTCCGGCCCCAGCCGTACGGGCGAGGGGGCGTATCGCTGCTTGCGCGACCTGTTGGCTGTCGTTCCCGCCGAGCAGATAGACATGGTCAGCGTGCATGGCACCGCCACGGTCTATAACGACGAGATGGAATCCATTGCGCTCGACCGTGCAGGCCTGATTTCCAAGCCGTTAGCCGTCTTCAAGGGCTACTACGGACATACTCTGGGTACGGCAGGCGTGCTCGAAACCATTCTCTCTATGCTTCTTCTCGAAGAGAGCACCCTGTTGGGTTGCCCCCGCTATGCGCAGTGCGGCACCTCCCACACGCCCAACCTCTCTGCCGAGAACCGCCCGCTTTATACACCGGATCCGGCCACCCAAGCAAAACCACAAACACTCCAAGCAGAACAAGTCGCGTCCCTTTCTTCCCGCACCTTCATCAAGATGCTCTCCGGCTTTGGCGGTTGCAATGCCGCCGCCTGCTTCCGCCGCACCGCAAATATCTAACAGCGGCAAAAAGAACAGCACCAAAACGAATAAAAAAAGCGCACCAATATCGCCCCCAAAAAAAACAAAGAAAACGAACCCCAATGACGCACAGTCCCCTCGAAATACAAATCACGCCTACCGAGGTCATTGCCTTAGGACTCCCGAAGGTAGAATCTACCGAGTGCGGCGGGCGGCTCTTAACCGACCTTTACCGCCGTTATGTGGGCGACTATCCAAAGTTTTTCAAGATGGACTTACTCTCTCGGTTGGGCTTTCTCGGCACCGAATTGCTCCTGCAGGCGGAGGGAGCAGAGCGTTTTGTGTCCCGTGAGGATCGGGCTGTCATTTTCGGCAATCGGCAGGCGTCGCTTCAAAACGATACGGACTATCTCCGCACCATCACCAATCCCGACCAATACTATCCGAGCCCTGCGCTCTTTGTCTATACTCTGCCCAACATTGTGACGGGCGAGATTGCCATCCGCAACAAGTACTACGGCGAGACCTGTTTCTATGTAGCGGACAATGCCGCCGAGTTGCTTTCTTTGGCAGAACTCACTTTGCAGACCACCGCCCACCAATCCGCTCTTGTGGGGTGGGTGGAATGTACCAACGAACAGAATTTTTACGCAAATATCAAACTAATATGGAAGAATTGATTCTACAACTCAAACAGCAAATTATTGAAGCACTGAACTTTGACGATATGCGTCCGGAGGACATCGATACCGATGCGGCTCTCTTTGGCGAGGGCTTAGGGCTCGACTCTATCGACGCCTTGGAACTCATCGTCTTGCTCGACCGTCAATACGGCATCAAGGTAGCCGACCCCAAGGCAGGCAAGGAGATTTTCCGCTCGGTACGCACCATGGCGGAATACATTGAGCAAAACCGCACGAAATGAAAATAGCCGTCACGGGAATAGGAATCATCTCCGCCATCGGCAACGACCAACACGAAGTGCTGTCGTCGCTGCGGGCGGAGCAGACGGGCATCGGTCGTGTCCATTATCTCCCGACCGTGCATACCGATTTGCCGGTGGGCGAGGTCAAACTCTCCGACGCTGAATTGCGCCGTCGGGTGGGTATCGGCTCTATCGAGGCCATCAGCCGCACCGCTCTTTTGGGCATTGTGGCGGCTCGTGAGGCGGTAGCGCAGGCAGGTGTTGCCGATTTTTCGGATGCGGCTTTGGTTTCCGGCACCACAGTGGGCGGCATGGACACCACCGAGCAGTATTGGGCAGCGTGGCAACGGGACGAAAACCTTTCGTATATCGCGCAGCACGAGGCGGGGGCAAGTACCGAGTCTATCGCTCGCCATCTGGGGGCGTTTTCCCGAACCACTACCGTATCAACTGCCTGTTCCTCGGCGCTCAATGCCATCGAATTGGGGGCGAATATGTTGCGTACCGGGGTTGTCCGCCGCGTGGTGGCAGGAGGAGCGGAGTGTTTGAGCCGTTTCCACCTCAACGGATTCCGCTCGCTGATGATTCTGGACCACGACTTGTGCCGTCCCTTCGATGCCACCCGTGCAGGGCTCAATTTGGGCGAAGGCGCAGCCTATCTTGTGCTGGAGGACGAGCAAACCGCCCTTGCGCGTGGGGCTGCCATTTTGGGCTATGTGGCAGGCTATGGCAATGCGTGCGACGCTTTCCACCAGACCGCATCGTCCCCCGATGGCAATGGCGCGTATCTTGCTATGCAGCAAGCACTTACAATGGCCTCGATCCATCCCGGGCAGGTCGATTATATCAACGCACACGGCACGGCAACGCCGAATAATGACGCCAGCGAGAGCCACGCCATCCAACGCCTTTTTGGCTCCACCGACGCCCTTCCGCTCATTTCTTCCACCAAAGCCTTCATCGGACACACCACTTCAGCGTCCGGCTCCATCGAGGCGGCCATCTGCCTGCTTTGTATGCACGAGGGCTTTGTCCCGGCCAACCTACATTGGACAACGCCCGAAGAGGGCACGCTTGTTCCCGTACAGCACAACACCCCTTGCGAGTTGAACTACATGCTCTGCAATTCGTTCGGTTTTGGCGGCAACGATTCAGCCTTGTTGCTCAGCCGCCACGGCGTTGAACTCTCCGTCGGCGAACTGCACAAGCACGAGGGCGAACTCTTTCTCCGTTGGGAGGATGTCGATCCCAAGAGCTATATCTCTCCCGCCGAGTCCCGTCGTCTGACGCCGCAGATTCGCAAGACCCTGGCGGGAGCGCTGCATGTATTGTCCGAGCATCACTGCACCCCCGATGCCATTGTCTGCAACACCCGCTACGGCTGCATGGTGCAATCTATGGCGTTGCTGCAAGACATGCTCGACACCCAAGAGACGAGCAGCAAACCCACGCAGTTCATGCAGTCCACGCACAACACGATGGCCTCGCTTGTGGCAATACACACGCATAACACGGGCTACAACATCACCCACTCCAACGGAGCGAACGGTATGCGTGATGCCATTTTGGATATAGAGATGCAGTTTGCGCTCGGCATGATTCATTCCGCACTGTTTATCGATTTCGACGAGGCGGTAGAGGTGTGGAATCAGCAGTTGGAGAAGATGGCACCCCGTGTCCCCGACACCGCCCATCTCATCCTTTTTGCCGAACCACTCCCGAAGGAGCTCTAACCCACCGCCCCAAAAAAGATACAGAAATCGCCCCAAAAATACAGGACACCCCCACAACAATCGTACGGGATGTATAAAATCCCCTACTTCCCCGGAAACAATTACGAACTCTATCTCCATACACCGCCTATGATACAACTCTTTTTTCTTGTACTTCTCCAGAGTGCGCTGCTATGTGGAGGGCAAGTGATGATGAAACTTGCCTTGCAATCGATGGGCACCTGCAGTTGGTCGTGGCAGTTTGTGGTGTCGCAGTTGACCAATTGGTGGTGGCTCGGTTGCGGAATTTCATTTACGGCGGCAGGGGTATTGTGGATGTGGATACTGAAGCACTATCCGTTTTCGCAGGCGTATCCTTTGTCGAGTATGGCGTATGTGTTGGGTATGTTAGCGGCGTTGTTCGTCTTCCACGAGCATATTGCCTGGACGCAGTGGTTGGGCATTCTCCTCATCATGGCCGGCTGCTTCTTCGTCACTCAATAAAATAGATAGAGCGTCTATTTTAACCACTTAAAAGTTCTTAATTCATAGTTATAAATTATATATTTCCCGAAGCACTCCCGAAGGAACTCCTTATAAACACCCCATAAAAATGCTACTAACCCTTATTGTTTGCACGATACTCAGCCTTGAAGCCGACTTCAAGCAAGTAAAGGAAACCCGTCTATTGCAAGAGCCCGAGGTCGCTACCGGCCACCTGAGCTATCGCTCGCCCGACCGACTCTGCTGGGAGTACCTAACCCCGACCGCCTATAAGTGGGAGTTAGGCGCTGCCTCCCCTTCTTCCGCATCTGCTACCACTTCTACTCCCCCTACGACATCCTCTACCAAATCTACTTCATCCTTTACTACCTCGCCCCAGGTGCAGCAACTCCTTCAGTTCATCATCCGCTCCATCTCCGGCGACAACCTACAGGACAATGCCAACTTCACCGTTACCCAACAGCCCGCCTCAGCTCCAAGCAACGCATTCTCACAGGGCAATGCACTAACACGGAGCAATACTTCAACACAGAATAGTACATCAACACAGGGCAGCACCACCTATCTCCTTGTCCCCAAGAAGCGCGACCTGAGGCAACTCTTTCAGTCTATCGAGATTACGCTCAACCCCACCACACAGGTAGCCGAGCGTGTTGTACTGACCGAGAAGAACGGCGACCGCAGCACCATCACCTTCCACAATATCCAAATCAAATAACACAGTATTCCAATCAAATAGTACCCAACTCTATAGTACTGTTCCCAACTCAAATAGCACAGTACTCAACTCAAATACATCCAACTCTAATAGCCGCACATTCGGTCTGTATTCAGAGCGTAGTGAGAGCATAAGAGTAGAGGGTAGAGGTTTAGGGGTATGCAGAAAAAGCATTATGCACGCTAAAAGAGTTTTATTATGCACGCTACATAAGCGTTATACAAACATATAATGGTAGGGCAATGGTAGGGCGATACGTCCGAGATGAGTCGCTAATCGGGAATAGTACTAAAAGAAGTTTTAACTAACATCATTACAAATTAAGAATGACACCTTCGCAAATTAAGAACGGCACCATTGCTAATCAAAAACAACACATCGCAAATTAAGAACAAAAATAGAATCCCCAATGATAGTTTCTTATGTTAATCGGTAGTTTTTGTCATATAATTGAAACGGACGAACAAAACAGAAAGTCTAACGAACTGAACGGAAAGTCTAACGAGCTGAACGGGAAATCAAACGGAAATGAAGCGGAAGAGATAAGGGTGCGGATGGCGCTGCAGGCGGAACATCCGATCTACCTAGGGCACTTCTTCGGGATGCCCATCACACCCGGGGCGTGCTTGGTCGAAATTGCAGAGGAAATCATCGGGCGTCCCATTACGCAAATCAAGGGGCTCAAGTTCTTGCAGACCGTGCCACCTACAGCGGAACTACTATATACTTTTAGCCCCAAACAGGACAGTGTCAGTTCAAAGCAGGACGACTGCAGTCCAACACAGGCGAACCAATACACGGTAACCATCACCGATTATACACAGCACACTGCTTATGCGCGATTCAACGCTACATATTTGTGTGCAAAAAGCAACCAATAGTGTGCAAATAGAGACAATAGTGTGCAAATAGCGACCAATAAGATGAGTGAGAAGAAAAATCCATATTCCATTTGTGCGGTAATACCAACCTATAACAACGGGAAGACCATTGCGGATGTCATCCGACGCACATACAACTACCTGAAAGATATTATCGTGGTAGTGGATGGGTGTACGGATGACACGGAAAAACAATTGGCAAAATTGGGTTTACCTTCGGTAGTGGTAAGGCAAAACACGAATAAAGGGAAAGGTGCTGCCCTCAAAAAAGGCTTCCAAAAAGCCATCGAATTAGGGTTCGACTATGCACTGACCATCGACTCCGACGGACAACACTATCCGGAGGATATTCCCGCCATGCTCAAAGCCCTGTCGCTCCACCCGGGAGCCCTCATCGTGGGCAGCCGCAACCTCCAAGCCGAAAATATGCCCGGCAAGAATCAGTTTGCCAATAAGTTTTCGAATTTCTGGTTTCGGCTACAAACCCATGTCGCCCTGCCTGACACACAGACAGGCATGCGCATCTACCCCATTCGGCGACTGCGAGGGCTGAGCCTGCTCACCTCTCGGTATGAGGCCGAACTGGAATTGCTTGTGCTGGCAGCATGGCACAACATTCCACTCGTACCGGTGCCTATACGGGTCTATTACCCACCCAAGGAGGAGCGGGTGTCGCACTTCCGCCCCGCACGGGATTTTACGAGAATCAGCCTGCTCAACACCGTGCTATGCGTGGGAGCGATTGTGTACGGTTACCCGATGATGTACTGGCGGACTGTGGTGAGTTTTGGGGTGTGGGTGCCGGCGATGCTGGTCATCAACATCGTGGCAACGGTGTATTGGTTGCTTTTCGGGCAAGTTGGTTCGGGAGTGGTTCGGGAAAAGCGGCGTTTGCGGGGGAGAAAATGCCTGAATAGTATCGCCCGATGGTTCACTTGCAACATCCCCGGACTGGATTTCCAAATCATCAATCCGCAACACCACAAATTCGGCGAAAAACCGATGCTATACATCTGCAACCACCAATCCGTGCTGGAAGTGGTGCCGCTGTTTGCGCTGACGGAGAAACTGGTGATACTGACCAAAGGCTGGGTATGGTACAACCCGCTGCTCGGTGTGGTGCTGCGGCTGTGCAACTGTCTGCCCGTGACGAAAGACAACGAACAAAACATCGAAAAACTGTCGAAACTGGTCGAACAAGGATACTCCGTGGTAGTGTTCCCCGAAGGGACTCGCACCCGCACGGGCGATATAGGTCGATTCCATCGGGGCGCTTGCTACATGGCGGAACGGCTCGGGCTGGACATCTGCCCGCTGCTGCTCGAGGGAATGTTTGATGTGCTATCGAAAAACGAATTCCGCATCCGCCCCGGCAAAGTAACGCTTACGGTTCTACCTACGGTCGGGCTTCGGGACGCCTCGTTCGGAAAAGGGTATCGGCAGCGAACCAAAACACTGGAATTGTACTATAGAAACAGAATCGGAAAAGCGTTTGACAAGAGCGTGTGCGTACTCGGTGCAGGCGTGGGCGGGCTATTCACAGCCGCTCTGCTTGCAGAACAAGGCTACACGCCCATCGTACCGGAACAACTGCCTGTGGCGGGCGGCGGGATGTACTCCTACCAACGGCTCGGACACACCTGGCAGACCGGCACGCATGTGGTGTGCGGCATGGGCGAGGGCGAACTGATTGGCGATATTCTGCGGCGGCTCGGCATAGAAGTGCCCTACGAGCGCACGGAATTTGACCACGACCCGTCGCCCCTGATAGGCGAACAAGAGTACACCCATTTTGCCAACAGCGCATACCGACTGACGGACGGAGCGGCACCGATTGTACAAGGTCTGTGCCTATATATCACCCGACACGGCGGGCGTATCCTACTCGAAGAGAAAGTGACGCACTTGACCGTTGGCGAACAGGGAATAAGCGCCGTCGAGACAGAACACGCACGCTACGAATGCGCCAAAGTAGTATCGACGCTGCACCCAAAACAACTGCTGCGGCTGACCGACACGCCCCTATTCCGCCCCATCACGACGGAACGCATTCTGAAAACACCGGAGACACAAGGCGTATTCAAACTGCATATTATACTGAAAGACAACACCATAGCCTACGACCGCACAACGCATTATCTGCCTGCGGAACAAATACTCTGCTACACGAGCAGCCAAAACGAGGCGGGACAGGCACAAACGATGGAATGTATTCAGGCGTGCGACTATGCGGAATTGGACGCTTGGAAAACCGACCGAAAAGCGGACTATGCCGCCTACGAGGCCTACAAAGAGAGGAAGGCAGAAAGCGTGCTGAGCGCCATAGAGCAAATCTATCCTAACCTCCGCAACAGCGTGGCGGAATACTTCTCCGCCACCTCGCTGACCTATCGGGACGACTACCTGACACCCGAAGGCGCCATGTACGGGATGGCCGAACCCGTCGGACGCGTGACCACGCAAATACGAAACCTATACTTAGGCGGACAGAACTGCTACCTGCACGGCATCTACGGCACTGTCTATACCGCAACCGAAACCGTCAAAGAAATACTGCAACATGACCAACAATAGACGCATACTACTGCTACCCCTGCTGCTCCTTGCAACAGCACTCGGCGCAACAAAATACGAAACGCTCACACCCTATCTCGCCGACTCGACACAGAACACGGGTATAGCGGCGATAATCTGCCCCGGGGGCAGTTACCACTGGCTCGATATGAAAAATGAGGGTATCGCCACGGCCGAATGGCTACAAAGCGAAGGGATCAACGCCTTTGTGCTGAAATATCGTGTGGCGTCGATCAGCGCATGGTGCCTGTGGTATCGGTTCTTCGGCATAGGACACAAATACCCCGACATGCTCGACGATGTGGAGGAAGCACTCGCCACCGTCTATCAGCAAGCCGACTCGCTGGGCATTGACACCACCAAAATAGGCGTACTCGGATTCTCTGCGGGCGGACACCTGTCGATGATGTCGTACGCCTACAACCATACCCCTTACAAGCCCAAATGGCTCGGCATGATGTACCCCGTGGTGACGATGTCGGACAAAAGCCTGACCCACAAACGCTCACGGCGGGGCGCACTCGGCGTATGGCGACAATTCAACCACACGATGCGGGACTCGCTGTCGCTCGAGAAACACATACCCGACGACTGCCCGCCCGTATTTCTGCTAAACTGCAAAGATGACCCGACCGTGCGATACGGCAACTCGGTGCTGCTCGATTCGGTGCTGACCGCCAAAGAGATACCGCACCTATATATACAATACGAGACGGGCGGACACGGATTCGGCGCCTCGGACACAAAAGGAACGGAGGAATCAAGACAATGGAAAAAAACTTTTCTACAATGGATATCGAATATCAATCGGTAGAGGCTATTCAAGCCTACCAAGAAGAACTGCTGCGCAAACAGATGCACTATCTGGCCGAACACTCACCGTACTACAAGCGGATGTTTGAGTCGTTTGGCATAGACATAGAAACGATACGCACCATAGACGACCTCGTGCGCATCCCCTTCACGGAGAAAAAAGACCTGCAACTATACAACGAGGACTTTCTCTGCGTGCCGCGCGAGGAGATAATCGACTATATCACCACCTCCGGCACACTGGGCGACCCAGTGACCTTCGGCTGCACGGAACACGACCTGCAACGGCTCGCCTACAACGAACACAAATCGTTCGCCTGCGCCGGTATCAAGAAAGGCGACATCGTGCAACTGATGACCACGATAGACAAGCGATTCATGGCCGGACTCGCCTACTGGATGGGCATACGCGATATGGGAGCAAGCGTGATTCGTGTGGGCAACGGTATCCCCGAACTGCAATGGGACACCATCACCCGCATTCGCCCTAACGCCATCATGTGCGTGCCGTCGTTTATCCTGCGGCTGATAGAATACGCCGAACAGAACCATATCGACTACCGCCACTCCTCCATCCGCAAGATAATCGGTATCGGCGAGGGACTGCGTGACCAACAATTCGGACTGAACCTGCTGGGGCAGAAAATTCACGACAAATGGCCGGAAGTGGAACTATACGCCACCTACTCCTCGACGGAGATGTCCGCCACCTTCTCGGAATGCGAACACGGCTGCGGCGGGCATGTGCACCCGGAACTGATTATCGTTGAGATAATCGGCGAAGACGACCTGCCCGTGGCGGACGGCGAGAGCGGTGAAGTGGTGGTGACGACGCTCGGTGTGGAAGGTATGCCGCTGCTGCGCTTCCGCACGGGCGACATAGCGGCAAAGATAACCGCTCCCTGCGACTGCGGACGGAACTCGTATCGGCTGACACCACTCATCGGGCGCAAAAACAACATGATAAAACTGAAGGGCACTACCATCTATCCACCCGCCATCAACGATGTGCTGGACAACACGGACTATGTGGCGAACTATGTGGTGCGGGTCTGCTCGACCGAAGCGGGAACAGACGAAGTGATTGTAGAAATCGGCACGCACTCGGACACACCCGCAGAGGCAATCGTGAAAGACCTAAAAGACAAATTCCGCTCGCGCCTGCGGGTTGCCCCCAAAGTAGAAGTGCTGCCCGTAGAGACGATACAGAAAATCAATTTCCCCGCCAAAGCACGCAAACCGGTTAAGTTTATCGACGAGAGATAATGCGACTGCTACTCTACCTATATGACTATCTGGCGCACCACCGCATCCTGCTGTGGGGCAGCCTTGCCGTGCTGTGCATTGCACTTGCGGGCGTATCGCTGACGCTGTCGTTCAGTGAAGACATATCGGATTTTCTGCCACTCGACGAGGAAAATCAGCGTGCGATGCAGAGTTATCAGGAGTTTGCCGACGCTGAACGCATCATGGTGCTGTTCGAAGACACGACGGCTGACCTGCAACAGATACTGGATGCCGTAGATGCATATCAGGCACGCTACGAAGAGGACAGCCTGCCGCCACTCACCACACAGGTGGATATGGAGCAATATATGGACGGGCTGGACTGGATATACCGGTACGCACCCTATTTTCTGACCGACGCTGACTACGCCCGCATGGACAGCCTGCTCCGAGAACCGGACTACATCCGAAACCAACTGCAAGCCGACCATGAACAACTGCTGCTGCCCATGTCGTCCTTCGTGGTGAACCGCATACAAACCGACCCACTGAACCTGTTCGGACATGTCGTCACACGGCTGCGGGCATTTCTGCCCGAATCGGAACATTTCGGCTCCACCGACGGATACATGGTGTCCGCCGACCATCGGTTTGCCTTCGCCTATCTGACCACCCCCTACGGGTCGTCGGAGACACGGCACAACACGCAACTGGTGGCACGGCTGAACGAAATCGGCAAGGAGGTGATGCAAAGCCAAGAGGGCGTGGAGATTCGGCTGCTGGGTGCCCCCGTGATAGCCGTCGACAACGCACGACAGATAAAGACGGACAGCATGGTGGCCATCGGGCTGGCCGTGGTGCTGATATTGGTGCTGCTGCTCTGCACCTTCCGCCACCCAAAAGAGATAGCCTACATCGGGCTGACCGTGGCGTTCGGTATGCTGTGCGGAATAGCGACCGTGGCGGTGGTGTGTCGGTCGGTGTCGCTGATAGTGATCGGCATTGGCACAATCATCATTGGCATAGCGGTGAACTACCCACTGCATGTGGTGGTACACAGACATTACACACCGGACACACGCACCAACCTGCAAGAGGTGCTCTCGCCGCTAATAATCGGGAACATAACGACCGTGGCGGCGTTCTTGACGCTGATTCCGTTGCGGGCGGTGGCACTGCGGGATTTGGGGATATTTGCGGCAGCGATGCTGGTGGGAACGATACTGTTCTCGGTGGTCTATCTGCCGCACCTGCTGCCCGACCACCTGACAACAACGCATAAGACGATATTCCCGCGCCTGAGCCGATTCTCGCTGCACGAGAGCCGATTGGCAATGGGCGTGCTATGCGCACTGACGGTGGTGCTGGCGTTTTTCAGCACCTCGGTATCGTTCGACGCTAACCTGTCGCACATCAACTATATGACGCCTCAGCAGCGGCAAGACATAGCGTATTTCTCGTCGTTGGTGGGCGAAAACGCCACAAATCACACAGTCTATCAGGTGTATCAGGGAGGCAACTGGTCGGCTCTGGCGGCACAAAGCGAGGCACGACAGGGACTATACGACACGCTGCTCGCTCAACAGCGGATAGAAGGCATCCACTCGGTGGTGGCGTATATGCCTTCACAAGCGATGCAACGACAACGGCTGGCACGATGGGAGGCGTTCCGAGAGCAATGGAACGGAATTGGTTCGGCGTTGGTTCGGGAAGGGCAGGCATTCGGGTTCGCGGAACAGGCGTTTGCGCCGTTCTTGGCGACCCTGCAGACGGATTTCACCCCGCAAAAGGTGGCTTTTTTCCTGCCTACGGCGGAGTTGTTTTTTCACGGCTATTACAAGGCAGCGGACAGCGTGCGACACACGCCGTGGATGCTGGTGGACAAACTGAATGTGCCGATAGCCCACGAAGAGGAAGTGCTGGCAACACTGAATGCTGTCACCACGAAGGACACAAAAAAAGCGGAAAGCAGTAGGGTAAGCTCGGAAAGTAGAGAACATACGGAAAGTGCGCAACTTGCATTGTCGGCGCAACCGTTTGCCTTCACTATGGAACGGGTGAATGCGCAAATAACTTCGTCGCTGTCGGAGAACTTTGACTATATCGGGGCGGTCTGCTCCGCCATTGTGTTCATCTTCCTATGGATTAGTTTCCGCAATCTGTGGCTGGCAATAGTGGCGTTTCTGCCCATGGCAGTGTCGTGGATATGGATATTCGGGCTAATGCATCTATTTGATATTCAATTCAATATCATCAACATCATACTGGCGGCGTTTGTATTCGGACAGGGCGACGACTACACGATATTTATGGTTGAGGGCTTGGACTACGAGCGGCGCACGGGCAAAGCCATCCTGCCACAATTCCGCAGCGAGGTGCTACTCTCGGCACTGATATTGCTAATCGGTATCGGCGTACTGGTGGTGTCGAAACACCCAGCAATGTACTCGCTCGGTGCTGTAACACTCATCGGTATGACCAGCGTCGTGCTGATGGCATTCACGCTGCCTGCACTGCTATTCAGAGCGCAGGACTATGTGAAAAAATGGTGGGGGAAGAGGCGGTGAGTGAGGGCTATAGGAATTGCCGTTAACAAGCCATTCCTGCCTAAATACATATTCTTCCCCCAAAAAATACCGTTCGTAAACAATAAAAATATGATACAAGAGATTGGTGTACAGAATGCGAATGACAGGCTGTATAACGCTTTCAAAGCATTGTATAGCAGCAGTTTCCCTATCTTCGAACAGCGCACCGAAGCGCAACAAGCATGGGCTTTCGAGCAGGCGGAATACCACTTGGCCGGTTATACGGACGAGGAGAAATGGATAGGTTTCATCTCGTATTGGGAGTTCGACACCTACATTTATATTGAACATTTTGCCATAGATGCCACCTTGCGCGGACAAAGTTACGGAAGTCGTGTACTCAAAGCGTTTGTGGAGCAGAAAGGCAAGACGGTGCTGCTGGAGATAGACCCGATAGTGGACGAAGTATCAGCAGCCCGCCTGCGCTTCTATACACATTGCGGCTTTCAGACCAACCCATATACGCATCGTCATCCCGCCTATAGAGAGGGATTTCCACCGCACCCGTTGGTGGTACTGACCGCCCCTGTTGCTATCTCCGAGGAAGAATACCGGCGTTTCTACAGCGACTTGTGCGAGGTAGTGATGAGAAATACTACCCCGCCGCTATTTTAATGTCTGCATAGGGCCAAAGTATCATTAGGGGGGCATCAATCCTGTATCGGGTTAGTACGGGCGTACCACTGTCAATAACAGACGCTCTATATCGCCACGATGTTGGATACAGACGGCAAGGTCTCCTTTTTGCAGATGCTCCATATAGAACTTGGCCAAGTCGTAGCGATCAAAACGCGGGTCTATGGCAACATCCAATCCTTGCCGGGAATAGGCAGCACAGGGAATATGCAATACAGGCCACACAAAATCAGGCGATGTGGTTACAGCAATATGGATGCGCTCCTCCGTCGTAACCCTTCGTTGTTGCAAGAACTGTTCGTACGCCACTATTTCATAAGGGTCTTTCTCTGCATTGAAGAAAATCGTTTCATTTTGCAGATCGCAGGCTTTGTTGGTACATCGCAATACGGTATAGAAATGTCCATTCTTGGCATATCCGTCTTTGGCAAACATCAGTGTACCTGTACCACATCGTGGACAAACTCGCTTACTATGGTTTTCTGAGGTTTGACAACCTCCCAACTCCGTAACAAACAACGACGGGTATTGCTTGTTATACAGCACATAAGCCGCTCTTTGGGCTCGCGTAATGGCAACATAAAAAAGGCGGCGTTCTTCTGCATGGTCATAAGAATCCGATCGGCTAAGCACATATTCCATGATCGGGTCGTCCGCCACTTGTGACGGGAAACCATAGTCGTCATATCCGCTGTTGCAGTTGATAAGGAAGACATAGTCTGCCTCCAAACCTTTGCTGGAATGAGCGGTAAGTGCTTGCACCTTTCTGCCGGCAAGCGTGAGCGAGATGGCTCCACCGTTTTCGCCCTTTACCACATTTGCGACCTCGGGGAATACACTGCCAATGTCATAACGGTAACGCGAAAGGATGTATACGCGTGCGTCTGTTGGTAGTTTGGCCATTTGATTTTCGATAATCTGCCGCTCTTGTTTCTCGTTCTCGTAGCCTGCAAAAGCCAAATAGGTGGTGCGGTCTTTGTCGGATCGAAGTGTCTTTTTCTTTTGAGCAGGATTGCGCAAAATGAACTCCGAGGAGCGTTCCAGGAGCGGGTTCCCAAAACGGTGGGTGGCTTCTATCTTGAGTTCGTCGGTATGCCTGTTGAATGTAGGGAACTGCGAAAACAGACTTATGTCGCTGCCCGAAAAACGATATATGGATTGCCAGTCGTCGCCCACACAGAAAATGCGTGTGCATGGGGTTGTACGGCGCAAGGCACTCAGATACCTGTATTTATCCATGGACATATCCTGGAATTCATCCACCAAGATGTAGTCGTAGTTGTATATTTGTTTCTGTTCTAATAGTTTGGCCGCATGGAGCAGGCAGTCGGTAAAGTCCATTTCATGGTTGGTATGCAGGGCGTCCTCATACTTGTCATAGACAGGTTGCACCAGATGACGCAACAAGAACGAATTACGCTCGCGGTATGTATCTTTATCCGAAATACCATTCAGCAATTCGGGAACCGTCTTACTATTGGCTTTGATCAGCGCAATAAAACCCGCCAACAGTTTGACCAAACTCTCTATGGAGCGTTTGAGGGGCACAGCCATCTTTTCTGCCTTTTCTTCGAGTGTAAGCGAAGAAACAGGCGCTCCCTGTTCTTTCAACAAGGCAATAATGCGTGCCCGAGCCGATTGGATACCATCGTGAAAATCGGCGCTGGTAGTATAGATGAGCGTTGTACCATTGTCGGCATGTAGCTGCTGTTTCCAGTGAATAGCCTCGTTGTAATCGCGGTTGGCTTTTGCCCAGCCGCCCTGCTTGCCATCGCCGAACCAAAGCGGTACCTGTCCATTCTCATCTATGGCATAATGTTCCAAATAGAGTGTTTGGTCTTTGCCATTGAGGGTGTAATGAATAGTGAAATCCGGTTTGTATTGGCGGAAACGAGTACCGGCAGTTGGATATGGGTATTTTTCCTCGTAGCGCACTTGAAGTCCCAACTCGGTTAGGATAACCATAATCTCCATCTCTTGACGACTTTTGGCATAGCAAATTTTGCCATCCATATCGCGGTACGGAGCCATTTTACCGTATTCTTTCAGTGCGTTGAGATAGTCTTTATAACTATGATATTTGTAATCGTATTGAAGAAGCGTCTTTTGCACCGTCTGGAACAATAGAAACGATGATTCAAAAGCAGCACTATGTTTGACCATCGAATCGAACACCGTGTTCAAGAGATTACTTTCGCAAATGGTTGGCTTTTCGCCCGTTATGGTGGCAATCGTATCAATGGCATGCTTGTGGAATGTAGTACATTCCACGCCCGATACGCCTATGCGCGTTTGAAGTTCTTCTGCCGCTTTGCGGGTATAGGTAACGACCAAGATACTACGCGGATCTATATGCATCTTATGCACCAAATAGTGCGTTTTTGCCACAATGGTGGCCGTCTTTCCACTACCTGCAGCCGCTACGACCAATACATTCTCGCCCAAGGTGACAATCGCTTGACGCTGTTGCTCGTCGAGCGGAAAGGCTAAAAGGGTATCAAAATACTCCTTGTTGGCATCGAGTTGCTGCTCGCGGAACTGCTTGTTGCGTTGTTCCTGTTCTGCATCATTTATAGAATAGAACGGGCATATATCGAGAATCTTCTTTTTCAACACTTGCCAATCGGACCAAGCAATGTACGGATTCTGTTGCAGAAATGTCTGTTTGAGGTGTTCCGCCTGTTCTTGCTGCAAACGCTTTCTCTCACGCTCTGCCGCTTCGCGTTCGCGGTGTTCCCGCTCTTGTCGTTCCTGTTCTGCTATTCGTGCTAATCGTTGCGCCTCAATACGCCGTTTTCTGTCGGTATATAGAGCCTTTAATGCGCTGACACACCGCTTCAGTTGCGGGAACAACACAACAAGCAATACCAATAGCAATAAGAGGACAATGATTATAAAGAAAGCGGTTTTGGACATGGGGTTTACTTATGCGATGATTTTTTGCGATTTGGGCCGATACTAGATACATTTCCTTTGCATCTCCGGAAGTGATTGATATTATTTGCGTTGTGTCATATTCGCAGCATTTACTCAGTGCATTGTAAAATTACACAATAGATTGAGTTGTCTCCACAGTATAATGGCTAACGGGCGTTCTCGGTGATATAGACTCTGAAATACCCGTTTGTCGGTGCGGATGAAGGTTTACCATAGGCGTTCATAATCTAAAATCATGCGTCGTAGCAAGCTGATTGATAGCGGTTTCTACCACATCACAGCTTTGGTTTTGATACTTCAGTATATCCCATACCTGCTAGGCTAACTGCTGCGTAGTAGTAGGGGTGCATTGCGTGGTAGAGAGTATTTGGGTGCTGATAGTAGCGATTTGATCATCTGCTATCGTTTGCAATCGTTCTTGCAGATAGACATAGACGTCATCATTCGGAATTTTCGGCAGCGCCATCAGTTTGCCAAAATTAATTCAACATTCATAATTCGCAATTCACTTGCGGGTGGGGCGGAGCGAGAAGGGATGGCGAACGGCACGATGGGCGGCTCGCTGGGTTTGACGCTGCTGGCGTACGGTCATCTCGGCATTGCGATAGGGATTACCCACGCAACTGCGACCCGTCAAGAACTCGAACCATACACACGATGCCGTATAGCGGCCATAGACATAATTGAGGTGGTAACCGTCACGACAAAGGACATCGCCCATCGTATGGCGGGCATTCTGCACCGCTGTACCGCACGGAACAAGAGATAGTTCGGGGTAGGTTCGGGAAACCATGCGGGTGCAGGACAAAATGGCTTGATTCATGACCGATTGGCTATTGCCGTAACGCACAAAATGCGGGTGCTGAGAATCAGAGGCATAAGACCAGGTCATCAGCCAGCAAAATTGCGCCTGCGGCTGGTAAGCACGCACGCTGTCCATCAACGCCCCTAAATAAGGCTCGTAAGACTCAGGGATGCCACTGTCGCCACTTGCCTGCTGGAAAGAGATATAATCCCACTGACGCAGACGCAACGCCTCACGGAGCGAATATGGCTCGTGGAGCGTGCGAACACCCTGCTCGATGATACGAAACGAATAGGCTGCCGTATCTCGCAACAGAAAATCGTAATGCTGCTGCAACGAACAGCCGCCGTAATAGAGGTTGCCTATCAAGATAGGCTGCCCCGCTGCTTGGCATAGAGGCGCCAACTCCTGCTCTACCGCATCCCACGAGAAACTGTTGCCTATACACAGCACACGAAGCGTGTCAGGCTGCGTGTGTTGCGCAAACAGTTGCACAGGGCAGAGAAATAAACACGCCCACAAAAGGCAGCGGGCAGAAGAAAGAAATGAGTGCTTCATAGTACAAAAAAATGAATTAGAGAGGTAGAACAGAAACGAAGGTCGTCAAAAGCCCGTCAAAATTCCGCCAAAATATATACATTGTTGGTTATAAAACAAGAAAAGCCGCTGAAAATCAGCGGCTTTCGTGTGTGGAGTGGTGATCCATGCAGGATTCAAACCTGCAACCCCCACATCCGTAGTGTGGTACTCTATTCAGTTGAGCTAATGGACCATTCCCTTTTGGTTGAAAGGCTTCTTTGACAGAAGTCGCAAACCTGCGGGACAACATTTCAATAAAAAGAGAGGCGAACCTCTTCTTTCTACTGTCGGTTGAGAGCGGTGCGGACGAGACTCGAACTCGCGACCTACGGCGTGACAGGCCGGTATTCTAACCAACTGAACTACCGCACCAAAAGTTGTGCGCTTGTTCAACCGACAAGGCTTTTATCTCAAAAGCGGGTGCAAAGGTACTGCCTTTTTTTGATATACGCAAATGTTTCTGCATTTTTTCTGCATTTTTCTGCGTTTTCTTGCTTTTTCACGGTGTTTTATGGCGTTTCCTGCGTATTACAGACCGAATAAAGGGAGTTATGAGCAGGGCAACCTATCTAAAACAGAACGGAAAAGGACTGTCCGATTAGAGGACATTGAGAACCTGCTCCTTGATTTGCTCAAGGATGTCCTTCATCTTGACCACGATGATTTGCATCTCGCTCTGGTTGCTCTTGCTGCCAAGCGTGTTGATTTCACGCCCCATCTCCTGCGAGATGAAGCCCAACTTTTTGCCCACGCCTGTGCCGTCACCGCCCATCGTCTCACGGAAATAGCGGATGTGGTTGGTCAGACGAACCTTTTCCTCAGTGACATCCAACTTCTCCAAATAGTAAATCATTTCCTGCTCGAGGCGGTTCATGTCTATCTTTTGCTTGGTCTCCTCCGCCAACTTGTCGAGATTGGAGAGCAAATGCTGGCGAATCTTGCCTACCCGCCCCTGCTCGAAGGGTTCTACCTCGGTGAGAAGGGTGGAGATACCGTCCAATTTCTCGGTGAACATACGTTCCAAAGCGGCACCCTCCTGTGTACGGAAGGCAACAAAAGCATCGATAGCGGCATTGATGGTCGAGAGAACAACTTGCCACTCGGTGTCGTCGGCCTCAGCCGTGTCGTCGTTTGGCTTCAACACATCGGGCAGACGGAGAATCGTGCCTACCAAATCGGGGGAAAGAAGGTTATTCTCCTTCTCCAACTCGCGCAATGTGGCGAGATAGTAGCGAAATGCTTCGGTGTTGATAGGGGAAAAAGAAGAAACTACCGCATCGGGATTGGCGGTGTCCTGATAGGAAATGGACAAATCGACCTTACCACGCTCCACACGGCGCGCAATAAGATTGCGAATATCAATCTCACGACCCCGCACTTGCGAGGCCAGACGCATATTCAAATCGAGCGTCTTGGAATTCAGACTGCGTATCTCAGCAACGACTTTCTTGTGGTCACGAAGCCGACTTTCGGCTTTTCCATAACCTGTCATAGATAGTATCATAGCGAAAAATTTTTAGCAAAGGAATACCTACACTACGAGAAACTTGAGGTAGGCTACTTATTATTGTATAGAAATCAATTATTTACGGATCCGGATATCGGAGCGGATGGGTTTGGCCGTAGAACTGAAGCCCTGCGATGCTTCCCATTCGACCGTTTTCTGCACAGAATCGGATTGCGCCGTGGCAGGATCGGTTGCCACAAAATTGAGCGTTTCGTTCGGCCATCCTTCGAGCGTGGCGGAATAACGCCCCTTGGCATCGGCAGTGAGCGTATCAACAGGGAGATTCTTATAACCCTTGACTACAACCTGCGCCCCAGAAACGGGCTTGCGATGCGCATCACGAACCGTGCCGCTGACACGATAAGTAGCCACCGGGATACCATACATCGCCATAATTTGGTCTTCCGCCGATGAAGCAGCAGACTTCTTGGTACCACAACCGGTCAACACACTGACGGCTGCACCAAGAAAAAGATTGAGCCGAAGCAAAAAACGAGGACGAATGGAATACATAGCAAAAAAGATTGAAATGATTCTCTATAAATATACAATGTATACAAACGCAAAATGCGTGCCAATCAAGCAAAAGGGCAAATTTAGGGGCTCAGAGGAACTATTTACCGATACAGAAATGCTTAAAGATATTGTGCAAGACCTCGTCAGAGGTAATTTGCCCCGTGATTTCGCCCAAGGCATCGAGGCAATCGTGCAAATCCATACTCAGGAACTCGCCGGACACCTTGTTGTGCAAACCTGCCTGCACCTGCTCTATTGCCGTCAACGCACGACAAAGCGCCTCGTAATGGCGGGCATTGCTGATCGTGACGGCATCGGTATGCAACAGCATGGCTGCGACATCCGCCAACGCACGACGAAGGCTATCCACATTGCCGGAACGAGCCGACAGAACCAACTGATGAGTGGCCACAGGCGGAACGACGGCGGCAATGTCAGATTTATTATACACACTGAGAATCGTCTTATCGGACACATCGAACGGGAAAGAAACGGGCTGCGGGGCCGTGGAATCGAGCACCTCGATGATAATTTGCGCCTGCTCGGCGGCGTGTAGGCTGCGCTCAATACCCATTGACTCAAGACGGTCGGATGTGCTGCGAATGCCCGCTGTATCAATTAAGCGGAACAAGACGCCCTCGATCAGCAAGGTATCCTCGATGGTGTCGCGGGTAGTGCCCTGAATATCGCTCACTATGGCTCGCTCCTCACCCAACAAAGCATTGAGCAGCGTGGATTTGCCCGCATTGGGCGCACCCACTATCGCCACAGGAATGCCGTGACGGATGGCATTGCCCGCACGGAAAGAATCGGTAAGGCGGCGGATAGAGGACTGCACCTCGTCCGCCAAGGCACACAGAGCGGTGCGGTCGGCAAACTCCAACTCCTCGTGGTCGGCGAAATCAAGTTCCAACTCGACGAGCGAAGTGAAATGCAATAGTTTGGCACGCAGGCGACTCAACTCCGCCGAGACACTACCCCGCAGCTGACTAAGGGCGATGTCCTTCTCTGCCTTGGACTGCGAGGCTATCAAATCGGCAGTTGCTTCGGCCTTGGTAAGGTCAATCTTGCCATTCAGAAACGCTCGTTGGGTAAATTCACCCGCATGCGCCATACGACAACCCGCATCAATCAGCCAATGCAACAACTCCTGCTGGATATAGAGGCTGCCGTGGCAACCAATCTCGACCAAATCCTCGCCCGTGAAGGTATGAGGCGCACGGAAAACCGTCACCAACACCTCGTCAAGCACCTCGCCTCCCCGCACAATTTCGCCAAAATACGCCATACGAGAGGTAGCCTCAGCCAACGGCCGAGAACCCGAAAAAAGCGTATCGACGATAGAAACGGATTGCGCCCCGCTGACACGAACAACGGCAATTCCTCCACAGCCGTACGCTGTGGAAACGGCACAGATAGTGTCCGAATAAATAGAATTTTCGCTCATAGACGCACAAAGGTACTGCTTTTTCGTGAGCCGTGCAATTTTCAGGTTGCACAATCAAAGAAAAGGTACTAACTTTGTGCGTTTTTTGGGTCTGCATTACCTATGGAACAGCCCCCACTCACACAAACAAAACAAACCACGATTACGCAACCTATGAAACAAACCAAAGCCACCGGATACCTGATGGGCATACTCGGAGCCGCTTTCTACGGACTGAACCCGCTGTTTGCACTGCCGCTACTGAAAGACGGGATGGATTCGATATCCGTCATATTCTGGCGGTATGTGCTAAGCATTCCTATGCTGGCTCTGCTAATGCTGGCACAGAAAGTGGATTTTCGGCTGACAAAAGGAGAAACGATGCAGCTGACCTGCTTGGGATTTCTGATGGTGCTGTCGTCGCTACTGCTCTATTTGTCATACAACTATATGGACGCCGGGCTGGCAAGTACGATACTGTTTGTCTATCCGATACTGACGGCTCTGCTGATGGCATTCGTGTTCCACGAGCGAGTGTCGTGGATAGTATGGAGTTGCCTCGGTCTTGCTTCGGTAGGAATAGGAGTGCTATGCGAATTGCACGGGGAAGTGAAAATGAGCTGGACCGGAATTGTGCTGGTGATTTTCTCCGCCTTGACCTACGCTGTATATCTGGTGTTTATAAACAAAGGACACATCACGCACCTGCCATCGACAAAAGTAACCTTCTATGTGATTCTTTTCGGCACGGTGCTTGTAGGTATCATATTGGCCATACACGGACACATCGCTCTGCCACAAGGCGCACACTGGGGCTACAGCATTGGCTCGGCGCTGCTGCCAACGACCGCCTCGCTTGTGCTGACCACGCTGGCGATTCAATATATCGGCTCGACGCAAACCGCCATACTGGGCGCCATGGAGCCGCTGACCGCCGTGCTGGTGGGCGTGACCGTATTCGGAGAACACCTGACGACACGATCGATAATTGGTATTCTGTTGATTGTGGTGGCGGTGACCATTGTGGTGGCACAACACAAAAAATGACGAAGACACACTATGGAAACGAGAGTCGATAAATACCTGTTTGCCGTGCGGATATACAAGACCCGCAGCATAGCGGCAGATGCCTGCAAAAAGGGGCGTGTGACGATGGGCGGGACACAACTGAAACCCTCACGGACTTTCCACATAGGAGACACTTTCTCGGTACGAAAAGGACCTATCACATACACCTATCGTATCTTGCAACTCGCCGAGAACCGTATGGGGGCAAGACTGGTGCCGGACTATCTGCAAGACATAACGGCTCCCGACCAAAAAGAGCTGCTGGAACTGGCCCGCATGGCCGGGCAATCGGGACGCGACCGAGGCACGGGACGCCCCACCAAAAAAGACCGGCGTGAGATAGAAGTATTCATGAGCGATGACTATCTCGACGAAATAGATTTTGAGGACGAAGAAGATGAAGAATAAGAAAGAAAACATAGCGGAATATATTCTCTATCTATGGCAAATGGAGGACTACCTGCGTGCCTTCCCGCAAACCGCCGAACAGAATGAGGAACTGCACAACCTGCTGGAAATGATGCGGCGAGAAGGCGTGATGGAAAAAGGACATATTCAACTCGCCAAGAATGCGCTGCAGGAAGCGGAGGAACTGCACATACTGCTATGGAACGAGGAGGCGACCTATCGGGCTGCTGCACTGCAGATAATGCCATCGCTGGCCGTGCTAAAATCGAAGACAGATACGCCTGCCATGTCGGATATAGAGGCATGCCTGCTGCTGCTCTATCAGATCATGCTGCTGCGACTGCAAAAACGACCCATATCAGCCGAAACGGAAGCCGTACAGCAACAAGCCACGAAACTGCTGCAATACCTGAGCCGCACCTACCGAGACCGACTCGACCAAGAAGAACCCTAAGCGATGACCCTGCGCCAACGATTTGACCTCCTATTGGACTGGTTCGGGAAAAACATGCCTACCGCCGAATCGGAACTGCGATACGAGAACGCCTACCAACTGCTGGTGGCGGTGATGTTGTCTGCACAATGCACCGACAAGCGGGTGAACAGCGTGACACCCGCCCTATTCGCCGCCTACCCCACCCCAAACGACCTGGCACAGGCAAGCACCGACGAGATACTCGGATTTGTCCGCTCGGTATCGTACCCCAACAGCAAGGCGGAACACCTGCGGGGAATGGCACAACGGCTCTGCGAGGCCTACGGCGGCGAAGTACCCGACGACATCGACGCGCTGCAGACGCTGCCCGGCGTGGGACGGAAAACCGCCAACGTGGTGTGCGCCGTGATATGGAATCAGCCCACGATGGCGGTAGATACGCACATATTCCGTGTATCGGAACGAATCGGGCTGACCACAAACAGCAAGACACCTCGACAGACCGAAGAACGGCTCGTGCGATACATTCCCGCCGAGATTATCCCCAAGGCACACCACTGGCTGCTGCTGCACGGGCGATATATATGCACCGCACGAAACCCAAAATGCGAACCTTGCGGGCTGAAAACCGCTTGCAGATACTACAGCAAGGCGCAACAGAAAGCCGGGAAGACGGCGAACCGATAAGACGGCGGTACGAATTATTTGTGTATTCTAAGAAAAAAGAGTATCTTTGCAGCGAATTGCAGGCAAACAAAAACAAACTGCAACAACTACCGCCGACAAACCGAAGAAACGGCACAAAATACCGCAAGACAACAAGCCAACACGAACAAAATGACACGGCTTAGCGTAAATATCAACAAAGTAGCCACCCTGCGCAATGCACGCGGCGGCAACCTGCCCGATGTGGAACGGTTTGCCACCGACTGCGAACGATTTGGCGCTGAGGGGATTACGGTACACCCACGCCCCGACGAGCGGCATATCCGACGCAGCGATGTGTATGCACTCCGACAATTGGTAAAAACCGAACTGAACATAGAGGGCAACCCCACCGAGGAATTTGTGGCACTGGTGCTGGATGTATGCCCTGCGCAGGTGACGCTTGTACCCGACAGCCCCGACCAACTGACCAGCAACCACGGCTGGGACACCAAGACCCACGAGGCACACCTGACGGAACTGGTGCGCCGATTCCACGAGAAGCAGATACGCGTCAGCATATTTGTGGATGCAGACCCCGAAATGGTGGAATACGCCAAGCGCACGGGGGCCGACCGTGTGGAACTATACACAGGGCCTTACGCTGAGGAATACGACCACGACCCTGCTGCCGCCATAGCACACTACCGCCCTGCCGCAGAGAAAGCGCACGAAGTGGGGCTGGGGCTGAACGCAGGGCACGACCTGAACCTCCGAAACCTGCACGCCTTTGTGGAAGCCTTCCCATGGACAGACGAGGTCAGCATCGGACACGCCATCATCGCTGACGCCCTCTACCTCGGCATAGAAGAAACGATACGCCAATACAAAGCGTGCCTACAATAACAAACGCAATAAATTAAGAACCAATATGTTACTACAAGACACCGCTGCCGTGGCATTGGCAGCCGAACAAATGCAAGCCGCAGAACCTGAACCCATGAACCTATGGGCCATGGCACAGAACGGCGGATGGATAATGATTGTACTCGCCGTGCTGCTGGCAGCCGCTATCTATATCTTTATAGAACGCCTCGTGGTGCTGAAAAATGCCACCAAAGAGGACAAGAGTTTCATGGACCGCATTCGAGACTACATCCACGAAGGCAAGATAGACTCCGCCACCAACCTATGCAAGCAGACCAATACCCCATCGGCACGCATGATAGAGAAAGGTATCACCCGCATCGGACGCCCGATGCAGGATGTGCAGGTAGCGGTAGAGAATGTGGGCAACTTAGAGGTAAGCAAACTGGAAAAAGGACTCGTAATTATGGCCACTATCGCCGGCGGTGCACCTATGCTCGGATTCCTCGGAACGGTAACCGGTATGCTCCGCACCTTCTACAACATGGCGCAGACTTCGGGAGGTGTGATAGAGATGTCGTCGCTCAGTACGGGTATGTACGAAGCCATGGTGACCACCGTTGGCGGTTTGATCGTCGGCATTCTGGCAATGTTTGCCTACAACATTCTCGTGGCACGCATCGACCGTGTGGTACGCCTGCTGGAAGGACGCACGATGGAGTTTATGGACCTGCTCAACGAGCCGGCGTAACACAACAATTAATAATTGACCTGCTGCATAGGGGGCAAAAAAACATTGTGGCACAACGGTTGTTGGAATGGTTGTGTGACTTACACCCCTTGCAGCATTTAATTCTTAATTCATAATTCATAATTACCCTGCGCATGGCACTGAAAAGACGAAATAAGGTGGAGGCTACATTTGCGATGTCGTCGATGACCGACCTGATATTCCTGCTGCTGCTGTTCTTCGTAATGGCAAGCACGATGTCGTCGCCCAACGATATAAAAATAAACCTGCCGCAATCACGCGCACAGAAAGCCACCCGACAAGTGGTTGCCAAAGTAAGCATCGACAACCTCGGCAACTATTTTGTGGCTATCGGCAAAGCGAAACCCGTGGCAATCAACCCTGACGAACTGGAAACCTATCTGACCACCATACAACAACAGGACTCGACGATGTACATTGCGCTGCACGCTGACCAGGACATTGCCTACAAAGAAGTGGTACGCGTGCTGGATATAGCCAACCAACACAAAATGAAACTTGTAGTCGCCACAAAGAAATAAAGACGCTACCCAAAAAGTGCAACTAAAACAAAAATCACATACTATCGCAGCAGCGGGCACCATACTTGCCATGCTACTACTATTCCTGTTCCTCTGGTTGGTGCGGCTATCTACCCCACAGCAAGAGGAAGAAGAGGGCGTAGAGATAGCTTTCGGCAACACGGAAAATGCAGGCGGCTCGCAGAGCGTGGCCACCTTAGCCGTGCCGCTCCCCTCGCAGGCAGCCGCCCCACAAGTGGCAAGCACTGCGCCATCGGTAAACGACTTGATGACCCAAGAGGACGAGGAGGCATTGGCACTCGCACGCCAGCGTGAGCAAGAGGAGAAAGCCCGCAAACAGGCTGAAGACGAAGCAAAACGCATTGCCAAAGAGCAGGCAGAGAAAGCCGAAGCCGAACGACTCGCCAAAGAGAAAGCACTCGCTGAACAGAAGGCCAAAGAGCAAGCCGCCATTGCCAAAGCCGACAAAATGGGTTCGCTATTCGGCAACAATGCTTCGGGAGCGCAAGGCAGTGGCGACACACAAGGCACGGGACAGAAAGGCAACCCCGTGGGGCATGGCACCTCAGGCGGTGACTCGTGGAACCTGACCAATCGAAACATAAAAGGCGCACTCCCGAAACCGCAAAAAGACTTCAAACAAGACGGAAAGGTGGTGGTGGAGATACGCGTGGACGAGAAAGGAAATGTGATAAGCGCACGCGTCACGACAGGAACGAATGTGAGCGACGCCACCACGCAACAGTTGGCCGTGGAGGCAGCCAAGAAAGCGAAATTCTCCGAAAGCACCCAATCGGTGCAGATAGGAACGATTACCTACAACTTCCGGAGCAGATGACCTTATCAATATGAATTTAGAAAATGTGTAACTATGTAAATCCGGAAATGTGTAGATTACTCTTTGTCATTTACAGATTTACAAATTTGCACATTTACAAATTAAATAACACCCCGTATGAATTATTTGTTTCTTGACAACGGCTTTGAAGAAATCGAGGCTATCACGACCATCGACTTGTTGCGTCGTGCAAAAATCCAAGTAACCACCGTGTCTATCACCGGAAAATCGATGGTGCTGGGCGCACACAACATTGCCGTTGAGGCAGATGGACTGATAGAAGACATCGACTTTTCGGACGCAGAAACGCTGATTCTGCCCGGCGGCGCTACCAAACTGGGCGACTGCCGCATGCTATGCGACCTACTCATAGACCACAACGCCGCCGACAAACAGATAGCCGCTATCTGCGCTGCACCGTCCGTGCTGGGCAAACTCGGCATACTGGAGGGCAAACAAGCGACCTGCTACCCCGGATTTGAGGAATACTTGGGCGAGAGTTACATCGGCGGCTTAGTAGTGGAGAGCAAGAACATCATTACCGCCAAAGGGCCCGGACTAAGCAGCGACTTCGCTTTCTGCCTGATAGAGAAACTAGCAGGCAGTGATGTAGCAGACGAGGTGTATGATACGGCGCAATACTAAGAGACAACAAACTGATAGACAAAAAGATAGAGGAGAGGGATGGATATTTCAATTGTAGTACCATTGTTCAACGAGGCAGAATCGCTACCGAAACTGAGCGAGTGGATTGACCGTGTAATGAAAGAGAACGGGTTTTCGTATGAGATAGTATTTATCAACGACGGAAGCACCGATAACTCGTGGCAGATAATAGAAGAACTGAAAGCACACGAAAGCACAACGGGAACGATTCACGGGATTTGCTTTCGGCGTAACTACGGCAAATCGGCGGCGCTATACTGCGGATTTCAGGCAGCAAAAGGCGATGTGGTGATAACCATGGACGCTGACCTGCAAGACTCGCCCGATGAGATACCGGAACTCTATCGAATGATAACTCAAGAAGGGTTTGACCTGGTATCGGGGTGGAAGAAAAAACGATACGACAACAAGCTGACCAAGAACCTGCCGAGCAAGCTATTTAACGCTACGGCTCGCTGGGTGACCGGCATAAAACTGCACGACATGAACTGCGGGCTAAAAGCCTACCGAAAAGAGGTTGTGAAAAACATCGAAGTGTTCTCCGAGATGCACCGATATATTCCATATCTGGCAAAGAACGCCGGCTTCACCAAGATTGGCGAGAAAGTGGTGCAACACCACAAACGGGAATTCGGGGTGTCGAAATTTGGGATGAATCGGTTCGTGAACGGATACCTTGACTTGATGACACTGTGGTTTCTCAATAAGTTCGGGAAACAACCAATGCACTTCTTTGGACTGATTGGATCGCTGATGTTCTTGATTGGACTGGTGGCCGTGATAGTGGTGGCCGGCATGAAACTGCACGCCATCTCGCACGGCGTACACGCTATGCTACTCGGTACAAATCCGTATTTTCACATTGCTATACTAATGATGATACTGGGATGTATGCTGTTCCTAACGGGTTTCCTCGGCGAACTGATAGTACGCAACTCACAATCACGCAACGACTACCTGATCCGCGAAGAGATTTAAGCGGAGCAGACCGACAGAAATAAAACGCCGGCAGTACTCGAAAAGAGTACTGCCGGCGTTTTGGTATGCGACCCCTAAGGGGTATGTAAAGAAATTACCAGACAACGCTATAAGAATTAATAGGCAGAGGTAGGGGAATCAATAGACGGGACTAATAGACATATATCAGTCTGCAGTGAGATGGTTCTCTGTCATGCGGGCGATGTACTGCTGGATGTAGGCCTTCAGATAGCGAATCATATCGTCTACCTTCGGGAGTGGTTCGGGAACACCCTCTAAATTTGACTCTGAATTGATGTCAGAACATCCTGAATTGAGATTAGAAAATTCTAAATTTGACTCTGAATCAAGGTCAGAAAATTCCGAATTGAGATTAGAGAATTCTGAGTTTGACGCTGAATTGAGGGATGGATTAGTTTCCGAATTAATTTTGGAAAGGGGAGATAATAGATTGTGCCGGAGGAGGGGGTCGGTGCGGTAGGAATAGACTGCCGTTACTTGCTCGCCGTCAAATTGGACGAGGAGACTGTCGGAGAAAATCTGATAGACGGGATTGTTGTAGCAAACGGCGTAACGATGATTCTTATAGCCCGTTACGGCGTCCTCGCCAAAGGCAAAATAGGATTTCCCATAGTTCAAGCACTCCAACACAGACGGCATGATATCCGTCTGGCTCACTGCCTGTACGCTATCGACATAGCCGCGCGCCTGCCCTGCATAGTAGAACGCAATAGGCACCTCGTACAAGCCCTTGGCGTTGGTATATTCGGGGTGCGTCAGTTGGTTGGTATGGTCCGCCGTCAGCACAAAAAGCGTATGGTCGTACCACGGCTGTGTCTTGGCATAGGCAAAGAACTGTCTGAGCGCATTATCGGAATAGCCGATACACTGGTGAATGGGCTGCGTGCCCTGCGGGAACACGCCCTCGTAGCGTTTCGGCACACGGAACGGGTGGTGCGAAGAGGCAGTGAAGACCGCCGTCATGAACGGCTCCTTCAGGGTCGTCATCGTGCGGGCGTAATATTGCAGAAACTCCTCGTCCCAGATAGCCCATGTGCCGTCGAATGCCTCTGGCCCGTCGTACTCGTCCATACCATAGTAGGCTTGGAACCCTGCCGAGCGGGCATACGCCTGAAAGCCCATACTCCCGTTGGGTGCCCCATGGAAGAACGCCGTGGTGTAGCCCTCGTTGCCCAAACGCTCAGCGATGGACGACACCTTGTTGGTGGAATAAGGCGTGACGATATACGGCTCGATGAGCATCGGAATAGACGACAGCACCGACGGCATGGCATCGATCGATTTGCGCCCCGATGCGAACGAATAGGCGTAGGTAGTGCTGCATGCCAGCAGTGAATCGAGGAACGGCGTATAGCCTTGGTAGGTGCCGCCGTCGAGGTCGTGGTTGAAAAAACCGATGTACTCCTTGGAGAACGACTCCAGTATCAGCACCACCACATTGTCGAGCTGCCCCAGATACGGCACCTCCGGCGGCATGGCGGGGTGTACGGGCGTCATGATTTGCTCCAACTCGTCGTCGGCAAAGTAGTGCGGGTTGTGGTAGGTCTCGTTCTCGAGCGACTTCATCAGCGAGAACGGCGTATTGAGGATGATGGCCGTCTCCTGCGGGGTGTTGGTATATTGCAGGGCGTTCGAGATAGTAATCGGGCGGGTATAACTACCAAAGCCACCGCGAATGCCGATGACGACAAAATAGACAGACACACACAGCACGGCGGTCTCTTTGAGATAGTACAGCCACGGGTTCTCCCGCTCAACATGAGCAGGGCGGCGCGAGAGCAGCACAAGCAGCACAACCGCTACCACAAAGAACAGCGACACATACCAATACTGCGCCACCGATTGGAAGAAAATGGAGGCGAGGTTGTTGTCGTTTTGGAACTCAGAGAAGAAAGTGCAAGTCGTGCGCCGGTCGGTGAAGCGCACATAGACCATATCGATGCAGTTGACGGCAATGCCCAGCACATTCGGCACCCAATAGAACCACTGTGCCACCCGCAAGTAGTGTCGGTTGTTGCGCACACAGAGCGGCAAGGGCAGGAGCATAAGCAGCAGATAGACCGAGTTGAGATACAGCACGGCGGTCAGGTCGAAACGCACGCCTCCGCAAAGCATCTCCCATAGGTGCGATGATGACACCGAGGGGTACATATCGGTATTGATACGATAGAAGAAATAGCGGGAAACGGAGTAGATGACAAGCACCAACAGCAAATTGGCAGCCGCCACCGTCCACGGATGTTGCCAAAAACGGTGTGCCGTAGAAGATTGAGTGTCTGTAGATTGTGTATGACGCATAGCGTAATGATATATAGGAAATGTTTATTGAGAATCTATTGGGCATCCATTTTTGTGTATTGCCCCTTTTGCCCAAATGCTACTTCCCGTTATACAAATTCATGGTGCGGTCGATGCCTTGCAGGCAGAAGCACGGTATTATCTCGCTGACCACCTGCAGGCGTTCGGGCAGTTGCTGTGTCTCCTCGTCCGTCCATTTGCCCAAAACGAAGTTGCACTGCGCCCCACGGCTGAAGTTGTTGCCGATACCGAAGCGCACACGGGCATAGTTCTCCGTGCCGAGAACAGACTGGATATTCCCCAATCCGTTATGCCCGCCATTGGAGCCCTGCTTGCGAATACGGATGGCACCAAACGGCAGGTTGAGATCGTCCACCAGCACGAGCATATTCTGCACCTCGATTTTCTCCTGACCCAGCCAGTAGCGCACAGCGTTCCCGCTCAGGTTCATGAAGGTAGAGGGCTTGAGCAGCACCAACTCGGCGTTCTTGACACGACACTTTGCCACCATACCATAGCGCTTGTCTTCCCATGTCGCGCCCACCTTCTCGGCAAAGGCGTCAATCATGCAAAACCCGATATTATGGCGTGTGCCTTCGTACTCAGTACCGATATTTCCTAATCCAACAATAAGATATTTCATCCGGTGATTGTTTCTTTTGATAATTCTATGGATTTTTCTAAAAAGGCTAGAAACTAGGGAATCTAGAATTTCTAGAAAAAATCAGACAAACAAAAAAGGAGCAGAAAAGCGACGCCTCTCTCTCCTTTTTTGTATCATTGCGGGGTAGCCCCGATTACTTACCTGCGCTCTGGCGGGTAGCCTTAACCTCTGCAACGCAAGCGTCCTTCGGGCTAACCATCTTGAGACCCTCGATATGAATATCGCTAACGGCGATCTTCTTACCAAGACCCAACTCAGTGACATCAACCACTACGCGGTCAGGGAACTGGGTGTAGATACCGTTCACCTTCATCTTGCGCATGTTGAGAGCCAACTTACCACCGGCCTTAACACCGGCTGCGTGACCCGTCAGCTGGATAGGAATCTCAACCGTAACAGGCTTCTGCTCGGTAACCTCGAGGAAATCAATGTGGAGTACATTGCCGCTCAGCGGGTGGAATTGCAACTCCTTAACGACAGCCGTCTTCTTCGTATCACCGATGGTGAGGAGAATGATGAGAGTGTCGGGAGTGTAAATCATTTGGCGTACATCAGCAGCCTTTACAGTGAAAGTGAGGTTGCCAGCAGCGCTGTACACATTGCAAGGAACGAGTTCCTCTGCACGCAAAGCCTTAGCGGCTTTCTTACCAAACTCCGCACGGGGAGTACCGGTCAGTTCAAAAGTCTTCATTGTTTATTATAGTGTTACTCAATATGGGGCAGAAAGTATCGCACTTGCGTACGCTCGGTGTGGCTGCCCGTATCCCATCACACTGCCCTACACCCACAAAGTTTTACATTCTTGCCTCAAAAGTATTTTGTTCCTGCTCGCTGTCGCTTGCGAAAAATGGAGGAAAATCTTTTTCGTCTATTTTTCTTGGCCGACCTTTGCGGCATAAAAAAATACCATAATTAGCATTGTGCAATTGCTTCGCCGGTGTAGGCGAAAAAAAAGAGCCGTAAGGCTCTTCTTAGGTTGTCCAACCCGGAATCGAACCAGGATTTTCAGAACCAAAATCTGACGTAATAGCCTTTATACCATTGGACATCGTCGGAATCCGCTTGCGACAAAGAAAACAACTACGTTGTTTTGGGTCGCCGCGATTCCTCCTCTTTGACTGCGAAAAAACAAGTTTTTTCTTGTCAAGTACTAAGGAATTTCTTCCACCTTTGAATCCGCTTGCGACAAAGAAAACAACTACGTTGTTTTGGGTCGCCGCGATTCCTCCTCTTTGACTGCGAAAAAACAAGTTTTTTCTTGTCAAGTACTAAGGAATTTCTTCCACCTTTGAATCCGCTTGCGACAAAGAAAACAACTACGTTGTTTTGGGTCGCCGCGATTCCTCCTCTTTGACTGCGAAAAAACAAGTTTTTTCTTGTCAAGTACTAAGGAATTTCTTCCACCTTTGAATCCGCTTGCGACAAAGAAAACAACTACGTTGTTTTGGGTCGCCGCGATTCCTCCTCTTTGACTGCGAAAAAACAAGTTTTTTCTTGTCAATTGCAGAGACGCGAACGCACTTTCTCACCGAAAGCGGGTGCAAAAGTACTGCATTTTTTTGACTCCTGCAAATAAAATGTGACTTTTTATGCAGTTTTCTGCTAATTGCCGACACAATTTGAGTGGTTTTGAATGGATCGGAACAGAAAACAACCCGAGAGTGACGGTATAGAATAGCGTCTATACGGGGAAGCACATGGCAGACAACGGCGACGGAAAATACCACACTCGACAACTGCCAAATGCTGTGCATGGAGTGCAACAGAAAGAAAAGCGGGAAGTAGTAATTCTGAATTTGGAATTAATAGGCTCGGCTGCGTACGCCTGCCGGTGTTCCTGACGCCCCTTATTCACCAACAAACTTGCAATTTCTTGCAGTTCAGGCTTGCAAGAATGGAAGAAAGCCGTACCTTTGCGGGCGTAATCGACTGATAGAAAGCACAATGGACTTAGTAAGCATACTGCAAGACAAAAAACAAGAGTTGGCTGTCGCAATCTGTTGCTACTCATCATGATAGAGCAACCACAGACCATCGAACAAGACGGATATACTATCCGCTGCGTCCGCGCCACGGATTGGCTGGTGGGAGAAGAACTGTAACACCCACAAGTCGCTAGATAGAAAAAGAGCGGGGCTGCCCCAAGGCAGGCCCCGCTCTTTTGTCTTATATTGCTTATAGCACACCGCTGCATACTATTGTGCAATATACAGCACTTTTCCGTTACTCTTTATCAATAGGATTAACGACGGATGAAAAGGTTTGGATAAGCGGAGATGCCATTAACGAACTTTGCGCCTACACCGTAGTTCTTCATAGGGGCGGCAGAAGTGCTCTGCATCTCGGTGAGTGCACCCGTATAGGTGATCTCAGCCGCTGCACCCTTCGAGTTGGTAGCGTGCACCTCTATCTTGCACTTGCCATCCTCGTTAGAGAGCACAATCGCTCCTTCGGTAAGACAATAAACAGGGTCGGTCAAACTTTGTCCGCTGATAGTAGCGAAGTAACTATTGCCAATCTGCTGGCTATCAGCGTTATAGAAACCTGCCGCAATGCTATAGGGCGTATAATCCGAACCAATATAGTACGTACCGGCTGGCACGATAGTTACAGCATCTTTGTCGCTCTCATAGAAAGCGATAAACTGGAGATACTTGGTGCCGTCGTTGAGAACGAATGCCGCATAGTTCAAACCATCTTGCGTCCGGTAGGAATACTGCGCCGTGGTTTTAGCCGCATCGAATACATACTCGGCATCCTCGGTAGCGTCGATGGCATAGCCCGTCTCTGCTTTGCTACCCGAGATATTAATGGTATAGAAAACACTATCCGAACCCATGAATTTGGCCACTGCCGTATAGGTGTCAGTGCCGGCCTCTTTGACCTCGAACAAACCATAGAGGACAGAGAGTTCTTTCACGAGCGTACCTGCATCTGCATCGTCCACATAGCCGAAAGCGGTCATCATACCCACAGCATCAACCGCCTCATACGAACCTGCTATCTGCTCGGCATAGAAGGAGAACACAAAAGCAAAGTCGCCTGATTTGAGGTCGCTGTTTTGGTTAGTAATGGAAATAAAGTCGGACGACTCGGTGAGATCGTAGAACTCGGCGTCCGTGATGTTGATGGTCTTGTTGGCTACCGGTGTAATCTTCTGGCCGAAATGGATGGTGTAGAGCGAGTCGTGGGCTGCAGTATAGTACTTCGCCGTAATCTCGATACGACCCTCATCGGCATATTTCTTCACGGTAGCAGAAATAGAGTCGATGGTGTAAGTAATGTCGTAGTTGTTCTGGTCGAAGAGGAAGCCCCACACCTGCGACTCTCCGCTCACGCACTTGGCAGCGTAGGTGTCTTCGACAAAGTTCGTTCCCTTGATACACAACGTGGCACTATACGCACCATTGTCGCCCGTTGCGATCACATTGCCCATGCCATCGTGGTCTTCTATAAACTCCACATTCGTCAGGACAATATCCTGCTTGAACTTAACATTGGCATCCTCGTTGGATGGGTTGTTGGGTTCTTTTGGGTCACACCCAACGACAAGCAGCATTAAAGCGGCTGCAAGCGCATACTGAAACTTTTTCATTCCATTAAATTATTTAGTTAGTATTGGATGCTATAGTGGTGCTCTGCGTTGTATTTGCACTGTCTTTGTGCGGCAGAACAGCGGGCTTTATTTCTCGGTCAGTACCTCGACGGCACGGCGGGTGATTTCGTCGTCCCGCTCAAACAAGGGGAAGAAACCATCGTCGCCCAAGATATTGCGCACAATATACGCATTGACAAGGCGGGTAAGCGGCTGCTTCGATTTCGCCAACTGCGCCTCGTTCGGCTCGATGCCCTTCTGCTTGCAGAACTCGACAAACTCCGGCAACCAGTTCGCCTGCAAGAGGTGCTTCTCCAACGACTGCCAATCCTTGTAGTGGTTGAGTTCGGCACGGTGCCGGTTGGTGTACAGGAATGCAAACTGATAGGTGTATGCACGATTAACAACCTGGTTGAAATAAGGCGTGAAGAGCGTTGTATCACGACCCACAAAAACATCGGGCATGATACCTCCGCCACCGTGTACGACACGCCCAGACTTAGTGCGGTAGGTCGTCGTATCGGCGTAGTGGATGCTGTCGGCATTGTACAACTCGCCGTGCTCAAAGCGAGAGAGGAGTTCCAACTCGTAGTCCTCTTGGTCGCCCAAAGTGTACGGTTTCTGGATGCAACGACCCGACGGCGTATAGTAGCGGGCTACCGTGAGGCGTATGGCGCTACCGTCGGCGAAAGGCATCTGCTGCTGCACCAGTCCCTTGCCGAACGAGCGGCGGCCGACGATGGTGGCACGGTCGTTGTCCTGCATGGCGCCGGAGAAAATCTCGCTCGCCGACGCAGAGAAATTGTCTATCAACACAACCAACGGCACATTCTTGAACCGCCCCGTACCCGTGGCCTTTGCCTCGTAGCGGGGATAGGCGCGACCCTCCGCATAGACAATCAAATCGCCCGCATTGAGGAACTCGTTTGCCATGCGAATAGCCTGATCCATGAAGCCGCCTGAGTTTTCGCGCAAATCGACGATATACGAAGTTGCCCCCTCGGCACGCAGGCTCGCCAGTGCAGAGAGGAACTCACTATAGGTACTCTCGCCGAACTTGTTGACCCGCACGAAACCTATCTTCTCGCCATTGGCGGCAGGGATGATAAACTTAGCGTCCACCGAATTGACCGGTATATCGCCACGGGTGATGGTGAAATAGAGCAAGTCGGGCTCGCCGTCACGCTTGATACCCAACTTGACGCGCGTGCCTTTCTCGCCGCGAAGGGTGTGCATAACACGCTCATTGTTAATCTTTTTGCCCACGAAGAGCGAGTCGTCAACCGTAATAATCTTGTCGCCTGCCAGCACGCCGCTGCCCTCGCAAGGGCCACCTGCCACAACGGCAACGATATTGATGGTATCGCTCTGGATAGAGAACTGCACGCCTATGCCCGAGAAGGAGGACGAGAGTTCAGAATTGACCATCTCAAGGTCTTTCTTGGGGATGTAGGCAGAGTGCGGGTCGAGTTTCTGCACGATGTCGTTCATCACCTCGTCGGTAATGGAATCGATGTCAAGCGAATCGACATACGCCGACTGCATGAGTTGCAGCAGTTGGTCCACCTTGGACTCAGGCTGCTGATAGAATCGCCCGTTCTGATAAACAAAACGCTGGGCGTTCGCCTTGTTGCTGACGGCGTTCCCGATAAGAAAGCCCACCAACAGGCAGACAATGGTAATAGTTGGGAAAATATATTTCTTCATAGAATGCATAAAGTTTGCGCTTGATTCGGCTGCTATGTGCGTTTATTTTGAATAAACTACTCTGCATCGGTGTCATGCAAGTACTCCACCTGAATACCCGCACGGCGGAGCAGGTTGATGCCGTCCATGATGCGGTACTCCTCGCCATAGACCACACGCGTAATACCCGCCTGAATAATCAGCTTGGCGCACTCCATACAGGGCGACGCCGTGACATACATCGTTGCCCCCTCGCTGCTGTTGTTGCTGCGGGCGACCTTGGTGATAGCGTTCGCCTCAGCGTGCAGCACATAGGGTTTGGACACATTGTTCTCGTCCTCGCAGCAGTTCTCGAAGCCTATCGGCGTGCCGTTGTAGCCGTCGGAGATAATCATACGGTCTTTGACCAGCAACGCACCCACCTGACGGCGTTGGCAGTAGCTGTTCTCCGCCCATGTGCGCGCCATTCGCATATAGAGCCGGTCACGCTTCGCCTGTTTCTCGGCTTTACGCTGAGCCTCAGCCTCTGTAGATAAAGGAGTAGTCATATTGCGATTTTATGTATGTTTAACAGCCCGTACGCAAAATGCGTGCCATTTTGGCAACATTATTCGAAACAGAAAGACACCGTGCCATTACGCCTTGGCGTTCTGCATCAGCACCAATTTGCGGTAGTAACCGTCGTGCGCCATCAGTTCGTCGTGGCGACCCTGTTCCACGATCTCGCCCTCGTGCATCACGCATATCACATCGGCGTTGCGGATGGTAGAGAGACGGTGTGCCACCACGAGCGTGGTGCGGTCTTTCATCAGGTGCTCCAGTGCCTCCTGTACCTGTTTTTCGGATTCAGTATCAAGTGCCGAAGTGGCCTCGTCGAGAATCAAAATCGGCGGATTCTTCAAGATAGCACGAGCAATAGAGATACGCTGACGCTGCCCACCGCTGAGGCGAGAACCACGGTCGCCGATAGAGGTTTGATAGCCATCGGGAGTCGCCATAATGAACTCATGCGCATTGGCAATGCGAGCCGCCGCTTCCACCGCTTGCTGCCATGTGCCGCCGTTGGGCGCAGGCAGGGTGGTATCCACGCCAAATGTAATGTTGTTGTAGAAAGTGTCGTTGAATAGAATCGCCTCCTGATTGACATTGCCCATGAGCGCGCGCAGGTCGTAGGTGCGAACCTCACGGATGTCGGTGCCGTCGATGGTTATCGAGCCTTGCGCAGGGTCGTAGAATCGGGGCAACATATCGGCAAGCGTCGTTTTTCCACTACCCGACTGCCCCACCAGCGCCACCATTTGCCCTTTCTGAATAGTAAGATTCACATGGCGCAGCACAGGCACATCCTGTCGATACGAGAAGCATACATCTTTGTACTCAATGGTATGCTCAAAAGCGGGCAGCGGCTTGGGCGCAGCCGCCTCACAGATGTTCGATTCTGTATTGAGTATTTTGTCGATACGGTCCAACGAGGCGAGACCCTTGCGCACGCCATAGCCTGCCTTACTTAAATCTTTGGCAGGATTGATAATAGAATAGAAAATAACGAGATAGTAGATAAAGGTAGCGGCATCAATCGAACTATGGTCGCTCAGAATCAGCATACCGCCGAACCACAAGATGACAGCAATCAGCACCGTACCGAGAAACTCCGACACGGGGTGTGCCAGATAGTAGCGGCGGTTGATACGATTGAAAGTGCGGCGCGTATCGTTGAGCAGATTCAAGAAACGCTGCCGCAATTTATCCTCCGCATTGAATGCTTTGACTACTCGCAAGCCGCCCAGCGTTTCCTCTATCTGGGTCAGAATCTCAGCGTTCTGCTCCTGCCCACGCGTCGAGGCTCGCTTGAGCGAACGCCCTACCCGACCGATGAGTAACCCTGCCACGGGCAACAGCAGCAGTACGAACAGCGTCAGTTCCCACGAGATAAAGAACAGCGTCACGATATAAATAAGGAGCATAATAGGGTCCTTGAACAACACATCCAACGCCGACATAATGCTCGCCTCCACCTCATTGACATCGTTGGTCATGCGAGACATCACATCACCCTTGCGTTCTTCCGAGAAATAACCGATAGGCAAACTCACCACTTTGTCGTAGAGCATACGGCGCAAATCCCGAAGCACTCCCGTACGTATAGGCACCATGTAGTAGTTTGCCAGCCACGCCGTGAGGCACTTGAGTCCCTGCATCACCACCAGGAACGCTCCCAACACAAACAACATATAGCCGCCGCTGTGGAGGGTCGTCTGCTCGCCCATCCAATAGTAGAAGTTGTTTTTCATTACGCCTAACCAAGCATCGAGCGAGGTGGCCGTGGCGGGGTCGATATACTGCGCCGTGGCGTCGCTCAAGCCGAACAGGATTTGCAGCACCGGAATGATGGCTGCAAACGAAAACAGCGAGAGAATGGTCGAAAGAAGATTGAATAGGATGTTAAGAGCCATCTGTCCCTTATAGGGTGGGACAAAACGACGGATGAGTTTCAAGAAATGCATGTCCTATTAGGTAGGATTTTGGATAAAACAGAAATTACTTGGTGTTCTTGCGCAGTGCCTCATGCAGATAGGCTCGCACCTGTGCATCGAAGGCATCGAAATTCTCTTGCCAAGCCACTCGGATGGGCAGCACCTGCAGACGGTCGCCAAGCCGGGCGGGCAGGTCGGTGAGCAGCAGCCGCTGATAGTCTTTCTCTGTGGTCAGCACAAAATCGAACGCCTCGACACGCTTGGCAATGCGCTCTATGTCTGCAGGTGAGAAGGTATGGTGGTCGGCAAACGCCATCAACTCCGCACGGGGGTATAGCGAGCGCACATACTGCATCATATAGTCGGTCTGCGCAATACCTGTCACCACCAGCGGATTGCCCGCATGCTGCGGTTGTTGGTAGTCCAACTGCGTGAAATACACATGTTGGAACGACGACAGCCCTAAGCGATTGACTATCACACGACGGTCTATCGGACGCAGGTTGGGCGGGCATTTGGTCACTATCACTGCATTGGCACGCTGCGACTGGCTGACCGTATCACGCAGCCGCCCCCACGGCAAGAGATGGTCATCGATATAGAGGCGGTCGTAGGGTGTGAGTAGAATGTAGAACCCGCAGCGCAACGCCCTGTGCTGGTACGCATCGTCCAGGATGACTACCTGCAAGTCCCGAATCTGCTTTTGCAACTGCCGCACACCATGCACCCGATTCTCACACACCGCCACCGGTATATCGGGAAACTTGGTGTGAATCTGCATTGCCTCGTCGCCGATCGTGCGCGCCGTCGATTGCGCATCTGCCAACAGAAAACCACGCGTCTTGCGTTTGTAGCCTCGAGAGAGCACCGCCATCTTGTAGTCCCATGATAGACTACGCAACAGATATTCTACATGGGGTGTTTTGCCCGTGCCCCCCACCGCAAGGTTGCCTACACAAATTGTAGGCACTGTCACGGAGTGGGACACAAAGACATGCTCGTCGTAGAGCAGGTTGCGCACAAACACCCCCAAGCCGTAGAGGCGGCTCAAGGGGGCATATAGCAGGTCGAGTGGTTTCATGATGGTCAGTTTTGGGTGGTTTAGTAAAAAGGCTGAGTGGTTAGCGGATAGTCACCTCCGGCATCAGCGCCATAATGCGTGGCTTAGAGGCAAACTCTTTGATTTTCATTACCAAGCGTTCCTCTTCGGTGGTGGTATCAAACATTGCCAGCAGGCTCTCCAGTGGGTCTTCCGGTTCCGGATAGTAGGTCAACTTATATTGCTCCAGTGCTGCCAATTCGGCGGCTTTCTCTATTGCATTGTCGATATTGCCGAGCGAATCCACCAGGCCGATAGCCAGCGCATCCTTGCCGAGCCATACACGCCCCTCGCCTATCTCTTTGATAGCGTCTTGCGTGGTATGGCGTCCGTCTGCGCAACGGCGGGTAAAGAGGTCGTAGCCACGCTCTATCATCGTCTGCAGCAGGGCGTGTTCTTCCGGCGTCATACCATTCATAATGATGTTGGTTTCCAGGTCGGAATGTGCGTTGGTGTTTACCACATCCACATCGTAGCCCACTTTCTCACGCAGCCCACGCAGATTTGGTACCGTACCGAATATACCTATCGAGCCGGTCAGCGTTGTAGGCTCGGCAAAGATATAGTCCGAACCACAGCTGATGTAGTAGCCGCCCGATGCTGCATAGCCGCCCATCGAGACCACAACGGGCACGCCCTTTTCACGAATCAACTGAATAGCGTGCCAAATCTGCTCGCTGGCGTCGGCGCTACCGCCGGGGCTGTTCACACGCAGCACCACAGCCTTCACTTGGTCGTCTTTGCGAATTTTGTCGAGCATCTTCACAAAGTCTGTTCCCACGATTCCGCTGCCCGAATCGTCCGTAATATCGCCGTCAGCATATACCACCGCAATTTTGTCCTTTGCTTTCGATTCGGTGCGAGGCACAAGTGCCAACTTCGCCGTCGAGAGCGTGTGGTAATCCTTCGTTCCGGTGTAGGTACGCAGCACGCTATCCATGGTCTGCTTATAGACCAGCGTGTCCACCAATCCGTATGCCACATATTTCTCTTGCGGCTGCAGCCCCATGTACTCGTCAGCGTAGGCATCGAGTTGCTCCACGCTCAGGTGACGGCTCTCTGCCACGGCGGTTTTCAGTTCACTCCAGATACCGTCGAGATACTGTTTGGTCTGCAAGCGATCTGCATCCGACATCGAAGTACGGAAATATGGCTCTACGGCCGACTTGAATGTACCCACTTTCAGAATTTGCATCTCCACGCCCACTTTTTCCAGTATGCGGGTGTAGTACTCACGCGATGCCGACAGACCGTTCCAATCCACCGTACCCGTCGGGTTCAGGTAGATACGGTCAGCCACCGAAGCCACATAATAGTTCAGTTGTCCGTACGAGTCCGAATAAGCGAGAATCCATTTTCCGGAGGTCTTGTAGTCGAGCAGCGCGTCCCGAATGGTCTTTGCATCTGCCGGCGACATCGAGAGCGACCCGCCCTCGAGATAGATTCCCTCAATGCGGTCGTCGTTTTTGGCCAGTCGGATATTGCTCAAAATCTCGTCGAGTCCGACGGTGTTGTCTTGCTTATAGAACGGCATCGGTGTCGAGCCGATCAGTTCGGCAAAGGGGTTGGCAGGTGTAGCCTGTTCCACGAGCGTGCCGTTGAGGCTCAGGCGATATACCGAAGCAGATTCCAGTTTCGTTGCAGGCGTAGAGAACACATCTCCCATCATGTAGCCTATCCATCCGCAGAAGCCGATATAGAGCAGGCAGCATACCACGATGGTCCAGAGGCAGCCGTGGTTGCGGCGTGGGCGTTGTGCCCCCTCTTGATTTACAGTAAAGTTTCGCATAGCGTATATAGTTTATAATGTGTAATGTTCTAATTTAGGAATTATGAATTAACAGAGCCCTATTTGATCCATTTTTGGTTATATTTATCCTCTAAAAAAACATCGTTATCCCCAAAAACTCAGTTCATGCATTTCCCCTGTACAGCCGAAAGGTCTTCCTGTGATACTTCGTCACCCCGTAGCGTGCAATTGCCTCGTAGTGCGCTCGTGTCGGATACCCCTTGTTATGTTGCCATCCGTACTGTGGAAATTCCTCCGCAAGCCGATTCATATAGTCGTCCCGATAGGTCTTCGCCAGTATGCTCGCCGCCGCTATCGACATATAGGTCGCATCACCCTTCACCACCGTGCGTGCCGGCACCTCCATTACCTCGCCTGTGGGAATGTATGGTTTCCACTTGTTGCCGTCCACCAATATATGTTCCGGCCGCACCGTCAGTTGGTCGAGTGCCCGCTGCATACCCCGTATCGAGGCGTTCAGTATATTTATCTCGTCTATCTCCTCGGCTGTTACTTCTGCCACTGCCCACGCCACCGCTTCTTGCTCTATCACAGGACGCAGCGCATACCGTTCGTGCTCCGTCAGTTGTTTCGAGTCGTTGAGCCGTTGCAGAGCTTTCACTTCTTCTATTCGTTTCGGGTCGAGTATCACAGCGGCAGCAAACACGCTTCCTGCCAGCGGTCCACGCCCCGCCTCATCACATCCCGCCTCGAGGACATTCGCTATGCAATACGGTTTCAACATCTATCTCTTTGATTTAGAACGGATAGCCGATTGCAAAATGGAATGTCATATCGTCTTTCCATCCCAGCCCGTTACCGGCGGTTCGCCATTGCGTGCCGGCATACGTGCCATAGAGGCGGCTCGGGTCGTACAGTTTCACACCAAAGTCGATACGGAATATCAACACCTTGAAATCGAGCCGCACGCCCACGCCATACGACATGGCTATCTCTTTGTAGAACTCATTCCATTCAAATTTTCCGTTCGGTTGCGATTCGTAATCACGAATGGTCCAGATGTTTCCCGCATCGAAGAACGCAGCCAGTTCTATATAGGTCCATACTTTCCAGCGGTATTCCAGATTCAGGTCGAGTCGAATATCGCCCGTCTGCAGGTCGTAGTAATAGGTTCCGTCTTCGCCACGGAAAGCGCCCGGCCCCAGCGTGCGTGCCTGCCATCCTCGTACGCTGTTCGCTCCGCCCGAAAAATACCGTTTCTCAAAGGGCAACACCGATGCGTTCAGATACGGCACGGCCACACCCACGCCGGCGTGATACACCAATCGATGTTGCGGCGTAAATATATGGTAGAATGTAAAGTTCGCGTCCGCTTTTGCGTACTGCGCAAACGGAATATGCCAAATCGTGTATGCCCCGTTGTCGTTGGTCGCTATCTTGGCGGCCTTTGCTATTCCGTATAGCGCATTTCCCGCCGTTTCCAACGAGTAGCTGAAATTCACATAACTGCGATACGGTTGTTGTGTCCGATAGCCCGTGTACGAGCCGGAGTAACTCCAATCGAGAATGAAATGGTCCTCATAACTCGCTTTCAGCACAGTCGAGCGGTCGAGGAAATCCGAGCGGAACTGCGCCGAAATCCACGGCAAGTAGATATAGCTGATGTCTATCAGGTTAAATCGATGCGTCCATCGGCTATTGGGTTTGCGGGGAATGGTGTAGTATAGTCCCGCATTCGCCAGCGTCCGTGTATATTCGTCGGGTCGCTGTTGGTAGTTGTACGACAGGTTGATCCGTACCGAGGTGGGGAAAGTGAGCCCTATCTCTCCCTTACCTTCTATCGCACGCCCCCCGTTTTGGCGCCATTCGTAACTGGCACGCCCGTTCACCGACAGTTGTTCCGCCCCTCTGAAAATATTTTTGTTCACATAGCCCAATCCCGCAGCAATGCCCCAGTCGCCGGCGGAGTAGGTTCCCTCCAACTCTGCGGACACATTGTGCAACTTGCCTCGTGAGAGCGTGATGTGACAATCCAGCATATCTTCTCCGACCGGGTCAAACGAGATGTCCACATATTTCACGGGGCCCAACGCATTCAGCAGTGCGTAGGTACGCTCCACTCGCCATTCCGCATAGTACTCTCCCGACTTGATACGACAGTTTTGTCGCAGCACACGCGGCCGCAACAGCCGATGCCCGATGTACGAATACTCGTTGCCGTATTTGTCTTGCTCCGTGTGCAGTACCGCCCCTTCCGGCAATCGGCTCGGGTCGTAATCCAAATGGAAGCACACCCGCCGCACCTTATAGCGAGTATAGAGCCGCCGACTCACGCTGTCCGGCAGCGACAGGGTATAGCGTGACAGCAGCAGTTCCACATCCGTCGAGCAGTCGTTATAACTGCTGTCCGCCACATATTCCAACATCGATTTGTCGAAATAGAAATATCCCTCGTTGTGCAGTCGTGTCGCAATGCGTTCCCGCTCATCGTCCAGCGTCGTAGTCGAGAATTGTCCGCCCGTGTTTATCAGCGACCTTCCATCTACCGCCACCTCTCGCACCTCCGGACGCTCCACCGACACCTTGTAGTGCCGAATCGTGTAGGGCTTGTTGGCGGTAACGAGATAGGTTATGTCCAGTTTGCGTTTTTTTATTTCGATGGTCGTATCCACCGTGGCGTTAAAGTAGCCCCTGTTCTGCATCGTCTGCCGCAGTTGCTCCATCGACACGGCGGTCATGGCGTCGTCGTATATCACGGGTGCCTCGCCCATTTTGTGGGCATTTTTGGCGAGCCATTTATTGTTTTTTGTGGTCGTATCAGCAGGTGCGGTGTTGTAAATATCGAGTTGTAATTTCCAGAAACCCAATATCTCCGTGTTCTGTTTTTGGCGCAGATAGTCCCTAAGTTCCGTAGCGGGCACATCCTTCGTATCCACCACTTTCACCCGTGCTTTGTTGAGCAGATATTGTCCCTCCGGCACAAATTTCGTAGTAGCGCACGACGACAGCAGCCCGACTATTCCTACCACAATCCACCCCTTCCCTCGCCGAGCCGCTTTTTTCATTCTATGTAGTGCCTGATACGCCATATTTCTATGTAGTGCCTAATACGCCATATTATAGAGCGGGCAAAGTTACTCATTTTTTCCGATATAGACAATTGCTAACCAATAATTAACAATTTATAAGCCCATAGCATTCCAAAAAAATGCCCAATCAATTTTCCCTATCATTCACCGAACCAATCCCCAACCAGTTCCGAACCAGTCCCCCCTCCCTGCTTATTGCCCATACGCACAATAGAGGCTGCCTAAACAATTTAGGCAGCCTCCTTCATAGTTAGGCATTCGATATGCTATTGTTGCGAGTGGATATGTACCGTTCCTGTCAGCACTTCTATCTCCACGCGTCGGTTCATTTGTCGGTGCTCATCCGAGTCGTTGGGCGCAATCGGGTCTTTTTCTCCGTGTCCGGTCGTTTTGATGCGCTTTCCGTCAATGCCTCGTTTTATCATTTCCTGCCGCACGCTCTTTGCGCGTCCCTCCGACAGCACTTGATTCGATTCATCCGAGCCTACATCATCGGTGTGTCCCACAATACGGATGGTTACATCCGGATTTTCCGACAGCAGCTCATAGAGTTCCTGCAGTGCCCCTTCCGAAGTGGGCAAAATACGCGTCTTTGCCGTAGCAAAATACATATTGTGCAGCACAAACGAGCGAATTTTTATCGGCTCCATATTCACCTCAATAGCCGTCGTCTTAGGCCTTATCGTGTCCGCAAACGGCTCGTAGTTTTCGGCCGTAGCACGCACGATGTAGGTCTCTCGGTCGTCCAACTGTTTTGTCAGCACATTGTGCAACGAATCCGAACTTATCTTCGCCACCATGCTGCCGTCCGGTCGACTTATCGTTACTTGTGCGGCAACCGGTCGCAGCGACAATGCGTCTGTCACGGTCATTTTCAGATTCGTGTACGGATAGAGTGCTACATAGAGTGTGTCGTATGCATCTATGTGCTGATAGGTTATCGTATCTATCGGCACATATGAGCCGTGCGAAGCATAAATTTTGTAGGTTCCCGCAGGCAGTGCCTTACCAATTCGCCCGTATTTGGTGTCTGTAGCCTTATCGAGCCGAACCTTCTTTTTCTTCACTGTCTCGAATATCTGCACACGCGTACCCGCCAGCTTCTTTTCGCTCGCCTCGTCCGTCGTATAGACATACAGATACGGATTGGCCATTGCGCCTTTCTTGGGTGCTTTTTTCGGCATTTCAAATCGTACCGCCACCTTCACGCCCAACAAGAAATTATGCAGTGCCACATTCTGATGCACCGAGTAACCCAACATCGAATAGGGTTGCAGGTCGGTCAGTCCGTTGAATGCCACGATACCGCCCGTGCTGTTCTCTCCCTCAGGAATAGGATTTGCCTGATAAGAATGCAAGTTCGATACCCCATAGTCCGCAAATAGTGCGATGCGCACATGCGTACGCTCCCGCAGCGACTTTTTCCGGTGCAGGCTGCGATAGCGCTGTGCCTTGTCCATCCGTTTGCGTTCTTTCTCGTTGGCCCATGCCCGTTTGTCCAGATTCAGTCCTACCTCCGCCGATAGCATAGCATTGAAGGGCGAATACTTGACGGTTTGTTTTGCGCCTTCTATCTCAAAGGTGCGCATATCGTGCGTTGGCAAGTCGTAGAGCGGGTCTATTATGTCCTCGTCCGTTGCCCAAGTCTGCACCTGCGACCTACTTTTTGTGCTTCCGCCAAAGGGCAAGAATCCCAATTTTGCGCCCACGAGGAAGTATGCCTTTTCCCATTGTCCGCCGACCATCACCGGAACATGCGCCACAGCGTAGCGTGTGCGTTCCTCGAAGTTTGAAAACGAGTAGTGGTACGCCATGCTCGGATACTCTTGCACGGTCGCCGTGTAGTCGCCAACGGGCAATCTGTTGCGGCTCGACTCGAATTGCACCCCCAGTCCTGTATGTAGCAGAAAGTGCTGATACTCAAACTCATAGAACAGCGACCCGTCCACGCCCCAGCCCGATAGCGGTTTGGCAACGCTTTGATAGGGTTTCCATACATTCCCGAAGAACAAGTGCGAGTAGCTTGCGCCTGCGTCTATTCCGATATAGTGCGTCGGGCGAGTGTCCACTTGTGCTTGCACGGATACCATGGCTGCGAGCAGGGCAAATAGATAAATAAATCGTTTTTTCATGTCTTGCCTCCTGTTAGTAAACCAATAGTTTCTGTACCGTCTGCTGCCCATTGTCTGACACAAAGTTCAGCAGATATAGCCCTGTTGCGTCAGGTGCTTCTATGATGTTCTCGCCTTGCTCTATGCGAATACCGGTCATGGTCTTCTGCCCATCTCGGTTGTAAACATCAAGCCATCCTTGCTGTCCGGAGCATAGGCGCACGGGTGCTTTCGTTTCCACAACGCTCGGCCTTACCACCAGCGTCACCGTGTTGGGTTGCTGTGTCGGCGAGAAGGGGCAGCATATCAGCCGTACCCCATCCACTTTCCGCGTCACTTCCACTTGGTATGTATGCCCGTCCAATCCGTCCTCAGGCCGATAGAGTGTGCTGTTCGTTTCTCCCGTCAGGGCTTGCCCGTCCATATACCATTGATAGGCAACGAATCCGCCCATTCGGTCATAAAATGTCTTCCGCACCGCCAGCAGGTCATTCCATCGTTGCGTCAGCAGCGAGTCGCCCGCATAGTGTATTTCTACCGGAATGGTGGTGTATAATGGCCGGCAGAACGAGTCTTCCACCACGATGGTCAGCTGATAGTAGCCCGGTCGCAGCGTGTCGGGCAGCAGTGGCAGCGTCACGCCTTGTCGTATGTCTATGTCGTTCCATTCCGCCACTTGCTGTGTCACCGTGTCCCGCAGGCTGAGCGAGTACGACATGGGGCTACCCGCTATCGTCGTATATTCCAGCGTCGGTGTTTCCGTGTTGTGGCATACCTGCAGGCTCTGTTCGCTCCATTGCAGTTTCAGTTGCTGATGTACGGTCAGGTGCAACTCGTGCAGCACAAAACCGCACGAATTCACCGTGCTGCTCTCTTTGTCATAGCACACCGTGTCTTGCAGCGGCTGGTACACCATGCTCCGCCATGTGTAGGTATCGCCTTGGCATATTGTGTCATAGTAGTAGGTGGTTTCCACGCTGTCCACGCTCAGCTGCAGGTGAATTATGCTGTCGCAGCCGTATTCCGATTGCAGCCGCAGCGTATATTCTCCCGCCTCCTTCTCGTCGAATCCGTTTTCTTGATAGGCGTCCCCTTGGCAGATATGCGCCACTATGGTGCTGTCGTATTCCGGGTGTACGGTCAGGTCTAGCCGCACGATACTGTCGCAGCCGTGAATCGAGGTCAGATACTGCACATACACGCCGGTCGTGTCGGCGGAGAAGTTGTTTTCCTCATATCGTTCCGAGGCGCAAATTCCCGCCACTATGGTGTAGTCATACACAGGGTTTACGGTCAGGTGCAGCGTCACGACGCTATCGCAACCGATATAGTTCTGCAGCGTGTCTATATAGATACCCGTCTTTGCATAACTTCCGCCCTCGTAGGTAAAAGTATCGCCTTGGCAGATAGACACATACATCGAGCTGCTTTGCGGGCCAAGTATCGTCAGGTCCACCATGTTCCATGTCAGCAACCCGTCTGGGCGCAGGGTATAGAATTCTCGGTGTCCCGACTGCGTGAGTATGGTGTCGCCTATCTGCAGCGTCTCGCCATAGCAAATCGTCGTGTCCAGTTGCGTCGTGTCGTTGCCGAAATAGGCGATATAGAGCGTATCCCGCTCCGCCATCACCACGCGTGTAGCGCTCGTGTTGCCGTCGTGCCAGTAGCGGAACACATAGCCCGGCAGCGGTGTGGCGACTATCGTGTCAAAGGCGGCAAAATGGAATGTCCCCGTTCCCGAAGCAGTGCCTTTGGTAGTGTCAGCAGAAATCACTTTGATGGTCACATCCTCGTATAGCAGCGGCTCCGGTGGGTTGGTCGGATTGAATATCGTGGTGTCGCCGTGCCCGATGTAGTCATACACAGCGGTAAATGCCACCGTGCTGTCCCCCATCGTGTAGGCAGCCGTTGCCTGTGTGTCGTAGGGCTTGCCGTTCAGCATCCAATAGCGGAACACATAGTCCGGGTTTCTCGTCGTCGTCAGCGTCACGGCCTCATCGGGCGGCAAAATCTCGTTGTCCGTCGTAGTCGTACCGTAGGTCATTTGGCTGACGCCGGCAGCTCTCGGGTGGGTTCGCACCGTGATGAGGTGTTTTTCCACCAGTTTGGCGACAAACAGAGCCGACGAGTCGCCCACTGTGTAGGTAAACGAAGTGTTCTGTTCGTTGTAGGGATAGCCGTTCAGTGTCCAGCCACGGAAGGCATACTGTGTGTAGGGCACCACCTGTATGGTCGCTTTCTGCCCCGCCGTGTAGGTGCCGGACCCTCTCGTATATCCGCCAACCAGTGGGTCTGCCGTCACCTCCACCAATTGCGACAGATAGGGTTCCGGCGGATTGGTCGGGTCAAATGGCACTATCGGCACCACGGGCGGCGTATAGTCATAGTGTGCTATGAATACCACCGACGAGTCGCCCATCGTGTACGACAGGCTCATGCTCGTAGAGTACGCCACGCCGTTCAGCGTCCATTGGCGAAAAGTATAGTCTTTGTTTGCTTTCGTGCTTATCTGCACCACTTCTCCCACGGCATATTTGCCGTCGCCGGTGGCAGTACCCGCCGTGGTAGGGCTTACGCCCACGGTCAGCGTGCGGGTCACCATCGGTTCGGGAGGGTTTGTCGGGTTGAAGTCAGCATATACGCCCACCCCAACCGACAGCATCATTGCCAAGATGCCTATTATCCGTCGGGGTTTCATCGAATCACGATTTTCTGTGTGCCGTTTTCAGTCTTTACCAGATAAGCGCCGGGCGCAATGTTCAGCCCGTCTATATAGCCGTTTTCGAGTACAGTCGCCCCCGTCAGCGTGTATATCGACACGCGTCCGTCGGTGGTGCGTATCAGTTCCTCCATCGAGGTGGCAGTGTTGGGTGCTTTGGCTTTGGTGATCATCGTAAACCGCGTTATGTTCATCCCTGCCTCAGTGTCAAAACTATACTCTCCCTGGGTCAGGTCCACCTCGCAGTGCGCTATGTTGTCATAGATGGCGACGGTGGTGTCCATTCGCTCAGCCGCCAGCGTCAGCGTGCCGCTTTCGGGCGCATAGTAGCCCAGTCGGATGGTCTCTCCGTTGGTAGTCAGCGGGCGTTCGTTGATGCTGTATCGTTCTCCCTGCATACCTATCGTGAATAGTTGCACGGGCAACGGACTGCCCATCATCTTCACGGCATCTACGCCTATCTCATAGTCGCTGGAGGCTTCTGTGTTGAATATGACACGCGTTCTGTCGGTGTACTCTCCATCCGTCAGCGTCAGTTTCACAAATTGGCGCGAGTTGCTTGCCGTCTTGCGGATACGAGCGGGAGCCGCTTGTTTTCCCGTCATTTTCTCTTGTGCTTGCACACGCGTCTCTCGTCCTGCGGCGGGGAAGGTCATCTCGGTGCGTGTAGCGTTCTGCACAAAGAATCCCTCCAGCGGGCGGAAGTGATAGATATCGTCGTCGGGGCGATAGGTATCGTAGCCCACGCCGTTCCAGCATATCACGGGGTAGGTAAATCCTACCGCGTATAGGCTGTCCATATCCAGGTAGGTTATGAATGGGTTGCCCACCATGTTCCAGTTGCGATCCCATACATTGGTCGAAGCATCGCCGTAGGTATAGAGCGGTGTCGATATGTCGGTGTTGGGCAGTTTCGGGTTTTTATATACCAGCCGCAGCGTGTCGTCTTGTGCGGCTTGGAATATATAGCCTTGCGCATTCTTCATGGTCGTGTTCACGGGCACATTCTGCCATCCGCCGCTGCCGTTGGTCGCGCGGATTTGTCCGTCGTAGTAGCGCACCACAAACTCGCTGTTGCAGTGTATATTTTCTCGTTCTATGTCAAACGGGAATGTCAGGAAATGCCACTTGTCTTTGGTCTGCAGGTAGTTCAGTTCCAGCGTATCTATGCTGATGTTGTTGTCCGTCAGTATCGACGAGCCGGTCTCGGGTGTCGAGGTGTCCGTTATCTTTCCGAACGAGAGAGTCGAGTCGCCGACGATGATCAGTCCGCCGCCGGGGTTGATATCCACATCCGGTGAGCCGTCTATCGAGCCGTGATCGCCGCCGAGTGTATAGTCGCCGTTCAGGTAGAAATAGTCGTAGGCCTCGTCGAACTCAAAAATTTTCACAAACTGCGACCACTGGGTATTGTAAAAGTAAGTCAAGAAACTCGTGCGGGGCACATAGAGCCAAGCCACCGGATAGCAGTCAAAGGTCTGCTGTTCGATACTTGTCGGCTCCACGGTGTAGGTATATACTTTCGACACATTTGGGCACCCGGTGAAGGCATAGTTCTGTATCGAGCGCACCGAACTCGATATCTTTATCACATCCAGCCCTGTGCAGTTTTGGAATGCGTAACTCTCTATGGTCTCAAGGTGCGGTGGCAACACGAGGGTGTCGAGAGCCACACAATGTTCAAATGCGTAGGGTTTGATTACTTTCAACTTTTCGGGGAACTGTCTATTTTTCAGCGATAAGCAGTGTCCAAAAGCATCCTCATAGATAGTATCAACGCTTGCCGGCCAAACCACCTCTAGCAGTTTCCCTTGTCCTGCAAATACAGCCTTCGGAAGAGTACGCATCTTGCTCCCCGTAGCAAAGGTAGCCTTAAGAATTCTACCATAACCTACAGAATATGAATTCCAACTACCCACACATATAGATGACTGTCCCGCATTATACCATCTACCAATAGAACATTTCACCTCAGGTTCTCGCGCACACGCAAATGCGCCCACGCCCATATTCTGCACATTGGCAGGAATGGTAATCGAAGTCAGTCCGCTGCTGAGAAAAGCCCCGCCTCCAATGGTAGTCAGGCTGTTCGGCAGCGTAATGGATTCCAGCAAGTAGGTATTCTCAAAAGCATTCATTCCTATCTCCGTCAGTCCTTCCTGCAGCCCCACATATTTCAGCGAGGTACAGCCGTAGAACGATTTCTTTCCGATAGTCTGCAGCCCGGGTTGGCAATAGACACTGTCGAGGCTTTGGCAATCAATACAGCAGTCGTGTATCGACACGAGGTTCTTTGGCAAGTGAAGCACCTGCAGCGGCAGTTCTTGGAACGACCATTCTTCGAGCATGTTGTCGTGTGTACAGTAGCCCGTGTAGTATTCGTACGCATTCCCTACCACGCTGGCGTTCGACAGGTCAAGTGTCTTCAGGTTCACCATCTTGTTGCGAATCACCATGATGTCGTAACTGTTGATACTTCCGTTCACCTTCAGCGACACCACTTTCGTCAGGTTCGATTCGCCCACGGCCACGTGGAGCGACGATTGGTTCGGTGCAGCAGTCACCGTAACCTCCACTTTGCTGGTGCTGCTCTCGGGCAGTATTCGGCTCGCCATCTGCGAGTAGATAGCCGCATTCCGATAGGTGTCCAACAAACTGTCGGGTACGAGTACGGTCGCTTTGGTGTTGCAGAAATCCACGCTGCTGATCGTAGGCGGCACCGCCGAGCATAGGTGTATCACGGGGCTTCCGTAGAATGCCTTGTTGCCGATGGTCTGGAGCGCAGCGGGCGCTTTTATCTCGAGAGCCGTGCAGCCCGAGAACGCCTCCTCGCCCACAGCAGTCAGCGTCGAGGGAAAGTTCATCTTCATCAGCGCCGTGCAATTATAGAACGCCTGTTTCCCTATCGTTGTCAGCGGCCCACTCAGTGCCACCGTGCGCAGCGCTGTGCAATTACAGAACGCCCGGTCACCTATCGTCGTCACCGTCAATTCCACCGTCGTCAGCGCCGTGCAGCCATAGAACGCCCCGTAATCTATTTCAACTTCCTTTACTTTCTTTACCGAAAGAACATCCTTTTTATCCAAGAATAAATAATTATTTAATTTATAAACTTCGTAGGCGTTCGTTCCATTATAGACCGTATCGGGTATAACTACATCCGAAGGATAATTCGACACACCACTGATATATGCTTTTTGCACCCCTGATACACCATTTATATAATATTCCCAAGTCGTACCATTTGCATCGGTCCACGATTCCGCCGATGCCGCAAGCGAAAACGAGAGTAGCACTAGCACAAGAGCCACTCTACCGGCAGAACGCCCCAAAGTATTTCTATGCGCAAGAGAATATCTACGAACAAAAGTATCTCTATGTGCAGAACAAACAAGATTACATCTGCTGACAAAACACAAAAAGCATCTACGAGCAAAACACATTAAGTCTTGCGTAGTTGGCAAAGTACTGATTTTCATATCAAAAATGGATTTGTTAATTAATTTTTAGCTTACCGATTTCGGGGCGCATCCTATTTCTGCCCCACTGCCAATCCACCCCATCCGGTTCCCATAGAATGTCTAGTTCCTCTAAAACGCCTAGTCCTCATAGAGCCTCTATTTCCTCTATAACGCCTAGTCCTCCTAGAACCTCTAGCCCTTCCGGCCTCCCTAGAATGTCTAGTTCCCCTAGAGCGTCTAGCCCTTTCGGTTCCCCTAGATTGTCTAGTTCCCCTAGATTGTCTAGTTTCCCTAGAGCCTCTAGCCCGTTATTCTCTCTCCCCAAAAAATCTAGCCTAACACACTCATCTAGCCCAACAACGAATCGCCTTATCGCGATTTAGATTGCAAAACTACAACCTTTATTATACATAAACAAGCCCTGCAGCATATTTTGCTTAATTGCAACTTCCTCCCCTCAAAAAAATCCCCCCAAAAAACACATATAACTCCTAATTACAAAAAAAGTAGACCTGCTCTCGCAAGTCTACACCAATCAAAAAATCTCAATTATGAACAACTAAAACTTAAGTCCACACAACCCCGCAAACTTTTTCGTTTGCTTGCAATCTGCTCGCTCCAATAAAAACAGACCGCCTATTACGGACTTCAAAAAATCAAAGTGTCTTTGTTGCGGAGGATGGGATCGAACCACCGGCCTTCAGGTTATGAGCCTGACGAGCTACCACTGCTCTACTCCGCGATACATATTTCCTGTAACCTACTTCCGTTGTTACCTTTCGGCTCCACCGAACGCATCCACTCGTCAATTGCGGTCGTCCGTTTCGGTTGTGGCGGTTGCCCTCCTTTCGATTGCCCGCTCTTGTCGAATTATATCCATTCGCTCGAGCGTTACTCAGCCCCTCCGGACATTGGCTACTTTGGAAATCGTCTGCAAAGGTACGGCTTTATTTTGATATATGCAAATTTTCGCCGCATTTTTGTCGTTTTATGACCATTTTCTACCCTTTCGGGTCATTACCTACCCCAAAAGTTTGCCTTTTTGCCCCTTGCTGTGTTCTTTGCTTTATGCAATAATTTCCAGCAGGATGTCTTCCGGACCACGCACGCAACTCTCGTAGTAGCCGTCGCCGGTTACGCGAGGGCCGCTCTCCGTCTTGTAGCCGCCTTCGTTCAGGCGTGTCGTCAGTGCATCGACAGCCTCTTTGCTCCCTACGCAAAACGACACATGGATAAATCCTGTGCGGTATAGGTCCGTGTTGTCGCCATTCACCTCGGGGCGTACCATCAGCTCCAGCCGTGTTGCCCCGTCGGGAAAACGCAAGATGTATGTCCTCAGGTCTGTGCGCGGGTTGTGGTACAAGTCGTTGGGTATTGCCTCAAAGTACTTCACGAAGAAATCTTTCATTCCTTCCAAATCTCTGCAGTTCAGTGCAATATGTTCTATCTTTACCATAGTATTATATGTGTTTTTCGCAATATGTCTTTCTTATTGCAAGGCAATACTTCCCTTATTTCGGTCGGCGGAACTCAGCCAACGTGACGGCAGTCGCTATCGACACATTCAGGCTCTCCGAGGTCGGCACCCCGGCGGGGTAAGACGGAATAAACAGCGGATGCGATATGTACGGGCGCACCGTTGCCGAGATACCGTTTCCCTCGTTGCCCATGATGATGATGCCCCGTTTTCGGTCGGCTATTGCCCCCGTCTCGTAGAGGTTGCGCCCGTCGAGCAAGGTGCCATAGACGGGAATCCCGGTGGCTTTTGCTTTGCCGAGAAACGCTTCCAAATCCGTATAGACCACCTCCACGCGTGCCAGTGCGCCCATCGTCGCCTGCACCACTTTCGGCGCATAGCAATCCGCTGTGTCCGCCGAGCATACCACTTGCCGTACGCCAAACCAGTCGCAGGTGCGCACTATCGTGCCGAGGTTGCCGGGGTCTTGTATGCCGTCGAGGCAGACCACCAACTCATCCGCCGACACCTGCAAATTTTCTTCTGCCGCAGGTTTTCGGAACACGCCTATCACGCCTTGCGGGGTGCGCAGCGATGAGATTTGTTCTATCTCGGTGCGTGTAGCGTTCTGTTCGTCAACGAGATAGACCAACTCAAATCGTTTCGCCAGTTCCTCCACGCATTTGTGTCCTTCGGCGACGAACAGTCCTTCCTCGTCACGGAATTTCTTTTGTTGCAGACTGCGCAAGCGTTTCACCAGTGCTTTCGATATATGTTCTATTTTGTTTGTCGCAACCATTACTTCTAATTGTGAATTACCAACTTCCCGTTTTTCGTTACCTTCATTTCCGAATCAACCCCAAACCATATCGGCAAATTTCGTTCCACATGCCCCGCAGGGAAGTCAAAAAGTACTGGAAAATCATAAGCGGCCACCGCTTGAGCTATCGTCTCTTGCACCGTGCAACCCATCGAGGGGTCGTCGTCGCAGTCCGAGAACTGCCCTACTACCAGCCCCGCAATGCGTTCGAATACGCCCGAGAGTCGCAAGTTCTGCATCATGCGGTCGATGTGGTAGTGTCGCTCTGCAATGTCTTCCAAGAACAGTATACTCCGCTCGCCCCGAGCCTCTGCTTTGTCCAACACGCTGTTCAGGCTATAGGGGGTCCCCTGCAGCCCGTATAGTACGCTCAGGTTTCCGCCTATGATGTGTCCTTGTGCCAGCCCTGTCCGATTGAGCGGGTGAGCAGGCACGGTATAATCCCATGCTTCCCCTGCCAGCGCACGGCGGAACAGTTGCAGCGGCTCAGCGTCGTCGGGCAGCGTGGCGATATGTTTGCACATTAGTCCGTGTAGCGATGCCTGCCCCGAGAGAGCCGCCAACTGGTGCAAACAGGTGATATCCGAGAATCCGATTATCGGCTTCGTGACGGGTGTAATGCGGTCAATTATCCGCTGCATGCCATACCCCCCTCGCGTGCATAGCACCATATCTATGGTAGGGTCGCCGAGTGCCTGATTCAGGTCTTCCGCCCGCTCTTCATCGCTTCCCGCAAATCTTCCATGCCATCCCCTCGCATGCGTCATCACCTGCACTGTATATTCAGGCTCTCCCGACACAACCCCGTTGTGTCCCGGTGCCGCTGCGTTGTGTCCCCACGCCCGCAGCCTTTCCACTGCCCCGTCAATATATTTTTCCTCTATCGCCCCCGCCGGCGCCACTATCGCTATTTTCCTTATCATAATTGTTCTATTGCTGTGTTTTCTACCGACTTCTCACTGCCGGTCACTCTCCCTCTAGTCAGATTTCCTTTTTCTTGCTGCAAAGATACAATATAAATAGCGAATAAACAAATTCCAATAAAAAAGGCAAACAAATAAACGACGGACAACAACCGACCAACAAATAAACACCCCAATAAAAACACGCTCCCATTTTTTCCCTAAAATCCTCATTTCCCCGAACCTATCCCGAACCAACTCCGAACCAACCCCGAACCAACCACTACATTCACACGGGTCAGATACGGGTCAGATACGGGTCAGAATCGCCCCACTATCACCCCTACATCAGACCAAAACCATAATCATTTCTTTATATTTTCCTTCCGATTTCCTCCCTCCTCCCATGTTTTTATCAAGTAGGCTTTGCAATCCGGCAATAAATTTGCACGGGTGCAAAAAAGATTGTACTTTTGCAGTCCGAAATATCACGGAGATTCCGCTCCGGTATGGTGCAATAAACCATACGGCAAACCTATACGCAAACAATACAATAAACCACAATAATCATGATTTACAGTAAAGAAGTACAAGAAATGTGCGTGGTAGCCAAAGGACCGAAACACGGTCCAGCTCCTATCCCCGAAGAGGGTAAGTGGGTGAAGGCTGCCGAAATCAAAGACATTTCCGGTCTGACACACGGTATCGGTTGGTGCGCTCCTCAACAGGGTGCCTGCAAACTGACACTGAATGTGAAAGACGGCGTTATCGAAGAAGCGTTGGTTGAGACTATCGGCTGCTCCGGTATGACCCACTCTGCGGCTATGGCTGCCGAGATCCTGCCGGGAAAAACCATTCTCGAAGCACTCAATACCGACCTTGTTTGCGACGCTATCAACACCGCTATGCGTGAGTTGTTCCTCCAAATCGTTTACGGTCGTACACAATCTGCTTTCTCCGAGGGTGGTCTTGCCATCGGTGCTGGTCTCGAAGACCTCGGCAAGGGGCTTGTATCGCAGTGCGGTACCCTCTTCTCGACCAAGGTGAAAGGGGTTCGCTACCTCCAACTGACCGAGGGCTACATCACCAAAGAGTTCCTCGACGAGGACAACGAGGTATGCGGCTACGAGTATGTACACATGGGCAAGTTCATGGACGCTGTGAAGAAAGGCGTGCCTGCCGACGAGGCTCTCAAACAAGTTACCGGCACTTATGGTCGTACCACCAAAGAGCAGGGCGCAGTTAAATCTATTGACCCAAGAAAGGAGTAATGCTATGATTCGTCCAGTTCAATTTGAATCACAAGACCGCCGCGAGAAACAGATTCTCGCTGCGCTGAATGCCAACGGTATCGCTTCTATCGAGGAGGCTAACCAGATTTGCGAACAATATGGCCTTGATCCCTATCTCACTTGCGAAGAGACGCAGCGTATCTGCTTTGAGAACGCAAAGTGGGCGTATGTGGTAGGCAGTGCCATCGCACTCAAAAAGGGCTGCAAGAATGCTGCCGATGCTGCCGAGGCTATCGGTATCGGTCTGCAGGCTTTCTGTATTCCCGGCTCTGTGGCTGACGACCGTAAAGTAGGTCTCGGTCATGGTAACTTGGCTGCCCGCTTGCTTCGCGAGGAGACCCAGTGTTTTGCTTTCTTGGCAGGCCACGAGTCGTTCGCTGCTGCCGAGGGTGCTATCAAGATTGCCGAGATGGCAAACAAAGTGCGTAAGAACCCGCTCCGTATCATTCTGAACGGTCTGGGCAAAGACGCTGCACAGATTATCAGCCGTATCAATGGCTTCACCTATGTACAGACCCAGTTTGACTACTACACGAGCGAACTGAAAGAGGTTCGCCGCAAGGCATATTCCAATGGTCCCCGTGCAAAAGTGAACTGCTATGGCGCTGACGATGTACGCGAGGGCGTGGCTATCATGTGGCACGAGAATGTCGATGTATCCATCACGGGTAACTCGACCAACCCGACGCGTTTCCAACACCCTGTAGCAGGTACCTACAAGAAAGAGCGTGTCTTGGCTGGCAAGCCGTACTTCTCTGTGGCTTCAGGTGGCGGTACGGGTCGTACATTGCACCCCGATAATATGGCTGCAGGTCCTGCATCGTACGGTATGACCGATACGATGGGGCGTATGCACTCGGATGCACAGTTCGCCGGTTCGTCGTCTGTTCCCGCACATGTGGAGATGATGGGCTTCCTCGGTATCGGTAATAACCCGATGGTAGGTTGCACCGTTGCCTGCGCTGTGAATGTCGCTTTGGCATTGAGCAAGTAAGTAAAACCACTTTAGCATTGAGCAAGTAAGTAAAGTTGCTTAGGCATTGAGCAAATAAGGGACACTTATCCCATAGTACTTGCTGAACGGAAAGATAACACTTGCTGAACGGATACGGATAGTTCTATAGCAAGTATATAATAAAAGCCTCCTAATCGTAATGATTAGGAGGCTTTTTGATTAGACCTTTTATTAGGCTTGGGATTAGGCTTTTGGGGTGGGCTTTTGGGTTGCTTATTCTAACACAAGTATAACCAAGGCAACACAATGCAGCTACCTACAAAGAGCCTACTTGCCGTTGGTGAGGTCGGTGTAACGGCGGAGGCAGACGCGATACGAGATGTAGGCATCCGACAACTCGTTCTCTGCCTTGAGCAAGGTGGTCTGCGCCATGAGCAAATTGGAGATAGTCACTGTGCCGGCACGGTACTGCACTTCGCTCAAGCGATAGTTCTCCTGCGCTGTAGACAAGGCACGCTGATTGTTCTGCCATAACAGATAGGCCTCTTGCAGTTTGTCGTAGGCCTGCTGGTTGCGCAGCGAGAGCAGTTCGTTCGTATGGTCACGCTCCAGTTCTGCCTGCTGTACCGAAATGGAATGTTCGTGAATCTTATGGCTCGTCTCCCACCACGATGTGATAGGCACCTTGACCACGACAAACACCATTCCGTTGCCGGTATCGTTTCCCCACATACCATCCTTCAGCAAATTAGCCTGCGCACGGCTGTACCCATAGTGCGCTCCTACGGCTATGTTCGGGAGTGCTTCGGCAATCGTCATCCGACGCCGCAATTTGGCAGCCTCCACTTGCATATCCAGCAGCGTATGTTCCGGTGTCGTTTCTGCCCCATCCACATAGAGCGGTGGCAGGCTGTCCGTCAGCGCATCTTTCATATTCACCGACGGCACACGCACGCTGTCGCACGCCGACTGGGGAAGCCCCACCGACTGCACCAAAGCACGGGTCGCCAGACGGATACCGTTCGAGAGTTGTATCTGCGTGCGCTCCATTTCGGATCGGCGCAACTCCACCTGCATCAGGTCGGTACGCAACGCAAGCCCTGCCTCTACCGCTGTCTCTGCCGTGCGGTGAATGGTGTCTATCAGTGCCAACGCCGCATCCACAGTGGCTTGTTTTTCCTGCAGCCCCACCAGCAGCCAGTAACTCTCCTCTACTTGTTCCAACAAGTCACGGTCGCCCATTTCCGCCTGTTTCTCGGCAGCCTCTACGCCCAATTGCGCCAAGCGGTTGCCTGCCACAATCTTGCCACCCATATAGACAGGCTGCAGAGCCGTTACGCCCACCATGTAGCCATACTGACACATAGCGATGGTGTTGGGCAACCCAAGTGCTGCGCCATAGTTGCCATACAGCGTGGTCAGCAGGTCGCGCACCGATGCATTGCCGATGTCGTTGACATCAAATTCCAGCATCGGGTCGAGCGCATAGAATGCCCCCGCTTGCGCATGCACTTGCGGGAAATACTTGGTGAATACCTGCGCTTTTACCTCCTTTGCTTTCTCTATGGCGAGTTCCGACTTGCGTATGTTGCGGTTGTTCTGTGTCGCCAACGAGAGGCACGAATCGAGTGTCAGGTAGGTGGCGGTGCTGTCTGCCGTCTGCGCCCATGCAGGGCAAGACAGACAGATAGCCGCACACACTATATATAAATAGGAATGTTTCATTTTTGTTTCTTGATTAGAGCAGCGAACTTCGCCTGTCGTTTCTCATTACGCTCGTAGATTTTCCAGTACATTACGGGCAGAACGGTGATAGTCAGCGGAAGCGTGAAAAGCGAACCGAAGCAGATAACGACACCCATCGGCATCCAAAGACTGGTGTGCGCCACAATCATCGGTATCACACCCAACGCGGTCGTTGCCGTAGTCAGGAATATCGGGCGCATACGACGGATACCCGACTCAAATGCCGCCTCGCGGAGCGATACATGGTGGGTGCGCAGGTCTTCGGCGTACTCGTACATCATAATCGCATTCCGCACGATGACACCTATCAGGCTCACTATACCCAACACCGCCGTGATAGAAATGTCCAAGCCGAACAGATAGAGCCCCGTGAATGCGCCAAAGAGGCAAAGGATACTGCTCGACAGCGTGAGCAACGAGAGCGAGAGATTGCCGAAATGGTAGAGCAACAAAACCAACATAACCAACAGCGCAGCGATGACGGAGATGGATATCTGCGGTATCATCTCGCCGTTGACGGAAGACAGACCACCGTACGTAATCGTTACGCCGTCGGGCAGGTCGCTGAGGTTCTCTTTCACCCATTTCTTGATCTTGCGGTCTGCCACTACTTGACTCACATTGCCCTGCAAGTCGCTTGCCACGGTGATGGCACGCACCGAGTTACGGTGTTCGATACGGGTGTGGTGCCACTCAGGCTCCAGCGTTGCCACTTGGCGCAGAGGCACCCAGACCGAAGGATAGGCGGTCGGCACCATAATGTCCTGCAACTCGTCGATGGTCATGTCTTTCGCCCCCGCCGTATAGAGCATGACGGGTATCGCATAGTCGCCCTCCCATACGGTGGTGAGTTTCGCGCCTTGTGTCAGGGTACGCAGATAGAGCGAAAGTGTGGTCTCCGTAATGCCCAAGCGGGTCGCTTCCTCTTCGTTGAGCGTGATACGCGTCTGGCTCGCTACATTGTCGTAGTTGCAATGTACCCAACGGAATTCGGGCTGGCTCGCCATATACTGCTTGATGCTGTCGGCATAGACAGACAGCAGGTCCAAGTCGTTGCCACGGAATCGTACCTCGATAGGGCTCATCACCGCCTGATAGTCCAACTGCTTGAAGCGGACATACGCATTGGGGAAGTAGTTCTCATAGCGGGGCGTGTATTCTTTGAGCAGTTGCGCCGTTGCCTCTTTGGACGAGGTATTGACAATAAACTGTGCGTAACTGGAACGAGGCATCTGCGGCGTATAGGTTGCATGGAAACGGGGACTCGATTGTCCGACAAACGAGGTAATCGAGGTAATGCGTTTATCCACCCGCAACATACGCGCAAGGCTGTCGGCTACGATGGTCGTCTCCTCTATGGACGAGCCTTCGTTGAGGTGAATCTCCACGGCAAAGCACTCCCGCTCCGCCTTAGGCAGCAGTTGCAGGTTGAGGCGAGTAAACAAGAAGCACCCCAGCACGATACATCCCACACAGGTTACAATTGCGCCCCACGGGTGATCGAAGCAAAATGTCAGCAAGCGGTGGTAGCCGTTTTGCAGCCAATTGAAGAAGTTCTGCTGCCGACGCTCCAACCAGTTGAGTTTGTCGGTCTTGCGGCGATGGATGAACTGCGTTGCCATATAGGGGGTTACCCAAGTTGCGTAGAATATACTAGCGCTCAAGGCAAAGAGTATCGCCCATGGGAAGTATTTCACAAAGTCGCCCAATGGTCCCGTAATGATAAAGGTCATTGGGAAGAACATGCCTGATATGGAGCAGGTAGCCACCGACATGGGAACGAACAGTTGCTTCGTGCTGACAGCCGCCGAGTACCAACGGCTGTGTCCGTGCTCCAGCAGGTCGGTGTAGCCGTCTATGACAATCACCGAGTCATCCACAATCATACCCAAGACGACAATCAGGGCGGCGAGCGTTACGGTATTCAGTTCGATGCCCGTCAGGTACATAATACCTACGGCAACCGCCGTGCAGACAGGAACGCCCGTGCTGGCTACCAGTGCCGTACGCAGCGGGAAGAGCACCAGCATGACAATGATTACCACCACGATGGACAGCACAATGTCGTGCATGAATGATTTGACCGAGTCGTTTACTACTTTCGGCTGGTCGGTGATGCGGTGAAAATGGATGTCCGGCGGCAATTCGTTGCTGATTTTGTCCATCTCACGGTCGATTTTCTGACCGAACGCCACGATGTTGTGCCCGGGAACCATCTCCATGTTCACTATCAGGCACGAGCGGTTGGGCGAGATGTCCACTGCCGCGTCGCCGGTATAGTACTGCACCGACTTGCTCGGAGCGGGATAGTGTCGCTCGATGGTGGCAATGTCCTTTAGGCGTATCGTTGCGCCCGACACAGGGTTGAACCACACTATCTGCTCGGCTATCTCCTGTTCGCTCTTGAAGGGAATTGCCACTTGCAGTTTCTGCTTGCCTTCTGTGCCGTCTATCGAACCTCCTATGGTACGGAAGCCTTGCAGTAAGAGCGAGGCTTGCAGCGCCTTTTGGTCAATACCGTAGGCGGACAGTCGCGCTGGGTCAACCTCGACGGAGATCTCTTCGTTCTGCGTACCCATAATACGGATCTTGCCCATTTCGGGTATCGAGCGCAGGCGGCGGCAGAGTTGGCGGGTATATTCCTCCATTTCGCGCGGACTGCGGTCGTCGCTCTCCACGGCGAGCAGCAAGGAAGAGGTGTTGCCGAAATCGTCGATCACCACCGTTTGCAGCACGCCCGCCGGCATATACTGTTTCCGATACAGGTCCAAGCCCGCACGGATGGCCGTCCATGCTTCGGCGCTCGACTGTACATCGTTGCGCAACCATACATATACATACATCAGTCCGTCCTCTGTTACGGAACTAGATTTTTCCTTGTCTATCTCGACGAATCCGTTCAGGTAGTCCTCCAGCGGGCGGGTCACCTGCTCTTCTATCTCCTGCGCCGTAGCACCGGGATAGACTGCTGCCACAATGCCCTGCCGGATAGTGAACTGCGGAAACTCATCCTTGTTCATGCGGGGCAGCGACCATACGCCCAACAGGGTCAGCACCAACACGGTGGCATAGACCAGGTTGTGCTTGCGCATCGCGCTCTCTATGTGATTTCGCTTCTTCACGACCGTTCCTCCTTATTCAATCACAATCGCTGCACCGCTGTACAACTTCTGTTGCCCCTCAACGATGAGCGTATCGCCTGCCTCCAAGCCGCTCGTTACGAGCACACGGCCTTGGGCGTGCATACCAATCTCGACCGCACGGCGCTGTGCCTTGCCGTCCGCAACTACCCAGACGCTGTGTCCCGACTGCAGAATCTGTACGCAGGTCGTAGGAACGGCGTAGCCCTTCGTCACCTGTGCGCAGAGCCATACCTTGCTTATCATACCCGGCAACAGCGTCTTCATATACGCCTCGTTTGCCAACACCTCCGCTTTGACGGTGTAGGTATGGGCGATGGTGTTCGCCACAAGGCTCTTCTCTATGACGCGAATCGGCAGGGTGTCTTGCCCCAAGGCGGCAACAACGATGCTGCCATTATCGCCTACACGGATCTGTGAGATGTCCTGTTCTGCCACATCGAAGACGACATGAAAACCATCGGTATGCAGCAGCGTGGCGACAGGTAGCACGGGGCTGACTACTTGCCCTACATGCACATCGCAGTCGCCTATCACACCATCGCTCGGCGCCCGCAGTACGCAGTCGTCCAACGACTTTTTCGACATATTGACCACTGAGCGGGCTTGCTGCAGTTTGCTCTGCAGTTCGACCATTTTCTGCTCTGTCACACCTCCCTCGGCGAACACTTTCTGTGCCCGTGCATAGCCGTCTTCTATTTCCTTGAGTGTAGCGTCAGCGGCTTGCAGGGCGTCCTTTGCCCGTGTGTTGTCGATACTCAGTATCTCCTGCCCCGCCTTGACACGGTCGCCCTTGCGGACATACACTTGCGTTACCTGCCCGGCCGACTGCACGGTAAGCGGAATTCTCGCTGCACTCTCTATCTTGCCCACATAGGTGTGGGTATATTGGCTCGTGGTGTGCGTCATCACCTCGGTGTGTACTTTGAGCGGCGCTTTTGCGGTTTTCTTGCTCTCCGACTTGCCGCACCCCGTAAGCACGAGGGCGCATGCTGCACAGATATAGACTAATTTTGAATTCATCTCAACACAATTCTTTTTTTTAGGTTCAGATTTAGTTCTGTTTGGCGACCATCACAATATCGTTTCCGGTCAGCGTCGTTCCGTCGTTGAGTCCTTCGCCGGAGTAGGTCAGGTTAAATACGATGGTCTCGTTCTGTATTTCACCCTCGCCGGTCACTGTCAGGTCAAAATACTGCACAGCAGCCACCGTGCTCTCGCCGGTGTAGGCAATTTGCAGCGTGCGTTTCGCGTCCGTAAAAGAGATCTGGCTATCGCTGATATGCCCCGTAGCGGTATAGATATCGCCGCCCAGTTCATTGAAGGTCATCAGCACCGTGCTTTTGTCCTTGCGCACCAGTTGCAGGCTTCCTTGTTCGGTGGATAGTACTTTTGTTTTGCCGTCAACGGTCACCTTGCCGCTGATTTTGTAACTGTAGTCCCCTACGAATGGGCGAACTGCATCCGAACAGGCAGTAGCCAACAGGGTCAAACTCAGCAACAGACTGAACTGAAAAAACTTTTTCATACGAATTCTTTTTTTGTATGTAATAATGTATGTATATAGGCTATATTTTCTGCTTTCCGCTCCGCGAGATAGGCTTCCCGATTCGCCTCTTGCGTCGGGAATATGGTTTCAAAAGCCGGAAAGACCACTATCGCCATCGCATTGAGCGAGCAGATAGACAGCATCAGTCGACGCACCGAGATCGGCGCTATCAGTCCGGCGGAAGCGGCAGCGTCTATCACCTCCTGAAAATCGGCCAAGTGGGCAGCATAACTGTCGCCCACCAACTGATAGAGCGAGAAGCCTTCCGGCAACTCGTGTATGGCCATCCGTATCAGCATGGCATTTTGCACGATATAATCAAAGTTGTTGGCCACAATCACATCCACCAAGTCCGAGAAAGGCAATCCGCCGTTGTGCGTTGCCACCATCATCGACTCGCAGAACTCCATTATTTTGCGTTGCAGCACGCTGGCAAACAGGTTTTCTTTGTTTTTGAAATGGTAGTACAGCAGCACATGTGTCACCCCCACGCGTTTGGCGATACGGCTGATGTTTGCGCCTTGATAGCCATTGCGGGCGAATTCTTCTTCGGCCGCATTCAGTATTTCTTCCCGTTTATTTTTCATCAATTCGGTAAATCGTTTCTCGGAGAGTCAGTTCCCCTCATCCGGCTTAACCAATCTTCTTATTCAATTTATATTCTTTCTTGGTTTATATTTGGCTATATTTGTTCCCCAAAAAATCACTGTCTTTTGTTCCCCAAGAAACAACTATCAATTACCGCCAATTCATGGAGACCCCAAAAACGGTTGCAAAGGTACTACAAATATACAACCCCACCAAATAAAACTTACAGTTTTGTAAATTATTATCGCATTCACTTACAAATCTGTCAGTTTTTAAGAAAAACACCACATCTATACAGCCCCACCACCATAGTATCTTACATACATCCAAAACTAAATCTCGCTACAAAAAGTAAGTAATATCAACTGTTTATTTTGTTTTATTGAAAATTCTTTCGTATTTTTACACCGTTTTTGCGTTATATAGGCTATTTATATATTTACATCAAACAAAAAACATTTTCAAAATACAAAAAACGCGTATGAAAAAATTAGCGACAACAATCCTATATTTCGCCATCTGTAGCTTGGTGTTCACCTTCCATTCATATTCCAAGCAACACAAAATTTCCCGCTACGCCGGTGACTGGCCACTTGATCCGGAACATCAGAAAGACAATCGAACAGCCATCACGATTGACTAAATTTTACCCCCCTTATACCAAATACCAAAGAGAGACCTTTTTCCGACAGGGTCTCTCTTTTTGTTATGTAGCATAGCATTAGATCTACCGTTCCCCTCTGCGTAAAATAGCATATTTTCGGGGCGCACAGCGTGTATTGGTTGCATAATTCACTGAAAAGCAGTAATTTTGCAACCGCTACACAAACTATCGCACAAAATGGCCTATTTTTATTATTTGGTACAAAAATAGAACCTCGTTACTTTTTCGCATAGTTTTTGGAAAAACTATCCTATTTTGCAGGATAATTTATCCCGTTTTTATCGACAAAAACAATCCCAATGAATACAAACTTTTTCAAAACGGTCGATTGGAAGAAACACCTTCCAAACGCTATCATTTTTCTGCTGTTTCTCATAGCCTCAGCCATCTATTTCTATCCCGCCGTGCAAGGGCAAGCCATCTACGCCGGTGACGGTATCAACGGCCGTTCGGCGGTGCAGGAGGGCGTTGCCTACCACGAGGCCACCGGCGACTATTCCTATTGGACGGGTTCCATGTTTTCAGGTATGCCCAACTACCAGATTGGCGGCGGTGAGCGTCCCTTGTTGAATACCATTCTCTACCCCGTGCGTTGGGTGTTAGGTTGGGGAACACGCAATGCGTTCTTCATCTTTTTCTACTATCTGATTGCCTTTTTCTTGCTGTTGCGCACCTTCAAGATCGACAAGTGGGTGAGTATGGCAGGCGCATTTGCCATCGCTCTTTCCAGCTATTTTTTTGTCATCATTGCCGCCGCTCACCACGGTAAGTGTTATTCCATCACATGGATGACCTTGGTTATCATCGGTTTTGTCCTCACCTACCGCAAGCAGTATGGTTGGGGAGCCGTGTTGGTGGCGTTCTTCACCTATATCGGCTTTTTCCTGCATCCGCAGATGTCCTACTACCTCTGTATGCTGATAGGCGTCCTCTTCTTTGCCGAATTGGCGATTGCGGTTCGTTCCAAAGAGTGGAAGCATTTCGGTATCGCCACGGCTCTGTTTGCCGTATCGTTTGCTATCGGTATGGGTATGGGTAGTTCCAGCATTTTCTCCAACCAAGAATATGCGGCAGAGACCATGCGCGGCGGACATTCCGATTTGGTCAAATCCACAGACGACACCAACAAGACGGCAGGCCTTGACATCGATTACGCCACGGCGTGGAGTTATGGTATCGACGAGACCATGACCTTCCTGATTCCCAACTATATGGGTGGTGCCAGCGGCTACAACTTGGGCGAGGGTTCGCAGTTGGAGAAGGATCTCAAGCGAATGGGTGTTCCTGCCCGTCAGGCCAAGCAGTTCTGCCAGTCTGCTCCCACCTATCGTGGCGAGAAGGCATTCACCAGCGGCCCCGTCTATATGGGTGCCATTGTCTGCTTTTTGTTCTTGTTGGCACTGCTGTTGGTCGATGGTCCCTACAAGTGGGCGCTGCTAGTGGCTACACTTTTCTCAGTCACCCTCGCATGGGGGCACCATTTCATGCCGCTGACCGAATTTTTCTTCCGCTATTTCCCTGTTTATAATAAGTTCCGTGCCGTCGAGAGTATCCTCATCGTGGCAGAAATCACCGTGCCGTTGCTCGGTTTCATGGCGCTCAAGACCATCGCCGACGGCAGTCTTCCGTGGCGTCGTGTGCGCAACAGCCTGTTCATCGCAGGCGGTGTCACAGCGGCTGTTTGTGCGCTTGTGGCGCTTATGAGTGGCAGCATCGATGTATCTTCTTCCTACGATGCCCAGTGGAAGGGGCAAGTCGGTCCGCAGATTTACGATGCCATTCTCGACCAGCGCACCGCTATGATTCGTTCCGACGCATGGCGCTCGTTCGGTTTCGTGGCTATCGGATTTATCGTGGTTTTTGCCTACGCTTACGCCCGCTATTTCCAGACCCGCAAAAATCTCAATCTCTATTTAGGTCTTGCGCTCACGGTTCTTATCGTCGCCGATATGTGGACGGTTGATAAGCGTTTCTGCAACGACAGTTATTTCCGTCCCCAAAAAGACATCAACAAGGCGTTCTCCAAATTGCCTTACGAGGAACAATTGCTCCAAGATCCCACCCATTTCCGTGTGCTGAATCTCTCCACCAATACCTTCAACGAAGCGCGCACGAGTTACTATCTCAAGTCTATCGGTGGCTATTCGGCAGCCAAACTCCGCCGCTATCAAGATCTTATCGATGTACATATCTCCCCCGAGATGCAGCCGCTCATGACGGCCATTCAGCAAACCAATGGGTTCAATGCACCTTGCAATGCCGACAGTCTCTTCCCCGTGCTGAATATGCTCAACATGAAATACGCCATCGTTCCCTTGCAGGGCGGGCAGCAGATTCCCGTCGCCAACCCTTATGCCATGGGCAACTGTTGGTTTGTGGACGGTGTCAAGAGCGTGGGCAACGCCAACGACGAGATTGCCGCCCTCAGCACCGAAAACCTGCACACCACGGCAGTCGTCGATAGTGCCTTTTTGGGTGCGCTGGATACCACCGTTCCCGAAGCAGCGCCTTTGGTAGCCTACGACACCGACCTTATCGAGCTGACCCACTATGCGCCCAACCGCCTCGAATACCGCTCGCAGAACGAGCAGAACCGCATCGCTGTCTTCTCCGAGATCTATTATCCGTATGGTTGGAAACTCTATCTCACCCGTCCCGACGGCACACTCGACCAAGAGTTGCCCATTGCGCGCGTCAATTATATGCTGCGTGCAGCAGTCATCCCGGCGGGCGCGCATACTTTGGCGATGGTGTTCGACCCCGCTTGTATGCACAAGGGCAATGCCCTCTCCCTGGGCTGTTTTGCGCTTTTCTTGCTGTTGCTGGCGGGAGCGGTCACGATGGACATTCGTCGCTGCAAGCAAGCCCGAAAAGCGACCCTCTCAAACCAATAATTCACCCCATAACGATATTCCCACAATGAAGAAATGCATCATTTTAGCCGAAGACGGCGAGCGCAAACTCATCGACGAGGTTGGCAAGAAATTAGGCTGTGCCGAGGCGCTCCGAGAGTACGAAGTTTTGGTTACCGGTGTCGGTGCCGTCAACATCATCCATGCGTTGCAGTCGGTGCCTCGTGATACCGAATTGCTCAATATCGGCTATGCAGGCAGTGCCAACTTCGATTTAGGCAGCCTCTATGCCGTCAGCGAGGCACGCCTCAACCACCCCAATGTCACCTACCCCGAGCCTACCCTTCCACTCTCCATAGCCCCCGTGGCGAGCCGCCTGCCTCGGGCGGTCTGCTATAGCAACACCGATTTCGTGCTGCAGTCCGACTACAAGGACTGTGTTTTCGATATGGAGTTGGCGTATATTGCCGCGCTCGGTTTCACCCATCTTTGCAGTATCAAGCGGGTCAGCGACAACCTCTCGCTGCATACCTACCACACCGTTGCCAACGGTGTCGAGTAATCTCTATCTCCCGTCACGGATTTCGTTATAGTACATTGTCCTTACATGACTACCATTATTCTCAAGCCTCACAAAGAGGAATCGGCGAAACGCTTCCACCCGTGGATTTTTTCGGGTGCCGTTGCCAAAATTCTATTGGATAAAAACTACCCGCACAACGAGCCGCAGGAGGGCGAGTTGGTGTTGGTCAAGAGCCACGATGGCGATATCATCGGTGTCGGTCACTACCAGATCGGTTCTATTATCGTTCGTATCTTGGCGTTTGGTGTCAGCGAGTTGCCCGCCGATTTCTGGGTGCAGCGTATCGCCTCCGCCTATCGGGTACGCACCTCGTTGGGTCTTGTCAGCGAGCAGAACAACACCTTTCGCCTCATCCATGGCGAGGGTGATTTCCTGCCGGGTCTGATTGTCGATGTCTATGCCGATACGGCCGTCGTACAGGCGCACTCGGTGGGTATGCACCTCCATCGCCACGAGATAGCGCAAGCCATAGTCGACCAAGTCCCGCAAGTCAAAAATGTCTATTATAAGTCCGACGACACGCTGCCGTTCAAGGCTCCTATCGAGGGCGACAAGACGGGCTACCTCATCGGGCAAGGTACAGAGGCGGACTTTTGGAGTCGTGAGAACGGGTTGGAGTTCCGTATCGATTGGTTGCGTGGCCAGAAAACGGGCTTTTTTGTTGATCAGCGTGAGAACCGTGCTTTGTTGGAGCGCTATGCACGGGGCAAGGAGGTGCTCAATATGTTCTGCTATACGGGCGGTTTCTCCGTCTATGCTTTGCGGGGCGGTGCCAAACGGGTCGTGTCCGTCGATGTGTCCGAGAAGGCCATCGAACTGGTGCAAAAGAATGTAGCGCGCAATTTCCCCGCAGGCTGCCAACACGAGGCGATAGCCGTCGAGGCGTTCGACTATTTGGCGAATATCAAAGATCAGTACGACCTCATCGTCTTAGACCCGCCCGCATTTGCCAAGCACCGTGATGCTATCAAGAACGCCCTTCGCGGCTACCAGCGGCTCAACGCCAAGGCCATCGAGCAGATTCGTCCGGGGGGCTTGTTGTTCACCTTCTCTTGCTCGCAGGCGGTGGACAAGGAGATGTTCCGTTTGGCGGTGTTCAGTGCCGCTGCACAGGTAGGTCGCAAGGTGCGTATTTTGCACCAACTCCACCAGCCGCAGGATCACCCTATCAACATCTACCATCCCGAGGGCGAGTACCTCAAAGGCCTCGTTCTGCAAATCGAATAATTCCTAATTACCATGACCGAGTTTATTGTTTGTTTTGATACCGAAACCACGGGTTTGGAAGTCCAGCACGATTGGATCATCCAGTTATCGTTTGTCAAGTTTCGTTCCTCCGACTTCGAGGAAGTGGATCACCGAGATTGGTACATTCTTCCTTCCGGTGCCTATACCATTGCGCCGGCGGCAGAAGCGGTGCACCATATCTCGCGCGAGAAACTGGAGGCGGATGGTGTCAGCCTTCGCTCCATTTATCCGGAGATGATGGCGTTTGTCGAGGGGTGCGATATGCTATCCTACAACGGGAATAGTTTCGATACCCGCATTTTGTACTACAACCTGCAGCGGGAGGGCTTGTCGTTCGATTTCGACAGTCACACTTTCTACGACTCGTATATCATCGAAACCGCCCGCACTTCCCGTCGTTTGGGCGATGTCTATCGGCGCTACTATGGGCACGATTTCGAGGGAGCGCACAATTCGTTGGCGGATGTGCGTGCCACAATCGATGTGTTCAAGGCGCAATGTCAAACTCGCCAAAACGAGCAAGAGATTGAGCGAGCCGAGTTTGATTTCATCTCGTTGGACGGTTTTTTGGCATTGTTGGATGGGCAGAAGGTCTTTGCGCAGGGGAAGCACCGTGGTGAGACCATCGAGGCGGTGTTAGCCTCCGATCCTTCGTATATTGATTGGGTCTGCACCAAGTGTGAGGACTCCACCCGCCGCCTCATAGATTCGGCCAAGCATCCTTCAAAAAAACAGGATACCACAGACACTCAAAAAACACTCTCTTCCGAGGCTCAACAAGCATTCTCTTCCGAGGCTCAAGATTCACCCTCTCCGGACCCCAAAAAACCGATAAATCCCGAACCACTCCCGAAGGAACTCCCTACCAAACCCAAGGAAGTCCCTACAAAACCCAAGGAAGTCCCCCATTTCCCCACTACCGATACCCAAACTTCCCTATTCTAACCCCCCAACACCTACTTTGGACCTACGCGACACCTACATTACACCTACCCTACACCCACTTTCTAATTTCCCCACACCCACTTTCTGACTCCCAGGTATCCACTTTCTGACTCCCTGATACCCCTATTCCCCACTAAAACAGGCCAATAGTTGCACATATAAATAATTCTTTGTACTTTTGCCGAAATTTGCATAAAACCACATAATGAAACAGCATACACTACAGCAACCCTTTACGCTTTCCGGCAAGGGTCTGCATACGGGGCTGAATATCACAGCCACATTCCTGCCCGGTGAGGCGAATTCAGGCGTACGCATGCGCCGTATCGACCTGGCGGGTCAGCCTACCTATGAGGCAGTTGCCGACTTTGTCAGTGCAACCGAACGAGGTACAGTCTTGGAGCATGGTGCGTGGAAGATATCCACTGTCGAGCATGCACTCTCTGCCCTCTATGCTATGGGCGTGGACAATTGCTTGATCGAACTCAACGGTCCCGAGATGCCTATCTTGGACGGCAGTGCAAAACTCTTCGTTCGTGCCATTCAGCAGGCAGGTTTGCAGGAGCAGGATGCCGAGCAGAAGGTCTTTGTCGTCACCGAGCCTATCAAGTATGTATCAGAGCGTGGCAACAGCCTTCTCATCGTCCCGTCCGACCACTACGAGGTCGAAGTAACGGTCAGCTACCCCACGGGTCTGTTGCGTGAGCAACACGCCTCGCTGGACAATCTTGCCGACTACCCGCACGAGATAGCCGCAGCCCGCACCTTCTGTTTTGTGCGTGAGATAGAGCCGCTCTTGCGCATGGGGCTTATCAAAGGCGGTGACCTGCAGAATGCGCTGGTCATCTACGAGACCCAGATGTCGCAAGAGGGCTTGGACTATATGACCGAACGCCTTGGTGCACCGCACCTGGATGCCACCAAACTCGGCTATCTCTCGCCACTCAACTATCAGAACGAGCCTTCTCGCCACAAGTTGCTTGATTTGATTGGCGATATGTCGTTGCTTGGTTGCCGCATACAGGGCAAGTTGATTGCGCTCCGTCCGGGACATACATTCAACACCCAGTGCTGCCGCCAACTCCGCAACAAAATCATTCAGTAATACTAACCGACCACACCCTGCCCTCCTTATGGAGGACTCGAGGAGGTCAATATCCATACTCTTATGCAACAACCATTAGCATTTATCCACCCGGAAGCCAAGATAGACCCCACCGCACAAATCGGGCCGTTCGTATTTATTGACAAGGATGTCGAGATAGGCGCAGGTACCATTATCGACGCCAACGCCACCATCTGTGAGGGCGTGCGTATCGGCAAGAACTGCCATATCTTCCCCTCAGCGGTCATTGGTGCCGTGCCGCAGGACTTGAAGTTCCACGGAGAGAAGACCTATGTCTATATCGGCGACAACACCAACATCCGTGAGTGCGCCACCATCCACCGTGGTACAGCCAGCAAGGGCAAGACCGTTGTGGGCAGCAACTGTCTGATTATGGCGTATTGCCATGTGGCACACGACTGTCTGCTCCACGACCATATCATCATGTCCAACGCTGTGCAACTGGCGGGCGAGGTAGTCGTCGAGGATTGGGCTATCATCGGTGGCGGCACGCTGGTGCATCAGTTCACGCATATCGGTAGCCATGTCATGGTGCAGGGCGGCTCCAAGGTGAACAAGGACATTCCGCCGTACGCCATCGCAGCTCGTGAGCCTATCTCGTACTGTGGTATCAACTCCGTAGGACTCAACCGCCGTGGTTTCACGCGTGAGCAAATTGCGTCTATCCAGGATGCGTACCGCCTGCTCTATATGTCAGGTCTGAATGTGAGCCAAGCCATCGAGCAGATCGAAGCGACCGTTCCCGAAACCGTAGAGCGCAATACGATACTCGACTTTGTCAAAGCCTCCCCCCGAGGCATCATCCGCGGCATCAACTAATAACTCGTAAATCATAATTCTTAATTCATAATTAGCAACAATGGAAACGGAAGAGAGAAGTCTCAATTTCATCGAACAGATTGTAGAGAAAGACCTCGCAGAGGGCAAGAACGACGGACGCATACAGACGCGTTTCCCGCCCGAGCCGAATGGTTACCTGCACATTGGGCATGTAAAGGCTATATGTATGGATTTCGGTATTGCCGAGAAGTACCATGGCGTTTGCAACCTGCGTTTTGACGACACCAACCCTGTCAAGGAGGATGTAGAATATGTAGACTCTATCCAACAGGATATCAAGTGGTTGGGCTTCCAATGGGGGCAAGTCTATTACGCCAGCGACTATTTCCAGCAACTCTACGACCTCGCTATCCGTTTCATCAAGGAGGGCAAGGCGTATGTGGACGAGCAGACCGCCGAGCAGATAGCCGAGCAGAAGGGTACGCCCACCGAGCCCGGTGTGGCATCGCCTTACCGTGACCGTCCCATCGAGGAGAATCTGCGCCTTTTCGAGGCCATGCAGGCAGGCGAGATAGAGGACGGACGAATGGTGCTGCGTGCCAAGATAGATATGGCAAACCCGAACATGCACTTCCGTGACCCTATCATGTATCGTATCATCACCACCCACCCGCACCACCGCACGGGGCGCAAGTGGAATGTCTATCCGATGTACGATTTTGCGCACGGCCAGAGCGACTATTTCGAGGGCGTGACGCACTCTATCTGTACGCTTGAGTTTGTAGTACACCGCCCGCTCTACGACTATTTTCTCGACCAGTTTGTGGAGGGCGACTACCGTCCACACCAGTACGAGTTCAACCGTCTGAACATCACCTATACCGTCATGTCCAAGCGCAAGATGCTCCAACTCGTCAAGGAGGGGCTTGTGCGCGGCTGGGACGACCCCCGTATGCCGACCGTTTGTGGTCTGCGCCGCCGTGGTTATACGCCCGAAGCCATCCGTGCTTTCATCGACAAGATAGGCTATACCAAGGTAGAAGGTATGATTGATGTCAGCCTCTTGGAGCATACCATCCGCGAGAGTCTTAAGGAGACCGCACCGCGTATCTGCGCCATCTTCGATCCTGTCAAACTCGTTATCACCAACTACGAGGGCGAGGGCGAGACCATTACGGCAGAGAACATCGACGGGCACCCCGAACTCGGCACGCGCGAGATGCAGTTTGCCCGCGAATTGTACATCGAGCGGGGCGACTTCCTCGAGGAGGCAGACAAGAACTTCTTCCGTCTCAGCCCGGGCGGGCGTGAGGTACGCTTGAAGTCGGCGTATATCATCCAAGCCACCGGCTGCGAGAAAGACGCAGAGGGCAATATCACGACCGTCTATGCCACCTACGACCCGAATTCCAAATCGGGCACAGAGGGCGGCAACCGCAAGACCAAATCGACTATCAACTGGGTGGAGTGCAAGACCTGTATCGACGCCGAGGCACGCCTCTACGACCGCCTCTTTGCTGTTGAGAACCCGTCTGCCGAAGAGGGCGATTTCCGCGACCTGCTGAACCCCAACAGCCTTGAGATTAAGACCATCAAGGTCGAGGGCTCTCTCCGCAGCGAACTCCACGCTCCTGTCATCGAGGACGGCATTGCCCAAGAGAACCACTACCAACTCTTGAAGCAGGGCTATTTTGTAATCGACCAAGACACCACCGCCGATCACCTTGTCCTCAACCGCACCGCTTCCCTGAAGGACAACTGGCAGAAATAGCCCGCTGCGAAGCTACAACTAAACAACAATAAAATTGTAGTTAAACTGCACCCAAACTATAGCAAGTCTATAGCAAAACATAGGTTATACGCACCATTTCTAACTCCTCCGCCCGATTGGGGCGGAGGAGTTTTTTTTGCCCCCTTACCCAAATTACGGAAACGCATACCCCAATTACCGATACCCAATCACATCTCTTGGACAGACCGAAAATTGCGCATACCTTTGCGACACAATTCACAATACACAAATCCTTATTGGTCTTATCGGCGCAATTCGCCCTATCGGGCACACCCCGCTGCAGATAACAGACACTCAGCCGAATATGAAAAACTTCCCCGCCATGCTAATCCTCTTGCTATCGTTGTATGCCACAACAATGGCAACCGCTGCCCCGCAATCCATTGATTCCTCCATGCGGAAAGACACCATTCTCGAGGTGGTCGTTACGGGCGCACGCAGCCGCACCGACATCCGCCACCTCTCGCAGACCGTGAGCATCCTCTCGCGCACCGACATCGAGCAGAGTCACCAGCCTTCCCTGCTCCCTTTGCTCACCGAGCAAGTCCCCGGCCTATTCACTACCGCCCGCGGCGTGATGGGCTACGGTGTGTCGGGCGGTGCGTCGGGTGCTATCTCCCTGCGCGGTTTGAGCGGCAGCACGGGGCAACTCATGGTGCTTATCGATGGCCACCCGCAGTACATGGGGCTGATGGGTCATCCTATCGTCGACTTCTACCAGACCTTGTTGGCAGAGCGGGTCGAGGTCTTGCGTGGCCCTGCCTCAGTGCTATACGGCTCGAATGCCATGGGTGGCGTCGTCAATATCGTCACCCGCCAACCCGAAGAGGGCATTCATACGACCCTCCATGCGGGCTACGGGGCGTACAACACCGTCGAGACCGAGGGCACCAACCGTATTTACAAGAGCGGCGTTACCTCCGTGATCAGTGCCTCCTACAACCGCACCGACGGTCACCGTGCGAACATGGAGTTCCAACAGTACGGCGGCTATGCCAAATTGGGCTACGACTTCTCGCCGCAGTGGAACATCGCCGCCGATGTCAATGTGACACATTTCGATGCCTCGCAACCCGGCTCTACCACGCAGCCCCTCGAGGACGCCGACCAGTCTATCACGCGCGGCATGACCTCGCTCTCCGTGAGCAACCGTTACGAGCGCACCACAGGTTCGGTGAGCGGTTTCTACAATTTCGGGCACCACTATATCAACGACGGCTATGCCGAGGGGGCGAGTCCCCGTGCCTACCGTTTCGATTCCCACGACTATATGGCGGGCGTGTCTGCCTACCAGAGCGTGCGGATGTTCCGTGGTAACCGCCTGACTCTCGGGGTGGACTACTTCGCTTTCGGCGGGCGGGCAAGGAACATCTATGTAGAGGGCGAGCGTGAGGGGCAAGCCGATACGCTGATTAACAAGACCGTCCACGAGGTGGCGGGCTACTTGGATTTCCACCAGCATATCGGTTCGTGGATAACGCTCAATGCGGGTATTCGGGTCGATTACCATACACTGACGGGCGTGGCGTGGGTGCCGCAGGCGGGTGTTGCCATCCACTTACCTTACGCCATCGAGATGAAACTATCCGCTAACAAGGGCTATCGCAATCCTACCTTGCGGGAGATGTACCTATTCCCGCCGCAGAACCCCAATCTGCGCCCCGAGAGCCTGTGGAGTTACGAGTGGGCGTTCTCGGAGCAACTGCTCGGCGGGCGACTTCGCTATGCCTTGAATGTCTTCTATATTGACGGCAAAAATATCATCCTTACCCTGCCCAACCCCGACGGGGCGGGTATGCTCAACCAGAACTCGGGCAAGATACAGAATGCGGGTGTAGAAGCCGAGGTGGCTTGGCAAATCAACACGGCATGGGCGGTAGACGCCAACTATAGTTACCTCTATATGAAGAACCCCATCATAGCCGCCCCCGAGCACAAACTTTATGTGGGTGCCCGCTACCACGAAGGGCGATGGTCGGTCTCAACGGGCGTGCAATATATCCACGGGCTGTACACCTCCGTCTCACCGGTCGAGAAAGAGCATTTCGTCTTGTGGAATCTGCGTGGGCAGGTGGAGGTCTGCAAGTACCTGAGCCTGTGGGTGCGTGGTGAGAACCTGCTCGCCCAACGCTACGAGATTAACCTCGGCTACCCCATGCCTCTCGCCACCGCCATCGGTGGCTTCACAATACAATTTTGAGAAGAGACAGCTTGACAACTATTCCTAGAACATCTAATTCCCCTAGAACTTCTATCTTCCAATATACGATTACCCCAAATACACAAATATGAAACACTCCATTCTATTGGGCATAGCCGCCCTTGCGTTGGTCGGCTGTTGCCAAAGCCAAACCCAGGAGCAGACCGCACCCGTGGCAGACACGGCGGTAGTGTACATGACGCAAGAGATTTCCTCCGCCTCGCTCCTGCGTATTTTCGATACCCTCGGTGTTACACCCGACGGGCGTGTGGCGGTCAAGGTCTCCACGGGCGAGCCGGGCGGACACAACTACCTCGACCCGCAACTCGTCAAGCCCTTGGTCGATAAGGTGCAGGGCACTATCGTCGAGTGCAACACCGCCTACCCGGGCAAGCGCTATACCTCCACCGACCACAAGCAGGTCTTCATCGACCATGGCTGGACGGCTATCGCCCCCTGCGACCTGATGGACGAGTTCGGCGAGGTGCGTATCCCCGTACGCGATACGCTGCATATCCACTACGACCTTGTGGGCGAACACCTGACGCACTACGATTTTCTGGTCAATCTCGCCCACTTCAAGGGACACGCCATGGGCGGTTTTGGCGGCGTGCTGAAGAACCAGAGTATCGGCATTGCTTCCCACAACGGCAAGGCGTACATCCACACGGCAGGCGTTACCGAAGACCCCGAACAACTGTGGAGCCATATCCCCGAGCAAGACCTCTTCCACGAGTCGATGGCAGCCGCAGCCGACGGCGTACACCAATACTTCAATGTGACCAAGAATAAGGAACTCGGCACCAACCGTATACGCACCGTCTATATCAATGTTATGAACAACCTCTCGGTTGATTGCGACTGCGACAGCCACCCCGCCGACCCCGAGATGCAGAATGTGGGTATCTTGGCATCGCTCGACCCCGTGGCGCTCGACCAAGCCTGCGTGGATATTGTCTTCCACTACCCCTCCACCGCTGACGACAATGCGGCGGCACTTATCGAGCGTATCAACTCCCGCCACGGCATACGCACCGTCGAGCGGGCGGCAGAGATTGGTCTTGGCACCCGTACCTACCGTATCGTGCGCATCGATGGCGAGGATATGTTGCGCCAACTCAACGAGCAGGGCCTTTCGCTGGTGGTGCGCAACCACGGCAAGCAGACCACCTACACGCAGCATGGTGTGCGCGACCTATACGACCTGCAGCATACCCACACCCTGCATGGGGCTGCCGTAGCCGACAAAATGATCGGCAAGGGGGCTGCCACGCTGATGATTGCAGGCGGGGTCAAATATGCCATTACCGGCGCAATCTCGCAGGAGGCAATCGACATGCTCCGTGGGGCGGGCGTCGAGGTGCAGTACCACAAGGTATTGGACTATATTCCCAATCGAGACAACACGGGCGAGTGCCCTATCGAGTGCAGTCTCCACGGCTATACCGACCCCGCCCAATGCCTGCCGATAGTCAACGCCATGGTTGAATCCATGACCCCACAGGCTAAACCAACGAATAAGTAAACAATAGAAGACGGCCAGTAATCCGTCTAATACAGGTTTGCTGTATATGTTCATAACTTTGCAGCAGAAATCAGAGATACAATTAAAACGATTTTGAATATGAACAAGAATGTGATGATTCTAACCGGTGCCGGTCAGATTGGTATGGCGATAGCACGGCGTATGGGATATGGCATGAAGATAGTGATTGGCGACAAATGTCCGGAGAATGCCGAGGCTATAGCCAAGACGATGAGCAAAGCTGGCTTTGATACCATGCCTATAGAGATGGATCTCTCATCAAGAGAGTCTATCCTCAACCTTATTGCCGAGGCACAGAAACTGGGTGACATCAAGATGCTCGTCAATGCGGCTGGCGTGTCTCCGAGTCAGGCTCCAATAGAGGCAATACTGAAGGTTGACCTTTACGGCACGGCCGTGCTACTCGAAGAAGTGGGCAAGGTGATAAAGGAAGGTGGTGTTGGTGTGACAATCTCCAGTCAGTCGGGGTACCGTATGCCGGCACTTTCTCCCGAAGAAGACTGGCAACTTGCTACCACTCAGACAGAAGAGCTACTCTCGCTCAACATCCTTCAGCCACAGAACATCCGCGACACACTCCATGCCTACCAGTTGGCGAAACGCTGCAATGTGAAGCGTGTGATGTCAGAAGCCGTGAAGTGGGGAGAGCGTGGCGCACGCATCAACTCCATTTCTCCGGGTATCATCGTCACTCCATTGGCATTGGATGAGTTCAACGGCCCGCGCGGCGACTTCTACAAGAATATGTTTGCCAAGTGTCCTGCCGGTCGTCCCGGTACAGCCGACGAGGTGGCGAATGTGGCAGAACTGCTCATGAGTGACAAGGGCGCATTCATCACGGGCGCAGACTTCCTTGCCGATGGTGGTGCAACGGCATCATTCTTCTATGGCCCGCTGAAACCTTGAAAGTGAAGAATGAAAAAATGAATAAGCCAATGGCATTTACCTACATAAAAAACATTATATGAGGAATATCATTAAATTTGCAATCATGCTGTTTGCAGGGCTGTTCCTTTCAGTGTCCTGCAACGGCAAAAGCGAAACATCAAACATTACAGAACCGGAAGATATGAGTACAAAAGAACAAAGCAAAGTGCTTATCGTCTTTTTCTCTCACGCTGGCGAGAACTATGGCGTTGGCAATATCAAGGTGGGCAACACCAAACTTGTTGCCGATAAGATACAGAATATTACAGGTGGTGATGAGTTTGAGATTGTTGAAGAGAATAGCTACGATATGCCCTACAACGACTTAACCAAATTGGCGAAGGAGGAATATGAGAGTAATGCACGACCGGCATTCAAGGGGGGTGTGAAGAATCTTGACCGATACGAGACCATCTTTATCGGTGGCCCTATATGGTGGGGTACCTATCCACAGGTGATGTTCACTTTTTTCGACAAGTACGACCTCAACGGCAAGACCATCATCCCCTTCTCCACACATGAGGGCAGTGGACTGGGTAGCGTAGTCAGCGACCTTAAGAAACTCTATCCTAATGCTAATTTCAAGACTGCCTTTTGCATCTATGGGCACGAATGCCGCAATGACTTAAGCAAAGTAGACAAATGGTTGAAACAGTTAGGCAGCCTTTCTAACCCTCCACGATAAGTTCTTTAATGGCCTAGTAATATCATCGATATCTATATGGAAATTTTGTAGTGTTTCGCTATTTGTTAGTACCTGCTGAAACTCCGACATTAAGGTGGATTTGCCACAGCGACGAACACCGGTGATAACCTTTATAAAATGTTTATTTTTGACAGTCTCCAATTGCTGTAGATAGTGTGTGCGTGTAACCATAATACTGCTGTTTTTTCTATTGACAAAAACGGACATTTTTCCTATATTTTGTCAATAGGCAGTGTTGGCATCGGCTTGGGGGGGGGGACGAGAATACACCTCACTGCACATTGTTTGCAAAAACTCTTAATGCGCTAAGTACTGTTCCTATCCCGTAACCCATTTTCCGGCACTGTCAAACCTTCTACACGAACATATTAAATATCAAACTTGCATATTTCGAATAATCGCTGTACCTTTGTGGGCAATTATTGTTGAACGCAACATACAAAGTATAAGTTTATGAAAATGAACTATTTCCATGCTATTGGGCTCGTGCTATGCAGCCTGGTGGCATTCAGCTGCAGCCCGAAGAACCCCGCCGAGGACACCGACCAAGATAAAAAGGGCACCGTTCCTGTGGTAGTTGAAGGTTTTTCAGTTTCTTCCACGCAGTATGTACATTTTGCGACGAGCAACTTGCAGTATCAGGCCGGCACCAAGACCTGGCGTTTTGCGCCACATGCCTACGACACAATAGGCGTCAACAATGCGGCTATCTCCGACACCTACGAAGGTTGGATAGACCTTTTCGGTTGGGGCACGAGCAGCAATCCGACCGAGCATATCAGTTATAACGAGGACGAAGCGTACTACACCCACTATCCCACTACTTTTACGGACTGGGGCACGAATGTTATCGGAAACGATACGGCAAATACATGGCGTACGCTGACCAAAAACGAGTGGCAATACTTGTTCTTTAAGCGTCCCAATGCAGCAAAACTATTCGCGGGTGCAACAGTAAACGGGGTGCACGGATGTATTCTGTTGCCCGATAGTTGGACCACGCCCGATGGCATTACCCTTACTCCGAGTATCGAGAAAGGTATGACTTACAGCAAGGGTGCCTATGTGAACGACAATGCCACCAGTGGCGCAACAGGCAATTTCACACACAATACCTTCACCGCTGCCGAGTGGCAAGTGCTTGAAGAAGCAGGGGCTGTCTTCTTGCCCGTAACGGGATGCCGTTGGGGAGTAGAAGTTCGTCCGTCGGATACGCAGTGGTATTGCAACTATTGGTCTTCCACTATTTGGTCGGCAGATGGTTATCCCGCATCCTATTGGGCACAGTTCAGTTGGTACTCTATGTCTATAGGCTACTCCGACAACGCCATCGGTGCAGCAGTCCGTCTTGTCCGTGATATACACTAATGTTTGACAGATACCACGCAAAAGTTCGCACAATTTTGTCGCATACATTGTACGCATACCGAAGGATACCCTATAGTGTCCTAAGGTAAAAGCCGTACAAAACATACAGCCATCCCCTTGCAAGTCCATACCTGCAAGGGGATGATTATATAATCTCATGCTTATCACCTGCGTCGTAACAACGGCACTTCCACGATCGGTATTTAATCATTCCTACCCCCTATAACACACCTTCCATTTCGTTAGTCAAATAGAGACCCGCTACATACAGAACATATCCCAAACGCTACTAAGCACCCACCTCGCGATTCCCCCGCTTCCATTTTTGCCCAAGAAAACACCAACAAAAAGCCGTCGGTATTACTACCGACGGCTATCGTTTCCATAGGGGAGTTGCCCCCCTATTTATTTGCCTGCATGCTTACGCAGCAGTACATTGCGTTTACTTTGCGTTTACTTCTTCAACAGTGTCTTGTGTCCGAATATAGACTTTGCCGAAGTCCCCTTGCCTGCAACCTTAGCCGGTGCAACGGTGGCGCTTTCGCTCAGCGTGATCTCGTGAGAGTCATATACAATGGTACCATTCACCGCACCATCGAACGGAGCAGCAACAAATACATTCTCTCCCGACTCTACATATATTCCATATTTTTCATTGAGGTCAGCGTATGGAATGGTAACATTACCATTGAAATACGGCAAGAAATAACCCTGGTTTGACCAAATTTCGGTAATCATATCAATATACTCAGCCAACGTTGTTTGTTCCGTTTGTGAGTCATCACCTGCTATATATCCCCATGTCACCTTATCGTACACATAGAAGAAATAGGGCGATTCGTCCGTCGTTTGAATACTTACCGCATCATCCGTAAAGGTAAAACTGATGGCGTTCGTCGAAGTATACGATTCCTTCGTGGTGAAAGTCTTTTTCGTCACTCCCGTCAATGCGCTGCCGGTCTTTGGGTCAATTTGATATACATATACGGTGTATTCCGTATTGGGCGACAAGGTGCTGTTTGCTGTCAACTTTTGCTTACCTTGATACAGAAAATCCACCAGCGTCACCTCTTCTTGATAGTTGGTCTGATAGTATTCAATCAGATCTTGGAGATAGACCGAATCGGAAGCAATCAGTTCAGCATCCGTAGCAAAATACGCATTGAGCGTATCCGTATCCAATGCATCCAAGAAGTAATACACGGTGTCATTCGATGGGGTAACTTCGATAATTGCGCTCTGTGCATATACAGAAGGAGCAGTAACATCGAAAGTAACCGCCTTCGGGCCATCTGGACCGTCTGGATCGTCGGATTTCGGGTCGCAACTTGTTGCAAACAGTGCTACCCCGCTCAACAGAGCAAGAGAAGCAAAGAATTTTAGCTTTTTCATATCCTTACATCATTTATAAGTTAGTATTGTCTTTGGTTTGCTTTTCAGACAGCAAAAGTACTGCTTATATTCAAAATATGCAAGAAAAAACTGCTTTTTGTGGCAAAAAGGCATATTTTTCGACCAAAACAAGAAAAATCGAATGACTCATATTGCCACACATTTCGCAGATACACCACTCTATGCCGAATCGTTTCTGCCGACTTTTCCCAACACGAGTGGTATCCACCTCCCGTCCGTCCCCCCTATTTACAAAGTTTGTGCATTTCGTTTGGCAAAGTAGAAAATAAATTGTACCTTTGCAGCGGATTGAGAGCAAACCCACCTTTTTCCCCTACCGGCGGGGTTTTACAGCCGCTTCCGGTGGTTTCGGGTCGTTTGCTTTCCTATCCCCCAACAAGCCGTAAAAAACACAGAACTATATAGTTATGGAAAAACAAAATGTCGTTGTACGCTTCTGCGGCGACTCCGGCGATGGTATGCAGTTGACGGGGAATATGTTCTCCTCGCTTAGCGCCATTCTCGGCAATGAGATTTCTACCCTCCCCGATTTTCCGGCGGAGATACGCGCCCCGCAAGGCACTCTCGGTGGCGTATCGGGTTTTCAAGTAAATGTAGGACACGGCGTTTTTACGCCTGGCGACAAGGCCGATGTGCTTGTGGCGATGAACGCTGCTGCGCTCAAGGTCTGCACGCTCGGTTCTAAGTTCAGCCATCCCGACGCTCGCTACAACGAGGCGGATGCGCTCTATGGTCGGCACGCTGTGGTGATAGTCGATACCGATTCGTTCACAGCCAAAGACCTCGAGAAGGCGCTCTACCGCACCGACAACCCGTTTACCGAGTTGGGCATTCCCGAGACGGTGCAAATCGTACCGGTTGCACTGACGCAACTGACCAAGGAGGCGCTCAAAGATTCGGGGTTGGACAACAAGGCCGTGCTAAAATCCCGCAATATGTTTGCCTTTGGCGTGGTGTGCTGGTTGTTCGACCGCCCCATCGACAAGGCGATCCACTTTCTCGAGCAGAAATTCAAGAAAAAGCCGGCTCTGATTGCCCCCAACACCAAGGTGCTGGTCGATGGATACAACTATGGGCAGAACCTGGCTCTTTCGGTGGCGCAGATTCATGTCGATTCCACCGATACTGACGCCCTGCCCCACGGCAAATACACCTCCATTGCGGGCAACAAAGCCACCGCATGGGGTCTTATCGCTGCAGCCGAGAAGGCAGGCAAGCAACTCTTCCTCGGCTCCTATCCTATCACCCCGGCCACCGACATTATGCACGAATTGTCCGCCCGCAAGGATATGGGCGTGGTCGTCGTGCAGGCAGAGGACGAGATAGCCGGTGTTTGTACCGCCATAGGAGCTGCTTTTGCGGGCGACCTTGCCTGCACTTCCACTTCCGGTCCCGGCCTGTCGCTTAAGTCTGAGGCCATCGGTCTTGCCGTTATGGCGGAGTTGCCGTTGGTGGTTATCGATGTGCAGCGTGGCGGTCCCAGCACGGGTCTCCCTACCAAGACCGAACAAACCGACTTGTTGCAAGCCGTCTATGGGCGCAATGGTGAGTGTCCGGCCGTGGTCATTGCCGCCTCCACTTCTGCCAACTGTTTCGACTATGCCTACGAGGCGTGCCGTATCGCTTTGGAGAATATGACGCCTGTCATCCTGCTGACCGATACCTATCTTGCCAACGGTTCCTCGCTCTGGCGTCTGCCCGTCCTTGCCGACCTGCCGCCCATCCGGCCGCAAACCGTTCCGGAAGAGTTACGTGGGCATTACAACCCTGCTTTGCGCGACGAGCGTGGCGTCCGCTATTGGGCATTCCCGGGCATGGAGGGCTACGAGCACCGCAATATGGGTCTGGAGCGGGACGCAGAGCGTGGCACCATCTCCACCAACCCCGAGAACCACCAGGCGATGGTTCTCGCCCGCCAACACAAGGTGGCGCAAGTGGCTGACCGCATTCCCGAACTACAAGTATGGGGCAATGCCGAAAGCGACACGCTGCTCGTGGGTTGGGGAAGCACCGAGGGACACTTGCGAGCCGCAGCCCGCGAACTCGGCTGTGCGTTGGCGCAGTTCCACTATATCAACCCGCTGCCCCGAAACACTGCCGAAGTATTGCGTCGTTACCGCCGTATCGTGGTGTGCGAACTCAATAGCGGCCAGTTCGCAGGTCTGCTCCGTGCCGCTGTGCCGGGTGTGCAGATTGAGCAGTACAACGAAATGATGGGGCAACCCTTCGCCGTCGAACGAATTGTCAGTGCCATTCAAAATTCATAATCAGAGCAATGGAAGCAAGTGAATTCAAATCGGATCAATATGTGCGTTTCTGCCCGGGTTGCGGCGACCACGCCATCTGCACAGCGTTGCAGAAGGCCATGGCGCAGATAGGTATCCCCCGCCATCGGGTCGCAGTCATTTCGGGTATCGGCTGCTCCAGCCGTATGCCGCACTATCTCAATACGTATGGTTTCAACACCATCCACGGTCGTGGCGGTGCGGTGGCGAGCGGGGTCAAGACGGCTCACCCCGAACTGACCGTTTGGCAGATGTCGGGCGATGGCGACTGTCTGGCCATCGGCGGCAACCATTTCATCCACGAGATACGACGCAATGTCGATCTCAATATCTGTCTTTTCAACAACCGTATCTATGGCCTGACCAAGGGGCAGTATTCGCCCACCTCGCCACGCGGTTTTGTGTCCAAATCGAGTCCGTTCGGCACGGTTGAGCGTCCGTTCGTTCCCGCCGAGTTGGTCATGGGCGCACGGGGCGCCTTCTTTGCCCGCACTTTGGATGTCGATATGCCCACCACGGTGGACACTATGGTCAAGGCGCAGCAGCACCGAGGTGCCAGCGTCATCGAGTGCCTTGTCAATTGTGTCATTTTCAACAACGGGACCCATTCTTGGATAGCAGACCGTGAGACCCGTGCCGAGCGTTCTATCGTGCTTCGCCACGGCGAGAAAATGCTTTTTGGCACTGAGCATGAGAAAGGCTTGGCGTTGGACTACTCGCAGGGGCTGATACCCAAACTCATTGTCGTGCCGGCTGACGACCCACGCGTGCTGATCCACGATGCGCACGAGGCAGACCCGACACTGCATCGTATGTTGGCTTTGATGGGGCAGGAGCGGTATATGGAGGTCGCCAACGCCACAATGGAGAGCGAGTTGCCGATAGCACTCGGTGTCATTCGCGATGTAGAGGCCGAGTGTTACGACCAAGCCGTGCATACCCAAATCGACGCGGTTCGTTCGCAGTCCAAGGCGCATACCTTCGACCAACTGCTCACCACCTTAGAGCAGTGGGAGATGTAATCCCACTCGTGCAAAAAGTCTGAACATAAGGTCACGCATAAAGTTATAACAAAAACAACCACATAAAGTTATAACAAAAACACACGAAAATAGGCTGTCCTTTGACGGGGCAGCCTATTTTCATATCCGTTATGGAATCTTTATTTTGGTGTAATGTCCATTTTACGAACTGCAAAATGATTATTTTTCCACTTCTTGTCCTTGTGTGGTGTAGAGTGTACCGTTGCGCAGAATCATCACTTGTCCATTGCGGAAAACCTTCTCTGCCCGAACCATTCCCGAAGCATCTCCAAGAGCCGTCGTTCCACTCTCCTTGTAGAAGTACACGTTGTCGATATAGCAAGTCGCAGGCATCCCTGCCCATTTCAGTTGGTATATGCCGGCAGTGTTTATTCCGGCAAAGTCCGCTGCAAGATCTATATCCAATGTGTTCCAGCCCGCTGCGAGGGTATAGGTCTTAGCGGCCTCATTGCCCCATATCGGGGTGAATTGAATCGACCCTGCCTCAGCCACATAGACATCGGTGTGCAGCATCGGGTAGTCTGCCAGTGCCGCAATAGCCTGATTGTCATTCAGTTCCCAGCCCATATAGTTGCTCGTTGTGCAGTAGTATGCCTTGTCGTCATCCGCAAGGTTCACTTCTTGAGTAGCGGTTGTCTGTCCCCAACTGCCGACAGCCATCGCCGTACCGGCTGTGTAGGCATCCGAGTAAATGGAGAATACATCTGCAGCAGCGCGTGTCGGAGCGGTTGCAGGAGCAGGGTGTGTCACAGGGTCCGGCGTTACGGCATCGCCCATCTCCTTGATAGAGATGTCCGAAATCGTGATTTGTGTGCCGGCAGCCGCATAGCCAAAGTCAAACACAAGCACCTTATCATTGTCTTTCACGCCATTGCTTTGTTCCGAGATAAAGGTATAATCTGCGTCTGCAGGCAGCGAAATCGCCTGATTGGCAAATACCACCTGTGTTTTATCATCCATTTTGAGTGTCACACCGCCCAGCGCCTTGTTGGAGTGGAACTTCACCGACACGATGTATGCCTTCGTCTCGTCAAATGCTACGTTGTGGTTCAGTTTCACCTGTCCTTGCCACTGAGCCGACAGGCCATTTTTGATATCCACCGATAGGATTCCCGTCGTGGGATCGTAGGTGGCGGTGCTGGTCGGGTCCTCTACCCAGTTGGGTGCAATATAGGTGGAGTTTATCGATGCCAGCGAGGCGTCAAACAGTTCCGTTCCCTCAGCCCAAGCCGCTGCTGTCATACAGAGCAGGACGGTTACAAAAGTAAAAACTTTTCTCATAATTGTGTTGTATTAGTTGTTAATATGTTTGTTGCGCGTTTATTGGTCGCATTCCGATTTTCTATGATAGCGTCGCCACCCCACCACGACCATATAGCCGAGCGGCAGCAGGGCGCATAGCCAATCCATTTCACCTATCGGCATGCGTATGTCGGGGTTTATGGGGTCTCCTCCGCCCGTCGAGGGAGGCGAGTTCCGTCGTGGCGACAGGGCCGGCTGTTCCCCAAAGGGTTGCATATCGCCGCTGACAGGAGTCACATACGCCGGAGCAGACGCCCACGGAGCGGTCAGTGCCGTGTTTTCCGGTTCCGTGCCCATCGTGTAGCCGAACGAGGCCCAAGCCGACAGGCTCACCAGTGTGATAACCGCCAAAAGTATCGTTCTCTTTCTCATCGTTCCGCCCTCCTTATTTTGTGATTATCAGTTTCTTTGCCTCCGCCCCGCTGCGCACGATGTATGCTCCTGCACGCAGTCGTCCGAGCAGATTTTCTGCCTCATTTCCGTCCACAAACCGTCCCACAAGGTACCCCTCTATGGTATATACTTCCCCTGCAACCACCTCCGTCGTCGGCAGCGAGGTAGGCGTATTTTCGCGTCGGTTCATCACTAAGCGCGGCATACGCAGCGTGGTCTGCAGTTCTGCATTGACGGCGCACTCAAATGGGTAAAGTGTCACCTGCTCGCCCGATTCAAAGTACTCGCCTGCTAGGTCCAGCACATACGCCTTCGTGAGCAACCATTGCCGCATCGTATTGTTGCCCGAATAGGAGAAGCGATCCTCCTCGCTGGGCAGCGCAACGGTCGAACTGTAGGTATCATCTATTTTCTGATAACTCTCCCCGCTGAATACGATGTACTTGTCCATATAGTAGTCGCCTTCCGGCACCCGCATGATATACGGCACGCCTCGTTTGGGCAGAGCCTCCGACTGTTGCGTCACGCTGATGTCATGCCAGTTGGGTTGAAAATCCTCCACCGTCACCTCTTGTTCGCTGAATACCCGCAACCAGTACTCGCCCGCCACGGTCATTCCGTTGTTGTTATACTGCGCATAGAGGGTGTAGTCTTGGTCGTCATCCGGGTCATACACCGACACTTGCTTCACCTCGAACGGCAAGCAAAGTGTCTCCCATATTCCGGGGCGGAATTTGCGCTTGTATTGTATCGGTTGCAATATACGCCCGCCGGCAAAGGACTCTACGGCTTCCGTTTCTGCATCGTCCGGGGTCTGCCCGTGGTGGTAAATCACAAAATCCCGCTCGGCACACCCCGACCCGTCGAGGTAGTAAAACTCCGGTGCGGTCACACGCAGCCCACCGTCATACGCAAATTTGATACCAAATCGAATAATGCCGTCCGCACGATTGGTGATACCTGCCACCGGCACAGTGCCTCGGAATATCTGTGTACCGGCATCTCTATTCAACTGAAACTCATTGATTTCCAATGCCTCATTCCGTTGCGGGTAGTTCTGTACATACGCCACCGTTGCCTCCACATCCGTGTCGAGAAACTCGGTCGTCACAAAAATCGTATCTTCCCGTGCGTTCATATAGAGCGTCACCAGATAGCCGTTTTTGAATACCACGCTACCGTTTCCGGTCTGTCCGTCGCCCGCATAGCCGTAGTAGGTACATTGCCCCTGTTCGGTGGCTTCCCATTTCCACGACAGCGTCGGCAGGTCGAGTACAAATGCGCCCTGTGTCGCCTCAGCCTCCAATCCGGAGATCGTCTGCAGGTCGGTGGCAAAATCGGTTTTATACACATATTCCGAACCTGCTCCGTGTGCTATTTTGATGATTTGATAGTTTCCTGTTTGGTCAATGGTGCCGTTCCAGTATGCTGCAGCATCTTTGCGGTGGCAATAGTGTGCTTTTGTGACGGGCCATGTCGTCGGGTCTGTATTGGCGCAACCGACAGCGTTTCCCAATACATAGATACTGTCTATCGTGGAGGCAAAGATATTGTAATCTTTGGCATAGAAAGTCACCACCGTGTCGCGTGGCACAAACAGCCGATGGTCCTCGGCGGTCTGCCCGGTCTTGTCACCGGTCATCAATTTGTAAATCATCCCGCCCGCAGGTACCTTCGTACGCAGCGAGTAGATACCCGTCACGGCTGTTTCGGCAAACTGATAGTCCGCGTTGACCGCCCATCCGTTTGCGGTCGAAATCAGATAGAGGTCGCCCACTATGCCTTTTGTCGTGAAGGATTGTTTCACGCCTTTTGCCGACACATTGTTGTCTGCATCCACTGCCCATAGTTCCAGCGTGTAAGTCGTGGCAGGGGTCAGGGCGGTCAAGGCGAGCATTCCATCGTTGAACGTCACATTGTTTTCTTGCCGCACCGTTCCCGTCGGGTCAGTCAGTATATAGTTGTATTTCAGGTCGCAGAATGAGGTCAATGCATCCGTTGCCCCAACGCCTATCGTAGCCGTTGTTTGTGTCACTGTGTCTATGTAGGCGAGCAGCATTCTCGGTTTGTCGTCGTAGGAGCATTGCCCATACACCTCAAATTCATATATCGACCAGTCTCGGCGGTCATTTTTGTATTTTTCACGCGGCCGCGCACGCAGATAGCGACCGATAGCCTCTGTTTCGAATACGCTTACTCCCAGTTGAGGCGGTGTCGTCGTCACCACAATCGGCACCCAGCACCTATTGTCCGCCAAAGTCGCAGCATTGTCCACAGAGTTGTCCGCATCGTCCACCGAGTTGTCAGTATGGTTCGATGAATTTACTGAATTATCCACCAAGTTGTCCGCATCGTCCGCCGAGATTGCTATGTTATTATCCGCCGAAGTTTCTTCAGCGTCAATTGTTGTTTCTATAATGAGAGCTTCTATCCAGTTATTTTCTAAATTTATGCGTATTGAGTCGAATGCTCTCACCTCTCCCAAATCGATCATCCACCATGCATTTCCCGAAGCAGCCCCGAAGCTACTCCATCTCGTCAGTGTATTTCCGTCCACTGCATTCTCCGGTATAAAGCTCCCTTCGCTATAGCCGGCCGTTACCGTCTTGTTAAGTGCCAAGTTCTCCGTCGGGTCACACTCGGATGGTTCCGTGTCCGTCCCCTTATCAGGATCGGTCCCCGAGTTAGGATCTGTCCCCTGATCTGGGTCAGTTCCCTGGTCTGGATCTGTTCCCTGGTCTGGGTCAGGAGAAGGGTCTGGTATAGGTGTCGCCTCACACTCTCCCCAATCTATCGTCTTCCCGTTCACTTCCTCGAAGTTCTTCTCACCCGATTGCGTCAGCACATACAACGGTGTATAGAATTTCGGGGCAGTAGTCGATGCCAACGCACAGGTAATCGAAGTGCCATCCGAGGCAACCTGCATTTGGGTATTTAGTTGCAGGCGCTCCGTATCATTGTAGTAGAGGCATACCCCATCGTTCAGTCCCGTCATACCTGCACCTTCAATCAGCACCACATAGTTGCAATCCGCATCACGCTTGCAGGTTAGGTATATTGATGTTTCGCCACTTGTTAATTGGGTATGGTTATAAGTTACCGCCTCGTCAGACAGTTGTGTCCGGCTGTAGGTCACAGCGTGAGCCGCCACTATGGGCAGTCCCAGCAGTAGAAGTAGTATTTGGATTTGTCTTTTCATGTATTAGTTACCATGGGAATAGTTCCCGTCTTCGTATTGGTTACCGGGGGAATACTTCCTGTATTAGTTGCGATGAGAATAGGTCTCCTCTATGGGTTTGTTTTGATTCGGTAGGATTGGCTATAGTTCCAATGTCTCCATTTAGCTTACATTGGTTATGCTCTTCATCGGAAAAAGATACGGACTCCCTCGGAAAAAGATACGGACTGCCTCGGGAAAAGCAAGGACTTACTCAGGAGGAAATACGGTCTTGATTCGGGAGTGGTTCGGGAAAAGCAAGGACTTACTCAGGGGGAAATACGGTCTTGGTTCGGGAGTGGTTCGGGAAAAGCAATATCTTACATAGGGGAGAGCAATATCTCACATAGGAAAAATAGTTTCTACCTTGCGGGGTGGTTCGGGCCCGCAAGGTAGAAACCGGAAAATGTTATTCGATCACTTGTCCCATGGCGTTGTAGCGAATGCAGTCACGGGTGATGATAAGTTGGCCATTCTCTAAAATCTTCTTTGCGGAAGAAGTAGAAACCGCGGCGTCAATCGAGGTGGGAGCAGCTTGCTTGTAGAAATAAACATTGTCGATGAAGCAAGTCGTCGGCATAGCAGCCCATTTGAGTTGGAAGATCGTTGCCAAGTTTATCTCTGCAAAGTCTGCCGTAAGGTCGATGGCAAGCGTGTTCCAACCGGCAACGAGGGTATAGGTTTTAGCGGCCTCAGCGGTAGCCTCACCATTTTTCCAAATCGGGGTGAACTGGATCGAGCCGACCTCCTCAACATAAATATCTATATGGCAGTACGGGTAGTCGGTCGCGTCAAGCGTCTCACCCAATTGCCAGCCGAGATAGTTGCACTTGGTATAGAGCAGTGCCTTGTCGCCGGTAGCCAATGTAACCTCGGTCTCAGCGGTGGATTGTCCCCAGTCTCCCATGGCGCGGGTAACGACAGGGGTATAAGCATCGGAATAGAGGGCTGCAACGCTCTCTGCTGCATGAGTAGGTTCGGTAGCCGTAGCGGGAAGTGCCTTGGTGGTGAACGAAAGCGTCTCAATATTGGTAGCGGCATTGCCTGTCTCGTCAACGGCCTTTATGGTAAGTGCATAGTCGGTACCTGCCTCAAGCCCCGAAACGGTGAAGGTAGCAGCAGTAGCAGAAGCAGCGTTTTGGGTGGCTATCTGCAATTCACCGTTGAAGACTTGGAATATAACTGCACCCGAATTGTCGGTAGCCTGTGCGGTGATGTCCACCGATACATAAGAAGGCGTTGCCGATGCCGTGAATTCGGTCGGAGCCTCTGTGTCAACATCGGGCACTTGGGTGGTATAGAAATAGAGATTGTTGAGCCAGAAGGTCTTGTTCGAAGCGTTGTCTATCTTGAGTTGGAAGACATTGGTCCAGTCGGTAACACCGGCAAACTCGGTAAGAGGAATATCAAAACTATTCCATTGTTCGCCAACGACAGACTTGATAACGCCGACTTCTGTACCACCGTGAATCGGAACAAAGCGCAAAGTCATGTCCTCCTCGCACCATACATCGACATGGAGAGCCTCCATAGAAGCGCAATTGAGGGCGAAATCAATCAGACCGAAATAGCCGGATGCGGTGGTGGTAAACTTCTTGCCGTAGGTATCTTGGGCGTAGGTAGTGCCGCTGCCCCAGTCACCAAAGTTGCAGTCTGCCGAATAGGTAGCCGAATAGATGGCCTTCACTTGGTCTGCCGGGTAGGCAGGAGCGGCAGGAAGAGCCTCCGGTGCGGTTTTATGTTCGGGAGTGGTAAGGGAAACCAACATGGAATTGTCGGATTCGTTGCCTACCAAATCGAGTGCCGTGATGGTGAAATTGTAGGTAGTCGAAGCCGTCAAACCCGTAACGGTGATGTTGCCATCTGTAGCGGTATATTTGGCGTCAATCGAGTTGGTAGCATCCACTACACGATAGGAAGCCACGCCCACATTGTCGGTAGCAGAGACAGCGATAACAGCCCGGTTGTAGGTATTGGAAACCAAAGCGGCCGATACCATAACCGGGTTCTCATCATCAGCAGGTGCAGCCGTCGGCGTACCAAAGATCTTCATCTCGAATATCTTCATACCATACTGGGTGGCTGCCTTGGTGCTATAAAAGCGTACATAGCGTACCACTGAAGCATTCTTGAGGTTGTCACCGTATATTAAATCGGTATGACCATTAACACCGGCAGCACCCACATAATTATAGGCCTCATTCCACGTGGTGTTATCCACCGAGCAATCGATATGGTACTCCTGCGAACAAGCCCCCTCGAAGAAAATCGAAATGAAGTTGAGGCTGTAGTAGTCGCCCAGATCGAGCGTGAACCATGAGTCGTAGGTACGCGAGGTCTCATCAGCGGCGGTGTTACCCGTAGCAGAACCCTGCCATACACTACCTTCATTGCCATCAACGGCATAGAAAGCATCCGTACCACCTGTACCCATATCGGATTGCGCAATCACCTTGTTGTCAGTAGAGATATTGGTGCTGAGAGCCACATTTGTGCCCTCGTAGCAGAATAGGCTGACAGGATCGCTGCTGACGCTGCCCGAAGTAGCGGTAATGGTAACAGCCCCTAACTTGGCGGCTGTGAAGACACCGTCTGCAACCGTACCTGCGTCTGTGGGCGACACCGTATAGGTAATCTCCGCCTCCATGGTTTCGCCATCTTGGTCTTTGGCCATAGTGGTAAGCGCCACCGTCTCACCGACCTTGACGATGTCAGCTGCCGACTTGAGCGTGATAGTGGTCAGCGTCTGCTCCTTTTTCTCGAAAGCACGCAACTCCCAGAAAGAGTAGCCATAGCCCGTTGCACGCTCGACGCCATAGAAACGCAAATACTTGGCATTCTGCTCGCCAACCGAAATAGTCTGCAAATAGGGGAAGCCCGATAGGGTTTGGTCGGTAACGGTGCTGATAGTGGTCCAAGTCGTGCCATCGTTGCTAACCTCGAGGCGGAAACTCTTGGCATACGCGCCCTCCCAAAGGATTTGCACCGTATTGAATTGGCTCTGCTCTGCCATCTCGCACATCCACCATTCGCCATCCGTATGGTCGGACTCCCAGCGAGTGCCCTCGTTGCCGTCGTTACCATTAGAAGCCGTACCCGAGGAGGAAGTAGCCGTCTCGTTGAGAACTACATTGTCCTTTTTGGCTGCTGTACCATCGGCATAGTAAACATGGAAGACAGCTGTGCCCGTCGCATACACGACCGTCACCTCGGTCTCTTGTGCCGTAAAGGCAGAGAGATGCAGAATAATACCTGCGCCCTGGATATCACTCGACACAGAGCAGGAGGTAATACCTGCAGGGAAATTTAGGTAAATACCCGCCTCCGAAGCAAAACCCGGGTGCTGGATATTTACAACGCTAAGACCGTCAACGGTCTCTACCTTGTACTTGTTGGAGTATGCACCGGCTCCGGCACCATCGCCGATGAAGTCGTACTGCGACCAATCAACGGCTGCAAAAGCCGTTACTGTTGCACATAGACACATAAGCGCTATGGCAAACAATCGAATGGATACTTTTTTCATGGTTGAAATTGAATTAGATAGTTATTATGTTATGTTGTTTGCTGGTGTATTGCCAGGAATGCTTGTGACACGATAGCAAGGGAGTGCTTCGGGCTACTCTACGACGACAGCGCCCAAGGCGTTGTAGTAGGTGCCATTGTGGAGAATCAAGAGTTCGCCGTTGCGGATAACCTTTTGAGCGTGAGGAGCAGAGGTCTCGACTGACTCGATGGCCGTGGAAGTGTCCGCACACAACTGCGAAGCCGTCACCTCGAACGGATCGATAACCCACAGGCCATCGCCCAAGCCCGTTGTATGCCAGAAGACATTGCAAGTGAAATCGAGAGCGGTCAACTGGTCGAATACCAATTCGGAGGTAACAGCCGTACCCGAATTTTTGGTGCCGATCTCTTTAGCCTCACCGTTAATCAAGACACGATACCAGTCGAGGACCGTACCGCTATTGGTAAGCACCTTGACGCCAACGGAGGTATTGCTTTTCTTATTGATAGTGAGCAAGATACGACCTGCCGGGTCGCCGAATTCGGCGTCACCGAGATGCCCCGTGGGGAAATCGCAATAGGTAAGGCTCTCTGTGGTAAAAGAGACCTCCCGGTAGTTCTCAGAAAGCAAGCCCGTGGTCTTCACGGCATAGACTTGGAGCGTATAGGCTGTGCCGCTAGCAAGACCCGTGACGGTGATTTGTCCGTCTGTGGGAGCGAAAGAGCCGAGTTTGGTATCGCCATTCTGCACCTGATAGAGCGCAATACTATCTGCGGGAGTGGCCGAAACGGCTATGACTGCGCTGTTGTAAGTGGCACTGACGAAAGTGGCACTCTCCATGACGGGTGCCTTGGTGTCCTGCTCGCCATCGCCGCAAGTGCTCCACTCGATGTCGCTCAAAGTGCCGAAATTAACCTCACCCGGCATCAAGACATAGAACGGGGTGTAGAAAACAGGGTCGGATTCTGCGGCTATGGAGCAGACGATTTTGGTGGGCGTGTTGGTCGTAATCGTGGTACGGATATCCACTGCCCCCGGGTTGAAGAATGTGCCACCAAAACCTGCCAAGTTCTCGCCCTCGATGGTCAGGCGATAGTTGCCCACCGAGAGTTTCTCGCACGAAAGGTAAATCGTGCTCGTTCCCTGGGTCAGTTCCTCGTGACAATAGGTTTTTGCAGCCGCAAACAATGGGCTGAGCATTGCTACTAGAAGTAGGAATGATTTCAGTATAGGTCTTTTCATACGCATTAAGTTAAGTAAAATTGTTGTGTTGTTGCTTATTTACAAGTTAGTGCAGGCGGAGATGAGCATCACTGCAGAGGGGATGTCATTGCTGCAGAGGGGATGGGTGCTACTGCAAGCGGAAGTGGGCGGGAGTACCTTCGGCACTGCTTCGGGAAATCCATACTTGGAAGTCGCCCGGCTCGGCAGAACGAACATATTTGCCATCCGCACCCAACATAACACCATCTGCCAAATGCCAGTACGCCAGGTCATCCTCCGAGAGCGTGAACTGCACCGTGCGGCTTTCACCTGCCGGAATCGATATACGCTCGAAGCCCTTCAACTCACGAATGGGGCGGGTAAGGCTGCCCACAAGGTCGCGAATATAGAGTTGCGGAACGGCAACGGCTTCTCTATTGCCCGTATTGGTGATGGTACACGATGCGGTGAGGGTGGCATTCCCACCCATAGCAAGCACCGTGTCGGACAGCGTAACAGGGCTATAGTCGAAAGTGGTATAGGTAAGCCCATAGCCAAAGGGGAAGAGAGGCTTGTCTCCATACTCGAGCCAATAGCTGGACTCGCCCAACGAGAACTGCGGTGCCCCCACGGGGATTTGGTCTATCAAGACGGGATGGTCGGTGGGACGCCCCGTGTTCTTCTTGTTATAATACATCGGGATTTGCCCCTCTGCCTGCGGGAAAGTCATCGGCAAACGACCCGACGGAGCGACTACGCCCGTGAGCAAGTTCGCCAATGCAGGGCCTTGCATGGTGCCGCCGTGGAATGCATACAGCACCGCATCGACCATATCTATATCCGCACCAATGCAGAGCGGACGCCCCGCCATGACGGTCAGCACCACCGGCTTGCCCGTGGCCTTGAGCGCACGCAACTGAGCCGACTGGTCGCCCGGCAAATCGAGATGCGCACGGCAGCGTGCTTCGCCCGAAAGAATACTCTCCTCGCCACCAAAATAGAGAACTACATCGGCTTGACGGGCTTTGGCAACCAATTGATTGATATTGCTCAGGCTAACCTCGCGCGACCAATGCTTGCCCTCCTGCTCAATGAGGCGTATCTTGCCCTTACGAGCCAACTGACGGAACGCCATAAGCGGGGTAACGGTCATGGAATCGACCTTATCGAAGCACCATGTACCGTTCTGGTCGTGCTGGGAATTGCAGAGAGGACCGCAGACAAGAACAGTGGGGCGTTGAGTATTGAGAGTGGATAGCGGGAGTATGCCGTTGTTCTTGAGCAGAACGGCTGACTCCTCGGCGGCACGCTGTGCGGCTGCCAATGCCTCCGTCGTAAAGTACTGCGTGGAATCGAGCGTACAATAGGGATTCTCAAACAGCCCCAAGCGGAACTTCAGACGCAAAATATCCCGAACGCAAGCGTCCAACTGTTTCTCGCTGACCTTGCCACTCTCGACAAGTTCTTTGAGGTGCCACGGATAGCCGTGCCCCTCCATATCCATCTCCATTTGTGCGTTGATGCTCAACACCGTCGCCTCACGCAAGTCGGCACAGTTGCCGTGCGCAATCATATTCGCCGACGATGCCCAATCGGACACAAGCATACCCGAATAGCCCCACTCGTCTCGCAAAATATCTACATTGAGGTGGCGATTTGCCGAAGCAGGTACGCCATTGAGGTCGTTGAACGAACACATGATAGTCGCCGAACCCGCATCAACAGCCGCCTTGAAGGGCGGAAGGTAGGTCTCACGGAGTTGCACCTCAGGAATCCAAGTGGTGTTGTAGTCACGCCCACCCTCGGAAGCGGCATAGCCTGCAAAATGCTTGACGCAAGCCGCCATATCGATGGTACCCTGACCCGTTGCAGGATTGTAGTCTGCGCCCTGATAGCCACGCACACAGGCTGCGCCCATGACAGAGGTAAGATAGGTGTCCTCGCCATAGCCCTCGGCGATGCGCCCCCAACGAGGGTCACGCGCTACATCGACCATAGGCGAGAATGTCCAACGAAGACCTGCATGAACCGCCTCGTTGGCCGTAAGACGGGCTGCCTGCTCGACCAAAGCGGGATCGAAAGTAGCCGCCTGACCGAGCGGAATAGGATAGATAGTATGGTAGCCGTGGATGATATCACGACCGAAAATCATCGGGATACCCAGACGAGTTTCCTCGACGGCAATGCGCTGGTAGTAGTTCGCCTCCTCACCCACGCTGTTGAGCATAGAACCTGCACCTGCACGCACCTGGTTGGCAAGGTCGTCGGAATACCAACCACCACAGACCTGCGTCATCTGGCCTATTTTCTCCTCGAGGGTCATCTCGGACAGAAGGCGTTCGATTTTCTGCTCGGTGGGGTCTGTCTTCCGGCAAGAAGCAAGGACAAAGCACAATGCGCACAGGATGTACAACGAAAGGCTACGGAGTGTACGGGGGTGAGTTTTCATGAGATTACAATTTGATGGTTACGATGACTTGTTTGATTTGGCCGTCACGGGCAAAGATATGGTGCGAGGTCGGGGCATCCATTGTGTCGCTGAACGAACAGGTCTTGCCGTCGGCGAATTCGACCACAATACTCGTCTCGCTGCCCAGCCGATAGGTGAACGGAGTTTGACAATAGGTGAAAGACAGGGTGTCGTCGTGGAACATATCGGCAGAGAGCATAACCGGCTCAATACGAATCGTGCCGTCTGCCACACGCACGCCCAACTCGAAGAAGCGGGAAAGGATATCCTCCTTGACCTGCCCAGTCATGCCCGGCTGCTGCACGCCCCCGCATACCTTGTGGTTTGCCTCTGTCGGCTCGTACAACCAAGGCGTGTGAGAATAAGCGTCGAAGGGGAAAGAGCCATACTCGGCAGGGGTCTTATGCGCACCGATACCCTCGCGGACAGCCGCATAGTGGGCTTTCAGGCGGGCAAGGACTGCCTCGTCAGCACGAGCGTCTATCGCCTGCTCGATGGTTTCGCCCACGGCTACCAGCAACTTGCTGACCATGTGCCAATAGATAGAGCCAAGCCCCTCGTACTTGTAGAAAGAACCGGAACGACCCGTGAAAGCATGGTGGTGGAACATCTGCTCATAGACGGCCAGCAGTTCTTTGCGCTCGGCGGCAGTGATGTCCGCATGAGTATCTAAGGCACCGGAAAGGAAATCGGCGTTGTTGAACGATGCACAGAAATGCACCCCACCCTCGCAGTCTTGCACCAAGATGTCGGTTGCCTGCTCACTCAGCAGACGCTCAACAACGGGCAACGACAAAGCCTCAGCAGGCAAGTTGTTTCGATCAAGGAAAGAGGGACGACGACGATTGGGATAGAGCATATAACTGCGCTGATCTTCACGATAGAGCGCCGAATAGCGCATGGCATCGAGCAAGTCGGCGGCTTCGGCGGGTGCAAGCACACCGGAAGACAAAATAGCCACTTGCCCCTCGAGCATCTCGTAAAGGTGCTCAACGCTCAGCGTACCCTCGCCAAAAGAGATGAGGTTGTAGGCGTGGTAGAGGCCGTCTGCACGCTTATTGACCGCAATGGAGGCGTCGATATAGGTCTGCACCTTGCTCAGGAATTGGAGAAGAATATCAGTCGATAATTCTACCTTCTCGCCCGAATGGCCGGCATAGACAGCTTGGCGATAGGTCTCACCTGCACGACCCACTGTATCGATGAAGGTGCGGCGGGTCTCGTCGGTGAACGAAAGCGACCGGCCGGCACACTCGGCATCGTGGGCCGCAAAAGCACTCGAGATATCACGCAGAAAGACAACGACCTCTCGGGAAAGCGCATAGGACGCATCCACGCCCTCGTACAAACGAGTCAGAAACTGCACGAAACGACGCATATAACAGAGCGTGACCATGGACGCACCATAGCCCACGAGGGCATTGTTGGCATCGTTCCACTCGGGACGAAGGGTATTCATCCAAATACCTGCCTCGGGGATGAAGTTGCTCAACTTGGTGAGCAGCGTGATGAGTACTTTCTCTGTGAAGGTAACGAGCAGGGGTTGGTCGCCCGCCATGACGAGGCGTGCGTCCTGGCCGTAGGTGGGCAACAGGGAGAAGATATGCTTGTGGAGGTCGTCAACGAAATAAATGGAGTCTTTGGGATTGGCGACAATCTCGGAGTAGGTTCGGAAGTGGTACGGGACATTGGCGAAAGCGAACTCCCGATCGCCCAACATGGAACGCAACGTAGCAGGGTTGTGCTTGTAGCTCAACTCCAACAGACGGCAGAGATAGATAATCTGGTGGTCGCCCCAGTAGCCGATATTCGACCACGGGTTCTCCGGCTCGATGACCTCCCAATCGATGCCCTCGGAAGTAATCTTATAGGGATTGTAGCCGTCCGCCGTGGTGGCATTGAGGAACTTGGCGATGATGCCGTTGGTATAGTCGGGGTACGAGAGCGAGAGCGCCTCCCAGTTCTGGAAGATATCGCGCCAGTTGCCCTGATAGGAGATGAGGCGACGGCCGTCCTTGTCGTTGACACGAATGTCGAACATATTCCATGGACGGCTCGGGTCGCCATGGCGGCGAGAGAATGTAATGGGCAGGTACTCCATGAAGAGGCGGTGCAACTGGTGGTCTTGCAGATCCATGATACGCTCCTCGAGGCGGCTATAAGATATAGTATCCGTCAACGAAGAAAGGAAGCCACGGTACTGCTCGGCAAGCGACTTGTTGAACACCTCGATATGGTGGGCAAAGGCAGGGCCGCTGATTTGATAGTTATCGCAATAGAAGCCGCCACGCATGGTATTGAACAGCGTGTTGGCGAAATGGCGTGCATCGTCCCACTCGTCCGCCGTATGCTGCACACCGTCGTTCTGCGCCACGATAGAGCGGAGCGTGTCGGTGGCGGTACGGATGGCTGCCTCGACCTCGCTGATGGCATTCGGCTCATGAAGGAAATGCAGGCTGCGGCGCACATCGGCAGCATCCTGCATGACATCGCAGACAAAATACCACTGCTCGCTCGCGTGCGGGGCGAGAGAGAGGGAAGTATGGGCGAAGATAGCACCACGCATACCTTTCGACTCTGGCTCGGCAAGGACTGCTTCGCCACAACGGAAGGCATCCAACTGCACAGATGAAGTCAGATAGTCGGTCTCCGATAGACCGAGCGTATAGACACTATTGCAGCGCAAAGACTCACTCGGCTCGGCTCGATCGACCAAGATGGCCTCCATACGGAACAAAACCATGGGTTGGTTCGAGACTTGTTCGGTCTTTTTGTAGGCATCGACCAAAGTGGAGAACACATTTTGGGTCTTCTGCTCCACGCCCGAAGGCATAACATTCTGCAAACCATCCAACAATTCGACGGAGATAGCACAATCAGTGTCGTTGAACAAGCGAGCACGGCGCACCCAACCGAAGCGGTCAGCTGCTGCCCACTCGTAAGCGAAGGTAAGCCCAAGGTCGAGATTCTGCTCCATAAAGAGCAGTTTGTTGCCCGTGACCGACTTGGCAATGCTGCGGCGGACACGGTAGATACCGTTTAGGCGGTCGGAGAAAGGCTCCCAGAGGGCTCCCTCCAGCCCGGATGTAGGCGTATCGGAGGATACGGGCAGTACTCTTAGGATAGTCTTGGCACCGGTATGCTCATAGTTCTCGGTGATTTTGTCATCAGTATAGTACGGGAACAGCACCTGCTCGGGGTTGCGGCGGCCACAGGTAAGCCCGCCCGTGGAGGAGATATACATCCACAGATCGGTATCGCTGGCAAGGCTGATAAAGAACGGATGCAGTTCATCGTAATTCTCTATCTGATAATACTTCTCACCGTTGAGAGTCAAGTACTTACCCGTTACTTGCTTTTTTTCTATTGTATTCATTGCGTATCGAATTTTCTATTTTCGGTCAAACAAAATTACTCTGCGGCACGGCGTTCTTCCAACTCCTTCTTCATAAGCGCAAGCGTCGGCTTGTCGATATTATAGAAAGCCAAAAGAATGGCGCACGATGCATAGAGAACGCCCGGGACGATGCCAAACAGGACACGGATACAAGACAGGATTTCCGGCACGGATTGGATCTCAGAAGTGGTCATAGTGGCCGGATCGAATCCGACATGGCTCATGATAGCCCCAAGAATGGCCGCACCAATAGACCAACCTATCTTCTGCGCAAAGACGGCAGCCGAGAGGCAAAGACCCGTCGTGCGACGGTTGAATTTCCAATCGCCATAGTCTGCCGCATCGGCAAGCATTGTCCAAAGCAGCGAAATAGCCGGCGCATAGGAGATTTTTGCCAAACAGTTGAACACATTAATCAGCACAAAATTAGTACCAGCAAAGAACAACATACAAAAGAAGAAACCCGACAAAAGCGAGCAGACGATATACAGATTGCGGCCACCATAGCGTGCGACAAGAGGCTTGGTGAACGGGATGGCGATGATAAGCGCAATCGTTCCCAAGAGATTGAACATCTGGCTCTTGGACTCAGCATCGCAAAAGTACTTGAAATAGTAGGTGGCAGAGATGTTTTGGATGGCAAACATGATAAACGACACGATACCTACCAGCGTCAGCACTACCCACGGACGGTTTTGGAAAAGCGAGCCGAAATCACGGAATAAGTTGGTGTCCTGCTTGGCTGCCGGGGCAACACGCTCACGCGTGGAAAAGAATGTGATGAACAGCAGCACGACACTAATCACACCGAAAATGGCCACGAGATAGCGGAAACCATACTGATATGCCGTACTGACCAAAGCAGCATTGTCGGCAGAAGACTCGGCAAAGAGTTTGCGAGCCTCGTCGTTTGCCATGGTGGCATAATCAAGACCCGACACACACAGCGTGCCGAGATAGTACACGCCATAGAGTGCCAAACCGGAAACGATAAGTTGACCGATATTGGCTGCCACAAAACGATAGGAATTGAGCCCTGCACGCTCGATAGAATCATAGGTCATCACCGCACCCAAAGAGGAATAGGGGATATTGACAATGGCATAGATGACACGCAGCATGATGAAGGTAATCAACACATACGCCACCTGTGCATTGCCCGTGAGCGAAGGCCCCCAGAAAGCAAGAAGGGCACAGAGCGCAAAAGGAACGGCTCCGAAGAGGATGAACGGGCGGAACTTGCCCCAACGGGTGTTGGTTCGGTCTGCCCAGATACCCACTATCGGGTCCATGACGGCATCCATAATGGTGCCAAGAATAGCAATCGTGGTCGCCCACGCGATGCTGATACCCGCCACATCGGTGTAATAGAAAATCAGCCAGAAATTGACCATGTCCCACACAAAATGGGAGGCGGTGTCGCCAAGGCTATATCCTAATTTTTCTTTTACGCTCAGTTTCATAGAATCCAATTTGGAAATTTGTAAATGGGTAAATAGGATTTACTATTTACGCATTATTTATTGTATTGATAGACACGCACATAATCCACATACATCTTGACAGGGGTGCCGTCGGCGGGAAGGGCGGAGATGCGCTGGAAATTCGGGTCGTCTGCCGTTACCCGGTCAGGGTACTTAGGCGAGGTAGGCATACCGGGGAAATGGCCACCTACGGCGAGGTTCAGCAAAATATAGAACGGCTTGTTGAAATAATGTCCCGGTTGGTTGAGCGCTTTATCGCGCAAAGATAATTGAAAGTAAGGCGCTGCTTCGGGAAAACGGTCTTGATCGAGGTACATGGCAAGGCTGTCCTCTGACCACACAAGCGTGAAAAGATGGAAGCCGTCCTGCACCGAATAAGGTGCCTCACAGACACCCGCCTTGTTGGGATAACGACCGTCGTTGAACGACTCGCCCCAATGGGCTGCACCATTGAAATAGCGGTCTTGCAACCCCTTGGCGATGCCGTCCTGATGCCCCATCTCCACAATGTCTATCTCGCCGCAGCGAGGCCATACGACCTGACCCGACTGCGCCAACTCGGCCGCATAGGAATCGACTGCATCGTTGTTGCCCAAATCACGGGCAATGTCGTTGCCGAGCATCCAGAAAGCCGGCCAAAGACCATCTGCGGTATTGGGAAAAGCGATACGAGCCTCTATCTTGCCGTACTGCACCGTTACCTTGTCCTGCGTATTGAGGCGGGCGGAAGTGGCGGGGCGGTTGCCATAGTCCTCGCGGCGTGCGGAAAGCACCAAGCAGTGCTCGCCCGTAACGGGATGGTTCTCTATCGATACATTGCGAGGCGAGTAGTACTGCATCTCGTAATTGCCACCGCCACGGGCATTGTCCTCGATATTCCAATAGGCGGTATTGAGTGTGTCGGCATCGAAGGTATCCTCCCAGACGAGAGTGTAGGAGTCTTTGGGTGCGCATGAGGAAAGAAGGGCGACCATGGCTAAAGCGATATAAGCGGTTGTGTGTTTCATCATAGTTTGTGCTATTATTTGGGTATGCTTTGTTAGGATTGTATTAGTGAAGCGGGGTGCCGAGCAAGGTGTAGCGAGTGCCATTATGCTCGATATATATCTGTCCGTCACGGAGTACCTTGCGGGTTGGTTCGGGAATTTGGGCATTTACGCAGTCGGTGGAGGTGCTGCCCTCGATAGGATCGGAGGCAACAGCGGAATAGAACGACTCGCCCGCATCGCCTTTCTGATAGACACGCACCCAATCGACATACATCGAACGAGAGCCTGACGAGAGAGCCGTGATACCATTGATGTCGTAGATACCCGGGAATTGGCCGCCTACCGCCAAATTGAAGATAATGCCATTGGGTTTGTGGAAATACTTGCCCGGGGCGTTGTCCTCGCTGCTGACAGGGATGGTCATCGAATAGTAAGGCGACACCGTCGGGTGTGCGTCGAGATCGACATACATGGCGACATGGTCGGCGTCCCAGATACAAGTGATGATATGGAAGCCATCCTCAACGCTATACGCATTGGTGATGTCCTGCGCATACTGATAGTGACTGCTCCAGATAGGCCCCCAATGGCTGGCGCCATTGAAGAAACGGTCTTGCGTGCCCGCACTGATACCGTTCTGATGGCCCAACTCGATGATGTCGGTCTCGCCACAAGCAGGCCAGCCTACCGTGGGATAGTCGTTGCCCATCATCCAGAAAGCCGGCCACAAGCCGTTGGCCGTATTGGGGAACCAGATACGAGCCTCGATTTTGCCGTATTGAAAATAGGTCTTATCGAAGGAATTGATACGGCCTGAGGTGCAGGTCTTTCCCATATAACTCTCTTTGGTAGCGATCAGAATAAGGCAGTGTTTGCCCTCGACAGGGTCGGTACCGAGGCGCACCCCACGGTCGCAATAGTACTGCAACTCGCTGTTGCCGCCGCCATCGCCGTTGGTCTCGATGTTCCAAGCGGAGAGATTGAGGGTCTCATCGGTGAAATCTGCGTTCCAAACCAACTCATAATCGCCTGTTGGTTCGGGAGTGGTTCGGCAAACTGCGTTGGGAGTGGTGCGGGGAGAGGCATCGTTGGAAAGCACCACATCGTCGATATACATAACGGCATCGGCACTGAGCGTGGTGCGGTCGACCATCAAAAAGAGGAAATCGACACTATGGTCGCCAAGGTCGAAAACAACATCCTGCCACTGATTGGCCACGATGGTATTCATCGGAGCCAAGTCGGCAGAGCCATCTTGCTCGGTTGGATCATAGACTTTGAGATTGGGCCGGTTGGTATTGTTGCGATACATCAACACATGGGCGTAACGATAGCCCGAAATAGAAGAAGACGGAGTGTACATGGCACCCGCCCAGTTGTTTGCCGACTGAGGACGCACCACCTGCAACACCTTGCACGAGAGGTTTAGCCCCGTCTCGGAAGGATTGTTGACTACGGTGGTTGCCCCCTCTACGGCCGTCCATGCGCTGCCACTCTCGAAATCGGAGATAGTTACCTGAGCAGACGCACAGAACGCTACTAACACAACAACTACTAAACTACATATCTTTTTTGTACCTTGGTTCATAAGGGTATGGAATTGATTCGGTTTGTTGGCATTATAAATGGGTTTGTTTGCAAAAAGCGAGGTTAGTTTTTCAATTCATAGAAATTGAACGCGCCATCCAAGACCTCGAAACGCAAGCAGGTTCGGCCCTGCTTCGGGACAAAGGGGCAAGTGAGCGTGGTCGGCGTGGACACATCGCCCGTGCGGGGAAGGCTGACCGCCGTCTGCAGCACGCCATCGCAATAGATATTGACAATGCTGTTGGACAGCGAGGCATACGAAATCTGCAAGGGCTGCTCGGCGGTAACCTGAACCTGATAGTCGAGCCATGCGCCCGACTGTAGGTTGTAGATATAAGGTTTGCCATCGCACAGACGCTGCGAAATGGAATTGTTCTGCAACGCAATATATTGGTTCGCCCCCACCCCATCGGACAACGGCAACCAAGCCGAATGGTCGAAGGAAGAGAACTGCGTATAGAGAACACCCAAATCGGTGAGCGTAGAGGGCGATGTATGCGTGAGCAACTGCATATAAGGATAGGAATCGACCTTGCCGCTCGTGCGAGGGATGAACCATGCATAGCGCTCGACCAAGTCGATCTGCTCAAAATAGTTAAGCACGGAACACATATAATCCATCTGGTTCTCTACACGGGACACTGTGCTTTCCCATGCACAAAACTCGGTCATCCAAATTGGTTTGCCGTACTTCTCGAACCGCTCGACATAACTCTGCACCGCTGAGGGGGACGCCATATAGCAATGGATGGAGATGGCATCGACATCGTCGAGCGACACGCCCGGCTGCGCAAAGAACTCGTCGAGCCACTTGATAGGGTCGCTATAGCCGGAAAGTGTACCGTAATTCATTGCCGGCGAGACGAGTTTCAGCCCCAACTCATGCGCCAAAGCCACAACAGCCGGCCACTGAGCGGCTGCCTCTGCGGGCGTCATATTCGCCTGGTCGGTCAGGTTCGGCTCGTTGAACGCCAACAAGTAGCGGGTATTGGGGTGTGCCTGCTTGTAGGCACGAATCTTATCAGCATCGTAACTGCCGCTCCACGCCATGGGACAATAGTCCATGTCGTTGGTATCGAACCACAAAGCCGCATTGTCGTTCTGGCTGTTGCCCCAGTTGTACGCCCACGAGCAAGACTCAGACAGCAGCGGCAAGTCCTCCGTCAGCGAGAAATTGAACGCTACGCCGCGCTTTGCACTCTTGCGCATGGTAGTATAGGTCTTGTCCGATACCTCACCATTGCCCTCGCACGCGAACAGCACCACCACAAGCAAAACGGCGGTGAGCAGAACAGATGCGGTATGTCGGAGAAAAGAACGAGTCATGGTAGAAGTTCGATTTTGAAAGGGGTACTATTTTTTCTTTGCGTGTGTTTGAAATGTTTATGTAAGGATGCTTGGGCAAGTATCGGGGGCAACGGGATTATTGCGCCTCCTCGCGCTGATAGACACGCACCCAATCGACATACATGATACGCTGCGTATCGAAGATGGCGTCGTCCACCGTGCCGCCCATATTGCCGCCTATAGCCAAATTGAAGATAATGAAATGCGCCTTATTGAACGGCCACGCTTGGGCGTTGTCGATCTCGCTCTCCCATGAGGTGGCATAGACCACACCATCGACCGTGAAACGAATACAATCCTTACCGTTCTCTTCCTCTTGGCACCATTCTACTCCATAGGTATGGAAACCACCCGCCAACGATTGGTCAAAGAAATGGGTACTCGACCAGTTGTTGCCACGCGTGCCGTTCTTGAGCGGGGTATGCAGAGCAAACGATGCACGAGTGGGCTGCGAACCGATATGCTCGATGATATCTATCTCGCCACAAGCCGGCCACGAACCTTTGTTGCCCATCATCCAGAACGCAGGCCATGTGCCTTGCCCGCCCGGGAAACTGATACGCGCCTCGATTTTTCCATAAGTGAATGTCTTCTTGTCCTTCGAGAGAATACGCGCAGAGGTATAGTTACGGTTCTCGTAATTCTCCTTGCGTGCCTCTATCTCGAGGCAACCGTTCTGCACACGGATGTTTTCCGTACGGGTGGTATAGTACTGCAACTCGTTGTTGCCCCAACCGCCACCACCGATATTGTAGCCCCAAACACTCTCGTCGAGAGAAGTGCCATCAAACTCATCCGACCACACCAATTTGTAGTCGCCCCAATGGTGTGCCACTGCTACTATTGCGGTATGGCTCTCAACAGGAGTAGATAAGGTGATGGTAGCATTACCCGGGGCAATGGCGATGACAAGACCGGAATTATCAACACGCGCCACGCTCTCGTCGGAAGACGACCAAGTGAGTTCAAGGTCGTAGGTATTTCCGTACGAGAATTGGTAGGTATCGCCTTTCTCGAGGCTGACAAGAGCCGGTGTGATACGCAACGAAGAACCATCGGTAGCCGTAACAAACACCTCGCAAGTGGCAGTAGCAGAACCTTTCTTGGCCGTAATAATCGCCTTGCCGATAGCCTTGGCCGTGACAGTGCCATAGAAAACCGTTGCCACGGAATCATTGGAGGAAGCCCACTCTACATCTGCCACATCGCCAGACAGCGTAATGGTCTGAATATCACCCGGAATCATTTGGAGTGTATTGGGTGTAAGCACGAGGCTTACCTTATCGGAGCAAGCCGCAAGAAAAAGGGAACAGAATATGAAAAACGTGGTCAGTTGGCGTGTCATAAGGGTCTGTTTTTTGTGAAAAGATTTGATTGGAGCCATAAGGAGGGTATCAGCCTCCTTATAGCAAAGATATAATTTTCGACTTACGAGATTACTTCTTGTAGAAATAAACAGCATCCAAGTTGAGTTGAGCACCGGCAACACCCTCTGTCAGAACTACAAAAACATTGACACCTGCAGCGCAGGTAGTAGAAGCCAAGGCGGTAGCATATTTCGACATAGGAATATCAAACTCATACCAACTGCCGTCACGCGTGAAGTCGGAATAGATAGGACCATTGTATACAACCGATGTACCCAAAACAAACTTGGTGCTCTCTGCACCAAAGATATAGAAGCAGTGGCTGTACTTGTCGGTCGATTTGATAGCCAAGTGCAGATAGTAATCATCCGGATTGGCCACGATAGCCGCACGCAACGCCTCTGCACCCTGCCAACCCGTACCGCTCTCTTCCAAGCAGAAACCACAGCCAGACCATCCGATAGATCCTACTGTCATAGCAGTAAAGCCTTCGGTATTGCCGTAGAAGTTCATACCCGTCGGATTGGTGTTAGCAACATAAGTTTGGTCCCATACATAGAGGAATTGGTCTACATCGTTGGGCGCAAAGGAAGCTACAATTTTCGACTTGACTGCCTCTGCGGTGGTTGCATCAAGGATGACCGGCCAAATCTGGCTACCCTTGACCTCTGCTGTCTTGCCACTGTCATCGCTACCATTGGCGGTAACCTTAACAACGCAAGTCTTGGTGGTACCGTTAGCCGTAGCCGAAATGATAGCCGTACCCTCGGCAACAGCGGTAACAAGACCGTTATTGTCCACGGTAGCAATGGTCTCTGCAGAAGACTTCCACTCGTCCACCGTGATGTTGGCTACGAGTTGTTGGGTCTCACCTACCTTAAGCGTAGTAGAGGTGGGCGTTAGTTCGAGTGTTTTCTCATCGTTTTTGTCTTTGCAGGCATTCAGACCGAAAAGAGTCAGTGCTGCGAGTGCAAATGCACAAATTTTGTTCGCTTTCATAATGAATTGTGTTTTATGGTTAATAATGAAATAGTTTTATGTTTCTATAGTATGATATTCCTTTGTTTGTGGGAGCATTAGGCAGCGAGCCGATTGGATTACAAGCGATTAGGCGATGTTACAATAGGCACGCACCGTGGTGCATCAATAGCCCGGGTTCTGCGACATGGTTGTCGGATTGAGTTGGATCTCCTCCTGCGGGATGGGGAACAACTCGTGCTTGCCCTTGATGAACGAAGTGATATGCGACCGGGCATTGGTGGATTCGGTCTCGGCATAGGCATCCATGTGTTCCTTAAGCCCGGTGCCATTGACACCCTCCCAGCGAACAAGGTCGAACCAACGGTGTCCCTCCATGGCGAGCTCGACACGACGCTCGTGGCGCAAGCATTGCTCCGTGGTAGGAGAAGCGACCTCGACACCATTTACACGGAAGGTATATGTACCGACCTCGCCCAGACCTGCACGGGAACGCACCTTGTTGATATAGGTTTTGGCGGTTGCCTCATCGCCCAAACCAAGAGTTGCTTCGGCATACATAAGGAGAACATCGGCATAACGAATCTGACGATTGTTGAGCGGACCACGGCTGGCATGCAGGCTCCACTTGCCCAAACCACCACCCAGGCTCTCCGGGTCACGATACATACCGTACTTGTTGTTGAGGTAACGGTTGTCGAGATAAATCTCCTCGGCAGGCGATTCGATGAGCGAATCGGCAGGATTGAGAATAGCCACCGCACGACGAAGCGAATCCGCAGGTTCGAACTCGTCGTACAGGTTCTGCGTCGGATGGTCGAAACCCCAGCCTCCGCCAATCTTGGACGAACGGGAACGCATCAGAATCTGCGTGAAAGAGCCTGCCGTGAAACCAAAGCCCTCGCCATAGTCGCTCCAAGGCTGCTCGGAATACTGAATCTCGAAAACGGACTCCTCGCCATTCTCACCGGCAAGGGTGAAATTGTCCTCATAATTGGGGCAAAGGTCGTACTCGCCCGAAGCGATGATGCTGTCGCCCCACGCCTTGGCTGCCGCAAAGCACTCTGCCGCGTCGGCACCTATCTGCGCACTCCAATAAGAAGAGGCACGGTAGAGATTGACCTTCATCAACATAGCCTGAGCAGCTCCCTTGGTAGCACGGCCGACCTGCTCGTCCTCCAGTTGACTGCGCAGCCAAAGACCCTTGTTCGCCTCGGTGAGGTCGCTCAAAATTTGGTCGAAAACCGCCTCTACCGACGAACGAGGCACGCCCCAACTGTCAGAATTGTCGATAACGGTAGTCGAGACAGGCACACCGCCATAGACACGCAAGAGGCGGAAATAGTAGTAAGCACGCAAGAAATACGCCTCGCCGAGCAGACGATTTTTCATCGAAGCGGTGAAATTCTCGTCTATCCCTACCTCCATATTTGAGATATACTTGATGGCCAAATTGCAGCGGGCAATACCCTGATACTGCGCACGATAGAAATCGAGCAACAAGGTATTCTGCGAGGTAGTGCGCCAGTTCTCCATATCATAAGCATCCGCCATATCGGTGGTGCTGCCGCCGCCCTTAAGCGCATCGTCGCTGACAATATCGCCAATGAACCATTCGGGGCAATAGGTGCTGTTGTATTCCCACATTAGAGGCACATAGCAACCCGTCACATTCTCGACTGCCGCATCGGTGGAAACGAAATAGTCGTCCAAACGCGTCGTACCCGGCTCTATCTCGGTCAGATAGTCTTTGCAACCCGTGAAAGCCACGCAAGCCGCCAACGCCAAAACGATATATTGTGTCTTTTTCATAATAGAATCTCCCATAGTATTAATTCATCATTCGTAATTCTTCATTCATAATTAGAAAGTGGCATTCAGACCGAAAGTGAAAGTACGGCTCTGCGGATAGTTTCCGTAATCGACACCGCTACCTACCTCCGGGTCGTACCCCGAATACTTGGTGATGGTGAAGAGGTTGCTTGCCGTAACATAGAAACGCAAGCGGCTGCAGAAGAATTTCTCCGTCACCTTCTTGGGCAGCGTATAGCCAATTTGGGCGTTCTTGAGGCGCAGGTAGGAGCCGCTTTCGAGGAAACGCGTGGAGTTCTCAGTATTGGTGGCCGAACCGAGCGGGTTTGGAATAGTACCGTTGCGATTCTCCAACTCCATCCAGTTGACGCCCTGTGCAAGCAATGCGTCACGCACCAAATCGGTATAGCCTACCCAAACATCGTCAGCCATATAGGAGGCAAGCGCACTGCTGGAACCGTCGCCCTCGAGACGCTCACGAAGGGCATTGTAGATCTGGTTGCCATAGACACCCTGGAAGAACAACTGAATATCAACCCCATAGAACTCGGCACCGAGATTGAAGCCATAGGTCAGTTTTGGGAACGGATTACCGATATTGCTCTTGTCGTTCTCGTCGATTTTGCCGTCACCGTTGAGATCCTTGTAGCGAGCGTCACCCGCATGCACCGGAATAGAAGTAGCATCGTAGGAATAGAGTTGCGAAAGTGCCTCCTCGTCGGACTGATAGACTCCCTCGTACTCATAGCCCCAGAAGGAATTGAGCGACATACCTACATCGGTCTTGGTTCGGTCGCCCCAGATAGGCGAGCCGCCATTGATCTCGGTCAGTTCGTTGTGCAGGTAACTGAGGTTGGCACCTATGTTATAATGTACCTTACCGACCTGATTATCATGATTGAGCGTCAACTCAAATCCCTCGTTGCGGATATTGCCCACATTCTTGACAAGCGAATAGCGGTTGCCCACATGGGCTGGCGCATTGACATAGAGCAGAGCGTCCTTGGTATCGCGGCAGAAATAATCGAGCGTACCGCTCAACTTGCCGTTCCAGAAAGAGAAATCGATACCTGCATCCCACTGCTGGTTGGTTTCCCATTTGCCGTCCAAATTAACCTGCGTCAGGACCGCCGAGCCACCATTGATGGTCTGCGACTTGCCCAGCGTATAGCCATAGAACACATCCTGACTCGATCCCATAGTCGGTGTGAAAGAACCCGACGGGATACCATCGTTACCTACCTGACCGAATCCGGCACGAATCTTCAAGTTGTCGAGCCACTCGACTTGCTTGAGCCAACTCTCCTCGCTCATACGCCATGCCAGCGCCACAGAGGGGAAGTAGCCCCACGGGTTCTTGCTGAAGCGGGAAGAGGCATCGGCACGGAAGTTGGCGGTCACCATATAGCGGTCGTCATAGGAATAGAACACACGGCCGAGGAACGAGACACGACGGATACGCGACACCTCATCGGAAGCGTTGGTACGATCGGTGGTCGCCTTGCTCAGATACCAGTTGCTCTCGATAGGATTGAGAATCTGTGCGCCCGAGCCGCTGATACCGTAAGTATTGTACTCCTGCCAAGTCTGACCTGCCATAACCGAGAAATTGTGCTTGCCGATCTTCTTGGCGTAGGTGATAGTGGTCTCCTCCTGCAACGAGCAGTAGCGCGTCATAGAAGAGGTGATGTAGTTCTTCTCGGAGTAGTTGTATGAAGTATAGGTATTGGGATAAGTAAAGTTGCGGGTGCGGTTGAGCGTATAGTCCACCGAGAAACTCGGGCGGATGGTAAGCCCATCGATAGGCTTGATTTCGAGATAGATGTCACCGATAGCACGCTCGTTCTTATTAGATGGTTCGGTGTTGTAGGACATCTGGTAGGGGTTGGTCACATTCTTGAAGTTCGACCCTGCAGAATAATGCCCCGAGAGGTCGTCTCCATTGACATTGACAGAACCATCGGGATAGTAAACAGGATCCCACGAAGACATAGCCAAAGCAGCGGAGATAACCGATGCGCCCGCAGAAGAACTGTTGTTCATGGCGTTACGCCCTTTGGAAGTAGCGAAACTGAGGTGTTCGCCCACCTTCAACCACTTACGGATTTCGTAATCGGTATTGAGGCGGATGGTGAAGCGCTGGTAGTTACTGCCTATAATGGTACCCTCTTGGCCAAAGTAGTTAGCAGAGAGAGCGTAGTGCCCTTTGTCGTTGCCGCCATCTACGCTCAGGTTGTAGTTGTGCATGAAGGCGTTGGCATTGAATACCTCGTCCTGCCAATCGGTTTCCTGGTCGGCATAGTTGAAGTTGGTGGGATAGTAAACCGATTTGCCTAACTTGTACATTTGGAGCCAACCGGCAAAACCCTGGTTGTTGTAATAGGAGATTTCCTCGGCACCATTACGCATAGCGCCTATACGCAACTCGGTCTCGGCGTGGCTGCGGGAGTCCATCACATCGAGTTTGCGCCAACGGTTCTGGAAGCCCCAATAAGCATCGAAAGTGATGTTGGGTTTCGCACCGGCAGAGGCACCGGTCTTGGTGGTGACGATGATGACACCGTTCGCACCTCGCGAACCGTAGATAGCCGTGGCAGAAGCGTCCTTAAGAATCTCCATAGACTGAATGTCGTTCGGGGCAAGGAACGAAATGTCGCTCGTGATGACACCGTCAACAACATAGAGCGGGTCGTTGCCACCAATAGCTGAACCAATACCACGAATACGAATGGTCGCTGCCTCACCGGGTTGACCGGAGTTGGTGGTAACCGTGACACCTGCCGCACGCCCCTGCAAGGCTTGGTCGAGGCCAGAAACGGGGGCTTTCATCAGTTCGTCTGCGCTGACGGAAGTGACAGCACCCGTCAAGTCGGATTTGCGCATCGTACCATAGCCCACAGCAACTACCTCCTGCAGCAGGACATTGTCGGGCTGTAGGGTAATGCGCATGGGAGAAGCGGTGGCCTTAAGTTCTTGGGTCTTGTAACCCATGTACGACACTTGGAGCAAATCGCCCGACTTGGCTTGGAGGGAGAAGTTACCATCGAAGTCGGTAATGGTTCCGTTCGAGGTACCCTTTACCATAACATTGGCGCCAATAACGGGGTCCGGCTCACCTTCTGCATATACAACGCCCGTAATGGTGAGCGTCTGAGCATGCAGACTATACGGAATAAGCAGAATCGCAAGGAGTGCGAACAGGAGAGAATGGGTATGTCTGAACATATTCAAATTAGATTTTAGGTCGAATTATTTAGATTTTTAGGTTAATCTATATAGATTTTCAGGTCGCTTTAGGAGAGTAATCAGGTTCTACCTTCGGGGGTGGTTCGGGAAAAGCAGGATTTTGGAGGCTTTTCATCGAATAGCAGAGAACTCACTGAAAAGTTAAAAACTCATCGCAGTGCAGAGATAACTCTTTAAGAAGTAAAGATAACTCATTGCTGAGCAGAGATGACTCTTCGGAAAGCGGTGCAAAAGTAGTACATATTTAATGGGCAGGCAAATTTTGAAAATATGTTTTAGAACATATATCGCATTTCAGAAAGTAGCGTTTTACTACTACATAAAATTTGTATTCTGTTGGTTTTCTGTTTATTTACAGATAATATCACTTTCACACAAGCAGCGGATTGTTTGCACAAGCAGTGCGTAGTTCTGTAGTAGAGCAAAAAATCGAGTTGTGTAAAAAATATGCTGAAAAACATATATTTGAAACAGAATAGGCTCACCCAAAACGGGTGAGCCTATTCTGTAATTATGCCGTTAATACGGCAACGATTCGTCCGTGTGATAAGTATTTATAGTACTCTTTGTCTATCGAGAATACAATAGATTTCTCAAGAATGAGAAAGTTCGTTCTAGTCTTCGTCAGTGGTTCTATTCTTCGTCGGCATGGGCGGCAGCGTACTCCTTGAGCAACTTATCCTGCACATCGGCGGGCACGAGCTCGTAGTCCTTGAAGCGCATAGTGAATGTCGCACGACCACCGGTGAGCGAACTGAGCGTCGTAGAATAAGAACTCAATTCCTTGAGCGGCACTTCGGCGTGCAGGCGGGTGAATTTCTTCTCCGTCTCCATACCCAAGACAAGGCCACGCCGCCCCGTGAGGTCGGACATGACATCGCCCACCAAATCGTTCGGCACAAAGACCTCGACCTCGTAGATAGGCTCCAAGACCTTGGGATCGGCGTTGCGGAACGCCTCAGCAAAGGCATTGCGCCCCGCCAAACGGAACGAAATCTCGTTGGAATCTACCGGGTGCATTTTGCCGTCATAGACAATGACGCGCACATCGCGTGCATACGAACCTGTGAGCGGGCCTTGCTCCATACGATCCATGACACCCTTCAAAATGGCCGGCACAAAGCGCGCGTCGATAGCACCGCCGACAATCGAGTTAATCAGCACCAACTTGCCGCCCCACTCGAGATTGACCTCCTGGGTGTCCTTGACCGTGACACGATATTCCTGATTACCAAACTTATAGGTATCACGCACCGGCACGCCCTCGGTATAAGGTTCGATGATGAGATGTACCTCGCCGAACTGTCCCGAACCGCCCGACTGCTTCTTGTGACGATAGTCGGCACGGGCTGCACGGGTGATGGTCTCACGATACGGAATCTTCGGCTCTTCGAAGACTACCTGCATCTTCTCGTTGTTCTCCAGACGCCATTTGAGCGTGCGCAAGTGGAACTCACCCTGTCCGCTGACGATGGTCTGACGCAACTCCTTGGACTGCTCGATAACCCATGTCGGGTCTTCCTCGTGCATACGGGTGAGCAGAGCGGCGAGTTTCTCGTTGTCTGCCTCGTTGACGGGGCGGATGGCACGGCGATAGCGGGGCTGCGGATACCGGATGGCCGCATACTGATAGTCGCAATCCTTGGCGTTGAGCGTATTGCCCGTACGGGTATCTTTCAACTTGACGGTAGCGGCGATGTCGCCTGCCGATACCTCATCGACGGGAATACGATTGGAACCCGCGACCATATAGAGTTGCGAGATGCGCTCCTTGCTGCCACGCTCCATGTTCTGCAAGTCATCGCCGGACTTGACCGTACCTTGCATGACCCGGAAATAGTTCACCTCGCCGATATGCGGTTCGACGGAAGTCTTGAATACATAGAGGCTCGTCGGCTTGGTAGGGTCGGGCGTAACGCCTTGTCCGTCGATGGTGGGGTAGGCAAAACGGTCGGGCGCAGGTGCCATAGCCTGCAGGAAATCCATCAAACGGCGGATACCCATATCCTTCAGACCGCTCGTGCAGATGACGGGATACATAGAGCCGTCGGCATAGACAGAACGCAAGCCGTGCATGATCTCCTCGTCGGTCAGCCCCTCGGAAAGGAACTTGTCGAGCAGCGTCTCGTCCGCCTCAGCGGCCTGCTCCTGCAACTGTTGGCGCATCTCTGCCACACGCTCCTGCTCCGCTGCGGGGATGTCTTTCTCCTCCGGCGCGCCACCGTCAGGCCCCCATACGAGCATCTTGCCCTTGAGCACATCGATGGCAGCATTGAAGCCTGCACCCGCATTGACGGGGTATTGAATGAGGGTACACTTGTTGCCGAACTCCTCGCGCAACTGGGCAAAGGCGTTGTCGAAATCCGCCTCGGGCGCGTCGCACTTGTTGATGACAAAAGCGAGCGGCTTGTGCAGTTTTTCCACCAAACGGAAACTGTTCTCCGTGCCTGCCTCAACGCCCTTGTCGGCGGGCAACACGATAAGCGCAGAGCCCACCATTTGCAGAGCCGCCATGGTGCCACCACAGAAATCGTCTGCACCGGCGCAGTCGATGATATTGAGTTTCTTACCCTGGAACTCGATGTTGCATACCGTAGAGAAAACGGAATAGCCGTACTCCTTTTCTACAGGGAAATAGTCGCAGACTGTCGATTGTGCCTCAATCGAACCACGACGCTTAATGACTCCACTCTCATAGAGCATCGACTCCATAAGAGTGGTTTTTCCCGAGCCGCTACCACCCAACATAGCGACATTCTTAATCTCGTTAGCCTGATAAACTTTAGCCATAATTGTGTTTTTTAGTTAGGTATTAAATAATCCGACTTGCGTGCCATAGACAGCAAAACGGCAAGACGGTGTGTTTCGATAGGTATAGGCGAGCGCCCAGACGGCACTCCTGCTCAACGGATAGGCACAAAGGTACGCTATTTATGCGACGTATGCAACACAAAAATAGGATTTATGTTGTAAAGCATAAATCCCATATACCGCACAAAATGTAATTGCAGGACGGATTAGAATGGTGTATGGTAAGGTATAAGCATATCTAAAAGCATATAACAGGCGATGATGCCAGATACTTACTGAACCATTAGGCGGACTTAGTGAATCATTAGGAGAAATTACCGAACCAATCAGGCGGAATTATTGAACCCATAGGGCGGATATTACTCGTAAGGTTGGCCGAGAAGGGTGAATAGTTGGGCATTGCGACGGATGAGCAAGGTACCATCACGGAGGATTTTACGGGCTACCTTCGGGAGTGGTTCGGGATTTTGGAGCGAAGAGGGCACACTATTCCACTCTGCCCACAACTCAAAATCGCCCCAATAGCCCGCTGTGGATGTAACCACCTCATCGCCATAGACCGAATGCCATGCCACAAACTCATAGCCCGAACGAACTGGGATAGGGAAAACAACCTCGGAATCGAAAGTATAGGAATCGGGAGAGAGAGCAAGGACAGACGACTGAGATGAGTCGGAATAATAGGTGATGGAGAACGCACGCCCCTGCCACTGCGCATACAGCACCAGGTCGGAAGAAGGCGTAAGGACATCGCCTGCATGATAGGTAGTGCCTGTGCCATCCTTGCGGGTATTCCACCCCGTAAAGAGATAGATATGATAGGACGGGGCGGACTGCTCGCCGATAGAGGGCTCTGCCGCAGGAATGGTATAAGGCTGCCCCGCATCCACCGAAACCGCAGACAGACCGGACGGGGTCAACAAGAACCGGCTATCCCAAGCAGACGGACGATTGTCGTCGAACGAAAGCGTATAGGACTCGGTCGGTGACGGAGAGGAGGCCACCTGCACCGTGGCGTTAAGGCTATTGTATCCCGTGGCGGCATCCCATGTGTTTTGGTTCGCCATACGCACCGAAAAAGCCGAATTGGACGCCAGACGACTGTCGGCATCGGGCAACGACAGCGAAAGAGAATAGGTGCCCGGGACGATAGCGGAAGGCAACGACAGGGTCTCGGAAACAGTAACCGTCTGCCCCGGATGCCACGAACGAGGGTCGGCGGAGAGCGGAAGGATATAGGTATTGGAAGAAGACGACAAGACCAAATAGGCATGGCGCTCGTTATACAAAGGTGCGCAACCTACATTTTGGATTCGAATCGTGACAGGGAGCGTGCCTGCAACCACTGCCGTGGCTGGGAAAGTAGCATCCACCAACTCGAAACGATAGCCCATCAGACGCGCCATTAGGTCGTAGTAGGACTCGCCATCCGCATTGGTCTCGGTTTTCCATTGGTCGGTCGCATACTCGCTGTACTCGTACCCCAAATAGGAGATATGCACCAGTTGCATTTCTGCCAACGCCTTCGCCCCCGTGCCGTAATTCTTGTAATTGGCGGCATGCTCCGATTCGATATTGGTTTCGCCGCCATTGGGGACGAAGAGGGTCTCCCGGGCCAAATACGATTTTTCGGTTTTGACATTGGTATAGGTGCCCATATTGTCGGCTCCATTGCAAAAGGCATCATTATGATAGCCCAAACGCGCACGAGAGGTAGTCGTATAGGCCGTTGCCGCCGTGAGCGCCACCGTGTCGCCGAGATAGTCGGTTTTGTATTTCGGAGTGCGCAACTGGACAAAGCGATTCTGTGGGACTGCATCCAACAGCCAATTGATGAGATTGATTTTCACGGAGCCTGCAATAGCGTTGCCTACCCCCTGATAGGAATAGTACCATTCCCCCCATGCGCCCAAAAAGCCTGCCTGAACGACATAAATGACATCGGCATTGGCGGCAAGAATAGGCTTCAACTGCGAGAGATGCTGCTGCCACATAGCCGGAGAGGCATCCTGATTCTTGCTTGCCGTCTCGAAAGCAGAGGCAGTATAGGCAAAACGAAGGATACACTTCATGCCATGCGTGCGCAACAGCGCCATATCGGAAGTGATTTGATTGAGAACAGCCTGCGGCAGAGCGGAGGTGCGGAAATTATCCAAATAATAGAGCCGAAGTATCAGGCTGCGACCTGCCACATTCGCACGGGTGAAGTATGAGGAACTCAGATTGGTGGTACCTGAAGAGGTGAGTTTCTGTTCTATTTGCTCATAAAAGCCCCGCTCCGGATTGGAAAAATTGGTCGTTTTATCGGCCGTATAAGTAACCGTTGTCGCCGAGAGCGGCAAAGAAAGCCACAGAAAGACCGACAACAGAGCGTAACAAAGGTGCGCTGAGCGAAAAGAAAAGCGTGTGTTCATGGTATTTTTGATTGAAAAAAAATGCTCGCTATGGAAGACACAGCGAGCATAGGTGAGAGTAATAGTTTACTGATAGCGGGCACCCGTAGCAGAATAGATACGGTCGGACTGAGCAATCATGACCTGACCATGGCGAAGCATCTTGGAGGCACTGCTCAACTGCAACTGAAGACACTTGCAACCGTTATCATTGATGGCGTTGTCGGTCGGGGTGTTCTTCATATAGGCACGCTCGTACTCGATGGCGGCGAAAATGAAGGCTCCTAAGATTTTACCTTCGGTGTAGTTAGTAATTTCGGTTACATCAGAACCACTTAAATAATAATTGGCGTCACCCACGCGTTTATTTTTTCCTCCTAATCCGGCGGAGGCGCAACTATGGATGAGCATATACTTGTTGCCATCGGTAGTCGTGGAGGTAAGGAACTGCTCCACCAAGCCCTGATAGCCACGCTTTGCCAATGCAGAATAGTCGGTATCGAACAAGCCCAAACGCTGCCCCTTGAGGAAACCTGCCACAAACAACGCAGAGCCGGATGCCTCGAGATAGTTTGTCGCTTTGCTGCAACCCGACGGTGTTACACCATTGGCATACTGCAGCAACTGACACCACACACCCGTGGTGGCGTCCTGACGAGCCGCAAGACCTGCAGCAAGGAGATTGAGATAGTTTTTCAGCGTCGCATACTGCGCATGAGAGGTCGGCATCAACTCAAGCACATCGATTAGCGCCAAGAAATACCAACCGTCGGCACGCCCCCAAAACTCGGCAGACACGCCATAGTGAGCGCCCGTCGTCTGGTCTGCCCAATAATTATCAGAGGCATCTGTTGGAGTGGCCGAAAAGGCATGATAGAGAAGTTGCTTATCGCTGTCCCAGAGTTTGCCCCATGTCATAGTGAACTGCTTGGCAATCAAATCCCAACACTCGGTCTCTGTCTTGCCCGTGAGCGTATAACCCTCGTGGAGCAACTGCGCCAACAAAGCGGGCCCCATATACTGGCCATCGCACCACATCTCGTTTGCGTACGATTCCTTATGCCACCAACCACCCGTGTAGGTGTCGGCGTCAAGCGATGAATCGGTGGCAGCAGCGAAAACGGCAGAAGTGGCGGGGAGAATAACTCGATTTGTATTATACGCATTCAGGCCTGCCAAGGTACCGGACTTAGCCGTCCGGCAATGGGAATAGGTGGTGGTATCCTCAAACTTAGCGCCCGTTTTGGTCAGATCCGCCAAACCGAAATAGAGTTTGCAGGCATTGAGATCGTCGAGCGTGGCACTCGAAGCGTGGTCGTTGTTATAATACTGATTTCCATACGCTTGCATACTATAGAACCATGGCGCTACGAAAGCGGAATCTTGGTAGTATTCAATCGCCTCCAATACAGCCTTCGCCACCAGACCCGGGACATAGTCGAAACCACGCGTAGATTCGGATGCGTTTTTAAGATTGCCATTGGCATCATATTTAGCGAAGCCGCTCGCCGTGGTATTGGCCTGGAAATGATACAGGCAGGCATCGATGACCTCGCGGGAGTAGCGGGTAGAGGCATTGAAAGTTTCCGCATGAGCCGGCAAAAGAGACGCCAGACAGAGCGAAAACAACGCCGCCTTGGGCGCACGGCACGATGAAAAACAATGGTGCAACGGCGCAACAAGCGTAGAGAAATTCATGAAATAAAGACTTTTGGTTAGTTAGTTGTTGTTGGTTAGTAGCAGAACCTCACGGCTCCGAAAATGCCGGACAAAATTACAAGAATACAACGAAAAATGCAACATTAGTGCGGTTTTACGGCAATTTTTACACATTTTTCAAGAAAATTCTACATAAGATGCCACACTGAAATAGGAAACAGGAACGGGATTTTATGGGAACAAAAACGGAAAGTTTTTTTATTGAACAAATATAGCCAAATATAAACCAAATAAACTTTGTGGAACTGTTTATCCACACTACATTGACAGTATTTTTTGGGAAACAAAAATTGACAAATATAGACCCAATAGACGCTATTAATTCATCATTCATAATTTGTAATTCATAATTAGAAAAGCGGAATCCCTATAAATAGGGATTGTGGGGGAGAAAAAGAAGATGTAATTTTGCACGAAAATTAGTATAATGGTGAAATAGGCTGTTGCACGAATAAAAAAAAGGGCATTATAGAAAGACCCTATAGAGATGAGCATATAGAAAAGGGCAACAGAAATGGACATATAGAAAAGACTCAAAAGAAATGAGCACACAGAAAAGACCCACACAGAAATGGACGAAAAGAAAGAAATACGAATAGCCGTCGCAGGCAGCCCTAACAGCGGAAAGACCGCCCTCGCTGAAGCCTTGCGGCAAGAAGCCGCATGGGTAGGCAAGCCATTGGTATTCGAAGAGATACACGACTTGGACGCCCTACACGGACATACCTACGCCGTGGTATTGCAAGTGGTGGACTCCACTCACCTCGAGGAAAGTCTGCTGCTGACCCCGCACATCATCGACGAACAGGAAAAGATAGTCGTTGCACTGAATCGGTACGACCAGTTGCTTGCCACAGGCCATTCGATAGATCTGCCGGCCATGCAGGACCTAATGGGCGTGCCGCTCGCACTCGTAAGTGCCGGAAAAGGACGAGGTATAGGCGAAGTACTCCACCTGTTGGAACAGACTGCCGCTGCACCCGCCGTAACAGACCATCCTGTCTATCACGCATGGGAACAGCACGACGAAGACGCCTACCGAGGCTATGTGCACGGCGTGCTGATGCAGACACTGCTCCATCCGAAGGACGACAAACACTGCTCACGACTGGAACGCATAGACAAGATTCTGACCAACAAATGGACGGGATTTCCTGTTCTGGCGGCTATCCTGTTTATCGTTTTTGAGTGTACTTTCTCACTCGGAGAACCGTTGCAGGATTTGCTGCAGAAGGGGATAGACGCTTTGTATGGTCTCGTGGTGACACATCTGTCCGCAGGCTGGTTTACAAGTCTCCTGGGCGATGGTATTATTCAGGGCGTGGGTTCGCTGCTAACGGCTCTGCCCAACATCATCATTCTCTTCTTCTTCCTTTCCGTAATGGAGGATACCGGCTATATGGCGCGTGTGGCATTCCTAATGGACGGTATGATGCACCGGTTGGGATTGCACGGGCGCTCGTTTATTCCGATGCTCATGGGATTTGATTGCAATGTGCCTGCCATCATGGCGGCAAAGGATATAAAAGACCCAAAAGACCGTGCGCTGACGATGCTTATGGTGCCCTTTATGTCCTGCTCAGCCCGACTGCCGGTATACATCCTCTTTATTGACGCATTCTTTGAGAATTACAAGGCCTTGGTGCTACTCTCGCTCTACCTGCTCGGTATCTTGCTCAGTTTTCTCTTTGCCTTTATCATGAAGAAAACCAAATGGTTCCGAAAACCTGCCGACGACATGGTGAACGAATTGCCCGACTTCCGTCTGCCCACTTGGAAGAGCATCGGCGGGCATATCTGGTATCGCGTTTCGGACTTCCTGAAGAAAATATCGACCGTCGTGCTGTGCGCCTCCGTCATTATATGGGCACTCGAATACTTCCCCGCAGGCGACCTCGACCACATAGAGACCTCGTGGCTGGCGGCTATCGGACAGTTCATTGCGCCCGTGATGCAACCGCTCGGATTCGACTGGAAGATGTCGGTTTGCCTGCTCACGGGATTGCCTGCCAAAGAGGCTATCGCCGCCACCTTTGCCATACTCTTTGGCGGCGACTTGGCAGCCACGGCCCTGACTCCTGTTAGCGCATACGCTTTCCTCGTATTCACGCTGCTCTACTTCCCCTGTGTGGCGACCATAGCGACCATACGCCGAGAGATAAACTGGAAATGGTCCACCTTTACGGTGGTGAACTCCATTGTCGTGGCATGGCTTGCTTCGTTTGTGGTCTATCAAGTGGGAACACTGCTATTTGGATAGGCGGTGACTGCTATTCGGATAAACGGACACTGCTATTTGGATAGGTGGTGGCTACGGTTTGGATAGAAGGCTGCTAGCGCTTGGGGGAGGAATGGGCATGGTATAGTTTTTGCGGCACCAAGGAGAAATGTGGCAAGAGATAGTCGTCATAATACTGATTCTGTGCGCCATTGCAGGCGTGGGATGGTCGGTGCATACACAACGACACCAACGATGCGAAGGGGCAGACGGGTGCAAAGACTGCCCGATAGCGGGGAATTGTAAGAAACAGACAGAGCGGACTGAAAGGAATAAACGGGGAGTGATAAAGAGTAAATAAGGGGGAGATAGGGAATAACTAAGGAGTAAATAAGGAATAAATAAGAGAAAGATAAGGCGCTGAATAATGACAACAAAAGGACAGAGAAGGCGGAGCAAGCGTTTACCTAAGGCGTTGGTTCGGGAAATGGCTAAGTGCGTGATGACACTCGGCTTCTGCTTGTTCTTTGTGTTGGGCGGCGCCGGATTTACCCTATCGCACTACTGCTGCGGACACTGCCGTGCACACCACTGCGGAACGGAATGGGCTCAAGGAAACAAGGCGGGAGCGATTATTTTAGCAAACGATAATCTCTCCGAACCGGGGCAAATAGACGGCAACGAAAAGGGAACGCAAATTGCTAAGAAATGCGGGTGCTGTTTTGTGCGGCACTTTGAGATAGACACCACGGAAGTGGGACAACCGCAAGCGTTGCCCGCTGCGCACGAAATAGTGCTGTTCTGCACAAATACGCCAAGCGATACCGAGTTTTCGGTCGCCCACAGCGAAACAGATGCCACGGAGCATCTAACTTCGCCACCCATTCTATACACAGGCGGGAAAACGGTACTCCAACAGGTGTGCCGATGGTTGATTTAGAGATGTATGGCACTCCTCGCAAGGCCCAAAACAGGCCGGCGACGAGGCGGGCAGCGGGGCTAAGCGCCCCACCCTTGCCCCAACAATGGCAAACCTATACATCAACGAATCAACAAATGTATGAAACGGATTTTTCTAATTCTTTTCCTATTTATATATACTATGGGAGCCATGGCTCGCATAGAAGGCATTGTGCTGGATGACACGGGGGAGAGCCTCGTGGGCGCCAATGTATATTGGGCCGGCACCGGCCACGGCACAACGACCGACACAAACGGAAAATTCGTCCTAGACACAGACCGAAGCACAAAGAAACTGGTGGTGTCGTATATGGGCTACCACAACGACACGATCGAAGTGAGCGGGCACGAGGCACTGACGATAGTGCTCGTGAGCGACTTGGTGCTGAACGAAGTAACGATAACAGAACGGCAAATGGCGGTGCTACGAAGCCGCATGGCCGCATTCGACACACAGACACTCGGCACAGGCGAACTGTTCAAAGCCGCCTGCTGCAACCTGAGCGAGGCATTCGAAACCAACCCATCGGTGGATGTGGCCTACGCAGACGCTGCCACCGGCGCAAAACAGATACGACTGCTCGGACTGAGCGGGACTTATGTACAACTGCTCGCCGAAAACACTCCCGCCGTGCGAGGACTTGCCCAATCGTTCGGGCTTGCGTACATACCCGGCACATGGATGCAATCGGTGCAAGTGAGCAAAGGTGCCTCGTCGGTGATAAACGGATACGAAGCGACAACAGGACAGATAAATGTGGAATATCTGAAACCGCAAAGCCAAAATCCGATTGCCGTGAACGCCATGCTCAACAGCGAACTGCACCCCGAAGTAAACGCAGAAGGGGGCTGGAAAATTCGCCTGCAAGACAGCACGAAACATCAAGAACTTGCCACGGGGCTGATGGCACACTACGAGCAAGGATTCTTGTCGATGGACGACAACAAAGACGGATTTGCCGACATGCCAAAAAGCCAAAACGCCAATCTCGCCAACCGCTGGTACTACAAACAAGACGGGTACATATTTCAAGCGATGATTCGGGGACTGTACGACCATCGGCGAGGCGGGCAGACTGCCATGCACAGCGACATAGAACATCCCTATCAGATAGACCTGCGTACCTACCGAATTGATGGATTCATGAAGAACGGTATTATCTTCGACCCGATAAACGGCACCTCGCTGGGTATCATTGCCGCTGCCTCGTACCACAATCAGGAGAACCGATACGGAGAGAGACTGTGGGACGCGGCACAGACCAATGCGTATCTGAACACGATATTCGAAAAGAACTGGCGACAACCGCTGCACGGAATAGAACACAAGCTATCCACAGGCGTGTCGCTGAACTACGACCGCTACACAGAGACGCTGGAGGACACCATCACAAGCCCAACGACCATAGACCTCGGACGGCAAGAACTGACGGCGGGGATATTTGCGGAATACGCACTGAAGATGGGCGAGAAACTGTCGCTTGTGGCGGGACTGCGCAGCGACTACTCGACGCAATACGGGCTATTCGCCACGCCACGACTCAACCTGCGCTATTCGCCTTGGACATGGTGGGCTATGCGCGCCTCTGTGGGGATGGGCTACCGCTCACCCAACCTGCTGGCAGACTATGCATCGATGTTGCCCTCGCATCGTAAGATACGCTTCGAGGGATCGACACGACAAGAAAAGGCACTGAACACCGGCGTCAGCACGACCTTCTACATACCGATAGGCAAGCGGGAGATGCAGGTGACGGCAGACTACTACTACACACGGTTCTTGGACTGCATGATAGCCGACTACGATGCGGCGACCGACGAAGTTCGGCTATACAGCCTGCAAGAAGTAGGCGGGAAATCGGATGCGCACAACGCACAGATAGAAGTAGGTATGGAGATCCTTCGGGGATGGACCATGACGGCGGCATTTCGCTACACCGATGTGAAGCAGACGACTTACGGGGCTGACGGCACCCTGCGTCTGCGCACCAAACCGCTGACCAACCAATTCAAAGGACTGATAACGACCAGTTATCAGACGCCGCTCAAGAAATGGCAATTCGACCTGACGGCACAATTCAACGGAGGCGGACGCATGCCCGACGGACTGAAAGACTACTATCTGACCACGCTCGGCTCGACACAATACGAAGAGCGAAACGGCGACCTGTACTACAAATGGTATCCGCAACTGATGGCACAGATAACCAAATACTTCCGCACTTGGAGTATCTATGTGGGCGCGGAAAACATGACCAACTTCCGACAAGAAAACCCCGTCGTCGGTGCTGACAAACCCTACGAGCCCGGATTTGACGCCTCGATGGCATGGGCACCCGCCACCGGATGGAAAATATATGCCGGATTCCGCTGGGCTATGGGAGAGTAGGTTAATTGGGAAATTCTTCTAATTTGGAATTATAACTTAATTGAAACAGATATGAAACGACTATTGATTTTTCTGCTGGCACTGCTGCCTATGGCATGGTGCGGCAACACGGCGGCAGCCAAAGCAAACAAACAAGTGGTAACCTTCTATGTGGATATTCACTGCCAAGGATGTATTAACAAGATAATGAGCAACATTGCCTACGAAAAGGGCGTGAAGGATATTCAATGCGACCTGCAAAAGAAAACCGTAACGGTGACCTACGATGCCAACAAAACCGATGTACCCACCCTGCAGAAAGCATTCGCCAAGATAGGCAAACCCGCCACAACTGCCCCCATCGAGGGCTGCGAGACACCCACGAAAGATACGCAGACCACAGATGCACAGACGGGTGCCTCGACACACCAATAACAAAGGAAAAGTCGAAATAGAAAAGAAGACCGGATAAAACTATCCGGTCTTCTTCATTATGTTGGTATGAGCGGGTTTATCTATATTGGAGCGCGCGGGGCGATACGAGAGAAAATGTTCGTCGAGAGAGGGAGATGTGGTTTGTGGCTTAATAAATTGTGTCGTTCTCTACTCTGCCGGGAATTTTTACGACCCTATAGGACGATGCGCTTACGAGTTGCGGTAGGCCTTGGGCGTGACGCCGACATGGGTCTTAAAAAAACGATTGAAGAACGCCACATTGTCGAAACCAAGCGAGAGAGCAATCTCCTTGATAGGCAAGACCGTAATCTTGAGCTGCGCCTTGGCGTCCGTGACAATAGCGTCAGTGATGATGTCACCCGCCGTGCGAGAGCTGACGCTCTTGATAGTGGAACAGAGATGCGGCATGGTGATATGCATGGCCTGCGCATACTGATTGACATGACGCCACTCACGATAGTGCTTGAGCACAAGTTGGCAGTAGTCTTGGTAAATCTCGGTTCGGCGATCGTTCGGGCGGATGATGTATTCGTCCTGCGAACGAGCATAGGAAGCAAAACTGGTCTGCATGAGATTGAAGATATAGACCATCTTCTCCGAATCGAGCATCGGCGGCTGCGTATTCATCGCCTGCAACAAGACCGCCGCCATGCTCTTGATGACCTCAGCCTGCTCGACAGAGATATGCACGATGGGGCTGCGCAACTGCAACGCCGTGAGCGACATACGATTGCTAAAGGTATTCTTCTCCAAAAAAGAGGAAGAGAACAAGATATAATAGACCAACGCATCCTCAGAGAACTCGTGAATCAACAGGAAACTGCCCGGCTCCAAAAGCAAGACATCTCGCTCCTTGAAATCGTACTGCGTGATGTTGATGGTCGCCCGAGCCGTACCACGCACAATGATAGCATAAACACCGCACTTGATTTTGCACGGGAAACGACCATACTCGTTCATGATTTTGCCGCTCGCATCACCTATCAGGTAATCCATCGGGCAATCCAACAAGGGGATTTTGTTCTCTACTGTATCCATAGCCTCAAAAAATTAGAATCGGTTTTCGGAAGGTGCACGATTTATGAGAACCCATCGGATAGGATTCTCTTGTGCTTCGGGAAATGCATAAAACACACTCCGCCCAATTCGGGTGCAAAGTTATACAGAATTTTCGGAATAACAAGAGAAATCGTAAAAAACAGCCTGTTTTTACAAGAAAACAGGTCATTTTTTAGGTTTATGAAAAATATATCACACTTTGGCACAGGCTACTCAGTAACGAATTACGCCCCCACAGGCGGTGGATTTTATGCAAGAACGGAATGAAATATGCAGCGTAGATACGACAAAATCAAAATAAAAATGTAGAAAAATCGGCAAAAAGCACAAAATACACCGTAAAAACATACAAATTGTTGCACACTCGAAAAATAAGGCGTATCTTTGCAGTGCGATTTTGTGCATAAACTGCATAAAAGTACGAACAGGGGGCAAGAAAGAGAAAAAGGAAGATGGGGAGAAAAGCAAGCCACCCCAACAAGAATGCATAAAATTAATTCTATAAATAATCAGGAACGCGTATGAAGAAATTTTATTCCTTAGTACTGGCACTGGCAGCCTGCGCAACGACTGCTTTTGCGGCAAGCATTACACTGAACATTGATGACGCAACGCGCGTGAAAGTCCTTGTGGACGACACTGACTACGCAGTCGTTACCGGTGCAAACACAATCACCTCTGAATCGGATTATGGTTCTGTGACGATACAGACTACGAGCAGCGACTACGGATTGACCTCTGTAATAGCCAAAGATGCAACGGGAGCGGCTCAATCGCCGGAGTCCATATATAGCGATAAGTGCTATCTTAATCTCGGTTCGTATACGGATGGATGGACTTATACCGTTACCTCGTTCTCGTACGCCGAACTGCGCACGGCATCGTGCAAGGTGTATGTGGATGACGCAAGCAAGGTGAGCCTCACCCGCTACAACGGCAGCACGATTACGCTGGCAGATGGTGTGAATATCGTAGCATTTATTCCCTCGACAGAGAGCAAAGCAGAATCGCCTTTTGGTCTGCGTGGCGAAAGCACACTCTACGCTGTGAAAATCAATGGTGTGGAGCAGACGGCAAGTTGGGGTAGTTACTATCTGAATATAGCCAACGGCGACAGCGTAACTATCTTGGCCAACTTCCCCGATGTAGATGTACCCGTTCAGTTCGTTGCGGGCGATGCTAAATCTGCCGGATTTATTACCGCAGTAGAGGTGGACGATGCTCCTGTTACCAACTGGGCAGATGACGATTTCACCGTTAAACTAGGCAGCACCGTTACATTCGACTACAACACAGCGGATTACAGCAAAGACTCTATCTTTGTGGATGGCGAGAAAATCTACAATTATAGTAGTTCTTACTCGTTTGTGGTGACTACCACGACGACGCATACCGTAAAATACTATGCACACAAGTATGCGACCTACGACATTACGATCAATATCGACGACCCGTCGCATATCACGCTCTACAAAGGCTACTCCTACAACAACCAGGAAATAACCGGTTTGGTAGCGGGTGAGAATACCGTTTCGCTGGCAGAGACCATTACGGGTATCTCGTTCAAGGCGGCAAGCGGTTGCTGGGTGAAATCATTCACCGACGCAGAGGGCAACGACTACACAACGACAAGCAGCTATAGCCTCATCTCTACTTCGGCAGGCGATGAATTCACCATTACGACGGGAGCTGCAAACCGCTACGCAAAGGCTGTGTTCTATATCGATAGCGTAAGCAAGGCTACCTACGGGGGTGGTATTACCTTCCCCGACCGTACCTCGCCACTCGTATTCCAAGAGGACTCGTATTCTAAGGCACCTGTAGCAGAGGACGGCTACAACACATTTGCTTTTGACCCGGAATATGACTCGACCATGCTTGTGGCTTTCTATGGGGCAGAGCATGTATATCTCTATGTGAACGACTCGTTGGTACAGCCGGATTATGCGGGAGGCACAAACTATACACTCCGCCTCGACGACGAGGATGTAGTGAAGGCATTCCTTGCAGCCGCTCCCGATACTTTCTCTGTTACCTTTAAGGAGACCGAGGAATACAAGTTTATCGACATTACGGAAGATATAGTTAGCAGGTTGGCTGCGCTGCCGACCAATCCGTTCGAGGGTGAAGCACTGACGGGTACGCAGGTTACATTCAGCGTTACCGAAGGCGGTGTGGTATATAAGAACGACGAGAAGATTGAGCCGGATGAGGATGGTATCTACTCCGCAACGGTTACCTCCGATGTGGTATTTGAGATAAAGGCGCCAGAAACGGCAATTGAGAATACCAAGACGGTACTCAACCGCAATGTCTATACCGTCGAGGGTATATTGCTGCTCAAAGACGCTACGGATGCACAAATCAAGGCTCTGCCCGCCGGACTATACATCATAAACGGCGCAAGCACCTGCATACTGCAACACTAAGCAATCGTACCACTAACCGACATAGAAAAAATCAGCGTATATTACCGCTCCCACAAGGGGTGGTAATATGCGTGTGTTATAGCCCCTGTCTTGCGCAGCCCATTGCGCCAAAGACATAGAACGGATACTGCAACGAGGACAAACCTGACTCACGCAAACAAAACAAACAACAAAAAACAGACAAACAAGACATGAAGCGTATCGTTTTGAGTATGGCAGCAGCACTGACCCTGCTGAGCCTGAACGCACAAAGCGCACTTGACCTGCAAAGTCGCGCCACGCTACGGCAACTGAGAGCCAACAACCCGGAAGTGAACCGCATCGCCCGCCGTCAAACCAACGACAGCACGGCTACCATAAGCTACACACCCGTGATGATTCGGGTGGACAAGGGCGTGAGCAATGAACAACTGGAGGAAGAAGGCATCGTAGTGAACGCACGGCGGGGAGATATTGTATTTGCCTCCGTCGCACTTGACGAGATGGAGCGTGTGGCCGAACTGAAAAGCATCAAACAAATGCAACTGCCACGAGATGTGCAGCAGAAAACCGACCGTGCCCGCTCTGCCATGGGGGTGGACAAGATACACGCCGGCGAAGGGCTACCCAAAGCCTACACGGGCAAAGGCGTGGTGACAGGTATTGTGGACGGCGGCATTGACCCCAACAACATCAACTTCAAGAAAGAAGACGGCTCGACCCGTATTGAGTATCTAACGCATATCTACGCCAACTCGAGCAGCCAATCGGGCTACAGCAAGATGGACTACAACTCCGCCACCATCAGCCGATTCCGCACGGACGACTCGACCGCATACCACGGCACCCACACACTGGGCATTATGGCAGGTGGCTACAAAGGCACGGTGAAAGTGGCGGAAGTGGAATCGCAACTGACGACAAACATTGTGGAGAAAGCCAATCCGTTCTATGGCATGGCACCGGAATCAGACATCGTGGCGTCGTGCGGTACACTGCAAGACTACTTCATCGCAATGGGTGTGGAATCGACACTGCAATATGCTTATGATATGAACATGCCCGCCGTGGTGAATCTGTCGCTGGGCAGCAACACCGGCTCGCACGATGGTAAGGGAATCATAGGGCAATATCTGGAAGAAGCCGGAAAAGAAGCCATCATCTGCCTCGCGGCCGGAAACGAAGGCGACCTGCCTATTGCACTGAACAAGACGCTACAAGAGGGCGATATGGATGTACAGACCTTTATCAAGCCGCTGAACACAACAATGACCGCCAACGGGGTGACTTATCAGAACCTGCGCTACGGAACGGTGTATATCTACAGCAACGACTCGACACAGTTCGACATCAAAGCAATTGTATATCGCAAAAGCCGCCAAAATTCAGCTTTCGTTTTCGGACTTGAAGGCTCTAACAGCACCCAATCGATTTACTACGCCACCAGCGGCTACACACAAAGCGACACTGATAAATCGAATACCATTTTCTCGAACGCCTTCAACGGATATGTAGGAATCGGCACGCAATACGACAGCTATTCGAAACGCTACTATGCGATGATTGATTACTTCGTATTCGACAACATGAACTCGAACAAAAATAGCGACCTGATACTCGGATTCTGCGTGACGGGAAAGAAAGCAGGGCAACGCATTGACTGCTTCTGCGACGGCACATACACCGTGTTGGACGGCTACAACTACGATGGTTGGTCGAACGGCTCGCAAAACGGCAGCATCAGCGATATGGCGTGCGGTGAAAACATACTCGTGGTGGGTGCATACAACAGCAAAGAAGCATGGGGCGGATTGGATGGGAGACGGCACTACTACGAAGGGAACAACGGGACCAATGCTTTCCCGGAAGGGGAAGTGAGCGCATTCAGTTCGTACGGGACAACCATCACGGGCAAAAACCTCCCCGACATCTGCGCTCCGGGAACCGTGGTGATTTCGACCATCAGCCAACCCTACTCGTCGTACTGCCAACTGCAACGCTACCCGGAAGATGTGACAGCACAGGTGACTGCAAACGGTAAAACCTACTACTGGGCACAGGCGATGGGAACATCGATGGCCTGTCCTGCTGTGGCGGGAGCGATTGCACTGTGGCTGCAAGCCAACCCCAATCTGAAAATTGCAGATGTGAAGGAAATTGTTGCCCAAACCGCCGTAAGGGACGAGTATGTGACCCACAGCACGGCTGACCCGATTCAGTGGGGCGCCGGCAAGTTTGATGCTTATGCAGGGCTCAAAGAGGCCATCCGTCGCAATGCGGTGGACAACACGACCGACAACACCCAACTGCTCATCCGCACGGCTGACAACCGACACTTTGAGGTGTTCCTCGCCGGCGCTAAGGCACTGAATATAGACCTATACGACATCTCGGGCAGATTGGCACTGAGCACAACGGCTCAAGGCGACGAAGCCCAAGTGGATGCTACGGGACTGGCAGCGGGAGTGTATGTGCTGCAAGCAGGCAACAAGAGCGAAAAGATCATCGTACGATAGTGAAAAAAGAGTCGTACGACGGCATTGAACAGGATACAATAAGGGTATCATAAACAAAAACAGGACGGATATATACATCCAACAAGACTGATATATACAAAAAACAAGACTGATATAAACAAAAAACAGGACAGACATGAAGAAATTATTTGCTTTAGGTTCGGGACTGCTATGGGCTTTTGTGTGCTGCTGCCAAATTTCAGCAACCACCGGAAGCTTAACAAGCATAAAAGGCTCCACGACCGTAACAGGCTCTACAACCGTAACAGGCCCTACAACCGCAACAGGCTCTACGACCGTAACAGGCTCTACGACCGTTAAAAGTTCGGCAAGTACTAACGGCTCAAATGCTGCGAAAGAAGACCTGCAACCCATCCTACAATTCAAAACAAACATCTACGCCGAGCAAGGCGCAAACAACTCGCTATCCATCGTATTAGGTACGACCGACTCGACCTTTCTCAGTGTGGATTGCGGAATGGGGCAATTTGAAGTGGAAGTAGGCCCTGCTCAATACGACACGGCCTCGACCGCTATGAAGGGAACACTCATAGAATGCACCGTGACGCAAGCGGGAGTGGTGACGGTTTATGGTACTGCGGCAGACGCTCTGCTGATAGACTACCTAAACGCAGACGGCTGCTACATTACGGAGATAGACCTGTCGAAACTCGCCAACCTCGACATTCTGTCGCTGAGCCACAATGTGCTGACCGATATTGACCTGAGCTACAACAACAAACTGGAAGCGCTCTACATATCGGACAACACCTTCAGCGAGGCGACTCCGCTCAAATTTGGTACGAAGCCGCTGCTGCAGATTGTGGAGATACAGAATGTGGCCTATCTCGACCCTACTTTCGATATGACAAAATATCCGAAATTGCGCTCGTTTGACGCCTACCACTGCCCGACGCTGACAAAGATAGACCCCACCGCTTGCGACAGCCTGCTGCAACTCACACTGGAGATGACCAATGTGAAGACCCTCGATGTGAGCCAAAACAAATATCTGTTGATTCTCAACATCAGCGAGACGGGGATCACCGAACTGGATTTAACCCACAACTCGTGGCTGCAACAACTCTACTGCGAGCATGTTTCGGGTACCTATAATGTGGGCGCGAAACTCAACAAACTGGATGTAACGAAATGCCCGCTTATCTATCGACTGATCTGCAACGGCAACAACCTGACAGAACTCGACCTGACGAAACTGACCTATCTGATTTCGCTGTCGTGTATGAACAACAACATCACCTCGCTCGACCTGAGCAACTGCAAACAACTCAGCCAAGTGAAGATAGACGGCAATCGCATGGACTTCGCCACCCTGCCCTTTGCACAAGACACATGGGAGGAATACAGCTATGCACAACAAAAGTTGCCCGCTGAGCGTTCGTACAAAGAAGGAACCGTGCTGGATTTCAGCAGCCGTGTGCTGCGTGCCGGCACAACGACGGACGCTGCGCTGTACAGTTTTGACGTGACGACACCGGACACATGGGTGCAACTGGACTCGACCTACTTCGGTTACAAAGACGGTATCGTGACGCTGAAAAAAGCATGCAGCGATAGTTTGTTTATAGCCTTTGCGAACGACAAATTCCCGGAAAATCACCTCTACACAGAGCATTTCATGGTGAAAACAGCAAGCGAATACGGCAAACCCTCGCTGGCGTTCTCGTTCACTGCGGAAGAAAAGGAAATAGAACTGATACTCGGTATGCGTGGCGCAAACGAAACGACACCGAAGACCTTCTATGTATGCTTCAACGGCGACACCACAAAGACCGCATACACCACCAACATGGAAAGCATAGAAGATGCCGCCGAGCAAGTAATTACCATTACCGCACCGCAAGCATACAGCTCCTGCTATGTGTATGTACCCGAAGGAGAGGAAATCCTCGGAATCGATATGAGCGGCAATGCGCTGAGCAACATTGATGTAAACAAACTGATTGGGCTGCAAGAACTCAACCTGTCCAGCACCGGAATATACAACATAGACCTGAAATACAACCGCTGGTTGAAAGCATTGGCACTGAACAACAACAACCTATACGGCTCGTTCTCGCTGGAAGGTGTAAACAGCCTGTTTGCCAAAAATGTACTCAGCCAAATATACTTGAGCCGCAACCAAATTACGGACTTGACGCTGAACCCGCCGTTGGCTATCCGCTTGTTGGACATCAGCAACAACAAGATAGAGAAAATCGACCTGTCGGATGCAGATTCGATCATAATGGTGGACATGAGCCACAACAATCTGACCTCGCTCGACCTGACACACTGCACGGCACTGAAGGGGCTGAACGCTTCGTACAACCAACTGAGCGAGATTACGCTGCCCGAGGAGAATAATCTGCAGGTACTCTATCTCGACAACAACCAATTCACCTACGAGAACCTGCCTGCACACGGCAACATCGCAGAAAAGAACTATCACTATGCGCCGCAAGCAGACATCGTGATCGCCACCAAAGGCCCCTGCACGGATCTGAGCAAACAAGCCAAGAGCCTGAGCGGAACGGCCACTACATTTGAATGGGTGAAAGAAGACGGCACGCTGCTGACGGAAGGCTCTGACTACACACTCGCCAATGGATTTACCCGCTTCATCAACACCGAGGCAGGCAAAGTATATTGCCGCATGACGAACACGGAATACCCCGCATTCACGGGCGACAACACACTGAAAACGACCCAAATTGAGGTTGCCGGCATGCCGACCAACGAGATTGCTTCGTTTGTGACCTCCGCTGACAAGGACACCGTAGAACTGTCGCTCGCGGCACAAAAAGAAGGTACGGCGCTCTATATAGACTGGGAAGGCAACGACAACGTGACGCAGTATGTACTGGGCACGACCTATCGTGTATTCACATCGCCTGCCGTTACGCACAAGGACACCACCGTGCGCGTCTATACCTACTCGACGGAAGATACCATCACCGTGCTGAGTATCACGGGCGCCAAGATGAGTTCGTTCGACGGCTCGAAACTGAACCTGACCCGCACGCTAACCATTCAGGATGCAGGCCTGTCGAGCATCACGCTACCGACAGAAAAGAACAAACTGACGGCACTGAACTTGTCGCAAAACAACTTCACGAGCATCGACTTCGCTTCGTATCCGAACCTCTACTCGATGGCTGTCAACAACAACAAACTGACCTCGCTCGACCTGACAAAGAACCAAGCACTCGGATTGGTCAGTGCAGGACAAAACGCTATCAGCACCGTGAAGTTCAACAACGACCAGCTATGGTATTTGGACATCAACTACAATAACCTGACAGCCATTGACCTGAGCGGCGTACCCAATGTAGAGCAGATGAACTTGGCACACAACTATCTGACTACGATAAATGTGGAAAACCTGAGAAATCTGCGACAGTTGCTACTCAACAACAACTACTTTGATTTCCAGACACTGCCCGCACGCAAGGATCAATACATCCAGTACAACTACTACAACCAGGCACCGATAGACTGCGTCGTGAAAGACCAAAAGATAATCGACCTGAGCCGTGAGGCACAAGTGGGCGACTCGCTGACGACCTACACATGGTATCTGGGCGTGCCGACTTGGAACTCGGAGACCGGTGCATGGGAAGGCGAGAACCTGATTGAAGGCACGGAATACACGGTAGAAAAGGGTGTGACGACCTTCCTGCGCTCGTTCGACAATGTAATGTGTATCATGACCAACGGGATGTTCCCCAGCCTATATCTATACACAGACTTGATGCAAGTGGTAACTGCCATCAACAATGTGAAGGACAACGGCGTACGCATTAGCGTGCAAGGGAACAGCATCGTGGTGGCTACGGAAGAGGCTAAGGCTGTATCGCTCTACACCATCGGCGGCATACTCCTGAACAGCGAGAAAGCACAGGCAGGCGAACGCACTGTGGCTACGGTGGATGCAGGCGCATACATACTGACCGTAGGCGGGAAAGGCTACAAAGTGCTGGTACCATAAGGGAAAGCACAACACTAAGAAACGCCCCGATAGGACAACCTATCGGGGCGTTTTAGGTATTGGAGGAATTGCCTGCGCGGAGTGTGCGGAGAGTGTGTGCAGAGAGTGCGGAGAGTTTGCGTGGAGAGCTTGAAATCAGAACAGACTCAACTGCTCGTCTTCGTGGGAGGCAGGCTTCGACGAATCGGGGACCTCGTTGGTGATAGTGAGCGGGATATCATCGACCTGCACCTGAACCGTACTCGGAGAAGTCGGAGTGCTATCGGAAGCAGCGTCTTGGTTCGGGAGTGGTTCGGGAACGGAAGCAGAATCTGTATCTGTCGCGGAGGCAAATTCGGTATCTGCATCTATATCGGGTTCTCTGTCGGACTCTGTATCCATATCGGGGACCGGGGCGGGAGCAGGGGTGATGTCTTCGATGGATGCGACATCGAGCGTGGTGATACGCTTACCCTTCGCCTTAGGCGACTTGACATCGATAAAATCGGACATCTGCAAATCGATGTCGGGGCGGGTGGCATCCGTCAGATGCACACGGAACAACGCCTCCTCACGGTCGGACAACAGCACAATACGCGACTCCTTGTTGTCACCCAACATGCTCTGCGGCTTCTGCGTGGCTTCGTCCGCCAACGAGAAACGCTTCGCATAATAGTACTGCTGGTCGGCATTCCACAACGCCAACGACCAAACCTTCTCCGAATTGAACTTTTCGATACGATAGAGATTCTGGTCGAAATGCGCCGTCAGATCGAAGCCCGTCAGATAGTAGTCGCCCGTCTTGGTGATGACCAAAATGCGATCCTCGTCCCAGAACTCGCCCAAATAGGTGCCCTGCCCATCGTAGTTGATACGCAGCACATCCGGATCGAACCACACCTTGCGGCCGCCCAGCGTGGAATGTCCCTTCTGCTTGAGCGTGATGGATTTGACCTCGTACTTGGTCAGCACATTGCCTCGTGCCGAGCGACTCTTGACTGCCAACTCGCTGAGATCCTTGCAGACCTCCATCTTCTTGAGATGCAAAGCGGGCTTGAGCGCCACCTTGATGATTTCCGCCTCGCCGTTCGGATTGGCCGTGAAATACAGCACCTTGGTGCCCGGCTTGCCCGGCGTCAGGTCGTAGTCCTTGTCACGGGACACACCCATGACATTGAAGCGCTTCATATAATAGATGCCGCCCTTGCCGTCACGATAGACCACATTATAGACCGTGCGGTCGTCGTTCTTCTTGAAAATGGCGATATGGATGATGTCCGTGCCGACGAACAACTTCTCCGCAACCCGCATAATGCGGTACTTGCCGTCACGGTGGAAGACGATAATGTCATCGATATCGGAGCAGTTGCAAAGGAACTCGTCCTTTTTGAGCCCCGTGCCGACAAAGCCCTCCTCGCGGTTGATATAGAGTTTCTCGTTGGCCTCGACGACCGTCTTGACATTGATATTGGCGAAATTGCGCACCTCGGTACGGCGGGGATATTTGGTTCCGTACTTGTCCTTGAGAGATTGGAACCAGCTGATGGCGTAATCGGTCAGGTGGTCGATATTGTGCTGCGTGTTCTTGATCTGCTTGGCGAGGTCCTTCGTCAGTTCGTCCGCCTTCTTGGAATCGAACTTTGTGATACGAATCATGCGGATTTCGAACAACCGCTCGATGTCCTCGCGGCGCACCTCACGAATCAGTTGCGGCTTCCACGGGTCGAGGGCCTTGTCAACAAACGCCACCAATTTATCTTTGTTCGGAGCTGTCTCGTAGCCCTCCTCCTTATAGATACGGTTCTCGATGAAAATTTTCTCCAACGAGGTATAGAAATAACGCTCCTCCAACTCGGCTTTCTCTATCTGCAACTCCTTGAGCAACAGTGATTTGGTATTCTCCGCCGAGAGGCGCAGCAGCGTGCTGACATTGGTAAAAATAGGCTTTTTGTTCTCCACCACGCAGCAGTTGGGCGATATATTTACCTCGCAATCGGTGAAGGCATAGAGCGCATCGATGGCCTTGTCCGACGAACTGCCGGGCGCTAACTGCACCTCGATACGGGGCGTCTCCGCCGTGAAATCATCCACCTTGCGCACCTTAATTTTGCCTTTCTGGTTGGCACGCAGGATGGTCTCGATGATTTTGGTGGTGGTCGTACTGAACGGTATTTCGCTGATAATCAGAGTACGATTATCGTCGGCCTTCTGTATCTTGGCGCGAATCTTGACTACCCCACCCCGTTCGCCGTCGTTGTAGCGGCTCACATCGATTTCACCACCCGTGGGAAAATCGGGATAGAGGCTGAACGGCTCGCCACGGAAATACGCCAACGAGGCATCGCAGAGTTCGTTGAAATTGTGCGGCAGAATCTTGGAATTCAGGCCGACAGCGATACCCTCCACGCCCTGTGCAAGCAGCAAGGGGAACTTGATGGGAAGATGGACGGGCTCCTTTTTGCGGCCATCGTACGACAACATCCACTGCGTCGTTTTGGGATTGAAGACCGTATCGAGCGCAAACTTGCTCAGACGCGCCTCGATATAACGGGGGGCTGCTGCACCATCGCCCGTGAGGATATTGCCCCAGTTTCCCTGACAATCGATGAGCAGGTCTTTCTGACCCAACTGCACCAGCGCATCGCCAATGCTAGCATCACCGTGCGGGTGGTACTGCATGGTCTGTCCCACGATGTTGGCCACCTTGTTCATCTTGCCGTCATCCACGCACTTCATGGCGTGAAGGATACGACGTTGAACCGGCTTCAGACCATCCTCGATGGCAGGCACGGCTCGCTCGAGAATCACATAGGAGGCATAGTCGAGGAACCAGTCCTTGTACATGCCCGTAAGGTGGTACTTGACGGCATCATTGAAGGATTCCGGCTTGTACGACGAATGAGCAAGCTCAGCAGAAGCGTCTTCCTTCGGGGTATCTTCGGGAACTGCATCAGCCGACTCGGAAGCATCGCTTTGAAGTTCGTCGTTCTGAGGCTCGTTGCTTTGAGATTCATTGGAGGAGGACTCTTGGGACTCGATGGGATCTATGGATTCGTCGTCTTTCATTGTTGCTACGGAAAATAATAAGAATAAAGCACCCTAAGCGTATTGCCGCATGTACATTCGTTACAACAGCTACGCCATACATTGTGGTACATGACTGCCACATCTACTTTGCGGCGCACAACAGCCATTCTATACATTGTGGCTACACAGCAGTCATAGCATATATATCTATACGCCAAATGCCCCTTCTAACAAATTAGAACAGGGCACGCCACCGTCTGCCTTGGTGCTATACAGGCAGACAAGCAAACCGCCGATTAGTAGATATACTTGTTGGTGATGACAAAAACAACAATACCTACTACCTCAAGCACAATGCCTAAAAGGAGCATATAGTTCTGCTGCAGCGCATACTGATAGCATATAAAGCAAATAACGCCCAGCAGAAGGATAATCAACCCTAAGTATTTGAGAAAAGTTTTCATATAACGGTTATATTTTTCTATCGATTTCGATTCAAGGCTTCGGCATCAGCAAAACATTCTGATACGAATTGGCTGCAAAGGTACAACAATTCTGCGGGATAAACAAGAGCGAGCCGCCCACAAGCCCAAAATAAATTTGTTTATTTCGTTAAATAGTTGTACCTTTGCGCCGCTTTTTACCACAAAAAGGGACTTGTGCGGATGGGAAACGCCCAAAAGCACAAGCGACGGCTGCTCAGACAGCACCCGAAACGGGGCTATTCGGTTTTGACAGCAGGTAGAATGGGTATGTAAGCACGCCGAGCACTACAGAGACGCTCGTAAATATCGTCTGCGAACTATAACTGACAACAACACTGTTGCTCTCGCTGCTTAACCGAAGTATAGTAGGTTACTTTATTCGGGTACAAGGTGCCTGAACGAGACATCGCTCCAAGCCGAGTCTGTAGGCTGATAGGATAAAGCGGTGCGGAAATATACAGAATAGCCTCTCCGGGCTGCGACGGCGAGGCGAAATACTTAGCAGATAAGCCTGCGGTTGGTGGCTTGGGTCTTGCCGCAGGACGAAAACGAAGGCCAAGATAAGCGTGTAGAAAGCGTAAACTTTCCTTGTTTGGACGCGGGTTCGAATCCCGCTAGCTCCACCTAAAAAAACTGACTAACAATATCTGTTAGTCAGTTTTTTTCTGTTTTGTTTTTGATGGTCGGCACGAATACGCCGAAATACATTTTTGGAGGCTAATAGACTTTTTTGCAAGCGAGATAGCCCCGAAAACAGGCATAATTCGCGTTCCTACAGGCGCACCTCAACGCTCAGTTTTGCCCACGCGCCGGGCTGCAGGATGCCGCCATAGTCGTAGTAGCGGCGGTTGGTGAGGTTCGTGCAATCGGCACTCACCCGCACGAAAGCGTTCTGCCAAAACAGGCTGGCGTCGAGCAACCACACGGGCGTGTAGTCCTCCACCTCGCCGTAGGCATTATTATACTGCCCCTCACGCTGTTGGTAGCGCAGCGTCCAGGAAGCACCAAGCCCCTTGTAGATGCCGTGCTCCAAGTGCAGGGTCAGCTTGTGGCTCAAATAGTCCAGATAGCGTGAGCCTGCCTCGCGAACATCCAAATCCAGATAGGTGTAGGCATAGCTGGCGGACACACAGCGTATCCACTCGTTCCAGCGATACGATACCGTCGCCTCGACACCCATCGCATTCACTCTCTGCTGATTCTCTGCGTGATACGGGCGCTTGGTGTCGTCGGTTGTATAGACCCAGTCGATGATGTTACGCCCCCAGCGATAGTACCAGTCGCCCTCGACATGGAGCGAACCTGCCTGCCCAAAAGAGCGATTGTAGCGGGTACCTACGGACAACACCCACGCCTCCTCGGGCTTGAGGTTGCGGTTGCCGAGTTGGTTGCCGGCGTTGTAGTACAAGTCGGTAAAGGTCGGCAGGCGCAACGCTCGGTTGGCGTTGAGATAGACAGAGGACAGGGGAAGGTATTCGTAGCCGATGTTGGCGTTTCCCGTCGCGTTATGTCCAAAGCGGGTATTGTAGATGCCGCTCACACCCAACGAAGCAGACAGGCGATTCCAATAGAAAGTCTGCTGGGCGTAATAGTTGATATTGACCCGATTGCCACCCTTGACCAAGTCGAGCACACGGACATCGTGCAGCAAGAAACCGTCTTGGTTCGGGACTTGTCCGGCAGGGTTGACAGTATCGCCCAAATTGGTCGAGTGCATATTCTCGTTACGCACCTCGATGCCCACCGTGGTCGTCCCTATCAGCGAAGCATAACGAGCCGCCAAGGCAGCGGTAGTGGTCTGCGAGAAATGGAAATTGCCATACAAGCGCTGCCCACGATGCCACTCGTAGCGATCGTAATTGGCACGGTAGGATGCTTGCGCATCAAGGCTCCATGCGCCCCAGCGATGGGTATATTTAGCAGAACCGAAAGCGGTGCGTGTGGCATCGAACTGGTCTTGTGAACCAAAGCCATAGTACATGCCCGCACCAGCGTCCTTCCACTGTGCACCGAGTTGCACATCCAACCCACGGTAGCGAGTCTGGAGATAGAGGTTTGCCAACTGGTAGTCCGAGTTGTCCAAAGCGGTTTGCTCCTTCTCATTAGGGCGAGGGGCATAGTAACCATCGGCACGGCTATACTCCACCGAGAGGTTTGTTGCCACATCACCACGGCGCCAACCGCAAGTTAGTTCGGGAGTGGTAAGGGAATTCATGCCCGTCGTGAGGCGAAGGGTATATTGATCCTTCTCGGGCGTGCGGGTGACGATATTGATTGCACCCGAAAATGCACCATAGAGATGGGCACTCGTACCCTCCAACACCTCGATATGGTCGATGAGCGATGCAGAAAGCGGCAAGTTGAGCGTATAATGCCCCGTGTGAGCGTCGTTCAGGCTCACACCGTTGATAAGCACCAGCACCTGGTCGAATGTGCCGCCACGCATGCTGATATCCGCCTGCGCCCCGTTGGCTCCACGGGTACGGATATCGACACTCGGCAGATACTGAAGAATATCTGCAATGGTCTGGATGGGAAGCGCCTCGATGTCTTGGTGGGGAATCTCCGTGATGAGTCGGTAGGCACTCGATTGAACTTCAGCTTTGTGAGATACAACCGACACCTCCTGAAGACTAAGTTGTCGGGCATCATTGGCCTCCGAGGACTGCGCCGTGAGCATGCTCTCGGTTTGCGCGGTAGAGGCACTGAGCAGTGGGGAAGACCCCGCGTCCGTCTCGTCGGCAAGTAGCCCTGCCGGAGCAGCCAACAACAGAGTTGCTAAGGCAATGCTTCGGGAATTGCGGCCCTGCTTGAGCAGTTCGAGGTCTGCCATATAACCTGCGATGCGCCCAATCGTCACCTCTCTGTGCAACGATGCGAACGCCCCGTACGCCTTGTGGCAAAACCGCTTGAAACGGAAAGACTGCTTAGATGAAAAAGTTAGAAACATAGTGTTTTTGAAAAAAACGCACAAAGGTACGGTTTTATCGCGACATACACAAAGCCCCAAGAAAAAACAGTAAAACGGGGAGAACTGTGTGTGTGAAAAAAATGACAGAAAACCGACAAAAAGCCGTCAAAATAAGGGACAAAAAAATACAAAGCAACTGACAATCAGTTGCTTTGTACCGCTTAGTGGTGACCCCGCTGGGACTCAAACCCAGGACCTTCAGAACCGGAATCTGACACTCTATTCAACTAAGCTACGGGGCCGATTGGTTTCGCACTGCGTGCGTATGTTCGCTCGCCGGAGCGTATGGTTGCTATGCGTATTTTCGCTATCGCGTATTTTTGCGGAGCGTATGGTTGCTGCGCGTATTTTTGCTAAAGCGTAGGGGCTGTATCAGTCGCGACGACCACCCATAAGGATGAGTATGTAATACACCAGCGTAGCCAACGACGACAAAGCCGCCACAACATAAGTATAAGCCGCACTGCGCAATGCACTCGCCGCCATCGGCGTGGTATCACGGTCCGTAATGCCCGCTATATCCAGCCACGCTATGGCACGCTTGCTCGCATCTATCTCCACCGGCAAGGTGACAAACGAGAACAAGGTAGTCAAAGCAAACAAGCCAACGCCTATCTCCATCAGATAAGGAAAGATATTGATCAACAACATACCTGCCAACAATATCCATGTAACCCACTTGCTGGAGAACTCTACCGCCGGAACCAATGCAGAACGCAACTTCAACGGAGCGTACTCCGTGGCGTGCTGAACGGCATGACCGCACTCGTGAGCCGCAACAGCCGCTGCAGCAACAGAGGCACTGTTATAAACCCCTTCGGACAAGTTCACCGTCTTATCGGTGGGATTGTAGTGATCCGTAAGGCGACCACGGATGCAAGTGACACGGACATCGGTGATGCCATTGTCACGCAACATCTTCTCGGCGACTTCTCTACCCGTCAGAGGAAGACCCACCTTGGAATAACGCTTGAACTTACGCTCCAGCGAGGCGGATACTATCCAACTGAGAAGGGCTATGCCCAAGAATATAATCCAATACAAATAGCTCATTTTAAGTTGTTTTAGAGGGTTAGGTTTGTACTATTTCGGAGTTGGTTCGGGAGAGGTTCGGGAACCGGATGGAACAACCCATAAACTACTGCTGCAACCGGTTAGTTTTTATTAGTAAGCAAACTACTAAAATAGCGAACTACTAAGATAGCGAACTACTAAAATAACAAACTACTAAGATGGCAATTACTTACCTAACTTACGACTACCTACATAGTGGTGTGGTACTCTTGTCCGTAGCAGTCATTATTCAGAAGACGGCTTCTTATAGGTCAGAAGATGGCTTCTTATCGGAAAGGGGCTTGCGCTTGCAGGTTTTGCACTCTCCATAGACATACATCGAAAACCCGTTCGGTACGAAATTGGGAAAACGACGCATACGGATAATGTTCTCTATCGCCCTGTCCTTGAACCTCGACACCCGACCGCAACGCGTGCAGACAAACTCGAACCGAATCTTGCCCGTGAGCGACAATTCGTACATCGACTTGCTGCGTCCGTATTGCTGCGAAAGGCAGTGCAAAATCTGTGCCGAAACAAGCAAAGTGAGCGTATTATAGACCGTTGCGGGCGAAATATGCCGTTCTTTGGCAAAAACAACCAACTTATCGGCACCAAACGGCTGCGGGAGCGCACAGATATGCTCCAACAACACGAAACGCTCCTGCGTATTGCGCAAGCCGTTGGCCGCAATATACGCATCGAGTTTCGATTTGGCGACAATATAGGGGTTTTCGCTCTCCGGCATCAGATAGACTTGATATAGGCACGACGGCGCTTGTGCTGCTTATGGTCGAACATCGTCCAGTTGGCCTGGTTCTTGACATTGGTTTCTAGAATCGAGGTGGTCTCGGCATAGCGTACGCCATACTTGTTCATATACGGAATCTGGTCGACAAAGAACAGGACATTGATGCCACGATCTTGGTAATCGGGGCGAACGGCGATGAGCAGCAGATCGAAAACCTCCAACTTCTTGGCACGCAACGCCTTCAGGAGATGGAACCAACCGAAGGGGAATAACTTGCCGCCGCACTTGCGCAAAGCATTCGAGATGTCGGGCATACCGACCCCGACGCCGACAATCTCGTCCTTGTCGTTGACGATGACCGTGACGAAATCGAAATTCAGAATCGGGAAATAGATGTCGCGATAGTACTCCTTCTGGCGCTTGGTCATCGGCTGGAAGTTGTAGAGTTTCTGGTACGCCGCATCGACCACATCCATGTACTCGATGCCGTATTTCTTGGACAACTCCTTGCAGTCCTTGACCTTATCGACCCGCACATGGCTGCGCTCCATGACCACATTGGCCAGGCGTTGCAGGCGCTCCGGAATTTCCTTGGGCGGGAAGACCTGGTACTCGATCCAGTCCGCCTCCTTGGTCAATCCATACGCCTCGAGATGGTCGACATAGTAAGGATAGTTGTAGAGCGATGCCATCGGGGCAAGGTATTCGTAACCCTCGATGAGCAAGCCCTCGTGGTCGAAATCGGTGAAACCGAGCGGGCCGTTCATCTCCGTCATGCCGTGCGACTTGCCCCAAGCAGCCACCGCGTCCAACAAGGCACGGCTGACCGCACGGTCGTCGATAAAATCCATCCAGCCGAAACGGACACGCTGCACCTGCCAGCGCTTGTTCGCCTCGTGGTTGATGATGGCAGCGATACGGCCGACGGGTTTGTCATCCTGATACGCCATGAAGAGTTGCTTCTCGCAGACCTCCAAGGCAGGGTTCTTCTTCGGGTTAAAAGCATGTAACTCATCGAGATACAACGGCGGGCAGTAGCACGGGCAATCCTTGTACAAATCGTTGGCAAAATCGATGAATCGTTTGATTTCGGAATGGGTATTTACTTCTCGAATTTCTATTTGCATAGGTGTTCAATTATAATTTATCGGAAAGCGTGCAAGCACTCTGAGCGGCTCAAACAGCCCCCAAAAAAGGAAAGCCGACACGCAAAAAACGGACAAAGTTACAATGTTTATGGCAAAATAGCAAATTTCGAGGGGGCAAAGCAGTGATTTTTATAAAAACGCAACCTAAAATCGAAAAGACAGTTACCAATCGATAGGGGTCTGTCCGTGCGCCACCAGATAGGCGTTCGCCTGCGAGAAATGGCGGCAACCAAAGAACCCGCGCGACGCCGACAAAGGCGATGGGTGCGGCGCCTTAAGCACCAAGTGTTTCTTGGGCGACACGACCTCCGCCTTGCGTTGCGCATAACTGCCCCACAGCATGAACACCAGATGCTCGCGCCGCTCCGCCAGAGCCGCTATAGCCGCATCGGTGAACTCCTCCCAGCCCTTGTTCTGGTGGCTGCCCGCAAGATGTGCCTCGACGGTGAGCGTGGCGTTGAGCAACAGCACGCCCTGGTCCGCCCAACGCTGCAGGTTGCCCGATGCGGGAACCGACTTGCCGAGATCGGACTGAATCTCCTTATATATATTACACAACGAGCGAGGCACCGGCACACCGTCCGGCACGGAGAAACTCAGGCCACACGCCTGGCCGGGCTCGTGGTACGGGTCTTGGCCGATGATGACGACCTTGACACGGTCGAACGGGCAACTATCAAACGCATTGAAAATTTTGGACGCCGGGGGATAGACCGTACGGGTCCGGTACGCCTGACGGACATACTGCGTGAGCAACTCAAAATACGGCTTCTCGAACTCCGACGACAGCACCTGCTTCCAACTGTCCTCTATACGCACTTCCATATCGATTGATTTTGTGGGTTTCAGGATAGGAACACCCTATCGGAACGCAAAAGTAGGTATTTTGCACGAATTATGCAAATAAACGGCGACACGGGCAACGAAAGAGGCGTTACCGATGGGTACAAAAAAAATAGACGGGATCTCCCGACTCCGTCTATCTTTTTGACTTTAACATTGCGTACTGAGAACGTACAGCAACCACTTAAAGTCAAGCCAAATCCAATTGTTAAGCTAAATTCGACGCAAAGGTAACTCTTTATTCTTGAACGAGTGTCCTAATTTTGTCAGAAAAGTACTTTTTTATCACTCAAACCGCAAAATACAACATAAATATGTGCATTTTGTTGTAACTGATATATATAGGAGTGGAGAAATCAGACATTTTTAAGTACTGAAATTTTTGGGGATGAGAAATCGGTTTTCCGGAGGAGAGGTGCGGGGGGGGGGAAGAGTTGCGGGTTCCTGGTGTAGAGCAAAGGGTAGTTCTTTTAGAGAGAAAAAGGACTGGAAAAGCGGAGAGTGGCTCTTTTAGAGAAAAAGAGAAAAAGGGGCTTAGCGATACTTGGTTTCGGTGCAGTCGCCCAACAGAGAGAGATAGGACTCGAAACGGGAAGGGGCTATTGTGCCGTCCTGGGCAGCCTGATAGACCGCACAGCCCGGCTCGCCCGTATGCGTGCAGTTGGAATAGCGGCAGTCCGCACCAATACGGAAAATCTCACGGAAATAATGGCCGACCTCCTCACGCTGCATATCGATGGTGCCAAAGCCCTTGATACCCGGCGTGTCGATAATCCAAGAGCCGGGCGTGGCGGATTGAGGGGCGAGAGAGGCCAAGGGGTACATCTCGGAAAAAGTCGTGGTGTGCATGCCTTTGTTGTGCGCATGGGAGATAACCCCTGTACGCGCCACCTCACGCCCCAACAAAGCGTTGAGCAAGGTGGATTTGCCCACGCCCGAATTGCCGCTCAAGAGCGACACCTTGCCGGCAAAAAGATTCGTGCGCAATGCGTCCAACGCTGCCGCGTCGATCTCCTTGGCGTGGATGCCATAGACGGGGTAATCCAACGACTCGTAGATCGCACGAAGGGCTTCGTACGCTGCCATGTCGTCCGCAGAATAAAGGTCTAACTTATTGAATAACAGCACAGCCGGCACTCGATACGCCTCGCAGGTGGCCAGAAAACGGTCGATAAAAGTGGTCGAAGTGACGGGATGGTTGACCGTGACGACCAACACCGCTTGGTCGATATTCGCCGCCAAGATATGCGACTCCTTGCTCAGATTGGTCGAGCGACGAATGACATAGTTGCGGCGCTCGTGCACATCCACAATCCAATGCGTGCCGTCCGGCAACGCCTCGACTTCGACATAGTCGCCCACCGCCACGGGATTGGTGGAACGAATACCACGAATGCGAAAATTGCCCTTGACATGGCACTCCTGCTCCTGTCCATCCGAGAAATGGACAAGATAACTACTTCCCGTCGATTTGATTACCAAACCACGCATAAATCCTTCATTCCTAATTCATAATTAATTCCTAATTCCCTAAAATGCTTCGGTAGCGGTAAGGTAAAACGAGTAATTCTGCCATGTGTTCCACGAACGGTCGATATTGTTTCGAGCCACATCGAAGCGCAGATTTACCTTCGCCTTGTTGATAGATGCACGCAACCCCACCCCATAGCCCACCTTTGCGGAGCCCGTGCCATAGAGATGGTGGTTCTTGTAGCGCAGTTGCCACACATCGCATACATCGCCGACACCCCCAAAGACCGTCGCACGAATCCACTTATAGATCGGTACACGCAACTCCGCCTGCAGCGCCAAGAGCATATTGTCGCGATACATCCCACGCGGCACACCACGGAGCAAATCGTAGCCGCCCGGCGTGGGCAACATCTGGAACGGAAGGTCAGCCCCCTTCGCCGCCAAAGCGCACTGCCAACGCAACTGCAAGGCAAAGATGAGTTCTCGATAGAGAGGGATATAACTCCGAAAATCGAAGCTCAAATCCGTCAAACGCACCGTACTGCCCAGCACAGGCTCGTAATGGGTAGCGGACGCTTTCAGAAAGAAACCGCAATGGGGGTAGAACAAGATGTCACGCGAATCGTACTGCACGACTCCCCCCATGCCCCACATCAGCATCGAGGGGTACGGCACGGCTATGTTCTGCACTCGTTCGGCAACAAAGTCGCCCACCAAACCCAATGACCAGTGGCTACCCGCCACCCGCCACATTGGCTCGAGATGGGCATAGCCCCGCACCGACTGATAGACCTGCCCCGTCTTGCGTTGCGGGCGTTTGCTATCGCCGCCATTGCCCAACTCGTAATAGGTGTCGGGGTAGTCCCGATAGCCACCTCGATAGGACAACTGGCACGGTACACGCCCCGCAAAATAGAGAATCCCCTGCGTATTGACATACCACTGCTTCTGCAGCGAGTACGCCCCGTCGAGTTGGACGATGGAGGTTCGGGACTGGTTCGGGATTTGGAAATATCCCTGCACCGCCGCACCAAAAGACCAGTCCGTCTCGGGCGAATAGTTGACGACCGGCACCGCCAAAGCGGGCAGATTCATCAAACTATCCAGCGAAACGGCTCGCGCTATGGTACTCATACACAGCGCAATAAGGGCTATGAGAGTCCGACAATAGCGCATAGCAGAAAGACCGATCAGACGGTCATGATGTCTTTTTCCTTCTTGGCGTAGAGTTCGTCTATCTGGCGGACATACTTGTCGTGCAACTTCTGCACCTTGTCCTCAGCGTCTTTCTCGGCGTCCTCGGGCAGACCCTCTTTGACCTGCTTCTTGAGCAACTCGAACGCATCGCGGCGAGCATTACGCACCGACACCTTGGCATTCTCCGCCTCAGCCTTGCACTGTTTGGCCAACTGCTGGCGGCGTTCCTCCGTGAGCGGTGGGAGGATAAGACGAATGCACTCGCCGTTGTTGTTGGGCGCAAGACCGATGTTGGAATTGATAATCGCACGCTCTACCTCGCTGAGCATCTTCTTCTCCCACGGCTGTATCTGGATGGTACGCGCGTCGGGGGTGGTGATGGTAGCGACATTCTCGAGCGGCGACATGGCACCATAGTAATCGACACGAATCGGGTCGAGGATACGGACACTTGCCTTGCCGGCACGGATATGCGCCAGAGCGTCGTCTAAGAAAAGGATTGCAGCCTGCATCTGTTCTTCTGCATCTGCCTGAATTTTTGTAGGTTCAATCATATTGTTTTCGTATTTTGACAATGCGGGACGGACATTTTCGGAGGGCACCGCAATGCCCCATCGCACATTGTGTAATTGTCTGATGTTTAGGGTTTTACCAGCGTTCCGATAGACTCGCCCTGCACGACACGAAGCAGGTTGCCCTCTGTATCCATATCAAATACATAGATAGGCATACCGTTCTCCATGCACATCGTGATAGCGGTCAAGTCCATGATTTTCAGCCCCTTGCTCAATATCTCGCTATACGAGATTTCGGAGTACTTGGTGGCTGTCGGGTCTTTTTCCGGGTCGGCGGTGTAGATACCATCCACGCGCGTGCCCTTGAACATGATGTCCGCCTCCAACTCGATGGCACGCAGCGAAGAGCCCGTGTCGGTGGTGAAATAGGGGTTGCCCGTGCCGCCGGCGACAATCACGACATTGCCCTTCTCGAGCAGTCGCAGCGCTTTGGCCTTGTTGTAGAAATCGCCAATCGGCTCCATGCGCACCGAGGTAAGCACACGCGTCGGTTGCCCAATTGCCTCGAGGGCAGACTGCAACGCGAGCGAGTTGATCGTGGTGGCAAGCATACCCATTTGGTCGCCCTTGACACGGTCGAAACCTTTCCGGCTGCCACTCAGCCCACGGAATATGTTGCCGCCGCCGATGACGATGGCTACCTGCACGCCCCGGGCGGCTATCTCTTTGATTTGGCGGGCATAAGCGGCAAGGCGTTGTTCATCGATGCCGTAGCCCTTCTGTCCCATGAGGCTCTCTCCGGACAGTTTGAGTAAGATGCGTTTGTACATGGAATTTGTATTTTTCTCTATAGCACTTTGGACAGATGCGACAGGTTTCGCCTCGCAAGCCTCCGTTTTCGGGGCGGCAGTGTCCGCTCCCTCCTCGTACCACGAAGCATACATGGCGTAGTTGTAGGCAATTTTGCGATTCAGTTCGTTCGACTGTGCGGTGTCTGCCTTCTTGATAAACTTCGCCGGCACGCCGCCCCACACCTCATAGGCGCCGATTTTCGTATTCTTCAGCACCAGTGCGCCTGCCGCCACGATAGCACCCTCGCCTACCTCGACATTGTCGAGCAGCGTCGAGCCCATGCCGATGAGCGCAAAGTCGTGAATATGAGCGCCGTGGATGGTCACATTATGCCCCACCGACACATAGTCGCCAATCTCGATGGTCGATTTCTGATAGAGCGTATGCAGCACCGAGCCGTCCTGGATATTGACATGATTGCCGAGGCGGATGGTGTTGACATCGCCGCGCAGCACGGCGTTGAACCAGATAGAGCAGCCGTCGCCCAGCGTGGTGTCGCCCACAATGGTGGCGTTTGGCGCAAGGTAACAGTCCTTGCCTATGACGGGGGTAAATCCGCGTACGGGAATAATATAGGCCATATTTTGTTGCGAGTTGAGAGGTAAGTGTTGTGTGTCTGTTGCGTGTTTATCGCAATTCGTAAGTGTCGTGTTGAGAGTTTAGCGTTGAGAGTTCTCTCAACGCTAAACTACTGATTTATCGTGCGTTGATAATAGCCAAGAATTTCTCTGCCACCAGTGCAGCGCCGCCAATCAGACCGCCATCTACATCGGGGTTGGCGAACAACTCGGCAGCATTCTTGTCGTTGCAGCTGCCGCCGTAGAGGATGGTCGTGTCGTCTGCCACCTGTTGGCCGTATTTCTCAGCCACCAGCGAACGGATGTAGGCGTGAATTTCCTGTGCCTGAGCCGGCGTTGCGGTCAAGCCCGTACCGATAGCCCAAACCGGTTCGTAAGCCAGCGTGATATGGCTCCACTCCTCAGCCGACAGGTTGAAAACCGAGCCCTCGAGTTGTGCCTTAACGACCTCGTTTTGCTTGCCTGCCTCGCGCTCTTCTTTCACCTCGCCGATGCAGAAGATAATCTCAAGTCCTTGAGCCAGAGCCAGTTGCACCTTCTCGCGCAGGATGGCATAGTCCTCGTGGTAGTATGCACGGCGCTCCGAGTGGCCGAGGATGCAGTAAGTTGCGCCCGTCGATTTCACCATTTCGGCGCTCACCTCGCCCGTGTAGGCTCCCTTCTCGTGGTCAGCGCAGTTCTCTGCAGCCACCTTGATAGGGCTGTCTTTGAGCAGTTCGGCCACGGTTGCCAAGTGGATATACGGCGTGCCGATAACCACAGCACACTTCGGGTCTTTTACCGCATTTTTCAGTTCGGTAGCCAGCGCTACACCTTCTTGCAGGTTCTTGTTCATTTTCCAGTTACCTGCGACCATTTTTGTTCTCATATTGTATGATTGTTTTGATGTAATTTATTGATATTCTACCTATTTCGTTGTATCCATTTTTCAATCGGCTATCTCCCGATTACGCAGATTGTACTTGTCGGTTATCACACCGTTTTGCACCACCACAACACCCGGGTTGGCACGCACGATGGTCTTTAGCGTGACGCCGTCGCACATACAGAATACCTCATCGGGATGGTTGAACGGGGTCAATTCGTTCGACGTATTTTCCGCCTCCACCTCTTCGCAGAACGCCTCGATTCCGTCCTCGCTCGCCCCGGTCAGGATGTAGAACGGACGGTTCAGCGACAGGCATTGACGATAGAGTGCCGTCACCTTGTCGAGCTGTTTGCGGTCGGTTTTCGTCAGGTCGTATAGCACCACCAGCGTAGCGGGTTCTTCCGACTCCAGCACATCGTAGGTGATGTCGTCGTAGTTGAGCGTAATCAACTCAAAATCATGTATTTTCGGCTCGTATCCTTTCTTTACGAGCACCGATTTTTGATCCACAAAATGCCAAGTGCTGTCGCCTTTCGGATAGTTCTCCAGCGAGAATTCCTGCTCCACGCCGTCCCGCTCATAGACAAAAGTCGTCTCATACAGGTCGGGTTCTGCTCCCTCCGGCACCTCCATCAGTTCCACGATGTTGTTGCCCACCTTGTAGGGACGGAAATCGATCATCGGCAGGTGTGTGCGGCTGTAGCCCATGATGCCCGCCGCCGTAGCAATCGCCAGCGCCAGCACCACCAGTTCGCCCCACCACACAAAAGTGCCGGGGATATACTTTCGCGTGCATAGCAGCACCACCACCAGAGCCATCAGCACCACATTTTTCCAGAAGGTTGCCCAGTTGCTGATGACCAAAGCATCGCCGAAGCAACCGCAGTCGCTGACCGGATTTTCGAGTGCGATGTATAGCGTAAGCGGCAGCATGACCACATAGAACACCAGTGCTAGCCAGCAGGTCCATTGGGTGCGTACATTGAGCAGCATGCAGAGCCCCAACACCAGTTCCAGCCCTATCAGGCAGACGGCAGCTGCTTCCGCGAGCGGCATCAGTTCGTTAAAGAACCCGCCGAAGGCTTTCAGGTAGTCCTCTATCTTGTAGGCCGTTCCCAGCGGGTCAATGGCCTTGACAAATCCGGAGAAGATGAAGGTCAGTGCCAGCAGCGTGCGTGCCACCGACCCTGCAATGTGTCCTGCTTTACTTTGTTTCATTTTGCGTGGTCAGTTTGATGAGATAAAACACCGCATAGTTCAACATATCGAAATAGTTGCCGTCTGCTCCCTCCGACACCAGCGTGTGGTTATCGTTGGCGGCGATCGACTTGTTGCGATTTATCTTGGTCAGTATGATGTCGGTCAGGCTGCTTGGGTACATATCTCGCCAAGCCTCGCCGTAGTCGTGGTTCTTGCGCAGCATCAGTTCTTTGGCCTCACGCACATAGCGGTCGTATAGTTCGGTGGCGCGGTCAGCGCTCATGTCCACCGAGTCGGCGTAGCCTTCCCGCAGTTGAATCAGTCCGATGACGGCGTAATTGACGATGGCCATCATCTCGCCCTCTATCGACTCGCCCACCATGTTCACGCCCGTAGTCTCTATCTCTCGCACGCGTTTGGCTTTGATAAAGAGTTGGTCGTTGACGGTCTGTGGGCGCATGATACGCCAGCTGGGCCCGTAGTCCTTCATTTTGAGGACATAGATTTGTCGGCATTTCGCCACTATTTCATCGAATTGTTCTGCAGTCTTCATAATCAGTCTTTGAGTAAAACTTTCTGTATCGTATTGCCGCACCGCACTATATAGACCCCGTTCGGAATGGCTTGCAGCCGGAGACAGGTCGTCTGTTCTTCTGCCGCGAGCAGTCGTCCCATGGCGTCCGTAATGCTCATATCGGAGGCCTCATCCGCCTCCATGGTGATGGTGTGTCCCACGGCCGATATGCGACTTATGTTCTTTGCGGCAGCCGGTATGGCGGTTGTGGCGTCAGGGCTTTCCCCTACGAACACCGAATCAGCCGTCACGGTCAGGCTAAATCGTTTCTCGCCGTGTACATTGTCGCAGCGGACGGGAGCGTAGGTATTCGACGAGCCGTAAACAATACCCGCAGCCACCTCGTAGGTACCCACAGGTACAGCCCCAAAACTCTCATTGACGCTAACCACACCATTGTAATAATACCCTACCCCAAGCGAGATCGTGTATTGTGGCAGCGTTTGTTGTATTGCCCCGTCCTTATAGACCGCCATCACCAGTGTCATATCGGTAATCTCCGACAGCCCCGTGTTGGTCAGATAGGATATGCCAAAGGTCGTGTATTCTTTTCCTTTTTTGATACGAGGCTTCGAGGACACGAATACCGAGTCGGCAGACACCTGTGGTATTCCTGTTCCTCCCTTGTCCGGCCGGATGCCTGCTATCACGGTCACATTTTCCGTAAAGGCATAGCCGCTTGCCGCACCTCCCGTACCTTGTCCCATGGGATCGAATGCCGAAACGGCGAAATAGTCATCCCATGCACCATCCCATCCCCAGTTGATATGCACGAACCCGTTGCTTTTCATGCCGTCTATCACAAAGGCGTGTCCCTCGCCCTTAATCGTATAGCCCATGGTGAGCATCGGCCTGTTTGCTTGCAGTTCCGTACTGATACGGCCGAGCAGTTCCGTCTCCGACATACTGTTTTTGTACAGCGCCTCCATGCCTGCGTCGTAGCCGAAATAGGTCTGCATGCTCTTGGCTGCCACTATGCCGGAAGCCGAACTCTCCGAGCCGTACAACATATTGCACGAAACCCCGATATGATACATCAGTCGTGCCACGGCAGCCGACTGTGCGTCGGTATAGGTGACGCCTTGATACGAAGGCAGCATATTGTCCCAGTCGTAGGTCGCATTTCCGAAGTCTGCGCTCGGTGTCATTGTCAGCGTATCATTCGTATCGACTATCAGACGATAGGAATAGGAGTGCGAGCCGGTTCCCTTTGCGGGGTACTTGTGGTGGCGCATTATCTGTGCAATGGCAGTCGCCGCACAGCCGGTCGGGCAATCGTACCCTTGGGGTTTGGGGCAAGAGTCGTTGTAGGGAGCATCTTGTCCCCATTGGATATCCCCGAGCAGGGGTGCTATTTCCGGATAGGCATTTGCCTCTGTTTCAGCGATTTGCGAATAGTCGTCGGTATAGTTTTCGGCGCGTGCTATCTCGTCGGCATACATTTGCAGCCAGAACCGCAAGTTGGCGGGCATTTTCTCCCCGTCCACTGTGTCGTGGTCGCTGTAGCCCAGTATCGTGCGTGCCTTTTCGGTGGCAGAAACCACCACAAATCCGCGCCCTTGGGCAGCATTGAAGACATACAGAGCAGGTACCTCGCCGTCCGCCGTATTTTGGGTGTAAGCGAGTGTCATGGGAAGCACAGTGGCCCCGACCCGTTGCACCCCTGTCATGCGGTTTGCGATGTTTTGTCCTTTGGTGGCAGCGAATCGTCCTGCAATCTCAGCCGCCTCCTTAGGTGTGCGCACTGTAGCCATGGCGCATGCGCCCCATAGTACGGCCACAATAAACAGTACCTGTTTCTTCATCTTTGCTTATGGATTTGTGTTCTATTTTTATTTTATTACACCTCGAATACCCTCGTATTAAAAATACCTCGAGCACCCTCGTATTAAACCTCGAACACTCTTGTATATACCCCTGAATATCTTTGTGTTATATCTTGAATAGTGCGAGGCATTCTTCTTGTCCCATCCGTTTTTGTTCTCCGGTAGTCATGTTTTTGAGCATCACCTTGCCGGCAGCCATCTCGTCGCCGCCCACGATAGCCACGAATGGTATCTTTTTGGCGTCGGCGTAGCCCATTTGTTTCTTCATTTTGGTCGGTTCGGGATACACCTCCACGCGCACGCCCTTTGCCCGCAGTGCCTTTGCCCATGTCAGCGCATAGCGCAGTTCCGCCTCGCCGAACGACACGAACAGCAGTTCGGTTGTCGTCTGCAAGTCAGCGGGGTACAGGTTCAGTTCCGTCAGCACGTCGTAGATACGATCCGCACCGAATGAGATTCCCACTCCCGAAACCCCGGGCATGCCGAAGATACCCGTTAGGTTGTCGTATCGTCCGCCGCCTGTGATACTACCCATCTGCACATCCAGTGCTTTCACTTCAAATATCGCCCCCGTGTAGTAGTTCAGTCCTCGTGCGAGGCACAGGTCGAGTTCTATGTTCAGTTCCACACCCGCAGCGTCCACCAGGTCGAATATGGTCGTCATCTCCTCGATACCCTTCTGCCCGGTTTCCGATGTGGCGAGTACGGTTTTCAGTTGTTCCAACTTTGCCCGATTGTCGCCCGTCAGGTTCAGAATCGGTTGCAGTGCCTCCACGGCCGATTCGGGTAATCCTTTCTCTATCAGTTCTTTATTGACATTTTCGATACCTATCTTGTCCAGTTTGTCGATAGCCACCGTTATGTCGGTTATCTTGTCGGGTTGTCCTATCGTCTCGGCGATACCGGCGAGTATTTTTCGGTTGTTGATGTGCAGGCACACATTGATTCCCAGTTGCTTGTACACCTCTTCCACAATCTCCATCAGTTCCAGTTCGCTCACCAGGGAGTCGGTACCCACCACATCCACATCGCACTGATAGAACTCACGGTAGCGTCCTTTCTGTGGGCGGTCGGCACGCCATACGGGCTGTATCTGGTAGCGTTTGAAGGGAAACTGTATCTCGTCACGGTGTTGTACCACGAATCGTGCGAAGGGCACAGTCAGGTCATATCGCAAGCCTTTTTCGCTCACGGTGGTAGTGGCTTTGCCGATGCTCAGGTCGTCTTGCAGTTTCTCCCGCAGTGGGCTGACCCAGTCGCCGGAGTTGAGTATTTTGAACAGCAGTTTGTCGCCTTCCTCGCCGTATTTGCCCATCAGTGTCGATAGGTTTTCCATGGCCGGTGTTTCAATCTGTTGAAAGCCATAGCGGGCGAATACGCCTTTTATGGTGTTGAAGATATAGTTTCGTCGAGCCATCTCTATGGGCGAGAAGTCCCGCGTTCCCTTTGGTATTCCGGGCTTTGTCATCTAATTGGTAATTTATGAATTAGGAATTAATAGTGTCTATTTGGTCTATATCTGATAATTTTTGTCCCCAAAAATATCTGTCGCTGTCAGTTCCCCTCTCTGATGGGGTCGCTGTCAGTTCCTCTCTCCGATGGGGTCGGGTCGGGGGAGTTCCTACTCAAACAGTGTCTTGTAGATTCGTTCCGTGGCACCCAGTTCGCTTTCCACATATTCCCGTGCGGCTTTCCCGAGGGCCTCGTGTTGTGCGAGTGCGTTGTCCATGGCTTGTTCAAACTCCTCGTAGGTTCGTACCGACACCCCTGCGCCGGCGGCTATCAGTCCCTTGGCTTCTCTGAAGTGTTGGTAGTTGGGGCCGAACAGCACCGGCACGCCGTAAACCGCCGCCTCTATCGTGTTGTGTATTCCCACGCCGAATCCGCCGCCTATGTAGGCCACCTGCCCGTATTGATAGATGGAGGACAGCATACCGATGGTGTCGAGCAGCAACACCCGTGTGTGTTGAATATTCTGTCTTGTTGCCTCCGTGTAGCGCACATAGCGTCCGTGGAACAGTTGGAATATCGTGTGCAGGTGTGCTTCGTGTATCTCGTGGGGCACCAGCACCAATTTGGTGTCTTCGTGCGTGTCCATGTATCGTGCCAGCAGTTCCTCGTCTTGCGGCCATGTGCTGCCTGCAATGATTACTTTCTCCGTTCCCGCCACAAATTGTTCCACGACGGGTATCTGTTTGGCGTGTCCGGCTATCTCGTTCACTCGGTCAAAACGCGTGTCTCCGGCGATGGAGACATGGTCGATTCCGTGTGCCTGCAGCAGTGCCATCGAGGCCTCATCCTGCACATAGATATGGGCGAAATACGACAGCAGTCTGAGGTACGGTTTTCCCCACGGCAGGAAGAACAACTGTTTGGGTCGGAATATGGCGGACACGCTGTAGGTTGCTGTTTTTTGCCGATGCAGTTCCATCAGATAGGCGGGCCAGAACTCGTACTTCACGAATATGGCCATGCGGGGCTGCACCAGCGACACAAACGCGCGTGCGTTGCGCACGGTGGCGAACGGCAGATAGGTCACCAGATCCACTTGGTCGTAGTTTTTGCGCAGTTCGTAGCCCGATGGTGAGAAGAAGGTGAGCAGTATTTTCTGTTCCGGATGTTCTCGGCGCAGTCGTTCTATGATGGGTCGAGCCTGCTCAAATTCGCCTACCGAAGCGGCATGGATCCACACGGGTTGGTCGAGTCCGTGTTCTTTTTTGCAGGTTTCTATTTTGCGCAGTGCTTCTCTTTGTCCTTTCACCAGCAGTTTTGCTTTTCTGTGTCCAAAGAAAGCCGCAATATGTAATAAAAAGAAATACAAGTACATCTATCTAACAGATAATCAATATAATAATCCATCCACAAATAATCAGTAACAATCAGCAAGCCCCCCATCCACAAATCATCAGTCACCATCGGCAAGTCCCCCCCCTTCCACAAATAATCCATCTCTCCCCCCGTTCCCACAAAACATACCCCCCATTCTTCATTCCCCTCCCTATTCTTCATCCCTCCCCCCCGTTCCTCATAGGAAGCCCCCCCGATCCCTGATTCATCATTCCCAATCAGAATAACTTCCTGATTAGAATTGAGCCTTCAAAGTTACTGCTTTTTTTCGAAATAGGCAAATTATTTCGGTATATCGGATTTATTTTATAATTTTGCAGGTTAGAACGAATAGCCCCGCAAAACTATTCATTCCTAATTTCCAATTCCTAATTCCAAATCAGAAGTATATGGAACGCGATACAGTTATTTTGGCCATTGAGTCAAGTTGTGACGATACCTCATCCGCCGTCATTCGTAATGGTATTTTGCTTAGTAATGTCATCGCCTCGCAGAAGGTTCACGAGGAGTATGGTGGCGTGGTGCCGGAGTTGGCGAGCCGTGCTCACCTGTTGAATATCGTGCCGGTGGTAGATACGGCATTGCGTCGTGCGGGCGTCGAGGCGTCCGATTTGTCGGCCATTGCTTTCACGCGCGGTCCCGGCCTGTTGGGCAGTCTGTTGGTGGGGACATCGTTTGCCAAAGGGTTGGCGTTGTCCGAGCAGATTCCGCTCATCGAGGTGAACCACTTGCAGGGCCATGTGTTGGCACATTTTGTCGAGCCTTCAGCGGAGTTGAAGGCGGCGACCCCGAGCCTTGCCCATGTCGAGATACGCCACCCCGAGTTCCCGTTCTTGTGTCTGCTTGTCAGCGGCGGCAACAGCCAGATTGTGTTGGTGCGCAAGTACAATCAGATGGAAATCATCGGCCAGACTATCGACGATGCAGCGGGCGAGGCGTTCGACAAGTGCGCCAAGGTCATCGGCTTGCCCTACCCGGGCGGCCCGTGGATCGACAAGTTGGCGAAGCAGGGCAACCAGAAGGCGTACGCTTTTGCCCGTCCTTCTATTCCGAATTACGACTATTCTTTTTCGGGTCTAAAGACCTCGTTCCTTTATACGCTGCGTGATATGTTGCGTGCGGAGGGGGTAGAAACGGTCGATGCGTTGGCCGAACGAGTGCCGAACCTGCGTGAGGACTTGTGCGCTTCGTTGCAGCAGACGGTGATAGACATCCTGATGAAGAAGCTGAAGAAAGCCGCTCAGGACTTAGGCATCCCCCGTGTGGCAGTAGCGGGAGGCGTGAGTGCCAATAGCGGATTGCGCCAAGCCTTCTTGGACTATGGCAAGCGATACGGTTGGGAGGTCTTTATACCGCCTTTCTCGTTCACGACGGACAATGCGGCGATGGTGTGTCAGGCGGGTTATTTCAAGTATCTGGATGGCGATTTCTGCCCCATCGATGCCGCTCCCTACGCCAAGACCCGTATTTAACCGGCAGAAGTTCCCGGTTCATCATTCCCAATCGGCAGAAGTTCCCGATTATCTTCCCCCTTATGTGGAACGATGGAACGATGGAACGATACATTTTCATAGTTATAGTATATAGTATATAGAAAATTTTTCCTTTATATATATAGAAATTATACAAACCATCGTTCCATCGTTCCATCGTTCCAACCTCCCCGCCCCACTTCAAACATATCATTCCTAATTCGAAGCCGTGCGTTCCTATTCCGACCTCATCGTATTCATCGTAACCGTTCTGACGGCCAATTTGTTGTGGAAGTTATCGGTCCATGGGCTTGATGTGCCGGGAGCGGCTGTCACCTTGTTGGGTTGGGATGTCACGCCTCCGTTTGCGTGGCTGGCAAAGCGTATCACCGACGAGTCGTATTGGCTTATCCATTTGGTGCGTGATACCTGTGTGCGTGTCGCGGACGACACCTTTTATTTCCCGACCTCTTTCACCACCCGGATTGTCTATTCCTGCACGCCCATCAAGCAGTGTTTTATATGGTTATGCATCATGCTGACGACGCGTGGAGGTTGGTGGCATAAGTTGTGGTATGTGCCGTTGGGTTGGGTTTGTGCCTATGGGTTCAATATCTTGCGGATTGTGTCTATTGCCCTGCTCACGGAGTTTCACCCCTCGTGGTTCTATTTTCTTCACACCTGGTTGTTCAAGTACCTGTTCTATGGTGTTTTGTTCTTGTTGTGGGTCTTTTTCGTTGAGCGTCTCCGTCATAAGAGCGTAGAGCGTAAAGAGAACAGAGCGTAAAAACAATAGCATTGAGAACAGAGAGTTGAGAGCAGAGAATTGAGAGCAGAGAAAACAGAATTGATAGTATAGAGCATAGCCCCCGATTGTTAATGAGCATAAAAAGCAGAGACGGCATTTTATGCCGTCTCTTTCATTATACCACCCCTTTATTCCGCCCCTATTACAAAAATTACGAAAACCGTGAAAATTACCAAACGCCCCTTTCCCCCGACAACAGCAATTAATTCATCATTTCCAATTCCTAATTTCTAATTAGAAACCATTCCCAATTCATAATTAGAAACCATTCTCTATTCCTAATTTCTAATTAGAAACCATTCTCAATTCCTAATTAGAAACCATTCCCAATTCATAATTCATAATTAAACCTATTGCCGCCGCGATGTACACGATATATCCGATTCCTCGTCCTATGCTTTCGTGTTGTCTCAGGTATAGCAGTGCTTGCCCGCTGTATAGCATGACGAATACGGGCAGCAGGTGCGTATTGGGTGTGGCGAACAGCAGACACACGCTCGCCCATAGCAGTCCCGAACCAACCAGTACGATCCCCATGCGTCGCTTGTCGGCCTCGTACCACATGTTGAGTACGCCCATCACGAGCCATACCAATCCGAGTCCTATCCACACGCAGGCCGTCGCAGCATTCCATACCGACAGCCTATTGAATATCCATTGTCGCTCGAATAGCCCCTCGTAGGGGTTTGTGGCGCCGAACAGAACCACCGCTATGGCCGTATATACGCCGTAGGTCAGCACGCCCATCAGGGTGGCGGAGACCACCCGTAGGCTGAAGGACTGCAACCATAGGTACGACAACCACGATAGCGGCACCATCCATAGCAGGTCGGGCACAGCCATCGACCCCACGCATAGCAGCAGCGTACCGAGGAAGGCACTCTCGGCGGCGTGGTCCGATTTGTAGGTGGCGTATTGCATCCACAGCACGACCATCAGTATCGCCACCGCCACTTGTCCCCGCCAGCAGTCATGAGCAGTCGGCATAGCGGTTATGGCGAGCATGTAGAGCCACACGGGCAGCCCGTCTTTGCTTCGTATCAGCCCGGTGCGCACGCCACATAGCCACAGCCCCATCGCATTGATTAGACTGAGCACCATGGTTGCCACCACTTCCCGCCAATCCATCCCGCTTCCGGCGTTCCCCACAACACTTCCCATACCGCCTATTGTCTCCGCCGCATTGCCTAATACATTGCCCACTGCAACACTTCCTGCATTGCCTAATACATTGCCCACTGCAATACTTCCTGCATCGCCTAATACATTGCCCACTGCAATACTTCCTGCATCGCCTAATACATTGCCTCCCCCTGTGTTATAGCCCAGTAGGTCAGGAATCCATGCCAATAGCAGTACCGCCGAGAGTGGTAGTCCCACTTTCAGCGGCATGCGTGTTATTTTGGCGAGTCCTTTCAGCATCTGTCCCTTTTCGAATCAGCAACAATTCCAAATCAGAAACAATTCCAAACTATTCCCAATCAGCAACAATTCCAAATCAGAAACAATTCCTAATTCCACATTCCAAACAATTCCAAATCAGAAGAACATCCTGCTTACTCCTCAAACCCGAACCTACGCAATAGGTACTTCGAGTCAGCCTTCTTACCGCGGAACTCTTCGTACAGTTCTTCCGCGTCGCGTGTCCCGCCTTGTTCCAGCAGATGGCGGAAGCGTGCTGCCACTTCGGGGTTGAGTATGTCGCCGGTCTCCTCAAATGCGGCGAACGCATCCGCATCGAGCACTGCCGACCATGTGTAGCTGTAGTAGCTTGCCTCGTATCCGGTCGTGAAGATATGGTTGTAGAAGGTCGAGCGATAGCGGGTAATTATCTCGGGTATCATCTCCATGCGTGCCATCGATTCCGCCTCGAAAGCGTTCACGTCGAAGTCCGCCGTGTCGGTGCGCTCATGATAGTCCATGTCGAGAATCGTTGCGGACAGCAGTTCCGTTTCCACAAATCCCTTGTTGAAGGTCCGTGCATTGTTTATCTTTGCCACGAGCGAATCGGGAATCAGTTCTCCGGTCTGATAATGGAAGGCGTAGGTCTTCATTATCTCCGGGCGGTAGCAGTAGTTCTCCATGAATTGCGACGGCATTTCCACGAAGTCGCGCGGTGTGTTCGTTCCCGAAAGAGTGCGGTAGGTAGCCTTCGACAGCAGCCCGTGCAGCGCGTGTCCAAACTCATGGAACAGCGTCTCCACGTCGTCCATCGACAGCAGCGACGGATTGCCTTTGGTAGGTTTGTTGAAGTTGCCCACATTGATAATCACGGGTCTGTGGTCCACGCCCTCTGCATCCACATATTGGCTGCTTATGTCGTTCATCCACGCTCCCGGACGCTTGCCTGCACGGGGGAAGTAGTCGGTGTATAGGATACCCACCGGTGCGCCTTCCGTGTCGGTCACTTTGAATACCTCCACTTCGGGGTTATATACCGGCATATCTTTCAGCGGCTCAAAGTTCAGCCCGTATAGGTTGTGTGCCAACTCAAACACGCCCTTGCGCACATTGCTCAGTTCGAAATACGGCTTCAATTCTTCCTCGTTGAGGTCGTATTTCTGTTTGCGCAGTCGTTCCGCGTAGTACCACCAGTCCCACGGCTGCAGTTTCTCGCCGGGCAGGTCTTGTTCCATCAGTTCTTGCAGTGCCGCAGCCTCTCGTTTTGCGGCCTGCAGACTCGGACCCCACACGGTCTGCAGGAATTCGTCCACCGTCTTGTGGTCTTTGGCCATGCAGTCGGCCAGTATGTAGTCGGCGGGGCAGTCGTATCCCAGCAGGTGTGCTTTCTCCACACGCAGGCGCATGGTCTTTACGATCACCGCTTTGTTGTCGTTCTCGTTGTCGTGGTTGCCGCGCGTGGTGTAGGCAGTCAGCAGTTCGCGACGCAGTTCACGGTTCTCGCAGTATTGCAGCACGGGTGTAAAACTCGTGCGTTTCGGGGTGAAGAGCCACGCATCGGGTCGTCCGGCAGCCTGTGCTTCCTCTTTGGCAGCCGCTTTTGCACTTTCAGGCAGTCCTTTCAGTTCGTTCTCGTCGGTTACAAACAGTTGGTATGCATTGGTCTCGGCCACCACATTGTTGCCGAACTGCAGCGATAGCAAGCCCAGTTCGGTGTTTATCTCTTTGAGTCGCTCTTTCTTGTCGGCGGGCAGGGCAGCGCCGTTCAGTGCAAAATGCTCGTAGGTTTTCTTGAGCAACTGCATCTGTTCAGCGTTCAGTCCCAACTGCTCCCGGCGGTCATATACGGCCTTCACCCGCTCGAAGAGTGTATCGTTGAGCAGTATGCCGTCTTTCAGTTCCGACAGCATGGGCGACACCTTTTCGGCAATGCGGTTCATCTCGTCCGTGGCGTCTGCGTCGAGTATGTTGAAGAACACGCCATGCACACGCTCCAGCAGCAACCCGCTGCGGTCGAGTGCCACGATGGTGTTGTCAAAGGTCGGTTCTGCCTCGTTCGATACGATGGCGTGTATCTCCGCCTTGTTTTCGGCGATAGCCTGCTCAAAAGCGGGCAGATAGTGTTCGGTGCGCACCTTGTCGAATGCAGGCACGCCGTAGGGTGTTTTCTGCTCGGTGAGCAACGGATTTTGGTTGTTGCAAGCCATAAGTGTACAGAGCATGATGCCCATTAAGAGAGAATTATTTTTCATTATTTTCCGTATTTGCCGTTTGGTTTGTGTCGTCCGATTCCGCATGGGTTTGTGCATCCGATTTTATCTTCACGTTTTTGCGCATCGAGTTGCGGATCATCTTTCGCATGTTGGCGCTTTCTTCGTCCACTTTTCCGTGGAAGTGCGGCTTAAAGTCTTTGGCGTATTTGCACTTTGCCAATTTTATTTTCAGGTCGTCGTTGTTGCCCGACACATGCACGCCGAGATAGATAGGCGACAGCACATTGATGTCGTAGTTGTAGGTCATGTCCAGCGTATGTTGTCCGCCGAGCGCCACCATGTAGTTGTCCATCGACACGCAGAACGGATACACGTCTATTTCCTTTTTATAGACCGTTATCTCGGCCGATATGCTATCCACTTTGTTTTCGGTTTTCTTGTTGAACAGCAGCAGTTTCGATATTTTGCTGAAGGTCTCGCCATCCATCACCACGAGGTCTTTTCCGTATATGCTGCAAGCGCCACGAAGGGTCGAAGGCTTGAATTCGTACTTTGCATTCGTATAGGTTTCTGCCGCCAGATGGAATTCCGCAGCGCCTTTGAAGGACCGAAGCATCGGCACGATCGAGTCCAGTTGCGGAATCATGCGTATCAGTTCCTCTATGTTGATGTCTATCATGTGGTAGTCAAATCCCACATAGATATGGTTGCGCCGCGGCGTACGATACATGGCGGTCAGTTGCAGTTTGGCGGCGTTGCATACAAAACCCATCTCGTCGAGCACCAGCACGCCGTCTTTGATGTACAGTTTTCCTTTCAGGTTGTGGGCGGTCTCGTTGAATACCACCGCTTCTTTTATGTGCGTATTCAGTGCCACATCCACCCCTGTCGGCACGAGGAACGGATTGGCGTCATCCGCACCCGTTGTCGTGGCAGCCGCAGCGGTCGTTTCGTCCGTTTTCGCACCGTCTGCAGCCTGTTCTTCGCTGCCCGCATCGGCGGAGCAGAGAGCCATCAGTTCGTTCACATCCGTGTGGTCGGACACAAAGTCGAGTTCACCCACCATCGTGCCTTCTTTTCGCAGCCAAGCCCCTATGTTCTTCACCTCGCCCGACAGCGCAAAGTCGGACTTGCCGACCCGCATTTGCGATTTTTCGATGCGAAAGTCTTTGTTCGAGTACGAGAAAGTGATTTGCGGCACATACACTTTTTGCGTCAGCTGTGCCGTTTCCACCTCGCCGTCGGTCAGGCTCACATCCAGTTTCGGATTCCATTGCAGCAGCACATTCTCGCCTTGTTTGTTGTATCGAGCCGCAGCGGCAATGTTCAGTGCGCCTGTTTTGGCTTTCAGGTCGTTTCCCATGGCGGCTTCGAGCGAGGCGGTCTGTATCGACGCTTTCAGCCGGGGTGTCGTCTTGTCTTTTCGGCTGGGTCGCAGACTGGCCTCCATGGTTGATTTCGTCAGGTGTGCCACCATATCCGTGTAGTGTCCTTGCAGGTCGGCGAACGCCACCTGTGCGTTCAGCACGGGCACGGCGGTCGTATCTTTCGTGTCGTATTCGGCGTAGGCGGTCAGTTTGGGTGCTTTGACGGTGGCGGCCATGCTGTCCATCGAGGCCGTCAGCGGGTCGTTCGATTGCAGTCCGAGCGTAGCATACCAAATCGGATTTTGTCCGAGTATGTTGCTTGCCTCCACGCTCATATTGGTTTGTCCGAGTGTAGCTTTTGTGCCGTCGGCCATGCCGAAATCGAGCGATTGCAGTGTCAGTGTCCCTTGCAGCCACCCAACCGTCTTTTTGGTCGGTTTGGGATTGGGGATTTGGAATTGCAAGCGGTTGTCGGGCAGCGCAGCGGTCATGCCGTTCATGGCGTAATCGATGTCGGTCAGTTTGAGGTCGCCCGTTATCCGTCCTCGTTCGAGTCGCAGGTTGGTCAGGTCGTCGAGGTGTATGCGCACCCCTATATTCCCGAAGCAGCGCCCTACCAACTCCATGCTATCCGGCAAGAAGTACGCCATATCCGCCAGCGACACATCGGCTTTCGCCTGCAGGTCAATGAGCATATCGCCCAGCGGGTCGCTTATCTGCCCCGTAGCCGACAGTTTGGTGTCCTTTGTCTGTGCCTGCAATCGGTGTATCTCCACCCTGCTTGCCGCCTTTTGGTTCATATCGATGTCGGCATCTGCTTCCATTTCCACCCCTGTCAGCAGATAGGGCAGTCCGGCATATTTGCCTTCGCCGTCTTCCAGTTCGATATGTGCTGTCACGCGAGGCATGGACGATTCGCCATATACGCCCTCCACGTGTGCCGAGAGCGACGCTTTTCCGTCCACCTCAATATCTTTCAGCGTCTCTGTCAGGTTCTGTGGGAGCAGGTCGAATAGCGGTCTAATTTGCCATTCGTTGGCGGTGATGTCCATGTTCAGTCCGATGCTGTCGCCTACCTGCACTTCGCCGTCCAGACCGATTGTGTACCGGTCCGCCCGAACCACTGCCTTATGTAGCCGGAAGTTCATCCTTTCGAGGTCTATGGCTGCCGGCAGGTCGAGTTCCACCTCCAGGCTGTCAGCATACCGGGTTGTTCCCATCGTGGCGCTGACGCTCTCGGCGTGCAGCCTCAGCCGCACCTTGTCCCAACTCTCAGCCGTCAGACCGAGTGCCGTATTTTCGAGCGAGGCTTCTATGGAGTCCTTCCTATCCACGAAGGATATATGCCGTCCCTCCACCGTAGCCGCATCGATGCATATATCTGCAAACGGCAGTTCGCTCGAGGTCGTGTCTGTTGTGTCCGTAGCCGTCGTATCGTTTGCCGCCGCAAACACATCATAGTTTGTCGTTCCGTCCGCCGCGATGTATATATTGGCGACCGCATCGGGCAGCGACAGTTCCCGCACCACCAGCCTGTTGTTGTTGAGGTATTCCCTTACATTGACGGTAGCCACCACCTCCGGTGCATAGAGCAGCGTATCGTTTTGCGCACCCTCTTTGGGATTGACGAGGCACACGCCCCCGATCCGCAAGCCAAATTCAGGGAAGGTTGAGAAGAAAGTCAGTTCCACCTCGCCTATCTCGTGTTCGCACACGATGTATTGGTCTGCCACTTGCCGCACGACGGGCGTCAGCCGTGAGGGCGTGAATACGGCCCACACAATGATACCCACAGCGATGCACCCAAGCAGCAGCACGCCACCTACGACCGCTGCTGCCGTGATACCGAATATTTTCCAAAAGCGTTTCATATACTCTTCACTTTCAATGCTCACCCGCGCCTCGCAACTCAAGTTCTAAACTTAAAGTTCAAAACCCGAAACTCAAAGTTCCGAGTTTCAAACTCAAAGTTCAAAAAACGAAACTCAAAGTTCCAAAATTACTTTCCCGCAATTTTCTTGAACGAGAATTTATTGCTTTTTTGGTCTTTCTCGTAGTAAGCGAGTTCGGTTTCCGTCAGTTTGGTTACGACATAGCTCTTGGGGATTTCAGCGCCGTCGTTGTCCATCAGTTGGATTTCCAGCAGGTCGCCGGTTTTGGTTGTGAAGTTCCACTTAAACCATCCGTTGCCCATGTGATTATTTTTCACATCTTCTTCTGTCACATCCTCGGCCTCGTCCCACTCGTATCCCAACTGATATTCATCGCTTTGGCGTTCGTTGGTGAAGTTCACATAGTGTTGTGTTCCGTCCTCGAGCCAGTATCCGTATAGGTTACTTTCCGAGAATCCGAGATCATCCTTCGTCGAGCAAGCGGCCATGGCGAGCCCTACCAGAGCCACCACTGCCATGCGTACAAAATTCTTTTTCATTGTTTTCTATTTTTATAGTTTAGTTTATTATTCCGGTCCGTCTAGCCCTCCCCAGTCCTCCTAGTTCTCCTAGTCCTTCTAGTTCTTCTAGTTTGTCCAGTCCTTCTAGTTATTATTTGCCTTAGCAGTCCCGAAGGAACTCCTAAGAACAATGCAATTAGGCCTTTTCAATCCGTATATTCACGCTGTACCCGTCCATATCGAGCACCTGTGCTTCGCCTACCTTGTCCACCAGTTGCAGCGAGGTGGCGAGCACTTGCGATGCGATATACTCCCCGCAATGCTCTACGGCGGCGTTGATTTTCCCGCGTCGTTCTATCTCGATGGCGATACGGTCGGTTATCTCCAGCCCGGAGGTCTTGCGCAGATTCTGAATACGATTAATAAGTTCGCGCGCGATACCCTCCTCAATCAGTGCATCGTTCAGTTCTATGTCGAGTGCAATGGTCAGCACGCCGTTGTTGGCAACCAGCCAGCCCGGCATATCTTCCGTGATGATATCCACATCTTCCGCCACGAGGTCGATGTCGAGCAGTCGGAATGTCCCCACCGCCTCAAAAGCAGCGATGTCGTCCTGGCTCATCTGCCCGATAGCAGCCGCCAGTTCTTTCATCTTGCCGCCAACCTTTTTGCCCAGCACCTTGAAGTTCGGTTTTATCTTCTTGACCAACTTCACATCCGAATCCTCCGCGCGCACTATCTCGAGTTCTTTCACATTCACCTCAGCCTTTATCAGGTCCTGCACATGCAGCAGTGCGGCGAGTGTGTCTGCATCGGATGCGGGAATCACGGCTTTTTGCAGCGGTTGGCGCACATTCTTCTCCGCACGCTTGCGCAGGCTTAGTATCATCGAGGTCGCTTGTTGTGCGAGATACATCGAGCGTTCCAGTTGTTTGTCTATCAGTGCTTTGTCCGCTTTTGGCCAGTCGCTCAGGTGAACGGTCTTGCCCGTCAGGTCACGATAGAGTCGGTCGCCAAAGAACGGTGCATTCGGTGCCATCAGTTGTGCCACCACGCGCAGGCACTCGTAGAGCGTGCTGTAGGCTGCCTGTTTGTCAGCGTCCATCTCGCCGCCCCAGAAGCGCTTGCGGTTCAGTCGCACATACCAGTTGCTCAGGTCGTCCTGCACAAAATCCGAAATTGCACGCCCCGCTTTGGTGGGCTCGTATGCCTCGTATGCAGCCGTCACTTCTTCGATGAGCGAATTGAGTCGGCTCAGCACCCATTTGTCTATCTCCGTGCGCTCGCCCGTCAGCGTTCCGGCCTCCCAGCTGTCCACATTGGCGTACAGCGCAAAGAAACTGTAGGTGTTATAGAGTGTCCCGAAGAACTTCCGACGGATCTCGTCCACTCCCTCCGGGTCAAACTTCAGGTTCTCCCACGGGCTCGAGTTGGTCAGCATATACCACCGCACGGCATCGGCTCCGTATTTGTCGAGTGTCGAGAACGGATCCACCGCATTGCCGAGTCGTTTCGACATCTTGTTGCCGTTCTTGTCGAGTACCAATCCGTTGGAAATCACATTCTTATACGCCACCTTGTCCTCTATCATCGTATGGATGGCGTGCAGCGTAAAGAACCACCCGCGGGTCTGGTCCACACCCTCCGAGATAAAGTCCGCAGTGCGTGGAGCATCCTGATTCTCAAACGGATAGTGGTTCTGTGCGTAGGGCATGGCACCTGAGTCGAACCACACATCTATCAGGTCGAGTTCCCGCTTCATCGGCTTGCCGCTCTTCGAACAGAGAACGATGTTATCCACATAAGGGCGGTGCAGGTCGATTACGGACGGGTCGTAGTTCTCTTTCGAGTAGTCGCCCGGTTTGTGTTTCGGCCACGGGTTCTCTTTCATGAATCCCGCTACCACTGCCTTATCTATTTCCTCAAACAGTTCCTGAATCGACCCGATACAGATCTCCTCCTGCCCGTCTTCGGTGCGCCAAATCGGCAGTGGCGTTCCCCAGTAGCGGGAGCGTGACAGGTTCCAGTCGTTCAGGTTCTCGAGCCATTTGCCAAAGCGTCCCGTACCCGTCGATTCGGGCTGCCAGTTGATGATCTTGTTCAGCCGAATCATCTCCTCACGCGCCTTTGTCGAGCGGATAAACCACGAGTCAAGCGGGTAGTACAGCACCGGCTTGTCCGTACGCCAGCAGTGCGGGTAGGTATGTATGTGCTTCTCGATGCGGAATGCCTTGTTGCTTGCTTTTAGCACCATGCAGATCGCCACATCCAGCGTCTCGTCTTTGTCCGTCAGCGTCGGGTCGTACGCGTTCTTCACAAATCGCCCTGCCCACGGTGTGTATGCCTCCACATCGATATGTTTTGCCACGAAATCGGCGTCCAGGTCTTCCAATACGAAGAATTTACCCGTCATATCCACCATGGGTCGTTGCTCGCCTTTCTTGGTGATGAATACCATGCCGGCGATACCCGCTTTCTTGGCAACGAACGCATCGTCCGCACCGAAAGTCGGCGCAATATGCACAATACCCGTACCCTCCTCGGTCGTCACATAGTCTCCCGCAATCACGCGGAACGCATCGCCGTCGGGTTTTGCCCACGGAATCAACTGTTCGTATTCCATGCCGACCAGGTCTGTCCCCTTGCCGCGCCAGAGTATCTCGGGGGCTTCGCCCAACTCTTTGCTATAGGTCGCTACACACGCCTCTGCCAGCAGGTAGAGGGCGGGAATCTTCGTGTAAGGGTTCTCCCCGCGCACCACCACATAGTCAATCTTCGGGCCCACGCAAAGGGCGGTATTGCTTGGCAGTGTCCATGGCGTCGTCGTCCATGCCAACGCATACAAGTCGAGTGTCGAGAGTTGAGTGCTTAGAGCAGTTGAGAGTTGAGCATTCAATTGCCGAACGCGGAATTGTGCGGTGCAAGTCGTGTCCTTCACATCCCTGTAGCACCCGGGCTGGTTCAGTTCGTGCGACGACAGTCCCGTCCCCGCAGCGGGCGAATAGGGCTGAATGGTGTAGCCTTTGTACAGGTATCCGTTTTGGTAGAGTTGTTTGAGCAGATACCACAGGCTCTCAATGTATTTGTTGTCGTAGGTGATATACGGATTTTCGAGATCCACCCAGTACCCCATCTGTTGGGTCAGTGCCGTCCATTCTTTGGTGTATTTCATCACCTCGCGGCGGCAGGCAGCGTTGTATTCATCCACGCTGATTTTCTTTCCGATGTCTTCTTTGGTAATGCCGAGCAGTTTCTCCACGCCCAACTCCACGGGCAGCCCGTGTGTGTCCCATCCGGCCTTACGCTGCACCTGATATCCCTGCATCGTCTTGTAGCGGCAGAAGGTGTCTTTTATCGTGCGGGCAAGCACATGGTGAATACCCGGCATGCCGTTTGCCGAAGGAGGCCCCTCGAAAAACAGGAAGGCAGGATGTCCTGCACGGGTTTCGATACTTTGGTGGAATAAGTCTTCTTTTTCCCAGTCTGCCAGCACCTCACGGCTCATCTCCGGCAGATTCAACTGCTTGTACTCTTTGAATTTCTTCATATCTTGTTGATAATCACTTTATCTTGTTTCTCAAATCAATCTACCGATTTCCAAAAACCATCCATCTTGTTCTTAAAAATCCATCTATTTTATTTCCATCCCTTATGCCCCCTTCGCTTTTAGACGCACCTGCGCAAATAGCGCACAAAGTTACAACAAAAAAGCGAACTATGCAACATCTCTCCTTTTTTGGCGTCTTCCACACCTCAATATGCTCCATTTCGTCCGCAAAGCACGCCCCTGCTCGTCCTTTTTCTCACTTTTTTCATTCCCGATTCGTAATTAGAACAGTTTTTGCACAATTCGAATATAATGTGTAACTTTGCAGGCTTTTTCTACTATTGTAACTACGGCGTACGCCAAAAACTATGTTTTTACAAATACTGAAATCCAAGATTCACCGCGTGCAGGTGACGGAAGCCAATTTAGAGTACATCGGAAGTATCACTATCGACGAAGATCTGATGGATGCTGCCTCTATCGTCGCAGGCGAGCGGGTGCAGGTGGTTGACAACAACAACGGGGCTCGTCTCGAGACGTATGTCATTCCGGGCAAGCGCGGCAGCGGTTGTATCTGTATGAATGGTGCGGCAGCGCACCTCATCCATGTGGGCGACACGGTCATCATCATGGCGTACGCCCTTATGACTCCCGAAGAACAAAAGACCTTCCGTCCCAGTGTCGTTTTCCCCACCAACAATCATTTAGTCTAAGCCTATGGCGTTTTTCGACCTTCTCCATACCGATTCCGCTTCTGCCGCTCGTGCAGGCGTTGTTCATACCGACCACGGTGACATCCTGACCCCTATCTTCATGCCAGTCGGCACGGTGGGTACGGTCAAGGGCGTACATCGTCGTGACCTGGAGGACGACATTCATGCGCAGATTATTTTGGGCAACACCTACCATCTCTTTCTGCGTCCGGGCACAGATATTCTCTACCAGGCGGGCGGTTTGCACAAGTTCGAAGGTTGGACACGCCCTATTTTGACCGATTCGGGTGGCTACCAAGTCTTCTCGCTGACCGACATTCGCAAGATGACGGAGGAGGGCGTGCGTTTCTCGAGCCATATCGATGGGCGCAAACTGCTCTTTACGCCTGAGTCTGTGATGGATACCGAGCGGCTCATCGGTGCGGATATCATGATGGCATTCGACGAGTGCTGTCCGGGCACGGCAGACCGCCGGTACGCCACCGAGTCCATGAACCGCACTCACCGTTGGCTGGATCGTTGTATCGCCCGTTTCGACGGCACGGAGGACTTGTACGGCTATCGTCAGCACTTGTTTCCTATCGTGCAGGGCTGCGTCTATACCGATTTGCGGCAGGAGGCGGCCAAGCGCTTGCGTGACCTCGACCGTGACGGCTATGCTATCGGCGGTTTGGCAGTGGGCGAGCCGGCAGAGAAGATGTACGAGATGATAGAGGTCGTCAATGCCATTTTGCCTGAGAACAAGCCCCGCTACCTGATGGGTGTCGGCACGCCGTGGAATATACTGGAAGGCATCGAGCGAGGCGTCGATATGTTCGACTGCGTCATGCCTACCCGCAACGGCCGCAACGGCATGATTTTTACCCGCAATGGGGTGATGAATATGCGCAACAAGAAGTGGGAGAACGACTTCACCCCGCTCGATCCCGAAGGAACGTCCTACGTAGACACACAGTACACCCGTGCTTATGTGCGTCACCTGATACATGCCGAAGAGATGTTGGGTCTGGAGATCCTGTCCATCCACAACCTTGCCTTCTATTTGTGGCTGGTTGGCGAGGCGCGCCGGCATATTCTCGCCGGAGATTTCCGTTCGTGGAAGGAGGACACCCTTCGCCGCATCACCGTCCGCCTGTAGGGATATATGTAAGTATGTAACCCCGTATCGTACAACTTTCAACTCACGCAACTATTCATTCCTAATTCCTAATTAGAAACAAATTGCTCAAGCGTCTCGATTGGTATATTATCCGTAAGTTTCTCGGCACATTCTTTTTCTCGATTGTGCTGATCTTGAGCATAGCCATTGTCTTCGACCTGACGGAGAAGATGGACGACTTTTTCGAGAACCAGATTCCGCTCAAGGAGATTCTGCTCGACTACTATTTGCCTTTCATTCCGTACTATACGAATATGTTCAGTTCGCTGTTCATATTCATTTCCGTTATATTTTTCACCTCCAAGTTAGCCGGCAACAGCGAGATTATCGCCATCATGGCAGCGGGCGTCAGCTACCACCGCTTGATGGTGCCTTATTTTGTGTCGGCCACCTTCCTTTTCCTCTTTTCGTTCTATCTCGGCGGCTATGTCATTCCGCCCGCCACGGGCAAGATGTTAGCCTTCACGGACAAATATGTCGAGCGTTTCACCTCCGAGAACGCCCGCAACATCCAGATGGAGGTAGAGCCGGGCACAATTCTCTATATCGAGTCGTTCCAGAAGCGCAACAACATGGGTTACCGCAGTTCGTTGGAGCATTTCGAGGGCAAGACCCTTACTTGCCGAATCACTGCCGACCGTATTCGCTACGATTCCGCCTACAACTGGCATCTTGAGAACTATATTCGCCGCGATTTCGAGGGTATGCGTGAAACCATGACGCGCGGCACCCGCCTCGACACCATCATCCCCATTCAGCCTAACGAATTGTTCATCACGGCAGAGCAGGCGCAGGAGATGACCAACCCCGAACTGCTCGACTATATGGAGAAGCAGCGGGCGCGCGGTGCGGGCAATATCCAGGCCTTTGAGACGGAGTACCACAAGCGCTGGGCGTCTCCGTTGGGTGCGTTTATCATGACCCTGCTGGGCGTCACCATGAGCAGCAAGAAGGTGCGTGGCGGCATGGGCAAGAACCTCGGTATCGGCATTATCTTGACGGCGGCGTATATTCTTTTCTCAACGGTCAGCACCACATTCTCCGTCAATGGCGTCATGTCTCCTTTCATGAGCGCATGGCTGCCCAATTTCATATTCTTGGCTATCGGTATTTTCCTGTATATCCGAGCGCAACGCTAATTTTTCCACACGGGCGCAGAACGCCTTCGCCCCGCTAAATTACTTACGATTATGGCAAAAATTCTCATTATAGACGACGAGCGCGCCATTCGCAACACGCTCAAAGACATTCTCTCTTTCGAGGGTTACGAGGTCGCTGTGGCAGAGGACGGCCGCAAGGGCGTCGAGGAGGCCCGCAAGGGTCAGTACGACCTCATCTACACCGATGTCAAGATGCCCGAGATGGACGGTATCGAGGTGTTGGATGCGCTCAAGAACTCCGCCACCGAGGGCGATTGTGTCGATTGCCCGATTGTCATGATTTCGGGTCACGGCACGGTCGAGACCGCCGTCGATGCGCTCAAAAAAGGGGCTTACGACTTCATCGAGAAGCCGTTAGACCTCAATCGCCTGCTCGTCACCACCAAGAACGCTTTGGAGCATAAGAACATGCGTGCCGAGATAGGCCGCGGCAAGCAGGAAATCAGCAACTTGCGCAAGAAGGTGGCGCAGAAGAGCCAAATGATTGGCGAGAGTCAGGCCATCGAGCATATCCGTGACATCATCAATAAGGTAGCCCCCACCGATGCGCGTGTGCTTATCACGGGCGAGAACGGAACGGGCAAGGAGGTGGTGGCGCACCTCCTGCACGAGGGCAGCAGCCGTGCCGACAAGCCAATGGTCGAGGTCAATTGCGCCGCCATTCCGAGCGAACTCATCGAGAGCGAACTCTTTGGCCATACCAAGGGCTCCTTCACGGGTGCTATCAAGGACCGTGCGGGCAAGTTCGAGCAGGCGGACGGCGGTACGCTCTTTCTCGACGAGATTGGCGATATGTCGCCCGCCGCGCAGGCGAAGGTGTTGCGTGCTTTGCAGGACAACGAGATCACCCGTGTGGGCAGCGACAAGCCCATCAAGGTCAATGTGCGTGTCATTGCGGCCACCAACAAGAACCTTCCGTTGGAGATAGAGAAGGGTCGTTTCCGTGAGGACTTGTTCCACCGCCTCAATGTCATTCCCGTACATGTCCCGAAGCTAGACGAGCGCAAGGAGGACATTCCCCTGTTGGTTTCCTATTTTGCCGAGCAGATTTGCGGCGAGCAGGGTCGTTCCATCGCTGTATTCGAGGCGGACGCCATCGAGGCACTGCAGGCACGCAGTTGGACGGGCAACATTCGTGAGTTGCGCAATGTGGTAGAGCGCCTCATCATCCTTGCGGGCAACACCATCACCCGCTCCGATGTCGAACTCTACGCATAGTTGAGCGTATCGTGTAGAGACGATATTCCATACCCTCTCTCCCCCAAAACAGACCCATTTATAGTCAATATCTTGGTTTTACAAGAACTTCACATATTGAACTACAAGAATATCCGCGAGGCGCAGTTGCACTTTGCGGATAAATTGAATTGCTTTGTCGGGCTCAACGGACAAGGCAAGACCAACATTCTCGACAGCATCTACCTGCTCAGTTTCACCAAGTCTGCCTACAACGCCATCGATTCGCTCAATATCACCCACACCGAGCCGATGGCGATGGTGCAGGGTCTGTATGCCACCGAGCCGGAGCCTTTGCAGGTCACTTGCGGGCTCAAGCGCGGGCAGAAGAAGCAGTTCCGCCTCGGCAAGACCGACTACAAGCGCCTCACCGACCATATCGGTCTTTTGCCGCTTGTCATGGTCAGCCCGCAGGACGGTGCTCTGATCGAGGACGGCAGCGACGAGCGACGCCGTTTCATGGATGTGGTTATCTCGCAGAAGGATCGTACCTATTTGGAACATCTCACCACCTACAACGCCCTGCTCAAGCAGCGCAACGCCTTGCTCAAGCAGTACGCCGATGCCGAAGCAGTGCCTTGGGAACTCTTCGAGGTGTTGGAGTTGCAGATGCTCTCCCCCGCACATTATATACATAGCGCGCGCCAAACCTTTATCGACTCTTTCCTTCCGCTTTTCGAGTCGCTGTATGGCGAGATAGCGGGCAGCAGCGAGACGGTATCGTTGGGCTATACGAGCCAGTTGCAGGACCGCGACTTGCAAGAGGCCTTTGTTCGCACCCGTTCCCGTGACCTTATTTTAGGCTGGACGAGTCAGGGCATTCACAAGGACGACCTCACCATGCAGTTGGACGCACACCCGCTCAAGCAGGTGGGTTCGCAGGGGCAGCAGAAGACGTTCCTTCTTTCCATGAAGTTGGCGCAAGCGCTCTATTTGGGCAAACCCATATTGTTATTGGACGATATTTTCGATAAGTTGGACAGCGAGCGGGTCGAGCGCATTGTCCGCTTGGTCAATAGCGACCGTTTCGGTCAGATTTTCATCACCGATACCGACCGCCAGCACCTCACGGACCTTCTCCGTCCCACTCCCTCCGCCCGTCTTTTCCATGTCACCCACGGCACCATCCAATCCCTCTAAAAAACAACACCATCCCTCTAAAAAACAACCCCCACCCAATCCCTCTAAAACTCCCCACAAAAATTCTCCCACAAAAGGCACCGCTTTTATTTTCAAAGTAAATCAAAGAACAATATATATACCCTGCTAAGTTATCCTTTAATATATACCCTGCTAAGTCATCCCATAATATATACCCTGCTAAGTTATCCCCTACAAAAACTCCTCTTCTAAAAAAAATGAAACGCCTATTTCCCGAACCACTCCCGAACCATCTCCTGCTCATCCTCCTGTTTGGGCTGAGCATGTCCCTTTCGGCGCAGACCCCCAACGATCGCATCACCTTCCGTGGTGCCTGGATCGCCACGGTGGCGAACATCGATTGGCCTTCGACGGACGCAGTGGGCAATACAGAACGGCAGAAGTCGGAGATGATCTGGCTGCTCGATTCGCTGCAGCAGTTGGGTATCAACACCATTGTTTTTCAGGTGCGTCCCACGGCAGATGCCTTGTATCTGTCGGAGTTGGAGCCTATCAGCAACTGGCTTACCGGCAAGCAGGGTCGTTGGGGCGAGCAAGAAGCGTGGGACCCGCTTGAATTCGTGGTCGAGGAGGCGCATTTGCGCGACATGGCCGTCCATGTATGGCTCAACCCCTATCGTGTCAATCTCGCACGCAATCCCATTACGGCCCTTTGGCAAAACCATATCTATCAGACCAACAAGGACTGGTTTTGGCAGTACAACGGCCAGTGGTATTTCGATCCGGGCTTAGACGAAACCCGTGATTGGATTTGTATGGTCGTCGAGGACATCGTTAGTCGCTACGACATCCAAGCCATCCACATGGACGACTATTTCTATCCCTACCCTGCAGGCAAGCAACCCTTGCCCGACGCCGCCACTTTCCGTCGCTACCCGCGCGGTTTCAGCAACATCGAAGATTGGCGTCGTGACAATGTCAATCGGGTCATTCGCGAACTCCACACGGCCATCCAATCCATCAAGCCCGAGGTGGAATTCGGTATTTCTCCGTTCGGTGTTTGGCGCAATCAGAGCCGTGACTCGCTCATGGGCAGTGCCACTCGTGCGGGTATCACCAACTACGACGACCTTTATGCCGATGTGCTTCTGTGGATGCGTGAGGGTTGGATCGACTATGTCGTGCCGCAACTCTATTGGGAGATAGGCAAGCCCGCTGCCGACTACGAGGTCTTGGCGCATTGGTGGGCAGAGCATTCCTACGGTTGCAAACTCTATATCGGCATGGCACCCTACCGTTTGGAGGGTAAAAAAGAAACCGCCGCCTGGCGCACGGGCAACGAGATAGGCCGCCAGATGCAACTCAACCGAACCATTCCCGAAGTAACGGGCGAATGTTTCTACTCCACCCGCCCACTGTTGCGCAATCCCCGCCATGTCTGCGACACCATCCGGTCCTACTATCGCCCTACCAACGATTCCCTTCCCCTAACGCACTAAAACTCCTATGCCGATGTATTCCTTCCGCACCTATCTACCCTATTATCGCCGCAACCTGCGCGTGGCGCTTCCCGTCATGCTCACCCAACTCGGCGCATCGTTGGTAGGCCTGTTCGATTCCATCATGGTCGGTCATTACGGCACGGCCGATTTGGCAGCCGTCAGTTTTTCCAATGCCATTTTCTTTATGATTATGGTCTTCGCCATGGGGGCGCTCATGGGTGTCACGCCGCTCATCGGTATCGAGGTAGGTCGCAACGACGAGCATAGTGCGAGCCGTATCGCCGCCTACCTGCAAAACGGTGTCACTTTCACCGTGCTGCTCTCTTTGGCAATGCTTATCCTGCTCTGCAGCGTCATGCCGTTCTTAGACCATTTTGGCCAGGAGCCGGAGGTCATTGAGGCAGCCCGTCCCTACTATTTTTGGATTGTGTTGTCCATCGTGCCGTTCTTGTTTTTCTGCCTGTTGAAGCAGTTCCTCGAGGGGCTGGGCAACACGCTGGTGGCCATGCTCATCACCCTGGGCTGCAACCTTATCAATATCTTCTTCAACTGGATTTTCATTTTCGGTCATTGGGGAGCGCCCGCCATGGGAGCCGCCGGAGCGGGATTGGCTACCTTCATTTCCCGCCTTCTCATGCCGTTCTGTTTCTTGGCAGTCATTGCCTTCAAGAAAGACTGGCGTCGTTATCTGCAACTCTTCAGCCGTCATGCAGCCCGTTGGGGCGAGGTGTTGCGGCTGTTTAAGATCGGTGCCCCCATCGGCAGCCAAACCCTTCTCGAAACCTTTGTTTTCACCATCTCGTTCATCATCATCGGCTGGCTGAGCAAGGAGGCGTTGGCGGCGCACCAGGTGTCCAACCAAATCGCCGACCTCACTTTTATGTTGGCGCAGGGTATCGGAGCGGCGACCACCATCCGTGTGTCGCACCAGTTGGGTACGGGCAATCTGCAAGCGGTTCGCATGGCTTCGAATGCATCCATTCACCTCTGCCTGCTCATGAATACCATCGGAGCAGTCATCATGATTAGCTTGCACAACCAAATTCCATACCTTTTCACCGACGACCCGGCCGTTGTCGCCATTGCCAAACCGTTGATATTCATTGCAGGTCTGTGGCAGTATGCGGACGGTATGCAGTGTATAGGCAGTGCCATGTTGCGGGGTATCACCGATGTCAAGGTGCCTATGTTGATTGCTTTTGTGTCGTATATACTCATCACGCTCCCGCTCGGTATTGTGCTGATGTTTGTGTGCGATTTGGGGGCTATCGGTATGTGGATAGGTTTCATTGTGGGCTTGTCTATTGCCGCCGTGCTGTTGCATACTCGTTTCCGCCGCCAACTCCGCCGCATGGAAAAAACAATTCCTAATTCATAATCCGAAGTAATAATTCCTAATTCCTAATTAAATATGAAGCATTTTCTTTCTCACATCAATTGGATATTGGGCAGCCTCAGCCTTTTGTTGGCGGGCTGCGGCAGCCAGAAGCACGCCCAGAAGAATCATGATGTCATGGTGCTTTACGGTGTAGGGTTAGAGGACTATGCTCCGCTTCCGAACGATGTCGTTTCCGAATCGGAACGCCTTACCCAACCCACCGACTCCACAGGCAGCAACGCCAAAGACACCACCCCCACAAACACCGACACCACAAACACCGACACCACGAGCACCCCCGACGAAACTCCTTCCCGAACCATTGCCTTACCAACCGACTCGTTGGATCGTGGTCTGCCCCCTCGTGACGGCCGCCCGAGCATTATGGTCAAGTACGGTGTCATGCCTCCCAAGCAACCCTCTTCCAACTAATCCTATTATGTCCGCCGATTCACGCCCTACGCCAGCCCCTATCGGGCAGGCACATTTCCGTAAGCAGGACCTTCCTTTCCGTTTGCGTCTTGCCCTTCGCCTCGAGCGTCTTCGCCGCAAGAATCTGAAGACCCTGCACCCGTTGCAGCAGCTGTTTTGGGAGAGCACCCTTCGTTGTAATGTCCATTGCCTGCATTGCGGCAGCGATTGCGTATCGTCTGTCACGCAGCCCGATATGCCCGCCGAGGACTTTCTCCGTGTCTTGGATACGGAGGTCACGCCCCATGTTGACCCGCACAAGGTGCTTATCATCATCTCCGGCGGCGAGCCCCTTATGCGAAAGGACTTGGAGCAGGTAGGCCGTGCTTTGTACGATCGTGGCTACCCGTGGGGAATGGTCACCAACGGCCTTGCCTTGACCGAAGAACGCTTTCATGCGCTCCGAGCCGCCGGCTTGCGTAGCATGACCGTCAGCCTCGACGGGTTACAGGACGACCATATCTGGCTTCGTCAGCACCCGTTGGCGTTCGAGGGGGCGTGCCGAGCCATCCGTTTGGCGGTGCAGGCCAAGGACATGGCTTTTGATGTCGTCACCTGTGCCAATCAGCGCAATTTCGACCACCTCGACCGGATTCGCGACCTGCTTTGGAGCATGGGTGTCCGCGACTGGCGTGTCTTTGGCATCGACCCGATGGGGCGTGCCGCTACCAACCCCGAACTATTGCTCACCAACGACCAATTCCGCCGTTTGATGGACTTTATCGCCGCCGAGCGTGAAGCGGGTCGCCATGTCAGTTACTCTTGCGAGGGCTTTTTGGGCAACTATGAAGGGCGTGTGCGGGACCATCTCTACCAGTGTGCCGCCGGCCTGTCCGTTGCCTCTATTCTGATTGACGGCAGCATCTCCGCCTGCACCAGTATTCGTGGCAAGTACTATCAGGGCAATATCTACCGCGACTCGTTTTGGCAGGTGTGGGAGCACGGCTTCGAGTCGTACCGCAATCGTGATTGGATGCGCCGTCAGGAGCCTTGCCGTCATTGCAAGGTCTTCGATTTCTGCGAGGGCAATGGTATGCACTTGCGCCGTGAGGACGGCTCGCTCATGCTTTGCCACCTGCAGCGCCTCTACCCCGACGCCCCCTCATCCTCCCAAGAATAGTCCACAGCCCCCATACAGAGAAAAATACAAGGGATAATCCCCATACAAAAGAAAACGCACACCCTGCCTGTTCTATCAAGACACATTCCGCAGCTCCTCATACAGAGAAAATCCCTAATACACAAAAAAAACTGAAACCTACAAATTTAGCCCAAAAATAGCGTATAATTTGCATATATATTCACTTTTGCGTATCTTTGCACCCTGTTGTTGGGTTTTGTTCTTTGTTTCGTTCTCTTATGTGTTTTTACCCAAACTACTTATTGTTCTTCGCCTAAGAACTCCTGGTAGAAACTTTACCTAAAACTCTGGTAGAAACTTCGCCTAAAACTCTGGTAGAAACTTTGCCTAAGAACTTTTCCCGAACCACTCCCGAAGGTATCACTTTATTTCAATTCAAAATCGTATGCAAAATTTCTTTTCATCGTTAGATGTTTGGCAGATTCTGCCCGCGTTCGTCTTTTTGATAGCCATTATCGACCCGTTGGGCAACATGCCTATCACCATGAATATGGAGCAGAAGGGCATTCGCATCAGCCCTTGGAAGGTATCGTTAGCCTCTGCCACCATCCTGATTACCTTCCTTTTGTTGGGTGAATGGATTCTCAAACTCTTCGGGGTCAAGATCGAATACTTTGCCATCGCCGGCGGTTTCATCATCTTCCTTATGGCGCTTGAGATGATTCTCGATATGACTTTCTTCAAGACCGACATCGAGGGCTCGGGCAACCTTGTCCCGTTGGCATTCCCCATGTATGCAGGTCCGGGCGCATTCACGGCGTTGATTGCCATGACGGCCGAGTACAGCACGCCCAACCTTATCTGCTCGGTTCTTCTTTGCATTTTGGTGCTTTTCATCGTGTTGGAGGCCACCCATTGGCTCATGAATCATATTGGTGCCACATCGCTCTATATCATCCGCAAGTTCTTCGGTATCATCGTGCTTGCCATTGCCTGCCAACTCATTTTCGGCAATTTTGCCGCCATCCTGCGTGATGTCGTGCTGAGCAAGTGATTTCCGAATCCGATATACGCCGTTTGGCTTTGGAGGTCGGTTTCGACGACTGCGCCGTGGCGCATGCCGACCGCCTCGACCACGATGCCGCTTTCATGGACTCGTGGGTCGCACAGGGGCTGCATGGCAATATGGACTATTTGGAGCGCAACCGTGACAAGCGCTACGACCCTCGTGCTTTGGTCGAGGGAGCCCGCACGGTCGTGGTCTGTCTGATGACCTACGAGCATACCGGCAAGGACTACCACCGCACCGTCAAGTCGGCTCTCTATGCGTTGGATGCCCGCCTGCGTGAGGCGTACGGCGAATCAGTCGTCAGTGCCACACAGCAGCACCTTTTCTGCGATTCTGCCCCTTTTTTGGAGCGCCGTTGGTCGGTTTTGGCGGGTTTGGGGCAGATAGGCCGCAACCATCAACTCATCCACCCTGTTTTCGGCAGTTTGGTACATCCGGGCGAGTTGGTCTTGCAGGTCGATGTCGAGCCGGACGCAGTGCGTGCGGCACAGCGCCATAGCCCTGCCGACATCTGTGCCGGCTGCCATCGCTGCGAGCAAGCCTGTCCCACGGGTGCTTTGCGCCAACCAGTGTGGGATGCCACCCGTTGCGTTGCCTACACCACCCACTACTGCATGGCGTGTCAGAACGCTTGTCCCTACAATCCCCCCGTTTAGCACAATTTTTGTAGCTTTTTTCACCAAACGAATCGAGCCGAACCGCCACGGCAAAACACTGTCCCCCAAACGGTTTCGCTCGCATAAAATCAATACCGTTATGCTTCCTTATTCCCAACTTTGCATTGCCCTTGCCAGCGACCACGCAGGGTATCATCTCAAGCAAGAAGTCATCCGCCATCTCACCGAGCAGGGCGCCACGCTCCACGATTTCGGCTGCTATTCGGCCGACAGTTGCGACTACCCCGACTATGCCCATCCCTTGGCTACAGCCGTTGAGCAGGGCGAATACGATTTCGGTATTGTTATCTGCTCCACGGGCAATGGTATCTGCATGACGGCCAACAAGCACCAAGGCATCCGTGCCGCGCTTTGTTGGGACACCCCGTTGGCTCGCCTCGCCCGCCAGCACAACAATGCCAATGTGCTGGGTATGCCGGCCAATTATATCGCCACCCCGTTGGCGTTGGAGATTGTCGATACCTTCTTCTCCACCGATTTCGAGGGCGGTCGCCATGAGCGTCGTGTCAGCAAGATTGCCATCCACTAAACGACGGCAGCGCACCCTGCAACCGATTCTCTTTCGACGGCCTTGTCGTTTCTCGATTCCATCCCGTTCTGCTTCAGCCGCGCCCATAATGCGCTGCGTTGTAGTATCAGTTACGCACTGAGCCTGTTTGGTTTTGTGCGTATTTCTCATTTGCCTGCTTTCGTTTCGGTCGAGCCGGCCAATTTCTGCCAACTGCGTTGCCCCGAGTGTCCTGTGGGGCAAGCAGGCGGTCATCCCCGCAAGCCCGAGTTTCTGTCCGAGGCCGTGTGGCAGCAGGTGTTGCATGAGGTCGCCCCTTATGCCCATACCATCCAGTTCTATTTTCAGGGCGAGCCCCTTCTTTTCCCGAACCTGCCCCGAACCATCTCCGAGGCGCACGCCTTGGGGCTCCATACCATCGTCTCCACCAACGCCCAAGCGCTCACTTCCTCCCTCGCAGATGCCCTTGTGTCAAGCGGTTTGAGTCGTATCATTGTGTCCATGGACGGCCTGAGCGACGCCTCATATTCCGCCTACCGCCAAGGGGGCAGCCTCCGTCAAACCCAAGACGCCCTCCGTTGGTTGCACGAAGCCAAGCAGCGTCATCATAGTCGCATCACCATCGAGTTGCAGTGCCTCCGCCTTCGCACCAACGAACACGAGTGGTCGGCTCTCCGACGCACTTACCGAGCCTTAGGGGCGGACTGCCTCACCTTGAAGACAGCCCAACTTTACGATTTCGCTCACGGCCACCCGCTTATGCCTTCCGACCCTCGCCATTCCCGCTATGTCCGTGGCAGCGACGGCCTCTACCGCCGCCGCGAGTCCTTGTTCCGTACCCTTTGGCGTCGTCTCTTCGCTCTCTATCCCTGTTGGCGTCTTTGGAGCGGCTGTGTCATCACCACCGATGGCGAGGTCCTCCCTTGCTGTTACGACAAGGACCATACCCATTCTTACGGCAACCTCTTGCAGTCTTCTCTTCCCGATTGTTTCCGCACCGGCAGCCTTTCCTTCCGCCGTGCCGTTCTTCGTTCCGCCCGTTCTCGTGCGCCACAGACCACCGACTCCCAGCTCCCCGCTATCTGCCAAACCTGCCATTGGTAAAAATTATTTTGGGTATCCCGCCGAAAAAGTGTAACTTTGCAGGCTGAAAACGACAAAATAAATCAACATCTATTCAAATACATTCGATTTTCAATGAAGCGTCCTATTGCAATCGTTGCCGGCGGAGATAGTTCCGAGCACGAAGTGTCGCTGCGCAGTGCCGCAGGGCTCTATTCTTTCATGGACAAAGACCGTTACAATATCACCATCGTCACCCTTCGCGGCAGTGACTGGAATGCCGTCCTCCGTTGGGATTTGTCAGCGGACGGCGTATGGAACACGCTGGAGAGCGAGCCCATCGACAAGAACGATTTCTCGTTCACCCACAACGGCACCAAGACTCGATTCGAGTTTGCTTATATCACCATCCATGGCACACCGGGTGAGAATGGCCTGCTGCAAGGCTATTTCGATATGCTTCGTGTGCCTTATTCGTGCTGTGGCGTACTGGCAGCCGCCATCACATTCAACAAGTACGCCTGCAACCACTACCTGCAGGACTTCGGCATTCGTATCTCTCCGAGCATTCTGTTGCGCAAGGGTGCCGAGCGTCCGACCGACGAGGCGATTGTCGCCAAAATCGGGCTGCCTTGCTTCATCAAGAGCAATGTAGGCGGTTCCAGCTTCGGCTGCACCAAGGTCAAGACCCTGTCCGAAGTAACGCCCGCCATCGACCGTGCTTTCCGGGAGGGCAACGAGGTCATCTGCGAGGCGTTCATGCAGGGTACCGAGATCACCTGCGGTGTCTATAAGACCCCAAGCAAATCGGTCGCTTTCCCGATCACCGAAGTCGTGTCCAAGCACGAATTTTTCGACTACGACGCCAAGTACAAGGGTCAAGTCGACGAGATTACCCCCGCCCGTATTCCAGACGAGGTGCGCGACCGTGTCCAAGCCCTCACGCTGCAGATTTACGACATTTTGGGCTGCAAGGGTATCATCCGCACCGACTATATTCTGACCGAAGGTTGGACGATTAACTTGCTGGAAATCAACACCACACCGGGTATGACCGCTACCTCGTTCATCCCGCAACAGGTCCGTGCCGCAGGCCTTGACATCAAGGAGGTCCTGACCGACATCATCGAAAACCGCTAATTACAAATTCGTAATTAACCCCTTACAAATCCAAAATCAGTCATCATGCACACCCTCATCGAAAAAGCCTTATCCGAAATCAATTGGCACCGCACGCCGTACGGTCTGTACGAGCCGATTGAATACACGCTTGCCACCGGTGGCAAACGCCTCCGTCCCACGCTGGTACTAACCGCAGCGGCTCTGTATGCCCACCCCGCCAAGGGGACTGACACGCTGCCCGCAGCCGTCACCGAAGCCCTGCCCGCAGCGCTTGCCATCGAGGTTTTTCATAATTTCACCCTGCTGCACGACGATGTAATGGACCATGCAGCCGTCCGCCGTGGCAAACCGACCGTCCACGCCCGTTGGGACGACAACACCGCCATTTTGTCGGGCGATCAGATGATGATTGAGGCGTACAAGTTGCTCAGCGGTGTGCCGGAATCCAAACTTTCCCGCGTCTTGCACCTTTTCAATCGTATGGCGACCGAGATTTGCGAGGGTCAGCAGTACGACATGGAGTTTGAGCATCGCCCCATCGCTTCCCAAGCAACCCGACCCGACTCACCTCATGCTCAACCCGTCACCCTCGACGAGTATATGGAGATGATTCGCCTCAAGACCTCTGTGTTGCTTGCCACCGCCCTGCAAATCGGGGCTTACATGGCAGGAGCCGACGAGGACGAGCAGAAGGCGCTCTACCTGTTTGGTATTCATATCGGCCTAGCTTTCCAGATACAGGACGACATTCTCGATGTGTATGGTGACCCCAAGACCTTCGGTAAAGCCATCGGTGGCGATATTCTTTGCAACAAGAAGACCTGCATGCTCATCAAGGCATTCGAGTTGGCCGACCCCGCCACCCGCGCCGAACTCACCCACTGGCTCGAATCCGATTCTCAAAATATCTCTGATTCTGTTGATGGAAACCACTCTTCTATAGATGAGAACCACTCTTCTTCTATAGAAGGAAAACACTCTTCTATAGAAGAGAAACACTCTTCTTCTATAGATGGGAAACACTCTTCTTCATCTTTTGCGCAAGAGAAAATCCAAGCCGTGACCTCTATTTACACTCGTTTAGGAGTTCGTAAAGCCTGTGAGCAGATTATGCAGCAGCACACGACAGATGCGTTAGCCATTCTCGAACTTCGTCCGCAGAACGCCTATACCGACCGATTGCGTCACCTCGCCGAGCGCCTCCGCCTCCGCACCGTATAACCCCACCGCATATACCCCACTGCGTATAATCAACGCATATTCAATAGCATATAATCAACAGCGTATTCAACAGCATATAATCAACAGCGTATAGTCTATCATATAGTCTATCATATAGTCTATCATGTATATAGTCTATTTTCCCGAACCACTCCCGAACCAACTCGTTATAAATCCCATAGCCATGCCATATAGAAGACTACCCAACACCGACCAAGCCCGCCTCACTGCCCTACAGAACGCGGTGGAGCGTGCTGCCGAGGCCGACTTTACCGAGCAGGTAATCCAATACAAGACCCTTAGCGAAGCCCAGCGTTTCGTTATGCAATACGAGAACCTCGTTACTCAGTACCACGAGAACTTCCGTTCCAAGGTATCCGCCAACAAGCAGTATCGGCATATTGTGCAGAACGCCCGCATGTACATTTCCCATTTCATACAGGTGCTGAACCTTGCCGTCATCCGAGGCGAAATCAAGGCGGAGCAGAAAGAGCTCTATGGGCTGGATGTGAACAGCCATATCGTGCCCGACCTCAGCTGCGAGGAGGACCTGCTCGTGTGGGGCGATAACATTATCAAGGGCGAACAAAAGCGCACCCAGATGGGAGGCTTCCCCATCTACAACCCCAGCATCAACAAAGTACAGGTGTATTACGACATCTTCAAAGAGCACCAAGTGGGGCACAACATACGCAAGAAGAACACAAGTCGCGTGATGGGAGACGTCGAGAAGATGCGGAAACAGGCAGATGCCCTGATACTCGAGATATGGAACCAGGTGGATAACTACTACAAAGACCTGCTTCCATACGACCGACTATGCCACTGCAAAGCGTATGGACTCATCTACTACTACAGACCCGACGAGAGACACCTGTCACCGGAAACGGATAAGGAACTCAAACGCATAGCAGATAGTCAGCCGACTATCGAGTGGACTACGGAGTAAAGTCAACAGAGTATCGAGTGGACTACGGAGTAATTCGGGAGTAAATTAGGAGTAATTGGGGAGTTGGTTCGGGAGTGGTTCGGGGGGGAAGCTGCTAGAAGGGCTAGACGAACTAGGATTTATAGAAGGACTAGAGGAACTAGGATTTATAGAGGAACGACGGACTAGAAGGACTAGAGGAACTAGGATTTCTAGAAAAACTAGAGGGACTAGAAGAACTCGGGGGGACTGATTATAAGAGGATGGTGCGGGAAGGGGTGAGGAGGCCGTCGAGGCGGACATCTCGCCACGTATGAGGGATAACCGTGTGCTTGAGCTGGAAATCGTAGCCGACACCCAACTTCAACGCATGGCGCTGACTGCGCAAGAAACGATCGTAATACCCTCCGCCACGGCCAATGCGATGACCCTCGACATCAAACACCACCCCAGGCACCAAAATAAGGTCGATCTTGCCCGTATAAGCCTCCGTATTGGGACTCAAAATATGCAGATGACCCATCTCCAACGACTCAGGCCCGTGATAGGGGTGAACCGTGATGGACTTGCGGTGCGTGACGGGAAGAAGCAAGGTCTTGGTATCGGCATACCGCTCCAACAAAGGACGCAAATCCAACTCATTGTGAATCGGATAATACAACAACACCGTCTGTGCCTGACGGAACTGCGGCAACTGCTCGATGCGAGCCATGACTTGCTCAGACTCTTCCTTCGACTGCGCTTCGGGATACAAACGACGGCGCTGCTCGATAATAATACGCAAATTTTTCTGCTCGGTGCGGGCTTCTACCCAGGGGAGAAACCGCTTAAGATCATGGATTTGGGACTCAAATAACATAGATGTAGATATTTCTTCGAAATGTATTCGTGGATTCGAAATGAATTTGAGAATTCGAAATAAATTCGTGCATTTGGGAATCTATTCTTATTCGGCATATCTTCAGAATAGACAGACTGCTCCATAAAACGCATGCTGCAAAACAGACATGGCAATTCGCAATATGGACGAAAAAGCGGGTGCAAAATTAGCACATAATTTGCATATTTGCAAAAATGGCACTAATTTTGCCCCTTAATTACGCAGAAAATGAAACGATATATACCCATCCTGATCGCCATTCTGGCTGTGGCCGTGAGCGGCTGCACAAAAAGCAACAGTACGACCACCACATCGTCGGTGGCCCAACTATCCACTTTCTATTTTGCCGCCAACGACAGTTTCCCCGGACTGGCCAAAGCCACCTTCAAAATTGAAGAGCGCATTGACACGGGATTGGTATATAACCAAGACTCGATTCAATTTGGCACCCCACTCGACTCGGTTGTGCCCAAATTTACCTTCGCCGCCACACCCGGCTCTGCCATTCTGAAAACGACCGACACGACCATCGTCATCACGGGAACGGACACGGTCAACTTCAACAAACAGCCTATCTATCTGACCGTTACATCGTCGAACGGCAAGACCGTGAAAGTGTACGAGATACGGGCTACGGTGCATCAAATAGACCCGGATCTGTTTCAATGGGAACAACTGACGGCGGAGATTTACGGCGCTGACAACAGCGAGCAGCAAGTGCTGCAGGTGGGCGATGAGTTTGTATTCATCAAAGACAACGGATTCCGTGTGTCGTATATGACCTCGAAAGACGGTGCGCAATGGAGCCAAGAGAAGACCCCGACAGGGCTGCCCGACGACTGCTATGTGCGGGGCATCATCACCGACGGCAATACGCTATACTACGCCGACAGCACGGGGCTTTACACCTCGACCGACATCGAAAACTGGACACGACAGGACTACACAGGCAAGGACTACAAACCGGTGACGATGCTGCTGGCATGGAACAACACGGTATGGGCACTCGGAAACAAAAGCGGGCAATACGAACTGCTGAACCTGCAAAACGGCGAACTGACCGAGACGGGGCTGACCGTGGATAGCGATTTCCCCGTGAGCGACTTTGCAGCCGTGGCATTCGAGAGCGCAAGCGACCGTGCAAGAGCCATGATAATGGGCGGCTACACGGCAGAAGGCAAGGCCGTGAACAGCCGATGGAATATAGAATACGCCGAGACGCTGAAAGACGACACACACAACGGCTATCGGATTGTGAATTTCGCCATCGACCGACCCGCATTCGAGAGCATAACGGGCGCAAGCGTGGTATGGTACAACCACGAACTATACCTATTCGGCGGCATTGACGCTGAGATGCAATACAACGGACGCGACATCCTCGTGAGCGAGGACGAAGGCATCAGCTGGGTGGCAGCCGACACTGCCAAAAACCAACTGCCCGAGACCTACTCCGCACGACAGAAACAATCGGTCATCGTACGAGATAACTACATCTACATATTCGGCGGCGAGTCGCAGACAGAGACCTTCAGCGATGTGTATCGGGGACGACTCAACTCGATTGACTGGGAGTGAGTGCTAACCAGGAATTATTTGGAGTAATTGCCGGCGTGATTACAAACCTCCGCAAAGGAACTATAAATAATTGATATTTAGATATTTATAGGTATTCATTAACTCGCCGATCAGAAAAGATGTATTTCTCAATTTTTCGCGAGCATAGCGAGCAGGATTCTCATATTCCGCAAGCGGCCAGAAAAAGGGAAGAAAATAGGTGCATAGACAGACAAACATATATAAACAATAGCATATAAACATATCAAAAGCATATAAACAAAATAAACAATACAGTTATGACAATTTCTAATTACAACTTCGCCGGAAAAAAGGCGATTGTACGCGTGGATTTCAATGTACCATTGGACGAAAACGGTAAAATTACCGACGACACCCGTATCCGTGGTGCACTTCCTACTCTGAAACATATTCTCGAACAAGGCGGCGCGCTCATCATCATGAGCCACATGGGAAAACCCAAAGGCAAAGTGAACGCAAAAATGAGCCTCAGCCAAATCGTTGACGCCGTATCGGAAGCCCTCGGCGTAAAAGTACAATTCGCTGAAGATTGCGCAAAGGCTAAAGCACAGGCTGACACACTGAAGGCAGGCGAAGTGCTGCTGCTCGAAAACCTCCGCTTCTACCCCGAAGAGGAAGGCAAACCCGTTGGCATCGACAAAGAAGACCCCGCTTACGAGGATGCTAAGAAAGAAATGAAGGCTCGTCAGAAAGAGTTCGCCAAGATACTGGCTTCGTACGCTGACTGCTATGTGAACGACGCATTCGGTACCGCTCACCGTAAGCACGCTTCGACGGCTGTGATTGCTGACTACTTCGACGCTGACAACAAGATGCTCGGTTTCTTGATGGAGAAAGAGGTGGCTGCCGTGGACAACATCCTGAACAACATCAAGCACCCGTTCACCGCTATCATGGGCGGCTCGAAAGTATCGACCAAAATCGGTATCATCGAGAACCTGATGGACAAAGTAGATAACCTCATCCTCTGCGGCGGTATGACCTATACCTTCGCTAAGGCTCAAGGCGGACACATCGGCAACTCGATCTGCGAAGACGACAAACTCGACCTCGCACTCGACATCATCGCACAAGCCAAAGCAAAGGGCGTAAACCTCGTACTCGGTACGGACTCGGTGGCTGCAGATGCATTCTCGAACGACGCTCACACCCAAATCTGCCCGTCGGGCGCAATACCCGAAGGCTGGGAAGGTATGGATGCAGGACCCGACAGCCGCAAAGCCTTTGCTCAGGCTATCGAGGGCGCAAAGACCATCCTGTGGAATGGTCCTGCGGGCGTATTCGAATTCGACAACTTCACCGACGGCTCGAAGGCAATTGCTGAGGCAGTGGCCAATGCGACCGACAAGGGTGCTTACTCGCTCATCGGCGGTGGCGACAGCGTGGCTTGCGTCAACAAATTCGGCATGGCTGACCGCGTAAGCTATATCTCGACCGGTGGTGGCGCACTGCTCGAGGCTATCGAAGGCAAAGTACTGCCGGGTGTAGCAGCCATCAAAGGCGAATAAAAGGAATACCAATACAGATGCTCGGTCGGAACAGGGCTGAGCATCTGTATATTTTTTGCCCAACAAAGGAGTTGGTTCGGGAGTGCTTCGGAAAAAAGGCAGCAAGCGGTTCCAATAGGGAACGATACAGCAGCAAGCGACCCAATATAGGCAAAATACAAGCACGAAATAAGCAAAATAACCAGCATACATATTAGACACAATGGAAATAGTAGGAAAAATTATTCAAGATCTGCCGGAACAAAACGGTACCAGCAAAGCAGGTAACGCTTGGAAAAGCAAATCGTTTGTATTGGAAACACAAGAACAATACCCCAAAAAAGTGTGCTTCGAGTTGTTCGGCGAAGAACGCATCAAGAACAATCCGTGCAAAATAGATGATGTGGTAACCGTTTCGTTCGACCTCGAATCGAGAGAGTTCAACGGGCGTTGGTACACATCGGTACGCGCTTGGAAAGTACAACAAGGCGCACAGGCCGCTGCAACCGCACCTCAAGGAAACACCTTCCAACCGGTGGCTGCTCCGCAGGCACAGACGACATACGCTGCAGCACCTGCTGCTCAGAGCGCTGCCCCCACAACGGACACCGCTACCTTTGACGCAAGCAGCGACCCCAGCAGCGACCTGCCGTTCTAAACCAAACGAACAGGATAAGAATGTTCTATCTCGAAGGAGGTGGAACATTTTTTTAATTAGGAATTTCTTCTAATTAGGAATGAATAGTTCGTGGTAGAGGGGGATAAATTAGGAATTAATTCATAGTTAGTATAGATGGGTATGGCAAGCAAAAAGACAAGACGCATTGTATGGAGTGTGGTGGGGGCAGTCGTCCTCATCGCAGGGGCAATTCTATGTATCGTGAGATGGAAAATCTGGTTCGGCAATCCACCGGAACCCGCATGGCAAAACGACACCATCGTCTATCGATTCCACTCGTTCGCCGACGACAGCGTTCCCGGATTTAAACCCACCGCACAGGGATGGCAAGATACCCTGCGGCAGCCCGATAAACTGCAACTACTGGTACTCGGAGATGTACACAACAGCCTCAGCCGTGCCGACTACGACACGCTCTGCCAACGCCTGCCCAATATAGACGGGTATGCACAGTTGGGCGATTTTGTGGAACGCGGGTACTTCTACTACTTCCAAAAACTATACGCCGAACTGCGTGGCAGCCGGCTCGACAGCCTGCCCATACTGGTCTGCGCAGGCAACCACGAATACCACAAAGGCATACGGCGCACCATTCAGCCGCTATGGAAAGAGGTATTCCACATGCCGCAAAACGGGCCGGCAGACTACATCGGGCAGACCTACTATGTGGATTTTCCCGCCATGCGGTTTATCGTAATCGACACCTACGGGCTGCAAGGGCTGCACACCTACACACGGGTGCAGACTTGGGTGAAGCGAGCGATGCAAGGCACCGGCGATCGATTTGTCGTCGTGATGATGCACGAACCCGTACATTCGTGCGGGGCAGGACGACAAAGCGTACCCATACACCTGACATTCCGTCGGACACTGGACAAAGCCGACCTTGTGATAGCCGGACACGACCATAACTACAGCCGTCGCATGCCCTACATCAACACCAACGCTGCCACGAAATACTACCTGAACAAAGTCAATCCAAAAGATGAGCGAATCTGCTCGGGACATCGGCTGTACGAGGTGCTGAGCGTGGACAAAGATACGCTGAGGTTGCAGACCTATCTGATGGAAGACGGGTCGCTATACGACGAAGTGGAGGTGATAAAAACGGATGGAAAGAAGATGGTTCGGTCCTCCTTCGGGAGAGAAGGCGAGAAAATCGACCTGCCCGACCGATACAAAGACCGCAACGACGCCAAAGTAAGACGATTCAAAAATCGACGGAAGGCGAGAGTTGAGGGCTAAAAGTTTTTTCGTGAAGATTTCTTTTGGGAAATGGTTGAGGGTGCCTTTGGTGGGAAGGATGTTTTTAGGGGAAGATGCCTTTGGTCGAAGGATGTTTTTAGAGGAAGGTGCCTTTGGTAGGAAGGATGTTTTTAAGGGAAGATGCCCTGTGGGTAAGGGGTGAGCGTTGTTAGTGGAGAGCGGCGAGAAGGGCGGTACAGCCCTCGAGAAGGTCGCGATAGGTGGTCTCGAAGTCGCCCGTATACCACGGGTCTGCCACATCACGGGGCAAAAGACGGCGTATCTTCGGTGTTGGTAAGGCACGGTCTGCCGCAAGCAAGTCTTCGCCCAAGACACGGGTAAGATTGCGGATATTATAATTCTCCATGCACAAAATCAGGTCGAAATGCGCATAGTCCGACGGCGTAATTCGGCGAGCACGATGCGGCACCAACGGCACGCCGTGCGCCGTAAGGCACTGACGAGCAGCAGGATAGATAGGATTGCCTATCTCCTCGGCAGAGGTGGCGCAAGAATCGACCTCGAAACGGTCGGACAAATTCTGCTCGGCGAGCAGATGGCGGAACAACATCTCCGCCATTACGCTGCGGCAGATATTGCCATGACAAACAAAAAGAATACGATGCATAGGGGGAGGAGTTTGGTTGAGAGTTTCTTTTAGTTGAGAGTGGATGGTAGAGCGTATATCGACTATAAAAAAACGCTGACCGTTCGAGAAATCGGATGGTCAGCGTTTTTGTTAATGGATGTTTTTCTCAAATTTTTCGCAAGCGTAGCGAGCAGAACTTATCCTATCCGCCGACGCGGCAAGAAAAATGGAAGAAAATAGGCACAACTTAAAAGACCCGATGATTTCTCCGCACTTTTCGCAACCGCAGCGAATTAGAGCGCATTCTGCAAGCGGAACAAGTCCGCTTTCTCGATACGCTGACGGGCATAGTCGAGCGACACCTCGTACTTCTTGGCATGCTCCGACGACGGCAGATCGTACATCAAATCGGTCATCACCGTCTCCATCAAGCCACGCAAGCCACGTGCACCCAGACGATATTCCAACGCCTTATCCACAATATAATCCAGCATATCGGGCGCAAACGACAACTCGACCCCGTCCATCGCCAACAGTTTCTGATACTGCTTGGTGAGCGCATTTTTCGGCTCGGTGAGGATGTTGCGCAACGCCGTCTTGTCGAGCGGGCGAAGGTAGGTCAAGATAGGCAGACGGCCGATAATCTCAGGAATCAAACCAAACGACTTGAGGTCCTGCGGCGCAATATATTGCAGCAGGTCGTTCTTGTCAATCTTGTGCGAAGCCTGCTGCGCATCGAAACCAACCACCTGCGTATTGAGGCGCTGGGCAATCTTGCGCTCGATGCCATCGAAAGCACCGCCACAGATAAACAAGATATTGCGAGTATCGACATGGATGAACTCCTGCTCCGGGTGCTTGCGACCTCCCTTGGGCGGCACATTGACGATAGAGCCCTCCAACAACTTGAGCAGACCCTGCTGGACGCCCTCGCCGGAGACATCACGCGTGATGCTCGGATTCTCGCTCTTACGGGCAATCTTGTCGATTTCGTCGATGAAGACTATACCCCGCTGCGCCTTCTGCAAATCGTAGTCAGCATCCTGTAACAGGCGCACCAACAGCGACTCGACATCCTCGCCCACATAGCCCGCCTCGGTCAGCGCCGTGGCATCGACGATAGCGAACGGCACCTTGAGCAGTTTGGCAATGGTGCGTGCCAAGAGCGTCTTGCCCGTACCCGTGGAACCGACCAACAAGATATTGCTCTTCTCAATATCCACGCCGTCTTTCTCACGGGGCTGAAGGACACGCTTATAGTGGTTATACACCGCCACGGAGAGGTATTTCTTGGCCTCGTCCTGACCGATGACATACTCGTCGAGGAAAGACTTGATATCCGCCGGCTTGGGCAGGGTATCAAGGCTCAGACCCTCGATGGGAGCGTCCGGGTCAGCCGTGGTAGCGGTTTCGGAATAGATACCATTCTCGGCGAGCAACTTATGGGCAATCTCGATGCAATCGGAGCAGATAGCGCCGCCATCGGTGCCATAAAGCAGATAGGGCTTACGCTGGCCGCAGAAACTGCAGACCTCGCCCTGCTGAGAAGAGGAACCTTTTTTCTTTTGCGTCATATCGAATTGTTTACGAAGCGATTCGTGCTTGTTTTACAGCGATTAGTTCTTGTTCTTACGGTCGTACACCTTGTCTATCATACCATAGTCGAGCGCCTCCTGAGCGGTCATCCAATAGTCGCGGTCGGCGTCTTGGCGGATACGCTCCATCGACTGGCCGGAGTGGTCGGAGATGATCTGGTAGAGTTCGTCCTTCAACTTAAGGATTTCACGGGCGGTGATCTCAATATCAGAAGCCTGACCCTGGATGCCACCGAGCGGCTGATGAATCATCACACGGGAGTGCGGCAGGGCTGCTCGCATACCCTTCTCGCCGGCTACGAGCAAAACAGCACCCATAGAAGCCGCCATACCGGTGCAGATAGTGCCGACACGGCTCTTGACAAACTGCATCGTATCGTAGATACCAAGGCCTGCATAGACCGACCCACCCGGGGTATTGAGGTAGATATGGATGTCCTTCTCGGAATCAACGGAGTCGAGATAGAGCAACTGCGCCTGAATGACATTGGCGGTATAGTCGTTCACCTCGGTACCCAGGAAGATGATGCGGTCCATCATAAGGCGAGAGAAGACATCCATCTGGGTGACATTGAGCTGACGCTCCTCCAAAATAGAGGGCGAGATATAACTTGCTTCGGCAGTGGTTCGGGAAACAGCGGCACGCTGTGCCATGGCAGCCGACGCCGACATCGTTTGTTCAACATGCATGGAGTTTAAGCCCTCCGATACGGCAAATTTCAAAAAATCATTCATAGTGTTTTGTTGTCTTAGATTAGTGTATTATTGTTTAGATTAGTATTGTTGTTTTAGATTAGTGTGTTGTTGTTTGCACAACGAACTCCCTTGACGGGAGTCCGAATGTGAGGTTATATATTTAATGTGTTAGGACAAGTATATATATATTGTGTTAGGACAAGTGTCAGAAGCCGCAATAGACCACCTTGAGCGTCAGCGGGTTGGATGCATTCTCTGCGCTATGGATGATGGTGGCGGAGATGGTCTGCGACTCACGCACTGTGCTGACCGTGGAGGACGAAGACGAGGAGTAGGTGACCGATACCGGCACAAGGCACATATCGAGCGTGGGCAACGAGTCTTGGTTCTGCAACTGGCGGGTGAGCAGCGTCGAGAGGTCGTACGAATAGTAATAGATAGTGTTGCCATCGCTATCGGTACCCGTCGTCAGCGACGAGAGAATGGCTACCGTATCGGCCGGCAACTCGCCCTCACGGAAGAAACGCTCGCGGCTGCTCTCCTTGATAAGCAACATATAGTCAGCCGGCTGCAACCAATCCGCAGGCGTGATGTCGGACGCACTGCCCGAATAGACATTATCCACGCCCACACGCAGCAACGCCTGGTTGACATAGGGGCGCTTGGTGGCCTTGCCGAGATTGATATTCGTATTGATGGTATCGTACATAGCCCCCATAGGAAGGGTCATGCGGGTATAGACGCCGGCGGGAGCGATGATGAAATCGAGGGTGTCGTTCTGATTGAGCCGCTCGATGAGTTGCTCCTTGTCGGGATAGACGAAGTGGTTGAGTTCGCGCACCTCCGAATTGGCGTAATAGCCCTTGACATCCTGCACCGTGGTATCGCGCCCCTCTTTCTCATACGTGAAATGGTAGTACACGCCGAGGTTGATATCCGTGACATGCAGCACGGTGGCGCTACCAAACGAGGTGGTGATATACAACCCCTTGAAGAAGTCGTTGAAGGCGTCTTGGTCGGAATAGGAACGCATCTGCGAGAACCGCTCCACGAAATCGGCATTCAGACGGCAGCGAACCATAGGCACATAGGTGCTGGTATTGCTGTCGTACACCGAGTCGGTCTTGCCGTTGGCCACCACCACAGACGGCGACGCCGTAATGGTCTGAGTCATAGAGCAATAGTCGGAGATATTGATATCGGAACGGTAGGGATCCTGAGGGTTGTACTCGATGCTCTTGCGGTCGATTTCATAGACATTGACCACCATCGGCGTTGAGGCGTTACCCGTCCACGAGGTGTAGCAGAAAAGCAAGTCGATGGAATCGATCACCGCATTGGCGGGATACGAATAGCCCACGGGGCAGGACAACTGCGTCAGGATGTCGGCACGGAGCGTACCGAACGGGGACTCGATTTCACCCAACAGGAACGAGTCGGGCGCAGTGAGAATGCTCGAGCACTCCACAAGGCTCGATTGCAGATTGAAAGTATCGGCACAGACCACGATGGCGTCTTTGTCGTCGAGCAGGCTGCTGCCCGCTGTGGTCGAGTCGGTGCTGCACGCAGACAGCATAGCCGCTGCAGCTATCAGCGATAGAAATAGTTTCCGTTTCACTTTGTGGGTTCGTTGTCGCTCGCAGGAGCGACTTCGGTAGGGGTTAGTCAGTATGGGTCGGGCAGTTCGCCAAGCATCTATCGCATCGGCAGCATACCCCGGCCTATCTGTATGGTTTGTACTTGTTTATCAGCCGCCGCTTACAGCAGTCCGTTGCAGAAAGCCAGGAAATCGGCGTCAGGACGCTCCTCCATATAGGGCAGAATAGGCTTGCGACTGGTCTCCGCATAGTTCACCAAACGCTGGTTGACATTCTTCGAAGCGAAGACGATTGCATCGGAGTAGTCCATCGCAAAGCGCATCAACTCCTCGTAGCCAACGGGGAAGCCGGCGATGCTTCGGGTGTCGTTCGGGGAAACGCCATTGATAAGCAATTTTTGAGCAAACTTTGTGCCAAACGGAACCTTATACTCATTGTCGTCTATCGAAAGCACTATTTTCGAGTTCGCAAAGAACGGCTCGTCGGCATACGCCTTTTTCAGATAGATAGGCGCCAAGGCCGACATCCAGCCCGAGCAGTACACGATATTGGGCGTCCAGCGGAGTTTCTTGATGGTCTCGATGGCGCCGCGTGCATAGAAGATACAGCGCTCGTCGTTGTCCTTATACTCCACACCCCCCTCGTCGGCCACGCCACGGCGGCGGTGAAAGAAATCGTCGTTGTCGATAAAATAAATCTGCAAGCGTGCCGACTGGATGCTCGCCACCTTGATGAGCAGCGGGTGGTCCGTCTCCTCGATAATCAAGTTCATTCCCGACAGGCGAATCACCTCGTGCAACTGGTTGCGACGCTCGTTGATGTCGCCAAACTTCGGCATAAAAGTGCGCGTCTCGTACCCATTCGACTGGAACAACTCCGGCAGGTGTCGATTCAGCAAACGAATAGGCGTCTCTTCTGCCAGATACGGATAGATTTCCTGCGAGATAAACAAAATACGATTCGGCTCTTTCATACGCGTCACAGATTAGTGGGTGAATAGTTTCTACTGCAAAGGTACAAAAAAAAAATGATAATTTCTGCTTTTTCCTGCTTTTTTTTTCATTTTTCGTGTTTTTTCTGTACCTTTGCAGGCTTTTTTGAGATAAAATGCCGAAATTTTACCGAATCTGATTATGCAAATAATTACGACCAAGCACGAACTCCTCACCATGGTCGAGGCGTGCAAACAGCAGGGAAAAACCATCGGATTGGTGCCTACCATGGGCGCATTGCATGCCGGACACGCCTCGCTCGTGAAGCGTGCCGTCAGCGAAAACGATGTCTGCTTTGTCAGCGTTTTTGTCAATCCGACCCAGTTCAACAACAAGGAGGATTTGGCGAAGTATCCGCGTAACATTCAGCGCGATGCCGAACTGCTCTCGTCGCTGGGGGTAGCGTTCGTGTTTGCACCCACGCCCGAGGAGATGTACTCCGCTGAGGAGATGGCGACCACCTTCTCGTTCAATTTCGGCGGGCTGGATGCCGTCATGGAGGGGGCTATGCGTCCGGGGCATTTCAACGGCGTGGTGCAAGTGGTGAGCCGCTTGTTCTATATGGTGCGCCCCGACCGTGCGTATTTCGGCGAGAAGGACTTTCAACAGCTGGCCATCATCCGCTACATGGTCGGCCGGAGCGAACTGGCAGGCACCTTTGGCGACCTGAAAATCGTGGGCTGTCCTATCGTGCGTGAGCCGTCGGGATTGGCGCTCAGCAGCCGCAACGAGCGTCTGTCGGCGGAGGAAAAAGCCACGGCGGTGAATATCTCGAAGACCCTGTTTGCGAGCCTGATTTGGGCAAAGACGCTGACGGTGAGCGAGGTGGCGCAGAAAGTGGTCGAAACCATCAACGCCATCGACGGGCTGGAGGTGGAATACTACTCTATCGTCGATTGCGACACACTGCAACCCACCGACACCTTCGACAATGCAATCGGCTGTATCACAGTCTATTGCGGCGAGGTGCGACTGATAGACAACATACGGTACTAATTTGGAATTGGGAATTAATCGTTATAGATTAGTAGTATTCCTAAAAATATAGTAGCGGCCCTAAAAAACGCCCCAAAACATTCCAAAACATACAGCCACATCCAATTGTAAACTAAACCGAAAAACGACATGACGACACGAATTGTATACGACCGCCACATCCCCTTCGTGGCCGATACCATCGAGCAAGCCGGCTGGGAAGAGGTGCGCCTCTATCCGTTTGAGCCGCAGGAAATCACCAACGAGGTGTTGCGCGACACCAAGGCCGATATTCTGCTCATCCGCACCCGCACGCGCGTGGATCGTGAATTGCTCGAATGGACACAGGTGCGCTGCGTGATGACCGCCACCATCGGGTGCGACCATATCGACATACAGTTCTGCCGCAAGCGTATGATTCGTGTGCGCAACTGCCCGGGCTGCAATGCCAAGGCGGTGGCGGACTATGTGCGTGAAGCCATCCGAGAGACCCGCAAGGACTGGCGTGTCAACCTCAATGACAACGGCGTGCGCCAGCGCGACTGGCTCGGCAAGACCATCGGCATCGTCGGCTACGGCAATGTGGGTCGTCAGGTGGAGCAGATGGCGTACAAGAAAGGAATGCGCGTCCTTATCTACGATCCCTACACGGTCCATCGCATCCAATACGGCCGCAAGACAACGCTCGACGAGTTGGCGAGCGAGAGCGATGTGGTTACCTTCCATACGCCGCTGACCATGCCCGTCCCGCGCCTGCGCTACCCGACCTACCATTTGGGCAACGCCGAGTTGTTTGCGCGCATGAAGTATAAGGCGCTGGTTATCAACTCCGCACGCGGGGGAGTGGTCGATGAGAAAGCGTTGCGTGAGAGCCATGTGAAATATGTCATCGACACCTGGGAGAACGAGCCGAATATCGACCTCGACACGCTGGCAGGCGCCACTTTCGCCACTTGCCACATAGCGGGCTACTCGGCGCAGGGCAAATACAACGCCTCGCAGATGTGCCTGGACTACATAGCGGATATGTTGGGCTACAAGCACATCCAAATAGACCCCGCCGCGGTGCGTGCATTGGCAGCCGACGGCGACATAAGGAACGGCTGGATGCGCCGCCTGAGCGAGCAAATCAAGGCAAACCCCGATCAATTCGAGGCCATCCGCAAAGCCTACAAACTGAGATAAATTCCAATTAGGAACCACTTCTAATTAGGAATTGGGAATGAATGGTTTGGGTACGGCAAAGACCTTGACGAATTAAATTATGAATTTAAGAATTAAGATTATATGGCAAACTTTCAAAAACTGACCCCTCGGGCAACTGACTACTCGAAGTGGTACAACGAATTGGTCGTTAAGGCCGACCTGGCAGAGCAATCTGCCGTGCGCGGCTGTATGGTGATAAAACCCTATGGATACGAGATTTGGGAGCGTATCCAGGCTGCTCTGGACACACGCTTCAAGGAGCACGGTGTCAAGAACGCCTACTTCCCCTTGCTGATTCCCAAGTCCTATTTCAGCCGTGAGGCCGAGCATGTCGAGGGCTTCGCCAAGGAGTGCGCCGTCGTTACGCACCACCGTCTGATGAACGACCCGGAGGGCAAGGGTGTCATCGTCGATCCCGAAGCAAAACTTGAGGAAGAACTCATCATCCGCCCGACATCGGAAACCATCATCTGGTCCACCTATAAGAACTGGATTTCGTCCTACCGCGACCTGCCCATCAAGTGCAACCAATGGTGCAATGTCATGCGTTGGGAGATGCGTACCCGCCTCTTCTTGCGTACGGCAGAGTTCTTGTGGCAGGAGGGACATACCGCCCACGCCACCCGTGAGGAGGCCGACGCATTTGCGCACGAGATGTTGGAGGTCTATGCCGATGTCACAGAGAACATCATGGCCATCCCTGTTGTCAAAGGTACCAAATCGCCCAACGAGCGTTTTGCGGGCGCCGTGGAGACCTACTGCATGGAGGCAATGATGCAGGACGGCAAGGCGCTGCAAGCCGGCACAAGCCACTTCCTCGGTCAGAACTTCGCCAAGTCGTTCGATGTACAATTCTTGTCGAAGGAGAACAAATACGAGTACCCGTGGGCTACCTCGTTTGGTGTCTCGACCCGTCTGATGGGTGCGCTCATCATGACCCACTCCGACGACAACGGACTCGTCCTGCCACCGCATTTGGCACCGATTCAGGTCGTCATCATCCCTATCTTCAAGACCGCAGACCAACTCGCTGCCCTGCTTGAAAAACTCAACCCGATTGCCGATGCGCTCAAGGCGAAGGGCATCCGTGTAGAACTCGACACCGAGGAGAAATACACCCCAGGATACAAGTTCGCCGACTACGAACTGAAGGGCGTACCTGTGCGCCTCGCCATGGGCAGCCGCGATTTGGAGAACGGCACGATAGAGATTGCTCGCCGCGACACAATGGAGAAGAAGACCATCTCTGTGGAGGGCATCGTGGAGCACATTCCCGCTCTGCTCGAAGAGATTCAGCACAATATCTACCAGAAGGCGCTCGATTTCCGTATTGCCAACACCCGCGAGGTCAATTCGTACGAGGAGTTCAAGGAGGAGATCAAGAAGGGCGGATTCCTGCTTTGCCACTGGGACGGCACAGCCGAGACCGAAGAAAGAATCAAGGCCGATACCAAGGCGACCATTCGTTGCATTCCGTTGCACGACCTGCCGGGGCATAAGAACGAGCCGGGCAAGTGTATGGTGACGGGCAAGCCCTCGCAAGGGCGTGTTGTCTTCGCCCTTGCGTACTAAGAAGTGCACACCTCATTGCGTACAAACACAATAGGAAACGAATTGCACTTATATATTAAACGGAAAGTACAAACGCCCCTGTACAGCCCGAAGTACCCCCTAAGTACAGACAGTAATACAGACACTTATAGTAAGTACAGACTTATACAGACACTAGTAGAGACGGTATTCGATACCGTCTCTCTTTTTTTATCACACAAACATGTATCATTCCTAATTCGTAATTCCTAATTAGAAGAAGTTCCTAATTCCTAAATTGAAGATTTTTTCTACTTTATTTCGCCAATTATTCCACATTTTATCGGAAAAATCGAACTAATTTTGCAGCGTTGAAAAAATGGGGTGTATAGTGCACTACTTCGACCATCTCGAGGGACACAATAAATTCGCACTTGCTTGTTGAGTTCCCATTGCACACAAGCAACTATAAAAAAACACACCACTATAGAAGACACATAAACAACTATAAACAAACTAAATTCTCAAAATCATGAAGCACACAAAACTTCTTACATTCGCCATTGCAGCCCTTTTTGCCGGCTCCGCTATGGCAGAAACAGAGCTTTTTAGCACAGATTTTTCCTCTGCCGATTGGACAGACCATGTCTCTATTTGCGAAAGTAAAACTAAAGCGGAAACTGTCAATGGTATTTATTTTTATAGCGACAACGACAGCAAATACTACTCCATTGCAGATGGGGTATTGACATTTGCGAACAATAACATGAGCAACAAATATTACATCGCTATTGCTATTCAAAATGTTAACCATGTGATAGATGTCACAATTGGAACAGCAGCTAACGGGCAGCGTATTTCATATGGATTTGTAGAAGCAGACGCATCCACAGTTCCAAGTTACCCTAGTAGCATCACTAATACCCAATCATCCGACAATACGAATAGCGAGATCCGTCTTAGTTACAATATGGCAGGAACTGGCACATCCGCATGGATATTCATCGGCCGACAAGGAAGTGGTTTTAGTTCGGTTATCAAGACTATCAAAGTCACCACAATGGCAAAAAACGATGCTACTCTGAAATCTATCGCTGTCAATGGTGAGGAGATTGCTGATTTCGATCCGGAGACATTGGCATACACTGTAGAGTTGCCTTATGGCACAAAGGACTATCCTACCGTTACGGCTGTCTGCACCAGCTCGAAGGCAACATATACAGCAGGTACAGTCGTAAGAGTTGATCAAAACTGGCAATTCCCTGCAAAACAAGTTATTCTTGTCCATGCAGAGGATGGTTCTACCACCAAGGAATACGAACTTACCTACACGGTTAAAGCAGAAGCCAACCACGATGCTTCGGCTTCGGCTATCACGCTCAAGGGTCTGACTATCAACAACCCCAAGACGGACACGCTCTACTCGCTCACCTACGAGTACCTCACCACGATTCCTACTAAGGAAGACCTCAAGGTTACCTTCAACGACGAGTACGCCAGCGTATATGCCATCGACAACTGCGTGGAATGGGGCAAGACCTACACCATCACCACGGTGGCACAGGACCAGACCACAAAGAACACCTACCGCATTCAACTCTTCTGCGAGAGCGCTCCAAAACATATCTATGAAGTGCTATTCTCCAACGGTGCTAAGGGCGCTATCAACGAGGAAGACACCGTCATCACCGTTCCGTATCTCGCCGGCGAGGCTGTTCCTACCACCACGGTAGCGGATATCAAGACCGACAGCACCAAGATTGGCGATACGTATCATTATTGCACCGCTACGATCGATGCAGAAGGCAATATCATCGTAACGGGCGAGGATAACACCACGCTCAAATTCCCGGTTAAGGGGTATGAGCTGGCTGCTCCGACTACACTCGGCACTGATACGGTAAAGTTCGACGGCACCGAAATCAGCTACATCTACGCTGCATACGGCTACGACACCGAAAAAGGCAAGGGTTGGAAGTTCGCCAAGAAAGTCAACGACTCTAACCGCCGTATCTCGAAGGGTACTACCCGCATCTATATGGTGATGCCGGCTGCTGACTCGCTGACCCTCATCTCGGGCACAGGCGGAAGACGCGCTATCAAACTGTATGTCAATGGTGTGGAGAACACAGAGGTTACCGAGACCGCTGCTGCAGGCAATGGTATAAAGTTCAAACTCAACGACACCAAGACCAACTTAATCTGCATTGAGAGCAACCAGACAAGCGGCGACGGCGGCTTCACGGCACTGATTCTCACTCCTACCAAAGGCACTCCTTCGGGAATAGACAACACATCGGCTGAAACCAAGGCCATCAAGGTCATCCGCAACGGCCAACTCTATATCCTGAAAGGCGACAAGATCTACAACGCCCTCGGTACAGTTGTAGAATAAGTTTCGACTATTGTTACAGAATAAGCATTGCTTATCATTACAAGATACGTTTCGACTATTCTAGTTGAGCATATAAAATTTGAGAAGAAGACTATCTCCCAAAACGGAGGTAGTCTTCTTTTTTCGATGTCAAAAACGGAATAATGTTCCTGCTCGCTGTCGCTTGCGAAAAATGGAGAAAGTAGTCTTTCTTTTTCTAGGGCAAAATAGTACAAATTGTCACTTTTTGCGGCCGGATTTTAACCATTACGACCTGTTTCTTGCATATTCCACATATTTGTTGTAACTTTGCGGCCTTTGGACAGCATACATCTCTGTGACACGCACTGAATACAATCGGGGTTACTGAAATAGAAGCCCTAACTGAATACGCTGCGACTAAATAGAATACAGTCTCTTAGAATACACACTCTTGGAATACATACTCTTTTAGAATACATTCTTTTAGAATACGCACTCTTGGAATACATACTCTGCGACTATGATTGAATACATTCGAGGAAACCTTTCGGAACTCACCCCTACACAAGCCATTGTGGAGGCAGCAGGCGTGGGCTATGCGCTCAATATCGCACTGCCCGCATACTCCGGGCTGGCAGGAAAAGAGAACACCGAAGTACGGCTCTACACCACCGAGATAATCCGAGAAGATACGCACGAACTATACGGATTCCCCACGCGGGGCGAGCGTGCGCTATTCGAACTGCTGATGACGGTGAGCGGCATCGGAGCCAACACGGCGCGTATGATTCTATCCGCCTTCTCCGCTGCAGAGATACGCCAGATTATCGCTACGGGCAACGCCAAGGCGCTGAGCCAAGTAAAAGGTCTGGGCCCCAAAACGGCACAGCGGGTGATTGTCGATCTGAAAGACAAAGTACTCAAGATAGACCTCGGCGACGAAACACCCGAGACCACCGTCGCCGCCTCGTTTGCGGCCGCGGACAGCGAGACCAAATCGGAGGCAGTGAGCGCACTCACCATGCTCGGGTTCCCCGCCGCCGCCAGCGCGAAAGTGGTGGACAAACTGCTGGCATCAGAGCCTGCGCTATCGGTGGAACAAGTCATCCGTCAAGCACTCAAGATGCTATAGTCCTATTTTTTCACTCGATTCTTACTCGATTTTTACTCTATTCTCACTTCATTTCCACGCATTTTTGTCCTACTCGGATTCCGCTGCTTTGAAGAAACTTCTCACCATATTAGCACTACTGCCTCTGTGTCTATGGGCGCAGACTAGACAACCGCTTGTCCCAAGCAAGCGAAACGACCGGCGTATGGCGGAGCAAGCGGCACAACAACAAAGTAGGCAAGGCAATGCTTCGGGACAAAATAATACCACGGGAAATGAGAATAATGCTGCGGGGATGGGAAATAATGCTGCGGGGAAAGGAAATGATGAAGTGCAGACGATGGCAGCGGAAGTGGCACTGCAAGACAGCGCAATATGGGCCGTGCCCGAAGTGGAACCACTCGGCGCCGAAAACTACAACCAACTGGTCGCTCCACGCACCAGCCTCACCCTACAAACGCCCGGAAACATCCAAACTGAGGTTAGCTTCGACCCTGCTTCGGGAGGATATGTGATGCATACGCGAGTGGGAGACACCGATATCACCACCCCCTATCTGATGACCGCCGAGGAATATCAAGACTACACGGAGCGGCAAATGATGCACCGATACTGGCAACAGAAAATCGGCGAGGTGGAACACAACAACGAGAAGAAGTTCGACATAACGGACATGAAGTTCAACATAGGCCCCGCCGACAAAGTGTTCGGCCCCGGAGGAGTGCAACTGAAAATGCAAGGGTCGGCTGAACTGCTGTTCGGATTCAAACACCAATACATCGGAAACCCCAGCCTCACTGTACGGTCGAGAAATAACAACATATTCGACTTCGACGAGAAAATACAAGTCAATGTGAACGGCAAGGTGGGCGAAAAACTCGACTTTAACCTAAACTACAACACAGAAGCGAGTTTCTCATTCGACCAACAGAACCTGAAACTGGCATACAAGGGACAGGAAGACGATATTATTCAATCCATCGAGGCAGGTAACGTAACGATGGATCTGAACTCGTCGCTGATAAGCGGTAGTCAAGCCCTATTCGGCATAAAGACCAACCTGAAGTTTGGTAAATTCCGCATTCAGGCACTCGTCAGCCAACAAAACAGCGAGAGCCAGACCGTCAGCAGCAAAGGCGGGGCGCAAATGACACAATTTGATGTGGCAGGCGACGCATACGACGAGAACCGACACTTCTTCTTATCGTTCTACCTTCGGGATAGGTTCGAGGACGCCATGAAACAGGTGCCCTACATCGCAAGCGGCATCACCATCAACAAAATAGAAGTGTGGGTGACCAACAAACGAGGACAATACGACCAAGCCAGAAACATCGTCGCATTTGCCGACCTCGGCGAAGCGGGCGAACACATCCTCAACACCGCATGGACCTCGTATCTGCCCTACCCGTCGAACCGATCGAACAGCCTATACGACGAGGTGCGGGGACTCGGAATACGCGACATCCAACAAGTGACGACCGTACTCGACGGATACGGACTGGAAGGCGGCGAAGACTACGAAAAAGTGGAATCGGCTCGACTGCTGTCGTCGTCGGAATATACGCTGAACACCTCGCTGGGATTCATCTCACTGAAATCTGCCCTCAACCAAGACGAGGTGCTCGCCGTCGCCTACGAATACACCTACAACGGGCAAGTGTATCAAGTGGGTGAGTTCTCGACCGACGCCGGCGAAGAACTGCGCTCGCCCAATACGCTGATCGTCAAATTGCTGAAGTCCGCCAACAACGCCCCCAACAAAAAAGGCGCCGGCACATGGGACCTGATGATGAAAAACATCTACTCGCTGGGCGCAAGCAGCATATCGTCGGACAAATTTGAACTCTACATCACCTACCGAAACGACTCGGTCGGAACGGATATGCAATATCTGACGGAAGGCGCCATAAAAGGCAAACCGCTGCTGCGCGTGATGAACCTAGACCGACTCGACCAAAAACAAAATGCATACCCCGACGGAAAATTCGACTATGTGGAAGGACTGACCATCTACTCGTCGAACGGACGGGTGATTTTCCCCGTGCTGGAGCCATTCGGCAGCCACCTGCGCAAGCAAATCGGCAACGACCTGATAGCCGACAAGTATGTGTATCAAGAACTGTACGACTCGACGCTGGTGAACGCTCAGGAATACTCGGAAAAGAATAAATTCCACCTGACCGGTAAATACAAAGGCACCAGCGGGAGCGAGATACGACTCAACGCGATGAACGTGCCACGGGGAAGCGTGACCGTGACCGCCGGCGGCGCTACACTGGTGGAAAACGTGGATTACACCGTGGATTACACCATGGGAACCGTGACCATCCTGAACCAATCGATACTGGAATCGGGCACCAATGTGGATGTGAAACTGGAAAACCAGTCGACATTCTCGATGCAGCGAAAGAGTTTGTTCGGGGCTCATTTGGAATACGAATTCAACCCCGACCTCGTCATCGGCGGAACTATCATGCACCTGCGCGAACGGCCGCTGACCACCAAAGTGAACACCGGTAGCGAACCGCTCGCCAACACGATTTGGGGACTCAACGGAAGCTGGAAAACCGAAATGCAATGGCTGACCAACGCCATCGACAAGATACCCTGGATAAGCGCAACGGCTCCATCGACCTTCCAAGTGTCGGCGGAATTCGCCCACCTGATACCCGGACACACGAACGACGTGGGCAAAGTGGGTACGGCGTACATCGATGATTTTGAATCGACTACGACCAACATCGATGTGCATTACCCAAGCTACTGGTTCCTCGCCTCGACACCTACCCCATTCGAGGAAGCGAAAAACACCAACCAACTGTCGTACGGCAAAAACCGCGCGCTGCTGGCATGGTATGCCGTTGACCCCATCTTCGGCTACCCGCAAAGCAATACGCCTGCACACATCAAAAACGACCCCGACCAGATGTCCGACCACCGCACGCGTATCGTATATGAGAAAGAAATATACCCCAACAAGGAAACAACCGCCAACGCCGACAGCAAACTGACCATACTCAACCTCAGCTACTACCCCTCGGAGCGCGGCCCGTACAACATCTGCGCCGATGAGTTCGACTCGGAAGGAAAACTGACCAACCCCGAAAAACGGTGGGGCGGCATGATGCGCAAACTGGACAACACCGACTTCGAGAAATCGAATATCGAATACATCGAATTCTGGATGATGGACCCCGCACTGACCAACCCCGACGGCTACGACGGCGAGATGTACATCAACCTCGGCGATATTTCGGAAGACATCCTGCGCGACGGAAAGAAATCGTTCGAGCACGGACTGCCCATATCCGACCAAGACCAGAATCGCACCGACTCGACCATCTGGGGACGCGTACCCAAAACCAACTCCACCGTGACCGCTTTCTCCAACGAGACCGGCGCACGAGAGAAACAGGACGTGGGACTGAACGGACTGAGCACCGCCGACGAGTTCCTGTTCGAATACAACGGGACACACCCCTACGCCGACTTTGTGGCTGCACTGCGGCAAAAGATGACGCAAGCGGCAATACAAACAGCGGAAGCAGACCCGTTCTCGCCGTTCAACGACCCCGCCGGCGACAACTTCCACTATTACAGAGGATCGGATTTCGACGCTCAAGAGGTGTCGATACTCGACCGGTACAAACACTTCAACGGCACTGAAGGCAACTCGCCCAGCACCGACAGCCAGACAGAAAGCTACGGTACGGCATCAACCCTGCAGCCCGATATGGAGGACCTGAACGGCGACAATACACTCAACGAGAACGAGAAATACTACGAATACAAAGTGATACTGCGGCCCGACATGATGGAAGTGGGACGCCAACACATCACGGAAAAGAAAGTGGCTACCGTGTCGCTGCGCAATGGACAAAGTGCAGAGGTGACATGGTATCAGTTCAAGATACCATTGCGGGGCGACAGCAGCGACGTGAGAACGGTGGGATCGATACGAAACTTCAAGTCGATACGATTCATGCGCGTCTATCTGACAGGGTGCAAGCAGGAAACACACCTCCGATTCGCAACCATGGACCTCGTCAGAGGCGAGTGGCGGCAATATACACAAAGCCTACACGACATCAACGCCACCGGTATCAACGAGAATGCACAACTCGATGTAAGGTCTATCAACATTGAAGAGAACAGCTCACGCACACCCGTGAACTATGTGCTGCCGCCGGGAGTGAGCAGACAGACAGACCCCGGGCAAGCCCAGCTGATTGCTCAGAACGAGCAAGCCATGGTACTCGGCATACGCAACCTGAGCCCGGGGGACGCACGAGCCGTATATAAGAACACCGGATACGACATGCGGCAATACAAAAAGCTGCAAATGTTTGTACACGCGGAACAAACATCGGAGGACCCTGCACTCCAAGACGGAGATGCTTCGGTGTTCCTTCGGGTCGGATCGGATACCAAAAGCAACTACTACGAATACGAAATTCCACTCCACCTCACCCCGGCCGGACTATACAGCAACGACAACGCCGACGACCGACAAGCCGTGTGGCCCACGGACAATATGTTCGACTTCGACCTGTCCGTGCTGACCGACGCCAAGACCGCTCGCAACAAAGCCAAGCGTGCCGGAACGGACGGCGTGAGCAACGCCATACCCTACTCCGTATATGACGACGCAAGCGGAAAACCGCAAAACAAAATCACCGTCGTCGGAAACCCAACACTGGAAGATGTGGAGGTGATCATGATAGGCGTACGCAACACCGGACGACACGAACTCGCCACAGAGGTGTGGGTGAACGAACTCAGACTCTCGCAATTCAACGAACAAGGAGGCGTCGCCGCCATGGCCAACGCCGCCCTCGCCGTGAGCGACATCGCACAACTGAATGTCGCCGGACGACTCGAAACCGCCGGATACGGATCGATAGAAAGCAACGTGCTCGACCGAAACATGGAAAATGTGTATCAACTGTCGGTCAGCGCCGCCATGGAAGTGGGACGACTGTTCCCCGAAAAAGCAAAAATACAGATGCCCGTCTATGTCGCCTACTCCAACCAGACGACAACCCCCGACTACGACCCGCTGGACACCGATATAAAACTGAAAGAGACCCTGGACACCTACGAGACAAAAGCACAACGCGACTCGGTGAAGAAAATGTCGAATACCGTGGAGGAAAGCACATCGTTCTCGGTGACGAACATGAAAGTGAACATCCACTCCAAAAAACGGGATATGTTCTACGACCCCGCCAACTTCTCGATTTCGGCTTCGTACAACAAACAAAATGAGCATACACCCGAAACGGAAAAGAACCTGACCACCGACCACAAGGGGAGTTTCAACTACCAATACTCGTTCAACCCCAAACCGTGGGAGCCGTTCAAGAAGGTGCAGAAAGTGCAGAAAGTGAAATTCCTGCGCGACATGAACTTCTACTATCTGCCGCAATCGTGGGCATTCAACACCAACATGCACCGCACCTTCTCGCACTACAAAATGCGCGACCTGACGGGCGGAATGTTCTCCGGCTCGGATGCACAAAACTTGGAACTGCTCAGTTTCTCGAAAGACTTCACATGGGACCGCAACGTGGATATAAAATATGACCTGACGAAGAATATGAAGTTCTCGTTCCAATCGGCCATGAATGCGACCATCGACGAGGGCTCATACACGCCGGAAATCATAAGAGACTACAACTTTACGAACGACTACTACGAGGCATGGAAAGACACCATTCAACAAAGCCTCGGCAAATGGGGAAGCCCCTATACCTATCAACAGGTGTTCACGGCAAGTTGGAACGTGCCATTCAACCGCATACCCTATCTGGAGGCACTGAGCGCCAACGCATCGTACAACGCCACCTATAACTGGGCACGCACCGCCAACACAACGGAAGGAACGGAACTGGGCAACACCATAGCGGCCCTGCAGACATGGCAAGTGGATGGAGGCATCAACTTCGAGACCCTATACGGCAAGTCGAAATACTGGAAGCAGATGACACAACGATACAACCGGCGGCAATCGAACAGACCCTTCAAAGCGAAGACCTACACACAAGTGGTCGTGCTCAAAAAAGGCGAGGCACAAGAGATAACACACCGGCTGGGAAGCGAACGGGTCAGCGTGGTGGCAGCAGACAGCACGGGACGAAAGATAGCACTGACGGTGAGATCCTTCGGGACCGGTAAGGTACGCATCACACCCAAACAAGACTGCGACAACGCAACCATAACCGTCACCACACTCGACCCCAACAAACGAACACCCGCGCAAGTGACGGGCGATATGTTCGCATACATGGGAACCATGGTGCGAAAACTGCAAGTGACCTACCGCGAAAACAACTCGACCACCGTCGCCGGATTCGCTCCGGAAGCCGGATTCATGGGACAACGACGCACCGAGGGAATCTACGCACCCGGATTCGACTTCGCATTCGGATTCGTGCCATCGAACTTCGTCGAGAAAGCCAAAGAACGGGGATGGCTGTCGGGCGACACCTCCGTGATTCAGCCCGCTACGCGTGCCACCACACAAGACCTGGACATAAAACTGACCCTCGAGCCGCTGCCCGGACTGAAAATACAACTCAACGGGAAACGATACTACGCACAATCGACAAGCATCATATACTCGTACGAGCAACTGCAAGAGACTATGACCGGGTCGTTCAACATCACACAAGTGGCCATCGGTACGGCATTCTCGAAAGTAGGCAAACAGGAAGACAACTTCGCCAACAGCACCTACAACCAATTCCTCGAGAACATTGGCGTGGTGCAAGAGCGCGTGCAAGCACAATACAACGGAAGCGTGATACCCGACGCGGGATTCACACAAGGCACCGTATTCGCCGGACAAACCTACGACCCCGCGCGACACGGGAAAGTGGAACAACAGAGCGCCGATGTGCTGGTACCCGCATTCCTGGCCGCCTACACGGGACGCAATGCGTCGAAAGTGGGACTCAACCCGTTCCTCGCCGTATGGAAAGTGCTGCCCAACTGGTCGGTTAGCTACGACGGGCTGGGGAAACTGCCCAAAATGAAAGATTACTTCCGAAGTTTCACGCTGACACACGCCTACACCTGCAAATACAGCGTGGGCAGCTACGGCAGTTACTCGACCTGGATAGCCGCCGATGGGCAAAGCGGCAAACAAGTCGGATTCGTACGAAATGTCGCCGACGACAGCCCTATGCCTAGTTCGGCGTACGATATATCGAATGTGACCCTCACGGAGAGTTTCAGCCCGCTGATAGGCGTCAACATGACAATGAAAAACTCGCTCTCGTTCAAGACAGAATACCGCAAACAGCGCAATCTGGCACTGAACGTGACGGGCGTGCAGCTGACAGAGGGACACACCAACGAACTGGTAGTGGGCGCCGGATACACCATCAAAAACCTCAACTTCATCGCCAAGAAAAAAGACGGCGGACAAAAGAAGGTCAGCAACGACCTGAAACTGAACGTGGATGTGTCGTACAAAGACATCAAGACCCTGCTGCGAAAAGTGGAGGAAGGACTGACACAAGCCAGCGCCGGCAACAAAGTATTCACCATCAAAATCAGCGCGGACTATGTGCTGTCGCAAAAGGTGAACCTGCAACTCTACTACGACCACTCCGGCACCACTCCGCTCATCTCGTCGTCCTACCCCATCAAAGCCGACAACGTGGGCATAAACATCAAACTGATGCTCACGAGATAGTTCGGGAGTGGTTCGGAAAAACGGTTCCTTATCGTTTTGAATGGATGTTTCTCCTGATTTTTCGCAAGCGACAGCGAGCAGGAACTTTACAGCATACGCAATAGCGAAATGGTGTCCTATGCCGCAAGCGGCAAGAAAAATAGAAGAAACACGCGACAGCGAAAATACGCGACAGCGAACACACGCGAAGCGAACACACGCGACAGCGGACATACGCGATAGCGAAAATACGCGACAGCGTTAGCACGCGAAAAAATCTGCATACGGTGGAAATAATCTGCATACTCGGACCCGAATCGAGCGGGAAAACAACTCTCGCACAACAAATTGCGCACAACCGCAACGCAATCTACATACCCGAATACGCACGACTCTACACCGAAATGCTCCTCAAACACCAACGAGAATACACATACAACGACATCTGCCGAATCGCTATGCACCAAATGGACGAATGGGAGAAATTGTTCGGGGAGGATTCGGAAAACTATGAAAATTATAGAGGGGACGGAGAAACTAGACGCTCTAGAGAAACTAGAAGTTCTAGAGGATCTAGAGAATCTAGAGAAACTAGGGGAACTAGGGAATCTAGGGAGGACGAGGGAGTGTCGCAAAACCGATGCGTCGTGCTCGACACAGAATGGATCATCACACAAGTGTGGTTCGAGGAAGTATACGGACAGACTCCCAACGGATGGCACCTGCCCAAACATTACACACAAGCACAATTCCTGCTCACCGCACCCGACATCGCATGGGTGGACGACCCCGTGCGAGAAAACGGCTCCGACGAGAAAAGATGGTACCTCTTCGAACGATACGAAGACTGGCTCCGGAAAATAGGCGCTAAGTACGAAATAGTACGGCATAAAGCAAAACGGGAATAAGGGCTAGGAGGACTAGAAGAACTAGAAGGACTAGAAGGAGTAGGAGAACTAGAAAAACTAGGAGAACCGGGGGGAACTAGGAGAACCGGGAGGGGCTAATCATTCCTAATTAGTGCGCGGCGAGCCAATTCGAACCGACACCCGCCTCCGCCACCAACGGAACACGCAACGATACTACCCCCTCCATCACTTCCACCACTCGACGACGAACTCGCTCCAAATCCGACACAGGCACCGAGAAATTCAATTCATCATGCACCTGCATAATCGGAATAATAGGAGACGACTGCGCTCCCGAAATGAATGTTTGGGGAACTTCGGAAATGACCGAGTGGGGGGCTCCATTAGACGAAGCGGATAATTCATCATTCCCGGTTCCTAATGCATAATTCGGATTGGCCAGCGCGACCATCGCCATCTTGATGATGTCCGCCGCCGTGCCCTGGATGGGCGCATTGACCGCATTACGCTCCGCAAAACTGCGCACCGTGCCATTGTGCGACAAGATGTCCGGAAGATAACGACGACGACCAAACAAGGTCTCCGCATAACCGCACGCTCGCGCACGCTCCTTCTGCTGCTCGATATAGTCCCGCACACTCGGAAACTCGGCAAAATAGCCATCAATCAACGACTTTGCCTCCGTGCGACTGCAACCCAGCTGACCACTCAAACCAAACGCGGAAATGCCATAGATGATACCAAAATTGGCCGTCTTCGCCACACGACGCTGCTCACGCGTGACCTCCGACAACGGAAGACGGAAGATCTTAGACGCCGTCGCCGCATGGATATCCTGACCCTCGCAAAACGCTGCACACAAGTGCGGATCCTCGGAGAAATGCGCCAACAGACGCAACTCGATCTGAGAATAGTCCACCGACAAAAAGACACAGCCCTCGTCCGGCACCACCGCCTCGCGAATCAACTGACCCCGTTCCGTGCGCACCGGCAAATTCTGCAGATTGGGATCGGAACACGACAGACGACCCGTCGCCGTCGCCGTCTGATGGTAGTGCGCGTGAATCTTGCCGTCCGCGGCTATATACTGCGGCAACGCCGTGACATAAGTCGAGATAAGTTTGCGCAACGCACGGTAGTCCTGAATCAACGGAACAACCGGATGCGCATCGTGCAACGACTGCAAGACCTCATCCGACGTGGAATAGGCTCCCGACGAGGTGCGCTTCGGCTTCACCCCGGACTGCTCGCCCAGACGAAGCGTATCGAACAACAAAGCACCCACCTGAGCCGGGGAATTGAGATTGATGGCGGGAGCAGCGTTCGTTGCGGGTTGAGCGGCAGGAATGGGCGTATTGGGGGCAGCGGGATGTTGGTCGCCACGGTCTTGGTCGCCTTGCACGGAATCGGACAAGAGAGCCGAAATGCGCTGCTCGATGGCACGCAACTCGGACGACAGCGTGCGCTCCGCCGACGACAAACGAGCCGTATCGATACGGACACCCTGCGACTCCATCGCACGCAACACCCCACGCAACGGCAACTCCACCTCACGATACAGACGATACAGACGCGCATCCGCACGCAAAGCATCCAGGCTCGGCGGCGTTGCGGGATTGTACGGCACCTCCGGATTGAGCATATACTGCACCAACTCAGGCACATACTCCGAATCTTGCGGCTGAACGGGCTCGGGTTGGAGCTGAACGGGGGCGGGGGAAGCGAACAGGTCTAGCTGGAGAGAGGGGGCTGATTGGGACTTTTGGGGTGTATTTTGGGGGGTATTTTGGGACTTTTGGGATGCGTCTTGGGTAGAATTTTGGGAGTTTTGGGCGGATTTGGGCAGCAGACTGCGGAACTCCAAACGCGTATAAAGAGCCGTCAGAGCGGATTGGTTCGGCTCGGTTCGAGACAACGATGACCAATCCACTTCCATCGGAACCGTCGTGCATATCGTCGCCAAATAGCGAGAGAAACGAATCTGCTCCGCCTGAGACTCCACCTTCCGGCGCAACGCCCCACGGAGAAGATCGGTATGCGACAACAGGTTATCGATAGAACCAAACTCGGAAATCAGCTGCACAGCCGTCTTCTCGCCCACACCACGGCAACCCGGGATATTGTCCGCCGAATCGCCCATCAGACCCAACAGATCGATGACCTGAGAAGGACGCTCGATGCCATACTTGTCGCACACCTCACGCACGCCCATCTTCTCGAAACCGCCCGTGTGGCGAGGACGATACATAAAAACACGGTCGCTGACCAACTGGCCATAATCCTTGTCGGGCGTTGCCATATACACCTCCATATCCGTCTCCGCCACCGCACGACAAGCCAGCGTGCCGATGACATCGTCTGCCTCGTACCCCGCAACCTCCAACACGGGAATATGCATCGCCTCGAGAATCTCCTTGACCAGAGGAATGGCGCGGCGGATGTCCTCCGGCGTCTCCTCACGCTGCGCCTTGTACTCCGGATACGCCTCGTGGCGGAAAGTAGCCCCATGCGGGTCGAAAGCAACCGCCAGATGCGACGGCGACAAACGGCGCTGCAGGTCGTTCAGCGTGGTGACAAAACCAAACACAGCCGACATGTTCTCGCCACGAGAATTGACACGAGGAGAACGAATGAAAGCATAGTAGGCGCGATAGATCATCGCATAGGCATCGATAAGGAGAAGCATATTTTTTCTAATTTGGAATTATTTTGGGGAGCGGGGATAGACGCTCTAGGAGAACTAGACTTTCTGGAAAAACTAGACGGACTGGGAAAAACTACGCGAAGCGAAACGGGTGTCCTATGCCGCAAGCGGCAAGAAAGATAGAAGAAAAAACGCGAAGCGGACATACGCGTAGCGAAAATACGCAATAGCGAACATACGCGATAGCGAACATACGCGAAGCGTTAGCGAGCGAACATACGCGACAGCGAAAACACGCACGAAGTGCGAAGCAAACACACGCAAAGCGAACAAAATGATGGCAGAACAAGGCGAAGACTACCAAAACCACTCTGCGGGGACGAAAATAGTCGTACCTTTGCACCGTCAAAAAACAAAGAGCGCTCCGACACTTTTGACACCCATCCTACGCATACGGACACATCCGACCGGCACACGGCGCTTAAGCCCAACACTACAAAAAATTCGGATCCTGACCCTACGCGATACGGATAACCCTACAGCCGTCGACACACTGTACATCAACCCCAAAAACGGGCTGCAACAGCCCACAACAACAAACCCTTTAATTCACACTATTCACCATCAAAACTATTACTGAAAATATGGCAAAAGTAGTATTTATCGATCCCGTCAACTACGTGAGCGGGAAACTTAGCAAGGCTTCGACCACCGTCTATTGCTACAACGCTAAAACCGACCACCGGTTCGTGCGCTCCTACACCCCGCAACAGGACAACCCAACCGAGAACCAACTTGCATTGCGTGAGAAATTCGCCAAGGCCGTCACTGCCACCTACACCCGACTAAACGATGCGGCTCAACGCACCACCGACGAGGTGGATTTCGCAAAGCAGACCAAGTACAAGACCATCTTCGGATTCGTCTTCAGCCAGGTCTATGCCGCTCAAGAGTAAACAACCTCCGATTCTAGACAAAAGCAGGTGCCCGAAAAAAGAGCACCTGCTCTTGTTGGTTTTTCTTTTCGACTAGAGGGGAAAGGAGAACTAGACGGACTAGGAGAACTAGACGCTCTAGAAGAACTAGACGCTCTAGAAGAACTAGACGCTCTAGAAGAACTAGGAGAACTAGACGCTCTAGAAGAACTAGGAGAACTAGACGCTCTAGGATTCTAGGAAACTAGACGGGGCTAATCATTCCTAATTCGTAATTCATCATTAGAGATAATTCCTAATTAGTCATCAGTCTACGATGAGAAGCGCGTCGCCATAGTCACCAAAACGATAACCCTCCCGGACTGCCACCTCATACGCATGCATCGTCTCCTCAAATCCTCCAAACGCCGCCGACATCATCAACTGACTCGACTCAGGCATATAGAAATTGACAAAAAACGCATTCGCCACCACAAAATTGTACGGCGGGTAGATGAACTTGTTCGTCCAACCATCATACGCCTTGATCTGACCCTCCATGCCTGCCACATGCTCCAACGCACGCATCACCTCTGTGCCTACCGCACAGATACGACCACCCGCCGCATGGACACGATCGACCTCACCCACCAACTTGGAAGGAATGGAAATCTGCTCGGAATCGGACTTGGTCTTGGTCAAATCCTCGACATCGATCGCCTTGAAATTGCCCAACGACATGTGAGAAGTGAGGAAATCGTAGTCTATACCGCGAATCTCCATACGCTTGAGCAACTGCTTGGAAAAATGCAAACCCGCTGCCGGAGCTGCTACGGCCCCCGTCTTGGACGCAAAAACCGTCTGGTAACGCTCCTCATCCATCTCACGAACCGGCTGCCCACGGAACTCCGCATTGTAACGCGCCTCCGTCTCCTCGTCCATCGGACGGCGGATATAGTCAGGCAACGGCGGCTCACCCAACGCATACAACCGATCGACAAACTCAGACTCGTCGTAGTCCGTCAAGAAACGAACCGTACGGCCGCGAGAAGTGGTATTATCTATAACCTCCGCCACAATAGCCGGGTCGCCATCGAACATCAACTTGTTGCCAATACGAATCTTACGAGCCGGATCGACCAACACATCCCAATAACGGTGCTCGTGGTTCAACTCACGCAACAAAAAGACCTCGATAATGGCCTGCGTCTTCTCCTTCTTGGCATACAAACGAGCCGGATAGACCAGCGTGTCGTTGAACACAAACAAATCGTGCTCAGAGAAATAATCCACCAAATCGGGCACACGCTTGTGCTCGATCTCTCCCGACTTGCGGTGCAACACCATCAGACGAGATTCATCACGATAAGGAGCCGGATACTGAGCTATCTGCTCCTCCGGCAGCCGAAAACGAAATCGGCTCAGTTTCATATCATTAACCTTGTACATATTCGTATTGTGTTAGAAAAAAATAGACGCTCAGGACAAAACCACGATGGCTTCTTGAGGGGATTTGCGGACAAAGAACGGTGGTTTTTTGGGGGGATAAAGAACAGTTTGTTTAGACAAAAAATGGTATTTTTTGTGGACAAATATAGCCAAAAATCAACCAAATAGGCTCTACTAATTCATAATTTGAAATCGTTCTCCATGAATTGCCATTAATTTTTGGGGGACAAATTTGACCAAATATATTCGCTATGAATGACCCCAAAAAGGTCGTTAATTCCTAATTGGAAATTAGACTGTCAGCGTTGCCAAAAAATCGTCTATCTGCCACGCCTGCTCCACACAAACCTCACCCACACGCGTACGACGCAACGACCTGAGATACGCACCGGAACCCAAACGATCGCCAATATCACGCGCCAACGCACGAATATACGTCCCCTTGGAACACACCACCCGAATACCTAACTGCATCTGCTCCGCATCAAACGACAACAACTCAATGGAATCAATCTGCAACAACTTCGGCTTCAACTCAACCAACTGACCCTGACGAGCAAACTCGTACGCACGCTTGCCTCCCACACTGACCGCCGAATAGACCGGCGGAACCTGCCACTGAGCACCCAGAAAAGACGGCAACACCTCACGCACCAACGACTCCGTGATATGAGAAGTAGGATACTCCGCATCCACAGGATGCTCCATATCAAACGACGGCGTCGTCGCTCCCAACTGCAACACCGCCTCGTACTCCTTGGTGAGGTACTGAAGCGTGTCAATCTGCTTCGTGGCACGACCCGTACACACCGTCACCAGACCCGTCGCCAACGGATCGAGCGTGCCCGTATGACCCACCTTGAGCTTCTTCTGACCCAAATGACGACACAACGCCCGGCGAACCTTGGCCACCAAATCGAAACTCGTCCAACCCAAAGGTTTATCGAAATAAAGAACTTCGCCCGCTATAAAATCCACTATAAATCAACAAATTAAATGAAATACTACCCATCACTGCTTGTGCTAATCTATTTCACACTCTTCGCCCCTACACAAGGCTGTAGACCACCGCAAACACGCCCACCAACAAGCAATAAACCGCAAAATAGGTCAACTTCTGGCGGCGGACAATCTGCAACATGAATCGGCACGCAAGGCAACCCGTGACGAACGCCGCTACAAAGCCGCACACCAGCGGCAACCAGCCCAGCGACACCACAACCTCGCCATGCAACACATCGAGCAGGCTCAAGAACGCCTCGCCCAGCACCGGTATCAGCACCATCAGGAACGAGAACTGCGCCACCGACTCCTTCTTGACCCCACAGAGCAGACCCGTCGCAATGGTCGTTCCGCTACGGCTCAAACCCGGCAACACCGCCAACGCCTGCGCACAACCGATAATCGCCGCATCGCGGTACGACACCTCGTGCCCCTCGCGACCCTTCGCCGACAGACGACGCGTCAGCCATTCGCTGAGCCACAACAGCACCGCCGTCACCACCAGACACACGCCCACCAACAGCAAGCCGTGTCCGAAAAACGCCTCCACCCGGTCCTTGAAAAACATCCCGACCACGAAAACCGGCACCATAGACACGAAAATCTTGGCCACATAGTCCTTCTCGGCGTTCCATTTCAGGGTGCAGAATGTGCCACGGAACAGGCGAACCACCTCGCTCCACAGCACCACAAGGGTCGAAAGAACTGTAGCCGCATGCACCACGATGGCAAACAGCAAGTTGTCCTCACCCGCCGTACCCAACAGCGCCTGACCTATCTCCAAATGCCCCGATGAGGACACCGGCAAAAACTCGGTGAGCCCCTGAACGAAGCCCAAAATCAAAGCCTCCCACCAACTCATAAAGAATTGTACTTAGATGAAAATGAATAAGATACTACCCCATCTGCGTTTTATGGCATTGTGCCACGGAATAGCACACAGCCGGACACACGCAACGCTTACGGTCTTCGCACGGTCTTACGCACGCAAAAAAGGTATGCACACGCCAACCGACTGAAAATCACTTCTTTTCGTTCTTCTTGCCAGGGCGCCACATAATCGCCACAATCATGCACACAAAGCCCAGCAACGAAATCATCGGACCCAGCGTGATACGGCGGAACGAGAAAATATCGGGGTTGTACACCTCCGTGCTCGGCGCACCCAACATCAGGCAAAAACCCAACACGATGACAAGGCACGAGACACCTATCAGGATGATATTCAACTTCGGAAGAGTCTGTTTCATATAGTGTGTAATTTGCTAATTTACAATGTATTATCTATCGCCCGACGGATACGGGAATAGGCGTGATTTATGCGGACAGAGAACGGTGCTTTTTGCGGACAAATATAACCAAAAATTGACCAAATAGAGTTTTTGTGGAACAAATATAATCAAATATAGACCAAATAAAATTCTCTACGAATGGTCACACAAAACCGTTAATTCCTAATTAGAACAGGTTTCTAATTCCTAATTAGACTATATCTCGTACATGGTGTCGAGGTCCATACGCACATACCGCCCCGTCGCCACCAGCGACGACACCAGCGTGATGCCCACCCCGCTGAGCAGCAGCACGCCCACCACAAATGCGATGTTCTGCCAACTATATGCAAAAAGCGCACCAAACTGACAACCAGCATAGTAGGTCAGCCCTGCCACCAACACCATCGCCACCAACGAACATACCGCACCCATCCACACATAACGGCGGATAATCGGTCGCTTAATGGCCCACGAGGTGGCACCAACCAGCGTCATGGTGTTGATAAGGAATCGGCGTGAATAGATCTGCAACCGTATCGTATTCGTAATCAATACAATAGCAATCAGCAGTAGTACTACGCCCACCGCCAGCAGTATCCACGAAACCTGCGACACATTGCTGTCCATCAGTTGCACCAAGTCGTGCGGATAGAGCACCTTGTCGATATACGGTAGCGACACCAGCCGCGCCTCAAGCACCGCCATACTGTCGGGCTGCGCATACTCCGCCGAGGGGTGAATCTCGTACGACGCCGAGAGCGGGTTGTACCCAAGAAACGCCGAAGGATCCTCGCCCAGCGTTGCGATATGCTCGTCGAGCGCCTCCTGACGGGAGATATAGCGGAAGTCGCTGCAGTAGTCCGCCGCCTGCAACATGGCCTCGAAACGCGCACACGACGCCGAGTCCGCCTCATCGGTCAGCACGGCCGTGATGGCCACATTCTCCTGCATGCGCCGCATGAGCGACCCCGCAGAGAGCAACAATACACACTCCGCCCCAATCAGACACAGCACGAGCGTCACGCTCACCGCCGCCGTGAGGTACATATTCCAAAAACGATGCTTATGCGCCATACCAAAAATAGTTCACAAACGATATTCACCGAGGTCTAAATCGCCTCGCCACAGCCCTGTGATCCCACTCGAGCCGTGAAAAACCATCCGTCCAAATACGCAAAATAAGGGCAGGTGTAGCCTGCCCCTATTTGCGGTTCGGGATTAGTACTCCCAGAGGTCTTGCTCAAAGTCAAGCAGCTCTTTCTCAATGCGTTGCTGCTCTTTCTTGATGTCCTGCTCCGTCTTTGCGTAGTCGGGGATGTAGCGATTGTACATATTGCCCTCGCCCACGATGTACGAAGTGTATAGGTGTTTCTGGAAGAACTCGTCAAAAGTAACACGACGCGTCTCGTTCTGCGACGGGATGACATACTGCATCGCCATGTACGGACGCAGTTGGTCGAACGGCACCCAGAACAAGATGGACTGACGCAACGCCTCCATGATGTTGTCCTTCTCCTGAATCTTGTCGGAGTTGAGCGGCGCAATCGCCATAATCTTGGTGTAGAGGCGCGAGGTGTGCTTGTCGAAGAAGACAATCTCCTGAATCAGATATTTCACCTGATTTTTCACCGTGGCCTCGAACGAATAGTCGTTGAACGAGTACTCGCCCGACACGCTGTCGTAGTGAACAATCATGGCCGACGACGCTGCCGGATTGTAGTGGTCCGGGTCGTCCGAATAGTCAGCCGTTGGGTCATCCACCAAGAAACGCCCGGGCACCTCGATCGGGTTGATCGGAGTCTTGAAATCGGGCTTGATGGTCTCCATATTCGGCTCGTAAATCGGCATACCGTCGATCACCGCATCGGCAATCACCTTGAACAGGTTGCGATAGTGCGGGTCGTCCGACTTGGTCGGGAAATAGAGCTGATAGTTCTGTTTGTAGCGCATATCGACCACGCGATACAGGTAGCGAGCCCATACCACATCGTCCATGCGGTGGAACACTTGTACAATCGTATCATGCGACCGCGAGTATTCTTCGGTGCGTATCTGCGCGGTACCTAACTCGTCGAAGAACGACAATACCTCGTGTTGTGCTTGCGAGGCGGTAACGCCCAGCAGCAAGCAGGCAATGATACAGAGTTTCTTCTTCATTATGCTATTGTTTTAATTATTTCTGTCTTGTCAAAAAGGTGTATCTAAGTAAACCTTTCGAGAACATTTTTTCCAAAAAAGCCCGTCCTGAATACTCTTCAAGGAAACCCTCCGAGTACACCTTTCGAGTTCGTTCTCCCCAAAAGTCTATCCAATAAAAACCTTTTGAGTTCGTTCTTCCAAAAGTTTATCCAATAAAAACCTTTCGAGTTCGCTTTTTCACGGAAGCCGAACCTACCCCGAATAATCTCTTAGGCCGACCCTGCAATTAGTTCAAAGTCAGAGGGATAGGAGCCAGACGCGACTCTTTTCCATCCGGGCCCACGGCACGAATATCGGTCAGTACCACGATGTTGCCCTTCTTCAGCTTCTTGAGACGCCCCAGTTGGTCAGCCGTGAACTTGTTGCCCTTGGCCTCCGTAATCGTACCGTTGATATTGACACGGAAACTGGTAATCTTCCACGGCAGATCGAGCAGACCATCCGGTCCGTAGCTGGCCACCACCGTACCGCCCGCATTGAGCAGTGCAGCCTGTGCGATGTTGCCGTCTTGGTACTCTTTCTCGCCCACCTTGAAGTAAGCCGCCGGCTTCGGCAGACCCTTCACGCGATAGGTACGCGAACCCATCGACTGCATCTTTCCGTCCATTTCCGCCAGCACCGAGATATTCACATTCTTCACGCCATCGCCCGGCTTGATAATCCAAATTCCCTGTGCGCCTTTCGTCACCGATGCGCCATCCACTTGCACACGGATGCGTTCGTTGCTAACGCCCGGCACGGAGATAGAGAACTGGTTCTCGTAGCCACGATACATGATATTCAGGTCGTTGTTCGAAATGGTCACAGCCGGCTCGCCAACGGTGTAATCGCTCTCAAAAGGCAAGTTTTCCATCTCGCCCGACGACGGGTTTTGATACGAGATATAGCCGCGGAAATGCTTCTGGCCGGTGGTCGTTGCAGCCACTTCGTAGATTCCTTGGTCGTTGATGCGGTTGCCCTCGATGTAGTATTCCGGACGCTGCGTCGAGTCGACTGCGGCGAGGATAATCTGTGCCTGATAGCGTCCGCCACGGATGACATAGTCCGATTTCGGAATAACGTATGCATTCAGTTTGTTCACACGCAAGTCGCCGGCGTCGGTCTGGTCGAGGTAGTACTGAATCATCTCGCTCTCGGTGGTGCGCACGTCGTTCTGAATCTTGGTTAGAATGGTGATACTTGCGCCCACGGGCATACCCTCAAACACCGCCACTTCCCAGTCGCACGAGTCCTTGTCATGCGCGTTCCAGCCCTTGTCGGTAGCCAGGATTCGCGTGAATTCGGTGCAAAGTTCGCGGTCTTGGTCTGCCTCTGCGATGATGTAGTCGCGATAGGCAGCGATGCGACGCTTCAGTTCCAAACCGTGTCCCTCGACGATGGCATATTGTGCCGTCACATCAAGGTTCGAATTGCCCTCAATTTGGCGGGTCGGGTCAATATCCTTGGCTTTCTTGGCGTCCACCGCTTTCTGACCGTCGGCTAGAACGACGATTTGTTCCTTGAAGTCTTGGATATAGTCGTACAGCGAGTCGGCACGCTGACCGAGTACAAGAGCCTTGTCGTACCATTCTTGCAGTTTCTCGGGGTTGTCAGCCGTCGCTATCTTAAAGTTCTCGTATTGTTTTTTATTACGCGTACCGGATGCCTCGATGGACGAGTGCAAACTATCATCCACGAGGGTAAATCCGTTCAAAATATCCGTACTTACGTTCAGCGCCAGCATGGCGGTGAGCACCAAGTACATCATACCAATCATTTTTTGCCGCGGGGTTTCCGGACAGTTTTTTGCTCCACCCATAGATACAGGAATTTAAGGATTCACCGTTAGGGTTAGGCCAATGCGTTGAGCATGTTGCCGTAGATACCGTTCAGGTCAGCCACTTGTTTAGCCAACTTAGCCGCAGCAGCGGTGTAAGCCTCATGGCTCTTCTGTGCATCAGCCGCCGAAGCCGAGATAGCCTCCACATTGGCAGACAATTTCTGCAGTTGAGCGGTCTGTGCCTTGTATGCGTCAGCCTGAGCCTGTATGGTGTTGATTTGCAGTTCGTAGATAGCGTTCAGTGCAGCCACTTTGGCGCCCGATTCGCTTACGGCCTGCTCGTAGCCTTTGGCTGCGGTAGCGGCTTTCTCCACCTCTGCACGAACGGTCTCGTACGAAGCGCCGAGTCCTGTCGAAGCGTTAGCCAATGCGTCTTGCGACTGAGCGAACTTGTCAGCAGCAGCGCTTGCAGCGGTCAGTTTGGTTTCCAATTGTGCGGTAGCGGTAGCCACTTTTCCGAGTTCGGACAGTTGAGCCGCGGTCTTGGCGAGGTCGGTGATACCATCCTTGAGGCTTACCATTTCGCTCTCGCTGAGTTGAGGTACCGAAGCACTGCCTTTGGTAGCCACGGGAGCCCCCGACTGTGCGGGCAACTCGCCCCCTGCCACACCAGCACCGAGCAATGTCGGACGCGCCTGATGCGACTTTTCCTCGAGCAGTTCCGGTTTAGCGCCGTATTCGAGCAGCTGCGGGAACACATTCTCCCAGTGGAACTCTGCGTGTGGTCTATCCAGTGTACCGATTAAGAACAAGAAGGACTCCGTGAACATACCTATCATCAGCACCTGACTTGCGCCCGGCCAGTGAAGTATCTTGAACAGCGCACCGATAATAACGACGGACGCACCGACGGAATAGACGATGTTTACGACAGTCTTACCTTTGTACGACTCGTACCAGTGCATAAACTTTGCCCATGGGCCTTTCTTTTCTGTAGCCATAGAATTACTTTTTTGTTGATTTTTTGGTTAGTATTTTCCGATACAGACTGCTGTTGAAATCAAAACAACCTGCTTGGAATTTTCTGTAGTGTTGTCTATTTTCGTTTATAGATTCCTTATGTATTGCCGCATACATTTGCCTATATGCCCGCAACCTACTTTCTCTATAGAACTATCTTTCTCTCTATAATGGTTATTGCCCTCTATAGTTATTTATGTTCGTGCGTATGCGCGCGCCCGTATTAGTCGCCGATGTAAGCGCGAACGCAGCGGAATCCGATGTACGAGCGGCTCTCGTATTGGTACTCGTAGGTACGCACGCCGCACTGCATATAGTAGCTGATGTCTTTCCAACTACCACCCTTCACCACCTTACGCTTCAGGATGTCCGGGTCGGCTTTGCGAGCCATGTACGAGTAGTCGGGGTTCAAGTCGTGTACATTGGTGTTCGTTGCCGACTGGTATGCGTTGTTGGTCCATTCCGACACATTGCCTGCCATATCAAACAGACCGAAATCGTTCGGACGGAACTGTGCCACCTTCATTGTGGTCGTTCCCGTATCATCGCTATAGGAACCGCGGTAGGGCTTGAAGTTAGCCAGGAAGCACCCCTTGCCGTCGCGTGCATAGTTGCCGCCCCACGGATAAGACGCCATCTTACGACCGCCACGAGCCGCATATTCCCACTGTGCCTCTGTCGGAAGGCGGTACTCTTGCGCAGGCAGTTTTGCGTGCGAGTTGAAGTACATCGTACGCCAGTTGCAGAATGCGTGTGCCTGCTCCCAAGTCACGCCCACAACGGGGTAATCCGCATAGCCCGGGTGCGAGAAATACATGTGCAACATCGGGTCGTTGAACGAGAATTGGAAGTCGCGGTGCCAAACCAGCGTATCGGGATACACACTGATTATCTTGCGGGTAATCAGGTCGCTTGGCTCACGCAGCGGACGGATGATGGTGCTGTCCATGATACCGCCGTTCTCGTCCACCCAGAATGTATCGACGCGCACCGACGCGCCTTCCGGATAGCGGCTTGTAGCCACATCGAACTTGTTGCGTTGCAGCACGGCCTCGTCGTAGTCAGCCCATTGGTAGCGATAGTGCAGGTAGTTTACCTTCATCGTACCGTCGGCGAAGAACATCGGCGCGAGAGCGTCAATCACATCCTCGTCTTTGCTATCCCAAGGAATTTTCTTTTTCCAGTTCAGCGTAAAATTCTCCTCGTCGAAGTCGCCGTCTTTGGGTTGCACGGCATAGTCGGTCAGCCCCGCAGCCACGAGGTTGGTCAGTGCGATGGAGTCGCGCACCCACCAGACGAACTGCATATATTCGTTGTTTGTAATCTCTGTTTCGTCCATCCAGAATGCTTCCACGGTGGCCATCATCTGGTTGTCGGACTGTTCAAATACAGCAGATTGCGTGTTCGCACCCATCATGAAAGAGCCCTTTTTGATAAAAACCATACCATAGGGGTTAGCCTCCTTGAATTTTCCGGCGTTGCGAGCGCCCACCAGTTCCCCTGCGGGCTTGTTACAGCCTGCCAGAACCAGCGCAACCGCTGCCAATGGTGCAAGAATTTTCGTCAGTTTCATTCTTTATATAATTTCGTTATGTTTTCGCTCGCTTTCGCTTCGCGTATGTTTTTCGCACTTCGTGCGTATATTCGCTATCGCGTATTCTCGCTCGCTTTGCTTTGCGTATTCTCGCTGCGCGTATGTCCGCTGCGCGTTTTTTCTTCTATTTTTCTTGCCGCTTTGCGGCATAGGACACCGTTTCGCTGTCGCATGTTTTCGCTATCGCGTATAATGTAATGTTCCTGCTCGCTGTCGCTTGCGAAAAATGGAGGAAAATGCTTTTCTTCTATTTTTCTTGCCGCTTTGCGGCATAGGACACCATGTCGCTTCGCATATTTCTCCTAGAGCGTCTGTTTTTTCCAGGAAGTCTAGTTCTCCTAGAAAGTCTATCCCCTTCACCCACCAAATAATTCCTAATTTTCCTCTATAGGTATCTCACGCTCTTATATTTATTGGTGCGTTTGGGTTTTAGGATGTCGAAGGAGTACGCTAGGTAGATCTCATGTGAGCCGTAACTTTCCCGCATCAGTTTGCCGGTTGGGAACTCGCAGGTGTATCCCAGTTGCAGTCCCGAAATGATATCCACTCCTAATAATACATTCACGCTCCCCACCACATCGTATCCCGCGCCCCAGCGGAATCGGTCTTTGTAGTCGCACATCAGCGTCAGGTTCAAGTCCCACGAGCGGAAGTCGCTCATCAGAATGGCGGACGGTTGCAGCATCCAGTTCCTATTGTTTTTGAACCGATATTTATAGCCTCCCGTCACATACATCGTCCCCCGCACGGTCACATCGGTCTTGTCGTCAATATCCACTTTTGGCATCGTCACATGGCTGTAACTTGCGCCCACCCACCATGTCGAGGTGCTGTATTGCAAACCAACGCCCATATCGAACGACATCCCTGACTTGCTGCTTTTGGGTATCACATCGTCGTCGGTGTAGAAGTAGTCCGACCCGCTCAGTTTGCTCAGGTTCACGCTATCTCCTTTGAAACCGACATTGATAAATCCCAAATCCACGCCTATGGCGAGGTATCCTTTACCCAATTTTTGTCGGTAGGCGTATTCCACGAAGAAGGTCTGATTGGTAAACAAGCCAAATCGGTCGTTCATGAATCGCACCCCCACACCGTGCCGTGTTTTTCCTATCACAAAAGGCGAAGTGAACGAGAACCATGTCGTCATCGGCGCGTTGTTAATGCCCACATATTGCATCCGGTGCGCCCCGGCCACTTTCATCATATCGCCTTCTCCCGCCGCTGCGGGATTATAGGCAGTCGGGAAAACCATATAATGTCCTATTTGCGGGTCGAATTGTGCGAAACAAGCCGCGCTTATCATCACCGCAAACAATCCAATTATATATCGTTTCATGTTCCCATGCCTATTGTTTCACATCGCTTTTCTCTCGGCTTTCCGTGCCCCATTCTCGTTCCCCCGGAAAGTCCGTCTTTCTTTCCCATTAAAAACGCCCTTCCTTACTTTCCCTTCTTGTCCTTTTCGGGTATACCCTTGCAGAGCCACCCAAGAACCTACAGCTGCCGGGTGGCGGGTTTAGTATTCGTCTTCGTTATAGAAGTAGTCCTCATCGCTGGTCGGGTAGTCCGGCCAGATGTCTAGGATGCTTTCATACTGCTCGTCGTCTTCACTTTCCAGCTCTTGCAGGTTTTCTATCACCTCAGCAGGAGCGCCGATGCGGTTGGCATAGTCCAGTAGCTCGTCTTTTGTGGCGGGCCAAGGAGCGTCTTCCAGTTTCGATGCCAGTTCTAATGTCCAATACATAGTGCTACAACCAAGTTTTATTTGTGTTTTCTATTCTATACTGTTCATTTTCAGTATTTTACGCCCGAAAAATCGCTAAAATAGGCGTGTCTTTTCCAAAAAGACCCGCAAAGATACACTTTTTTTGTTCAATATGCAAGAAAAACAGACAGAATTTCACATTTTTCGCTATTTTCTTGCCATTTATGCAGCATTTATCGTCTAAACCGTATATTTATTCACTTTTTCGACACTCTCCGCCAATTTTTCGCCACTCTTTCCTGTTTTCTGCGTTGTTTTCGGTTGTTTTCGCCTACATTTTCCGCCACTTCTTGGGTCTTACCTTGCAGATATGAGAAAAAACCTGTACCTTTGCGGTCTGTTTTTAGCATTTTGAACCAAAATTACCCGATATGAATGTCATTCCTACTCCGTTAGCCGGATTGGTTATCATCGAGCCGCAGGTTTTTCACGACGCGCGCGGCTATTTTGTCGAGACCTACAATGAGCAGCGTTACCGTGAGGCAGGCATTGACGCTCATTTTGTGCAGGACAACCAGTCTTGTTCGTGCTATGGGGTGGTGCGTGGTCTTCATTTTCAGCGTCCGCCCTATACGCAAGCGAAGTTGGTCAGTTGCATCGTGGGTCGTGTGTTGGATGTAGCGGTCGATTTGCGTCGCGACAGCGCCACCTACGGGCAGTGGTATTCGGTCGAGTTGTCGGCGGAGAACCATCGCCAGTTTTTCCTTCCGCGCGGCTTTGCGCACGGTTTTTCGGTGTTGAGCGACACGGCGGTTTTCGCCTACAAATGCGACAATCTCTACCACCCCGAGGCGGACGGCGGCTTGCTGCTTTCCGACCCCGATTTGGCGATAGATTGGCAAGTGCCGGAGGAGTCCCGAATCTTGAGCGAGAAGGACGCCAAACACCCCACGCTCAAAAACTTGTCCAATCCGTTCTGATTTTGCCCATTTCATCGAGGTATCCGCAACCATCGGAAGAACGCCCCGTAATGTATTAATTCGTTGAATCCATGAATATCCTTGTCACAGGTGCCAACGGTCAGTTGGGTCATTGTATGCAAGATTTGTCCTTGCAGCACGCGGCGCATACCTATTTTTTCACCGATGTAGCCGAGTTGGACATCACCAACCGTGCAGCGGTGCATACCTATATTCGAGACCATCGTATCGACCTGATTGTCAATTGTGCAGCCTATACCAATGTCGATAAGGCAGAGGAGGATGAACCCACGGCACGGCTCATCAACTCCCTTGCCGTCGAGAACCTGGCCACGGCGGGCGCTCGTGTCATTCATGTCAGCACAGACTATGTTTTTGCGGGCGACGCTTGCGTGCCTTATACCGAGGAGGACGCGCCCAATCCGAATACCGCTTACGGCCGCACCAAACTCGAGGGCGAGCAACTGCTGTTGCAGCACTGCCCCGATGCCATTATTTTCCGCACCGCATGGCTGTATTCTCCGTATGGGAACAATTTTGTGAAAACCATGCTTCGTCTCGGAAAGGAGAGGGAAGAAATCGGCGTTGTGTTCGACCAAGTGGGCACTCCCACCTGTGCTTATACGCTTGCTGCCGCCATTTTCACGGCCATCGAGTGCCCTCAGTGGCACGCCGGTATCTACCACCTCACCGACGAGGGTGTCTGCTCTTGGTACGATTTCACCGTCACCATCCACGCCCTCTACAATGCAAAAATCCACGAATTCAACGCAAAAAACACACTTACAGAAGACAGCAAAAAACTCGAATCCAACAAGAAATCTCTCTCAAAAGACAACGAGAAATCTCTCTCAAAAGACAACGAGAAATCTCTCTCAAAAGACAACGAAAATTCCACGCAACCAATCATCTGTCGAGTTCGCCCGATTTTGTCGTCGGAGTATCAATATCGTACGCCTCGTCCGCACTATAGCGTTTTGGATAAGTCGAAATTCAAGCGTGTGTTCCAAACCACGCTGCCTTACTGGACGGATTCCCTTACCACTACCTTAGGTAAACTCTACCCCTCCCTTCAATAGTCCATACTCGCATATCAATCACACAACAATCATACATCAATCGCACATCAAATTATCCATCCCCCACCCCAAGCACTCCTTATGTCCCCGGAATATAACCTACAAATTAGCCTTGATTTCCTCCGCGAGTTGTCTTTGCACAACGATCGCGAGTGGTTTCATGCCCATAAGTCGGACTATGACCTCGCCTACGAGCAGTTTGTGCGCTTCTCGGCTTCGTACTTAGACCGCCTTGTGTCCATCGACCCCACCCTTACGGGTCTTACTCCGAAGGACTGTATCTGGCGTATCTACCGCGATATCCGTTTCTCTGCCAACAAGCAGCCGTACAAGGAGTGGTTTGGTATCTTCCCCGCCGCACGAGGGGGACGCAAGTCGATGCGCGGGGGCTATTATGTACATATCCAACCGGGTCATTGTCTGTTCGCAGGCGGTATCTGGTGTCCCGGCCCTGAATTGCTCAAAGCACTCCGCAAGGAGATTGAGGTCAACTACGAGGAGGTCGAGCAGATTATGGCCGCTCCCGCATGGCAACGCTATTTCACCGATTTCGACACCGACGAGATGCTCAAGAAGGTGCCGGCAGGCTTTTCTTCCGATTTTGTGCATGCCGACTGGCTCCGCCGCAAGGCGTTCACTTTCTCCACGCTGCTGACCGATGCGGAAGTCACTTCGCCCGATTTCATCGACCATGTAGCGGACATAGCGTCTGCGGCACGCCCGATGAACGACTTTCTCAACTATACCTTTGAGGAGTACGGCGAGTTCCCTTCCCGTTGCACCCGCTAACCAATACAAATCATTCCTAATTCATAACTAGAAACAATTCCTAATTCCTGATTAGAAAACCGGCCCTATAGTTCAATGGATAGAATACGGGTTTCCTAAACCTTAGATCCGAGTTCGATTCTCGGTGGGGCTACCGGAGGCGAGAGCGTTGCTCCCGCCTTTTTTCTGTCTATTTGTCAGCCTTTCCGTCATTTTGTCATTGTTTTGTGTCATTTTGTCACCTCAAAGTTCCCCTTTTCGGCGTTGGCACACAAGTTGCGATTCGTGTTTGTGAATGCTTGACCGAGCAACGCATACGAGCCGCAAGCGACTCTACGAGATGCCCCTCAGGTCAGGCACTAACCGAACTATTAAAGTTTTATGATTATGTTAGCAACTAGAAGAAACGACCAAAATTGGTTACCGAGTTTATTTAACGATTTTTTTAGTGATGAATGGCCTGTAGCACACGCAGCACACACGCCTGCCATCAATGTATTGGAAGACGAGGGCGCATACCATGTTGAGATAGCCGCTCCGGGTATGACCAAGAACGACTTTTCCATCCATGTCAACGACCAAGACGAGTTGGTAGTCTTGTTGGAGAAGAAGTGCGAGAACAAGAATGCCGACGACAAGTCGGACAAGAAGGAGTGCCAATGCAATAGCGAGAAGGAGCAGAAATCCGAGCGCCACTACATCCGCCACGAGTTTTCGTACAGTCGCTTCGAGCAATCGTTGCTCTTGCCGGACGATGTGGATAAGGACAAAATCTCGGCACGCGTAGCCGATGGAATCTTGCATATTGAGTTGCCGAAGGTCGATCCGACGGTTCAAAAACAATCGACTCGTGTCATCGACATCCAATAACGAAGTGTACCGACTATGAAAATCCGTAGCAGTGCTACAATATACTTACCACTATGGATGTGTAGCCTTGCTACAGACATTATCCGGAACTATGAAAACGAAAATAGGTTGCCCTTGTCGGCAACCTATTTTTGTTTATTTTCTCTGCTCTCAGCCTATTATCATCCCTCTCTGCTTTCTGCCTATATTTTATGGCAACAGCAAATATTTTCTCTTAGTCGTCCTGCAACTATATCGTTTTCAAATCGAAACCACAACGCTCATCACACTCTCTTGATATACAGCAGTTTGTGTGTATATACACCCGTCGGATGTGCTTCATCGGCTTGTTCCATCGATAAGATACCCGTGTTGTCTATTCGTTCCACTTTCACCCGTCCGGAGCAGTGCAGCACCCGTTCTTGGTCGAGCAGGATTCCCACATGCGTCACCCGTTCATTTTCCGTTGGATTCGACTCTTTTTGCATTTCTGCCGTACTATTTTCAGCACATTTTTCCGGTCCATTTGATTCTGTTGTACATTTCTCCGATTCATTTGGTTCATTTTTTACCTCATTTTCTTCGTTGAAATGTCCCAAAAACACCAAGTCACCGGGTTTTGCGATCTTTAGGCCGGCTATCGCCCGTCCTTGCCGAACCTGCGCCGAAGCATCTCTTTGCAGCTGCTTTCCGAATAGCGAAAATACGATTTGTGTGAATCCGGAGCAATCCATACCCAGGGCGTTTTTTCCGCCCCAAAGATACGGTACATTCAGAAAAAACCGCGTAGCCTGCAGCAGGTTTGCCTGTGTCAATTCCAGTGGGTGCTCTATCACCATGCTTGGGTCGATACGGAATCGCACACCCAGCACCGAGAACGCCCCCTCTTTGTAGTTTGGCAAGCGTGTTCCGGCAGTCAGCGGAATGGTCTGTCCATTGTTTTCGCTCACGGCGTAGGCCATGGGCATTACGACCATCGCCGCCGTTTTGAGTGCTTGTGTGTGGGCTTTGTATTCCTCCGAGCTCATGGGTGTAATCATTTTCTTATCGACCCACCCTTCTTGTCCGTCGAGTTGCAATTTCACCCGATTCCAACGTTTTTTTTGTTCCTCACAGGCGTTCTCTTCTATGCATTTCTGAGCCTTACCTGTATTCTGTGCAAGGCATTCTTGCCCCTCAACAGTACTCTGTGCAAGATTTTTCTTTCCCTCATCAGCACTCTGTACAAGACTTTTCTTTCCCTCATCAGTACTCTGTGCAAGACTTTTTCCTCCCTCATCTTTCTTCTTATTTTTGCCTTGCACCTCCTCAATGGTACATACTTCCCCAAACAACATTTGCGTTGTTTGTTCCGCCTGTTCACGAGCCTCCGCCCGCACCGGTATCACGCTATGTAATGCTATTCCGTGCATAAATCAATACACCCACTAAATTCTATAAATAGAATACATCCATAAATCCCATAAGTTGAATATATCCACAAATCCCATAGGTTGAATATATCCACAAATTCCACAAGTTGAATACTTCCACAAATCCAACAATACTACACTCCCGAAGGACTCCCGAACCATCTCTTACCCAAGACAGAGCCCTTCCCCTTCTAATACGCTCCCTTCTCCTACCCAAGGCAGACCATTCTCCTACCAAAGATATACCCTCCTCCTACCAAAGATATACCATTCTCTTACCAAACCTCCTGAGCCGGAGCATTGTTTGTCTTCGGATAGTCTATATTGTAGTGTAGTCCTCGGCTCTCTTTGCGCTCGATGGCCTGACGCGTAATGAGGTATCCCACATTGATCATGTTTCGCAACTCGCATATATCGCGTGTGGCTTTGACGCGTTTGAACAGGTCTTCCGTCTCTTCATAGAGCAAGTCGAGTCGTTCCCACGCACGGCGCAGCCGCAGGTTCGAGCGAACAATACCCACATAGGTGGACATCACTTGCCCAACCTCACGCACATCTTGCGCTATCAGCACCCGTTCCTCGTTTGACAATGTCCCTTCATCGTTCCACTCGGGCACATGCTCGTTGAAGTCATAGTTCTCTATCACGCTCAGGCTGTGGCGAGCAGCAGCGTCTGCATACACTACCGCCTCTATCAGCGAGTTGCTGGCCAAGCGGTTGCCGCCGTGCAGCCCGGTGCAGGAGCACTCACCCACGGCATAGAGCCGATGGATGGTGGACTCTCCGTCGAGGTTGACCTTGATACCGCCGCACATATAGTGTGCACAGGGAGCAACCGGGATGTACTCTTTCGTGATGTCTATGCCTATGCTCAAGCACTTTGCGTAGATATTGGGGAAGTGGTGTTTGGTCTCCTCGGGGTCTTTGTGTGTCACATCGAGGCATACATGGTCGAGCCCATGTATCTTCATCTCGTTGTCAATGGCGCGTGCAACGATATCGCGCGGTGCCAACGACAAGCGCGGGTCGTACTTCTGCATGAACTCTTCACCGTTGGGCAAGCGCAGTATGCCTCCGTAGCCACGCATTGCCTCCGTAATCAGGTAGGCGGGGTGCGTCTCTCCCGGGTGGAATAGAGCAGTCGGGTGGAACTGGACGAACTCCATATCCTTCACTTGTCCCTTAGCACGATAGACCATCGCTATGCCGTCGCCAGTGGCTATGTTCGGGTTGGTTGTGGTAGCATAGACCGCACCAGTGCCGCCTGTTGCCATCAGCGTCACACGACTCAGGTAGGTGTCTATCTTGCTCGTCTCGGGATTGAGGATATACGCTCCGTAGCACTCAATGTCAGGTGTACGGCGGGTAACACGCATGCCGAGATGGTGTTGCGTGATTATCTCTACAGCGAAGTGGTTCTCCAGTACATCGATGAACGGATTGTGTCGCACGGCTTCCATCAGCCCACGCTGTATCTCGGCACCCGTGTCATCGGCATGGTGCAAAATACGGAACTCGGAGTGTCCGCCCTCGCGGTGGAGATCAAAGTTACCTTCAGCGTTCTTATCGAAGTTCACGCCCCAGTGTACCAGTTCTTCGATCTGCTTGGGGGCATTGCGCACTACTTGCTCCACGGCTTGCGGGTCACTCAGCCAGTCGCCTGCTACCATTGTGTCGTGGATATGCTTCTCGAAATCGTCCACCAACAGGTTGGTCACAGAGGCGATGCCGCCCTGCGCTTTCGCCGTGTTGGCTTCGTCTAAGGTCGTCTTACAGCAGAGCGCTATCTTGTACTTCTGCGCACGCGCTACCTTGAGCGCAAAACTCATACCGGCGACTCCGCCGCCGATAATCAGGAAATCGTATTTGCGGGTCATTATAGTCCCTTTCTACTTGATAAGTATTATACTCTTATTCGTATTATGCTATTATTGTTCTTCCTTTATATGCATACTGCGTGGCACGCAGTATTGCAGGCGCAAAGTTACGGCAAAAATGCGGGATGTGCAAGGGTTAGCGGGCTTTTCCGAGCGAAAAAACACGGTAGGTCGCACGGGTAGAGGCGTTGAGCGCTGCGATACAAGAACGGATGGTACTGCCCGTGGTAATGAGATCGTCCACGAGAAGTATGGTCTTGGTTCGGGAATCCTTCGGGAAAGAAGAAACAGAAAGACTAGATGAATCAGATAAACTAGAGAGACTAGATGAACCAGATAAACTAGAGAGACTAGGTGAACTAGACCGACTAGAGAAACTAGAAGAACTAGAAAGACTGGAAAGACTAGAAGAACTAGAAAGACCGGATGAATTAAATGGATCGGTGGCGGAGAAGACGCCATGGACATTGCGCTCACGGTCTTTGCCCTGCATGAGCGCCTGCTGGGGATTGTTGCGGACACGAACGACATGCGTGGTATCGCACGGAATACCCGTGACTTCGGACAAAGCACGGGCAATGAACTCGGATTGATTGTAACCACGCCGACGCTCACGAGCGGGATGCAACGGAATGGGAATAATCAAATCTACCCCATCGAAGAAATCGGTCTCGGAAAATTCCAATGCGGCGAGGTGAGCCAAATAGTAAGCAATATCGGGGCGATTGCGATACTTGAACAAATGAACCAACCGCTGAACCGCAGCCCCCTTGTCGAAAAACAAAAAGGCGGCAGCACGCTCTACACGGGGCATATCCTCGAAAAGTTCCATCGTGGTATTAACCAGAATATGGCTCTGCTCGGTGCGGGGCAAAGAGCGCATACAAGCATCGCAAATAGGCGGGTCGGCATGGCGCAAAAGGCGACCACACTGCGCACAGCGGCGTGGAAAAAATAAATCGAAAACCGAATAGAACAGGGAGAAAATAGACATGATGGGAGGGCTGTCAAAAAAAAGAAAAGAGATGTGTGTGTGGGGGGGGAGGAGGGGGAATGGCAGTAGGAAAAATAGAATAGGCGGATTCTGAGTCCGCCTATTCTTTCCGGAAAAATACCGTTGAATTCGTAAGAATTTAGAGGGTAACGCCCGTCTTGAAGATGGCTATCTCGTGGTAGCCGTTCTTCTCGTTGTTGGTCTGCGCACCATTCGCCACCTCGATAACGAAATCGGTGAAACGGCGTGCTACTTCCTCCATCGGCTCGCCCTCGGCGATGACACCCGCATTGAAATCTATCCACTTCGGTTTGTTGTGGTAAAGATTGGAATTGGTGCTGACCTTCATGGTCGGGACATAGGTGCCAAATGGCGTACCACGACCCGTGGTGAACAACACGATATGGCAACCTGCCGACGCCAACGCTGTGGCAGCCACCAAGTCGTTGCCCGGAGCAGAGAGCAGATTCAAACCCTTGACTTGCAGGCGCTCACCATAGGGCAATACCCCACGGACAAGCGACTTACCGCACTTCTGCGTGCAGCCCAACGCCTTGTCCTCAAGCGTGGATATACCGCCCGCCTTGTTGCCCGGCGACGGGTTCTCACCCACAGGCTCGCCATGCGAGAGGAAATAGTCCTTGAAATTGTTGATAAGGCTAACCGTCTGGTCGAACAAGTCACGGTTGGCGCAACGATCCATCAGGATGGTCTCGGCACCGAACATCTCAGGCACCTCCGTCAGCACGGTTGTACCGCCCTGCGCCACCAGATAATCGGAGAGGACACCCAGCAACGGGTTGGCCGTGATACCCGAAAAACCATCGGATCCACCGCACTTCAAGCCGACACGCAACTCGCTAAGCGGGCACTCCACACGGCGGTCGTGCGTAGTCTTGGTATAGAGTTCGCGCAAGATAGGCATACAATAATCCACCTCGTCGCCCTCAATCTTCTGGCTAACAACAAAACGAATACGATCGTGGTCGTAATCGCCACAGAAAGCCTCGAAAACATCGGGCTGGTTGTTCTCGCAACCCAGACCTACGACCAACACGGCTCCCGCATTGGGGTGATGCACCATATCGCGCAAGATTTTCTTGGTGTTCTCGTGGTCGTCTCCCAACTGCGAGCAGCCATAGTTGTGCGGGAAAGCGAAGATATTGTCCGCACCCGTCTCCTGACGCAAGCGCTCCGCCAACTGATTGACGATACCATTGACGCAGCCGACAGTCGGGATAATCCACACCTCGTTGCGGATACCCACCTGTCCGTCCTTGCGGCGATAGCCCATGAAGGTTCGGTGCTCGTCGGGGATAGACAACACGACCTCCTTGGGGTGGTACTCATAGGAAAGCAAGCCCGCAAGGTTGGTTTTGATATTGTTCTCGTTCATCCACGAACCTGCCGACTTATCCTCTTTGGCGTGGCCGATAGGGAAGCCGTATTTGATGACATTTTCGCCCTCGTGGAGGTCGCAAATAGCGATTTTATGCCCTGCCGGCACATCCTCGAGCACGGTAATCTGCTTGCCGTCCACCTCGATGACACTGCCTTTAGCCTGGGGCTGAATAGCCACCACGACATTGTCCGCAGGATTGATTTTCAGTATATTCGTCATTGTTTTTTGTTTGGAAGTTTATGAATTGTTGCGCGTTGAATACAGTGGAAGTAGTGCGTTTTTAGTGAACGCGCCATGAACGTTTTGCAAAAAGGGAGGAGTGATTGGCTCCTCCCTTTGATTTACGCTATATAAATAGGATTAAAGAATCGACTTAACCGTCTCAACCATACCCTTCGACTGGATGTCGTTCAAGAAGCCCTCAACCATAGCGGTAAGACCCGGAATCTCGTTGAGATTCTGCTTGCTCTCCTTCCAGATGATATCGGTAGCGCCAAGAACGCCTTCTGCCACCTTGTGGGTGTCGCCCGTAGCCCAGAGTTGCGAGAGCAAATCCATAATCTCTTGTGCATCGTTCGGCTGGATAGGCGCACCGTCGGCACGAACACCGCCCTTGTAGTAGGTGATGATGGCAGCCAGACCGAGTATCAAGCCCTTAGGCAGCGTACCCTTGCGCTCGAGATAGGTTTTGAGACCCGGCAGGTCGCGCGTCTCGAATTTCGGGAACGAATTGAGCATGATAGAGGTAACCTGATGGTCCACATACGGGTTGTTGAAACGCTCCAACACATCCGATGCGAACTGTTGCAACTCCTCCATAGGCAAGTTGAGGGTCTCCATTAACTCCTCGAACTGTACCTTGTGGATGTACTTGCCGATAACAGGGTCGTTGCAAGCGTCGCGAACGATATTGATACCGCTCAAGTAAGCCACCGGCGACAACACTGTGTGCGGGCCGTTGAGCAGCGTTACCTTGCGCTCGTGGTACGGCTTCTCGCTCTCGGCGATAAGCACATGCAAGCCTGCCTTCTCTGCCGGGAACTCCTCACGCAGCTCCTCGATAGACATATTCTCCGGCTTCTCGATCACCCAGAGGTGGAAAATCTCGGCTTGTACAACCAAATTGTCGGCATAGCCCACCTTCTCCTGGATAGCGGCGATGTCCTTGCGAGGGAAGCCCGGGACGATACGATCCACCAAAGTAGCGCAAACATAGTTGTACTTGGTGAACCACTCCTTGAAGCCCTCGTAATCGGCGCCAAGATCCTCTTTCCATAACTCGATATACTGATAGATGCACTCCTTGAGGTGGTGTCCGTTGAGGAAAATCAACTCACAAGGCATGATGATAAGGCCCTTGCTCGGGCAGCCGTTGAAGGTCTTATAACGGCGATAGAGCAACTGAACCAACTTGCCGGGATAGGAACTTGCAGGAGCGTCGGTGAATTTGCAAGCCGGATCGAATGTAATACCAGCCTCCGTGGTGTTCGAAATAACGAAACGAATCTCGGGCTGATCTGCCAACGCCATGAAAGCAGCGTTCTGCGAATACGGATTCAAGGCACGCGAGATGACATCGATACGCTCAAGCGAATTGACAGCCTCGCCATTCAGACGACCCTGCAGATTGACATGGTACAAGCAGTCTTGGCCATTCAGCCACTCTACCATACCCTTGTCGATAGGCTGGACCACAACAACCGATGCATTGAAATTGGTCTTTGCGTCCATGTTCCAAATGATCCAATCAACAAATGCGCGGAGGAAGTTACCCTCGCCGAATTGAATAATCTTTTCCGGTGCTACACTTTTCGGCGCCGTCAGTTTGTTAAGTGCTTTCTTCATAATAGATATGTGTTAGTAAGTTTTGTTCGAGTTTTGTTGTAAAATAGAGATTGCAAAGATAGGGCATTTCTGTAACTTTGACAAGTAATAAGTGCCATTTTTTGTGTAAAAAACCGTTTTTTTGGCTTAATCGAAAAAAAATCGTACCTTTGCAGTTCTTTTGGGATAGGAAAATATCCTTTCCGGGAGCAGAAACGCATCCCATCGAAGACAGAATAAACTAACAGAACACTATAATCTTATGTCACTACAATGCGGAATAGTGGGTCTGCCCAATGTGGGCAAATCGACCCTATTCAACTGCCTTAGCAACGCCAAAGCACAATCGGCGAACTTTCCCTTTTGCACCATAGAACCCAATGTGGGTGTGATAACCGTGCCCGACGAGCGACTCATCAAACTGGGAGAACTATGCCATCCGGAGCGTGGCGTGATACCAACTACCGTTGAAATCGTGGATATTGCAGGTTTGGTGAAGGGCGCAAGCCAAGGCGAAGGACTGGGAAACAAATTCCTCGCCAACATCCGTGAGACCGATGCCATCATTCATGTTTTGCGCTGCTTCGACGACGAAAATGTGGTGCATGTGGATGGTTCGGTGGACCCTGTACGCGACAAAGAGATAATCGATGCCGAACTGCAACTCAAAGACCTCGAAACCGTAGAATCACGCATCCAAAAGACCGAAAAACAGGCAAAAGCCGGCGGAGATAAGCAGGCAAAGATAACGCTCGAGGTATTGTATAAATACAAAGCAGCACTGTCGGAAGGCAAAAATGCACGCTCGGTAGAACTCGCCAACAAGGAAGAAGAGCAAGCCGCAAAAGACTTGTTCTTGCTAACCAACAAGCCCGTGATGTATGTCTGCAATGTGGACGAAGCCTCTGCCGTGAGCGGAAATGCGTATGTAGAAAAGGTAAAAGAGGCCGTAAAAGAGGAAAATGCACAAGTGCTGGTACTGGCCGCAAAAATTGAGAGCGAGATAGCCGAACTGGAAACCTACGAGGAGCGACAGATGTTCCTCGAAGAAATCGGGCTGAAAGAATCGGGCGTGAACCGACTGATAAAGGCGGCTTACGCACTGCTTGACCTGCGCACATTCCTGACAGCCGGAAGCGACGAAGTGCGTGCTTGGACCTTCAAGGCAGGCAGCAAAGCACCGCAATGCGCCGGCGTAATTCACACCGATTTTGAGCGGGGATTCATCCGGGCAGAAGTGATAAAATACGACGATTTCATCGCACTCGGCGGGGAAGCGGCTTGTCGTGCCGCCGGGAAACTCGGCATTGAGGGGAAAGACTACCTGGTGCAAGACGGGGACATCATGCACTTCTTGTTTAATGTATAAGGAGATAAAATTCTCTCTAAGATACGCAAAAAGTCCGATTTCAACGCTACTTTGTAGATATCGACGCTATTTTGAGGGCGGAAAGAATAAGTGTAGGCTTACAATAAGTATAATTCAGAAAGAGAAAACGATATGTTTGGATTCTTGGATACATGGATTAGCGCCGGCGGATGGTGGGTATCGATACCACTGATTATTGTTGGTTTCATCGCACTTATCTACGGTGCGGATTGGCTCGTGGAGGGCGCAAGCGGAGTGGCAAAAAAATACGGCGTGAGCGACTTGATTATCGGGCTGACGATTGTGGCGTTTGGGACAAGTATGCCGGAATTTGTGGTAAATATGGTGGCCGCATCGCAACACAACAGCGAGATTGCCATCACGAACATACTGGGCAGCAATATCATCAACATATTTGTGATTCTCGGCTGCACGGCGTTGATTTATCCGATTTCATCGACCGTACAGTCACGAAAGTTTGATATTCCGTGGAGTATGTTGACGGCACTGCTAGTGCTGTTCTTCGCTGTGTATAGCAGTCCTGCATGGCTACATGTGGAGAGCCTGGTTTCTGTACATATAGAAAACGCTACATGGGCGGACTTGGGACACTTCGCTTGGGGAGAAGCCAACTTCTCGTTCATCTCCGGCATTGGCGGATTTGTACTGCTCGTGTTCTTTGTTCTATTCCTCTGGCACACATTCAAAAATGCGAAAAGTGCCGAATCCAACGGGGAATATAAGCCCGTCGTACTATGGAAAGCGGTGCTGCTAATCGCTGTCGGGCTGGTGGCACTCGTGGTTGGCGGGGAAGTGATAGTGAAAAGCGCTACCGCCATTGCGACCTCGTTGGGCGTGAGCGACGCTATCATAGGACTGACCATCGTGGCATTAGGCACCTCGCTGCCGGAACTCGCCACATCGTGTATGGCGGCACTGAAGAAGAACTGCGACATCGCTCTGGGGAATGTAATCGGAAGCAATATATTCAATATATTCTTCATACTCGGCACAAGCGCCGTGATATTCCCGCTGCCGGGCTACAAGGGGCTGGAACTGGATGCGGTGATGGCGGCACTGGGCAGCGCACTGGTGATGCTATTCGTATATACGACCAAAAATCACGAGATAAAACGATGGCACGGCGGGGTACTGCTACTGGTATATGCAGCCTACCTGACCTACCGATTATGGTCGATTTGAACGGGTATCTGAGAGTAGGTAGGGGGATTGTTCGGGAAACAACAATGAATATACAGAACGGCTGAAAGTTTTTTTAGAAAAATCCACGAAGAAGATAGGAAAGCAACTCGGAATTTAGAAGGGGAATAGTTCGAAAAACTAACGGTATTGATGCGAAATGTCGGATAGGACTTGACGGTTGAAGAGCGTGCGCTCACGGTCGAAAAACCATCCCCACTTACAGAAATAACGACACATATTGATACAATGTATCCACAAAAGGCGCATACTATGGTATGAGCCTTTTTTGTGTGCATGCACGATGGTGACAGCGGGATAGTACAGCGTGAGATAGTTGCGGTGAATGCGACGGGTGAGGTCGATGTCCTCCGGATACATGAAATAGCGTTCGTCGAACAGGGGAGAGCCTATCTCGGTATTGGTACGCAACAACATAAAGCAACCACTCAGATACGGCGCATTGAGCGGACGGGATGGGTCGGCAGCATGCAACTCATAGCGGGCATTGCGGCGGCGCATCCACGACTTGGGCAAGAAGCGACGACCGAAAACATCAAGGGGCGTGGGCAGCAATTTGCAGAGATGCTGGGGCGTTCCTTCGGGATTGACCACACGAGGCATGAGTTGGCCTACCGCCGGATTGGACTCCATAAAATCGCACAGCACATCTACATCCGCTGCACACAACCGAATATCGCTATTCAGCACCAAATGCAACGAAACACCCTCACGCATACTCCGGCGAAGAGCGATATTGTGCGCACGGCCGTAGCCCAAATTAGAACCCGTGCAGCGATAGGAAACCGGAGCGTCTATCCCTAAGAAAGAAATGCGATTTTGCTCGAATTCATCGGTACTATCACACTCGGAATTGTCGATAAGACAGATAGAATTAAGGTGGCGGATTTGTATCAACTCACGCAACAAAGGCCATACCTCGCCCTGCCAATCGGGGTGGTACAAGACAAGCGATATATTTAATTTCTCAGCCATAATCGACGATTGCCTACATTCTATCTCAGCAGAAGGCAAAGGTACTGCTTTTCGGGCAAACGCACAACACGAAACCTGTTTGTTGGATGGAAAAAGGTGATTAACCTACGGAAAAAACAAAAAAGCGGCTCGGGACAATGTCCTAAGCCGCTCTACAGAACAAGTAAAGCCGAAACTTATTCAGCAGCAGGTGCATCCTCTGCGGGAGCCTCTGCAGCAGCAGCCTCTTGTGCTGCCTCTACGGCAGCAGCTGCAAGTGCGTCAGCAGCCTCTTGGCGCTTCTTTGCTACAGCAGCAGCCTTTGCCTTGTTGGTCTCTACCTCTTGAGCGAGAAGAGCCTTGGCAGCAGCTACCTTCTTGTCAGCCTCAGCCTGGCTAATTTTGCCATTCTTAGCGTCCTTTTGAGCCTTCCAAGCGTCGAAACGCTTCTGAGCCTCCTCTTGGCTAAATGCACCCTTCGCTACACCACCATTGAGGTGCTTCATGAGAAGAACGCCCTCGTCGGAAAGGATGTTGCGTACGGTGGCTGTCGGCTCTGCACCTACACCTACCCAATAGAGAGCACGCTCGAAATTGAGAACTACTGCACTCGGATTGGTGTTCGGGTTGAAAGAACCAATGCGTTCGATAATTTTGCCATCACGTGGCGAGCGGCTGTCTGCTACTACGATGTGGTAGAAAGCGTAGTCTTTGTGACCATGACGAGCCAAACGAATCTTTGTTGCCATTTAGACTTTTGTTTTGCGGGCTACGATTGCTCGAATCGCTTGCCCTTGTTAATACTTAAATGATTATGATTTTGCCGGACTTACATCGAGATACCGTGTGTTGCAACGGTAAATCCATCTAAATCAGTCAAAAAGCGTGCAAAGGTACATCAAAATATCGAAATACACAAGCACTGTGGTGATTTTCTGCGGTTTTCTGAACTTTTAGAGCTATTTCGGCGCATCTGCATCGGGAACGGGCAGCCCCTTCTCCGCCGCCAAACGGAACAGATAGGCACGGGCTGCCTCATGCTCGTTGGGGATGATTCCGTCCAAAATAGCGTCCTTGACCGCTGTCTTCAACTCGCCCACTGTGGCGCACGGAGGCAGCGAAAGCCACTGCATAATCTCCTCACCACGCACGGGCGGCTGGAAATTACGAATACGGTCACGCTCCTCCAACTCGACCATTTTTTGGCGAACCAACTCGTAATTTCGATGAAAACGAGCGACCTTGTCGGCATTGCGAGAAGTGATGTCCGCATCGCACAAAAGCATCAAATCGTCGATGTCATCGCCTGCCTCAAACAACAGACGGCGCACGGCTGAATCGGTAACAGTGTCCTCGATAAGATTGATAGGACGCATGTGCAAATCGACCATCTTGACCACATAATCCATCTTCTCGTTCTGCGGGAGTTTCATCTGGCGGAAAATGCGGGGCACCATGCGGGCACCGAGATAGTTGTGGTTGCGGAATGTCCAGCCCACCTGCGGATCCCACGCCTTGGAGCGAGGCTTGCCAATGTCGTGCAACAGAGCCGCCCAACGCAACCACAGGTTATCGGACTTTTCCGCCACATTATCAAGGACTTGCAGTGTATGGAGGAATACATCTTTATGGCCTTTGCCGCCTATCACCTCAACGCCCTTGAGAGCAGATAGTTCGGGGAAAATAAGGGGAAGGAGGCCGGTTCGGTCGAGCAATTTCCAACCAACGGAGGGACGACGAGAGAGCATAATCTTGTTCAACTCGTCGGCGATGCGCTCGCGGGTAATGATACGGATACGCTCCCTATTGCGCTCGATAGCCTCGAAAGTGGTCAAATTCAGGGAAAAACCGAGTTGAGTGGCGAAACGCACCGCACGCATCATACGGAGGGGATCGTCGGAGAATGTGATATCCGGGTCAAGCGGTGTGCGAATGATGCATTGCTCCATATCGGAAAGTCCGTCGAAGGGATCGAGCAACTCGCCGTAACGGTCGGCATTGAGACAAATCGCCAACGCATTGATAGTAAAATCACGACGATTTTGATCCTCCGACAGTGTACCGTCCTCAACGATGGGATTGCGGGAATCGTGCTGATAACTCTCACGGCGAGCGCCCACGAACTCGAGTTCCATATCGCCCTTCTTGACCTGCGCCGTACCATACGTACGGAAGACACTGAGGTGGGCTCCACGACCCAAACGGTGCGCCACGGCTTGGGCTACCTGAATGCCTATGCTGACCTCCTTGGGGTGCGGGGCAGAAGCAACAGTATCTTGTTCGTTCTGAACACGCTCATTTTGGGTAGCGGAAATATCACGGCGGACGACTACCATATCTATGTCGGTGCTGGGACGGTGCAAGAACAAATCGCGCACCCAACCACCAATGACATAACAATCAAGGCCGAGGCGGTCCGCCTCTTCGCCGACAAGATGCAACTCCGGAAGGTCTATTTTTGGATTGGTAATAATCATATAGGAAAGAAAAGGGTTGACAAGTTTAGAAGTTTATCCGTTTATTGGCAGATTGCGTTTTTGGTGAAACAGCGGCGGTAGCGTTGGAACAAATACAGGGCTACAGGAACGACAAAAAGGCTGAGAATGCCGAGCCACAAAGTGGAAGAAATACCGATGGAATCGAGCGAATCCGGGTCTAAATGGTGCGTATGCATATAGAAATAGGAAAGCACCGTAGCACCGTTATTCACGAAATGCATCAACATCGGCACCCACAGGCTGCCCGTCCATGCGACCATATAGCCAAACATGGCTCCCATCAACATACGAGGGACAAAGCCATAGAACTGAAAATGAACAAAGGAGAAAATGGCCGCAACCAACCAAATCACAAGGTGTTGACGGGGTGCGAGGCGAGGCAAGGATGAAGAATCTTGGTCAGCAGGGGTGAGCAACGATTGCAGCATACCCCGAAATGTGATTTCCTCGCACAGGGCGGGCAACAACGCCATAAGACCCAAATTGATAAGCAAGCCCCAGACTGTATCGTCTTGCATAAACTGCTCTATCAGACGATTGGCTGCATCTTCCTGCGTGCGCATAAAATCCTCCAACGAATGCAAAAAAGACGGCAAAACCATCTGCTGATTGATATGGCTCAGCAAATTGATGGCCGGAATGGCACAAAGCATAATCACCACCGCAAACAACGCCGTGCGCCACGACATACTCTTGTCCAAATGCAGCCACGAAAAGGCGTTATCTGTGTGCAAAAACGCTACGCACAACGCCGGCAACAAGAACATGGCCAACGACTGCATAAACTGCAACCATTTGAGGGCAAAAGTCGTACTCGGATCGGCAAACGCCACCGTATAGACAAAGACAGCCGCACAGGTGAAAATAATCATCAACGCGAACCATACGACGACTGTCATCCACGGGGAATGTATCTTTTTCATATTGCGTATTTTGCGTAATTTTGTTGTTTCACATTTTGCATCAAAGATGCGATTTCGGTCGAATTGAACGAGATTTACAAGGGATCTACATCGGGCAAAATGACCGTACCCTTGCACTCTGGAATCGTCAAAATCAGTGCAATCTGCTCCGAGAGTAGTTGCTTGGCACGGGCAAAATCGGCGTGTGCCTCGATACGCAAGCGAATCTGACGGATGAACTGATTCTGCACCCGCTCCAACGAAGGAACGATGACCGCCGACACGCGCTGACCGAAAATCTGATAGAGGCGACTCTGCAATTGATAGGCCGCCTGCTCCAAACGAACCAAATCACGATGGCGCAGCGTGATCGAAATAAGCCGATGAAATGGTGGATAATGGAACATCTGACGCTCCTCGGTCTGCGAACGGAACAAGCCCTCGTAGTCGTGGTGCAGGAGATAGGTCAACACGGGATGATCCGGCTCGAAGGACTGGATGAAGACCTCGCCCTGCGCCCCCTTGCGACCTGCACGCCCCGACACTTGCTCCAACATCTGGAAAGCCCGCTCATAACTGCGAAAATCGGGCTGGTTGAACATACTATCCGCATTCAGCACTGCCACCAACGACACATCATCGAAATGCAATCCCTTGCTGACCATTTGCGTACCGACCAAAATGTCTGCCTCGTGGCGGGAAAAAGCGTTGATGATGTCCTGATAGGCGGTCTTGCTGCGCGTGGTATCCAAATCCATACGCAACACGCGTGCCTCGGGGAACAACTTCGCCACCTCGTCCTCGATACGCTCCGTGCCAAACCCCTGCACACGCATCTCGCCGCCACAAGAGGGACAGCGGGCAGGCACAGGCGTGGAATAGCCGCAATAGTGGCACGACAGGCGATTGAGTCGCTTATGGAAGGTAAGCGGGACATCACAATTGACGCAACGAGGGGGCTTACCACAGGCTGTGCATTGCAACAGAGGCGCATAACCGCGGCGATTGCGGAACAAGATAATCTGCTTGTGGCGTGCCAACTCCTCTCGGATGCGTTCCACCAACGGGTCGGAGAAATGGCCATACATCTCCTTGCGGTGGTACTGACGCTGCAGGTCTATCAAACGAATTGTCGGCAACTGCAGGCCTGCGTAACGCTCGGTGAGCGTCGCAAGACCGTACTTGCCCGTGGTGGCATTGTAGTACGACTCGACAGAGGGCGTCGCCGAGCCCAACAAAACCTTGGCGCCAAACTGCTGCGCCAACAGAATCGCCACAGAACGAGCATGGTAGCGAGGCGCCGGCTCAGACTGCTTGTAGGAAGACTCGTGTTCCTCATCCACAACGACAAGCCCTAAACGACTGAAAGGCAAGAAGATAGCCGAACGAGCGCCAATGACGACACGCGGAGAGTCCGCCTCCAACAAGGCGTGGTAGATTTCGACCCGCTCGGCATCAGTGAAACGAGAATGATAGACCAACAGGCGGTCGCCGAAAACGGAACGTAAGCGGTCGGTGAGTTGCGTGGTAAGGGCTATCTCCGGCACAAGATACAGCACCTGCTTGCCCTGCTGCAATTGCTCCTCGATGAGGTGAATATAGACCTCCGTTTTGCCCGAAGAAGTAACCCCGAAAAGCAAACAGACTGCATGGGACTGCCATGCGGCACGAATGTCCTCAGCGGCTTTTGCTTGTGCGGAGGAGAGAGGATGGATAGACTCGACTGCCCCCGTAAAGACCTGCAGGCGACTGACATTTTGCTCGATTTCATCGAAGATTTGTCGCTCGACCAACGCACGGACGATAGCGGTGGATTCGCCCGACTCCTCAATCAAGAGGCGACGCTCCACCAACGGGGTCTGCGATTGCAGACGGAGATAGGTCTCGAAGACACGCAACTGCTTGGGTGCACGAGAGAGTGACTTGCGGACTGCTGCAAGGTCGAGTTGCCGCAATACAATATAGGAAGCGGTGCGGGCCGTATAATTGTCGTCAATAATGCCTGCGGGCAAAGCGGCTGACAGCACCTCGCCCAAGGTACACATATAATAAGACGCTATCCACTGCCAAAGAGCGAGTTGCTCGGGTGTTACTACGGGCGTTTCGTCCAACACCGAGAGAATATCGCGCAAGCGTATCTCGGGAGGCACGGGAGCCGTATGCGCACACAAGGCGACACCCGTAATCGATTTGTTGCCCAACGGGACAAGCACACGCGCACCTGCTGCAGGGAAAGGCGATGAAGCAGGCACACGATAGGTATAGACATCGTGGATAGCCAACGGCAACACGACATCTACCAAAGGCAGAGGATCGGGATGGACAGCAGAAGACGACACGGCTACAGGAGAATTTATTCGGCAGGGGCGTCGGTGCGCTGCTCGGCGGCAATAGCCTCAGCATAGCAACGGCGGCAGAGCGGCTCGTAGGAATCGGTCTCGCCCAACAAGACCCGCTTGTCGGATGACACGAGGCGATGGCTGACATAGGCAAGGTCGCCACAATGCACACAGATGGCATGGGTCTTATAGACATCGTCGGCTATCGCCATCAGCGCAGGCATGGGACCAAAAGGAATGCCCTTGAAATCCATATCCAGACCCGCCACGATGACACGTACCCCACGCGCTGCCAACTCGTTGCAGACATCAACGATACCCATATCGAAAAATTGTGCCTCGTCGATACCCACCACATCGATATCGTCCGCCAAAAGCAAGATGTTCTGGCTGGAATCAACGGGCGTGGACTGGATGACATTATGGTCGTGGCTGACCACATCCTCCTCCGAATAACGCACATCAATAGAAGGCTTGAAAATCTCCACCTTCTGCTTGGCAAACTGCGCACGCTTCATACGGCGAATCAACTCTTCCGTCTTGCCGGAAAACATACTGCCGCAAACCACTTCAATCCCTCCGTGACGCATCGAGGGACCCTTGGTGTCTCGTTCGGAAAACATTATTCCTAATTATGAATGATGAATGATGAATTATTAGTTGCAGAATTATTCATTCTAATTATGAATATTGAATGATAAATTACGAATTGTTAGTATTCGTATTGGTATCTTTTGGGGGACATACCGGCTCTACCTTCGGCGGCTCATTAAGGAGAATATCGACCGCCATGAGTTGGAGCGAGGTATGATGGTTGAAGGTATTCTCCTCAACATGATAACAGATGTCGGCGGTATTTCCGTTTTGGAAATGTTTCGCTTTCGCTCCCTGACCAAAAGCAATGCCGCGAAACATAGCGGGCTCGCCGGACGGATACTTGGTACCATCAGTAACATCCAACTGCAAGTGTTCCTCCCCTTTTCCTACGGCCTTGGTTCCGTGTGCATTGCACAGGCGGCGGGTCATAAACAGCGGACGCTCGTTGCCCGGCCCAAACGGCTCGAGATGGCGCAAAACATTGAAAAAAGGCTGAGTAATCTCCGACAAATCGATTTCTGCTTCAATATCAATGACCGGCTGCAACTGCTCCGGCGTGATATGCGCTGCCACATACGCCTCGAAACGATGCTTAAACTCCGGCAGGTTGGTCTCCTTCATACTCAGCCCCGCCGCAAAACGGTGGCCGCCAAAATTGGTCAGCAAATCACGGCACGAATCGATGGCGGAATAGATGTCAAAATCGGAAACGGAACGAGCCGAACCGGAAATAAGGCCGCCATCAGACGCTGTGAAGACGATAGTAGGGCGGAAATAGGTCTCTGTGAGGCGAGAAGCGGCAATCCCCACCACACCCTTGTGCCACGAAGGGGAATAGACCACCGTGGTATGGAGCGAATCGTTGGCAGGGTCTTGGCGAAGCATCTCAAGCGCCTCCGTCGTGGTCTGATTGTCCAAATTTCGGCGCTCCTTGTTATATTGGTTGATGTCAGCAGCCTGACTGCGAGCAAAATCCTCATCGTCGGAAATAAGCAACAGCACCGCCTCTCTGCCCGAATGGATACGGCCGCACGCATTGATACGAGGGCCTATTTTGAACACCAAATCGGAGATGGTAATGGTGTGGTCCGGCGCAATACCCGCTGCGGACATGATGGCACGGACACCCACCGAAGGCTGTTTATTCAACTGACGCAGGCCATAGAACGCCAAGATACGGTTTTCGTCGGTGACGGGAACGATATCGGAGGCAATAGACATCGCCAACAGCGAGAGAAGCGGATAGACACGCTCCATAGGAATATGATTTTTGAGCGAATAAGCCTGCACTAACTTAAAACCCACCCCACAGCCGCTGAGTTCCTTGAACGGATACGGACAATCGGCCCGCTTCATATTGAGAACAGCCACAGCAGCGGGAAGAGTTTCGCCCGGGGTATGGTGGTCACAGATAATCATATCGATACCATGCTCCGCAGCGTACTGTACCTTGTCGACTGCCTTGATACCACAATCGAGCGCAATCATGAGCGTGCAACCGTCCTGTTGCGCCTCATCGATACCTTGAAACGAAATGCCATAACCCTCACGGTAACGGTCGGGAATGTAGAAATTGAGATTGTCGGTCTGCGTCTGCAGGAAACTGTACATCAGCGCCACTGCCGTTGTGCCATCGACATCGTAGTCGCCATAGACCATGATACGCTCGTGGTGCGCTATGGCTTGCTCAAGGCGGGCTACGGCCTTGTCCATGTCACGCATAAGGAAAGGGTCGTGCAACGAAGAGAGCGACGGGCGGATGAAAGCACGCGCCTCATCAGCGGTACGGATGTTGCGATCGACCAACAACTGCGCGGATAAGGGAGAGATATTCAACTCACGGGACAAAGAACGACAGAGGACTTGGTCTTCCAGAGTGAGGGTATGGATATTCCAACGGGGTGATAACATATTCGGAAAAGAAAAAGACTACAAATTCAGGGTGAAAGAGTCGGCATCACGCCAAAGGGGGAGCGTCTCTCGGAAATGTTGCAAAGCAGCAATGTCGAAATCTGCCACCACAGTTCCTTCGGCGTCCTCCGGCAACGAGGCTATCGGACGCAGGCGCGTGTCGTACGCCACGGAATGGCCGTTATAATGCAACCCCAACCCATCGTCGCCGACCGCATTGACGCCCGCCACATAGCACTGGTTCTCGATGGCTCGCACCGGCATCACGGCATCCCAATAGGCTATGCGGATAGCCGGCCACGCCGCCGACACCAACAAGAGATCGTAAGGCTCTGCTTCGGTACGACGCAACCAAACCGGGAAACGCAAATCATAGCAGATAACTAAACGGAAACGCACGCCACGAAACGAAACCGTGTCGTGGCAAGAGCCCGCGGAAAAGAAACGAGCCTCGCCGCCATGAGCATAGAGGTGTCGCTTATCAACAAAAAAAGGCTGCTCGTGCGGACGCAGGAAAAAACCTCGGTTGTAGAGTTTGCCGCCATCGGCACAGATGAACGACCCCGCCACTGCCATATCGTAGCGGTCGGCACACGACTGCAGGCGCGTGATGGTCTCGCCGTCTGCCGGCTCTGCCAAATCGGGGCGATCGGTGCAGAAACCCGTCGAAAACATTTCTGGCAAAAGAGCCACATCAGCCTTGTGGGCTGATGCGGCTAAACGCTGCTCGGTCAGACGAAGATTGGTCTGCTTGTCCGCCCAAGCGATGGGATATTGCAAAAGGGCAACTCGCACGGAAGACTACTTCTTCTTGGGCTCTGCCGGTTTGCCAATGGCCTCACGCATAGAGGTGTCCGCCTGTATATTCTGCATACGGTAGTAGTCCATAATGCCCAAATTGCCATTGCGGAACGCCTCCGCCATAGCCTGCGGCACGAGCGCTTCTGCCTCGATGACCTTGGCACGAGCCTCTTGCGCCTTCGCCTTCATCTCCTGCTCGCCGGCAATAGCCATCGCACGACGCTCCTCCGCCTTGGCCTGCGCGATATTTTTGTCCGCCTGTGCCTGATCCATCTGCAACTGCGCACCGATATTTTTACCTACATCGATGTCAGCGATATCAATGGAAAGAATCTCGAAAGCCGTACCTGCATCCAAGCCCTTGCTCAGCACCAATTTGGAAATGCTGTCGGGATTCTCCAACACCTGCTTATGGCTCTCTGCCGAACCGATAGAACTGACGATCCCCTCGCCAACACGAGCGAGAACCGTATCCTCGCCGGCACCACCGACAAGTTGGCGGATATTGGCACGCACCGTGACACGCGCCTTGGCAATCAACTGGATACCGTCCTTCGCCACTGCCGTAACGGGCGGTGTATCAATGACTTTGGGATTGACCGACATCTGAACAGCCTCGAACACATCACGACCGGCAAGGTCGATAGCCGTGGCCATCTGGAAAGAGAGAGGAATACCAGCCTTAGATGCGGACACCAACGCATGAACCACACGCTCGATATGGCCGCCTGCCAAATAGTGCGCCTCGAGAGCATCACGCTTCACATCGGTAACACCTGCCTTGTGCGCCTCGATAAGACAGTTAACAATCCGGGTGGGAGGCACCTTACGGATGCGCATCAAGAACAACTGAACGAGGGACACCTGCACACCGCTGACGAGCGCATTGACCCACAACATAAATGGTACATAGTAGAAAAAGATAACCAAAAAGATGGCTAAAAGTACCAGCAAAACAATTGTAACGACTTCCATTGTTGTTAATTATGAATGATGAATGATTAGATTTGTTGCTGACAACATATTGGCAACCTTACAGTTGCGGGTCGGCGATATCCTGTGTCTCGGACTCGATGCGTCGGTCTTCCTTGCGGCTCATGGCACTCGCCTCACGCTCCAAATTCTCTATCTTCTTGCCCGGATCTGCCAACTCCACCTTGGAATCGATAGATGTGTCGAGCGACATACGCTGCAACGCACGACCCCGCAAAAACGCATAGACCGCCAACGCCGTGGCAAGCAACGAACACGCAAGCGTGATACGACCCGCAAGGATACTGATACGGAGATATGCCGCTATCACAGCACCCGCTAAACTCAAAAATCCCGCTATGCCGGCTATGCCGAAACCCGGCAACAGGAATACCTCCAAAAGCAGCAAGACGATACCCGCCACTGCTAAAAGGACCACTAAAACGATATTCATAAGGCTAAGTGTTTTACTGTATGGTTGATTTGTGTTTTATTCGTGTGCAAAGATACTACTATTTTGGTAATATACAAAATAAAATGCAAGTGGGGCTTCGGAGGCAACTGCATTTTTGAAATCAAAGGGTGCAAATTTGCACATATAAGAAAAAAAGCGTAACTTTGCGCGTTGTTATATTGGGCGAAAAATACGCCATACGGAATAATGGATTTCTAAAAAAGACAAGAACACCATGAAAGGAATTATTTTAGCCGGGGGAAGCGCTACACGGCTCTACCCGCTGAGCAAAGCCATCAGCAAACAGATAATGCCGGTCTATGACAAGCCGATGATATACTACCCGCTCTCGACCCTGATGCTCGCCGGCATACGGGAAGTGCTCGTCATCTCCACCCCACGCGACCTGCCGATGTTCAGAGATCTGCTCGGCGACGGGAGCCGAATCGGGATGCGGCTGGAATACAAGATACAAGAAGTGCCGAACGGGCTGGCACAAGCCTTTGTGTTGGGCAAAGAATTTCTGAACGGCGAGGCGGGGTGCCTGATACTGGGCGACAACATGTTCTACGGACAGAGTTTCAGCAGCATGCTGCGGGATGCGGCGGCACGAGTAAGCAACGGACAGAAAGGCGCCTGCATATTCGGATACGAAGTGAGCGACCCGCGTGCCTACGGCGTGGTGGAATTTGACAAAGAGGGGAAAGTGCTAAGCCTCGAAGAAAAACCCACCCAACCCAAAAGCAAATACGCCGTACCCGGCCTTTACTTCTACGACCACACCGTATGCGAGAAAGCCGCTGCTCTGCGCCCAAGCGCACGAGGCGAGTACGAGATAACCGACCTGAACAAACTCTATCTGGCGGAAGGGACACTGCACGTGAAACTATTCGGGCGTGGATTTGCATGGCTCGACACAGGCAACTGCGACAGCCTGCTGGAGGCGGGGAACTTTATCGCCACCATACAAAACCGACAGGGATTCTATGTGAGTTGCATAGAAGAAATAGCATGGAGAAACGGCTGGATCACTACCGAAGAAGTACATGCTCTCGGACACGAAATGAAGACCGCCTACGGAAGATATCTCGAGAAACTGGAAAAGTAATTTTGAATTAGGAATGAATAGTTTTCTTTTGGGGAACTGATTTTTAGGGGACTGAGAGAACGGATCATTCATACAGATTCATCGTTTTACGGACTATTTTATTTACTCGTTTATTCAACTACCTATTCACTGTTTTAACATACCATAAAACACAACGCATAATGAAACACCAACGCATTTTCGGCATAGCCCTACTGACAGGACTGCTACTGATGGGATTCGGCACACAGACATGCGCCGAAGAACACTATGCGACTAGCCATTACTCCATAGACGAAGGTATGAGCCAAAACACCGTGATGGCCATCCTGCAAGACCGCAAAGGCTATATGTGGTTCGGTACATGGGATGGACTCAACCAATTCGACGGACACTCCTTCCGTGTATTCAAAGCCATGAGCAACGGCGAAGAGATACAGGTGAACAATCGTGTGGACCTGATCTACGAAGACGAGCAGGAAGTGATATGGTGGATGACCAACGACGAACACTTCTACAGCATAGACAAAGACCGTACGGAAGTGAGCGCACGCTCCGCCGACGAGATACCGACTGCCATGCAGCAGAAAATAGCCGAGACCAGCGAAACAACCAAAGTGGACGACCACAACATAATATGGAAGGTGGACGACCAACTGGGTATTTTGCGCTGCCGCGACAACAATTGGAAACGATTTACGCCCCCACTCGACGGACGATTTGCAGGACAATTGCGGGAACACTTCTTCATCGTGGAAGACTGCCTCGGACGCACATGGGTGAACCCAACCGGCGGCGGCTGGTCGTACTACGACATGGACAAAGACGAACTGGTCAATCCGCTCAGCATCACCAACATGATACACACCGCCTACGTGGACAACGACGGACAGATGTGGGTGGCCACCTACGACAACGGTGTGGACTGTATCAACATGGAGCCTCAGCCCTATCAACTGACCGACATGCGCAAATCGAACGAGAGCAACGGAGAAGTGCGTGCCTTTGTGCAACTGCGCAACGGAGAGGTGCAGAAAATAGTGAAAGACCAACGACGCGTCTACTGCGGAATCGATAGCCGCTACGGACTGCTCTACGGAACCAAAGGGAAGGGACTGCAATATGCCAGAACGGGCGAAGTAATCCCCACCAACTGCCCCGACATATACGACATAGCCGAAGGCGCTGACGGAACACTCTATGTAGGCACCTACGGAGGTGGTGTGAATATACTCTACCCCCAAGCCGACGGCACGCTGAGCGAGCCGAAAGTGATCGGAAACGGGCTGAAAGTGAGAAATGTACAGATAGTGGATAACACCCTGTGGTGCGGAACAACCACCGGACTGCTCAGCATAGACTTGCAGACACTGAGCAACCGAGTCATCCCCTGCTACGACATCCGCTCGGTGTATTACAGCCACGACAAACTATGGCTGGCCACTTTTGGCGGCGGACTGAACAAAGTGGACCCACATGCCAAAGAGCCGAAGATAGAACGCGTGGAGACCCTGCACGATGTGGTGCTGAGCATTGTGGGCGACGGGAAAAACCTGTGGTTCTGCTCGGAAAGCGACATCGCCCAACTGGAGATAGCCACCGGCGTCGAACAATATTACGATGCGCTCGATGCGGAACGAAACACCTACTTCACGGAAGCGCAAGCGATTCGTACCCCGGAGGGAGATATACTATTTGGATACTCGAACGGATACTGCACCTTCAGCCCGAACAAGATAACGCACACCCAATCGGTGCCGCCGCTCTACATCACACGCTGCACCTCGGCCGGACAAACACTGGACCTAAACAAAGAGATTGTGATAGAAGCCGGACACAACCTGACCATCGAATATGCCGCACTGGAATATGTGCGTCCCAACAAGATAACCTATCTATACAAGATGGACGGGCTCGAAGATTGGAACCTCGCCATAGACCAACGCAAAGTGACCTATACCAACTTGGAACACGGGAACTACACCTTCCGTGTGCGTTCGACCAATCGTGAAGGCACAGAAGTGGACAACGAAGTGGTGCTGCAGATTTGTGTAGAAGCACCGCTATGGATGAGTTGGTGGGCCATCTGTCTGTATGTGCTGCTCACCCTCACGCTGATTTCGCTGTGCGGATATGTGATATGGACCTACGAGAAACTGCGGCAGAAAGTGCAGATAGAGCAACAAGTGACGGACATCAAACTGCGATTTTTCACAAACATCAGCCACGAACTACGCACGCCGCTGACGCTGATAATGGGGCCTGTGGATAACATTCTGCAAACCGAACGCATATCGCCGAGCGTACGAAGCCAACTGGAAATTGTGCAAAGCAACAGCCAACGCATGCTGCGCATGGTGAACCAGCTGCTGGACTTCCGCAAGATACAGAATAAGAAGATGCGGCTCAAGATACAACGCACCATGCTCAGCGAACTGGTGAACGAGACCTGCGCCAACTTCAAGAAAGAAGCCTACGACAAACACATCAACCTGAACATAGAAAACAAAGCTGTGGACAGCACCGTGTGGGTGGATCGTGTACGAGTGGATACCATTCTTTTCAACCTGCTGAGCAATGCGTTCAAATTTACGCCTGCCGGCAAGAATATCACCGTGACCATAGACAGCAAGCCCGGCTATGTGCTGATGATAGTGAAAGACGAGGGCGTGGGTATCGCCATGGAAAAACGAAGCCTGCTATTTGAGCGTTTCTCGAGCAACAACGAGCTGAACATGAGCCCCAATGTGACGGGAACGGGAATCGGTATGAATCTGGTGAAGGAACTGATAGACCTGCACCACGGCTACATCGAGGTAGAGAGCGAAGTGGGTGAAGGGACAACCTTTACCGTGATGTTCCGCACCGGAAAAGACCATTTCGGCAACGAGGCAGACATCGCCATTGACGACCAAGGCAGCACCGAACAAAAAAACACCTCGAAAGAACCGTTTGAGGCCAAACTCGACCGCATAGAGAGCGACCAAGACCCGAAACGCACCATCCTCGTGGTGGACGACAACGAAGATATGCGCACCTTCTTGAGCAGCATACTGAGCAATGACTACAAGATAGTCAGCGCATCGGACGGTGTGGAAGCACTCAAGAGCATGGAAAAGATCATTCCGGACATCGTGATAACCGACCTGATGATGCCGAACATGGACGGACTGGAACTGACCAGCCATCTGAAAAAATCGCCGGACACGAACTATATCCCTGTGATACTGCTAAGCGCAAAATCGGCAATAGAGAGCCGACTGGAAGCCATGAAAGAAGGCGCGGACGACTATGTGACCAAACCCTTCGAGCCGGAATATCTGCGAGCACGCGTACACAACCTGATACAGCAGCGAGAGCAACTGGAACAAAACTATCGCCAACGACTGATGCGACTCGAACCGCAAAAAGCCGAAGAAGGAATACCGAGCGATTCGTTCCTCGCCAAACTGCTCAGTATCATGGACAAGCAGATGGAGAACAACACGCTGACCGTGGACGAACTGGTGGAGGACATGGGCATGGGACGCACCGTATTCTTCAACAAACTGAAGAGCCTGACCGGACTGAGTCCCGTGGAATTTATCCGAGAGATGCGTATCAAGCGTGCCGCACAACTGCTGGAAGACAAGCGATACAACATCACGGAGGTAACCTATATGGTAGGTATGAACGACTCGCGCTACTTCGCCAAATGCTTCAAGGCAACCTACGGAGTAACCCCGTCGGAGTACCGAAAAGAGAAACTAAAAGAGCAAGAGGGATGACAAAAAACAAAGGGATAGGCCTGGTAGGGGCGGCTTTGGTATGCAGTTTGTTGGTAGCATGCGGGAAGGTTGCCCCACAACGCCCGAGCCAACGGAGCGGAGAGAAGCCCAAAGAGGATAGCACCACGCTGGCACTGATGGAGATGAATCAACGCATGGCCATCGAGGCGGACAAACAGGTGAGTGCCTACGCCCAGGAGAAGGAAGAGACCTACTCGCTGATGGACATCAGCAATACCTGGCTATTTGTGCTGGAAAAGGGCGAAGGCGACACTGCCCCAAAAGAGGGCGAACAATGGGAGATGCACATCTGCACACGCACCCTACAGGGGAAACTGCTCTGCGATGTGGAACAGACCTACGCCATCGGCAAAGGCGAACTGCTGCCCTGTATCGATATAGCAACCGACGAACTTCGGCACGGAGAACGGCTCATAATGGTGGCGCCTTGGTATGCCGCCTACGGTATGCACGGCAACGAAACAGTGCCTCCCTACACCAATGTGATACTGGAAATAGAAATAAAATAGACGCCCTATCGCCCCACTACACAAGGTGGGAAACGATTTAGGCAGACAAATACACAACGAAATGAAACAAACAAAAATAGGACTGAGCGTGCTGATAGTCGGGCTGCTCGCTGTGGCTATGGCAGGCTGCTCGTCGAACACTTACTCGAACAAGCGAAAAGCCGAAGATAAACTGATAAAGAACTATCTGAACCGCAACAATATCAACATACTGACCGAATGGCCGGCAAATGACTATGTGTGGGGCGAGAAAGACTACTACAAGGTGACCGGCTACGACGACTTGTACTACCACCTGATAAAGCAAGGTGACTCCATCAGAAGCGACAGCAGTGTGATAGCCCCCGTCAAAAGCGGACAGACCATCATCATGCGCTACAAGAAATTTGCGCTGACCGAAAACCCCGACACCATCAGCCAATGGAACACGCTCGACCAAGCGTATCCGACCGAATTTACCTACCCGACCGACGCAACCAACGCCTGTACGGGCTGGCATGTGGCAGTGAGCCTGATGCAATACTCCAAATCGGAATGTATCATCATCTGCCCAAGCAAGCAGGGATTCACCACCGACAACACGAATGTGATCCCCTACTGCTACATTCTGCAAATGACAATAAAACCATAAACATACCAAGAAAGGAGAAACATCATGAGTTTAGTAAAAAGTATATCCGGCATTCGCGGCACCATAGGTGGGCGAGTAGGCGATGGATTGGATCCTGTGAATATCGTACGATTCACCGCAGCGTACGCCACCCAACGCAAAGCAGCACTGCCTGAGAATAAAACCATCGTCGTAGGACGCGACGCACGCATATCAGGCGAGATGGTCTTTCAGATTGTGAGCGGAACGCTGATGGGAATGGGCTATAATGTAGTAAATATCGGACTGGCCAGCACCCCGACAACGGAATTGGCCGTAATCGGCGAGAAAGCGGCCGGCGGCATCATACTGACTGCCAGCCACAACCCCAAGCAATGGAATGCGCTGAAACTACTCAACGAGAAAGGCGAATTTCTGAACGACGCAGAGGGCAAAGGTGTGCTGGACATCGCCGCACGCGAGGATTTCATCTTTGCTGAGGTGGATGAATTGGGACATATCACCGAAAAGGACTACCTCCCCTACCATATTGAAAATGTGCTCGGTCTGGAACTGGTGGACAAGGCCGCCATTGAGGCGAAGAACTTCACCGTGGCCATCGACTGCGTAAACTCGGTGGGCGGACTTGCCATTCCTGCTGTGCTGAAAGCATTGGGCGTAAAAAACATCATCGAATTGAACTGCACACCCAACGGACATTTCCCGCACAATCCCGAACCACTGCCGCAGCATCTCACCGAAATCAGCGACCTGCTCAAGAGCGGCAAGGCGGATGTAGGCTTTGTGGTTGACCCGGATGTGGACCGACTGGCCATCATCTGCGAGAACGGCGAGATGTTTGGCGAGGAATATACGCTGGTGAGCGTGGCGGACTATGTACTAAGCCATACCCCGGGCAACACGGTCAGCAATATGTCATCCACCCGCGCGCTAAGTGATGTGACCAAAGCACACGGCGGCTCGTATAGCGCATCGGCTGTAGGCGAAGTGAATGTAACCACCGAGATGAAAGCCACCCATGCCGTCATCGGCGGCGAAGGCAACGGCGGCGTGATATACCCCGCCAGCCACTACGGCCGTGACGCATTGGTAGGTATCGCCCTGTTCCTTAGCCACTTGGCACACACCGGCAAGAAAGTGAGCGAACTGAGACAGACTTACCCAAACTACTTCATATCGAAGAACCGCATCGACCTGACGCCCGATATGGATGTGGACAAGATTCTGGAGCACGCAAAAGAGGTATTCCATAACGAGCGCCTCAACGACAAAGACGGCGTGAAGATAGACTTCGCCGACGGCTGGGTACATCTACGCAAGAGCAACACGGAGCCCATCATTCGAGTGTATTCGGAGGCGGGCAGCGTGGAGAAAGCCAATGAGCTGGCAAAGAAAGTGATTGACACCATTCAATAATACCAAAAAACACATCGTTCAAACTAAACAAACGATGTGTTTTTTATCTATAAACCAAGGGGACAATTTGCGCCCCGACTAACAAATAAGGAAAGTAAGACTATGGAAATAGTAATTACGAACGATGACGGCTGGGGAACCGGCGGAATACGCACGCTGGTGACGGAGATGAGCAAACTGGGCCATGTGACCGTGGTCGCCCCCGACAGCGCACGCAGCGGACACGCCACCTGCATCAGCGTCGGCAAACCAATCTATGTGAACCGCATCGATGCGGAATGCACCGAGAATGTGGAGGTATATACCACCACCGGCACACCCGCTGACTGCGTGAAGATGGCCATCGAGGTACTATTCAAGGACCGAAAAATTGACCTGCTGGTGAGCGGTATCAACCACGGCGACAACTGCTCGGTGAACCTGATGTACTCCGGCACGATGGGCGCCTGCTTTGTTGCCACCGAGCACAAAATTCCCGCTATCGGGTTCTCGCTCGCAGACCACAAAATGGATGCAGATTTCAGCATTATGCAGCCCTATCTGACGCAAGTGACACAACTGCTGATACAGAAAGGATTTGCCGACAACGGTTGCTACAATGTCAATGCCCCGAAAGGCGAGATAAAAGGTATCCGCTGGACACGCCAATGCGAGGGACACTGGGAGAAAGAGCTGGAGACCTACACCGACGAACAGGGCAAGACCTACTATATGCTGGCGGGCGAGTTCATCAACTACGAACCAGAAAACAACGATACCGATATGTGGGCCATCGCACACGGATTTATCAGCATTCAGCCCGTGAACATCGACTACACCGACTACAGCGTACTGAACCGATGAGAGACCGACTCGACCGATACTGGATTGGCATTGTGGCAGGGCTACTGATGCCCGCCGCCTTTGGGCTGACCTATATCGATGTGATGAACTTGTGGTACCCGCTCAAGACGCTGCAGTTTCAGGCAGGTGGCGTGCTGAGCAAACTGCTTCTGGTGAGCGTATTCCCGAACCTGGCCTTTGTGTTCGTATTCTACACGCTGGAGATGTGGAAAACGAGCAAAGGACTCCTCATCGGAGCATTACCCTATATTCTGGCCGCAATAGCCGTATCACTATGACTTATTTCATTTTGGCGGGCGAGGCATCGGGCGACCTGCATGCCTCGAACCTACTCAAACAAATACACACGCTTGACCCAAACGCCCGGCTGATAGGCATGGGCGGGGACAAAATGCAGGCTGCGGGCTGCAGGCTGGTGCAACACTACGACCGTATGGCCTACATGGGCGTGATGGCGGTGCTTGGCAACCTGCCCGCCATCCGAGAGAATTTCCACATTGCCTATCGTGCCTTGGAGGAACACCGCCCCGATGCGCTGATCCTGATAGACTACCCCAGTTTCAATCTGAAAGTGGCCGCCTACTGCCGCAAGCACCTGCCCAAAACTAAAATTTACTACTACATCCCGCCCAAGATTTGGGCATGGAAGAGTTGGCGAGTGCATAAGATAGCCAAACTATGCGACCGTGTGCTGGGAATTTTCCCCTTTGAACCCGCTTTTTACGCCAAATACGGCTACCGCTGCGACTACATGGGCAACCCCACACAGGACAGCATCCGCGAATGGTGTCAGACCCACCCTGCCACAGAGCGAGAGGACCTCATCGCCCTGCTGCCGGGCTCACGACGCAGCGAGATACGCAAGTGTTTGCCCACCATGCTCGCCGCCGCCCGCAATGTAGCGAAGCGTTCCGGCAAAGCGTATCGAATTGTCGTCACCGCCGCCCCCTCCATTGAGGACTCCTTCTACGAGCGTTACCTGCAGGGCGAGGAACTGACCCGCAACACCTACAACACCGTGAGCCGTGCGCGTGCAGCAGTGGTCAATTCCGGCACCGCCACATTGGAAACCGCCCTACTCGGCTGCCCCGAAACGGCCGTTTACTACATCGCCTGCAGCAAGTGGCTCGAATGGCTGCTGCGCCCCATTGTGTTCCGCACCGCCTATTTCACGCTGGTGAACATCATTCCGCAACGAGAAGTGATTCAGGAACTGATCGCCAAACGCTTCACACGCGAAAATATCGAGCAAGAACTGACTCGCCTGCTGAGCGACGAAGCCTACCGAGAGCGTATGCTGCACAATTTCGACGCCATTGCCGAGATACTGGGCGACACGCCTGCCGCCGTGCATGCAGCCCAAGCGATAGTGGGCGATTTGCAGAGTTGAGTTGGCAGACCGAAAAGAGCGCTTGCAAATCCGTGAAAAAAGCGGTACTTTTGCGGCAAATTTCAGATACTAAAAATACATTATATTATGAGTAAAGCTTTATTGATGATTTTAGACGGCTGGGGACTGGGCGACCACTCCAAAGCCGATGTCATTTCCTGCACCCCAACCCCGCACTGGGACGCACTGCTGCAGAAATATCCCCACAGCCAACTGCAAGCCAGCGGCGAGAATGTTGGTCTGCCGGACGGTCAGATGGGCAACTCCGAGGTGGGACACCTGAACATTGGTGCCGGCCGTGTCGTTTACCAAGACCTTGTGAAAATCAACCGTGCCTGCAAGGACGGCTCTATCAAACAAAATCCGGAAATTATCAGTGCTTTCAAGACCGCCAAAGAGAGCGGTAAGAAACTGCATATCATGGGATTAACTTCCACCGGCGGTGTTCACTCTTCTTTTGACCATTTGTTCTACCTCACCGAGATAGCCAAAGAGTACGGCCTCGACGGGCGCACCTTCGTACACTGCTTCATGGACGGCCGTGACACCGACCCGAAATCGGGACTCGGATTTATCGACCAACTGCAAGCGCACCTGAACGAGACCTGCGGAGAGATTGCCACCATTCAAGGTCGTTTCTATGTCATGGATCGTGACAAACGCTGGGAGCGTATCAAGGTAGCCTACGACTGCCTCGTGAACGGCATTGGCGCCGAGAGCGAAGACATGCATGCAGCTGTTGAGCAATCGTACGCAGAGGGCGTAACCGACGAATTCATCAAGCCGATTGTGCATACCCGCAATGGTCAACCTATCGCCACCATCGGCGAGGGCGATGTCGTCATTTTCTTCAACTACCGTAACGACCGTGCTAAGGAAATCACCATCGTGCTGACGCAGCAAGATATGGCGGAGCAGGGCATGCATACCATCCCGAACCTGCACTACTACTGCATGACGCCGTACGACTCGTCGTTCAAGGGGCTGCACATCCTGTTCCCGAAAGAGAATGTGCAGAACACGCTGGGCGAGATTGTGTCGAATGCAGGCATGAAGCAGTTGCGTATCGCCGAGACAGAGAAGTTTGCGCATGTCACTTTCTTCTTCAATGGTGGCCGCGAGGCAGAATACCCGGGCGAGGAGAGAATTCTCATACCAAGCCCGAAGGTAGCCACCTACGACCTGAAGCCGGAGATGTCGGCACCCGAAGTAACGACCGCACTCTGTGAGGCGATGGACACGCAGAAATACAACTATATCACGCTGAACTTCGCCAACGGCGACATGGTCGGGCACACCGGTATCTACGAGGCCGTACAGAAAGCCGTTGTCACGATAGACAACTGCGTGGACAAGGTAGTTGGCACTGCACTGAAAAACGACTACGAGATTATCATCATCGCCGACCACGGCAACTGCGACCACGAACTGAATCCCGACGGTACGCCGAACACAGCGCATAGCCTGAACCCGGTTCCGTTTGTCTATGTCAGCAACCACCACACCACCGCCACGGTGGAGAATGGTATTCTGGCCGATGTGGCACCCTCTATCTGCCACATCCTCGGACTGGAGCAGCCGAAGGAGATGACCGGGCACAACCTCATCAAGGACTAAGGCCGACCCTTACACACCGTCCATTATTGTAACAATATCCATTATTGTTACAACCCAATAAAAACAGTATAGAGATACATAACTGATTGTATTAATATCATACAGTAGTAACTCACTGTCACACAACAAGTACCCAAATATAATACAATTAAGTACAATACGAATCGAGTGGCTCCAATGGAGCCGCTCGATTCTGTATATAGAGAGATATGTGTTTATACGAAGTTGACCCGTGTCTGGTTCCGCCGGTCTTTGGCAATGAGTTCAATTTTCCAAAACCGATGACCTCTATATATCACAATAAGAAGTCAATATAATTCTCCTGTGTAATGGTCTGAATCTCAACATCCGGATAAGCACTGCGGAAAGTAGGGTTCGCCTTGGCGGTCTTTTTCGGACTCCACTTAAACTCAAAGGCGGACATTTTGCCATCTACCTCCTCTATGTAGTCTATCTTCTGCATCTGCTGTGTGCGCCAGAAATAACTATTGGCATACACACCGTTGTACTCGTTGCGTTTCAGCCGTTCGCTGATGAGATAGTTCTCCCACAGCGCACCGATGTCCTGCCGCATCTCTATATCTGCAAAGTTGTTTATCAGTGCATTACGTATGCCATTGTCGTAGAAGTATATCTTGCGGGCGAATTTCAACTCGTTGCGCAGGTTACGGCTGAACGACCCCAAGCGAAAGATGACTTGTGCCTGTTCGAGCAGGGTGATATAGTTGCTGATAGTCTCTTTGTCAAGCCCGACCACTTGAGCTAACTCATTGTAACTCACCTCGCTGCCCATTTGGTACGCAAGTGCTTGCAACAGTTTGAGCAGTTTCTCCGGTTTCTTGATACGCTCCCATTGCAGCACATCCTTGTAGAGGTAACTGTCCGCCAACTGGGTGAGTATCGTCCGCTCCTCGCCCGGGTGGCAAACCACATCGGGGTACGAGCCGTAGATAAGACGCAAGGGCAGATGTGTCCGCTCTTGAATAAGCCCAAAGTGTACCTGCAACTCATCGAACGAGAGGGGATAAAGGTGATACTCGTATTTCCTTCCCGTCAACGGCTCGTTGATTCTATTTGTTATCTCGAGGGCGGAACTGCCCGTAACAAGCAACTGCACATCGGGCGAGTTATCTATGATGAGTTTCAATTGAATACCAATGTTTTCCACTCGCTGCGCTTCGTCTATCACAACATATTTGTATGGTCCGAGCATAGTCTGTAGACGCGAGAGAGTCAACCCCTGCACAATTGTACGGGTCTCTAGGTCATCTGCATTGAGCCATAGCGTACGCTCCTTGTCATGAATAAAATCACGGAGCAAGGTTGTCTTACCTGTCTGCGTGCGTCAATAAGAATAATGGCTTTGCCTTTGTGCAGTTGTGTGCCGATAAGAGCAGATAATTTGCGAGGAATCATACGATTACATTTGTTTTAACGCCGCAAAGATACAACTTCTTTCCCGTTCTTGTAAGCAAAAGCATAAGATTTAGCGATTATATCCGCCGAATATTATAAGATTTAGCGATTGTATCCGCTGAACATTATAAGATTTGGCGGTTTGGTACACTGTGCAATGGTTGTGTTCTCTGTGCAATACCCACTAAAAGGATCTGCTGCATTTTTATTCTCTATCAATTGTCGTTAATCGACCCTAAATGTATAACATGGTATGTTGAAAAGACAAATCCTGCCAAACATCATTCTCCGCAAATCGCACAAACACGCACATTATGCCATTTGTCGTCTTGATAAATAAGGATATTATTTCCCGAATACATATCTTGTATTGTTTGCCACCGCAGATATACAACTCTCAAACAATATGTGCAAATCGTTCTCGGCTAATTCGATACATACAGAAAAGGCTGCCTACAAAAGGCAGCCTTTTCTGTAAATCAAAGTGTATTTTTGTGTTGGTCTATGGCGAGGCGGAGTTTATTGGTCTGAGCAATGGTTGTCCATTTCTCGCCACGGGCTAACTATTGTTACTCAATTACTACGCCTTGTGCGTTGTAGCGGACGCCGTTCTTCTCGATAACGAGAACGCCATCTACGATACGCTTCGTAACCTTAGCATCGCTCGATACGGTATCGATTGCAGTCGGCTTGCTGTTGCTCGAACCAACGGTGTATTCGAATATATCGGTGTAGATATTACCATATGTTCGCACAGCCATATAAATCTGAAGCGATAGCACATCACCATCTGTATATTTATCGGCGGTATTTAGAATATAGCCCCCCTCCGGATTGGTTGTAAATGTACCCATATACTTCTTCTCACTAGGTGTATCTTGAATAAGATTTCTAGCGAAGAAATAAACTGCTTTCAAATCTTCTTCATTGATGGTATACTTCACCGTCAGTGTCTTGTCGGCATTGCGGGTGATTTCATACACGATAGAATAGTTGATAGTCGAGGTACCTATCGTTCCCGTCAGTGGTTTTTCGCCGTACCATGTAGCCGGAGTCAACGGCTCTTCTGCCTTGAACAGAGCGGTCAAGACGACATCTTCTGTAATGGTAAAGGTATATTTGGCGTCGGTGCTTATGGTGTCTCCGGTAGCATCGGCTTTCCAACCTACAAACTCATAGCCATCGTTGGCAGTAGCAGTAAGAGTAACCGTTTCGCCCTCTTCGTAGTCACCATCTCCGGTAACCGTACCCATCGTTTCATCGTTGGCATCAGCCAAAACGCTATAAACGGCTTTGGCACTCAACACTGCAATTTGAACGGTTGTATTGTAGCAAGAAACAAAGCCTACAACATTGCAATAACCTTTTGCGAAAGTTTGGTCAATTTGGAAAGTGTTGTAGAGTGTGAGTTCAGCATCTCCCAACTTGGCAACCAAAGTGCGGGGTGTTGCTTTAGTGTCGCTGCTCTTCCATGTAGCCGCTGCGGAGATAGTTACATCGTTGATACGGACATATTGGTTGATATTATCCATTGAGGGCACAGTCGTCAAAGCCGTCGGCTCCGGAACAGTACCTTCGGTAATGGTCAAGGCAGAAACTTCTACACTTGGTACAATCTCGGGCAGGTTCTTAAAGATACTCATCGTACCCTTAAGCCCCTTTACTACTTGCCCTGCTGTTAATCCGAAATCATTTTTATAAACAAGTGCGCCACCGGTTGCGTCTGCCACATAAATATAGTTTCCATTTACATACACAACGGTTACCGTATTTAGATTAATGACCGTCTTGTCAGCAGCGGCATTGGCTTCGGCGCAAGTCATGGCTTTGGTGTAGGTCTTGGTAGCCACCACACTGGCTTTAGCGTTTGTTTCGTCATAAGCAATAGCCTTGACGGTAGTAGTAGCGGTGATTTCGAAGGGAGCGGTGTACTCTGTAGAAGCAGCGGTCGGCTCTTCACCATTGGTGGTGTAGTAGATCTTCATACCGTCTGCAGCAGCAATGGCTACATTCATAGAGCCTTCGAATACCTCGTCGGCTACAGTGAAAGTAGGTGCATCGGGAGCGGCTACTACGACAACTGCACAAGTAGCGGTATGGGTTGTTCCCTCTGCGGGGGTAATAGTGGCGGTGATAGTTGCGTCGCCTACGCCTACTGCGGTAACCAAACCGTTGGCTACGGTAGCCACAGCAGGGTTACTCGTTGTCCATACTACCTCTGTGGTAGCGCCTTCAGGAGTAAGTGTAGCCGTCAGTTGTGCAGTAGCACCTTTGTCCAATGTGAGTGTAGTCTTGTCCAAGTAAATATCTGTAGCGGGAACAGGAGGCACCTCTTTCTTGTAGAGTTGAACGGCTTGTTGGTTGGTGTAAGTGGTTGATTGGAAATAGCGGAAACGCATCTGATCACTTGCGCTATTGAAACGCATAACCGAGGTATTGCTTGTAATTTTCACACCGGTAGATTCGTAAGCCAATGTATTGAGGGAAGCACTTGATCCGAAATTAATTGTATTACTACCTGATGTTCCGTAAATATATTTCCCATTATCGGTTCCATCATTGACCATAATGGAATAGCCGCCCGTCATAGGAGCAATAGTAATGGTTGTATAGTTATCATCAGATACTTTGTCGCCTACAATAGCAGCAGAACCATAACACCTGGCTCCATCTGCACCCGTCCAAATGTAAGCTGTTCCGGAGTTTTCGTACACAAGGATATACTCTCCGCTCCAATCGGTAGGCTCGGCAGTTACCTTGACAAAATCTGTCGCAAATGTCATCACACTCATGACAAGCGCGGCAAAAAGAATAGATAATTTTTTCATAATGTCGATATTTTTATGGATTTATTATTCAGTCTTACACTTTCTCAGCGGCAATTCGCAGCAATTAAAGGAGAAGCCCCTTTTTTCAATTAACGCCGCCACACACCAAAAGAGAAGACGCTCTGCCACAGGGTATGTGTGAGAGCGTCTTTATAGGGATTCAGTCCTTTATATGCATAGAGATAGTAGCACAACATTCTGTCATCATATATCTTCCCATAGCGAACTTAGCCGATCCGTTTGATAGCAATATGTATGGATTGTTAGTATGCATACCTCCTCAAAAATGTACCGCAAAGGTACGCATAATTATTCATACCCACAAACCTTTTCGGCAAAATCCGACCTAAACCTTTATTTTTCACGAAAATATAACATTTCCCCTGTCTTTTTCCGCCCGAACATCTGTCCTAATCTTTTTATCGTCCCCCCAGAGCATCCTAATACTGCTTATCCAGCCTATCCACATCCATGCGCAGCAGGATAGCGAGCATTATCGTAAATCCGAGCAGCGAACTTCCTCCGTAGCTAAAAAACGGCAGCGGGATACCAATCACCGGCAGCAGCCCCAGCACCATACCTATATTAATGGTCAGGTGGAATAAGAATATCGACGCCACGCTGTAGGCATACACGCGGCTGAAGGTGTCGCGTTGTCGCTCGGCGATAAACACCAGCCGCAAGATAAACGCCAGATAGACCAGCAGCAGCCCCGCCGAGCCCAGGAATCCCCACTCTTCGCCCACCGTGCAAAATATAAAGTCCGTACTCTGTTCCGGCACAAATTGCAGTTTTGTTTGCGTGCCTTGCAGGAATCCCTTGCCTGCCACGCCGCCCGAACCGATGGCGATACGCGCCTGATTCACATTATATCCCGCCCCCTTTGGGTCGTCTTTCAGCCCCAGCAGCACCTCGATACGCACGCGTTGGTGCGGTTGCAGCACCTGTGAGAATACAAAATCGCAGCCTAATGTAGTTGCCAGCCCCACCAGCGCAAACGCCGCCACCCAGAATAGTTTCTTGTGCCGCAGATACCACGCCACCACCGCCGAATACACCATCAGCCCCGCCAGCAACGCCACCGCCACATAGCAGAACGGCACCTGCACCCATATACTCGCCAGCAGTGCCATACCAAAAACGCCGACCACCACGCCGCAGAGAATCAGCAACTCTTTCCACCGCTTGTTTTCCCGATAGATAAAGAACAGCACCACCGCTATCAGCAGCAGCAGACACACCAGCATGCCCACGCTTCCCGTTCCCAACGGCAGCGGCACGGCGCCAAAACGGATGCACACTATCGACAGCGACGCTATCGCCACCAGCACGGCAAGCACATAGCCGCTCATGCCCTCTCGGTAGAACACCAGCAGGAAAGCCGAGAACACCAGTGCCGACCCTGTCTCTTTCTGCGGCACCATGATAATCAGTGCCGGAAGGGCTATCAGCGCCATCGGCATCAGCAAGTCCCGCCAATCCCGCACCTTATATCCGTACCGCCCCATACATTTCGCCACCGCCAGTGCCGTGATAAATTTCGCAAACTCCGCCGGCTGCAGTTTTATACCGTGCCCGAGATCTATCCACGATAGCGACCCTTTCGTGTCGTTCGATATAAACGGCGTAATCATCAGCACCGTCACCATCAACCCATAGAGAATATACGCCATCACATCATACACATCGCTTTTCACGAATAGCAGCCCTATGCCGACCACCGTCGTTATCACAATCCACAGGAATTGTTTCCCCGCACGGTTCGACAGGCTGAACATGCTCGTCTGCTCAAAGTTGAAGTTTGCCCCGTAGATATTCACCCACCCAAATAGCACAATGAGATAGGCGAGCCCGATGGTCCACCAATCCAAGTTCCGAATTATGCTATTGTTTCTCTCACTTCTCATTTTGTCAGCACCGCCGATGCGATACGGGTGCGCAGGTCTTTTCGTTTCACTTCTCCGTTCAGGTATTGTTCTATCACCATGCTTGCTATCGGGGCAGCCCATGTAGCGCCAAATCCGGCATTCTCCACCACCACTGCCACCGCTATCTGCGGATTCTCCACCGGCGCGAAGCCGATAAATATGGCGTGGTCTTTTCCGTGCGGGTTCTGTGCCGTACCGGTCTTTCCGGCGGTCTCCACGCCCTCTATCGGATAGTGCCGTCCTGTTCCGTACAGCATCACATGGTGCATACCTTCCTTCACGGTCTTGAAGTACGCCGAGTCTATTGCCAATTCGTGGCGGTGTTGCAACATCGAGTCGTTGCGGTTCAGGTGCGGAGTGATGTAGTAGCCCTCGTTGGCTATCGTAGCGGCCTGATTGGCGAGTTGCAGCGGAGTTACCACTATCTCGCCCTGCCCGATACTCAACGACCGAATCGTTATCGCCTTCCAACCGGTCTTGCCATATACATGGTCAAAATACCGCACACTCGGAATACTCCCCGACGACTGATAGTCTATGTCTGCATCCTCAAATTTTTTTCCGAATCCGAATTCCATCACACGGTTGCGCCAGTCGTCGTAGGCGGCACGGAAATTCTCATTGTTTTTTCCGTAGTCGTTGCGCTGCAGCAGGTCGCGATACACGCACCAGAAATACGGGTTGCAACTCTGTTCAATGGCCTTCACCAGCGCCACGGGGCTGCCGTGGTGGTGCGTACATTTTATCGGTTGCGATTGCGGGCCGCTGCATGGGTAGAGAGTGTTGGCGGTTATCGCGCCCGTCTGCAGCCCTACCAACGCCTGCACGGTCTTGAAGGTCGAGCCGGGCGGGTAGGTAGCCTGTGTGGCACGGTTCAGCAGCGGCTTGTGTGGGTCATTCAATAGTCGGTTGTAGTTCTCCGATCGGGCTTTGCCCACCAGCAGTGCAGGATCCCAGGTCGGATTCGAGGCCAGCGCCAGTATCTCACCCGTTTTGGGTTCTATGGCCACCACGCTGCCCGTCTTGCCTTGCAGCAGTTCTTCTGCCAAGTTTTGCAGGTCTATGTCCAGCGTCAGCGTCATATCTTTCCCCGCCACGGCGGTTCGGTCTTCCTCACCGTTGTGGTAACTTCCCTGTATGCGCCCTCGCGAGTCCCGCATCAGTATCTCCACGCCTTTCTCGCCCCGCAGTTCTTTCTCGTAGGTCTTTTCTATTCCGTCATGCCCCGCATAGTCGCCCCGTTGGTAGTATTCGTCTTCGTTTATGTTTTTCTGGTTCACCTCGCCCACGCTGCCCAATACTTGTGCCGCCGAGCGGTAGGTATAGTCTCGCAGCGTTCGTTTGCGTATGTCCACGCCCGGAAACAGAAACTGCATCTCTTGCAGCGTTGCCACATCCTTTTTCTGCAGTTGGCTCATGAAAACCTGTGGCGTGTAACTAGAGTAGCCCCTGTTTTTCTTGCGGTCGCATATCTCCGTCATTCGGTTTTCAAACTCCGCACGGTCTATCTGCAGCGCACGGCAGAACGACAGTGTATCGAATCCCTGCCGCATCTCTCGCTGCACGATAGTCACCTCGTAGATTGGCTGATTATACACCAGCAGTTTCCCGTTGCGGTCGTATATCAAGCCTCGCGAGGGATAGACGGTCTGCCGAAGCAGCGCATTCTTGTCTGCCTCCTCCGATGCGCTCGAACTGATCACTTGCAGCGAGAACAAGCGCAAAATATAGAGCGCAACCACCCCGACGGCTATGCCGCCTATCACCAAACGCCGTTTGTAGTAAGGGTCGCTGAGCATGTCTATACCAAAATGAAAATCTAAGAAAATCTCGAGCCGATTTCGCTATCGTTTCTCGCTTATCAGTGCATACGCCATTATCAGCACAAAGGTCGTCACCGAACTCACAACCACTTCCAGCAGCGTGAACCAGAAGTGTTGCACGCTCCATGCCGTCAGGTAGAATACCATCGTATGGTGCACCAGCACCAGAAAAACCGTATAGAGTACAAAGTTCAGCAGTCCTATGCTGCCTATGCTTACTTCTTTGTTGAATCGGTCCATATCGGCCACATAGCGGTTCACCAGATACGGCCGCAGATACATCACCATCACGCAGGCGGCAATATGCACGCCCAGCGAGTTGCAGAATACATCCATCAGCAGCCCCACTCCTACACCTATCAGCATATCCGCCCAGCGTGGCAGCACCGGCGGCAGGGCAAGCAGTCCGAGCAGGTAGATATACGGATGGCACACACCGAGAAACTGCAGATTATTTATCAGCAGCACCTGCAGCAGCAGTAGCACTACAAATCGCGCTATTTGTTTAGTCCAGTCCATCCGTCAGTTCGTTCATTTCTTGGCTGTCTTGGTTGTCTATCACCTCCACATATTTTATGCGTCGGAAGTTGGTGAATAGCCGCACGCATATCGTGTAGTACGAGTCGCCTTGTCCTATCGAGCAGTCCTCCACCACGCCTACCGGCACATTTTCGGGGAATATGGGGCTTAGCCCCGCAGTCACTATCGTGTCGCCCTTGTTCACCACAAGGTGCGTTGCCACATCGCTCAGTTGCGCATAGCGGTAGTCGTATCCGTCCCATTGCAGCGTAGCGATGTAGTCGTTCTTTTGGAATCGGCAACTGATATTCGTTTCTGTGTGCAGCACAGGCATCACCACCGAGTATTTGTTTCCTACTGTGCGCACAATGCCCACCACGCCCTCGTGGTTTCTCACGCCCATGCCTACCCCTATTCCGTCCCGCCGTCCTTTATTGATAGTCAAGTAGTTATGCTGTCCGCTCGTGGTCGCTTGCACCACTTTGGCGGGAATGTATCGAATGTTGTATTGCGCTTGCCGGTAGACGGAGTCCGTCCGCATCCCCTCTGTCAGATTTTCCAATTCGTTCACACGGTTGCGCAGCGCCACATTTTCAGCCGCCAAGTCCTCGTTTTGTGTCTTCAGCCCAAAGTAGCCCGTAATCCCGCTCACCACTTGATAGTTCCACGCCACCACACGGTTGCAAGTGCTTAGCACTCGGCTGCGGGGATACATATTGTTCCTCGCCACCAAGAAAAAAGCAACAACTTCCAGTATCAAAAATACAAGGAAGTTGCTGTGTTGTCGTATGAACCGAAGCAGATTACGCATTCTCCCGCTTTGTTCCTCCTCCTATTAACGCATCAAGAATCCGAAGTTCTTCACGTTCTTCAGTGCAATGCCCGTACCACGAGCCACAGCCAACAGCGGCTCATCGGGCACATGGAATTGAATCGTAATTTTGTCTGACAGGCGCTTTGCCAATCCGTGCAGCAGCGCGCCACCACCGGTCAGGTAGATACCGTTTTTCACAATGTCGGCGTATAGCTCAGGCGGCGTCGATTCCAGCGCAGCAAGAATTGCGCTTTCCAGCTTCGAGATACTCTTCTCGAGACAGTGCGAGATCTCCTGATAACTTACAGGCACCGACATCGGGAGAGCGGTCACCTTGTTCGGGCCTATCACGATATAGTCTTCCGGTGCATCTTCCAGTTCCGGCAGAGCAGAACCCACCTGTATCTTGATACGCTCAGCGGTCGGCTCATCGATTTTCAGGTTGTGCATGCGGCTCATATATTCAATGATGTCTTGGTTGAAGTCGTCGCCTGCAGTCTTGATAGATTTGTTGCTGACAATACCGCCCAACGAGATAACCGCAATTTCGGTCGTACCGCCACCTATGTCCACTATCATGCAGCCTTCCGGGCTTTCCACATCGATACCGATACCGAGTGCAGCTGCCATAGGCTCAAATATCATATATACATCGCGTCCGCCGGCGTGGTCAGAACTGTCACGTACGGCACGCATTTCCACCTCCGTACAGCCCGAAGGAATACCCACCACCATACGAATACTAGGTGTGAAGAGGTGTGCCTGTTTGGGCAACATTTCTATCATGCCTCGTATCATCATCTCGCAGGCTTGGAAGTCGGCAATCACACCGTCTTTCAGCGGGCGAATGGTGCGTACCATCATACCTCCACGCCCAATCATCTGTTGTGCTCGGCGTCCCACCGCCACACATTTCCCATCGGCTGTCATAGCCACCACCGACGGTTCGTTTACCAATATCTTATCATTGCACATGATAAGTGTATTGGCAGTACCCAAGTCGATGGCAATTTCCTGTGTAAAAGAAAAAAATCCCATGAATTTCTTTATTGCTTATAACTGTTATAATTTCCAATCCATTCGTACAAGTCTTTGTACATTCCACAAGCCCCATTGCGCACCCGTTTATACCTACCTGCCACGCGCCTCATTCCCCCGTATTTTTCCACCCCTCCAACACTCAACTCCTAAAATTGTGCAAAGTTACAACAAAAAAATGAATTATAAAACAGCCATGCATTTTTTACCTCGAAAAGCGCATTTTCCCATTTTTCATTTTCTTGCACCCCGCACATCATTTTTTTGTCAAAGCGTTACTTGACTACTTCCTCCGCCCTACTCCATATTCCTACTGTTTTCATCTTTTCACACTGTCCCGACACCCTCTCCCCTTATACAAACAAGAAAGCGGTGCTATTGCTAGTACCGCTTTTCTTGCGCTCCCTCTAGGACTTGAACCTAGGACCCCCTGATTAACAGTCAGATGCTCTAACCGACTGAGCTAAGGAAGCATGAATGTTTAACCTCTTTGCTCTTGGGAACCTCTCAGTGGAACTATTTCTCAAAAGCGGGTGCAAAATTACTGCTTTTTTTTGATATACCAAAGTTTTTCTCAAAAAAAATGCGTACCTTTGTGCGATTTTTACTGAAACACCGTTTTTCTACACTAAAAAAACGCTTTTACAATGAAAAAAGTATTGGGCTTAGGTAATGCACTTACCGATATGCTTCTCCAGGTTTCCGAAGACGATTTGCGTGAACTTGGATTTCCCAAGGGCAGTATGAACCTCATCTCTATGGAGCAGGCAGAGCAGATTCAGATGCGCTTTGCTTCCGTACGAAAACGGATGGTTGCGGGCGGTAGTGCCAGCAACGCCATCAATACCATAGCGGCTTTGGGAGGCAAAGCCGCTTTCATTGGTAAGATAGGCAACGACGAGGTGGGCGATTTCTACCGCGAGGACATGATTAAAAACAATGTCAAGCCCATCCTGCTTACCTCCGACAAGGAGATGTCCGGTTGCTCTATTGTCTTGATTACCCCCGACGGTGAGCGCACTTTTGCCACCTATTTGGGCGCAGCCTCCGAGATGCAGGCGGACGATATTCAAAAAGAAGCGTTTCTCGGCTACGATATTTTCCATATCGAGGGCTATCTGGTACAGAATCACGAACTTATCGAGAAATCCATCCGCCTTGCCAAAGAGTCGGGCTGTATGGTATCGCTCGATTTGGCAAGTTACAATGTGGTCAACGAGAACCACCTTTTCCTCAAAGAACTCATTCGCCAGTATGTAGATATTGTCTTTGCCAACGAAGACGAGTCCTTTGCCTATACCCATCTCAACCCCGAAGAATCGGTGGCCAAAATTGCCGAGCAGTGCGATATTGCGGTCGTCAAGGTCGGCAAGCGGGGTTCGTATGTGCAGCAAGGCAGCCAGCGCTATCATATCGGTGCCATCACCACGAGTTGCACCGACTCTACAGGTGCGGGCGACCTCTATGCGGGCGGTTTCCTGCATGCGTTGAGCGATGGCTTTGATATTCGTCGTTGCGGCGAGATTGGTACGATTGCAGCCGGCCGTGTGGTCGAGATTGTCGGTACTAAACTCTCCGAGGAGACATGGGATGAGATTCGCCGTATCTGCGCCCTCTACCGTGGCTTTATGATGAAGTACAATATCAACTAACCCACACAACGAAAACTATACTCGCATAAGCGAGCCTTCCTACTATGCTACGCTTTTTCTATCGACTCTATCAGTACTGCATCGCTATTCCGTTGCTGTTGCTGCTCACTATTTTCACCGCCGTTTTCACGGTTCTCTTCTGCCCGTGGCGCAATTCCAAGTTTGTCCATGCCGTGCAGATGTTTTGGTCACGCTCCTTCTGCTACCTGTTGTTCATTCCCGTCACGGTGGATGGTGTAGAGAACATCCAAGAGGGGCAGTCCTATGTCTTTGTGTCCAATCACCAGTCTATGTACGATGTCTTCGTCATCTATGGTTGGTTGCCCGTCATCTTCAAGTGGTTGATGAAGGCGGAGTTGCGCAAGGTACCTTTTGTGGGGATTGCGTGCAAGGCAGCGGGGCATATTTTCGTAGATCGCACCCACGCCAAGGCCTCAGCCAAGAGTTTGCTTGAGGTAGAGAAACAACTCAAGGACGGCGTCTGCACCGTCATTTTCCCGGAGGGTACTCGCTCCAAGGACGGACAGTTGGGACGTTTCAAACGGGGTGCTTTGCAGATTGCGCTCGATTTGTCGTTGCCTATCGTGCCTATCTCGCTGGAGGGTTGCTACGAGGTGATGAGTCGGGATGCCAAGTTTGTCACCCGTCATCCTATTCACATGCACATCGGTGCGCCCATCGATCTCACCCAATTCCCGAAGGAAGCCCCTACCATCGCCATCGAAGCCATCCGCCAGGCCGTTGCAGACGGCATGAAGGCCACTCATAATTCCTAATTCATAATTCCTAATTAACCATGTATTCCGACCCGAAAGACTGTCTGTATTGCCAGAACAATCAGACCCGGAAAGACCTAATGATTGAGATTGCACATTTGCGTGTCTCCCGTGCTTTCCTTTTCAAGGAGCAGACCTACCACGGCCGTTGCCTTGTAGCCTACGACCACCATGTCAACGACCTCAACGAATTGACCGACGAGGAGCGCAATGCGTTCATGGCCGATGTGGCACAAGTCACCCGTGCCATGCAGAAGTTGTTCAACCCCGTCAAGATCAACTACGGTGCCTACGCCGACAAACTCTCGCACCTTCATTTCCATCTTGCACCCAAGTATGTGGACGGCCCCGACTACGGAGGCACTTTCCGGATGAATCCGGGCAAGGTTTATCTCACGGACGCCGAGTATGCCGATATGGTTTCTGCTCTCCGCGCCGAACTCACCCAAGCCTAAATTTCCGGAGTTCCCCGAATTCACAGAATTCCCCAAATTCACAGAGTGTTTCCCCGGGTTCCCTGAATTTTCCAAGATCCCTGAATTCTCCAATTTCCCGAACCACTCCCGAACCACTCCCGAACCAACTCCTTATGAGCACATAAGAAATCCCGCTTACAATCTCTTGTAAGCGGGATTTTTGTATCTGTATATCCTTTCTTTCCCTATTTCATTCCCTTATGTGTGCCTTACCTACTTAGAACTTCAGTGCCAGCCCCACCCCATTGCTGCTTGCGTTCAGGTTTAGCGTCACCTCAGACGCCCCCTCGCTCTGCACAGGCGTGTGCTGATCAATATAGCACTTGTTATATACCTCAAACGACTTTTTCTGTTTGTGGCTTCCTACCGCCAGCAGCGGAATCGATACTATCTCGCATGCCAAGCCACCGGACACCATGATGATACCTGCCGCCCGCATACCATACCCGTACCAGTAGTCGTGGTCGTTTATCTGCGTCTTGTTCATCATTTTTTGTCCCACGCAGCAGATGGGTATTCCCACCGTTGCCAGCACCAGACCGGAGCCGAAGAATCGCCATCCTATCTTGTATTCATGCTCGCCTTGCAGATGACTCTGCCATGCCTCCGGACAGTTATCCTCGATAAATTTCAGATACGCCTGTTCGCTCATGCGCGTCACCTTCGAATCCTCTTTCAGGTAGTATCCTTCCTTCGTTTTCGTAATCATCCCGGGCAAAATCGGCTGCCGAATCACCGTCGCATACAGTTTCGGGTCGGACAACGAGTTGTTGAATACGAACACTTGTCCGTTCTCGTACAACACTGCCACCACTTTGTCCAGTGGTGTAATGTATATCGGTCCATCCTCGTCGGGGTATTGCCGATAGCCTATTTCCGTTTCCGTCACCTCCACAATGCGTGCATTGATTCGTGTCGCATCGGTGGTCACAATAATGTCTTGTCCGAGAGCACTCAGGGCGCATATCGCCCCCATAACAATGGATAGTAAGCGTTTCATAATCATGTCTTTTAGTCCCGCAAAGGTAGTGGAATTATTTCTTATTTGCAAGCACATTGCCGCAAATATAAAATATGGAACACATTATCATAAATACCGCCCTCTGCATACAACAAAAGACTGCCGTCCAAGCAGTCTTTTCCTTGTAGCGGGACCCGGGATTGAACCGGGGACCTCATGATTATGAATCATGCGCTCTAACCAGCTGAGCTATCTCGCCAAAACACTACTGTCACCTCGTTTATTGACGCTGCAAAGGTAGACGTTTTTTTATACCACGCAATGTTTTTCAAGAAAAATCTTCATATTATTGGAATTGTCAATTCTTGCAACTATCTTGCCACGCAAATAATTGCAAGGAAGATGAAAAAAGAGAAGTTTCATGTCGAATATGTATTCGATAAAGTTTCGCGACGAAGCTTATGGAATCACCTCACTACCCCACCGGGGTTGTCGTCTTGGTTTGCCGACGATGTATCCATCAATGGCAATAGATACATTTTTAAATGGAACAAGGACGAGCAAGAAGCCGAGGTGCTGTCGGCTAAGCCGGAGACAAGCATTCGCTATCGATGGATAGAC
>CAVATM010000002.1:0-237820 GCA_963591775.1 bacterium
GGACCTTCCGTATTACCGCGGCTGCTGGCACGGAATTAGCCGGTCCTTATTCATACGGTACATGCAATAAACCACACGTGGCTCACTTTATTCCCGTATAAAAGAGGTTTACAACCCATAGGGCAGTCATCCCTCACGCTACTTGGCTGGTTCAGGCTCGCGCCCATTGACCAATATTCCTCACTGCTGCCTCCCGTAGGAGTTTGGACCGTGTCTCAGTTCCAATGTGGGGGACCTTCCTCTCAGAACCCCTACTGATCGTCGACTTGGTAGGCCGTTACCCTACCAACTATCTAATCAGAAGCGTGCTCACCCATAATCCTTACGTTTCAAACATCAGTCATGCGGCTAATGTTCACATGGAGCTTTAATCCAACTTTCGCCGGGCTATTCCCCGATTATGGACAGATTGCACACCTGTTACGCACCCGTGCGCCGGTCGCCACCCAGAGTATTGCTACCCCCGTGCTGCCCCTCGACTTGCATGTGTTAGGCCTGTCGCTAGCGTTCATCCTGAGCCAGGATCAAACTCTTCGTTGTAAAATAATTTATAATCCTAGTTCAGAACACTAATCTATTGTGTACTTACTTGACGGGAACTTATCGGTACAATCTCTTGTATCCTTTTCCCTGAGTCTAACCTCATTGCTTTCGCATTGATTTAGACTCGTCTTGTACTACATCTAATTGCTTCAAAATTTCAAAGATCACCGAGCGCCTGCTCGTGTTATTCGGAGGCTCATTCAAGTTGAGCGCGAAATCGATTGCAAAGGTACTGCTTATTTTTGGATTGACCAAATTTTTGAGTAACTTTTTCGAATTTTCTTTGTAATCGGCTGATTTTCAGTGTTTGTGTTCTGAGCGTCAGCATTACTGTTTTTCAAGTCTTTCAACCTGTTTTCTTGCGGAAGGCGCAAAAAAATTAGAACCCCGTAGAACGGCGATTCTGAATTTTAGCACCTTGCGGCGGAAAAGAGAAATACGCTTATTTCTCAAAAGCGGGTGCAAAGGTACTGCCTTTTTTTGATATGACCAAATAATTCTGCAATTTTTCTGCACTTTCTTTGTAATATATTGATTATCAGTATAGGCTATTTTTACGGAAAATACATGAATATAGAAGAGAGATGGAACGAATATAGAAGGAGAATGGAACAAATATAGAAGGGAGGTGGAATGGAGATGCTATGAGAATAGTATAAAGGGGGAATAAAAGTAACATATAGGTAATATATAGGTAACATATAGGTGATATGTAGGTGACATGTAGATAGTAGGGAAATGGTAGGGGAAATGAATGGGGTTTATGATTAAAATACCTTGAGTTGGTTCGGGAGTGGTTCGGGAAACGGTAGATATAAGTAGAAATTTAGAAATTAGGAATGAAGTCCTAAGTATGAAGCAGTCCTAAGTATGAATTACGAATTAGGAATGAAATGTGTTTGTAATAAAACCTTTTTCTTTCGCATACACTTATCTAGCATATACTTCTCTCGTGTGCATTTCTTGTATGCGTATCTCGTGCGCGCGCACGAACAACAGAAGTATACCGAGAATTAAATAGCGAAAGTAATGGAATTTGAATAAAGACAGTAATGGAAATTGAATCGCAAACAACGCAATATAACGGAACTTATCAAGTTGCATTATGACAAAAAAATCATTATATTCGAAATAATCCTATAATACATTTGTATATGTAAAAAAAAAATACCTTTGTCGCTGAAAAAATCAAGCTAAATCAGCTATTTACCTTAGAGAACTTACCTGACCAAGCGAATACAGACTTTGTTGTTTTGCGGTATATGATTTGGATTACAAGCCAAGAAATGGGTTGTGTCTCTATAGCGCAATTTAGCAGTTCTATAAATAAACGCCTTAAAACACAGATAAATAGAAACACTGATTGTTATAGTCCAAATCTATGTTACCGAATCTCTTATATCGTATTTTTTCGATGTAATAATCATCTTTCGACTATTCTAATTGCAATAGTGGATGTATCATAATATCTTAACCCTACAAATAAAACAATATGGCATTTTGGCATAAGTCAATAATTGACTCATTAGAGTGGAGACCGCAAGGTAATGAAGTGATTTACGCTCATCATTTCCCCGAGATGAATATCTCAAACCACGCAAGAATAAATGTGTTTGAAAGTCAAGAAGCACTTTTCTTTTCGAAAGGAAGACTTATAACTAAATTTGGGCCAGGAAACCATATTATACAAACCGAGAACTTGCCGATTTTACGGGATTTGATGGGACTTCCATTTGGGGGAGATAATCCATTTTCTGCAGATGTGTGGTTTGTCAATATGGTACAAACCTTTGCTATAAATTGGGAAATATCCAGAATGTCTATCCACGATATAGATTATGACACTCAACTTCAATTAGTAGCACGCGGTCAATATGGTCTGAAAGTAGTTGACGCCGAGAAATTTGTAATTAAGTTTGTCGGAACAAAAAACGATTTCACCCAAGATGACATGACCATGCAATCGTATGGCGAGTTCTGTTCAAAAGCGAAATCTATCATATTGCAATATATGCTGGCCAATAAGATAGGTTTCAAACAAATTTCGGCTTATTTAGATATGATCGGTACAAATCTAAAAGGCCAAATGGAACAATTTTGGTCGGACTTAGGGTTGGAACTGACCAAATTTTATGTTACAAGTATCGATATCGACGAATCCACTGAAGAAGGACGCAGAATAGCCGATGCCATTTCTCGCCAAGCATCGATGAAGATTACCGGACACACATGGCAACAGGAACAAGCCTATGGTACTGCCAATAATGCCATTGAAGGTTTCCGAAATATGGCCGGTGAAGGAAACTCCGGCAGTCTGCTGGGTGGATTAATGGCCATGCAAATGATGTCCGGAATGACAAATGGCATGGGAGGAGCCATGATGCAACCTGCATTTAACCAACCCCGTATGGGAGGAGCTAGTGGTAATACCAATGCAACTCAAGCCCTAAGTGGGGCGAACGGGAACATGGGCAACGCACATTCTATATATTGTGGCAATTGTTCCAAAAAATATATGTCAAACCAAGCATTTTGCCCCCATTGCGGACACAAAACAAATTTATGTCCCAAATGTGGTACAGACAACCGAGATAATGCGAAGAGATGTGTATCCTGCGGGGCAAGTCTTACGACAGAATCCACTCCAAGGATTTGTCCCAATTGTGGTACTCCACTTAGTCCGGGAGCTGTATTTTGCGGAAATTGCGGAACAAAAGTAGGAGCAACCGCAGAAAATCGTTGTCCAAGATGTGGAACAGAACTGCCACCTAATGCAAAGTTCTGCCCGGTATGTGGAAATCGTAGATAAATTTAATTTCGTAATATCATGAAAAACAAATTGTTAAGTACTATAATCATACCTATAGTCGAGGCTGTTTTAATAACAGTTATGTTACTTCTCCCACTTCCTATACCTACACGCGTACGCATTTTGGATATTTGCGTTCTGTCCATAATATGGATGACGCTCTGCTATGATTTGTTCCATCCACTAATCAAAACGGCATTTAAGAATGCTCCGGAATACGGCAGCTTGGGCGTAAGGTGGAGTATGCAGATATTCTATGTCATAGTATCCATAGCTTTTGCTGTTATTGGTGCTACAGTTCCTATTGCATTTATCTTTCAGTTGTTAGGACAATGCCTCTTATTCGGAATCTTACTTTCAGCATTCTTTTATGGTTCTATAGCAGGCAGACAAGTTACTAAAATTGCAGTACAACAAGAAAAAGTGTTGAACGGTCGGCAACAAATGAAAGAAGCAATACATAGTATTCAAGATGAAATAGCCGTCGGAAATTTTCCGGGATATTTTTGCACCTCTGTTGGAGAATTAGACGATGCGTTGCATTATATTGCTCCAAGTGATAGTTCTGAGGCCATAAAATACGAAAAACAATTTACTGAAATTGCACAAAAAGTTCGCATTGCAATGACCAACTACAATATGAATGAAGAAAGTATTAAACTTGATTTGCTACATCTGCATCGTATTCTGAAAAACCGAAAAAACATCTGCGAATAATTAACCTTATAAATTATACATTATGGCTACAACCGGAAAAATTTTTGAAAGTTCGAGCAACATCTACCAAGATGAAGCAAAGGTGTTGTTCAACTATTATCAGCAAGCAGCTGAAAAAATTGTTCAAGAGGAAGAACGAATTGAGTCTCAAATCTCAAATATAGAGAAAGAGACCAAAGCGATTGAGGAAAAAGCCTCAACATGTTGGAAATGGTTTCTGACCATCGTCTTATTCTTTATGTATTTCGTCCGCAAAAATAAATACAACCAAGAGATTAGTCAATTACAAGAGCAAATTGAAGAATTGAGAACGCAACATAAAAACATCTTCAGGGACTATAAAGTAAACAAGATGGGTGTAGTATATGTACCCGTTGCAGACCAAATTAAATATGACGACAAAAGTTTTATTGTGGACTATACAGGACAAGTCGAAAAATCACAAGTAATTTTACAAATGAGCCGTCAAAACGAATTACTCGGAAATACTATCGCTGAAATAAAGAAACTAAATACGGAAGCCCCTATTGTTGAAACATCTGATGAAGCAGAACCTGTAGAAACGGATGAGTATTCATTGTCAATGCAAGAAATCAATCAAAATGATTATTTTGGAAAATTAGATCGTTCATTACGCACTATTTCGTATTGCATGAACGATTTGGACACATCGTCTGTTTCCTTACCATTGGTGGCTGACAACAGCAAACATCTTGAAAACATTAATGAATACACAACGACACAAGTGCCTCAAAATGCAGTAGTGGTACCGGTTTTTGATGCTGAAAGATACAAAGACGATATTTCAAAATTTGAGGAACTTAATAAGCTAAAAGATTCACTTAGTAGCGAAACAGACCAATTTGAAGATGTTTTGAAGGATCTTATGCAGACCATGGCCAACTCTGTACAAACTATTTCGATGTTGAAATTATCCAGTACAGATAAGATGGTCAACGAATCAAACGGACTTTTATATAAGATATTAAAAGCACCTTACAATCACTATTCCCCTCTGTTGGAAGCTGAGGAAATCCAGCGTATACGCGATGAAAAATTTGACTATACAGATTCTGTCCAAGGTTACCAACCATTTACCCTGCGTCAAAGTTCACGAGTAAAATACAACCTAATCACAAATACATGGACTGCTGAAGATGGAAGTACAACAGCCATGCCATTTGGCGTTCATCAGATATATGAAGAAATTGTGGCTCCTATGGTTGAGAAGTTGATGCAAGAAAATCGTATAGAGCGTCTAAAAATATATAACCATATCAAAGACCAAAAGATTTCGTATCTCAATAAATGGCACCAAGATACCGATGCATTCTATCGAGCAAATCGCGCACAATCTGCTGATCTAATTAATTTAATGCAAGAAAGTCTGCGTGAATATGTAGCTGCATTCAACACATTATCATCATTGCAAAAAACGCAAGAATCGATGAACCAATCGCAATCATTAGAATCCGCTCGCGTTGATACGAAAGAAAATTCGATGGAAACTTTGATGGCTTTTGAGACTCAAGCAAAACAATTTGAACAAGTTCAAACTGACTTTGAGGATTATATGGATCGCTTGAAAGAAGACATTGACCAGCGTTCGGAAGAATTCGGACATATCGAATATTACGATGCGCGTTTGCAAGATGGTCATTCCAACGAATTGGCCAAGGCAACCAGCGAAGTGAAAGACATGGATGAACGCCGTAAATCACTGACGATAGTCAATCCATTACTCGCCAAAAAATCGGATTTGCCTCCAACTCCACAAGTTGAAAACTTAGTTTATGAGCATCTCTCTTTGAATCTACCATTGATAGCCAAAAATGCTCTAGAAGAATTGGCAAACAAAGCATTAGAAAATGAGCAAATAGCTTATGCTCCTGCACCGGAAATTCTGACAGAAGATGCTGAACTCCAAGAGTCTCAAGAGGAAAATCCTTTGACAGAAGAATTCGCGGAAAACTATAACGAGCAGCCAAATGAATCTGAATCCGAAAACGAACAAGAATCATCCATATTAGAAGCTTCCGAATCTGAAGAAAATGAAGATAGAGAACAAGAGGAGGAAAACGAGGAAGAGGTAGAAGAAGGGGAGGAAGAGGCAGAAGATGAGGATGAAGACGAAGATGATGAGGAGGAGGATGAAGAAAATAAAGAAGTTGAATGGTAATAATAGCATGAATTATGGAACGTATAGATTGTTTAGTTGATACGCAACCTATGGCGGATGAGTTGCAAACTGTTAGCAACCATGTTGCAGGAACAACTACAGCCGTTGTCGCAATGCAAGCTGCTGTTATTGAGGCAGATCAAGAGGCTGCTGATCATGTTTGTAATGATGTTAATCGTGGTTTCCATGCATTAATGAGTTCGCAACTATCACAAAAGATTGCAAAATTGCAAAGTGAAGTTGAATCACATCTGCTTCGTTTGAATCAACAAACAAAACAGTTGCTGAATATCAAGAAACAAATGGAACGCGACTACCAGCGTACCGCTATGCGATACGGAAAGACATTTAACACTATTAATAAAGAACTTCGTCAGCGTGTCCAAGAATTGGATCAACCGATTTTCCGATTTGCTACAACAGAGATAGAAACGACTAGGAATAGGATGACCTCGCTAACTGCCACCATCCCGATTGTTCAAGTAGAAGCTGTCGCAGATGCCCAAAAGATATTGACTTCCAATATTAAGCATCATGGCATGCAAGTATTAGAGGCTACCCAGGCTTTTGTGGAGAGTATGGAAGAACAAAAAGCGTTAACTAATCGCATCTTATTATCAAATCAGAAAGCAGAATCAAAAGTCCGCTATATGCCTGTAGTTGTAGCAGAGGGACAATATGAACACGGAGTATCTTCGAATATCTACAATAGCAAAGAACTGCTTACTGACCAAAATTCTTCCAATGTTCGTGGTGAAATTCTTCAGTCTGCTTCGGATCTCCAATGGCATGAGACCGAAAATACCGAATTAGTAGATAATGAACTTGTTCGTTTGATGGCAGAAACTGAAATTTCGGATCGCGTAAAGAAGACTATGGATAGCCTGATAAAAGTGGCACAAAAGTATCAATCTTTATAAATGATGATATTATGAGTTATACAAGGCAATATACTAAGCACATCATAAAAGAGTACAGCGGCTATGCTGAAAAAAATGTAACCGTTAGTTATAATGGAGGTAGCAAAACAGTACATGTGCGCATACCATACAAAGGCGAGGTTCATGAGGATGTTCAAGTAAATATCAAAATAGATACTACTCCTTTTGACAAAAGCGTTAAAAGTTGTGCGAAGCATGTTGATACTCTTACCGGATCCGTTGTGGCTACTGAAGCCGCACAGGTGGCAAGTATTAAAGAAAAAGCAAAACAGATTGGTGACACTATTGTTGACGGTTTCTTTAGTACAGTGAGTTTCGAAATTTCGACACAAATTGTTGAATTAAGGAAGCGCATTGATGCTCTTTTATTAGACATGAATGAAAAGCAAAAAAAATTGCTTTCCTTAAAAAGTCAAATGGAGAAAGACTATCAGCGTACATCCGAACGATATAACAACATATTTGGCGAGTTGAATAAAGAATTAGATAATCGTGTTCATACACTGGACCAACCAGTTTTTTCGGCAGCAACGGAGATTTATAGAGCAGAAGACCGCTTTATGGAATCAGATATGTTGAATGTCATAGCATTAGCAGGTAAAGAAAATGCTATTTTGGAGGCACAAATAAGTACAGCTATTGCCAAAAAACATGCTCAAGGGGCATTGTATGAAGCCAATTCGTTTATTGCTAAAAAGCAATATACTGAAATGACCTTAAAACATTGCACATTAGATGATAATCGAGAATTAAAATACTTTGCCCCCATTTGCTGTGCAAATTTGGTCGATCAAAATAATGTGGCTAATTCACGGGCTTTTGCCAGTGAGATTCTTCCTCATGAAGTAGAAAAGGTTGTCTCCGAACAATTGGATTATCAATCAATTCCAGAAATGACGGATGAAGAAAAAGAAAATGTTTTAGTTTATTTTAATAATCTTCTGAATGAGAATGCTGCAAATGATGCACATTCTACTCGGGTAAAAAACTTAATGTCAAAACTATATTCAATTTAATCCTATGAAAAATCTGAAAGAAATACATATCAATGAGACAAATATTTTGCTCAATGGTAATTTGGTAAAAGGTGGTATAATTCCAAGTAAGATTATAGAGCTAACTCGCATCGTTACTATTCAAGCGGATACCACAGTCGAAGGCCCTATATATGCGGCACAAATGGAAATTCAAGGAGGTGAGACACATATAACGGGTGCCGTGTTCTCCCAACGAGAATTACATATAAACTCGGATGCTAAAGGTATCGTAGATTTTCAAAAGTGTGTAGCTTCATCCAGTTCTGTGGTATCACATGCTCAACAATGTCAGTTATCATTTCGTTCTGACATCAATGCAAAAAGTGTTTCATTAGTCAATGCTTTTGTTGCCGGTAGTATTTATGCAGACGAAATATCTCTCGAAAATTGTGTAGTTATTGGTGGTATTTTTGCAACATTATCTGCAGACCTAAATAATTGCATAATTGGCACATTCAATGTTCCTAGTCTACATATAGAAAATACAATTCAAATGCTGCTTCCTACTGCTTTCACAGTAGAGAAAATAAACTATAGTCCCGGTACTCGTATGTATAATCTCAGTCTGGCAGATTTAGGATCTTTGTATAGAGGTTTGCCAGAATCTGCTGAGTCCGGAAGGATAGAAATGAACATCGAGTCCGATGATTTGAAGACTATATTAACCGGCGAAGATATGCAGAAGAGTCTTCATAGTTATACAGTAGTCGGCAAAGTCCTTGCAGCGGATCTAGTTGATTCGGATAAATTTCAAAATCATTTCTTACTAACTGCAGCTGCTCTAGGTCCACAATTACTACGAACTTATGATTTTGGTACCGATGCGCAAGGTAAAATCAAACAACTATCATTCGAAGAGATAAGAGAGTTTTTCTTTAATGTCCTAAGTGGCAAAATTGAGATTCAACCAATGACCGGTACATTCAATATTTCTAATTTTATAAAGGAATGAAAAAGTTATTGATAGTTCTCATACTCGGACTAACCTTGTCAGCATGTAATCTGACAGACAAAAAAATATCTGAACTACGCACTCTAACAGAAAAGGTTGAAAAACGGGGTGAAAGATTTACCGCTAAGGAATGGCAGAAAACATATCTTGAATATGCTATTTTGGAGGCAGACTTTGATGATCTTCAACTAACTAATGAACAAGCAGATATAGTGTACAACTTAAAAAAACAATTTAGAAAAGCATGCATGTACGACACACAAAAAGCAGCTACAAATATCACCGAAGAAGTTATAACAGATGTTGTAGATGAAACAATAGATATTTGCAACGATGTTTTGAATGCTTTTCTTGTAGATAGCATCAAATAACCTGTAATTTTATCATTAAAAGAGGCTGTTTAACAAGTATAGTTAGACAGTCTTTTTTATAGCATTACAAATGTAAAAAATAATATAGATTGAAAGAAGAGGAGTATCTCTATAAAAATGAGCATAATACATCGTTAATGTATGACACAATACAAAAAAACACCACAAAAAACAATATATGAAAAGAAAATTATGACAAAATACACTGACACTGTAAAAAAGTAGAGTAATGGTATAATTTTTGTAGTAAATAACTGCGTTGAAAAACATATACTGAGAGAGATAAACCTGACTTTGAAAAATTAATTTCCAAGGGGAAAGTAGTCGGCAAAAAACAACCGGAGAAAACGAAAAATGATTTCTCCACCGGCTGAAACGACACGAAAGGAAGAAACCTATTTTCTGACTGAAACGACCTACTAAACCCAAAAAACGGAAACAACCTATCCTTAGCTATCTCTGAAAATTTGTCTTCCAACAATTTTATTAGATTGAATAAGCGGGGCGGAATAGCACCTGTGCTATGTGGCTGAGCGGTATCTGTGCTTTGGGGGCTGAACGGTATCTGCGCTTTTTTGGGGCTGTATGGTATCTGCTTTTGGGTAGAGTTGTGGCTACGCTATTAGGGCAGAATGGTGTCTGACTTGGGGCAGAGTTGTACCTAGGCTATTAGGACTGAACGACACCTAGGCTTTTAGCTGAACCGGATGGCTTATGCATCGGTATATCAAAGGGGAATACTATCAGTATACCAAATGGGTATGCTATCGATATGCAAAAGGGGTATGCTACCAATACGGGGCGTATTTATACAGATAAGATACGGTTTCTAGAGAGAAACGGCTATCATATTTATTAATAACTTTAACTAACACCTTACAGCATGGGAATTTTTAAAGCTTCGGCGTCTATCACGCCTCGTGACACACGGTCATTCAAGGCTCATCTGAGCGAAATTAGCAACAAAAAGTATGACGTCCTCTCCATCGACGAAGAGGTTGAACTCGCCACGCGCAGCCGACAAGGCGACATCGACGCACGCAACAAACTCGTGGAACACAACCTGCGGCTTGCCATCACGATAGCCAAAAACTATCAAAACCAGGGGTGCGAAATAGAAGACCTCGTTGCTGCCGCTGAGATAGGACTGATGGATGCAGCAGAGAATTTTGACCCTACTATAGGCGTGAAGTTTATCTCCTACGCTTGCCATCATATCAATCGCTCGATCTCCGAACTGCTGACTGCCAACTCACGCACGATACGCCTGCCGCAAAATGTGGTAATGCTGAGCCGTAAAATAACACAAGCCATATCCAAATACCAGATGCAATATAACTTGCCGCCGACCGACGAGGAACTGGCACGGATGCTCAACGAAAAAGAGGAGGATATCCACAAGATTCGCACTCGCATAATGAATACTATATCGATGGATACCCCCCTCGGCGACGACTCGGACAACACCATAGAAAGTATGATAGCCGACAGCAGCGTAACCGACCGTGACATAGAGAAAGAAACGATCGGACGGATGCTGAATCAACTAATGAACTGCCTAAACGAACGAGAAGCAGAAGTACTGAAAGGCTCTTTCGGACTGAATGGACAAGAAACAAAAACTACCGAACAGATAGCCAACGAAATGGGATTGTCGAACGAACGCATACGGCAAATGAAAGAAAAAGCGCTCCTAAAACTGCGCAACAACTACGGAACACAACTGCTGCAGTATATCGCATAACCGAAAAAACATCCGCTTTCTGACAAAAGGCGGATGTTTTTCTATACAAATCGGAGGAAAATGAACACGAAATAGACGGGCGACCAGGAGGGGACACATTTATTTTTAATGGGACAGATAGGACAAATAAAAGAGACGGTATGGAATACCGTCTCTACAAGATAACATATTGGTTTATTGGAAATTACCAAGAAACAGAAATCGGTTTTTAATCTCGAAGGTATTTCTCGATAGAAGAATAGGAAAGATGAATGGAGATGCTGCCCATTGCATACGGCGCTATATCGTACGGATTATAGACATACACCAAACCATCCTCCGTTACAAAGAAATTGTCGTTCGGAACAATGTCCTCCACCGAAAAACCCATGGCACGCAACTCACGCTCTGTATCTACATTGTCGGTCTGGTGAATCAACGACTCGACCAACAAATGATGCAACGGCTCGAAATAGTCGTCCACAAACAAGTCATCCTCGTGCAACAACGCACCCGTAAGCAACGAATAGTTGAAAAGGAGCGTATAACCATAGCCATGCGCTCCGCCTGTATAGGTATAGCAATCCTCCCCATAACTCAAAATATGGTGCGACAGACCATAGACACCGGAAACCAATGTGAATTCCTCACAAAAAGCAGGACCATGCCCACCCTTCTGCAACTTGGGATCGGCATCCCACTCCTGTACCAAAGGCAAGTTGGTCTGCAGATACTCGGTATGACGCAATGCCGCATACGCATCGACCACCAACTCGGGACGCATGGTACGAAACGCCTCGCCAAACAACTGCGCCTGAATATCAGCACGAATCGCCTGCTCTACACTGTCCATAGCCGGCAAAGAGAGCGGATAGGCATACTGCAAATCCAACATAAGACTATCGGTGCGCTCGTCGGTGAGATAAATTGTCTTACTCAAACTATAGGTTTCGGACAAAACCAAAGGAGAATTGTAGCCTCGCAAGCCACCACAAATACCGGACAGGAGCCCTAAAACAAGGAGAACCGCCCAAGACCAAAAAAGCGTTTTTTTCATATAGGTATTACGATTAGATTTCATAGAATTGGCATTTTCTAATATGTTACCATTTTGCAGAAGCAATACAACAAGACCGAAATTCGCAAAATAGTTTAGCGGCGAAACGAAAAGTATTTTTGCCCTAAATAACTGACAACGACCGTGATAGCCGTGATAAACATCTTACTGGGCGTCGGATACCACCCCCACTGCTCTACACAAAGTTTCAGACCTACATAGTTGATCAGCAAATTGATCAAGACAATGAGAATATAGCGCAACAACTGACGCGAACCCCGCAAAGAAGATTGGGTGAAGGTGACATACTTATTGAGCCAAAAACCCGTCAGCAGCGTGATAGGGAAGACTATACAAAGCGTGGCGATATGCGGCGTGAGGCACAACTGCGGCAAAAAGGCAAAAGGCAACGGAATATAAATCAGGTCGTGCCCCACACAAAAATTGTAGATAAGGAAATACAACACCCAATCGAGCACCATATTTCCACCGCCACAGACCGCATAACGGAACAACTGCTCCGAAAAAAAGCGGCGAAAGGGTCGATAGATAAAATCGATGATTTGCGTGATAAAACGAGCCAATGCTTGCATTTCCAAATAAAATATAGTACCTTTGCAGGCTGAAGGAGGAGACAATAAAATCTCCTAAATAAATAATGCACAAAGTTACGGCAAAAACGGCAGAACTGCAAGAAAGGGGTCGTTTTTGAAAGAAAAAAATAGTAGCGTGCATCGAAAAAAGAACGAATTAGAAACAGTATGGACGATTATCACCAAGAAAATGCAACAAGTACATGCCAAGAAATTTCTGGGGCAGCACTTTTTGACGGATGCGGATATCGCCCGCAGAATTGCTGAAACCATTGATGCGGGTCGCGTTCTGGAAATCGGCCCCGGAATGGGCGTTCTAACCCAATTTCTACTCAAAAACAAACAAATTGACCTCACGGCGATAGAACTCGACCGCGAGAGCGTAGTGTATCTGCATGAATGGTACCCCGAACTGCACCTGATAGAGGGCGACTTTCTGCAACTCGACCTAAACACACTGTACCCGACAGGGGAATTTAATGTGATAGGGAACTACCCGTACAATATCTCGAGTCAGATATTTTTCAAAGTGCTGGAATACAAAGACCGTATTCCCGTCTGCTCGGGTATGATACAAAAAGAAGTGGCGGAACGCATTGCCTCCAAACCCGGCAAAAAAGCGTACGGCATACTGAGCGTGCTGCTGCAAGCCTACTACGACATAGAATATCTGTTCACAGTGGATGAGCATGTATTCAACCCGCCGCCAAAAGTGAAATCGGCGGTGATACGACTGCGACGCAACGAACGAAAACAACTGGACTGCAACGAGGAACTATTCAAACAAGTGGTGAAGACAGCCTTCAACCAACGACGAAAACAGATGCGCAACTCGCTGCAACAAATGGTCGGAAAAGGAAATCCTGTGCTGGAAGACCCCATTTTCACCATGCGGCCAGAACAACTGAGTGTGGAACAGTTTATGGAACTGACCAACTTAGTGGAAAAAAACAGAAACCTATAAAAACACAAGCGCCATGTCAGAACTACGGATATTCTATAAAGAGAACGAGAAAATAAAGGTGGCAAAGACCATCAATACCCTGCGTGAACTGGACAAAAAGGATATTGTGTGGATAGACCTTGTGGACGTAAGCGACAAAACAGAGGACACTCTGGAGGGATTCTTGAAGATTGATATTCAGGAAGATGAAGAGATGGAAGAAATCGAGATGTCGAGCCGATATATTCAGACAGACGACTCGATTGTGGCAAACAGCAACTTCCTGACAAACAGTTTTGCCACCGAACCGGTGAACTTCATCCTCAAAAACAGCATACTGGTCACGACCCGCGACGTGGAACTGGACAGTTTCAACGAGACGGTGAAAAAAATGTATGTGAACACGCGTAACTTCCCGACCGGGTATCATGTGCTGGTGGCACTGATGGAGACACGAGTGGAAAAAGACGCCGACATGATAGAGGACACAACGGATATGATTACCCGCCTATCACAAGAGATAACGGCACACAACGGGAAAGTGGACGAGAACATACTGATACAAATCAAGGACTTGCAGGAAAAAGTGACTATTATCCGACAAAACATAATGGATAAACAGCGCGTGATAAGCAACTTCCTTAAATGCGACTTTTTCCCCGAAGAACTGCGCCCGCGCCTGACAATGATTATCAAGGATATAAATTCGCTTTTCGACTACACACGATTCGGATTTGACCGTCTGGACTACCTGCAAGATACCTTCCTCGGTTTGGTAAACATCGAACAGAACAAGATAATCAAGATATTTACGGTGGTGAATGTGATATTCCTACCCCCTACCCTGATTGCCAGTATGTACGGAATGAACTTCGACATCATGCCGGAACTGCACTGGAAATTGGGCTACTTGTTCGCTATCGCACTGATGATTGTATCAACACTGCTTATTCTATTGATATTCAAGTTGAAAAAGTGGTTATAAAGCGAGTTATCAACAAATTATCAACAAAAAGAGAAAAGGAGTGTTGATAAGTGTTGATAAGGGAAAACGGGAGGAATGTTATGAAATATATCGAAAGATATTGACATAGGAGATAGGAGGTAAAAGGTTTGATAACCACAGAGATAGGGAAGATATTAACAATATGAAGGGGTTATAATATCTACTGATTTAGTAAAGAAAAATATATAATATATTTGAAAATAGAAAGAGAAGGAAAATGCCGTTGGATTCGAAAGAAATTATTGATTGAAGGAGAAAAGATAGATAATGTGTGGAATAGAAAAAAAAGGTTGAAAAGAATCGTTGAATTCGATAGAAATTGAAGGTTTTTAGATAACGACAGAAATTAGATACAATGGACAAGAATATGGAAAATGTAGCGAGCGAGATACGCAGACTGTGTAAGGAGAAAAATGCGATTATTATGGCGCATTACTATACGCGACCGGAAATACAAGAGGTGGCGGATTTTATAGGTGACTCGCTGGCACTGGCTCAGAAAGCGACTACGGTGGATGCGGACATAATTGTGATGTGCGGTGTACACTTTATGGGCGAGACCATGAAGATATTGTGTCCGACCAAAAAAGTGGTGATCCCGGATATGGCTGCCGGATGTAGTTTAGCAGATAGTTGCAAGGCTACAGATTTAGAAAAATATAAGGCGGAACATCCGGGTTATATGGTGGTGAGCTATGTGAACACAAGCGCCGATGTGAAAGCACTGACCGATGTGGTGGTGACCTCGTCGAACGCAAAGAAAATAGTGGATCAACTGCCACAGGATGCGAAGATAATTTTCGGGCCTGATAAGAACCTCGGAAACTACATAAACAGCGTGACTGGACGGGAAATGCTGCTGTGGGACGGCGCTTGCCATGTGCATAGCCGATTCTCGCTGGAGGCTCTGCTGGAACTGAAAAAGCAGTATGCAGATGCACCCGTGCTGGCACATCCGGAATGTAAGGCAGTGATACTGTCGCAAGCCGATGTGATAGGTTCGACCAAGGCGATACTGGACTTTGCCACAAAAAGCGACAAGAAACGGTTTATCGTGGTGACGGAAAGCGGTATATTGCACGAGATGCAAAAGGCTTGTCCGGACAAGGAATTTATTCCGGTTCCACCGGAGGTTTCGGAGAGTATCGGTTGTCAATGCAATGAGTGCGAATATATGCGACTCAATACACTTGAGAAGTTGTATAAGTGCTTGCGCGATGAGAAACCTGAGATATTGGTGGACGAGGCTATCGCTCAAAAAGCGGTATTGCCGATACAACGCATGCTCGAAATGAGTAAATAAAAGGCCTTGGTTGCTTTTAGGTTCGGGAGTGGTAAGGGAGAGTTGGTAGAACTATGATATGGCAGAGCAGGTGGAATAGTAGTATGACGTAAGTAGAACAAGTGGGTAAGGCAAAGCAAATAGAACAAGTGGTAAGGTGAGTAAGTAGAACAAGTGGTAAGGTGAATAAGTGGTATTACTGAGTAAATAAGCAGTTGGATGGCAGAGCATAACGAAATAGGGAAACGGGGCGAGAGTATTGCGGTGGATATGCTTCGTGCTGACGGTCTCAAAATTCGGGAACGCAACTGGACCATGGGGCACCTGGAAACAGACATCATTGCGGAAAATAGAAAAGAAATTGTGTTCGTAGAAGTGAAGACCCGCACCTCGATGTACGGCGGAAAGCGACCCGAAGAGTATGTGGACGAACGAAAACGGCGACGAATGGTGGCCTCGGCAAATGCCTACATACGAGAAAACGGAATCACAAAAGAGCCGAGATTTGATATTATCGGGATATTGATAGACAGGCAAACATTGGAGGTAAAAGAAAAAACGCACCTGAAAGATGCGTTTGTACCCAGATGTAAGACGGTAAGCACAGGTACATTTTCGGGTATATGGAGATGGCTGCATAGACATAAATTGATTCGATGAAATCGACAGAATTTGAATACGACATAATAGTGGTTGGCGCGGGGCATGCCGGATGTGAGGCGGCTCATGCGGCAGCAGCACTTGGAAGCAAGACACTACTCATCACGATGGATATGAACAAAATCGGTCAGATGAGTTGTAATCCTGCTGTAGGCGGAATAGCCAAAGGGCAAATTGTGCGAGAAATAGATGCATTGGGCGGAATGATGGGCGTGGTGACAGACCGAAGTGCGATTCAATTCAGAATGCTCAACCGAAGCAAAGGTCCTGCGATGTGGAGCCCAAGAAGCCAAAGCGACCGAAAACGATTTATCGAAGAATGGGTGCAGGTGCTATCGAACACGGGTAATCTGTCGATTTGGCAAGATGTGGTAGTAGAACTACTGGTAAAAAATGGGGCGGTGTGCGGCGTGAAGACGGCTCTCGGAATAGAGATGAAGGCACGCGCTGTGGTGCTGACAAACGGTACATTCTTGAACGGACTGCTGCACTTTGGTCGCTCGCAGATACAGGGCGGACGAATAGCGGAGCCGGCGTCGTACGGACTGACGGAACAACTGCGTTCCTTCGGGTTTGCTTCGGCACGGATGAAGACCGGTACCCCTGCGCGAATTGACAAACGGAGCATAGATTTCAGCAAAATGGTGGAGCAACCAGGGGACGAGGATTGGCATAAATTCTCGTATTTGGACACGGTGCAACGGAAACTGAAACAGATGCCTTGCTGGATAACCTACACCAATCCGCAAACGCATGAGATACTGCGCAAAGGACTACCCGACTCTCCCTTATACAACGGACAAATAAAAAGTATAGGTCCTCGCTATTGTCCAAGTATAGAGACGAAAATTGTTACCTTTGCTGACAAAGAGACACATCAAATTTTTCTTGAACCCGAAGGTGTGGACAGTAATGAATATTATGTGAACGGATTCTCCTCTTCCCTACCCTGGCAAATACAACTGGATGGATTGCGCTCGATAGAGGGAATGGAAAATGTGGTAATGTACAGACCCGGATATGCCATAGAGTACGACTTTTTTGACCCAACACAACTGCATCATACACTGGAAACAAAACAGATAAAGAACCTATTCTTTGCAGGACAGATAAACGGCACGACCGGCTATGAAGAGGCTGCAGGACAAGGCATAGTGGCCGGAATCAATGCGCACCTGAATATAACAGGGCAAGAAGCGTTTACGATAGCTCGTGACGAGAGTTATATTGGGGTGCTGATAGACGACTTGGTGACCAAAGGAGTGGATGAGCCGTATCGTATGTTTACCTCGCGGGCAGAACACAGAATTCTGCTGCGGCAAGACAATGCGGATGAGCGGCTGACAGAAAGAAGCTTCGGGATTGGTTTGGCAAATGCATATCGACACGATCTATATTTGACTAAAAAACAAGGTATACAAGAGCTGACGGAATATCTAAAAACAAAGAGCGTAAAACAGACCGAAGTAAACGGATATTTGGAACAGATAGGTAGCAGCCCGCTGGCGCAGACTACAAAACTGATAGATATTGTGAGCCGACCGCAGGTGACGATAACGGATTTGGCAAGTGTATTGGCAGAGCTAAAACAAAAAATAGACTCCTACAAGAACGAAGATATTGTAGAAAGCACGGAGATAAACATAAAATACGAGGGCTATATAAAGCGGGAACAACTGGCGGCAGATAAACTGCAACGACTGGACAAAATACAGATACCTGCCGATTTCGACTATCAAAGTCTGCAATCACTATCGACGGAAGCACGGCAAAAACTCAGCCGAATACAACCAAAAACAATAGGCGAGGCAAACAGAATACCCGGTGTAAGCCCAAATGATATTAGTGCTTTGCTTGTGTTTATGGGGCGATAATTGGAATTTATATTTACATAGTAAATATACCGAATTGTTTCACGTGGAACATTAACCATAAAAACAGTAATTTTAGAAGAAAAAAAATAAGTAGAGAAATCTAAAAGCTATTTTGAGAGGGGTAATAAAAAAACGAAAACTAATAACAAAAACAGATATGACAGCAGAAGAAGTAAAAAATCAAATTCGCAATGTGCCTGATTTTCCGGTGAAAGGAATTCAGTTTAAGGATATAACCACGGCACTACGAAATCCTGATTGTCTGAAATGGATGAAAGATGAGATGGTGAATCTGTATCGGGAAAAGGGCATAACCAAAGTGGTAGGAATAGAATCGAGAGGTTTTATTATTGCGCCTGCTGTGGCTATGGAGTTGGGTGTTGGATTCGTACCTATCCGAAAACCGGGAAAACTGCCTGCTGAAACGGTGGAGATAAGTTATGCAAAGGAATATGGAGTGGATAAAATACAAATACACAAAGATGCAATTGAGCCGGATGATGTGGTGCTGATACACGATGACCTGTTGGCTACGGGCGGCACGATGGCGGCTGCCATAGAACTGGTGAAAAAGTTCGGCGTCAAAAAAGTGTTTGTAAACTTCATAATAGAACTGGACGGACTGAACGGACGCAATGTGCTGACGGAAGCAGAAAGCGTCGATACACTGATTCATATCTAAACCAAAATGGAGAATATATTGCCATAAAGGCGGTATATTTTTCCTGTTTTGTTTGCGTAGAATGCAGTTACAAAGTGTATAGAATAGCATTTTACGAAAACAGTAGATTGATTTTCGGGTATATAAAAAGTCGATACAAAACGACAAATGAGCGGTGAAAACGAATATATAACTACTCTACTCCAACGAATACCGCACAGCCCTGGTGTGTATCAACATCTGGACAAAGACGGAAATATAATCTATGTAGGTAAGGCAAAAGACCTGCATAGGAGAGTGAATAGTTATTTTCAGAAAGATCACCAAAACTCGAAAACACGGCAACTGGTTGCGCACATAGCGGACATACGGTATGTGGTGGTGGAATCGGAACAGGATGCTTTTCTGCTGGAAAATAATCTTATCAAGAAATATCAGCCACACTACAATATACTGCTGAAAGACGGAAAATCGTATCCGAGTATCTGTATCACCAAAGAGCCATACCCGAGAATACTCAAAACCCGTATTATAGATAAACGGCACGGGGAGTATTATGGACCCTACAGTTTCGGCAACACGGTGGATTTGGTACTGGAATTGGTTCATAAACTCTACCCGATTCGCACCTGCTCGATGCAACTATGGGACGACGGAATAAAAGCAGGAAAATACAAAGTGTGCCTGAAATATCATCTACGCAAATGCTGCGGAATATGCGAGATGAGGCAGGAAAGCCGACAATATAAGGAGTGGATTGAGGCAGCACGGAAAATAATCCGAGGCGATGCGCATGAGATAGTGCGCAGCCTGACCAACGAGATGATGGCACTGGCTGCCGATATGAAATATGAGGAGGTGGCAGAGGTGAAAAAGAAACTGACCCTACTACAACAGTTCTGCAGCAAAACCATTATCACCAATTCGACTGCCGGAGAGGTGGATGTGTTTGGGTATGACGAGCAAGAAGACAATGTGTATATATCGATGCTGCATGTGCATAACGGAAGTATTGTGCAAGGACAGACGATAGAATATAAAAAGAAAATTGAGGAGGAGAAAGAGAATATACTGGCAATGGGTATGCTGGAGCTTCGGGATAGGCTCGGGAGTCAAACGAAGGAAGTGATCGTTCCATTCATTCCGGCCGTGTATGACGAGAACTTGCACATCTATATAGCCAATGCCGGCGACAAAAAGAAACTGCTGGAACTGGCAATGCAGAATGTGCGGCAATACAAACAAGATCGCCTGAAGCAAGCAGACAAGCTGAATCCAGAGCAACGGTCGATGCGCATACTGACCGAACTGCAAGGAATGCTGGGACTCCCTACTCTACCCGCTTGGATTGACAGTTTCGACAACTCGAACATACAAGGTACGAATGCGGTGGCCGGATGTGTGGTTTATAAAATGGGAAAACCGAGCAAGCAAGACTACAAACGATTTGAGATAAAAACCGTAGAAGGTGCGGATGACTATGCAAGTATGCGAGAAGTGGTACGGCGTAGATACCAGCACCTGAAAGACGAAGGCGGAAAAATGCCCGACCTGATAATCGCCGACGGCGGTATAGGTCAGATGCACGCGATACGAGATGCAGTGGAAGACCAACTGGGATTGCACATACCGATAGCGGGTCTGAAAAAAAATGACAAGCACCGAACACAAACCCTGCTTTTTGGATTTCCACCTAAGGAAGTGAGTATGCCTGTGACAAGCGAAGTGTTTCGACTGATGACACAAATACAGGATGAAGTGCACCGATTTGCCATAACATACCACAAAATGAAGCGAAGTAAAGCCCAAGTGGCGAGCCAACTCGATGATATTCAAGGAGTTGGACCACAAACGAAAGCTAAGATACTGAAACATTTCGGATCGGTGAAGCGTGCTAGTTCAGCCAAATTGGAAGAATGGCAGAAATTGCTCGGAACTAACAGAGGTTCAGCAATTTACGAGCAATTAAAAGGTAAAATATCGCGCTGAGAATTGAATATTTGGTAAGTGTATGCGTACTTATACGATAAAACAAGACGAAAATAAGGGTCTATATCTGCTCAACGAGCAGAATGAACAGGTGGCGACTACGGACATCCTCACGGCAACGGAACCACACCGAGTGTATGCGTTCTATGGAAATATGGGAGCAGGCAAGACGACCTTCATAAAACAACTCTGTGAGGAAATGGGAACCGAGGATGTGGTGAACAGTCCGACATTCGCCATCGTTAATGTGTATGATGTGGAAACTCCGCACAAGGGAGAGGTATATCACTTCGACTGCTACCGGCTCAAAGATATTCGTGAGGCAATTGACTTGGGCACCGAAGACTATTTGTACTCAGGCAACTACTGCTTCATAGAGTGGCCCGAGATGATTGACAGGCTATTGCCAGATGATACTGTGGAAGTGCATATAGCCGTCAAGGAGAATGGCGATAGGGAACTCGTGGTGAAGTAAGGGAAAACAAAAGGGGTTCTAATGGAATTCTAATGGATTTATTAGGGGGTTCTAATGGGTTTCTTAGAAAATCTTTGGGGATTCTCTTGGAATGGTAGCATTTTAGATTAGCGATTTAGGCAATCAGGTATATGGGATATTGGCGGCTTTTTTGGAGTTGGTTCGGGAGTGCTTCGGGACTCCTCGCTTTTTTGTGCGCCATCTCGATAACCATGCAAGCCGAGAATTTGGAACATGAGGATATTTTGACAATACAAGGTGGAGGAATGTGGCTGCAAGACCAGTATCTGAGCCCACTGCGATACGATGGGGTGAGCGTCGGAATAACGAACGAATGGTGGCAAGCCTTTCGGGGAAAAAAAAGAAAGACTGAAATGGGCGTGGAGAAGATAAAAAAAAGTGATGAGAATATAGAAATTAGAGATGAGAATATAAAAATTAGAGATAAGAATATAGAAAATAGAGATGAGAATATAAAAATTAGTGATGAGAATGTAACTAACAAGGCTGCTAATAGACCCTATTGCGGGGCGTGGAACTATACAGGAAGTTGGGAGCATGTAGGGAAAGTGGGCGTGCAGATGAATGTACTGCAAAATACACCACAATCGAACGAAATTTATGCGATTGGAGTCAATGCCGGATGGGGCGCATACTATTCGTGGAAATGGTCGAAAAAAGGAAAACAGATACATACTTCCGGTAGTAAAGGTATGACTACTGAAAGTAATCCTATAACTACGAGTACATACGAACACGGCTTTGAGGTGGGGATAGGGCCGTATCTGGCGGGAGATTTCATGCCGAGATACATCATGAACAATGTGAATAAACCCTACTCGATGGATATTGCGGCAGATATAGACGCTATGGCCTTTATGAGTTACTCCTTCGGCGGAAAAAATACAAGTTACAGGTTGCGATATATGATTCGTACCAACCTAATCGGTATCGACTTTATGCCCGACTACTGGCAGTCGTACTACGAGATAACGGAAGGAATCGCCGGAAGAACCCGCTGTGCCGGAATGTGGAACCACCGATACTTGAACCACGAATTGACGCTGGACATGCAATTCAAACACTCGACTTGGCGTATCGGCGTACGGCACGAATACTTGGAATACGGCGAGAAATCGATGTGGTTCAGTCGGGAACAGGTGAGCGCCGTGATAGGAACTTGCTTCCGATATCGCACCAAAGGAAACCAACGACTGACCCGGTAAGGCAGGCTACTAATATAGGCGAATATAGACAAAAATAAATTGCTACAAATATAACCAAATATATTGCTCCAAATATACGCAAAAACTACTTCAAATATAGTCAAATATGTACTCCTAATGTAGCCAAAAAAATGTGGATTGTAACAGGTGGTTGGAAACAAGAGGTTAGAAAAAATATGAAATGCTGTAGAATATATCGTGTTTTCGCATTGGCGGCCGTGGGAGCGGTGGCTTTCTTGGCGGGCAGTTGTACCCATACCTTGGGCAACGCACCGCAAGAAAATACGCCCGTGGGTAATGTGGAGACACTATGGCAAATCATAGACGAGAAGTACTGTTTTGTGGAAGAAAAAGGGGTGGATTGGGATGCGATACATACCCTGTATGTGGACAGCGCACGCCAAATAGACATGAACGAAGACGGGTGGAACATTCGACTATTTGACCTGATGGCGAGTATGCTCAACCAACTGCACGACGGGCATGTGAATCTATACACGGCATTCGATGTGTCGATTTGCAAAGATTGGTATGCCGGCTACCCCGAAAACTACGATGCAGAACTGGTGGAAAACTTATACCTGCAGGGGGCACGCTACGCCGGCGGAATGTACTACAACAAGATAGCCCACGACAGCATTGGCTACATACGATACAGTTCGTTTGAGAACGCAATAGGGGCATCGAATATGTTCTATGTACTGAAGTCGTTCAGCCAATGTCGGGGCATCATCATCGATGTGCGGCACAACGGCGGCGGCGACCTGACCAATGCCTACACGCTGGCCTCGACCTTTCTGAAACACGATACGCTGGTGGGCTACTGGCAACACAAAAACGGCACGGGACACTCAGATTTCTCGAAAATGGAGCCGATATACTTGCGCTACGACGCTATGCCCAACAAATGGTATCGGCCCGTGGTCGTACTGCAAGACCGCCATGTGTATTCTGCTGCCAATTCGTTTGTGAACTGCATGCGCTACACGGAAAATAGCCTGCTGCTGGGCGGGCTGAGCGGTGGCGGTGGGGGCATGCCGATGAGTTATGAACTGCCGATAGGTTGGGTGGTGCGTTTCTCGAGCGTGAAGATGTACGATGCCGACCAAAAATCGATAGAGGAAGGCATAGCACCGCAAGTGTATGTGACGCTGGAAAGCACCGACAAAGATGACTTGATAGAAAAGGCGGTGGAACTGATAAACCGAGCATATAACCGAAAATAATGGCAGATCAAAAGAACGAAAATAATTGCATAGAAGCGACGAATATCTGTAAGTCGTTTGGCACACTGGATGTCCTGCGAGGCGTCAATCTGCGGGTGCAGAAAGGTGAGATAGTGTCGATAGTGGGCAAAAGCGGGGCGGGAAAAACGACGCTGCTGCAGATAATCGGCACACTGGACAAACCGACAAGCGGCACGGTGCGCATAGACGGCACGGATGTGTTTGCACTCAGCGAGAAAGAACTGGCGCAATTCCGCAACCGACACATCGGGTTTATCTTTCAGTTTCACCAACTGCTGCCGGAATTTACGGCATTGGAAAATGTGATGATGCCTGCCCTGATAGCGGGAGAGAAAAACGCTGCCGCCAAAGAACGGGCGGAACGACTGCTGACGGAACTGGGGCTGCAGGACCGCCTGCAACACAAGCCCAATGCGCTGTCGGGCGGAGAAAAACAGCGAGTGGCTGCGGCACGGGCACTGATGATGTCGCCCACCGTGATACTCGCCGACGAGCCGACCGGAAGCCTTGACGAGGCCAACAAACAGGAACTGAACAATCTGCTGCTGCGCCTGCGACGAGACTACGGGCAAACGATAATCATTGTGACACACGACAAAGAACTTGCCCATATATCGGATCGAGTAATAGAAATGAAAGATGGAAAAACAGAAGACTGAAATAGGACAAGGGTTGAAAATGGCGTTGGCTGCGGGAATAACTACGATGCTCGCACTGACCGGCTGCACTCAAAAACACAGTTACTTCCCCGCCGAAAAAGAGATGGAGCGGCAAACGGTGACGGTGGTGCGATTCGACAGCGCCCTGCTGGCGGTAGATACGACCCATATTGGCACGGAGATTCGGAAACTATATGCGGAGTACCCCGATTTTATGCCGACCTATGTGGAGGACATACTGGGCATACCCGTTGCCGACACGGCTTATCTGGAACAGGCATTGCCGCAATTCCTCGCCGACACCGCCTACGGATTCAGCCAAACAAACCGTGTGGAACAAGTGCAATTTGCGGACATAAGCGACCTGAAAAACAGCATGGAACAAGCCTTCACCCGCCTGCACTACCTCTACCCGGAGATGGAGATACCGACCATCTATCTGTTTGTATCGGGATTCAATGCGTCGATATACTTCGTGGAAAACGACATTGCTGTGGGGGCGGATATGTATTTGGGCTCGGACTACGAATACTACAACCGAGTGGTATATGATTACCAAAAACTGACCATGCGCAAAGAGTGTATTCCCGTGGATGTGGTCAGCGCGTACCTTTTCCGCACCCTGCCCTACACAAGCACCAAAAGCCGATTGCTCGACCAAATGCTATACAGAGGAAAGGTAATGTACCTGCTTTCGCTGATCTTCCCCACCCTGCCCGAATACGAGGTGATGGGTTACACCAAAGAGCAATGGCGCTGGTGCGAGAAAAATGAGGAGGCAATTTGGCACCTCGTGATGGACAAACGCGACCTGTTCAAGACCGAAAACTTGGTGCTGACCTCGTACCTGAACGACGGACCTTTCACCTCGGAAGTGTCGCAAGAGGCTCCCGGACGGCTCGGGACATGGCTCGGGTGGCGCATTGCGAAATGCTACATGGAACACAACGAGGGCGTGACATTGCAAGAACTGATTGCCGAAGGCGATGCTCAAAAGATAATGGAGGAGAGTAAGTATAGACCGTAGTTCTTCTAATGAGGAATGATGAATTAGAAATTAGGAATGGTTAGTTTTGCGTTGGCACCTTGCGGAATATGAGAATTCTGCTCGCTGTGCTCGCGAAAAAGTGAGAAAAACATCCATTCAAATCGAAAAAATACTTATAAATATCTAAATATCAATTATTTATAGTCATACCGCAGTGGTTGATCGCACCACTAATAATTATGAATTAAGAATGAATAGAGAGGATTTTGAGATATTGAACGATACGGTGTATGGGCGACCCTTGGTGTATCTGGACAATGCGGCGACAAGCCAAAAACCAAAAGCCGTGATAGATACACTGGTGGATGCATATACCCACTACAACGCCAACATTCACCGAGGCGTACACCATCTGAGCCAAATAGCCACCCAACGACACGAAGATGCACGACAACATGTGGCAAAATTTTTGGGCGCACGCTCTAGCAAAGAAATCGTTTTCACCAAAGGCACTACCGACGCCATCAACATGCTGGCATTCAGTTTCGGCGAGGCTATGGTACACGAAGGCGACGAGATAGTGGTAAGCCAAATGGAACACCACTCGAACATTGTGCCGTGGCAAATGCTCTGTGAGCGCAAAAAAGCACGGCTACGGGTAATTCCATTACGGAGCGACCTTTCGCTCGATAGAGGGCAAATAAATGCCATTCTGAACGAAAAGACACGAATAGTGTCGGTGGCGCAGGTGAGCAACGTGTTGGGAATAATCAATCCCGTGGAGGAAATCATCCGCTTGGCACACGAGAAAAACATACCGGTCTGCATAGACGGCGCACAGTCGGCACCGCACAGGAAAGTGGATGTGCAGGCGTTGGATTGTGACTTTTTTGTATGCTCGGCGCACAAGATGTATGGCCCGACAGGACTGGGCGTGCTCTACGGAAAAGAGAAATGGCTCGACCTGCTGCCCCCTGCGGAAGGCGGCGGAGAGATGATAGAACATGTGCGATTTGAACACACGACCTACAACGAACTGCCCTACAAATTTGAAGCAGGAACACCCGATTTCATCGGGAGCGTGGCCTTCTCTGCCGCTCTGGACTACATGGAAAAAATAGGCATGGATGCCATAGCGGAACACGAACGGGAACTGTGCCGATACGCCGAAGAACAACTGCTCAGCCTGCCCGAAGTGCGAGTATATGCCGCCGGACAAGAGAAAGCGGGGGTGGTGTCGTTCAATGTGTATAACGGCGACAAACCGGTGCACCCATTCGATGTGGGGACACTGCTCGACCGACAAGGCGTGGCGGTGCGCACCGGACACCACTGCGCCGAACCGCTGATAGACCACCTGGGCGTTCCCGGGACGGTGCGTGCCTCGTTCGGACTATACAACGACAAGGAAGACATAGACAGAATGATGGAAGCACTAAAAAAAGCCATCGGAATGCTGATATAATGGGGGAGGTCGCCATTATAGGCCGTTGTGCCGGCGTTCTCCATTAGATGACCAGTAAGGCTGCGCCAAACAAATACTCGAAAAATTAAACCAAATAGAGGCAAATGTACTCTGCGAATAGCCAGTAATTGCCAGTAAAAACAATGCAACGGGTGTTTTTGGGGATAAATATGGCCCAATAAGGAGCAAATATGGGACAAATAGGACGAATAGGGAGAGGAAAGTGATATACTTCATAAATTGACGAAAACAATCGGAAAATATGTGCTTTTGGCGTGCTTGCTCTGCTCGATAATGCCGTTGAAATCGACGGAATTGAGCAGAGCAACTTGTATCGTATCGTACAATGTAGAGAACCTGTTCTCGCCCGAAACGGACAGCGTGAATACCGACACGGAATTTACACCGAACAGCATGCGACACTGGAATAGGTATAGATACAGCCAAAAAATAGACCACATAGCACAAGTGCTGACTGCTATCGGACAATGGGAAGGCGTCGATATAGTGGGACTATGCGAGGTGGAAGACCGCGCATGCGTGGATGACTTGTGCAAAGCCTTAGGACGCCGAGAGTACAAAGCCGTGCACTACGACAGCCCCGACAAACGAGGCATAGATGTGGCACTGCTATACGGGAAAGACTGGGAAATGGTGGCAGAAAGGGCCATAAGAGTGGATCTGGGACACGAAAACAGCACACGAGATATTCTGTATGTCGCACTGAAAAAAGCCGTTGAAATCGGCAAAAATAACGATACACTGCATATACTGGTATGCCACCTGCCATCGATGTCGGGCGGAGCGGCTAACACACAATGGAAACGAGACCGAGCCATAGCCGCGGTGCAAGCGACGGTGGATTCGGTGAAATCTATATCTGCAGACGCCAAAATAGTGGTGATGGGAGATATGAATGCCGCACCGCAAGAGAACCTGACAGGGCTGAAAAACTGCATGATTCCACTCGTGGGTCGCCCACCCTACGGAACAGAGAAATACCACGGGCAATGGACTTACCTAGACCAATTCTATCTGACCGAGAATCTGCAAGCGGACGCAACGGTATCGGTGTTTGCGCCAGAATGGCTGCTGGAAGAAGACAGTCGATATTTAGGAAACAAGCCCAAACGCACCTACATAGGGTATCGGTATCATAACGGGTATTCCGACCACTTGCCTATTGTGCTGCGGATTGCTGAACCGTAGGGACAAGGATTGAGCAGCGATTTTTTTTGGGACAAATTTTTATGGGACAAATATGACCAAATATAGGTCAAATATACTTTCTGGACAGATTGCTGCGATAGATTGAAAAAAAGAGAGACGGTATAGAACCGTCTCTACAAGAATTATATTTTCTCCATATTTTTGCGATGCTTGCGAGCAAGGAAAAGAGCGTACACTGCTGAGAACAATAAGAGCGGGGGGACGGCATCACCAATGGGATAGCCGTTCGGATTGTCGTCTGGTTCTATGTCCGGGTTGAACGGACCAAATCCGCTGCTTTCGTTGTCTAATGTTGCCATGTTCATGCCCGGCTGCACAGCGTGTCCATCCATACCAATGGTAGGCACTGTGGAAATGGCACGAAAACCTACTGCCGTGGTCGGTGTGGAGGATGTGCCTGTGGTCTGTGAGGAGTAGCCCATGGTCTGTGTGGCGGAAACGGTAGGCTCGTTGAGCAATAGACTGGTGGAGCGCATGGTATGCGTCTGCGCTGACAAAGACAGGCTCAAGAGCAGCGTGGATAGTAGTATGAAGGTTCTGATTCTCATTGCTGTAATGTATATTATTTCTGTAAGGTGTATGTAGGTGGTTTATCGTACGATTTTGTGCAGAAGGTTGGTTTGCTCGCCGAAAGCATGGATGAGATAGACACCGTTTGAGGCAGGGGTCTCGACCACAATCATGGTCTCTGCGGAACGACGCTGCATGACGATACGGCCTGCGGCATCGTAGATATCGATGGTAAGCATCTCGCCTGCGGGGTTGCTCAACTGCAACTGATTGTTGTATTGAACGACCTCGACAATGCTCGTGGTGGTCTTGTCCTCAATGGGTATAGCCGAGATATAGAAACGATTGCGCTCTGTGGTATCGGCAACGCTAAACGAATAGGTGTTGTAGTTGTTGATCGGCGTGGAACGACGCAACAGCGCATCGTTGAGGTAGAGTGTACGGTCGCCGTTATACCCAAACGAGAAAGTGCAGGTCTCGTTGCTGCCGCCACGATATGCCAAATGGGTGTTGTCGATGTCCTGAACAGCAAGAACAGCCATATTGCCCAACTCGGAAAGCGCAAACAGCGTGGGCGCATATTTGCGGTCGTTGAAGAAGAGTTGCGGTGCATCGTAGCCGTTGTCGTAGGCATCGCTGAACATGTCGTCCTCCATCAGATAGAGCGAGGTCGAGGAACGATTGTCTGCCAAGGTGACACGCATGGTGGAGACTTTCTTATACGATTGGACGGGTTCGCCAAAGGTCTCGCCTGCATGAGCCCATGCATCGTCGCCCTCCACCTCATCGGAGGACACTGCATTGCGCCGAGGCGCACGCAGCGGCGTATTGATTTCCTTGGCCGGGATGTTATGCACTAAGCGGGCGTAATCGAGCGTGAAAGTGGTGTCCTTGGTGGTCTTGACATAGAACGCCTGCATAGCCGGAATGACAGTAGGACCGGTGTAGGTGCTTTGGATGACCAAAGAGGGAGTGAGAGTAGTCCAAGTACCCGGCTGGATGTTGGCATAGTCGCCCGTGCTGGGTTGGTGGTAGGTGTCATCCTTGCCGCTATTGTAGATATAGAGGCAGGGCGAAATGCAGCTACCGAAATCGGCTGCCGTGAATTTGCCCACCTGCAGCGGTGCCGTCCACGAGTTGCCGATGATATTCATGCCCTTATAGTCATCGGTAGCTTGAGCCGTGATGTTGATATTCTTGGTCTCGGTGGTGTTGAGATTGCCCTTCAGGGTGTAGGTCTTGGTCTCGTTCTCGCCGATACCTTCGGTCAAGCCGACGCCCTCGAAGCCATAAATCGTGCTATAATCGCCATGGCGCTCCCACTTGGTTGCCTCTTTCCACACATAGGTGTAGGCACCATGGAAACATTCCGGTACCTGTGCCTCCTGAGTAGGAATGCCGACATACTGCCAATAGTAGGTGTACTTGCCGTCGTCGCCCGCAGTACGGTAGGACTTGGAGTAGAGTTGGACAGTAGCGGGGAGAGATTCTCCTGCCTTGGTATTGTGGATGAAGGCACCGTTGCCATTGGCCGTGGAGAGAATACGGATGGTATTGGGGTCGGTCAGGTCTTGCGTCTTGCTCGAATTGGTCTTATCGAGCAGGGTGTTGACCTTACCTATAGCGGTGAGCGCTGCCGAATCGGTGATTGTGACGGTTACGCCACTGAGAATCTTGATATTAGCGGCATGTGCGTCCTTGCTATCAACGACGCAGTCGGCAACGATCTGCACATTCTGGTGGCTCAGAGGCAGGTGACCGGAGTTCCAGTTGTTGGGGTTGCTCCACTTGTTATCGCCACCACCTGTGTGGGTGGCACCATTGTCGAAGGTTAGAGAGCAGTCGCTGACATGAGCAGGCTCGGTGATGAGTAGGTAGTTGAGCGCACGCACTATTGAATGCAGGCCGACAGGTGTGATGAACGAGGTGGCATCGGCATTGATACACAGCACCATAAGGCGTGCCTCGATATTGGTCTGACGCTCGGCGCAAGCGATAAGCGTGGTGTCTTGGCTGAATGTCTTTTTGCCCGATGTCGCCTCACCGTGGATTGTGGCAATGTTGATAAAACTATTCTTGTCCACCTCGGAGAAACCTTGCATACCCTTATTGCTATCAAAACCCTGTTCGGACAGGACGCGGATATAGATGTTCTCGTTGGCGTCACGCATGACATAGTTGCAGGAGTCGTTGCTAGAAGGTGTACCTGTGCCTGTCCACTCTTTGAGTCCCGTGAAGATGTCGTGTGCATAGCACAAGACTGTCATATCACGCTTGGTTTTGACATCGTACGGGTTACCGGTGAAACCCTTGTCTGCCCATATAGTGAAATCTGTTTTCGCCATATAACCCTTGGTGGAGAACATAGGACGGTAGTCCACCAAACGACCCAGGTTGTTGATGGCAGCATTGCATTTTGCCTTGGTTATTGAATCATTACCGGCATCGGTCTTGACAAAGTCGGTCAGGAAAACGAGGTCAAAGGGCTCGTAGTTGAGCGAATCGAAATCGGCGTAAGCATTGACGGGGACAGTAACGAAACTGTCGCAGAGAGTCTTGTAGAGAGGCAAAACGGTGGCCTTGTCGGCATCCTTCCAATCCTTTTCGCTCTGGATGCACAAATTGGCCTTATTGATGCCAGTGAGGAAATCACCGCCGATTTTATAATTCTTGGTGTTGCGGGTGTAATCGTTAGCACCGGAAACGATGAAGGCAAGAGAGGGCTTGCTGACGATATAGATATCTACCGAATCAGCATAGTCGGGGAACGGCTCACCGCAGTTGTCGTATGGCGTGACCTTGACACGCAGGGTGTCGCCCGCCTGTAGTTGGGAGTCAAGGTGACGGAGACCCTCGTTGCAGGTGGTGGTAATCTCGTAGAGGCCTGCTGCGTTTTGGGTGGTAGAAACGGTGAATGCTTGGTTTATTGCTTCTGCACTCAGTGCTGTATGGGTTGTGCCACGGATGATGGTGGCGGAGAGGTCGCAACGGGTGGAGTCGTTCTCAACAACAGACTTATACGCCAACAAGTGGCGGGTGTTGCTGACAGAAGGATAGGTATTGCCCGGGCGGTAGTACTGGAAGCGGGTGAGGCGCTTTGCCTCAGGAACAGGTACACGGCTCGTGATGGTGGCGGTGTTGGTGGAACGCTGCTCGCAGTAGGCTCCTTGGGCAATGACATAGTAGGTGCCGACTACATCGGTGGTGTAGGTAGCAGAGGTGGCATCGGCAATGGCATTGTCGTCACGATACCACTGGAAGGTGTAGCCGTCGGTGGGGTAAGCCGTGCCGTCGGACAGAACAGCCTGGAGCGTGATACTCTCGTTGCAGCCTTCGAGGACATCCTTACCTGTGATTTTCAACTCCGGTATATTGCAGTTGATAGTGAGTTGATAGGAAGCCTCAGCGGGGCAATAGGTGTCGTCACCCTCGAACAGAGCAGTGATAGTGACCGTGCCACCCTTGTGCGGCGTGATGGTTTGTCCATCGTCGGAGATAGAAGCGATGGACTCGTCGGAGGATGTGTATTGGATATTAGAACCTGTAGGCAGTTTCGGTGAAACGGTCAGCGTCGGTTGGTCGCCCTCGTCGTAGGTGTACGCACTGCTGCTCCATGTGAGCGTTACCGAGGTGGTGCAGGTTTGTTCCACGCAGCGCTCCACAGAGATGTCTCGGTAACGGTCGGTGGAAGAGGTGCGTTTGAATATAATTGTACCATCCGTTTTAATATCTTTCGCTGCGAGAGTGTATTCCAATACGGCGGTGCTTTTCGCCGATACCTGGATAGTTTGGGCGCCGGAATTAAATTTGCAGCCTAATGTATTCTCAGTTTTGTCCTTGTTGTATAGTGTTACGCTAATTTTATCTCCAACAGTGAAAGAACCCTTATCTGGTTTGATTGTAATAGAGTCTTTGTCATCACTCAATTTGACGCTGTTATCTGTCCATTGCCCCTTTGTTATGGTAATTGTTCCTACGGTTGCAACAATGGTAGAATCAGTGTTGTCAGCCTTACCTTCGGCAAGGGTAGTACAGTTGATGATTGACTGTTTCTTCCACTTGGCATATAGAGAGAAGTCCCCATAATAGTTTTTGGTGGAAGTATATGTTTCAGTACCTGCTTGGTTCTGCCATGCGACGAAGGTATATCCTGATTTGGTAGGAGTAGGGAAAGTGGCTTCTACATCGTAGGTGTAAGATTCGGGTGTTAGCCCAGTCAGTGGGGTTGTTTGGTCACTATCGTAGTATGTGATAGAGAAGGAGCGGGCTTGCCATTGTGCATAGAGAGTGGTGTTAGCCGAAAGGGTGATAGTGCTGCCTGCAGCGTATGAATCACCCTTGCCGTCTGCCTTGGTGTTCCAGCCGTTGAAGTAATAAATATCATAATCATTCTCTTTAAGTGTCGGAGTGGTAGTGCTGACGGTTGTAGAAGTAATGTCGCTTTCGTCAGCAGGCATGGAAGCGATAGTGTATGGTAGTGTTTCTACAGACCATGGATTAGGTATGTTGGAATTGTAAGAGAGGGTGTAGGTTGAGGAGGTGGAGCAATCCCACTTGGCATAGAGAGTGGTGTTGCTTGTAATGGGTGCGCCGGCAGTGGCTTGGGTGGATAGAGATTCGTCGGTGTACCAACATTGGAAAGTGCAGCCGTCTTTGGTAGGTGTAGGTAGCGGATCAGGTAGGGCTGTGGCTCCAGTTACTTGGGCTATTGTGCTACCGCCATTGGTGTTGTAGGTGATGGTGTAAGTGGTGGAGGCGTCTGGTGACCATGTTATTTTTGTAATATACCCCTTAGTGGAAGTAGTAATACAAAGTGGTGAGGTAGTTACAGTGATGGCTTCGCTTGTAGTGTTGGCGCAGTAACCGTCTAGTAGTTGTGTACCCGTAAAACTACCGTCAAATGCATTGTATTTACCAACATTAGAATTGTCACAATCTATAGTAAGTTTTCCTTTGCCTGTTACAAATAAACGTATGGCATGAGTCTGACCTGATATTTTTGTTCCGTCTATTTCAGTTATCGTGTCAGAACTACTTTTCCCATTCTCTTTGAGATATGTTGTATTCAATTCGTTTGAGGAACCAGCAGTATACCACATCTTTGTGCTACTGTCGTCAGATAGGTATTCATAGACTTTTCCAGATGTAAGGCTTTGTTTTTTTGTTACTCGCCCTGACATAGTCCAAACTATATCAGTGGCGAAGAGATGTAGCGAGAAAACAAAGAGAATTGCGCATAACGAAATGAACCGCATGGGCATGCGGGGGGAGAGAAATGTTTGCATAGTAATGGCTTGACTATTGTTTTTGTTGTTGGTAGATTGTGTCATTTCAGGTTAGTGTATTTCCGGTTAAGTTGGTGTATTGCCGGTTAAATCAATGCTCCCGGTGAAGCCTACCACACCACTGCAAGCGAGCAGGGCTTGGCTATCGCTCCCGCTACATTCTTGGTTTGTTTGCTGCGCCTGCCGCTGCAGACACTGTTGGTCATAGTTTCGGAGTTCTGCGTGTTTTCACTTAGATTCTCTTCGGTTATCTAATCTCAACAATTGGGGGTAAACAATAATGTGGCTTGACTTACAGCAGCCGACATGCAAATCCTTGATCGTTTTTCGATTGCACATTTAGCCACTCTAAATCAAGCGCAAAAATACAACTATTCAATGAAACGAGTGTGGAAAATTTGACACAAAATGAATAAATAATTAAAAAGTGAATAATTTTCGGTGAAAAATACGGGGACGGAGGCGTTTTTCTTGCTCGTAGGTGACTCGTAGCTGACCCGTAGGTGACTCGTGTGTGATACGAGCGGACGAAAGGGGAGGGAGGGTTTAGATTTGTTTGTTTTTTGAGGGGGAGAGGAAACATTTTTTTGGGGCGAGATAGGAAACAAAAGCGGGCTGCACGGATTGGTGCAGCCCGGATTTTTTTGTTTTAGTTGTTCTAGTTGTTTTAGTTGTTCTAGATGTTCTAGAAGTTCTAGGATTTCTAGAGGTTCTAGGATTTCTAGATATTCTAGTTGTTCTAGGATTCTAGTTCTCCGTTGATTAGTTTTCGCCCATTTCGGCGTCAACAAGAATACGGCCGCAGAACTCGCAGACGATGATCTTCTTGCGCAGACGGATATCCAACTGACGCTGTGCCGGAATCTTGCTGTGGCAACCACCACAACTGTCACGCTCGACCTTAACCACGGCAAGACCGTTGCGGGCGTTCTTGCGGATACGCTTGAATGCCGCCAACAGACGATCATCGATGTGCTTCTCCAACTCTGCCGAACGCAACATAAGCGACTCCTGCTCCGCACGAGTCTCAATTAAAATAGACTCCAACTCGTTGCGCTTCTGGTTGAGATCGACCGTCTTCTCCTCGATCTCCGTAATGGTCTTTGCCTTCTCCTCGCGGCGCGTCTCCAACTCTGCCGTGAACTCGCGAATCTTCTTCTGGCTCAACTCGATATCCAACTGTTGGTACTCAATCTCCTTGTTGAGATTGTCAAACTCACGGTTGTTGCGAACCGCCTTCTGCTGCTCCTGATAGCGAGAAATGGCGGCATTGTTGTTCTCAACACGGACACGATGCTCCGAAATCTGCGTCTCGCACTCCTTGATGTCGTTCTCGATGTTCTCCAAACGCGTCTTAAGACCCTCGACTACATCGCTCATATCTTTCACCTCCTGCGGCAACTCACCGGCAAGCGTGCGCAACTCGTCGATCTTGGAATCGACAGCCTGCAATTCGTACAGAGCCTTCAACTTGCTCTCTACGGTCATTTCTTCATTTTTTTCCATATTCGTATTGTTTTTATTTTGCGTTAGTAAGTATTTCTGCGGCAGTTCGTTCGGCAATGCTTCGGCCTTGGCGGCGGGACTACCCTACTCCAGCCTGATTTACAGGCAATGAACAGGAGAGGCGTCGGACTCGGCAATGCGCGTGGGGATATACGGAGAGAGCAACTCACGGAAGATATCGCGCGTGAAATGCTCGCTCGTCCAATGGTCGATATCGACCAACCCGATACGCCCTGCGGCCGCCTGCATCTCGTGGTACTTGCAGTCTGCCGTGAGATAGGCGTCGGCACCCGCGGCTATCGCCTGCTCGACAAACTCGGCACCCGCACCCCCACAGACGGCGATGCGCTGCACAGAGGCGTGCGGGGCGTCGGTATAGCGGACATACGACGCCGAAAAGCGGTCGCGAACCAGGCGGAGAAAGTCTTGGTACGGGACAGGTTCGGAAAAAGAGCCGATAGCACCCAACCCGAAAGGTCGCTCCACCGTGCTGCCCTCGGAGGGGACAAGAATCCGATAGTCGGAAATGCCGAGCGTCTGCATCATACGGCCGCTCACACCATGGAGATAGCAATCCATGGCCGTATGGCCGGAATAGATGGCAATGCCATGGCGAATGGCCTCTGCCACACAGCGCTCCTGCGGCGTGGCACCCACCACGGAACGAATGCCGTGGAATAAGAGCGGATGATGGCTGACAATGAGGTTGCAACCTGTAGAAACGGCCTCAGCGACGACAGATTCTGTAACATCTGTCGTCAGCAGGGCAGCCCGTATATCTGCTCCCGTGTCACCCACCTGCAGACCCGAATTATCCCAAGACTCTTGGTAACTCAAGGGCGCTACAGATTCTATGATATCAATCAGTTCACGGAGAATCAATCAACCTTTGCGCGCACCTACCCCCGTCTTGGCGGAAGCGGCTGCGGATTTCTGGGTCTTGACCTGCGTCTTGGCAGGCTTCTTGGCCTCTACCTTGGGTGCCTCAACCTCGGCTGCGGCTTCGCCCTCCTCGGACTCCTCCTCAACAGCGAAATCGGTGATATCTGCATTGACCAAGATATTGTACCACTGGATGAGTTTGCGGATGTCGCTGGGATAGACACGATCGCGGTCAAAATCGGGCAAAACATCGCCAAACCATGCACGAAGCGCATCGTTGTCGGACTTCTTGGCATCGATGGAGGCAACCTTAAGCCCCTCCTTTTCGCCTACCTTGGTAAGCACATCGCTCAAAGCGACATCGTCGCCCGTGGTGAACATACTGACCTCGCTGAGCGCAACAATTTTGTCACGAGCATAGGTCGGGGTACGCTTGCCGTCGAGCAGCGACTCTACAATCAACATATTGTTTCCACGGCTGACCAAACGGAACAAACCGGGCTTTCCTGTAATGGCGAGAATATTGTTTATCATAGTTCAAAAAATGAGTAATTATTCAATTCAAATGATGTCAAACATGGCCGAAAAACCTCAAAACGGGTAGAAGACCGTCTAAAAACCCCGCAAAAGTAATGCTTTTTTTGGAAATCCACAAATTAAGTAGTAATTTTGCGGTCTAATTTTACTATATGGGACTACTAATTACATTTCTACTGTCTGCAATGGCAGTGTCGTTTCTATGTTCGCTGCTGGAATCGATACTGATGACGACCACGTTAAGCTATATCACGATGCGAGAGGAGGAAGGCTACGCTCCCGCTACCCTGATGAAAAAATACAAGACGGAAACTGAGCGTCCGCTGGCCGCCATTCTGTCGCTCAACACGATAGCCAACACGATAGGTGCTGCCGGCGTGGGTCGGCAAGCGACGCTTGTATTCGGCTCGGAATGGTTCGGACTGGTGAGTGTGGTGACCACGGTGCTGATACTGGTGTTCTCGGAGATACTGCCAAAAACCATCGGAACGGGCCATTGGAAACAACTGATGGGATTCACGGCTCGCTGCATTCAGGTGCTGGTGGTGATAATGTACCCCTGCGTGCTGCTGATACAGGGTGTGACAAAACTGATAAAAAGGGACAACGATGAGGCCACCGTGTCGCGCGAAGAGGTGCTGGCGATGGTGAATGTGGGCGAAGAGGAAGGCGTGATAGAACAAGACGAGAACAAGATAATCAGCAACGTGATGCGGCTCGACAAGATAAAAGCATCCGATGTGATGACACCGCGTGTGGTGGCGAAAATAGCCCCCGAAACGATGACGCTGAAAGAATACTACGAGTCGGACGAATATGACCACTTCTCGCGAATCCCCGTGTTCTCGCCCAATGCACCGGAATACATAACGGGCTATGTGCTGCGAGATGATGCGCTGGAAGACCTGGCGGAAGACAATTTCAGCGTGACACTGGGCGAGATAAAACGAAGCCTGCCATCGTTCGACGAAAACAAGTCGATAAGCGACATATTCGGCGCCATGCTCAAAGAGAAATCGCAAATAGCACTGGTGATAGACGAATACGGGTGCTTCCAAGGCATCCTGACGCTGGAAGACATAATAGAAACGATATTCGGACTGGAGATAATAGACGAAAGCGACGACGTGATAGACATGCAACAGTATGCACGCGAACGCTGGCAACAAAGACAAAAGAAATACAAACGAGTAGAACTGAAACAAGCGACACAAGACGACTATGCGCTTAAAGAGTGATGTAAATATAAAAAACCGAAGAGCCACTTTTGACTATGAAATACTGGACCGATACACAGCCGGAATACAACTGTTCGGGACAGAAATAAAATCGATACGGGAAAGCAAAGCCTCGCTCGCCGACACCTTCTGCCAATTCAGCGAGGGCGAACTGTGGGTGAAAGGTATGCACATAGCGGAATACCGATTCGGCAGCTATGCCAACCACGCGGCGAAACGAGACCGCAAACTGCTGCTGCAAAAAAAAGAACTGCGGAAACTGGAACGAGCCGTGAAAGATACCGGTAAGACCATTGTGCCGCTGCGACTGTTTATCAACGACAAGGGGTTCGCCAAAATGGATATAGCACTATGCCAAGGTAAACACTCCTACGACAAACGACAGGCACTGCGGGAACAAGACGACAAACGGGAACTGCAACGGGCTATGCGAAATGCACGGGAACGATAAAAGGGGACAGCGTTTCGTGGGGACAAATACTTTTGAGTGCATGGGCGGGTGTTTTGTGGGAAACAAATACTCGAAAAATTGATTCAAAAATAGACAAATAAATTTTTGGTACATATTGGGGCATATTTGTCTAAGATGAAGGAGGAGTAGAAAAATATAATGTAAGAGGCGCAAACGATGAGTGTAGGCTCAAGGGGGCGTAAATAATTCGAAAAAAATGACGATTCTTTGTATAGAAACCAGTACGCAAGTATGCTCGGCTGCCGTGACGATAGGCGGCGTGCCTACGCTGGAACGGGTGAGCATGGAAGGCGGAAACCACGCCTCGAAACTGCCCGTGTTTGTCGATGAACTGCTGCAAGAACTGCGGGAAAAAGGACTGAAACCGGAAGGCGTGGCACTGTCGGAAGGACCCGGCAGCTACACAGGACTGCGTATCGGAACGGGAATAGCCAAAGGACTATGCTACGGCTATAAAATACCGCTGATCCCCGTGCCGACGCTGCAGATATTGGCCGCCGCTGCGGCTGCACGATACGGCGAGAAACTGACAGCGGATTCCCTACTCTGCCCTATGGTGGATGCACGGCGCATGGAGGTATATACTACCCTATACGACCACGAACTGCGTCCGCAAACCGAAGTGACGGCACAAGTGGTGGATTCGGCAGCGTGGCTGCCGCAAGACAAGGCGGTGTACTACTTCGGCGACGGGGCTGCAAAATGCCAAGAGGTGCTGAAAGGCGGCGAGTGTACCTATCTGGACGGCGTGGTGCCGGAGGCGAAATATGCCGGACTGTTGGCGGAACGAATGCTGACGGAAGGATACAAGGGGGCTGATGTTGCCTACTACGAGCCGTACTATCTGAAAGAATTTATAGCCGCTGAGTCTCACGTGAAGGGACTGACTCCGACTACGCATGCATAATCGCCTACTCAATCATATTGTATATTCGGCGGCAGGGCTGTGGCTCGTGCTGCTTGCCTCTTGCTCTACCCAAAAGAACACTTGGGCGACACGGAGTTTTCACCAGACAAAGGTGAAATATAACATTATGTACAACGGCAATGTTGCCTACGAGGAAGGACTGAAAGCCATACAAAACGCCAACGAGGACGACTACTCGACGCTGCTCAACCTCTACCCCGTGAGCAATCACCGTGCAGCGGAAGCCTCGGCAAGCCAAATGGATCAGACCATAGAGAAATGCCGAAAATGCATCAAACTGCACTCGATAAAAGCAAAACCCAAACCCGACCCGAAAAAACGCAACGACCCGAAATACAAAGCATGGCTCAAACAAGAGGAATTCAACGCAGAGATGGGCAATGCGTGGATACGACTCGGCGAGGCGGAGTTCCACAAAGGCGATTTTTTAGGCTCGGTGGGGACTTTCTCGTATATCAGCAAACACTATAGCAACGACCCCGACATGGTGGCACGCTGCCAACTATGGACGGCACGGGCGTACGCCGAAATGGGGTGGCTGTACGAGGCGGAAGACATGCTGCAGAAGGTGCAAGTGGATGCCCTATCGAAAAAGCATGCCCGACTCTACTCCGCCGTGAGCGCAGACATACTGCTCAAGACACAGCAATACCATGCGGCGATACCCTTCGTGAAACTGGCCATCCCCTACGAGAAACGCAAAGTGTATCGGCCTCGATTTGAGTATGTGCTGGCCCAACTATACGAGCGGGAAGGCAAAAAGCAGGAAGCCATCGATGCCTACAAGCGGGCAATACGATTGGCGCCGCCGACGGTGATGGAATTCAACGCACGCATCCACATTGCGGAACTGAGCGGGAAATCGGCCCTCAAGCAACTGCGAGGGATGGCGAAACAGTCGAAATACAAAGACCAACTCGACCAAATATACGGAGCAGCCGGAAATATCTATCTGGCAGCAGGCGATACGGCACGGGCACTGGAGCAATATAGGCTGGCCATAGACCAAGCGACACAGGCAGGGCTGCAGAAAGCGGCGGTGCTGGTGCGCATGGGAGATATTTATTTCGACCACCGACAATATGGGGAGGCACAGCCTTGCTACCGTGAGGCGGTGACGATACTGACACCTGAAAATGCACAGTTTGAGCGAGTACAAAAACGCTCGGAGGTGCTGGACGAGTTGATTGTGGAAAATACGACCGTGGAATTGCAAGACTCGCTGCAACGACTGAGCCGACTGTCGGAGGCAGAACAGCGAGCCGTGGTGGAGAAACTGATAGCCGACCTGATAGCAGCCGAACAAGCGCAAGCCGAACAAGAGGCACTGGCGGAACGAGAAGCGGAAAACAGCGGGCTGCAGAGCGTGAATACATCGAACATGCTGGGCGGAAGCGGTGCAAAGGGAGATTGGTATTTCTACAACACACAACTGTTGCGCTCGGGAAAACAAGACTTCCAAAAGAAATGGGGTAACAGACCGCTGGAAGACGACTGGCGGCGACGGAGCAAAGCCTCCTCATCGCTATTCGGCGAAACAGAAGAGGATGAGTATAGCGAGGAACCGTCGGATTCGACCATGACGGGCGACTCGGCACAGACACGAATCCGTGCGGTGGAAACCGATAACCACAAGCCGGAATACTACCTGCAACAGATACCTCGCACCGCAGCGGACTTGGCGCAGTCGGACAGCCTGATACGGCGTGCACTGGTGAACATGGTCTATACTTGCCGATACAAATTGGAGGACGAGGAGTTGGCACAGGCGACCTTTGAGGAACTCTGTCAGCGATTCCCGCACCATGCCGACCTGCTAGACCTATACTATATGTATTATCTGGATGCGCTGAGGCGGGAAGACCCAACGGCTGCGAACCAATACAGGCAGGAGATAGCGACCTACTATCCGAACACCGAGCAGGCACGCATTGTGTCGCAACCGGACTATTTCGAGAAACTGCAGCGCATGACGGAGGAACAAGACTCGCTATACGAGCAGACCTATCGTGCCTACACCGCCGGCGAGTTTGCGAAGGTGAAAGCGAACAAGACTTATGCGGAACAGACCTATCCGCTGTCGCCGCTGATGCCACGATTCCTATTCCTGAATGCCGTGGCGGTGGCGAGAACCGACGGACAGGATGCCTTTGTGGCACAACTGCGCGATATGGTGACACGCTATCCGGAAAGCGAACTGAGCACCATGGCAAAGGATATGCTCGCCATGATGGGACAAGGTATGGAGAGCCAACAGGGTGGGGCGGTGACCGATCTTGCCGCCCTGCGGGAACAGACCACAATGGCGGAAGATACGGTGGAGACAGCCGCCATGTCGGATGAACGGAATGTGGAGAGCGTTGTGCTGCTCTATCTGCCGACAGCCTCGGAACAGGCACTGAACCGACTGCAATATGAGGTGGCACTATTCAACTTCTCGCAGTTCTTGATACGCGATTTTGACTTGCAGAAAATGCCTGTTGTGGGAACCGGATGTGCACTGCGTGTGATAGGATTTGACTCGATGGACGAGGCAGAATGGTGGATTGGGCTGACTGAGCAGAATGGAGAACTGCAACAAGTGCTGAACGACCTCAAGGTGCGTGTGGTACCGCTACAGACACAAAACCTGCCGTACTTTGACCCTGCGAAACAGGAGAGCGAGAAATAAGAAGAGTTGGTGCGGGAGTGCTTCGGGATAGATGGTTTTTGCCCCAATAGATATGAAGAGGAGGGGGAATACAAAAAAAAGAGAGTCTAAAAAACTCTCTTTTTGTCGGGATGACAAGATTCGAACAAAGCGCAGCGTGATCGTTTGAGCGAAGCGAGATAAGAACTTCTACGGAGAAGATTGGCAGCACAAAAAAAGAGAGCTGAAAACTCTCTTTTTGTCGGGATGACAAGATTCGAACAAAGCGCAGCGTGATCGTTTGAGCGAAGCGAGATAAGAACTTCTACGGAGAAGATTGGCAGCACAAAAAAAGAGAGCTGAAAACTCTCTTTTTGTCGGGATGACAAGATTCGAACTTGCGACCTCCGGTCCCCCAGACCGTTGCGCTACCGGACTGCGCCACATCCCGATGCTTTTTGGAAAAGCGGCTGCAAAGGTACGGCGAAAAAATGAAATGTGCAAATTTTTTGCGAATAATCATTCTATTTATTCAAAAAAATGAGTGCATAAGACAAAGATTATGACGAAAAAATTCTATATAGAGACTTACGGCTGCCAAATGAATGTGGCAGACAGCGAAGTGGTGGCAGCGATCATGCAGACCGCTGACGCAGAAATGACAGACAATTGGCAAGAGGCTGATATTGTGCTGCTTAACACCTGCTCGGTGCGAGATAATGCGGAACAAAAAGTGGTTTCTCGCCTAAAAGAACTGAAATCACGCAGCGTGCAGAGCCGCTCGGAAGTGGTGCAAGAGGGACGACACATAACGCTTGGGGTGATCGGCTGCATGGCGGAACGCATGGGAAACGAACTGATAGAACGCTACGGGGTGGATTTCGTGGCAGGACCGGATTCGTACATGGACATTCCGAACCTGCTGGCACAATGCGAGGCGGGCGAAAAAGCCATGAATGTGGAACTAAGCACGACAGAGACCTACAGAGAGATATTGCCCGCTCGTATCGGAAAGACTATCAGCGGATTTGTGAGCATTATGCGTGGGTGCAACAACTTCTGCTCGTACTGCGTGGTGCCCTACACACGAGGGCGGGAGCGGAGCCGTGACATGGAAAGTATATTGGCAGAGGTGCGTGACCTGGCCGCAAAAGGATACAAAGAGGTGACGCTGCTGGGACAGAATGTGAACTCGTACCGATTTAAGCGAGAAGACGGGACACAGGTGGATTTTGCCGACCTGCTGGAGGCCGTGGCTGAGGCTGTGCCCGAAATGCGGGTGCGATTCACCACAAGCCACCCGAAAGATATGTCGGACAAGACGCTGGAGACGATAGCACGCCACGAGAATCTGTGTCGATTTATTCACCTGCCTGTGCAGAGCGGGTCGAACAAGATACTCAAACTGATGAACCGAAAATATACGCGCGAATGGTATCTGGAGCGGATTGCGGCGATACGGCGCATACTGCCGGAGGCAGCGATAGGAACGGATATTTTCTGCGGTTTCCACGACGAGACGTTGGAGGACCAGGCAGAGACGCTGAGCCTGATGCGAGAGGTGGGATTCGACACGGCATTCATGTTCAAATATAGTGAACGCCCGGGTACTTATGCACAAAAACACCTGCCTGACAATGTGCCGGAGGAGGAGAAAGTGCGCCGACTCAACGAGATAATTGCGTTGCAGAGCGAGTTGTCGCTGGAAAGCAACAAACGGGAAATAGGGCGCACGGTGGAGGTGCTGGTAGAAGGCTATTCGAAACGCAGCCACGAAGATATGTACGGGCGCACATCGCAATACAAGACCGTGGTGTTCCCGCGCAAAGGACGGCATATCGGGGAGTTGGTTCGGGTGCGTATCACGGATGCTTCGGCCGCTACGCTGCGCGGAGAATGGGTGGAAGAGGCGTAATTTGGAAAGTGAACTTTGCAAAATAGTCGAAAAATCGCATAATTCTCTGTAAATTATGGAAAAAATAGAGAAAAAAGGCATTTTTTTAGGCAAAAGACTTGTGCGGTTCGGAAAAAGGCTGTACCTTTGCAGACGAAAACAAATAAAATTTTCATAGTTAAGGTTTAGGTTTAATGGCAATAGGAGGCTGTGAAGTTTCCTATTGTTTTTTTCAAACTCAAACCGTAACCATGAAAGTGTGTGCCCGGAAACAACCACCACCTTACAGAAAAAAGTACGAATAATACGGAAAAATAGAAAAATCCGATAAAGCCTTTTTAGTAGTATGAAAAACAATCGTTCTTTGTGGCAAACGAGAAGTTATATCCCGGAGCCAAATTCGTCAGAGCCGAATGGGAGGGCGTCGAATACTGAAAAGCAGGAAAACGCCGCCGAACAAAATCCGTTGTTGCCCGATTTTTCGGACATGGACGAGGTACGTAAGGCATTTGTGATGAGCGAACTTATCAATCGTAAATACTGACGGCTGATAGGTCAGCAAAACAATAAGAAAAACAGAAAGAACTGCCGTTCTAAGGGATGGCGGGTCGGCAAGCGCTGAAATAATTTATACAATTACACATATTAAATACTAATCAATATGGCAGTAACTTATATGACTGCAGAGGGTCTGCAGAAACTGAAAGATGAACTACGCTTTTTAGAGAGCACAGAACGCCCCCGCGTGATTGCAGCAATTGCTGAGGCGCGCGACAAAGGCGATTTGAGCGAGAATGCGGAATATGATGCCGCAAAGGAGGAGCAGGGCGTATTGGAGAGCAAGATAGCCCAACTCAAAGGAAAAATAATGGACGCACGCATCATAGACCAGAGTTCGATTAAAACCGACGAGGTACAGATTCTGACAAAGGTTCGTGTGCGCATTAAGAAAACAGGCGCTGAGAAAACCTATCAGCTGGTAACGGAAGGTGAGGCCAACATTATGGAGGGCAAAATAGCCGTTACGACACCTATCGCAAAAGGCCTGATGGGCAAAAAGGTGGGCGATGTGGCTGAAGTGCAGGTGCCTGCTGGCAAGATGGAACTGGAGATACTGGAAATCTCGCTGTAAATCGCTTGTATTATTGCGCTTGCTCGGAGGAGCAAGCGCTTTTTTGTAACCTAAAAATAGAATTGTTATGACACTTTTCACACGCATTATCAATGGGGAGATACCTTCCTATAAGGTGGCAGAGGACGATCGCTACTACGCTTTTCTGGATATTAATCCGCTGACAAAGGGACACACATTGGTGATCCCGAAACTGCCGGAACCCGAGGCAGACTATATATTTGACCTGGATGACGAGACGCTGGCGGGACTGATGGTGTTTGCAAAGCAAGTGGCACGGGGTATAAAAGAAGCCACAGGGTGTAAACGAGTGGGAGTTGCGGTGCTGGGTATGGAAGTGAACCACGTACATATACACTTGGTACCGATGAACTCGGAGAAAGATATGCTGTTTACAAACCCGAAACTGCAGTTGGCTGCGGACGAGATGGCGACTATCGCCAACTCGATTGCGGAGGCAATAGAGAAATTGTAAGGAGCAGGAAGGGTGCTGCTAGCAGGAAAAGGAGGAAACTCGATAGGGTTGCCTCCTTTTTTGTTGGGGAATGGGAGAGGGGAAAGGGTGGATTTTTAGCGAGTTGGTTCGGGAGTGGTTCGGGAAATCGTAATAAACTTGATAGAATGCATTTTTTTTTGTAACTTTGCAGGCTCGTTGGAAGATAGGGGAAGATTGGAGAAAAAGGAGAGGACGGATTGGGCGGAATAGAACAAATGGGAGAAATTGGACGGATCGGGTGGAATAAGACAAATGGGAGGGAGAGGACAGATGGGACGAATAGGGTAGATGGGAGAAATTGGGCAAATTGGACGAATTAGAGAAATTGGAAAGATATGCAATTTAAGGATGTGATAGGACAGGAGGAGGTAAAAGGGAAACTCCGAGCGGCGGTGCAAGAGGGACGCATACCCCATGCACAGTTGTTCGCCGGCGCTCCCGGCTCCGGAAACTTGGCGCTGGCTCTCGCCTACGCTCAGTATATCAACTGCCCCAATCGCACCGAGGAAGACTCCTGCGGCGTTTGCCCTACATGCTTGCAATACAGCAAACTACAACATCCGGATTTGCATTTTGCTTTCCCGCTGGTGACGGCAAAGACCGTATGCGACAGTTATTTCAAACAGTTCAGGCAATTGTGTATAGATAAGCCGTATTTTGACCTGCAGGACTGGTATGGCGTGCTGGAAGTGAAGAACCAACAGGGGCGAATCTATGACGAGGAAAGCAGCGAGATAGTGCGGAAACTGAGTCTGAAATCGTTCGGCAGCGGTTACAAGGTGATGATAATATGGCAGGCGGACAAGATGGGCGCAGAATGCTCGAACAAACTGCTCAAACTGTTGGAAGAACCGCCCGCAGGCACGGTATTTCTGCTGGTAACCGAACAGCCGGATATGCTGTTGGCAACGATACAATCGCGCGTGCAACGGGTGCAAGTGCCACGCCTGACGGATGCAGAAGTGGCCGGAGCACTGGTGGAACGCATGGGAATAGCAGCGGACAAGGCCGCCTATATAGCCCGTGTGACAAACGGAAACTATGTGGAGGCACGCCAAAAAGCAGAGGAAACAAACGAGGCTGCTGAGCCGAACGACGGCAAACGGAGCGACCTGGAGGATTTCAAGGCCATGATGCGCAATGCCTACACCATAGGCGTGCTACAAGACAAGCAGAAAAAATACAAAGCGCTGGCTGACCTGAGAGACTGGAGCCGACAAATGGCAGCAATAGGGCGGGAGGCGCAAAAGAACTTTCTGCAATACGCCCAACGGCAAGTGCGGGAAAACTATATCTATAACCTGCAACAACCCGAACTGAACTATCAGTCGGACGACGAACGGAACTTCTCGGAGCGTTTTGCACGGTTTATTCATTCGGGCAATGTGGAAGAGATAATGAATGAACTGGACAAAGCGGAACGACAAATAACGCAAAATGCGAAAGCCGAAATTGTGCTGTTCGATATGTGCCTGCAGATGATTGTGCTGCTCAAAAAGAAAGATAATTAGGCGAATAGGTGGATTGGGCTTGCTATATGCACCTGCTATGCGGCAAGGAAAGACGAACGATAATGTGACTAAAAAGAAGATACACTATAAGACGATACGCTATAAATTATGGAAGAAGATTTTACACTAAATAATGGGTCGTGCCGATTTCGGGCACGAGGATGCAACCGCAACTCGATGCACATGCTGCCCGTGACGGACTGGCTGTGCGACCTGCCGGAAAACATCAAGGAAACCGACCTCGTGGAGGTGCAGTTCAAAAATACCCGCAAGGGATATTTCCACAACAGCCAACAACTGCCTTTGGAGAAAGGCTCGGTGGTGGTAGTGGCCGCCAACCCGGGAACAGACCTCGGCGAGGTGGTGCTGACGGGAAAACTGGTGCTGCTGCAGATGAAAAAGAACCACATCGACACGGCTCGCTACGAGATACGGGATGTGTTGCGGTTTGCCACCGAACAGGACAAAGAGCGTGCGGCAGAAGCACATACCCGTGAGCAGGAAACGATGATAAAGGCTCGCCAACTGGCTAAATCGCTGGGGCTGGAGATGAAAATAGGTGATGTGGAATACCAAGGCGACGGCTCGAAAGCCATATTCTACTACATAGCCGACGGGCGGGTCGATTTCAGACAACTGATACGGGTATATGCCGAGACTTTCCGCATCCGTGTGGAGATGAAACAGATAGGCGCACGACAAGAAGCAGGGCGAATCGGCGGAACAGGACCTTGCGGGCGGGAACTATGCTGCTCGACCTGGATGACGAATTTCTCGTCGGTAGGCACAGGTGCTGCCCGACTGCAAAACATATCGCCCAATCCGCAAAAATTGGCGGGTATGTGCGCAAAACTGAAGTGCTGCCTGAACTACGAAGTGCCTGTATATGAAGAGGCCATGCGGCAGATTCCGGCACGCTCGATTGCGTTGGAAACGAAGGAAGGTACATACTATCAGTTCTCGGTAGATCCGCTGAAAGGCGAGATAACTTACTCGACCGACCAACGAATACCTGCCAACCTGCAAGTGCTGACGCCTGCCCGTGCCAAAGAGGTGATAGAAATGAATCGCCGAGGCGAACGACCCGATACGCTGGGCGGAAAATCGACCACGGCGGTGGAAGTGCCTGAAATAGGTTATCAGAATGTGGTGGGACAAGACGACTTGACCCGTTTTGACAAAAAGAAACGCAACGGAGGCAATCCGAATCGCAACCGACAAGACAACGGACGCAACCGCCCTCGCAGAGAAGGAAATCAAGACCGACAGGGGCGGCCAGACCAACCCCGTGAGCCGCGCGACAACCGACAAGGACAGAACCGAAATATGCCGCCGCGCGACAACCGCCCCAATCGCAATCAACAACCCCGTGACAACCGACCCAATCCGTCCCGCAACAATGAAAAAGGCAATCAAAATACCGGTCGTAATTAGTCTGCTGGTCGGTGCGTGCGCCTGCAGCCACAAGACCGTATATTCGGAGTTTCGTTCGGTGCCGCTTCGGGAATGGTATACCGACTCGGTGCTGGCGTATCGATTTGACATAACCGACACGGCGGCCACCTACGAGATACAGATCTGCGTGCGGCATACACAACAATATCCGTATCAGAATATGTGGCTGTTTGTGAACAATCGGCCTGCGAGCGACTCGACATATTATGCGTTGGATTCGGCAGAATTTGCAAAACCGACGGCACAAGATACGATAGAGTTTTATCTGGCCAACGACCGTGGCGTATGGCTCGGAAACGGCAAAAACGGGCTGACGGAAATGCCTGTGCTATACGAAGAGGCGTATCGGTTTGCGCACAGCGGAGAACAGGTGATAACGATACAACACGGCATGCGGGAAGAACCGCTGCGAGGTGTGTCGGATGTAGGCGTAATAGTAACCAAAAATGAGGATTGAGAACAGATGGGAAAGAATAAACTGAAGAAATTTGCGGAAATGGACACATTTAAGAATGTGTTCCAATGTGGTGCAAAGGAAGTGCTGTCGGTGAACGAGACGGGAGAACGAGCCCTTTCGCCTGAAAATGAAGTGGTGAAAATGGCGGGACATTGGCGCACGAACTATTTCCACAACGACAATCCGATTGTGCTGGAATTGGGCTGCGGACACGGCGAATATACGGTCGGGCTGGCGGAGAAATATCCCGAAAAAAACTTTATAGGAGTCGATATCAAAGGGGCTCGGATGTGGGTTGGCGCAAAACAGGCTGAGGCTGCGGGAATGAAAAACGTGGCTTTTCTGCGTACAAATATAGAGATGGTAGAGAGTTTCTTCGACACGGATGAAATTGACGAAATTTGGATTACCTTCCCAGACCCGCAGATGAAAAAAGCGACCAAACGACTGACTTCGACCTATTTTATGCAACGATACCAACACATTGTGCGAGAAGGTGGGTTGATTCACCTGAAAACAGACAGCCCATTCCTGTATACCTACACGCACGAAATGCTGCGGCTCAATGCGTACCATGTGCTGGCCGATACGGATGATCTGTATGCAGCAGAAAAGGCGGACGCAAACGGCGGAAATCGGGATATAGAGGAGGCTCGAATGCTGCAAACGCACTACGAAAAACAATGGCTTGACAGAGGATTGACTATAAAATATCTTTGTTGGGTACTGGTTCGCAAAGAGAATTTGGAAGAACCGGAAATAGAGATAGAAAAGGATTCGTACCGCTCTTATGGGCGAAATTATACGGTGCAAAACTAACATTTACAGCAAAAAACGGAAAATGGCCGAAATATGTTATAGAGCATATTCGGCTATTTTTATACCCAATATGTACGATTTTATACCTACATAAAATAGGGTTGTAGTACCTTTGCCGCAAATCAAAAAGCGGGGAGGGCGAGATGGGTGGTTTGGCGCGCTGTTTTGGGGAAACGAATTGGGAGAGCGATGGGGATGATTAGAGGGAAGAGAATCGTTGTGAATTGATTTTGAAATCGAGATAATAGAAAACAAAAATACGAATACCATAAAAACAATTGTTACCATGAAAAAACTTTTCTTCTTTGGAGCAACACTTTTGCTCAGTACACTTTCTGCAGGGGCTGTGAATTTCTTAGTACAGACCGGCGAGGATACCGACCCGAAATGGGATAAAAGCGTGATCGATGCCACGGGGGCGACGCTGATTGACCTAAAGGTACAGAATCAAACGATTGATGCAGCACTGACGGCGGCGATAACGACAAATAAGCAAGAAATTTGGTTTGCCGGAGGTACCTATACTTTTGCGAATGCTTATGTCAATAAAAACGGCACGCAATTCATAGGTGGCTTTGCCGGTACCGAGACCACGAAAGACGATCGTGTATTGACAGAAGGCGGCGAGGCATACGATTTCCAATATGAGACGATACTGGATGGCGGCAAAACGGTGCAACTATTTAGCACGGCGGGCGCTGCAAACACCACGCTCGATGGACTGACTCTGCAGAATAGCAAGAGTGCAGCAAATGCGGGAGTAGCACGCTTGGGTAGTACTGCTACTGTAAAGAACTGTCAGTTTATCAATAATACTGCAGCCAACCAGGGAGGAGTGCTCCAATTCTATAACGCCAACGCTGCTATTTCGAATTGCTATTTCGAGGGAGATACAGCCACACAAGGTGGTGCAATATATGTGAATAATGTTGCAGCCAACGAGATAACTATCACGAATTGTGCATTCATTGGTAATTCGGCAACCGGTACTGCTAATGCGGGTGGTGCAATCCATGCACAGAACGCAGGCAAGGTAACGGTACAAAACTGCTATTTCACCGAAAACGATGCCAAGGGCAATGGTGCGGCTATCTCTTTTGATGGTACAAACGAGGCGAATACTATACAGAACTGCCTTATCTATGCCAACAAAGGTGGCGTGAAGCAAGCCGTCTATATGGCAGCAGGCAATTTCTATTACAATACGGTAGTGGAGAACGAAGGTGGTGCTCTCTACGCGAAAAAGTGCAACTGCAAGAACAATGTATTCTGGGGAACAGAGACGGCAAAGGCTAAACTATCGGTTAATACAGCCGACTGCAAGTTCGACTATAATGCTGCGGTAGATTCGTTGAATGGGGGCAATGCTGTGGTATCGAACCATATTGCACTGTCGGTAGAAAACACCGGCACGGAGGCGGATGTGAACTATCCTAAATTTGCGAATGTGGAGAGCGGCGATTTTGAATTGCAAGAAGGTTCGGCACTGATTAACGCCGGCACAGCGATAGATGGTATCACAACAGATATAGTGGGCGAGACACGTACCCAGGCTGACCTCGGGGCGTTTGCATATATAGCAAGTGCGCCGACCGGTATTGACGAGGTAAAGACGGAGGCTGTAGATATTGAGGCTGCGCTGCGTGCAGGCGAGGTATATGACCTTCTCGGTCGTCGAGTAGGCAAATTGCAAACAGGAAATGTGTACCTTTTGCAAGGAGCAAAAGTGCTAATTAACAAGTAATTTAATATACAGATTCTCTGCCCCCTGCACCGCAAGGTCTCTTAATACCCTATACAAAGCACAAGGGTTTCTTATGCCGCAGGCGGCAAGAAAAAAAGGAAGAAAATAAAGACTCTGTTTTTCTCTATTTTTCGTGAGCGTAGCGAGCAGGAAATTCAGCATGGAGGGTAGGGAAGGTAGACGGAGGCATAATAACAAAGATAACAACTACAAATCGAAAAATACAATGAAAAAGTATGCATTCCTCTGCGGCATATTGCTATCGGCAATGTGCATGCAAGCACAAAACGCTGTTGTCTATGTAGCACAAGGCGGAGAGGGCGACGGATCGAGTTGGACATCTCCAATGGGAGATATTCAAAAAGCCATCAATCTGGCCGGAAGCGACCGTGACAATGTGAAAAATGTGTGGATCAAGGCCGGTACATATAATATAGAGAAACGCATTGACCTGAAAGACTCCGTGAGCGTCTATGGCGGTTTTGCCGGAACGGAGACCCTGCTGACTGACCGTGCCATGAAACAAGGCGGCGAAGCATGGGAGTTTGTGAATCAGACCATTATCAACGGTGGCGACAAGGTAGCCTGCATGGCTGCCACCAAACCGATGACCGTGCCTATCGCTGTGGAAGGCGTCGTACTGGAGCATGGGGCTGCGCTGAAAGCCAATAACGACAACGGCGGCGGTATCCGCCTCAACACGAATGTGACACTGCGTAACTCGATCGTACGCAACTGCTATTCTGACAATGCGGGCGGCGGTGTACAGATTTATCCTGCCGGCGATATGCAGAACTGCTTGATAGCCAATAACCGCCAAGAGACAGGTGGCAACGGTGGTGGTGGCTGCTGCAGCAACAACAGTTCGACGGGTGAGTATATTACCATTGACGGATGTACATTTGTGGGCAATACCTCGGCTATCCGTGGTGGTGGTATCAACACGCAGGGCGAAAAGGGTACGACGATTAACGCCTGCACATTCTATAACAACACGGCGGTGGATGCTACGGGTGCTTATAAGCAAGGTGCTGCCATCTACGACAACGGGAAGAATATGAGCCATATTACCAACTGCGTCATATACAACAATTCGGGTACGAATGCCGTGTATTTGAAAACCAATGAGTTCTTGAACAATACCGTAATAAAGAATGTCGGTGGTGTGTATATGGCATCAGCCGTTAAGACGGGCGAAATATCGAATAACATTATATGGGCGTGTGAAACCGCTACGGCAAGCGCTACTAGTTTTTCCGGTGCTGCAGTAAGCGGACTGAAAGTGCAATACAACTACACCTATAATCCGATTTCGTCCGAAAATGGTTATGTATTGTCGGACAATGCGGATGTGGTGAACACCAACAAGCAGTTCTATTCCAATCAGAATAATGGCGACTATGACCTGCCGGAAGATGCTGATCCGGGTGACAAAATAACCATGGGCCCGAAATTCAGACGCTTGGCTTCGTTTGTCGGCGCAGTTCCTTCGGGACTGGGTGCGGATAGTATCACTTTTGCGCTCGAATTGGACAGCGTGGATCTGCAACTGAATAGCACCTCGCCGCTTATCAATGCCGGCAAGGAACTTACGAATGTGATTACCGACCGCAACGGCGACAACCGTCCGCAAGGCGGCAAGACCGATGTGGGTGCATACGAACTGAGTTACTATGTGGTAAAAATTGGCGCATACAACAAAGAAGAGGGTGCTATCTATGACGAAAATGGTACGACGGTAGATGGAGAATCGGAACTGAACATGCTCTACGGCGGCGAGTTGTATCTGTACTTCCTGAACGCTGAGGGTGTGCCTGCTGCCAAAGTGACGGCTACCAAATCTACTGACGGGGGCTTGACTTTTGATGGCGAGACGATAGATGTGACGGACCAAATGGACGAAAACGGTGCGCTGCGTATGAAGGTGTATGAGCCGATGCTGCTGACCGTGGCAGAATGGGCACAGAAGACCGCCATCGACAACACCACTTCGGCTACACTCCGCTATACCCAAACACAAGACGGCATCTGCCTCGCAGGACTCGAGAGCGGCAAGACGGTTGAGGTATATGACCTGAACGGACAGTTGGTAGTGCGCCAACAAGCCACGGCCTCGACGATGAACATTGCCCTGCAAGCGGGTATGTATGTTGTACGCCAAGATGCTGCACGCTGCAAGGCGGTAGTTCGCTAAACCAATACACAAAGGATGTCGCTTGCCAAACAGGTAGGGCGACATCCTTTTCTTTTTCTTACTCGAGGGCAGAGGGCCTCGAACAAACTTAACCCCTACGAATCTGAAACTTTTACTGCTTATACCAACTATATGAGAAAACAATTGTTAACCTTGCTCCTATGCCTGCTCGGCTGTGCGGTCGGCTACGCTCAATCGCTCGTGACGGGTACGGTGGTGGACGACTCGGGAGAGCCGCTGATAGGAGTGAATGTGCTCGTCAAAGGTACCTCGACGGGTACGATGACCGATTTTGACGGTAAGTTCAGCCTGATGGCAGGCGCAAAAGATGTGCTGGTGCTGTCCTACCTCGGATTTAAGACCGAAGAAGTGGCCGTGAACCTGAAGCGCCCTATGTCGATTGCGCTGCACGAGGACAAACAAGCCCTCGACGAGGTGGTCGTTATCGGATACCAAGATGTGCGCAAGCGCGACCTGACGGGCTCGGTGGCAAAAGCCAATATGGAGGACATGCTAAAGGCTGCTGTGCCGAGTTTTGACCAAGCCCTTGCCGGCCGTGTGGCAGGTGTGAATGTGTCGTCTGCCGAGGGTATGCCCGGCGGCGAGATGAACATCGTCATCCGTGGTAACAACTCCGTAACGCAGGACAACTCGCCGCTGTATGTGGTGGATGGTTTCCCTGTGGAGGACGCAAGCATAGCTTCAGCCATCAACCCCAACGATATCGAGAGCCTTGACATCCTGAAAGACGCTTCTGCCACCGCTATCTACGGTTCGCGTGGCGCAAACGGTGTCGTCATCATCACAACAAAGAAAGGTAGCGTCGGTGCACCGCAGGTAAGCTATGACGGAAGTTTCGGTATTCAGCATATCTCGCGCACCATTCCGATGATGAACGCTTATGAGTTTGTCAAATTGCAGAGCGAGATTTATACTACCTCGGAAATTCAATCGAAGAGCAGCTATTTCCCGTTGAAATCGGATCTTTTGAGCGAATACGGCTCAATTCCGAATACCTATTTTGCGTCGCTGCTGGCTGACAAGTCCGACGACTATCGGGTGTCGCTCGACGACTACATAGGTGCTGACCAATACGACTGGCAAGACCTGATCTTCCGTGACGCATGGCAGCAGAACCACAGCGTATCGCTCACGGGTGGTACGGCTGAGGCACGCTACAACGCCTCGGTGTCCTACTTCGGGCAAGACGGTATCGTAAAATACAGTAATTACAACCGATTCCAAGGGCGTTTGGGACTGAATGTGAAGAAAAATCACCTGACCATAAACCTGAAAGCAAACTACAGTTGTGCCACCACCAATGGTTCGTCGCCCTCGCAGAGCCAGTACAGCGGTATGAACAACCTGTTCTACTCCGTATGGGGCTATCGTCCGACCACACAGCCGAGCACACCGCTCTCCAACCTGCTCAATTCGGACACCGACGATAATGTGAACGCAAACAACGACTACCGCTTCAACCCTATCAAGTCGCTGCAGAACGAATACCGCATGGGGCGTACCCACAACGCACAGTTCAACGGCTTCCTCGAGTATGAGTTTATCAAAGGACTCAAACTGCGGGCTACGGGCGGTTACACCATATACAACAAGAAGTCCGAGACCTTCAACAACAGCAGCACTCGCTATGGTATGGCCACCTCGACCAACAAGGTGAACGCTACCTACGGCGACTACGAGCGCCACACATGGCTGAACGAGGACTACATGACCTATCAGACGCAAGTCAACAAAGCGCACAATATCAGCGTTATGGCGGGTCTCAGTTTGCAGGGCTCGAAATATAAGTACTACTCGATGATGACCACGCAGATTCCCTATGAGTCGCTGGGCATGGCGGGTATGCAGGACGGTACGCCCAACACGATTACTTCGGGCGAGACCGACTGGACGATGTTCTCCTACTACGGGCGTTTCTCCTACGACTACAAGTCGCGCTACTACCTGACTGCTACCTTCCGTGCCGACGGCAGCAGCAAGATGGCCAAGGGACACAAGTTTGGCTACTTCCCCTCCGTTTCGGCGGCATGGTCCATCAGCGAGGAGCCGTGGATGAAAGTGACGCAGCCGTGGTTGAGCCACTCTAAGTTGCGCTTCAGTTGGGGACAGACGGGTAACAACCGTGTGGGCGAGTACGATTCGTATGCTAAGTTGGCACAACTCAAGGCGCTGAGCAGTGGTATCTATTCGGGTGTCTATGGCACGAACAACACCATCAGCACGGGCGTTGTACCGGTATCGCTCGCCAACGAGAACCTGAAATGGGAAACTACCACACAGATGGATGCGGGTCTTGACCTCGGATTTTTCAGCGACCGCCTCGAGTTTGTGGTCGATTGGTATCGCAAGATAACCGACGACCTGCTGTTGGCTGCCGATATGGCACCGTCGAGCGGCTACCCCACCGCCACCAAGAACATCGGTAGCGTGCAGAATATGGGTTGGGAAATTACGATGAACGCCAAGCCCGTCAAGACACGCCACTTCCTATGGGATATGTCCTTTAACATTGCATTCAACCGCAACAAGGTGCTGGCGCTCACGGAGAACCAGTTGGCTATGCTGACCAACGCTCGTTTTGACCAGAACTACACCAGCGCCAACTACATCGCCAAGGTGGGCTATCCTATCGGTATGATGTACGGCTATGTATATGAAGGTACCTATAAATACGAGGATTTCGACGGCGGCGAGGGCAGTTATACACTCAAGGAAGGTATTCCTCATTTCGCTTCGGAGAACAGCACACAGCCGGGCTATCCTCGCTACGCCGACCTGAACGGCGACGGCGTCATCGACTCCAACGACCAGACTATTATCGGTCGCGGCGAGCCGAAACACACGGGCGGTTTCACCAACAACTTCTCGTTCTATGGGGTTGATATCAGCGTATTCTTCCAGTGGAGTTATGGCAACGACATCCTCAACGCCAACAAGTTGTTCTTCGAGACAGGTACCAAGAACAAAGACCTGAATATGTACGCCACCTACGCCAATCGTTGGACATCGGAGAACCCGACCAGCGATATTCCTGCTGTGAGCAACTCCAGCTCGAACAAGGTGTTCTCGTCGCGACTGATTGAGGACGGCTCGTATCTGCGACTCAAGACCATCTCTATCGGCTACACCTTCGACCAGAAACTGACCAAGAAGGCACATATCAGCAAGGCGCGTATCTATTTCAGCGCACAGAATGTATGGACTTGGACACGCTACACGGGCTACGACCCCGAGGTGTCTATCAAGACATCTGCGCTTACCCCGGGTCTCGACTTCTCGTCCTATCCGCGTGCTATGTCGTTCAACTTTGGTCTGAATCTCACTTTCTAATTTGTCCATCTTATGAAGAACAATCTATATATATGGGGCGTGGCAATCGGCATGAGCCTGCTCGCTGGCTGCAGTTTTCTCGACAAAGAGCCGCACTCCTTGGTGCCTGACACCTATTTCAATACCGAAGCCGAGGTGAATAGCTTCCTGACGGGCGTCTATAGCCCTATTATGCAGGAGCGTTTCTACGGCAACTACTATCCGCTCTATATCAGCGGTGGCGACGACCTCTCGTTCTACCAGCGCAGCACGCCGCCTACCTGCATGATGTGTGCCAACACCAACAGTGGTGACGCCTACCTGAGCGAGTACTGGAAGCTGCTCTATCAGGGCATCAACCGTGCTAATATGCTGATAGAGAATGTCGATAACAACACCGCTATCTCCGAGGCTGTGCGCAAGCGTGCCAAGGCAGAGGCAATGGCGTTGCGTGGATTCTACTATTTCCACCTTGTGCAGGGATGGGGCGATGTACCTTTTGTGCTCGAATCGACCAAGACTGTCACGGGGCAAGACCGTCCTCGCACCGACAAGCAGAAGATTTACGACCAGATCATCACCGATATGACAACGGCGCTCCCGTCGCTGTCCGAGATTACGGACATCACCACGCCGGAGACCCTCTCTAAGACAGCGGTTAAGGGCCTGTTGGCACGCATCTGGCTCTTCCGCGCGGGTGAGTGCTATCGCGACAACCAGACACCCGACAAGGCATGGCGTGACAGTTGTTTCAGCGAGGTACACCGTTGGGCAAACGAGGTCTATACGAGCGGTATCTGCAATCTGGCAAAGCCGTACAGCCGTGTTTTCCTCGACTACTGCGAGGATAAGTACAACAGCACGGGGGCAATAGAGAGCCTCTGGGAGGTAGCCGAGACGGGCAACAACAGCGGCGCTGAGGCGGCTGCAGGGCGTATCGGTAACTGTATCGGCTTGGGTCTGACCGACAATGTGGTGGGTATCACGACCCATGTCGAGGAAGTGGGGCTTGCCAATCCGGGCTATGGGTATGGCTTTGTCTATAATTCGCTCAAACTCTATCTGCTCTACGAGGACAACCAAGACACCGCTCGCTGCGATTGGAATATCTCGCCGTTCACCTACACCACCAGCACTATTGATGGCGTCAAGAGTGTGACGGGTCGTAAGTTCTACTACGGCAAGTTGCGTCCTGAGTATGTGGCGCCTGCAGGCTATACCTATACGGAGGATGCCGAGAGCACCAGCACCAACAACAAGACCCGTTGCTGCGCCAAGTATCGCCGTGAGTATGAGACGGTTGCGCCCAAGAACAAGAACTACACGCCTATCAATTTCCCGATTTTGCGCTACTCCGATGTGCTGCTTATGTTGGCTGAGGCGGAGAACGAACTGAACGGACCGACGGCGTTGGCTTATACCTGTGTCGATAAGGTGCGTTCGCGTGCCGATGTGGCGTCGCTGCCTACTGGGCTGACACAAGACGAGATGCGGGAAAAGATAAAAGACGAGCGCGCCATGGAACTCTGCTTCGAGGCACTGCGTCGCTGGGATTTGATTCGTTGGGGCGATTTTGTGAGCAACATGCGCGATATGCAGGGCTATGTCAATCAGACCGGTTGGGGCAGTTCCTACCAGCAGTATGCTGCCGACTATTATGATGTCAGCTCGGCCTACAACTACTTCCCCATTCCCGATTCGGAAATATCTATCAATAAGGCGATTACGAACAACAACCCGGGGTGGTAATCCGTCTAACTTTTAACAGCGCAGCGCTGACCTCGACAGCAATGCGGTTCGACATCGCAGCGCTCTAACTTCTAACATCTTATGAAACAAATACAATATATAGTGCTTCTCTTGGTGGCAACGATGGCCGTTGCCTGCCAGGATGCGCTCAAGCAGTCGCTCAAGTTTTCGGTTGCGGTGGCAGCGAACGATTCCGTGAAGCAAACTTCGGACACTTCCTTTACCGCTCCCGTAGGTACAAGCGTCAAGTTCCTCTTTTCGGGTGAGCCGGATTTCATCTCGATGACCTATAATGTATTCAACGAGACGCGTCCGACGCTGCAGTTCAACCATACCTTCAGTTGGAATCAAAACAACGACAACATCCAACTGCTGATTTCTCCCGAATTCAACGGCCTTTCTCGGTCTGATGCACATGCCGATTCGGTGGCTTTGCGTACCCATAATTGGGTTGATTTGACCGACCAAATTACCTGGGCGGAGGAGTTGAACAAGGCGGTGTATAACGAAATCGATCTGACTCCCTATCGTGGGCAGAAGCTAACCCTTGCGTTCCGTTATCACGCCCCTGCGGGCAAGCAGCCGATGTTCACGCTGTCCGATTTGCAGATTCAGAGCCGTTTGGTCAAGACGGGGGCTATCAGTTCCACTACCGACATGAGTTCGATGGGCTGGATGGCATTCGATATGTTCAGCCTCACGCCCGACTCGGCAGCGTATCATACGGGCTCTAACGCCGAGGAGTGGGATTTGTCCGATCTGACGGCCATCAAGTACCGCCAAAACATGGCGCAGAAGGGTGCCAACGAGGACTGGTTGCTCACGCGTGCCGTCTATATCCCGCTAGGGCAGGACGACAGTTCGGTTTCGGTGGCTATCAAGAATATCTACCTCAATGTCGAAGAGTACGATTTCACCTTCTCCGAGACGGGCGAATACACGCTGGTTTTCTATGCGGCGAACGCCAATTATGTGCAGCAGAAAAACACGACTCGAACCTACAAATTTGTGATTTATGAATAGGCTTCTCTCGCTTTTTGCGGTGTCAGCCGTGTCCCTGTTTGCGGTGGCGCAGTCCTATACCTTCGAGTCCGACTACACCAACTGGTCGGCCCAGCAAGGTACGCTTGCGCTCACCACAGACCATTACAAAGGAGGAAAGCAGAGCCTGCAATGGACAACATCGGGCAAATCCGTGCTGCTCATCAAGGGCTTTACACAATTTTCGACCACCAATTCCAACAGTTGCTTCATGCATATTTACCTGCCTGAGGCCACCAACGACACGCTCGTGGTGGAGTTCCTGAATGGAACGGTGGCTCGTCGCACGGCGCGTATGGTCTGCAACTACAAGGGGTGGCGCGAGTTCAACCGTGCCTACACCGAGTATGCCACCACTTCGGCGGTCAATATCTCGGCTGTGCGTATGACGCTCTATCCGACTGATTCCAAGAGTCGTACGCTCTGTTTCGATAATGTATCGCTCAATACCACGGTTGACACCAAGCGTGTGCCGGGTACGCAGTGGGTGCTCGATGTGGATTATATGACGAACAACACCAATCCGCTCTCGCTCTATGCCAATCCGGTCGATTTGCCGCTGACAGAGCCGACGACGCAAGAGTTGGCGGATTTGCAGACCATCATCGGTCGTGTTAAGGATTCCGCTTCGTATAACGCTCCGCAGGCTATTATTGCCAAAAACTGGGTCAATACCAATCTGAAAGTGGTGCGAAATACCGATGGATCCTTGCTAAATGGCACGGTGCTCAATATGTCCGCTGCAGGTCTTGTAGCCGATTCGCTGTATGAAATCGGTGCTCGTCTTCTGTATTTGGCGGGCGGCAAGTTAAAGGGTGTTGAGGCGGTAGGCCAGGCTTTCGACGATTATCTCGACCTTTTGCTCGACCAGGGGCTGGGTGCAGGGGCTCCTATCGCTTTTGCCAGCAATTCTTATACGGCGCCGCGCACAGCCATTCCCTATTTTGTGTCTATTTTGCCGTCTTGCAACGATCGACAAAAGGCCGAAGTCATCGAATTTATCAAGTGGCTTTCCTATTACGGAATATGTTATTATCCTGAGGATGAGTATCTTAGCCATCTCTCTTCCGATGTGGTCTATCTTTTCTTGCCCTATATGTACACGGCGGTGGCGCAGAACCCCGACAAGCGGGTTGCCGTGCGTGATTTGCATGCCGTGCAGCGGTTTATGAATCGTTCGATGGACTATGTGCCGGGTGGTGGTGATATGCTCAAACCGGACGGCACGGGATTCCACCATAATAGCCACTACAACAACTATATGTATTCCTATCAGACTTTTGTGGCGGGCGTTTATAATTTTCGTAACACCGAGTTTGCTTTGTCTGAGACGGCTTATACCCATTTTGCCAAGGCAGTCTTGTCGCTTTATACAATGGCGACGGGCGGCACAGGCGACAATCGTTTCTATGCCAATTCCCTTTCGGGGCGCAATCCGTTTGCGGCGGGCAGCAAAATTACCTTCACCAAGTCGCAATTCAAGAATTTGATAGCGTCAGGCGATGCCTATCCGGAGGCGCAGACCGAGTTGAAAAAGGCGTATAATTACTTCTTCCAAGCGGCAGAATATACCGATGAAATCGGCAATAATTACGATGGCGTCTATCAGTTTAACTATAGCCCTATAGCCGTTGTGCGCCACGGCAGTTGGGTGGCAACCATGCGTGCGCCGACCTCCAAGTTCTGGGGTGCGGAGATTTATAGCGGTGAGAATCGTTTCGGCCGCTACCAGAGTCATGGCTCGCTTGAGGTTATGTACGAGGGCTCATCGCTTGCCGCAAGCGGCTATCCGACCAACAGCACGGGCGGCGGATGGGATTGGAATGTCGTCCCGGGTGCGACCACTGTGCATTATACCTCGTGGGCGGAGATGATGCCCAAGCAGAATACCTCGCAGCGTATGGATCAGTATAGCAACGGTACCAATTTTGCGGGGGCTTTGGCAGACGACCAAGTGGGCGTTTTTGCCGCCAATCTGAGCCAAACCGACCGTTGGGGAAGTAGTGCTGTGCTCTTCACCCCGACCAATCTCACGGCGCATAAATCCGTCTTCATTTTCGATACCCTTCTCGTTGCGTTGGGCAGCAATATCAATTCTTCGGGTACCTATTCTGACGACCGCATTACGGCGACCAACCTGTTCCAATCCCTGATTTCAACGGGTCTGGGTGCGTTGGTGGTCAATGGCACGGAGGTCAAGTCGGCTTATTCCGAAACCCTTCCCGCAGGCTCCAACTGGTTGCTCTCGCCGACAGGCACGGGCTACTATCTGCCCGCCACCAATAGCGGTGTGCAGGTGTTCTATGGCTCGCAGACCACGCCCAAGGAGACGGGTGCCGACTATCAGTCGCCCACCACGACGGCTACAGCGGCCAAGGCGTATATCAACCATGGCTCTAAGTGCAACGACAAGCAGTATGCCTTTGTGGTTGTGCCGGCCACCACGCCCGAGGCGATGGAATCGTTGGCTCGGCAGATGGACGCAGGCACGGTATATACTATCTATCAGCAGGATGGCTCGGTACATGCCGTGGGTTGTGGCAATACGATAGGCTATGCTTTCTATTCGGCAGCGCAGAATTTGTCGTATGGTATTGTTCGTTCCACTACGCACCAGCATCTCTTGACGGATACTTACGATGAAACCGCCCAAAAACACTACTTTGCGGCTTGCAATCCGAACCTCGAGCCTGTCAGCGATGCCACCTATTCATGGGTATCTTCCCCGACCACCACAACCCTTGTTTTGGACGGTGAATGGACTGTTCGTTCCACAACTACCCCTTCGGGTTCTCATTCTTCTGTTGACAGTTATTCTTCAGTAGGTTCTTCTGTTAGTTCATCTTCTATAGATGGTTCTTATTCTACTAATGCTTCTTCTTCAGTTAGTTCATCTTCTGCTAATGGTTCTTCTTTTGAAGGCTCTTCTTCAGTGGATGATTCTTCTAAAAAAGCCATTAAAAATTTCTTAAATTCCCGAACCACTCCCGAAGGTAGAGCGAATGAGTCCGCTTCTTCTCTCGTGTCAGCTTCGATAGTCGATGGGCATACCGAGGTAGTTCTGTCCTTCACGGACGGTGAGCCGATCTATTTCGAGGCGGTGCCGGGCTCTGCTATGTCCATAGACGAAGCCCACGCCACCGATTGCCGCATCCTTCATTGCGCGGATCAACTCCTTATCACATGGCAAGGAGCCTCGGTGGATCGCATATCGCTCTATGCAGCAGACGGCAGTTTGGTCCATACCTGCGCCGTTGCTCCCTCGAGCCGTAGCCATACCATCTTCCTCGATACCCTTCCGGTTGGTGCTTATATTTGCCGAGCCGGAGCCTCTGTTCTCAAGTTTATCAAGTAACATCCTCAAGTTCATTAAGTAACAAATACAATATATCTCATGAAGAAATCCTTTTTCTCCGTGCTTATTCTCGCCTGCACTTTGGCAGGGTGTCAGCAACACCGGAATACCCTTCCCTATGATCATATCATCGCTACTGCTCAGCAGCAGATAGACTATCAGATAACACTCGTGGAGCAGGACACTACCCAAGTCCTCAATCCCCGCTCAGTAGTCAATGGTGTCATCCAGTATATCCCTATCGACGACTGGTGCTCGGGCTTCTTCCCCGGCACGGTGTGGGAACTCTACCGCCTGACAGGCGACGAGAAGTACCTTCCCTACGCCACACGCTATACCTTGGCGCTCGATAGCATTCAGCACCTCAAGTGGCACCACGATATAGGCTTCATGATAGATTGCTCGTATGGGCAAGCCTATACCGTGACGTACAACCCTGCTTATGCTGATATTATCGTCGAGTCGGCACGCTCGCTTGCTACTCGCTTCCGCCCCGCCGCAGGGGTGTTCCAGTCGTGGGACGAGGACCGTGGATGGCAGGGAAAGCGTGGCTGGATGTGCCCCACCATTATTGACAACATGATGAACCTCGAGCTGATGTTTAAGGCGACGGAACTGAGCGGCGACTCGTCGTTTAGGGAGATGGCTATCAGCCACGCTGACACCACAATGAAGTATCATTTCCGCCCCGACTACAGTTGCTACCATGTGGTGGACTACGACAAGGCGAAGGGCGGGGTGCGCCGCTGCTGCACCGCACAGGGCTATGCGGACTCCTCCACTTGGGCTCGCGGCGAGGCATGGGCTCTCTATGGCTATGCTATCTGCTACGGCTACACGCATGATGAGCGATACTTGGAGCAGTGTCGGCACATCTACGACTTCATCTTCACTCATCCTCGCCTGCCGGAAGACTTGGTACCGTATTGGGACTACGACGACCCAACGATTCCGAATGCTCCGCGTGACGCATCGGCAGCGGCGGTTACCGCATCGGCTCTCTATCAACTGAGCGAATGGATACCGGAATATAGGCAGACGGCAGACCGCATCATGCAGTCGCTATCGTCACCCGCCTACTTGGCACTGGTCGGAACCAACGGGAACTTCCTGCTTATGCACTCGGTAGGCGCGCTGCCCTTTGGCGGCGAGATAGACGTGCCTATCAACTATGCAGACTATTACTACCTGGAGGCTCTCTTGCGCTCTCTGCATAAGGATTGAGTTAGGATTGAAATTCTAAGGTATAGGGACGGTGTTTATACAGTATTAAGAAGGAGATTACTATGGGTTGGTATCGTAAATTTATAGCGATTCTAGCGTTTACCTTCGGGACTGCTTCGGGAATCGGGGTATGTAGAGCTGAAAATTCAACAGAAAATAATGCAGAAAAAAATGTTGAATATCGGCAAAATGTTGAATGTCGACGAAATGTTGAATATCAGCACCCTGAAATTATGTCGTTCGAAGAGGTAACGGAGGTAAGTAAGGGAAAATATATTGAAGTAGATAAAGGGGGAGAGATTGGAGGAAACAATGCACTTGCCGTTGCTGCCCTTGACGGGCGAGAAGTCGATACAGGGGGAAAGATTGGAGGGAACAATGGGGGAGATTTTATTGAGGTGAGTAAAGGAGGAAAGTTGGAAGTGTCGGATGAACACTATAAGCATGGGAAGAAGTCGCTGTGCTATGCGTGGCGGAAAAAAGATACCTACCTGTCGATAAAACAACCCATAGCCTACGAACACAAAAAGACCGTCAATACTGACAACAGCGTCTATTCTTTTGTGTTCTGGGTATATCTGGAACAGCCGTTGCAGGACTCGATCCGGTTTGAGTTTCGGCGAAAAGGGGAAGTGTGCTGCTGGTTTAACTATGCCGCCCAATTCACCGGCTGGCGAGGCGGATGGCTCGCTTTCCGTCGGGATATGCAAGGCAAGCCCGAAGAAGGCATGGATGAACTCCGAATCTATGCCCCAAAAGGAAGCAAGCAGGGTGCCATGTATCTTGACCATATCATTCTCTCTTCGCTGCAAGATGTGCGACACCACACGGCGGATGTGCAGGCACCGTATATCAATCCACGCACTGAAAATCACTGGCTGGTACTGCTCCGCTCGTGGCGACAAGACTATGACTTGGCACTGCCTGAGCGTGTAACGAAACAGGAACTGCGGGACATCCGTACCATCCAAAAACGGATGGACAAACACCTACTGCCGAACCGGAGCAAAGCGGAGCCCCTGTCGGCTCTAACGGCTCGGTATAAGGTGTATGACCTGGATTCGAAACAAGGACTGCCGATATTCTTTGAACGATACGGCGAGGCGTACGAACATTGGGACAAAACGACTTCGTACACGCAAAAGATAGGGGCAGGCGGATTGAGCCGTGCCAATCAGTTGCTATACGACTTGGCGGTGGCGTATCGGTATGCGGATTCGGTGCAATGCGATACGCTCAACGCAATGTTTATTCGCCTGACACGCCATTTTCTCGACCAAGGTTTTCAGGCGGGAAGCGCCATGGGAACGCTGCACCACTTGGGCTACAGCATGCGCTTGTTTTACCCGGCCATGTATCTGATGCGAGAGCCGCTGCAAAAAGCGCAGTTGCTCGACGAAGTGCAACAAGCCATGGAATGGTTTAGCGGTGCAGGCGAAATAAAACACGCCCCGAGCGTGGTTGGCATGGATATTGACGCATTCAATACAAGCCTCGAAGGACGACTGATGAGTATCCTCGTGATGAGCGATGCAAAAGCACAGGTACGGGCACTCAGTGCGTTCTCTCGCTGGGTGGACAATGGCTATAAGTACAGCAACGGGTTGTCGGGAAGTTTCAAATCCGACGGCACGATATTCCACCACTGTAACCATTATCCCGCTTACGCCGTGGGAGGACTGACAGGGGCGGTAGATGCGCTCTATTTCTTGCACGGAACGGCATGGGCTATCAGCGAGGAAAGCCATACGATACTCAAAAATTCGCTGCTTGCCATGCGCACCTACTGCAACCTGATGACTTGGCCGCTCTCGCTATCGGGACGACATCCGGACGGGAAGGGACACCTGATACCGAGCCAGTATGGACTGCTGTCGGTTTGCGGCAGCCCCGACGGCACACAGGCGGTGGACAAAGATCTGGCAGGGGCGTATCTGCGCCTGACACGCGACCGCAACGACAGCACATCGAAATTGCCAACCCGACAATATCAGAAAGAGTATGCCCGTGCGGGGCTGACCGAGGCGGAGAAGTCGCCCACAGGCAGTTGGTCGTATCCCTACTCGTGTCTGCAGGTGCAACGGCGAGGCGATTGGATGGTCGCCATAAAAGGGCATAGCCGCTATATATGGAACACGGAGACTTACGAAGGGTGCAACCTATACGGGCGGTATCTGAACTACGGCAATGTGCAGATACTCGGCTCGGGCAACCCGATTTCGAATTTCGGCTCCGGATTCCGACAAGAAGGATTCGATTGGGCGCACATTCCCGGAACGACGGCCATAGTGGTGCCGATAGACTCGCTGCGGGCGGAAATAGAAAATGCGGATGTGAATGCAGGCTTTGAGGAGATGCTGCAAAGCGATGAGGCGTTCTGCAACGGCCTCTCGTGGAACGGACAAAGCGCATGGGGCATGAAACTGCACAGCCACGACAAGTACGACGGGTCGCTGAGAGCAAGAAAGTCGGTGTTCTGCTTTGACAATAGAATTATCTGTATCGGGACGAACATTTGCAGCGCAGCCGCTACGCCTACGGAGACAACGCTTTTCCAAGTGACGGCCACGGAAAATGAGCCTGCAGAAACGGCAAATTTGTCCGATGGATTCGGCAACTATTACTATTCGTTCTCAGATTCGCTCTATGTGCGGACAGGGCTGCAACACTCGCGCCACGAGGAAACGGATGCACCCACGGAGGGATACTTCAAAATGGCGGCTCTATCGCACGGAATAGCCCCGAAAAATGCACACTATGAATATGTGGCGGTGGTGCAACCCGAAACGATACCGACAGAGAAAGAGGTGAAGGCATCGTACAGCGTGGTGCAAGCGGATTCGGCGGCACACATCGTGAAAGATACGAAAAGTGGGCTGGTGGCCTATATACTGTTTGAACCTGCTGCCGCCTTTGAGAACTCGTTGCCCTGTCTGCTAATGACGGAAAAGACGGGAAAAGGCATGGTGCTGCGGGCAAGCGACCCGGATCTGCACCTATACGAAGGGGAATCGGACGAGAGTTATGACGAGAACGGGAAACGGAAAGAACGGATTATCTACTCGTACAAATGGAAAGACGACCCCTCGAGGACGAGCCTGCTGAGGCTGACGATACCCGGACAATGGGAAATAGGTACATCGGCGGCAGACTATCCGACCGACTCGACCTACACGAAGCCGACAGCTGAAGTGACGGGACAAACGACCCGACTGATCATACCCTGCTGCCACGGCATGGGAACGACGATAGAACTACTGCCTCTATGAGAAAACAACTGCTCATCTTGATAAGTTGCGTGTGCTTGGCACTGAACGGTCGCGCCACGGACTACTTTTTCCGACCAATCGGTTTGGCCGAAGGGCTACCGCAGACCTCGGTGTCGAGTATCTATCAAGATGAGGAGGGGCTGATGTGGTTCGCCACACGGCAGGGGTTGGCTCGCTACGACGGAACGGATATGCGGCTGTTTAACCCCGATCCGACCGATACCTGCTCGCTATACTCGCCCATCGTGGAACAAATCTGCGGGGACAATGCGGGGCGTATCTATATTCGCACGACGGGTATTAACCTCTACGACCTACACACGGCGACGCTCTCACGCATAATAGAACCCACGCTGCGGCCGCAAACGATGACGGCTACTGAAACAGGGCTGCTGCTGGCGGCAGCGAACAAAGTGTATCGCTGCGCGCCGGAATCAGGAAAGATGGACACGCTATGCGCCGTGGCGGATTCGTGCGGGCGGGTCTGCACGATGGCTCTCTGCAACGGACGGCTCTGGGTAGGGACGGAACGAGGGCACTTGCTGTGCTTCTCCCGCATGGAAGGCTTGGAGGAGAAAGGTAACGACTGGCGAAAAGCCGCCCCTACGCTGCACTATCGCTTGGAAAGTCAGGTGGCGGAGATATACGAAGACTCTGCGCATACGCTATGGGTGGGAACATGGGCGAACGGACTCTACTCGATAAGCTCGACCGAACGAAAACACTACACCACGGAAAACGGGCTGCTGTCGGATTTTGTGCGGGCGATATATGAAGACCAAGCGCACCACATCTGGATAGGTACGGCGGTGGGACTGCAATGCGTATCAACAGAAGAGAGTTATCTGCAGGGACAATCGATATGGGAACTCTATGGCGACCGAGTGGGAAACCTATGGGTAGGAACCTATTTTGACGGGATTTCGTATTTTAACCCGTCCATCGATTTCTATCGACACATCCCGCTGCCATTCGATCCTTTCCCTGTGATAAGTTCGATATTGGAATTGCCGGACGGCACATTCTGTCTGATGACGGAGGGAAGCGGACTGTACATAGTGTCGGAAAAGGGCGAGGTGCTGCACAAATTCGACATTCCGAATATAAAGTCGTATCACTTTGACAAAGAACAGAATAGGTTGTATCTGGGTACGCACTTGGGCGGACTGTACTGCCTGAGCCTGCCCACGCTGGAGATGACGCAATATACGCTGCCGACCCAAAACTACGGCAGCCATATCGTGCGGGCGATTGTGCCGATGGGGAACACGCTGCTGCTGGGCACACACAACGGGGTGTATGCGTTTGACTGCGAGGCACACAACTTCTCGATACTATCCGATACGCTGACACAGGTGATGTGTAAAGTGGTTGCCATGGAGCGGGACGGGGATACCCTTTACCTCGGGGGTGAGAAACTGCTTGCCTACAATCTGAAAACCAGCGAGATACGAACGATAGACCTGCCCTGCATGAGTATTGAAAAGTTGCTGATAGACTCGCAACACAGGTTGTGGATTGGTACGGACGGGAGCGGGCTGATGGTGTATTCGACCGGAAAAGAACCGGTGGTACTGTCACGCAAAAAAGGCGGGCTGCAGAATAATTACATCCGAAACATAATTCGCACGCAGGCAGGGTATGTGTTGGCGGTAACGACCCATGGGTTCTCGATGATAGACCCCGAAAATTATCATATCTTGAACTACACGCCGGGGCCGTATATGCCGCTCTCGTCGCTCTACAACGGAGGCGTATGCACGACACGGGCGGGTGAGATATGGCTGGCGGGCATGAATGGGATGTTGGCCTTCCGAGAAGAAAATCTGCACCACATCGTGGCGCAACCGCACATACTGCTGACCTCGCTCTATATCAACAGCGTGGCACAGACCTGCGCGGCGAACGATACTCGCTCGGTGCTGTCGAAACCCATCAACTACACGGACACGATAACGCTGCAACACTACCAAGGCAACCTGACGCTGGGCTATGTGGCGGCGACGGATTATCTGGCGACGGACAATTTTACACTGCGGTACTGCATTGAAAATGAGGATAAAGCGGTGTGGCAGACCCTGTCGGAACAGGCCGGAGAACTGCGACTGATGAACCTGCCTGTCGGAACGAATCGGCTGAGGATGCAGGTGGTGGACGAGTCGCTTGGAAAAGTGTTGTCGGAGCGGGTGCTGACGCTGCGTGTGCGGGCACCATGGTACAGAAGCACAGTGGCATACATACTCTATGCGATGTTGCTGGCTTGTCTGCTGGCGGGCATTGTGTATTGGGAAAACCAACGCGTGAAGAAAGTACTGCGCAAACAGGCAACCGACCAGTATTCTATGCTCCGAGAAGAGATAGAACATTATCTGACCGACCACCTGACGGATTCGGAACTGGATGTAAATCAACTCTGCCGACAAATGGGCGTCGGGCGAACGCGCCTATTCATGGTGTTCAGAGAAATATACGACACCACACCGCAACAGCTGATAGCCGAACGACGGCTGCAGACGGCTGCAGATTGGTTGCTGAACAAACCGAACTTGAACATATCGGAGATAGCCTACGACTTGGGATTCCAATCGCCGAAGTATTTTGCACGGTGCTTCAAAGAGCGATTTGGCGTTACGCCGACGCAATATCGCCGCCAAAACAATGAATAACGCTACTTATTCCCCTTTTCTGCGTCGCTATGTGATGGCAAAGCCGACAGGGAGCCGCTGCAACCTGGGCTGTGCATACTGCTACTATCTGGCGGCGGCTGAGGTGGCTGCGCCCACAGTGATGACGGACGCGGTGCTGGAGGCATACATACGACAATACATTGCCCTGTCGCCCGACGGGGAGGAGGTGTCGTTCTGCTGGCACGGAGGAGAGCCGCTGCTGCTGCCACGCTCGTTCTACGAGAGGGCACTGCTGCTGCAACGAAAGTATGCGGACGGGCATCCGATAACGAATGTGATACAGACCAATGGCACGCTGCTGACGGACGAGTGGTGCGAATTTCTGGCGGAGAATCAGTTCCTCGTGGGGGTATCGCTGGACGGAGATGAGGCGTGCCACGACCGATATCGCAGGACTCGAGGGGGGAAGGGGAGTTTTAAGGAGGTGATGAGAGGGGTGGAGCGGCTGAATCGCTATGCGGTGGACTACAACATCCTGGCGGTAATCAATGGGTATACAGCACAGAGACCGCTCGAAGTGTATCGGTTTCTACGGTCGGTGGGGTCGCCTTATATGCAGTTTGCTCCCGACGTGGAGCGAGATGCTTCGGGAGTGCTTCGGGAAACAACCGTGTCGGCGGAGGCGTTCGGGCAATTCTATTGCACGATTTTTGACGAATGGTATGCGCACGATACGGGGCGGGTGTTTGTGGAACTATTTGACACGACACTGGCACTGCTGATGGGATATGCGCCGCCCGCGTGCATATTCGGCGAGACCTGCGGCAATGCGGCGGTGCTGGAAGCCAACGGCGACCTATACTGCTGCGACCACTTTGTGTCCAAAGCGGCTTGCCTGGGGAACATAATGACCGACTCGCTATGGAATATGCTGTACAGCCCCGCCATGCAAGCATTTGGGGAACAAAAAGCCGAGTTGCCGAGCCGATGCAAAGCGTGTGAATATGTGCGGCTATGCAACGGGGAATGTCCGAAAAATCGATTCTATGCAGGCGATGGAGAAAAGTCGGCTGTCGGTGAAAAGGATAGGGAGAAAACAGAGCCGCCGACGAACTATTTGTGCGAAGGGTATAGGATGTATTTTGAACACACACTACCGTATTTCAAACAGATGAAGGCATACATCGAGCAACAAGGATGGGCATAGCGACGGCATACTTTTTGAGGCATTTTTTTGTAGAAAGTAAAGAACGAATAAACCAATACGAATATGAAAATAGTTGTTTTTACGGGCGCGGGCGTGAGCGCTGAGAGTGGGTTAGGAACTTTTCGCGGCTCGGACGGGCTATGGGAAAACTATCGAATACAAGATGTTTGTACGCACGAGGCATGGCTGAGCAATCCGCAACTATGTGTGGATTTCTATAATGCGCGTCGGCGGGATATTTTGGCAGCAAAGCCGAATGCCGCTCACGAGGCTATCGCACGACTGCAACATGCCTGCCCCGATACGGCGGTGATTACACAAAACATAGACGACTTGCACGAGCGGGCGGGGGCAAAGAATGTGTTGCACCTGCACGGCGAGATAACGAAACTGCGCTCGGACATCAATGAGACAGCTACCGTGCCGCTCGAGGGATGGGAACAACACTACGGAGACAGACACCCCGATGGCAGTCTGCTGCGGCCGTATGTGGTGTTCTTTGGTGAGAATGTGCCGTATTTTGCACCCGCATGCACGATTGCCTCAACGGCAGACATTATGTTGGTGGTCGGCACAAGCTTGAATGTGTATCCTGCCGCCTCGCTACTGGAATATGTACCCAGTTCGGCGCGTATCATCGTGGTGGATCCCAATACACCCGATTTCGGAATGTACCGTGACCGTGTGGAGCATATTCAAGCCAAAGCCTCGGTGGGCGTACCTGAAGTGGTGGAGAAACTGATAAAGGAAAAACAATAAGCATAGAAAAATATAAATAAATACGGGCTATCTATTGCATTAGATAGCCCGTATTTTATATCTATTGATAGGAATGGTGTCTATTTGTGTTGAATGAATAATGGAAGAGCGATAGTGATTAATAAAATGGGGCATTCCTCTATCTATTAATTGCATATTTATGTAGACAAATTGATACGAAATAATGTAAAATACGGAAAAGTGTAAAAATAATTTTGATAATACAATAAATTAGATTACCTTTGCTGCTGAATTTAAACATAACGGCCGTACTAATTGAGTTCAAAAACAAAATGTATAACTAATTTCTATATGTATAATGCTTTATGAAATCAAATTACAAATTTTCGCGTAAGGGATTTATTAAATCAATTTATATCAATGATATATTGTTGTGGTTGTTTTTTCTACTGTTTTTTACAGGGATAGAATATCTCTTTATCTATATAGATCATCCAAATGAATGGAGTGAGTTTGTACGCTCTGTAGGCGCTATGGGAGGATTTATGGCAATCTGGTTTATCATAGATGCCCTTTCATTTGTAAAATTGAATGTAGAGACGAATAGCTTAAAAGTATGGGGACTGTATCAGATATGTCCGAAAACTTACGCCATTTCGGATATTGCAGCAGTGCATATTCGTTACTCACGCAGAGATCTGTTTAATGTGATTCTAACCTTCAAGGATGGAAATCACGAAAAATTATCTGTTGGCGATACGGAACGATTGGTAAAACAACTGTCTGTCATAGCACCGGAACTGAAGATAGAGCAAGAATAATAATTTAGTTGTACAATGATAAAGGCTGCCTGAAGCAAGTACTTCGGACAGCCTTTGTTGTTGTAATAAACAGTACGATAGCGTGTTAGAACTCGTAATCGACAGCGGCACGAGCGGAACGCACCTTGGCGATATAACCCGCTACCTTGAGGTGCTCGGGGTGGGTCTGATAGGTTTCGACATCCTCCCATGTGCGGAACTCGCAGATAAGGCAGACATCGTAGTCTGTCTTCTTGGAGTTAGGAATGTTGATACCAACCTCCTCGCTGACAAGCACATCAATCTTGCTGCGCAAAGAGAGCAGACCCTCCTTGATGATCTGGGCATTCTCTAATTTGGTATGCCCCTCCGCCTCGTCTTGCAGACGGAAAAATACAATATGTTTGATCATTGTTGTAGAAATTAGAGCGTCCCCTGCGGGACTTTTATAATTAAGCCCGCTGTGCTATTCTCTGTCCGATTGCCCCTGCAGGCATCGAACAGAGAATGCGATAAGCGGATGGGAAATTTACCAAATAGAAACACGGTTCTCGGGAGCTACATAGAGAGGCGACTCCTCGGTGATACCCCACGCCTCGTACCATGCAGCGATGTGCGGCAGAGCACCGTTTACGCGCCAACGACCGAGCGAGTGAGGGTCAGATTTGGTGCGGTTGAGAATCTCCTCGGGACGGATATTTCCTGCCCATACATTGGCATACGCCAAGAAGAAACGCTGCTCGGGCGTGAAACCGTCACGGGTTTGCAAACGCTCGGAAGCAGGCTTGGCAGCCTCGTTCTCCTTGAACGCCTGGAAGGCAATCTGCAGACCTCCGTGGTCGGCAATGTTCTCACCCAAGGTGAACTCACCGTTGCCAAAGACACCCGGAGCCACCTCGATATGGCTGAAGTAGTCCGCCATGACCTTGGTGCGTGCGTCGAAGTTCTTCTTATCTTCTGCCGTCCACCAGTTGTTCAGGTTGCCGTCCTTGTCGAACTGGCAGCCTTGGTCGTCGAAACCGTGGGTCATCTCGTGGCCGATAACGACACCGATAGCGCCATAGTTGAAGGCATCGTCTGCCGACATATCAAAGAACGGGTATTGCAGAATACCGGCGGGGAAGCAAATCTCGTTGCTCGACGGGTTGTAGTAAGCATTGACGGTTTGCGGAGTCATATACCACTTGGTTTTATCTACGGGCTTGCCAAGGTAACTGAGGCTGTAGTCCTGCGCAAACTTGGACACACGCTGCAGGTTTTCGTAATAGGGAACGGATGCGCTGATATGCAGGTCGGTGTAGTCGCGCCAGGTGTCAGGGTAGCCAATCTTGATGGTGATGGCGTTCAGTTTCTCGATAGCGCGAGCCTTGGTGGTATCGGACATCCACTCAAGCGCCTCGATACGCTCGCCCAAAGCGTGCTGCAGGTTCTTGACGAGCGCCAACATACGCTCTTTGTTCTCCTCGGGGAAATACTTCTGTACATACATTTGGCCGACTGCCTCGCCCAGCGTACCATTGACGATACCTACGGCACGCTTCCACAGCGGGCTCTGCTCCTCGCGACCCGACAGAACCTTGCCATAGAAATTGAAGTTCTCATCGTAAATCTCGGTGGTCAGATAACTTGCTGCACCATCGATGGCCTGCCACAAGAACAGGGTCTTGAGGTCCTCAAGGCTCTCGTCGGCGAGCATCTTGCCTGCCTCCTGCAAGTGGCGAACCTGACCTACGCTGAGGCTGTCCGGTGCAATATCCATGGCGGCAAAATAGGCGTTCCAATCGACTTGCGGCACCAGATTCTGCAGGTCGGCGATACTCATCTTGTTGTAGTTGGCCTGCGGGTCACGCAACTCGACATTGTTGAGTGCTGCCCCTGCCAGACGGGTCTCGAGGCGCAAAACAGTAGCGGCACGGTCTGCAGCATCGGCATAACCGAAAAGCTCGAACATGCGAGCCACATGCTTTTGGTACTCCTCGCGGATGTGGGTGGTAGCCTCGTCGGTGTCGAAGTAGTACTCCTTCTCGCCGAGCGCAAAGCCGCCCTGGTACTCGTTGAGGATATTCATGGTCGAGTTCATGGCGTCGGCATCGACATACATGCCCCAGATACCATACTCCAACGACTTGCCGAGCAGGGTGCTCAACTCGCTGCAATCGTTGATTCCTTCGATTTCATCGATGGTCTTGCGCAACGGCTCGATACCCTGTTGGTTGCGTGTGGCAGTATCCATGGCCTGGTTGTAGATGTCGCCGATTTTCTGCTCGATAGTACCTTCGGTGTACTTCTTGGCAGCGATGTCTTGGATAAGACCATTGACCTGCTCCAGATTGTTGAGTGCCAACTTATCGAAACTGCCGAAACGGCTGTACTCACCCGTAAGCGGGTTGTTCTTCATCCAACCACCGCAGGCGAACTGATAGAAATCGTTCTGCGCAACGGCTGTGGTGTCCAGATTCTCGGGACGAATGCCCGTGTTCTGTTGTTTGGTGCATGCGGTTGTCATAAGTGTAATGGCTGCAAGCGATAAAATAATCTTTTTCATACTTTATTGTACGGTTAAAACGATATGTTATTTCCAAAAAGCCCGCAAAAATACTAAATATCTTGCAAGTGTGCAAATTATTGCGTATCTTTGCACCGGTTTCGGGCTATGTGTTTATCGCAGAAATACGGCGCTCGGACGAATATGAACCAAATTATCATTATATGATTCTCGACAAATTAGAAAACGCTGATTGGTATTTCGACAGTGTGCCCGGCTTTGCCCAATTTATGAAGTTCTTCAAGGAAAACGACTTGGAAGAAATTCCGGCTTGCAAAATTCACTTGGACGGTAATGACCTGTATGTGAATATCCTCGATTTCAACGGAAAAGAAGAGGAAAAATGCCGTATGGAGGCACACCACGACTACATCGATATTCAAATCCCGCTGGCCGGCGACGAGACGATGGGATGGAAATCGCTGGAGGACTGCCAAGAGGTGACGCAAGAGTATGACGAGGGCAAGGACGTGGAGTTCTATGGCGACAAGGCCACGACGAAATTTGTGGTGCCTGCAGGCCATTTTGCCGTATTCTTCCCTACCGATGCACACCAACCCGGTATCGCTCCGGGCAAGCAGTATCGCAAGATAATTGTGAAGACCAAGGCTAACGCCTAATCGATAGAAATGACGGACCGCAGACACTATGCCTGCGGTCTCGCTATATAGTTACGGGGCGTGTGGGGAAACCGAGCCGAACAGGCTAACCCGCTATGCTTCTTATGTTTATACCTGTTAATCAGAATGCTGCGATGAAACAGAAAACACTTGGATTGGTGGCTTCGGATCCGTATTTGCAACCATATAAGCAAGCCATAGAGGCTCGCTATGAGTATGCTCTCCGCCGAGAAAAAGAACTGACAGGCGGTACGCCGCTGAAGGACTGGGCGGATGGATACCTCTATTTTGGACTCCATCGCACCCCGAAAGGGTGGGCACTGCGGGAATGGGCTCCCAATGCTACGGCTATCTATATCGTGGGAGATATGAACGGCTGGGCCAAGGACGAGAAATACCGCCTGCAACCCAAAGAAAACGGCGTGTGGGAAGCGCTGCTGCCGGTGTCGGCACTGAAGCACGAACAACTCTACAAATTGTTGGTAGAGTGGGACGGCGGGCAAGGCGAGCGCATACCGAGTTATGCGACACGCGTGGTGCAAGACGACACGACCAAAGTATTCTCGGCGCAGGTATGGAACCCGAAACCCTACGAATGGAAACATCGTAAGCCGCTGAAAGTCAACAAAGGCGGACTATATATCTACGAGTGTCATATCGGTATGGCATCGGAGGAAGAGAGGGTGGCGTCGTACGAGGAATTCCGCACGAATGTACTGCCCCGCATCGCCGAGTTGGGCTACAACTGCGTGCAGATAATGGCCATTCAGGAGCACCCGTACTATGGTTCGTTTGGCTACCATGTGTCGAATTTCTTTGCTGTATCGAGCCGTTTTGGTACGCCCGAGGAACTGAAAGCCCTGATAGACGACATCCACGGACACGGCATGGTCGTGATAATGGATATCGTACATTCCCACGCCGTGAAGAACGAGTTGGAGGGACTGGGCAACTTTGACGGCACACCCTATCAGTATTTCCACACGGGCGGGCGTCGGGAGCACCCTGCATGGGACAGCCTCTGCTTCAACTACGGCAAGACGGAGGTGCTGCACTTCCTGCTCTCGAACTGTAAGTTCTGGCTCGACGAGTACGATTTCGACGGTTTCCGCTTTGACGGCGTGACCTCGATGATGTACCTAAGCCACGGCTTGGGTGAGGATTTCAATGGCTACGGCAGTTATTTTAACGGCAATGAGGACGGCGACGCCATCTGCTATCTGACGCTGGCCAACAAGTTGATTCACGAGGTAAAGAAACAGGCCATTACCATTGCGGAGGATATGTCGGGTATGCCCGGTTTGGCTCGCCCGGAGAAGGACGGCGGCATGGGATTCGACTATCGGCTCGCCATGGGTATTCCCGATTTCTGGATAAAATATATCAAGGAAGTAAAAGACGAGGACTGGAAGGCCGGGCATATACTCTACGAGATGACCAACCGCCGCGACGACGAGAAAACCATCTCCTACTGCGAGAGCCACGACCAAGCCTTGGTGGGCGATAAGACCATCATTTTCAGACTGATAGATGCTGATATGTATTGGCATTTCGAGCATGGACACTCGACCTATATGGTGGACAGAGGCATTGCGCTACACAAGATGATTCGCCTTGCTACGGCTTCGACCATCAACGGTGGCTACCTTAACTTTATGGGCAACGAGTTCGGACACCCCGAGTGGATTGATTTTCCGCGCGAGGGGAACGGCTGGAGTTGCAAGTACGCCCGCCGTCAGTGGAGCCTGGTGGACAACCCGAATTTCTACTATGCCGACCTCAACCGCTTTGACGAGGAGATGATTCACCTGCTCCGAAAGAAACTGACGCAAGTGAAGGACGAGAACGGCACGCACCTGCCCTATATCTACAAGTTGTGGGACAACGAGGGCGACCAAGTGGTGGCGTATCGGCGTGGTAATCTGCTATTTGTGTTCAACTGGAATGGGCAGAAATCGTTTGCCGACTATGGTTTCCTTGCGTCGGAGGGCAAATATCGTGTGCTGCTTGACACGGACGCAAAACAGTTTGCGGGCTTTGGGCAGAACGACGATGCGGTGGAGCATTTTACGCAACACGACGACCTCTACGCTGCCGACGGCAAGGGCTGGCTCAAACTCTATCTGCCTGCCCGTTCGGCTATGGTGCTGGAGAAAATTGACTAAATAAAACAAGAGAGGCGAAAGCCCCAAGAATAAAAGACAGATTATGAAGAAAATAATGCTCGTTGCACTGGCTGCCGTGACGCTCGTGGCCTGCAACAAAACTTCGCTTAAAGAACAATACACGACGCTGACGGAAAACGCTGAGGCACAATTTGATGCCACAGAGGATGCTACGGTGGCGGATTCGATTTTGACAGCCTATCTGACCGATGCGCTGGATTTGTATTTCGCCAACCAGAAGGATGCGTATGCCGACTCGATTCTGCTCGATATCTACTACATGCTCGATGCGGACCAGAAAGCACAGGTGTTCGACGCTATGTCGGAGGAGAAAAAGGCTTCGGAGACCTTGGCAGAACTCTATCAGACCTACTGCATAGAGAAGGCTACCTCGGCGGGGCAACCCTATATCGATGTCTGCTCGTTGCAGGCAGATGGTACACCGCTGGCACTCAGTGCGCTAGTCGGCAAGACGGACTATGTCTTGGTCGATTTTTGGGCATCGTGGTGCCGCCCATGCCGTCGTCTGTTGCCTGTGCTGAAAGAGATTTACACAGCACAGCCGGCAGGCAAACTGCAGATACTTGGCATCAGTTGCGACTCTGTTTCAGCGGCTTGGCAGCAGGCAGTAGCCAAAGAGGAGTTGCCATGGCCCCAGATTCGCGACCAGCGTAAGAAACCGTACAATCCATGCGATATCTATGGCATTCGGGCTATTCCGACCACGATACTTATTGACGCTACGGGCACAATTATTGCCCGTAACCCGTCGGAGGAGGAGATAGTTGCTATCTTGAGCAAATAACGATCAACTTCTCGAAACACTACACTCTCAACTTAAAAATCAAATCACCATGCGTGTAATTATTGAACCCAACTACGACCAGCTCAGCCAATGGGCAGCGAACTATGTAGCCAAACGAATCAACGAATTTGCCCCAAAAGAGAGCACACCTTTTGTACTGGGTCTGCCGACTGGCTCGTCGCCATTAGGCATGTACCGCCATCTAATTTCGCTCTACGAGGCGGGCAAGGTCTCGTTCCGCAATGTCGTTACTTTTAATATGGACGAGTATGTGGGCTTGGCGGAGGATCATCCGGAGAGTTACCACTCCTTTATGTGGAACAACTTTTTCAGCCACATCGATATCCGCAAGGAAAATGTGAATATTCTCAACGGCAATGCGGCAGATTTGGAAGCCGAGTGCGCTCGCTATGAGCAGAAAATCAAGAACTATGGTGGCATTCATTTGTTCTTGGGCGGTATCGGCCCTGACGGACATATCGCATTCAACGAGCCGGGTTCGTCGCTTGCGAGCCGCACCCGCAAGAAGGAACTGACCACTGACACGATTATCGCCAACTCGCGTTTCTTCGACAACGATGTCAACAAGGTGCCTAAGACCGCACTGACAGTAGGTGTGGGTACGATAATGGACGCGCAAGAGGTGCTGATTATGGTCAACGGCCATAGCAAGGCACGCGCCCTGCAGCATGCCATCGAGGAGCCGATTTCGCATATGTGGACGGTGTCGGCGCTGCAGATGCACCAGCACGGCATTATTGTCTGCGACGAGGCGGCTTGCGACGAACTGAAGGTAGGCACCTATCGCTATTTCCGTGATATAGAGCGCAATAACCTTGACCCGAACAAGATATAATCTGGTTCCCACTAATGTATGAATGGATAATCAGTTATAATCACGTAGAATTATGGAGTTAATCATATTTTTCGTATCTCTATTCTTTGCTGTATCATTTGTCCTGTACATAGCATCGAAATGTGGTAAATAGTTCCGCGCCTTTGATGGACTAAAATGGAGAACGCTATACATTAAGTAGGGCGTTTCATCAGACTCAAAACTATATGTTGCAAATTTATAATACACTCAGCCGTCAGAAAGAGTATTTCCGCCCGCTCCACGAGGGGCGTGTCGGGATGTATGTGTGCGGTCCGACCGTCTATGGCGATGCGCACCTTGGGCATGCTCGCCCCGCCATTACATTCGACCTTTTGTTCCGTTACCTGCAGTACCTTGGCTACAAGGTGCGCTATGTGCGTAATATCACCGATGTGGGGCATTTGGAGCACGATGCCGACGAGGGCGAGGACAAGATAGCCAAGAAGGCGCGTCTCGAGCAGTTGGAACCGATGGAGGTAGCGCAGTACTATACCAACCGCTACCACCACGATATGGAATTGCTCAATGTACTGCCGCCTTCGATAGAGCCGCACGCCAGCGGCCATATCATCGAGCAGATAGCCTTTGTGCAGAAGATTTTGGACAAGGGGTACGCGTATGTCAGCAACGGCAGCGTCTATATGGATGTGGAGAAGTATGCTCAAGATTATCCGTACGGCAAACTGTCGGGGCGCAATCTGGAGGATATCAAGACCGAGACGCGCGAACTCGATGGACAGGCTGAGAAAAAGCATAGTTACGATTTTGCGTTGTGGAAAAAGGCAGCGCCGGAGCATATCATGCACTGGCCGAGTCCGTGGTCGGAGGGTTTCCCGGGCTGGCACATGGAGTGTTCGGCGATGGGGACGAAATATCTCGGCGAGGAGTTTGACATCCACGGCGGCGGCATGGACTTGATGTTCCCCCACCACGAGGCGGAGATAGCCCAGTCGTGCGCAGCGTTGGGGCATGAGTCGGTGCATTATTGGATGCACAACAACATGATTACCATTGCGGGTAAGAAGATGGGCAAGTCCTACAACAATTTCATTACCCTCGAGCAGTTCTTCCGTGGTAAGCACCCGCTTCTCTCGCAGCCGTTCTCGCCCATGACGATTCGCTTCTTTATCTTGATGGCGCACTACCGCTCTACGGTTGATTTCTCCAGCGAGGCATTAGAGGCCGCCGAGAAAGGCTTTGTCCGCCTGCAGGAGGCATATACCCGCCTTATGAAACTCACGGCATCGGAGCAGAGCACTGTCGAGACAGCAGGCCTGCGTGAGCGATGTGCTGAGGCTATGGACGACGATCTCAACTCGCCGATTGTTATCTCTGCCCTATTTGATTCCGCGCGGGCTATCAACACGGTGTACGACGGCAAGGGGACTATCTCCAAGGCCGATTTGGACGAACTGCAGTTGGTGTGGAAGACCTACGCTGTCGATATTCTCGGTCTGCGTTTCGAGGAAGCAGGTGCGGGCAATAGCCATGCTGCTGCGTTCCAAGGGGCTATCGATTTGTTGCTCGGCATTCGTTTGGACGCCAAACGCCAGAAAGACTGGGCTACGAGCGACCGTATTCGCAACCGCCTGACCGAGTTGGGATTCTCTATCAAAGATACGAAGGACGGCTTCGAATGGAGCATTTGATGTCGAACCGAATAGCAAGCCCTACCCATTACCGCAAGGCATGGGTAGGGCTTTTGCTGTGCGCTCTGGTTGCGCTGTTGTCTGCGTGTGGGGGCAATGGCGGCAAACCTGTTGCGGACACCTGTCTGGTGGCATATCCCGGGCGTACCTTCAGTTATAAGCAGCAGTTCAACGACAATCAATCGCGGCAGATTCGGGCGGCGCAGGCGTTGGGTCTGGCAGCTCCGTTGCGGAATAGGGACGAGGCGCAGCACGAGCGTCGTCACCTGCGCGAGGTGCGTTCGTGCGACTATTTCATTGTGGACGAACTGACCCATTCCGTGCCGTATCTGGTGCCTAAGGCAGCGGACGAATTGCAGCGGATAGGGGAGGGCTTTGGTGATATTCTTGTCCGCAACGACTTGCCGCACTATCGTTTTCATGTCAGCAGCGTGTTGCGTACGGAGGATGATGTGCGCCGCTTGCAGAAGAGCGGCAATATCAATTCCGTCACCCGTTCCTGCCACTGCTATGGCACTACATTCGACCTTACTTATACCGATTTTGAGAAGACTTCTCGCACGGGCGATTATATGACTCCGGACAATCTCAAATTGGTCTTGGCGCAGGTGTTGCTTAACGAGCAGCGTGCGGGTCGTATCTATGTCAAATACGAGTGGCAACAGGCGTGTTTCCATATCACCGTCCGTCCTTGATACTCAATCATTTATGACCGTGTAGAAACGGTATGAAACACCTCGCGTAGTTATTCAAAAAATAGGGAACTCCTATACTAGTGGTGAAATTAGATGAAAAATGTAGTTTATTCCCCTGTTATTTTCTTTTTCTTGCCGCTTGCGGAATAGATAACACACACAACAAAAAGGTTTCGCTCCTTAGAGTGAAACCTTTTTGTTATTAGAAGAGGCATAACTAAATCTTACCCTCTCCTCTATAAATACCTAACAACCTGTAACGCCTGCCTATTATTCGTGGTCGTCAAAGTCAGTTGTTAAGTTAATAAAAACCAATCGTTTATCCAATTGTAGCCTCGTATCCGGCAGCGTCGAGCAGGGTGTCCAGCTCAGCTGCCTCTTTGATGGCGATTTTCACAATCCAGCCCTCGCCGTACGGGTCGTTATTGACCAATTCGGGGTGGTCGTTCAGTGTCTCGTTGAATTCCAGCACTTCGCCGGTTACGGGGATATTCAGGTCAGAAACGGTCTTCACGGCCTCAATCGAGCCGAAAGTCTCGTCTTTTGCAACGACTTCCCCTACGGTGGGTACATCCACAAATACTATTTCGCCTAATTCCGATTGTGCGTAGTCGGTAATGCCTACATAAGCCTCTTGGCCTTCTACACGGATCCATTCGTGGTCGCTGGTGTAGCGCAGATTGGTTGGATTGTTCATAAAGGGTATATTTTTTTCGGTTTGTTTTCGTATAGCAGAGCGCCGCTACATCTTTTCAGATGAAGCGGCGCTTAGTTGTTTTTACTTACGCGGTGTGCCCGGAATCTGGTCGCCCAGCGTTGACATAGCGCAGCGGAAGCCAATTTTGCTCGAGCACTTGTCTTGGTCCAGATAGCGACGGGTAGAGGGGTTGAGCCAGTAGATGCGGTCAGCCCACGAGCCACCTTTGTACACGCGCGTGTTCTTTGTGATGCGCGGTGCGAGGATGTCGGTTGGGTCGGTCTTCACCTCGCTCAGGTTCTCTACGCCCACGGTGTCCAGCGGGTAGTCGGTGTTGATGAGCGAAGCGAAATCGCCATCTTTCACATTGCGGAGGTCATCCGAGCCGCGGTAGGTCATCTTTATGCAGCCCAGCGAGTCAATTTGGTATTTCCCGTTCTCGTCGAGCACTGGTGTGGTGTAGATATTACCACGGAACGAGTTGTATTCCGACATCTCTTGATAGCTGGTCTCACGATATACATCCAGCACCCATTCGTTCACGTTGCCGGCCATGTTGTACAGTCCGAAATCGTTCGGCGCAAATGCATCTACCGGAGCGGTGATTACATAACGGTCGTTCAGCGCACCACTGACACCCATCATGTCGCCTCGTCCACGCACAAAGTTGGCTTGCATCTGTCCGGCGTTTTTCTTGCTCAGGTCGCGTGGGTGGTAGCCTGACCATGGGTAGATCTTGCCTTCTATGGTCAGTCCGTCTTCGCCTGCGATAGGTGCGTAAGCGGCAAATTCCCATTCAGCCTCTGTCGGCAGACGGTATCCGGTCACGAATATGCCGTCGGCGAGGTTCACTTTGCGCTCTACACCGTACGAGTCGTAGCGGGGTTTCCGGCCAAAATCCGGGTTGTAGGTATCGTCCAGCAGGTATTTGTCTGTGTTGAATACGAACTTGTCACGGATGTATTCGTACGATGGACGATACATGGTGATGGTCTGTTCGGGGTCTTCGGGACTCTCCTCTTCGTACGAGTCCATTTCGTAGCCCGTTGCGGTCTCCCATTCGTCTTTGTAGGCCTCGTCGTCGGTCGGCTGCAGGTCAGCGAACGGAGGTACTACAATTGCACCTACCTTCACCAGCGCCAACTCATTGACACGGTCTGTACGCCATTGGCAGTATGCCATGGCTTGTTCCCATGTCACGCCCACTACGGGGTAGAACGAGAACGCGGGGTGTGTGAAATAGTTATCCTCGTAAGGGTCGTTGTAGGCCAAGTCCTCACGCCATACGGTGTGGTCGGGGCGTGCGCGCTCAATCAGTTCCGGAGCGGTTGCGCCGTACACTATCTCGAGCCAGTGCAGGTATTCGTTCCAGTTCAGGTTGGTCACCTCATATTTGTCCATGTAGAACGAACTTACGGTCAGTGCCCGATTGGCATTATTACGCGGGGCGGTCAGGAATTCGTCGGTTTCACCTATCGTGAATGTACCACCTTGGATGGCGACCATTCCGGTAGGATTGACGTTCCCTACTCCCTCTTGTGCCTCAAAATTGGTTGTCTCCACGTCGTAGTAGTTCCAACCGGTGGTGTTGGATACTTTGGTGTTCAACTCTCGCGAGTTGCAGGCTCCCAGCACTACTACCGAAGCTAACAACAGACTCTTAATTGCTTTATTCATATCTGAATGGGTTTATTTCTATATTATGGGTCGGTTGGGTTTTGTCCCCATCCGTATCGGTTCTTGTTTTATCCAACCGTGTCGGCTCTTGCTCTGCCAATCGGTTCTTGCTTCACCAAACTGTGTCGGCTTTTGTCTTGCCGGATTGTGTATTTATTCATCGGCCGGTGCGTTTCGATATTGCCTACATCTGTATTCGTCCGTATCTTATCATCTGCCCTTCTGTTTGGCACACTCCGATTTCAGCCCGCAAAGTTACAAAAAAAAGTCGTTTCTGCCAACAAAAACGCCCCAAAAACGAAAAAAAAGTGCTATTTGCACAAAAATCGAAAAAATATATACACACTTTCCTTGTTTTATACGACTTTTCGGCGCATTTTTTGTACCTTTGTACAGTATCCATTTTGTATCCATGCAAAAATTAGAGTTGAATATAGCGGGTCATCTCCGTTCGTGGGAGCGACCTTTGGTCATGGCGATACTCAATGCCACGCCCGATAGTTTTGTGCCATCCACTCGCCTCACCGACGAGTCGATGGTGCTTCGTGCGGCGGAGCGTGCGTTGTCGGAGGGAGCCGATATTTTGGATATTGGGGGCTATTCCACACGGCCGGGTGCGCCGGAGGTGAGTGAGGAGGAAGAATGGCGTCGCGTAGAGATGGCTGCGACGGCGATTTCCCGAACCTACCCCGAAGCAACTCTATCGGTTGACACTTTCCGAGCCGAGGTTGCCCGCCGTGCGGTCGAGTGTGCCGGCGTGCATATCATCAACGACATCTCTGGTGGCGCATTAGATTCCGCCATGTTCGATACGGTTGCTGCCTTAGGAGTGCCTTACATACTCATGCACATGTGTGGTACGCCCCAAACCATGCAGCAGCATACCGACTACCCCGACCTTATGGCCGCCTTGCTATCCTACTTTGCCGAGCGTATCGACACCCTGCAACGCAAGGGGGTGCGTGATATCATCATAGACCCGGGCTTTGGCTTCTCCAAGACCATGGAGCAGAATTACGAGTTGTTGTCCCGTATGCACGAACTGCAAGTGCTGGACAAGCCCCTGTTGGCGGGTCTCTCTCGCAAGTCGATGCTCTATCGTGCGCTGGGGATAGACCAAGAGTCTGCCCAGAATGCTACTACGGCTGCCAATATAGTCGCCTTGTCCGAGGGGGCAGCAATCCTTCGTGTGCACGATGTGCGCCCCGCCGCTGAGGCGGTTGCTATATATATGAATGTAGAGAAATACCGAAAGTAGCAAGGATCAATAGACTAGAATACCAAAATAGACTAGTAGATACTAGAACAAATCTATAGAATAGGATCTATAGAATCAAAGAATCGTTAATGAGGTAAAATACCCATCCTAATGGCATTTGAATTTGGATTTAAGGACGCCATAGATATCTTGTTGGTGGCGGTCCTTTTGTATGAGACATTTCGTTTGCTGCGCCGTTCCGGTGCCGGCAACTTGTTTTGGGGCATCTTAGCCTTCGTAGCAGTATGGTTTTTAGTCAGTTTTGTGCTGCAGCTCGACCTTACCGGTGCCATATTCGACCGAATCATCAGCGTGGGTGCGGTAGCCCTCATCGTTATCTTTCAGGAGGAGATACGCGCCTTTTTCTATCGTGTGGGTGCTCGTTTCAGTACATTCCACTTGCTCACACGGCAGGAGCGGGAGAATAGTGCCGACGAACGAATCCGTCAGATTACGACGGCGTGCAAGCATTTGTCGCAGAGCAAGACCGGTGCGCTTATTGTGTTGGCAGGCAAGCAGGATTTGACCGAATACATCGATACAGGCGAGCGTTTGGATGCTCGTGTGTCGGCTCGTCTTATAGAGAATATATTCTTCAAGAACACCCCGCTTCACGATGGGGCTTTGATACTGAAAGACGGCCGTTTGAATAGTGCCGCCTGCATTCTTCCCGTGTCCAAGAATCAGAACATCCCCCTGCACTATGGTTTGCGCCACCGTGCTGCGTTGGGGCTTACCGAGAAGACCGATGCCACGGCTATCGTGGTGTCCGAGGAGACGGGTAAAATTTCGGTGGCTCGCGGTGAGATGATCGAGTCCATCACCGAGGAGCAACTACAACTCTATCTTTCCTCCGCCTTTTCTATGGTGGGCTGAGCCGCGGTAGCCGTCGCGGCATATCAGGCAGGTGCCGCTTTGTGGCAGTTCGAATAGGATCGTAAATTTCACACCGATAAACAGATTCTTCACCGACCCGGCCGCTTTGGTTGTGGAGAGTATGTCGTTGGTCTGTATCCCCGTCAGCATATCGTTTGCGTTGTAGGCTGTAGGCGTGGTTATCAGCGAGTTATCGGCAGCGTTGTGCAAGTCAAACAATCCGTAGTCAGCGAATAGAGCCAGCCGATATTGCGTGCGGCTCTTGGGTACATCGTAGCCGGTGGCGTCGGTCAGGAATCCGAGTCGTGCGCCAATCTCGAACGATACATCTAGATCTACATTGAATTTGCTTTTTGCTTTCTGTTGCAGCGAGTAGTTGTCGTAGAATTGATATTCCGGCATGTTGGTGAAGTCGTCGAACATGGTTGTCTTATGTCCCGATGCGTCAATCCCGTAGTATCGCCCTACTGTCGTCAGGTCGGCCACGGTAGAGGTGCGTGTCATGGCGTTGTAGGTGAATTTGACACCTGCCAGCGCATAGAATCGCTTGTATTGTCCGCCAAACAGCAGCGGAATTTGCACTGCCAGATTTGAGTAGGAATCTTGCCGCGCATGCAGTTTGTAGATGTAGTCAAAGGTGTCGCCCTCCGTGTCGGTTTGGTCGGCCAGGGTGGTGTTCCAGTCGTCTACACCGAAATAGGTCGCACCGTAATTCACGCCCACACCGGTGTTCATAATGAAATGTCCCACTTGCAGGTCGTAGGCGAAGCCAATTTCGCCTGCAGCACCCATGCTGGAGTTCAGTTTGCTGTCGTAGGGCAGCAGTGACCATTCCCCGCCCTCGACATATAGTCCGAGCAGGTGTTTTACAGTGGCGGGACGCTTGTAGGCAAACGCCGATTGTGTATGGCAGAGAGCCATTATCCCTATCAGAGCGAGGGGTAATGCGCTGCGAAATGCGCTATGGAATTGTTTTTTCATGGATATTGGAGTGCTTATACGCATAATACGAGCGCAAAGATAGCATTTTTTGCCTACATATCCAACAACTGCCTTTTTTTTCTACAAAATCGACGCAAAAAATCCACTCTTGCTGCTTGAAGCAGTCCAATACACCTTCTCTTCATTCTGTCATGAGCAATTCCTTTCTGCTTCTGCTGATATAATAAACGCTCTACATACCAGACACAAACGCAGTCTCTCTGACCCAATAAAAACGCTGCACACCTATCAACTGAAGGCGTGCAGCGTTTTTATTTAACCGATATATTTCTGTTGTACCGTTATGTGTCGAAATCTGTGCGATTTTACACAAACCGATAGATCGTTTCTCGCCGATACGGGATGTAAGGCCGAAGGACTACCGAAGGAAATGTAGGGTGATTGATAGCGTCCGGGAACTCCTCCGCCTCCAGGCAGATAGCCGAGTGCACATCATATACCTCGCCCGTCTTGCCGGCGTGCAGTTCGATGTAGTTGCCCGTATATACCTGCATGCACGGGCAGTTGGTCAACACTTCCATGCGCAGCCCGCCGCCGGTTACCTCCGCTGCCTTGCGCACGAGGCGTGAGCGACGTTCGTCGTTCCAGCCGGGCAGTGCCCATCCGTTGTCTATGCCCCGATAGGGCGCAAAGAACGGGTCGTTTATGCGGTCGCCTATGCGCACCGGCTGACGAAAATCCATCATCGTTCCCTCCACAGGAAGTATCTCGCCCGTAGGAGCGGTATTCTCGTCGTAGGGGATGTATTCATCGGCAAACACCTGCAGTGTGTGGTCATAAATCGTCCCGTTTCCCTCTCCTGCCAGGTTGAAATAGGCATGGTTGGTCAGGTTGATAATGGTTGCCTTATCGGTGCGTGCCTCGTAGTCTATGTGCAGTGCTTGGTCGCGCGAGAGCGAGTAGGTCACATACACATCCACCGTGCCGGGATAGCCTTCCTCGCCGTCCACCGAGCGGTAATGCAGGCGCAGGCTGTGAATATCCTGTCCCGCTACATCCCACACCTTATCGTTAAATCCGTGTGCCCCTCCGTGCAACGAGTTCGGGGCAGCGTTGGGTGTCAGGTTGTATTCGTTGCCGTCGAGCGTGAAGCGTGCATTCGATATACGCCCTGCGCAGCGTCCGTTGATACCGTTGAAATATACCTCTTGTTTCAGCCACTCATCCAGCGTGGGGAATCCCAATACGATATCTCGCTTGTTCCCTTCTTTGTCGGCGACAATCCAACTGACAATTTTTGCACCGTAATTGGTGATGTGCATCTGAATACCTCGCCCGTAAATCGTATAGAGTCGAACGGGCTTGCCTTGTACAATTTGACGAAATGAATTGTGAATAACCATAGTGAACAGTGTATTAAGTCAATAAATCAGAGAATTAGCAAAAATAGGTGCTACCTATTTGGTGTAGCGGGCAACGACGGCAAGCATCTGCTCCGAGAGGCGCGATTGCTCCTCGAACAAGCGGAACTGGGCACGCGTGCGCACAAGGTTATGTTCCGGATAGAGAATTTTGTAGTAGGTGTCGCCGTTCAGGTAGTCCGTAAAGAACCGCACGGCCTGCATATAGCTCAGCAGACGGCAGCCGAATGGCAGCAGTTCCCGCTCCACATCCGTCAAGAAAGTCGCCTCGCTCAGATAGCCGCGCGTATAGGCCTCGAATATGGCCATATCGACATGTATGTTGTCCAAGTTTTGGTCGTCTTCAGCGCCCGTGTTGGCAGCGGTGCGCATAAAATCGCCAAAATCGCTCAGCACAAAGCCGGGCATCACTGTGTCGAGATCCACGATACAGAGCGGATTCCCGTCCGTATCAAACAACATATTGTTCACTTTCGTGTCGCAGTGGTTGATATGTTTGGGCAGTTTCCCTTCTCTGAACAAACGCTCCGCGTAGCACATCTCGCCGGCATACTGCTCTATGCTGTCGAGCAGGTCGCGTACCGAGGCCAATCTCCCTGCCTTGTCGGCGGCCACGGCTTCGTGCAGTTGTTGCAAGCGGAACTCCATGTTGTGGAAATTCGGAATCGACTCGCATAGTTCCGAGAACGGGAGGTCGGACAGCTGACACTGGAATCGCCCGAAGGCGCGCCCTGCCAACTCTGCCGATTCGGGGGTCACTTTCTCTTGCGAGGTGGCGTTTTCTATGCGCACATACACGCGCCAGTAGTCGCCTTCCGGGGTCTTGTAGTATAGTTTCCCGTCTTTGGCGGGAATCAGGCGCAATACTTTGCGGTCTATGTCTGTCTCGCCGGCGCCCACGAGTTTTTGGCGGATGTGGTCGGTCACACGGGCAATGTTCTGCTGCAGACCTTCCACATTTTCAAAAATGTGATGGTTGATGCGTTGCAGAAAGTACGATGTCTCGCCTTGCTTCTTGGCAGGAACAATAAAACTGTCGTTGATAAATCCGATTTTGAGCGGCTGAGGCTCGCCCACCTCGTTGGGGATGGCGAACTGTGATAGGATGTGATTCATAACAGAAATCCTCTCAAAAAGAATAATAAATTAATGTGTTTTTGTCCGTCCCCCATTCGAGAAACAGGAAACGGAATAATTAGGTATTAGATACTGAAAATCAAGCCACAAGAAAAATGCCAAAAGGAGCGGTTCTCCCTGTCGGAAGACGCTCCTTTTGTTCATTGTGTCGTTTAATTCTCAGGAATATGATATTGCACAAACGCCTCTATAGCCTCGTAGTTGGCGAGTCCCAACTGTGCATAGAGTTCCGCCGTGGCGTGGTTGCGGTCTTCGGCACGCTGCCAGAACAGACGCTCGTCGTTGCCCAAGAACGGAGCCGACTCCATCTGTGATTGGTGTTTGAGGATGGTGTTACGCTTGAATCGCAACTCCTCCGGCGACATCGGCACGGCCATCTCTATCAGATCCACTTCCCATTCCATCCATGCGCCGCGATACATCCAGATACGGCATTCACGCAGCCACGGTTCGGTGTCTTTCAGTTCGTCGATTGCTGCCAATACTGCATCGAGGCACACCTTGTGCGTACCGTGCGGGTCAGCGAGATCGCCTGCCACAAACATCTCGTGCGGGTGAATTTTTATGAGCAAGTCTTTCACAATATCCACATCCCGTTGGCTCAGGTCGCCTTTCTTTATCGTGCCAGTCTCGTAGAACGGCAAGTTGAGGAAGTGAATATGGTCGGTGGGCAGCCCCATATGGCGGCACGCAGCCGTTGCCTCGCCGCGACGGATCAGTGCCTTCAGGTCGAGTATCTCTCGCGTGTCTTGGTCGCCCGTCTTCTCGTCTTGCAAGAAATGGGTGTATTCTTGATACTTCTGCTCGATGAGTTGTTCCCGCATGGGGTGCAACTGTTGGAAGCCACGGATGAAATCCATAAACCGTACCACCTCGTCGTCGCATACGGCAATGCATCCGCTTGTCTCGTAGGCGATATGCACATTATGCCCCTGCTTGATTAGGCGGGCAAATGTGCCACCCATCGAAATCACATCGTCATCGGGGTGCGGCGAGAATATCAGAATATCTTTTGGGTACGGCACGGCACGCTCAGGACGGTCGGTGTCGTCGGCGTTGGGTTTGCCACCCGGCCAGCCCGTGATAGTGTGTTGCAAGTCGTTGAATATCTTTATGTTGCAATTGTATGCTGAACCGTGAATCGTTATCAGTTCGCTCAGTCCGTAGTCGTTGTAGTCCCGATTGGTCAGTTTCAGAATCGGCTTGCCCGTCTGTTGGCAGAGCCAAACGATGGCGCGGCGGGTCAGTTGGTTATCCCATTCGCACGAAGTCACCAGCCATGGGTGATGGATACGGGTCAGTTGGGTGGCTGCACTCAGGTCGCAGATGACACGGGCAGCCGAATGTAGTTGCAATGCCGATGCAGGGCAAGCCGTGTTGAGTTCGTCCTCCACAGCGGCACGGATGCAGTTCGATTTATGTTCGCCCCATGCCACAAGTACGATCTCTTTGGCACGCAGAATCGTTCCGATACCCATCGTGATAGCGCTTGGCGGCACTTGTTCCAGCGTGCCGAACAGGCTCTTTGCCTCGTCTTTCGAGATGCTGTCCAGCACCACCAGTCGTGTAATGCTCGACATCGATGTACCCGGCTCGTTGAATCCGATATTGCCGCTGCGGCCAATGCCGAGCAGTTGGAAGTCAATACCGCCCAGTTCCTGTATTTTGCGTTCGCAGCGAGCCATCATCGGTATCAAATCACGGCGATCCATTGTTCCGTCAAAGGTGTAGATGTTTTCGGGGCGAATGTCCACATGGTCTATCAGTTGTTCCCGCAACTGACCGTAGCAGCCTTGCGTTGCACTCTGCAGCGGGTAGTATTCAAACATATTGAATAGCACCACATTGCGGAACGAGAGTTCTTCCTCGTTGTGCATGCGCACCAGTTCGGCAAAAATATCTGTCATGCTGCGTCCGCAGACCAGCGACAGCACAAATTTCTCGCCCTCTGTCTGACGCTTTCTGATGCGGTCGGCAATCGTATGCGCCACCTCTACTGCCCCTTGTTTGGCCGATTCGAATATGGTAGTGGGCAACTTCTCCATACGGCTGATACGGCTCAGCTCAATCACATCATCGGTCTGATACAACTTAGGAGATACTCTTGAGAGAGAAATCTGAGAAGATAGATTGTTTTTCATTTTATCAAGGTGTTTTTTTGTGTTCTATGGTTTGTTTGCATGTATATCGGGAAAAAAGGGGAACATGAGCAGAGAGACGAGATACCGAAACGGCTCAATCGGCAAAAAATACCACCCAAACGGCTCAATTTTTCCACCCTTTCACTTTGCTTGCAAAGGTATATTTTTTTGTGCGATTGCGCAAACCTTTATAAGTCAATTCCATGCTATAAAACATATAGTGTACGATTTTATACCCTATCGGTACAAAAGTAGAACCAATTCTTTGTGCCTACTGACGGGGATTACTTGCAATATAGGCGCAAAAGCAGTACCTTTGCACAGACAATCGAAACCTACTGAAATACACCATGAAACACACCTTTTTTATACTACTGTTCGGGTGCTTGTTGTCACAAACACTCTTTGCCGCCCCGACTTCGCAATCTGCCGAACCTATCTCGTCCAAGGAGGCTTCATCCAAGGAAACTCAAGCGACCTCCCAATCCCGACCGAAAGACCTGCTTTCCCGAACCTACCCCGAAGATAAAGTGCGCCAATGGATAGTGCGCGACCAAAAATGGGTCGATTATCCCGCTTATACCGACCGAGCCGGATGGGACAGCCTCACGGGCGACAACAAGCAGTGGCTTATCAGCCGAGGCGAAAAACGGCTCGACTATCAGTGGCAAATGAATGTCGCCACCGACTATCTCACCTACGAGCGCACGGGCGATCGTCAAGCCATGCAGTCCAAGCAGACGGCCAACAACAATGCGCTCAGCGACCTTGTCCTTGCCGAGTTGGCAGAAGGCGAAGGTCGTTTTATCGACCAGATTATCAACGGTGTATGGATGGAGTGTGAGCGCACTTCGTGGGTGCTTTCCGCCCATCTGCACCGTCAGGACGATGGGCGAAACTTCCCCAATCATACCGACCAAATCATCGACCTTGGCAGCGGCGAGGTGGGTGCCTTTTTGGCATGGACCTACTATTTTCTGCACGCCGAGATGGACAAGGTTAATCCCGTCATCTCCCGGCGCCTGCGTGAGGAATTGCACAATCGTATCACTGCTCCCTATCTCAGGCGGCAAAACGAATGGTGGCTTGCACTGAACCGAAAACCCGATGAAATCGTCAATAATTGGAATCCGTGGTGCAACTGCAATGTCCTGCAAGTGGTGTTGCTCACCGAGGATAACGACAGCCTCGTGAACCAATGTGTATGGCAGAGCATGCGCAGTGTCGATCAATTCCTCAACTATACCAAGTCCGACGGAGCCTGCGAGGAAGGCCCCAGTTATTGGGGGCATGCAGCAGGCAAACTGTACGACTATCTGAGCGTGCTGTATAAGATCACCGGCGGCCATGTCTCGCTCTTCGACAATGCACAGGTGCGTGCGCAGGGCGAGTATTTTGTGCGTGCGTATATCGGCAACGGTTGGGTGGTCAATTTTGCCGATGCCACCGCCCGTTTCGATGATAATATATCCACGTTGCTCTACCGCTATGGCGTGACTGTCGGAAGCCAAGATATGCAGCAACTTGCCTCCCTGTTGGCGCACCGGCGCAAGCGTATCATCACGGGCGGGACGGACTTGTATCGCTCGTTGGAGGGGTTGAAAGTCAACCCTGAAATTATGGCGCAGCCGGGTCGATTGTCGGAGCAGGCCTATACCTGGTATCCCGAAACCGAGGTCTGCATCTATCGTCGTGGCGGCTGGTTGCTTGCCGCCAAGGGAGGGCATAACAACGAGAGCCACAACCACAACGACATAGGCACCTGCCTGCTTTACAAAGACCAGCAGCCCATCCTGATTGACGCCGGTGTGGGCACTTATACCAAGCAGACGTTTAGCGATGAACGCTATCAGATATGGTCGATGCAATCGGGATTTCACAACCTTCCCGTTTTGAATGGCTACGACCAGAAAGAGGGGCGAAACTACCGCGCCGCCTCAGCCCAAACCAATCCGAAACGCTATCGTGTGTCCTTCGACATTGCCACCGCCTATCCCCGTGAGGCAGGCGTACGCCAATGGCTTCGTACATACGAATTGACCGCCAAGGGGCTGAAGATCACCAACGATGGGCAATTCGAGAGCCTTCCCGCGACCCCTGTCGTCGAGCATCTCATGGTGTGGGGCGAGGCGACCCGGACGGACGCCGGCACGATACAGGTCGAGAGTCAGGGCAAAACCTATACCATCCGCCACGACCGTGAAGACACGGTTTCCATCGAATCCATCGAATTAACCGACCCCCGTATGACCAAAATGTGGGGCGACAAAATAACCCGTATCACATTACAACAAAAACATACATCGCTATGCCCAAAATACACCATCACTATTCAGTAAGATACATCGCCACGAGCGGTCTTATGCTGCTCTCGTCGGTGGCAAGTATGGTTTGCGCTGCGCCCAAAAAGGGGACGCATACTGCCCGCAAGCACCCTAATGTACTATATGTTTTCCCCGACCAATTCCGCAATTCTGCCATGGGATTTTGGCGCGACAGCGTCTATCGGCAGCATGTCGGTTGGCTGGGCGATCCCGTACATACCCCGAACTTGGACCGTTTTGCCACCCAGTCTGTGGTCTTCAGTCGTGCGCTGAGCAACTGCCCTATCAGCAGTGCCCACCGTGGTATGCTGCTCACGGGTCTTTATCCCAATAAGAGTGGGGTATCGCTCAACTGCAATGCCACCCGCCCCATTTCCGACTTGCGGGACGACCTTTGCTGCATGAGCGATGTTTTCCACAACGCAGGCTATCAGTGCGCCTATATCGGCAAACTGCATGCCAATTTCCCGACCCGCAACAACCCGCAACAACCCGGTGAATTTGTCAATAATGACACTCCTTGTTGGGATGCTTATACGCCCCGAGAGAAGCGACACGGGTTCGACTATTGGTATAGTTACGGCACCTTCGACGAGCATAAGAATCCCCACTATTGGGACACCGACGGCAACTACCACGAGCCTCACGAGTTTTCGCCCAGGCACGAGGCGGACAAGGCCATCGAGTATTTGCAGGCACACGCCAACGATGCCGAGCCGTTCTTTGTGATGGTGGGCATGAATCCGCCGCATAGTCCCTACCGCACCCTCAACGACTGTATGGAGGAGGACTACAACCTCTATAAGGACATCCCGCTCGATTCGCTGCTTGTGCGCCCGAATCTGAACCCCGCTCTTGCCGACAAAATGCCGTCTGCCCCATACTATTTTGCCAATGTCACGGGCGTGGACCGAGAGTTCGGCCGCATTTTGGCAGCCTTAGACTCGCTTGGGCTGGCAGAAAACACCATTGTCATCTTTGCCAGCGACCATGGTGAGACCATGTGCAGCCATGTGCGCGACCCAAAGAACACCGTCTATACCGAGTCGATGAACATCCCATTTATCGTGCGTTACCCCAAGCGCCTTACTCCGGCTGTGTCGGATAATATGTTATCCGCCATCGATATCATGCCCACGGTGGTAGGTCTGGCAGGGTTGGAAAAGATGTTGCCCGATTCCCTTCCCGGCTACAACTGGGCAGGCCGTAACCCGCAGAAGCGCATGGTTCGGGGGAGCCACGACGCACCCAAGGCAATACTCTATTTGCAGAATGTGGATGGCGACAAAGACGCCAACGGCAATGTGACGAGTTATTTTGCCCGTTGTCGTGGGGTAGTTGGCGAGCGCTACACGCTCAGTTTCACGATTAACAAGAAGGGTAAGGTGAAAGAGGTGCTGTTCTTTGACAACGAGAAAGACCCGTATCAAACGCACAATTTGTCCGTTGCCGAGCATAAAGAAGTAGTCGAGCAACTATTGCACGAGATGGCTCAACTGTTGAAGGAAGCCGACGATCCATGGTATCACAACCATACCTTAGACAGCATCCGCCCCCAAATCGGAATGTAGTACCCTCTCTTCTTTTCCATATCGGAGAATAATCAGGCCGGAGTGTCCAATCGGACATTCCGGCCTGCTCGTTTATAGCTACCCCATTCCATAAAGCCAAGCCTGCCCTCACTGATAAAGCGTTTCCTCCCTGTAATTCTATTACTCCCCCTATCGCTCCGTTTTTAGGTACAAGAAATGTCTATTAGCCCGAAACATCTATCTCTCCCTGCTGTCCATAGTTTGTTAAAATACATATCTTTTGCCCGCTTCTCTCAAACACGGGTCACCTACGAGTCAGTTACGAGTCACCTATGGGTTAGAAGCGCATCCAAAACGGACAAGATTTTTTATAGCTTTTAATATATAAGGTGCCATTCCAGCACTCCTTTCCCTTTTTTGTACCCTTCAAAGCACATCCAAATAGGTCAAATCTAATCATATCGTGTCATATCTGCTCAGAACCGATCCAACCCACTCACCGTATTGTGCGAACCCACTACTTTTGCACCGTCTTTTCCGGACACCTTGTTTGCGACATATACCCCATTATATTACAAACTTAAAATTACCCGGTATGAGTAAGATCACTCTCGAAGCCCCGTTCCTGTCTATTCGGGGCAAGGTGTGCAAGCACGCCAAAATTATTTTCAAGCAGGTACGCCACACGGCCTATACCTCGCAAGTATGTAACCCTCGTACGTCGGCTTGTTCTGAGAACGAACAGGCAGCAAGGACGAAATTCAAGAATGCGGTGGCGGCATCCGTGACGGCGCTTGCCGACCCCACGCAGCGTGCGCAGTACGAAGTGGCGTTCAAGAAGCAGTCCCGTTACCAAACGCTTCGTGGCTATGTCATTGCGCAGGAGTACGCCAAATTGTAGCGCTTTTGGATTTCCGGTGGATTGCCACGGTGGTTCCGCTTCCGGTGGATAGCCGTGGCAATCTGGTTTTCGGTGGAGCGCAGCGCCGGTCTCGTTTCGAGTAGCGTGCAGCGGCAGGTGAGGAGTTGAAGCAGGTGCTATCAACCATCCACCTTCCGCTGCACGCTATTTTACATTCTCGCCTATTCTTTCCTTTTCTTGTATTGTTATCCTATTGGCTCTCTATTCTCTCAACCTATCAACAGATTTGGTGGTGTGCGGAAAAATGTTTACCTTTGCAGGCGATATGATCTTGGCAAGGTGTATCGATTTGGGTATAGCCTCCTATTTTGGGACACCCCATACACCATACGACGAATTAATAACGACACATAAAAACACATAATATCATGGCACTTCCTTTTATGACAGCCGAAGAGGCTGCATTACTCGTACCCAATGGAGCCGCTGTAGGCATGGGCGGATTTACGCCTGCCGGTGCTCCGAAAGATGTTCCGACGGCTATTGCACATCGTGCTGAGGCTCTGCACGCTGAGGGCAAACCTTATAAGATAGGCGTATATACGGGCGCTTCGACGGGCGATAGTTGCGACGGCGCACTTGCTCGTGCGCACGCCATCGATTTCCGTACACCCTACCAAGGCAACAAAGACCTGCGTGCCGAACTCAACGCACAGGGCGCACACTATTTCGATATGCACCTGAGCGAATTGGCACAAGACTTGCGCTACGGCTTCTTGCGCAAGCCCGACTTTGCGATTATTGAGGCTTGCTATGTGGACGAAAAGGGCGTTATAGTGCCGACTGCCGGCGTGGGCAATATGCTGACTTTCTGCGAACTGGCACCGAAGATTATCGTCGAACTCAATGAGGCAATGCCTGCCACCATGCGGGGCTTGCACGACCTCTATGAGCCGCTCGACCCGCCCGCTCGCCGCGAGATACCTATCTACAAGCCGTCTGACCGTATCGGCAAAGACCATATCAAGGTGGATCCTGCCAAGATAGTGGCAGTGGTACGCACGAACCGTCCGAACGAGGTGGGCAAGTTCTCGCCGCTGGACGACACAACGGCACGGATTGGTGCCAATGTGGCATTGTTCCTCGAGACCGAGATGCGCGAGGGGCGTATTCCGCAGTCGTTCTTGCCGATTCAGTCGGGTGTGGGCAACATCGCCAATGCGGTGTTGGGCGCACTGGGTGAGAACAAGCACATTCCCGCATTCGAGATGTATACCGAGGTGATTCAAGACTCGGTGGTAGGCTTGATGAAAGAGGGGCGTGTTAAGTTCGCCAGTGGCTGCTCGCTGACGGTAGGTGCAGACAAGTTGCAAGACATCATCGATCATATCGACTTCTTCCGTGATAAGATTGTGCTTCGTCCGCAAGAGATCAGCAACAATCCGGAGGTGGCACGCCGCATGGGCTTGATTACCATCAATACGGCGCTTGAGGCGGACATCTACGGCAATATCAACTCGACGCATGTGTGCGGCACCAAGATGATGAACGGTATCGGCGGCTCGGGCGACTTTACCCGCAACGCCTATATCAGTATCTATACTACGCCATCGACGGCCAAGGGCGGCTGTATTTCAGCGTTTGTACCAATGGTGAGCCACCTCGACCATAGCGAGCATAGTGTGAAAGTGATCATCACAGAGCATGGTATCGCCGACTTGCGTGGCAAGAGTCCGATTCAGCGTGCGCACACGATTATCGACAACTGTGTAGATCCGCAATATCGCCCAATGCTCAACGAGTATTTGGCAATGGCGAAGACGGCGCACACGCCGCATGTGTTGAGTTGCGCACTCGCCATGCACGAGGAGTTCCTCAAGAGCGGCGATATGCGAAACACGAAGTGGGAAGAGTACAAGCGATAGCTGCCGATAGGTAGATAATCGTCGACAGGTAGATAACTGTCGATTGGTTTAGAGACGCTACGGCTAATTATTCCTAATTCCTAAATTATAATTCGAAATTAGCAAGTGAGGTACGATAAAGCAGATTTGGATGAAGCAGTACGCGTGCTGCAGGCTGGCGGTGTGATAGTGTATCCTACCGACACGGTGTGGGGCATCGGGTGCGATGCCACCAACGAGGAGGCGGTGGCAAAGGTGTATGCACTCAAACACCGCGCTGACACGAAATCGATGCTGGTGTTGCTCGATGCGGTGGGCAAACTGCAAGGCTATGTAGAGGAGATTCCGACCGTTGCGTGGGATTTGCTCGATACGGCAGAAGGACAGCGACCGCTGACCATTATCTATCCGGGTGCAAAGAACTTGGCGAAGAACCTGATTGCCGAAGACGGGAGTGTGGGGATTCGCATCACACAAGAGCCGTTCTCGAAAGCACTCTGCGAGCGGCTGCATAAGCCTATCGTATCGACCTCGGCGAACATCAGTGGCGAGGCGACGGCAAAGAACTACCGCCAGATAAGCGAAGCCGTGCTATCGGCTGCCGACTATGTGTGCCGATTCCGTAGAGATGATGAGGAAGAGAAGAAGCCGAGTAGTATCATAAAACTGGGTGTTCACAACGAAGTGGAGATAATCCGAAAATAGCCTTATGGCATGACACATAGGCAGAAACAGATACTCTATGTAGGGTCAGACTTACTCTCAGCGGAGATGGTCTGGCTCTGCTTTCTGTGGTTCAGGTGGCTCGTGTACGATGGACACATATTCAATGTGGACAGCGTGCTGATACCTACCTTCCAATTCTACCCGCCCTTAATCATTTATCCGGTGGTGTGCTGGGTGTTCTACTATCTTTCCGGCTTCTACCTTCGGCCCTTCTTCGGGAAACTGACCGATGTATTGTCCAAAACACTACTGAGTTCGGTGGTTATCACCCTGGTCTTTTTCTTTGGTATAATTATTGACGACCCCGTAGAGAATTACACACGCTATATCGTGTCGTTGTTCGTGCTATTCGGATTGCAGTTCGGATGGTGTCTGCTGCCGCGCGTGATAATCACATTGGTATCGCGCCGCTATGAGAAACGACGGGTGCGAACGATTCATGGTATAGCGGAGGCGGAGCGGATACAGTGCAACGAGGTGGATGAGGTGATAATAGACCTAAAAGGCGACCACCGCCAAAGCGAGAAAACGCTATACGCCATCATCAATCGACTCTACCCGCTGAATGTGGAGATTTCGGTGATGCCGCGCGTGTATGATATGCTGACGGGAGCGGCTCGAATTGTGGAAATAGAAGACCAACCGCTGGTGCGCATCACCGAACATACGATGAGCGACCAAGGGCTGTGCATCAAGCGTGCCGCCGATGTGGTGGTGTCGTTGGGCTTTATGATACTGTTCTCGCCCGTCTATCTGGCATTGGCCATTGCGGTGGCTTGTTCCTCGAGAGGACCGATACTTTACCGACAAGAGCGTATCGGACTGCACGGGGTGCCGTTTCAGATACTGAAGTTTCGCACGATGGTGGTGGGAGCGGAGCAAGGCGTGCCGCAACTGAGCCAAGACAACGACCCACGCACGACGAAGATAGGGCATTTCTTGCGGAAGTACCGGCTCGACGAACTGCCGCAGATGTGGAACATCTTGCGAGGCGATATGTCGATAGTGGGGCCTCGCCCGGAGCGTGCCTATTTTATAGAACAAATCGTAAAACAAGCACCGTACTACTGTCTGCTCTACAAAATCCGACCCGGACTGACCAGTTGGGGACCGATACGGGTTGGCTACACGGACACCATTGAGAAAATGGTGGAGCGACTGAACTACGATATTACTTATATGGAAAATATGTCTATCCGACTCGACCTGAAAATACTATTCTACACCATACGAGTGATAATTGACGGAAAAGGACGGTAAGACCTTAATTATGAATTACGAATTATGAATTATGATGAGGCGATAACAAAGTTGGAGAACTTGGTTCGACAACTGGAGAACTCAGAAGGTCTGAGTATGCAAGAATATGATGAACGAGCCGCTGAGGCTGCAAAACTGCTGGAATTCTGCCGAAACGAACTGAAGAAAACTACCGAAAAGAAAGAGGCATGACAAAAACAAATGGCGAACATACCATGAAATGGTCCGAACGAATCGTGATGGGCTGTCTGCTGGTATTTCTGCTGCTGCCGAACCTGCTCGGGGTGTGCATTGCCACTGACCTGCTGACGATTGGGCAGCGGGCCATTTATTTGTTGGTGAGCGTGCTGTTCTATGCGCTGGGGCTCTGTCTGTTTCGCCGACGCACCTTCTTTCGTATGGCGGCATTGTCGTTTGTATTCTCGGTGGTGGAAGTGGTGCATCTCGTTATGTATCAGGCGACTACCTCGCTGCTGTTTGTGTTCACCTGTCTGAAATCGACCAAACAGGAGTTTTTTGAACTATGCACCACCTACTGGCCGGCGGCCATCGTGTTTCTGCTGATTTGGGGCACCTACTTCACACTCAACCGAAAATTTGTCGCCAAAGAATATATTGCACCGCTGCGAACCCGCATGATTGCGCTGGTGGTGATACTGCTGTTTTTTGAGGTGAACATCGTGGCACTGCGCCTCGCCCCGAAGTTTCGCAACGAGTTTGAGATAACCCAACGCGATACACGCCCCACGGCATGGGCGGGCGCGGAGAAGGTATGCCCGATAAATTTTGTGCTGCACCTCTACCACTTGGGCGATATGGCGTACGATATTCGGCAGCACAACAAGGTATTGGCGGATTTTCGCTTCGGCATAGAGCCGGCGGCAGACAACGACTCGACGCTGGTGGTGCTGGTGATAGGAGAGACCTCGCGCTACGACCATTGGCAGCGCAACGGCTACCCTCGGGAGACCTCGCCGCTGCTGTGCGCACGAGGAGCGGAGGTGGTGGCATTTGACAGTTGCTACTCGATAGCCAACCTGACGACCGTGTCGGTGCCGTTTATGCTCTCGCCTGCCACACCGGAGAACAAGGAACGGTATATGCAAGAGAAATCGGTGGTAGAGGCATACGCCGAGGCAGGCTACAAGACGGCGTGGATATCGGATCAGAGTTTTAACAACCACTTTCTGCAGCGTATCTCTGCCACTTGCGACTACCGAAAATATATGACCATCGGGCTATCGGGACAGGATGTGGATACCATGCTTTGGACACCGCTCCACGAGGCACTGCAACAAGAGGCAGGGCGGCAAATGATTGTGATGCACACCAAAGGCAGCCACTTCAAGTATTCGTCACGCTATCCTGACGGCTTTCAATACTTTACGCCTGACATGAACGGACTGAATATCGGCGAACTGCTGAAAGGGCATGTAGATATTGATGACCAAACAGACGGATTGGTATGGCAGGACACGAAGGCGGAGAACATGGTGGCGTATCGCAACCTGAAATCGATATTCATCAACTCGTACGACAACTCGATACGCTTTGTGGATTACTTCCTCGATGGGATACTACAACAGGTGGAACAGACGGGACGGCCTGCCGTGGTGGTCTATGTAGCCGACCACGGTGAGAACCTGTTGGACGACGACCGCAACATGCTGATGCACGGCACCTACTCCGGCTCGTACTATGAATATCATGTGCCGCTATTTGTCTGGACATCGGCAGCATACAGAGCGCAACATCCTGAAAAGATTGCTGCGATGGAGGCAAATCGGGAGAAGAAACTATCGACCATGTATCTATTCCACTCGTTGCTCGATTTGGGTGGGATACATTACGAAGGATTGGACTCGGCGTACTGTTTCGACAGCGAAACCATGCGAGTTGCTTCGGTAGTGGTAGGGCTGGATGCGAATATGAAAACGAAAATGATACCCACATCGCCGGAGAGAGAATGAGGAATGCGTGGCGATATATAATGAGAGATGCATAGCAATATAGAATGAGAAATGCGTGGCGATATATGGTGTGTGTGCTGGTCGGGCTCTGTGGAAGTTTGGCAGCATGGGCGTCTGTGACACGCGTGACGGGCTCGGTGGTGGATGTGAACACCGGCGAGACGATGCCGTTTGTACAAATCGTGTTTGCGGGTACCTCGATAGGTACCACCTCTGACCTGGACGGAAACTTTGTGCTGGAAAACGACAAAGACCTGATAACGCTGTATTTTCAGATGGTGGGATACAAGAAAAAGGTCATCACCGTGAAGCCGGGCGAGGCGACCGAGGTATTTGTACCCATGGAGCCGGAAGTGTATGCACTGCAAGATGTGGTGGTGAAACCCAAACGGCAGCGGGAACACTATCGTCGCAAGGGCAACCCCGCCGTGGAACTGATAAAAAATGTGATTGCCAACAAGGACAAGAACCGCGTGGGGCGGAGTGTGTCGTACAAAGCCGATACCTACGAGAAACTGGTGATGGCAATTGAACCGTTTGACTACAACCTGAACAAGAATGCCTTTTGGCGGGACTTTCTATTCCTATATAACTACACCGACACGATGTTGCTGGAAGACGGCGTGCTGGTGATAGACAGCGGAAAAGTACATATTGACAGCATAGCACTCGGCATGGACACGACGCTGGTGCGAGTAGATAGCGTGGTGCTCGCCAAAGATGCTGCCGTGGAGCAGGAAAACCAAACCTCGATACTGACCGTATCGCTGCGTGAGACGCTGGCAGACGAGTATGTGCAGGCCTCGCCACGCAAGGAACGGCGAGTGGTGAAAACCAAACGCTGGGAAGGACTGGACAAACTATTCGACAACGGCGGTATTTACAACAATGTGAATGCACTGTTTCAGCCGGTGGATATATTCTCGAACGATGTGAATCTGCTGCTGAACCGATTTGTCAGTCCGCTCTCGTCGTCGCTGGCGGTGAGTTACTACCATTACTACATCATGGACACGATACCGGTGGAGGGCGTGCCGTGTATTGACTTGGCGTTTGTCCCCGTCAACAGCGAGAGTTTCGGATTTACGGGACACCTCTACATTGTGGCGGACTCGACCTACGCACTCAAGCGCTACAAGATAAACATTCCGCCGCATATTAACTTGAACTGGGTGAACTACATGAGTATTTCGGAGACCTTCTACCAACTGGAGAACGGGTTGTGGGCATCGGAGGAGATGAATACGCACATACGCTTTGCCGTCAGCAAGAAATCGCGACACAACATCTACGCGCGGCAGACACGCCACTTCAATAATTACGAACTCGGCGCGGCGATACCCGACAGCCTGTTTGTGATGGCAGGCTCGGAGATAACGCTGCCAGGGGCAGACAAAGTGAAGTGGGCGACTTGGGACTCGCTGCGGCCGATAGGGCTGACCAAAAAAGAGACCGTCGTGGACAGCCTGCAGGTGGAACTGATGCGAGTGCCGAAATTTAGGAGGCTGGTCTATACGGCGCAAGACCTGCTCTGTATGTTTATTCCAACCTCCTCGAAGCGCGACTCCAGTAAGTGGGACTTTGGCCCGATATTTACGACTTTCAGTTACAACGAACAGGAGGGCTGCCGTGTGCGTGTGGGCGGTATGACGACGGCGAACCAAAACAAGCACTGGTTCACGAACGAATATATTGCGTACGGATTTGCAGACAAACAAGTGAAGGGTGCCGTGACGGCTCTCTACTCGTTCAACGCCAAACAGTACCACCCCTATCAGACGCTGCGGCACTACATTGCGTTCATGGCAAGTTACGACCTCGAAGAGTTGGGGCAGACCTATCGTGTGCTTGACCGTGACCACATATTCATGTCCATCAAGTTCAACTATCAGCCTAAGCCCATGCAGTATGTGGCGAAACTGAGGCTTACCTACGAGAAGGAGTGGGAGAATCAGTTCTCTATTCTGACTTGGTTCGACTTTATGAACAACCGCCCCAATGGCTCGACTTGGCTGCAGAGCGGGTACGGCACGATGCGTGACCAAGAACACCCGCTGCGGCTGCGGTATGTGATGAACAATACCCTCAAGGAGACACTGTACTACCACGATGCACAATGGACACTGCAGTTGCGATACTGCCCCGGGGGATATATCTACAACAATAGGCAAGGTATTGAGTCGCCGTTTAACTTGTGGAAAGATGCGCCCGTATTCCGATTTACGAACGAAATGGGCTACATATTGGAAGACCACTATTTCTACAACCGTATGCAGTTTACGGCAGAGAAACGGTTCTGGCTGTCTGCGTTCGGACACTTGGATGTGAGCGGAGATTTTGGCTACATAGCAACAGACAGCAAGGTTCCATACACCAAACTGTTTGCGCCGATGACCAACCAATCGATTCTGCTCGACCCGAAATCGTTCAATATGATGCAGCCGCTGGAGTTTATGTACGACCGATATGTGGATCTGCACTTGAACTACTACATGAAAGGATTGATATTCAACCGTATTCCCGGGCTAAAAGTACTCAAATTGCGAGAAGTGGCATCGTTCCACATCCTTGCGGGATGGTTAGGCGACTGCAATAACCCCAAGAAGACGGAGGGACTCTATGTGTTGCCCAACTCTTTCACCATGAACGGGAGCGTGATACCCACTCGCACTGACTTCTCGGACGGGAAACACGCCTATATGCCATATATGGAATTTACAGTGGGCGTGGAAAACATATTCCGTATCTTGCGTATCGACTATGTGCGGCGTATCACCCACCTGGATGCGACAGACAGCAACGGATATTCGCATCGGCTGAGCGGCTGGCAATGCAACGGTATTCGTATCACGCTGCGGGCGGCGATGTAGGAACAGCGATAGTCGAAGGAGTACCTATGGGGGTGGTTCGGGGTAGCAGGCATTGCTACCCTCGCTCTTTTTTTGGGGCGGATAGGTGGTGTGTGTATAAGTGGCGCATATATAAGTGATGCATGTAAAGTTAATAAATGTAAAAAAAAAGGGGGGGGTATTGGCTATGTCGAATAGAAATTGTACCTTTGCCGCAAATAATAATCCAATAAACCAATACTGCCATGAAAAAGCTATTTTCTCTATGTATTATAACGCTATGTGTGTTGCTCAGTGCAACTGCGCAGACCTCTTCTGCTTATGCGCCCCATCCGTTCTCGGTGTCGGCCACTAAGCAAGTCGTATTTTCGCCCGGAAACCTGCAATGCTCCGGCGTGCAGAGCGGAACCTATACCTGGGATTTTGCCGCCAACCAATGGGAGGTGCTCGGGACGGCAAATGTCACCACCGATGCTTCGGGGAACGCTGTGCTTGCCGACAAGATTGACCTGTTCGGCTACAGCACCTACGCTACGGCGATGTATGGTATCAGTACCTCGACAGATGATAACGATTACACGGATGCATTTGTTGATTGGGGAAGCAATGTGATAGGTACCGACAAAGCCGACACTTGGCATTGCTTGACCTGTCCGGAGTGGCAGTATCTGTTGAATCAGCGAGCCAATGCGAAATCGCTCTTCGCTTTTGCCACCGTGAACAATGTCAACGGAATCATTATCCTGCCCAACGACTGGGTTCTGCCTGCAGGGGCTACCTTTACGCCGAGTACGACACTCGGGGTAACTTGGGGATCGGTTGGATACAAGGACGAGAATGGTACAGACCATTATTCGGATAATGTATATACCGCAGCACAGTGGCAGACCATGGAGGCTGCAGGGGCTGTATTTTTGCCTACGGCAGGATGGAGAACCGGGACTGAGGTTACCGATTCGGATAAGGCGTGCTATTGGGCAAAATATAAAGCGACTACCGATGCTGTGTTTGTGTATGTAAATAACTGTGCATGCAATCCGTATGCTACCGCATCGCCATTTAGTCGAGGGAATGCCGTTCGTTTGGTGAAAGAGTATGAGGTGCCGCGAGAATATGTCGCCAAGCCGATAACCGTTAACACTTCGGGTATGCAGGTGCTTTTCTCTGCCGGAAACCTGATGCACAACATCACCAGCAACGAGTGGTATTTCGCCGCCAAACAGACCGACTATATAGGGGAAGCGAATGTCACCACCGATGCTACGGGAGCGCAAGTGCTCAACCCCAACGCCATTGACCTGTTCGGCTGGAGCGGAACAGGCTCAACGGCTGCACCGTATGGGGTCTCGCTATCGGAGGACTACTCTGACTATGGCTCCTCGTTCTTGGACTATGGGCAGAATAGTATCGAGAGTTATGCTGCCGGCACCTACCGGACGCTGTCTGCAGCGGAATGGAAATTCCTGCTGAAGAACCGTGCTAATGCAAAGAAACTCTGCGGATTTGCCACGGTAGGCTCAACTAAGGGACTGGTGGTGCTGCCCGATGAGTGGGTGCTGCCGGCAGGACTCGCATGGGTGGATACGCTCGGTGACTATACCGTGAATGTCTATACCGACACACAATGGGCAGACATGGAGAAGAACGGTGCCGTATTCCTGCCCGCAGCAGGCTATCGTAGCGGCACCACCGTCAAGACGGGATTATGGTATCGTACCAGCACAGAGACTACGGGTAATAATTCGGTGAATGTGGTGTGGTGGCAAGCTGCTACCTCCACCCTGAAAACAAACTCCTCAGCACAAAAATACTATGCTCTCCCTGTACGATTGGCACAAGATGTATCGACCTATACGGTAACCATTAAGCAGGCCGAGAACGGCACAATCAGCGCAGATACCACCCCTGCAGAGCCCGGAACGACGATTGTCGTTACAGCCAATGCAGACGAAGGCTATTCACTAAAGACGGTGGTGGTCAAGTGTGGAGTGGAGGGCGTGCAGACGAGTGTGGCGGTAAAGCCCGTAGCAGGCACAAACAATCAGTATCAGTTCACCATGCCCTCTGCGATAGTCACAATCTCCGCCATCTTCGTACGCGACAGCCACTATGCACCCCAACTCATCTCTATTGCAGCAGACAAGGCGGTGCGCTTCTCCAAAGGAAACCTGCATTATAAACAAAACGAAAATGTATGGAGTTTTGCCGACAACCAATACGACACGATAGGGGCTGCCAACATCATAAATGACCCGTACGCCTCCACACCGTACCTCGCAGAAGAGATTGACTTGTTCGGCTGGAGCGGCAGCACGGCTACGGCACAGTATGGGGTAAGTACTTCGACGGATGCGACGGACTACTCCGGAACCTTTACCGACTGGGGCAAGAACCAAATAGGCGAGGATGCGGCAGACACTTGGCGCACCCTGACAGCGGAGGAGTGGGCATACATCATTCGTACCCGAGAGAACGCAGACAAACTCTTTGCTTTCGGCACGGTCAACGGCGTGAAAGGATTTATCCTGCTGCCCGACCAATGGCAACTGCCACAAGGGCTTACTTTCAACCTAAGCACCGACAACGGGCTGGTATGGTCAAAAAACACCCTCGCCCAAAATGCCAACAAAGACAACTCCTCGCATAACACCTACACGCTCGCCCAATGGGACGAGATGGAAGCCGCAGGCGCTGTGTTCCTGCCTATGGGCGGATGGCGCAATGGTACGGCAATGGAGGCGACACAAGGCGGAAGTTATTGGATGGTTGAGGAACCCGACCCGATAGCCGTAACATTTACCGATGAACTGTTGATGTTGCGGAATGGTACAACGGCTTTCTTAGCCCGCAATGTCCGCCTCGTGGAGGAGGTGACGCTGTACAACATCACGCTGACTGCTCCCCAATACGGTACGCTCAAGGTGGATAAACAGCGGGGAGAATACAAAGATATGATAATCATCACGGCAACGCCCGATGAGGGATATATACTCCGCTCGCTGAACATCCTCTGCGGAACGGAAAAGGTAGCCCTCACGCAGTTAGAGGAGAATACCTATCGATTCAGTATGCCGCAGGGCAATGTGACGGTATCTGCCGTGTTTGCATACCCGCAACAGTATGTCATGCGACCGTTCTCCGTGGCGGCAGATAAACAGGTGATTATCGCTCAAGGCAACCTGCAATACACCCAAAGCACCAAATCATGGGCTTTTGCAGAGTACCAGTACGATACATTGGGAACAAAGAACATCACAAGCAATGGCACCACTGCAACCCTCGCCGACAAGATTGACCTCTTCGGATGGGGAACCGGCAAAGCGCCTACCAAAATCAGTGAGAAATATGCGGACTACACCACTTTCACTGACTGGGGAACAAACACCATCGGCAAAGACGCTGCCAACACTTGGCGTACGCCAAGTAATGATGAATGGGAGTATCTGTTCAAAACGCGTGAGAACGCTGCCAATCTCTATGGATATGCAACGGTTAATGGAACGACCGGAGCCGTGCTGCTGCCGGACGATTGGACTACACTTGCCGATGTGCCGTTTACCGCAGCAGGCGGGATGACGACCATTGACTATACCGTGAATACCTACACACTGGCGCAGTGGGCAAAGATGGAGGCCACAGGAGCCGTGTTCCTCCCCGCCACGGCTGCTCGATTTGGCAAAGCCATATTGGACTGGGGTGGGTATTATTGGTCATCCTCTGTCAAACAAGCAGCAACAACCGCCTATTATCTGGGTGTCACAGCATCTACTATCAGTACGAGTGCTGAAACGATATGCATAGGATTAGCCGTTCGTCTGGTACAGGATGTGGCAGCGCACACCATTACGCTCAGCACCGTTGAGGGTGGCACGCTGTCGGCTTCTGCCATAACGGCACTGCCGGGAGAGGTAATCACCATAACGGCTGAACCCGCCGAAGACTATTACCTCAAGACCATTTATGCAACGATAGGAACAGGGACTGCTATAAGCGAAGTGGCAGTTACCAAGACGGCTGATACGGAATACCAATTTGTAATGCCCAACAGCGATGTGACCGTCGAGGCACGCTTCCTGTTGCCTTGCCGCTACGATGCATATCCTATCTCTGTGTCAAGCACCCTCCGTGTGTACTTCTCACGAGGCAACTTGCAGTTTGTGGATTATACAACATGGCAGTTTGCTGAAAATCAGTACGATATTATTGGCGAGGAGAATATGCGCTTGATAGGTACGACCAAGGTTCTGAACAATACGGTTGATCTGTTCGGCTGGAGTGGCAAGTATGCAGCTGCTCCGTGGGGTGTCAGTTCTTCGAAATATAACATCTCCTATGAGGGTACTTTCCTTGATTGGGGAATGAACGAGATAGACGGAGACAAAGACAAATGGCGTACCCTGACACTCGCAGAATGGATCTATCTGTTCTTCGAGCGTGAAAATGCGGCAACGCTCCATTTCCCTGCCACAGTGGTGGGTATCGTCGGTAGGGTTATCCTGCCCGATACATGGAACAAGCCCGAAACGGTTACCTACGATACTGACGCTACCGCCTACAAAACAAATGTATTCTCAGCAGCCGATTGGGCATTGATGGAAGCAAATGGGGCGGTGTTCTTGCCGGCAGAGGGCTATCGTATGGGTACAGAACTGTTCTATACCAACATGGGCTTGTACCACTGCGGAAACTTGATCGATGGAAACAATGAGCGTATGCACCTATTGCGATTTGAGGACACGTATGTAACGGATTTTGGTGAAAGTGATCTATATGTAGGAGCGTGTGTGCGCCTCGTGAGAGACCCCAAAAAGACCGGCACGGAGAGCGTACAAGAAGATAGCATTGCCCAACCTCGCAAGATACTCTACAACGGGCAAGTATATATCCTCTACAACGGACATGTCTACAACATCCTCGGCACAAAAGTGAAATAAACGACAGATATGGATTTATTGATTGGTATTGTAATTGGTGTTGCGGCTGCAGGTCTTGGATTGGGGCTGTTGGCGTGGTATCTGCACAAATCCGCTGCGGCGCAACAGGCGCAATTGCAAGCAGAAAAAACGAAATTGGAGCAGACGAAGGATGCGCTCACCCAACAGTTGGCGACCCAAACCATAGAACTGGAAAAGGCAAAACAGGCCTACGCATTTCAGTCGAAACAGATGGAAGAGGAGCGTGCCAGAATGGATGCTGAAAATGTACGGGAACAGAAGAGTCGGGAGGAGCAGAGTAAGCGACAATTGGAACTGATTCGGACGCAACTATCGCAGACGACGGAGAACATAATGAAACAGCGGGTGGAAGAACTGGAGAAGACCAATACCGACCATGTAGAGAAACTGATGACTCCGCTTAGGCAGAACATAGAACAGATGTCCACGCTGCTCAAGGAGACCAAGGAAGGATACGACAAGAATACCTCGTCGCTCGAGGGGGCATTTAAGATTATGATGGAGCAGTCGCAGCAAGTGGGGCAGAAAGCAGACAACCTGGCTGAGGCTCTCAAGAACAAAGGAAAAGTGCATGGCGACTGGGGCGAGCAGGTGCTGAACGATATATTGCGGGACAGCGGCCTAAGAGAAGGCATAGAGTATGAGATACAGAAAAGTTTCAAAGACAAGCGAGGCAATGAGTTGCGCCCAGATGTGGTGGTGAACTGCTCGGACGGGGCTCGGATAATCGTCGATTCGAAGGTGTCGCTTACTGCCTATCAGGACTATGTGGGTGCCGCCAACGATGCGGAGCGGGAAGAGGCCGTGAAGCGCAACTATGAATCAGTCTGCAAGCATGTCAAGGAATTGGCAGAGAAGCAGTACCCGAAGATTGTGGAGAACTCGATCTCGTATGTGCTGATGTTTGTTCCAAACGAGGGTAGTTATGTATTGGCAATGAACTACAACAAAGGCTTGGGGCAAGAGGCGTTTCGGCAAGGTGTGGTGATAGTGAACCCGACCAACTTGATGCTTGTGCTGAACCTCGTGCTGCAGACTTGGCACAATGCACGGCAGGAGAATAACTGCAGAGAGATTATTCGGCAGGCTGAGGCACTGTATGACAAGGTGCAGATTGTGGCGGAAACCAGTCAAAGGTTGGGGACACAGTTGGACACGGCAACGAAAACATACCGCTCGCTAAGTGGGCAATTGGTAGATGGTCAGGGGAACCTTCTGCGCAGAGTGGAGACGCTCAAGGGACTGGGTGTGACAAGTACGAAGAAGGCTAAACTGCGGAAAGCGGTCTCGGAGGAATTAGAAACGCCTGCGGAGGCGTTGGAGGAGGAAACAGAGGAGAAAACGGTGGACAATTCGGTTGCTATATAAGAAAATTCCAAACCGGAAACACATAGATTGAAAACACCCATCTCGGATAGGAGTACTATCGGAGATGGGTGTTTCTTGTGGAACGATACGCCTTTTTGCAGGCGGTAGGTCTCTTTTGCCGTTGTGTTTTCCGCAGAGGCAGTGGCAATTGTTTCTACGGTGGGGCTATTTCTCCCAACCGTCGAAGATGTCGGCCCCGTACTGGTTGTCCTCCTTTGGGTCGTGCAAGGGCGACCAAATCTGCGCAAAGAAGGGATTCTCGCGGGCAATCTTGTCCCAATGCCATGGGCGGGAATTCGGTTCGTCACGATATGGCCAAGGCATACATTCGGGACACCAATGGCCACCCAACAAAACGACACGGGCTGAGGCCTTGAAACGATGGCCTTCGGCACATTCCCACTCCAACGGAGTGTCCCAATCGCCCTGCGTCATCTCGGTAGATATGCATTTGCCGCCACGGAAGGCCGCTGCCTTCTGCATATCCTCGAGAGTGAACAGACTCTTGGGCTTCTGCTCGTCGTAGCCATGGTCGAGAAGGACTGATTCCTCGCTATTGTGGCTGAGGTCCATGTCTTTCCATTTCGGAATGGCCTTGTACGCCTCCAACGAGCCATAGTAGGCGTGGATGCGTTGCTCTACATTGTGGCGAATCCACCACTGCGTGCCGTGCGTCTTGGAATTGGCAAGGCAGTACATGGCGAGTTTGACACAGTGCGGGAAGAGTTTGGCAATTTTGGTCTTAGAAGCAAACTTGACAGCTGCGGGAATGCTATCGGCCTTTGCCAACTCGGCAAAATACTCTTGTACAGGGATGTTGGCACGGAAATGCAGGTATTGCTCGAGGCGGTCGCCATCGGCATACCACATACCGTGGAAATTGCGAGTGGTGAACCACTTGGCCTCGAAAATCTGCTCCGGACGGGGGCAACCGACAGCATCGAGCAGCAAACGCTCGAATTCGTAGTTGCTGATACGGTATTCCTTGCCCGAACCGATGTTGTAGTATTGATTCCAAAACTCTTCAGGCACCTCATCACGGCAGACACGCTCCAACAGACGGCCGCTGTCCTCGACGGTTGCCCATTCGAGGACACCACGGATAGGCACATGGAACATGATAGGGTCGAAATTGTTCAGAATGGCGGGGTAGAGAATGCCCGACTGGCGCAGGCTGACCCACTTCTTGATAGGGGAATTGGTGATGATATACTCAGCACGCGCCTTGGTGATTCCGTAGTGGTCGTAGGCAGACACACAGATAGGGTCACCGGTGCGCCCCCAATGCAACGGCTCACGGCGGTCGCCCATTTGGGCTACGCTGCCGATATAGACCACGCGGGGCTGGTGATCCTCCGGCTGAGCAAGGACTGCGTCACGGATGAAAGTGGAGGCTGCTATATTTGTCCTTCGGGTTTGGTTCGGGAGATAGTCGGCTTTGGGCGAAACCATGCCGCCTACATGTAGCACAATATCGGCCCCGGTGACGCCACGAAGGATGTCTTCGTATCGGGTCAGGTCGCCCCAAATGATGTCCAATTTATCTTGAAGCGAGGCGAGGAGTTTCTTGTTCTTCTGACTGGGGCGGGCAATGATACGCAGAGTGTAGCGGTCGGGGTATTTCAGAATCTCCTGCATACCCGCATAACCCATCGTACCGGTTGCTCCGGTTAGGAATACTACTTTTTTCATTTTGGATGTATCAGTATAGTTTGCTTATTTTTTCTATTTGGTTTTCTCGTTTATTTGGTTTTCTCGTGTTTGCCGATATTGTTGACCAGACGATGCCAACGGTCCTTGAAAAAGCCCGTGGTGTTGTTAATCAACTGGTCGCCCCAATGCAGCTGTTCCTCCTCGGCAACCTCCATGCGGTACTGTTCCGCCACGGCGGCATCGTTGTCGGTGATGACCAACAACTGGTCGCCTGCCTGCAACTCGGAATTGCCCGTCGGCACGAAAAAGTCCTCACCACGGCGCACCATGATGACAAGCGTCTTGGCGGGAATGTCTAAGTATTTGAGTTGGGTACCCATGAGCAACATGTCGGGGGTAACCTCAATCTCGGTGGCAGAAGACTCAATTTCCTCGGGTAGGTCGATATCGAAATGCTGCAGTTTTTTGAGATTGGTCATTGGCAAAGCAAGGTTGAGTTTGCGAGCCATGGCAGACAACGAGGTGCCCTGCACGATAAGCGAGACGAGCGTACAGAGGAAGACGATATTGAAAATGAGGTCGGCATGCTCGACATGAGAGGCCTGGCAAAGAATGGCGAAAATGATAGGTACGGCGCCTTTCAGACCCACCCAACTGAGCATGAGTTTGTCCTGTGTGGTGAACTGACGGAAGGGAATCATGCAAAGGAAAACAGAAATAGGGCGGGAGATGATAATCATGATAACACTGATAATCAGGCAAGGAAGCCAGACTTCCATCTGAAACAACTCGTGCGGGCGAACCAACAGACCCAACACCAAGAACATGACGAGTTGGCTCAGCCATGTAAGGCCATCGAAGAAACTGCGGGTCTGGCGCTTGCGGGTGAACTTGCTGTTGCCGATGACAAGACCACCGATATAGACCGCCAAATAGGTGTTGCCCTGCAAATAGTAGGTGATGGAAAAAATAAAGATACAAGCCGTCAGCACCATGATAGGATAAAGCGACTCATTGCTCAACTGCACCTTTCGCATGAGATTGACGATTCCCTTGCCGAACAAGAAGCCGATGAAAGCACCCATAACGAGTTGAACGACAATGGTTTGGATGATAGCAAGACAGGAAATCTCGGTAGCCGTGGCCGTAACGACACCGATGAGGGTGGTGGTAAGCACATACGCCATGGGGTCGTTGGCACCGCTCTCTAACTCAAGCAAGGGGCGCAGGTTGTGCTTGAAACCAATGCCGGAGGTACGGAGAATGGAGAAAACGGAGGCAGAATCGGTGGAGGACATGGTGGAGGCCATGAGCAGAGCCACCCAGATGGTGACGCTGGCGATAGCGTTGAGCCAACCGAAAATGAAGTAAATGATGACGCCTGTGATAACAGCGGTAAGCAGCACACCGATAGTGGCAAGCGTAAGACCCGGCGCCATGACAGGACGGATTTCGGACAACTTGGTGTCCATACCGCCCGAAAACAGGATGATACAGAGCGCTACGGTACCGATGGCCTGCGCTGAATCGATGCTCAGCATATAGCCCATGCCGTCCTCGTTGAATAACTTGCCTACACCGTCAGGACCGAACAACATACCGACTGCCAAAAACAGCAACAAAGCCGGGACACCGAATTTGTAACCTATTTTGTCGGTGAAAATGCTGGCAAAGAAGAGCAGCGAGAGTATCAAAAGAATAAGTTCAACTTGCATTGGATGGAAAATGATTTGAAGTGGAATGAATAATTTGGAAAAATAGACTGCAAAGGTACAAAAAATATTCGGTTTTTGCAATTGTGGGCTTTTTCGCACGGGCGTAATCTTAAGGAACGATACTTTTTGCTTACGATTGTATAGCGTCGAGCGAGCCGAGAACGATGGCAAATTGCTATGTGGTAGTGCGTATATATGGACGCATGGATACAAAACAGACCGACTAACGATTGGTTAGTCGGTCTGTTCCCCAAAAAAATGGAATGGGTTTAGTTGTGCGTGAGTTCCTCTTTGACGGAGTTGATTTCGAGCAAGGTGCTGCAACTCTTGGAGTCCTCATAGACACCGGTGAGGTAAGCCAACTTGTCGTTCTCACGGGCAAAGCCGCTCTCCAACATCTTGGCTGCGGTCTGCTTGAACAACTCCTGCTTGTCGAGATGCTCCGGCGTATAGGCGGGATAGACACCATAACTCAGATTGAGCGAACGGAGCAGTTTCTCCTTGTAGCAAACCGCCATGATAGGCGTAGGACCACGGAAAGCGGACAGGTTGCGCGCCATACGACCCGTGAAGCTGTCGATAAGAATGCCCTTCAGCCCCAAATCGGTGGCTGCCTTGATGGCCGATTGCGCAAAGAATTCGCGTACGGGATCGTCGTCGCCGCTGCCTAACTCCATATCACGGGTGTAGTCCTTCTCGGACTCCGCCTGCTCGGCAATGTGCGCCATGGTGCGAACCGCCTCCACGGGATATTTGCCGGAAGCCGTCTCCCCCGACAACATCAGTGCGTCGGTGCGTGAGAAGACGGCATTGGCGATGTCGGTAACTTCAGCGCGGGTAGGGCGGGGATTGCTAATCATGGTGTGCAACATCTGCGTCGCCACGATGACGGGCTTACGAGCACAGCGGCACTTGCGGATAATCATACGCTGAATGCCCGGTATGCGCTCGATGGGTACCTCTATGCCGAGGTCGCCGCGCGCTACCATGATACCATACGACGCCTGGATGATTTCGTCGATATTGTCCACACCCTCCTGGTTCTCGATCTTGGAAATGATAAGCATCTCCTTGCCGGTGCGGTTGATGACCTCTTGGACAGCCTGTACATCGGCTGCGGAGCGCACAAAGCTATGGGCAATGAAATCTACATCCATGGAAGCGGCGAACTCGATGTTATGGATGTCCTTCTCAGTGAGTGCCGGAAGGTCGATATGGGCGCAGGGTACATTGACACTCTTCTTAGAACCGAGGATGCCATCGTTCTGCACCTCGACTGTCAGCGCGTCGCCATCGATATGGGTAACGAGCATATCGAGAGCACCATCGTCGAACAAGACATGAGAGCCGACGGAGACATCGTGCGCAAAGTTACGATAGGTGACATTGATAGCGTCTACCTTGCATTCTGCTTCGGGATTTCCATATATTTTAACAATATCTCCGGTGTGAAATTCGATGGGGTGAGCGCACGCCGTAGTGCGAATCTCCGGCCCCTTGGTGTCGAGCAAAATGGCGATTCGGTTGCTCACCTTGCGGGTGTTCTCGATGATGTGGCGCATACCCTCCTCACTGGCGTGGGCGGTGTTGATACGCACGACATTCATTCCGGCCTCGAACAGTTGGCGTATGAAATCGACATCACAGCGGAAATCGCTGATGCTGGCGACGATTTTTGTTTGTTTCATATCTTTTTGTACCTTATTTTATCGTAATATTGCTATCGGTTCGGTGCGCGGCGACCATTTTGACAGGAAAGGAAGCGGTTTTACCGCACACGGCACTCGTAAGCGTGAAAAATAGGACATGCAAAAAACGCACCAAAATCCTACTTTTTGGGGGCAATGAACACGGAATTAGGAAATAATGGGAAATCCTGATTCTCGGTAGTGCGACGGCCGCTTATTTTTGCAGGTCGTTGATTTTCTTGATGAGTTCGGGCAACTGCTTGAAACCGACCGAGGAGCGACGCCAATTCATGGCATCGATGGCGGGGCTTCCTTGGTACATGCCCGGCTTGCGTATGCTACCCACTACGCCCGTCTGCGCACCAAAGACACAGTTGTCGGCTATCTCAATATGGCCTGCTACGCCTACCTGTCCGGCAAGGATACAATGGCTGCCTATCTTGGTGGAGCCTGCGACACCGACCATGGCGCACATAAAGGTGGATTCGCCTACCTCCACATTGTGCGCCACCTGCACGAGGTTGTCCAACTTGGCGTTGGTGTGGATACGGGTGCTGCCCATCATGGCACGGTCGATAGTGGTGTTTGCGCCGATTTCTACATCATCCTTGATGACGACATTGCCTATCTGCGGAATTTTTTGGTTGATACCCTTGGCATCCGGCTCGAATCCAAAGCCGTCGGCACCGATTACAACGCCTGCATGCAAGATACAGTCACGGCCGACCACACAGTTGTGATAGACCTTGACGCCTGCATAGAGGATGGTGTTGTCGCCGATACGCACATTGTCGCCGATATATACCTGCGGGTAGATCTGCACACCTTTGCCCAACTGTACATTCTTGCCGATATACGCAAAGGCACCGATATAGGCATCGTCCGGAACGGAAACGCCTTCGCTGACGAAGGAGGGCTGCTCCACGCCCTTGCGTTTGGGATTCATAGCGTCGGACACAAGTTTGAGCAACTGCGCCATAGCACCACGCGCATTCTCGACTGCGATGATGGTAGCGTGGCTCTCCGGCTGCTGTCCGGCAAGCAGACTCTCGGTGACCAAGACAACGGAGGCGTTGGTAGTGGAGAGGTAAGGCAGGTACTTGGCATCACAAAGGAAGCATAAACGGCCTTCTTCGGCCTGCTCAATGGGGGCTACATCGCTGACCATGCGATTTTCATCGCCGTATAGTTTGCCGCCTAAGACTAAGGCTATCTGTTTGGCACTGAATTCCATATTGTATGTAGGGTGTTGGTTAATTCTATGTAAGGCGTTGGTTCGGGAAATGACCCGAATCGGGTGTATTTTGTATGATTATTTTGTTCTAACGAAGCAAGTGGGAATATCCATCAAACTCGGAGGAACCAATTCACTTGGATAAACTAGTTAACTAGGAGAAACTAATTCACTCGGGAGGAACTAATTCATTTGGAGAAACTAATTAGCTCGGCTGTCTGATTGACTCGGAGGAGTTAATCAGGCGCGGAAGCGGAAAAGGTAGAGTTTCTTGGGCTTGCGGGTGAGAGAGGCAAGGTCGAGAATCTCGCTCGCTGAGGCAATATCGTGAACCGAACCGTCGCCATACAAGATGTCGATGGAGTCGTCCTTCTCGGAATAGGTGTTGCTGGTGGACACATGCTCGGAGAAGAAGTATTCCGCCTCGTGCTCGCTCACGCCCATGGCGGCTGCATAGTGTCGGCAAAGTGCTGCCTTGTCGTCCGTATCGAGCGGCTGCTCCAACAGCGTGCCTCGGAAAAGGCTGCGATTGGTGAAAGCGATACTCAACTCACGCAACACAATATCGTCGGAAGACATCCACACCTTGATGGCCGAAAGCACATCGGTGTCGTCCAGCAAGGCATACTCACGAAGCGCTTCGCTGCCGATAGCAAAATCGGCGGCGGTGATGGTATGATAGAGAAAATAGTGTAACGAGGGAGAACAAAAAAGTTCTTTGCCGCTCAAAGCGAGTTCTTTGGCACGCGCAAGAATTTTGATAAGGTGCTGCTCTGCCGCCACAGAGGTCTTGTGCAAATAGACCTGCCAATACATTAAACGGCGTGCTACGAGGAACTTTTCGACCGAATAGATACCCTTGATTTCGACCACAAGGCGGTCGTCCACCACATTGAGCATCTTGAGCAGACGCTCGCTGGCCACACGACCCTCCTGTACGCCCGTGAAGAACGAGTCGCGGCAGAGATAGTCCATGCGATCGACATCCAACTGGCTGGAAATGAGTTGGTGCAAGAAATGGCGGGGGTACTCGTCTTTGAAAATGGCGATGGCCTCGTCAAGCGGGCGTTGCTGCCAGAGTTGCTGCTCGCCCGAATGGCTGAGGTCGATATTGATCTGCTCCATCATGAGGAGCGAAATTTCTTCGTGGGTGATACCATCGACCAGCGTATGCTCCAACACATGGGAGAAGGGGCCGTGGCCGATGTCGTGGAGCAGGATGGCCGCCATGGCACCTGTCGCCTCGCCGTCGCTGATAGCCACCCCCTTGCCTCGCAGGGCGTCGATACCTTCACTCATGAGGTGCATGGCACCAATCGAGTGCAGAAAACGGCTGTGCATGGCACCCGGGTAAACGAAATAGGAAAGGCCTAACTGGCGGATACGGCTGAGCCGCTGCATATACGGGTGCTGCAGTACCTCGTAGAGCAAATCGGTCGGGATACGCAGAAAACCGAAGACAGGATCGTTGATGATTTTATGTTTATTCGCCACAGTGGGGGGGTAGAAATTCGTATAATGGATTGATGTGTATAATTGCTTTGTTGTCAGCGGATTGCGGTGCGGACAGATGGCGGACTAGTAGCGCAGCAGGCGGCATGGTTCGCACTTGTTCCAACGATAGGCGAGCGTAAGACCCACCGAGAAATAGCCATCGCCCCACTGGAAACGGGAGGACTTGGTGACCGGGTAGGCATCGAGGTTGCAATACGGGACATCCAAAAGACCCTGATGCACCGCCACAACGGCATTGAGGAATAAACCGTGCGTCATATCGATGCTATAGCCAACCTCGAGCGGCAACATGGGAAGCAGACCCACACGAGTGCCCTCGCCACGATTCGATTTGGTGAAGTCGTAATGGATGACGCTCACATTCAGACCCAGACCGGCGTAGATATAGAATCCTGCCCTAGGGAACGGAAACCACTCGAAACCGACTGCTGCCTCGCCGAAACCGGAACGGAAACTGCCCTTCCCTATCCAACGCTCTACTTTCAACCCTTGCGCATCGGTGACGGTGTGACGGCGGGCACTGTCGTTGCCGTGCAGGTAACCTCCGCCCAGACTGACGCGGCAATTGACACTATTGGCAAGCGGGTGGAGGTAAGCAAATGTGGCGCTGCCGCCTACAGAAAGGTTCTGCTTCTGGTACCCGTGCTGGAATGCAAGGTCCAACATATCGACATCGCCGTAATAGTAGAGGGCGTTGAGGGACAGGCTGAGGCCTTGTGCGACGGAGGAATTGCGGGTGGAGTAGCGTCCTCCGTACCCCGGAGTACTGCGCCATGCTTTGCGATTGGAAGAAACACGGGGATTCCCGCGGTGGCCGGTGACTTCTGCCTGCATAGGCATTGCAAGCATAAGGCAGATGGCTGACAATACCATCGCAATCTGAGTCGATTTGTTCATGTGTCTTTCGGTTAGTGGAGCGGGGAGGTTGCCTGCCGATAGTGGTGGCCAAAGGCGCTGATAGGCAACCGGTTTGCCGCAAATAGTACGACAAAGGTACAATGATTTTGCGGTTCTTGCAAACGGTTTTTGCTTTTTCGCAACTTTTTCATAACTATGGTATCAAAAATATATAACAAAGATGGGAAAAAGTAGGGGAAGGGGAGGGGAAATGTAAGGGAAATATAGGGGAGAAATAGAGAAAAATATAAGAGTTGGTTCGGGAGTGGTTCGGGAAAGGGGCAAAAAATGGAGAAGAAAGGGACGAAAATTTTGTAAATGGGATTACCCTCTCTGTCCCTCTTTTTTGCATAATTGCCAAAAAAGCTGTACCTTTGCGGTCTTGAATTGTTCAAAACACATTTTTGGATACACACTAACGCATTCTTGGATGCACTAACGCATTCTTGGATACACTAACACATTCTTGGATGCGCTAACACATTCTTGGATCACTAACACATTATTCACACTATTCTATGAAAAAGACTATTCTCTCTGCGCTTGTTCTTATTGTGGTAGCCGTTCTTTGCGCATCGGCAGGCAAGAAACCCGTCACGCTTTTTATGGTGGGCGACTCGACCATGGCAGACAAAGAAGAACTCGATGCATCGCCCGAGCGGGGGTGGGGGCAACTGTTTCCGACCTACCTTACGGGCAATATCGTTATCCAAAATCATGCTCGCAATGGCCGCAGCACCAAGTCCTTTATGGCGCAAGGGCGTTGGGCAGAAGTAATGAATCGTGTTCATAAGGGCGATATTGTGATCATCCAATTCGGCCACAACGACGCCAAGCAGGAAGATCCCGAGCGCTACACTCCCATAGCCGACTACGAGGCCAACCTGATGCAAATGATCGGCGAGGCGCAGAAAAAGAAAGCGCATGTCATTCTTTGCACCCCTATCTCTCGCCGCTACTTCAAGGATGGTGTCTTCTACCCCCGCCACGGCGGCTACCCTGATGCGGCTCGGCGTGTGGCGAAACGCATGAATGTGCCTTTGCTTGACTTGGAGCAATCGACCGCTGCATGGCTCACCGAGATTGGCGACGAGGCCAGCAAGGCGTATTTTATGAATGTGGCTGCCGGTGAATGCACAAAGTACCCCGAAGGGAAAATCGACAACACCCATCTTCGTGAGGCGGGTACGCTCGAGGTAGGTCGTCAGGCTGCTGAGCAGATGAAGGCGCTCAACCTCAAATGGTTGTCGAAGTACATCACCTTTGACCAAACAACGCCTATCTATACCACCCCTTGCGGTATTACCTACTAATCGGGTGTTTTTCTCTTTAGTTATCAGATTTTTTTCCACTCACTATATTTTTAGATGAAAAAAACGCTACTGATTTTCACGGCGCTATGCGGCATCCTGTGTGCTGCCCGTGCCGAGCGTGTTGAGCCGATTCCTTTCGGCGACATGGAGCATTGGACGGTGCGCTATATCAAAGAATCGAAACTACTCGGCGGCAAGACCAAGACGCTCTACTGCCTTGCTCCCACCGACACCATTCGAGAGAATGGTCCTTACACCTATAGCGGCACTTTTTCCAGTCCGTGGTCCACGAGCAATGCGTACGCCAATGTCATCGGCATCGAGAAGGCTGCCTGCACCGCCACGCCGGAGAAACGCGCTGACGGCGGACACTGCTGCCGCTTGGACTGCTCTATGCTCGGCGTGCGTGTCATGGGTATGATAGACCTTGAGGTTTTGGCGGCGGGTACGCTATTCACAGGTACCACCCTTGAGCCTATTACTACAGCCAAAGACCCCTACAAGAATATCAATTTCGGTGTGCCTTTTACGGGTCGCCCCACGGCATTGCAGTTTGACTACAAGTGTATCGTCTCGCCGGAGAATTGGGTATGGTACGCCAAGGGTACGAGCAAGCCCAAGAAGCAGGACGGCCACGACGAGGCGGAGGCGTATCTCTACCTGCAACACCGCTGGGAGGATGAAGAGGGTAATATCCATTCGGTCCGTGTCGGCACAGCCTACGAGCGTTTCACCAAATCGCAACTCACATGGGTCAACAGCCACCGTGTGCCCGTTCATTACGGCGACATCACCGGTGAGAGTTGGTACAAAAACTATATGGGCTTCAATACGATGGAGCGCGCGCTCAATTCGAAGGGCAAGATGGTGCCCGTGCAGGAAGAAGGCTGGGACGCCACTGCCACGCCGACGCATATTGTTATTATGCTCACTGCGGGTCGCTACGAGGCGTTTGTCGGCCACGCCGGCAATGTGCTTTGGGTAGATAATGTCAGCCTTGTTTACGACAAGTAAGCAACGCATAATGGCAAAACGATAATCTGCTGCAAAACGGGCAGTTCGGCTAGTTAGAATAATAACCGCTGACCCTATCAGCAACCCATTACAAATTCGTAATTTATACATTGTGAATTGGTATTCTCTTTCCATATTGGATTATAGCCTCATCGCAGCCTTGTCTGTGGTGTTCTTGTTGCAGGTCTATTTCTATGCACGCTATCTATGCGCTCCGGCTCGTCGGTTGCGGCATGCTGCCCACGTTCCCGAGAAGGTCTCTGCTACGGAGAAATCGGTCGACAAATCAACTGAATCGACCGACGACTCGACAGAAATCTCGAACCCCTCCCAAACCAATAAGGGCGTATCTGTCTTGCTGAGTGCTCGCAACGAGGCCTATAACCTAGAGTGCTACCTGCAATCGCTCCTGACACAAGATTACCCGCTCTACGAAGTCATTGTGGTCAATGACGGCTCGGAGGACGCTACCGAGGAGGTCATTGAGCGCTACCGCCAGCAATATCCCCGCCTTCGCACTACTTTCGTGCCACTGGAGGCGCATGTGGGCAGCACTAAGAAACTGGCACTCACGCTGGCCGCAAAGGCAGCCCGCTACGACTACCTTTTGCTCACCGATGCCGACTGTCGCCCCGAGTCTCCGCAATGGATTAGCCGCATGATGCAGGGATTCGATGACCCCGCCACCGAGATAGTACTCGGCTATGGGGCATACTATCGCGAGCACGGCGAAGTCAATCGCCTCACTCGTTTCGATACGCTGTTCAACGGCTTGCACTACCTGGGTGCCGCTATCTGCCACCATCCGTATATGGGTGTGGGTCGCAATCTTGCCTACAAGAAATCCACTTTCTTCGAGCATGGCGGTTTTTCCCGCTATATGACCGAGAAGGCGGGCGACGACGACCTGTTGGTCAATCATATCGCCACCGCCCGAAACACCGCCGTAGTACTTTCGCCGGAGAGCATTACATGGTCCGGCAGCAAGACCACGATGCGTGCATGGCTGCAGCAGAAACGCCGTCACCTGAGCGTCTCCCCTCGCTACAAAGCCTCCACGCAGTGTCGCCTCACCATGGAACCCACTACGCGCGGCTTATTCTATGCGCTGCTTATCGTTATCGGCGTGCTGGGTTCGCCCGTTGCATGGATGACGGCAGGTGTTCTGTTTGTGGCTCGGCTGCTGTTGCAGGCGCTATCGATCAACATCTCTGCCCGCCGCATGGGCGAGTCCCGTTTCTATGTGGTCGATATTTTGCTCTACGACATCTGCCTGCCGCTCATCACGCTCTATCTTATGGCCACGCAGCCGCTCCATCGTTCCGACAAATGGTAACTTCATTTCAATCAACGTATTTACAAACTAATTCACACAATATGCTATGGAAGAAAAGAAACTAAACATAAACCTCACGCCGGAGATGGCCGAAGGTACTTACGCCAATTTGGCTATTATTGCTCATTCGCAGAGCGAGTTTGTCATCGATTTTGTCCGCATGATGCCGGGCATGGATCAAGCCAATGTCAAATCGCGCGTTATCATCACGCCTGACCAGGCCAAGAAATTGCTTTTTGCCCTGCAGAACAACATCGCGCAATACGAGCAGCAGTACGGTGCTATCGATGTGAAACCTGTCAAGGGTTCAACCCTTCCCCTGTCTTTCGGCACTGGCGAGGCCTAATTACACATTACAAACAACACATTCATTTTGACAACCATGAAAACTTTCCCTGCATCTCAACTGATTATTAACGATGATGGCAGTGTTTTCCACCTGCACATCAAACCCGAACATCTTGCCGACAAGGTGATTCTTGTGGGCGACCAGAATCGTGTTGATATGGTAGCCTCGTTCTTCGACGAGGGCTCTATCGAGTGCAATATCCAGAGCCGTGAATTCCACACCATCACGGGGCGCTTCCAAGGCAAGCGTATCTCGTGTATCTCGACGGGTATCGGTACCGACAACTGTGATATTGTGATGAACGAGATCGATGCGCTCGCCAATATCGATTTTGCCACCCGTACCGAAAAAGCGGAGAAGCGCAGCCTCGAGATTGTGCGTGTCGGCACCTGCGGCGGTATGCAAGAGGACATCACGCTTGGTACTTTCCTTGTCAGCCAAAAGTCTATCGGATTCGATGGTGTGTTGGCATTCTATGAGGACCGTGACAAAATTTCTGACCTTGGTTTCGAGAAAGCCCTCACCGAGTTCATCCACTATCCCGCCAAGGCAGCCGTGCCGTATGTGGTGGCTGCCAACGAGGAGTTGGTCGACCGTATTGCCCGCGACGACATGATGCGTGGTTGCACCATCGCCGCCAACGGTTTCTACGGCCCGCAGGGTCGTGTGTTGCGTGTCAATATCGCCGTGCCGGACATCAACGAGCGCATCTCTGCGTTCCGTTACGAGGGGCAGCGTATCACCAACTACGAGATGGAGGGCTCTTGCATTGCCGGTTTGGCGCTCCACATGGGGCATAAGGCGATGACCGTTTGCTGCGTCATTGCCCAGCGTAAGGCTGAGGCTGCCAACACCGACTACAAGCCGCGCGTCAAAGAACTCGTTAAGACCGTACTCGAAAGAATATAACCCCACCTTCCCCGGAAACCCCTTCTCGTGAGGGGTTGGGAAGGTATAACCCTCTTTATTATGCGTAATCGATTCATTATTATGGCCTTAGGCGCATGCACGCTGCTGTGTGTTTCGTGCCAAAAAGAGCAACCAACCGAATTCAACTACACTGTGGACAAATTCTACGATTTGGAAATCCTGCGCTATCAAGTGCCGGGATTCGAAGAACTGCCGCTGCAGCAGAAAATACTGGCCTACTATCTGTCAGAGGCCGCTCTGCAGGGTCGTGACATTCTCTACGACCAGAACGGCAAGTACAACCTCACCATCCGCCGCACTCTGGAGGATCTTTATCAAGCCTACGGCGGCAACCGCAACGAGCAAGAGTTTCTGAATTTTGAGAAGTACCTCAAGCGTGTGTGGTTCTCCAACGGTATCTACCATCACTATTCGGAGGACAAGTTCCTGCCCGAATTCTCTGTTGAGTGGTTCTGTAACGCCTGCAAGGAGTCGAATGTAGCGCTTTCGCCGGAGATTCTGCCCGTCATGTTCGACCCCACGGTGCTTCCCAAACGCACCAACCAGCAGGACGGCCAAGACCTTGTGCTGACCTCCGCGGGCAACTACTACGAGGGCGTTACCCAAGCCGAAGCAGAGCAATACTATAGTGATCATAAGGACACCTCCGCCGAGCCGATGTGGGTCGGTCTGAACGCCAAACTCGTCAAGGAGAATGGTATCGTCACCGAGAAGACCTATCGTGTGGGAGGCATGTATGGTGAAGCCCTCGAGAAAGTGGTCTATTGGCTCGAGAAGGCGCTGCCGTATGCTGAGAACGAGGAGCAACGCCTCGCCATCGAGAAGATGATTGAGTTCAACCGCACGGGCGACCTCAAGACCTTCAACGAGTACTGCATCGCATGGGTGCGCGACCTCAGCAGCCGTGTCGATTATATCAACGGCTTCACCGAGACCTACTCCGACCCGCTCGGTATCACGGGCGCATGGGAGGCAATGGTCAATTTCAAGGACCTCGAGGCGACCAAGCGCACCACGCTGATTTCGCAAAATGCGCAATGGTTTGAGGACCATTCCACCACCGACCCTCGCTTCAAGAAAGAAGAAGTCAAGGGTGTCAGTGCCAAGGTCATCACGGCTGTCATCCTCGGCGGCGACTGCTATCCATCCACTCCTATCGGCATCAACCTGCCCAACGCCAACTGGATTCGCAAGGAGTACGGTTCCAAGTCCGTCACCATCGACAACCTCATGCACGCCTACAACGAGGCAGCGAAGGGCAATGGCTTCAACGAGGAGTTCATGATCGACGACGCCACCCGTGAACTCTACAACCAATACGGTTCGCTCTGCGGCGACCTGCATACCGACCTGCACGAGTGCGTCGGACACGGTTCGGGCAAACTGCTGCCTGGTGTCAGCAAGGATGCGCTCAAGGAGCATGCTTCCACCATCGAGGAGGCGCGTGCCGACCTGTTCGGTCTGTACTATATGGCTGACCAAAAACTCGTTGACCTCGGTCTGTTGCCCAACAAGGAGGCCTACAAGGCATTCTACTACCAGCAGATGATGAACGGTCTGATGACCCAACTCGTGCGTATTGAGCCGGGCAAGGATGTCGAGGAGGCGCACATGCGCAACCGCCAACTCATTGCTCAGTGGGTGTATCAGCACGCCACCAATGGCGAAGTGGCCATCGTCGAGCGTGACGGCAAGCACTACTTGCAGATCAACGACTACGAGGCGGTACGCCGCCTCTATGGTGAGTTGTTGGCTGAGATTCAGCGCATTACCTCCGAGGGCGACTACGCAGCCGCCAAGGCGATGGTCGAGACCTACGCCGTCAAAATCGACCCTGCTCTGCACAACGAGATTCTCGAACGCTACGCCAAGTTAGACCTTGCGCCGTACAAGGGCTTTGTCAACCCCGTCTATACGCCGATTTTGGACAAGGACGGCAATATCACCGATGTCAAAATCGACTACACCGAGGGCTACATCGAGCAGCACCTGCGCTACTCGCACGACTATTCGTGGCTGCCCAATATCAACTAAATCCCTATGGATGTGCTACATACACAGACCATAGAGTTACCGCTTTCAAAGTCAATAGTCAATCGACTATTGACTTTGTTTGCTTTGCGGGGTCAGACTCCGGAGTCGGTTGGATTCTGCCTCGATTGGTCGCAGCAGGCGGACGACATCCAAATTTTGCACCGTGCGTTGTTCGAGCAGGCGACTTCCCCGACTGGCTCCGCGAAGAATACCCCGACCCGTATCGACATCGCCAATTGCGGCACGGCTATGCGTTTTCTCACGGCCTATTTTGCGCAGCAAGAGGGGCGGCGAGTGGTGCTGACGGGCTGTGAGCGTATGCAGCACCGCCCTATCGGGCAACTTGTTGAGGCACTGCGTTCGTTGGGGGCTGAGATAGAATACCTGGGGCGGGAGGGCTACCCGCCTTTGCGTATCACGGGCAAATCGTTGGAACGCCGTCCTGTGCATATCGCTCGCCCGCTCTCCACGCAGTTCATCTCCGCCCTGCTTCTCATCGGTGTCCCAGCCACCACCGACACCGATTCTCCTTACATCACCCTTACGCAAGAAATCATTGCGGGCAACCCCGTCTTTCTCCGCCCCGAATGGTTAGGTGACTGGTCATCCGCTGCCTTTTGGTACGAGTATATCGCCCTGCATGGCGGTCGTATCCGTTTTACCAACCTTGCCGACACCGGCCAAGGCGACCGCATCGCTGCCGACTTCTTTGCCCACTTAGGTGTCAAAACCCTCCACTCCCCCGACAACATATTACACTCCCCGGGTAGTAATTCCCACTCTGACAATGGCATTATTATCGAAAAAGACCCCTCTCTTATTTCTAAAAAATCCTATATTTCCCGAACCACTCCCGAAGGTAGAATCATAGAATGGAATTTCCGAACCTGTCCCGACCTATACCCCGCCGCTGCCATTACCTGCGAGCAGTTAGGCATCCGCCTTATCGCCACCGGCACCGAATCCTTACCGCTCAAAGAGTCCGACCGTCTTCGTGCCGTTGCGGAGCATAAGACCTACGACGATCACCGTATAGCGATGGCTTTGCTCGCCGCCGATCTCCCTTGCGACAACGAGGCCTGTGTCCTCAAATCCTACCCGCAGTTCGTTGCCCAACTGCATGCCGTCCAAGCCGCATCGCATAAACGCCAATAGTCTCCCAATCCCCCAAAAATAAACGCCAATAACCCCCATAATCTCCACACTATGGCTGCACAAATCGATATTATCATTCCCCGCCGAGGCATCAACGACGAGGGCAAGGGCAAGAAGCATGCTCTCGCCCTGCTGATAGGGGCAAGCCAAGCGGAGTATGTGTGGTTGCAGGACGATGACATCGTGCCGCCTGCGGCGAGCGAAGAGGAGGTGCTTGCTGCGCTTGGCGACTCCGATATGCTGATTCTTCCCCTCCGCATGCTCCCCGCAGAGATAACCGCCCCTTTCCCCTCAAAATCCACCGATACCCCTGCCCCTTTCCCCTTAAAATTCACTGATACATCTGTCCATTTCCCCTCAAAATCCCGAACCACTCCCGAACCAACTCTATTGGAGCGCCTGCAGATGGCCGAGTATGCCGCTATACAGCAACTGACGATTACTATGGCGCGGCGGGGGCACGCCGTACTCTGCAGCGGAGCAAACCTTGTGGTCCGCCGAAGTGCTTGGCTCGCTGCCCAAGGGGATTTGCATCCCGAGATACCGAGTGGCGACGACATGTTCCTTCTCGAAGCCTTGAAGTGCCGAGGGTACAAGATAGGTACCGTGCCGGCAGACTATACTCCTACCCAACAAGAACGCTTGACCGCCATAGTGCGCCCCATACGGGGATGGAAGGCATTCTTTAAGCAGCGTATGCGATGGGCAGGCAAAGCCCCTGCATACACCGACGGTGATATTAAGATCTGCGGAGCGTTGGTCGCCGCAGCAAATATAGCCCAACTATTATGCCCCCTTGTGCTATTGATTAAGTTCCCCATCGACTACTCGTTGATACGCAAGCGCGAGCCAAAGACCTCTATATGGGTCGCTCTGCTACTGGCAGTGCTCTACCCATACTATATGCTGGTGTGCCTCGTGGTCGGCATCATCAGAACCAAACGAACGACAAAGAGAAACTGGTAGAAAGGCATATAGTTTCTATTTAGAAACGCAAGGAGGAAAGTGGGGGAGAATGTTTTTATTTGCAGATGTCGGAGTAAATTTGTATCTTTGCAGCCGATTTCGCGTGAAGCATGCAAGCGTGCATGGCGTAGCGATGCCGCGATGGTGGAATCGGTAGACACGAAGGACTTAAAATCCTTTGGCCAGAAATGGCTGTGTGGGTTCAAGTCCCACTCGCGGTACAAGAGAGGTCGTCCGACACACAAGTCTGACGACCTCTCTGCTATACAAACAAAAAGTAAGCACAAACTCTCTGCTATACAAACGACAAAGTAAGCATATCGACGCTCTGTTTTATATACAATAAAATAAACACAGCAAAAGGTTTGGGCGTGACAATACGAAACTTTGACCACACTATTTGCACGCTCATTTACACATACCATCATACACCTACCATTTATACACAACTATTTGTACGCAACTATTTGCACGCACTGATTATGCGCAGCGGTTCGCACTAAATCTGCTCGGTTGAATTTGAAACGAATTGTCTATACAATACTGCTCCTACTAATGGTGAGTGTGTCGGCATCGGCACGCTCAATGCGGCTATACGGCTATGTGGTGGATAGCGACAACCGAGGCATTGAATTGGTAAATGTGGTACTCGCCAACTTCATCCCCGGTAAATCCGCCAACGGTGGGAAAGATGGTTCGGCACAGATAGGCACGACGACCAACAAAAACGGATACTACGAACTACTATTCGATCAGCAGGACACCATCGATGTGGTGTTCTCGATGATAGGCTACACCACAACGCAACAGCGGATTATTGCCCCGCAAGAGGTGGTGAACCTGAATGTGGTGCTGCCCACCGACGAGCAGTGGATAGAAGAAGTGGAGGTACGGGGCATCAAGCGGCAGACTAACACGATGGACCACATAGAGGCTGCCACGACCCGCATCATGCCAGACGCCACAGGCGGTAGCATAGAGAGCCTGCTCATCACCTTTGCGGGCGTGAATCAGAACAACGAACTGAGTAGCCAATACAATGTGCGGGGCGGCAGTTTTGACGAGAACGAGGTGTATGTGAATGGTATTGAGGTACACAGACCCTTGCTCATCCGCAGCGGACAACAGGAGGGACTGAGTTTCGTCAATCCGTATATGGTGGAGAATGTGCAGTTCTCGGCGGGCGGATTTGATGCGCAATACGGTGACAAGATGTCGTCGGTGCTGGATATTGAATACAAGCAACCGAAGCGTTTCGAGGCAAGCCTCAGCGCCAGTCTGCTCGGGGCAAACCTGTATGTAGGGCACGGCGACAGCTTGTTCTCGCAGATGCACGGCATCCGCTACAAGACCAGCCGCTACATGCTCGGCTCGCTCAATACATCGGGCAACTATGAGCCGAACTACATTGACTATCAGACCTATATGACCTGGGCGCTCGGCAAACGCAAGGGACGACCCGGACGCAACGACTGGCAGATGTCGTTCCTCGGCAATTTCAGCCGTAATACCTACCGTTTTCGTCCGGACTCATCGAGCGTCAGTTGGGGCGGGTTGGATACCAAACAACTGCTCATCTACTACGAAGGACAGGAGCGGGACAACTTCACGACCGGATTTGCGGCACTGAGTGCACACGGGCATGTGGCACCGGAAGTGAAAATAGGATTCGACCTGAGCGGGTTCTACACCTACGAGCAGGAGAACTACGACATCTCGGGCGAATACATACTGAGCAACGGCCCCTCCGGCACGACGGCAAGCGGCATACAAAGCGAACTGATAGACGGCACATCCACAGAGTCGGTTCTCGGGACGGGGGTCTATCATCAGCACGCCCGTAACACGCTGCAAGCGGGCGTGATAACGCTGTCGCACACGGGCGAATGGAAACACGAAGAGAATACACTGCGATGGGGCGTGAGCGGACAGGCAGAACTGATAAGCGACCGCATACGCGAATGGGAATGGCGCGACTCGATGGGCTATAGTCAGCCAAACGACAGCCAAGAAATGCGACTGTATTATGCTCTTGCCGGAACGGCCACCATGCGGTCGGGACGGGTACAAGGCTACATACAGAATACGCACAAGTGGAACACCGACAAGGGGCAGGTACTGCTGACCCTCGGCGGACGACTGAACTGGTGGAGCTACACCAACGAAGTACTGCCCAGCCCACGAGCAAGCGTGGTCTATATTCCCGGCTGGAAACGAGATTTTAGCTTCCGTCTTGCTTCGGGATTATACTATCAGGCACCGTTCTACAAAGAACTGCGCGACACGCTGACTGACGAGAGCGGCGTGACTCGTATAAAACTGAACGACGAACTGCGGGCGCAACGCTCGGTGCATGTGGTGCTGGGCGGAGACTACTACTTCCGTGCGTGGGGGCGCCCCTTTAAACTGACGGCAGAGGGATATTACAAATACATCGACCGCATGGAGAGTTACACCGTGGACAATGTGCGGGTGCGCTACTCGGGCAAGAACGACGCTACAGGCTATGCCGTGGGACTCGACCTGAAACTATACGGTGAACTGGTGCCCGGAGCGGACAGTTGGATCAGTTTCTCGACCATGTCTGCCAAACAGCGGCTAAAAGACCACCCCGAGGCGGGATGGATGCCATCGCCACAAGAGCAACGCTACTCGTTCTCGATGCTGTTCCAAGACTATATTCCGCAATTCCCGCAACTGAAATTCCATGTGAAAATGATCTGGAGCGAGGGTATGCCTTTCTCGCTGCCCCGCAATATCACAAAGTATTCACGCATGTCGGACTATCGGCGTATCGACTTGGGCGCGACCTACGCCTTCAATGCAAAAACGGCAAAGTTTATGCGGCGACCAAGCGCAAAGCATGTGTCGGAATGGGCGATACAGTTCGAGGTATTCAACCTTGTGGATTGGAAGAATGTGAACTCGTACTTCTGGGTGACGGATGCATACGATCAGTCGTGGGCAAGCCCTAACTATCTGACAGGGCGACGGTATAACCTGAAAATCACCGTGGATTTGAAGTAGGCGGGTAGAAAAAAGGACAAGCGAGGCATAATAATTATTAATTGGTAATTGGGCTATGGCAAAAGAGAAGGAACAAGTAACTCCGATGATGAAGCAGTTTCGGGACATCAAGGCGCAATACCCTGATGCGATGCTGTTGTTTCGCTGTGGGGACTTCTACGAGACCTATTGCGAAGACGCTGTGCGTGCCAGCAAGATACTGAATATCACGCTCACACATCGTAGCAACGGAACCGGAGGCGTCAATCAGATGCAAGAGATGGCGGGCTTCCCATTCCATGCTTTGGATACCTATCTGCCAAAACTGGTGCGGGCAGGGTTGCGGGTGGCAATATGCGACCAACTGGAAGACCCGAAACTGACCAAGAAACTCGTCAAACGGGGTGTGACGGAACTCGTAACGCCGGGCGTGAGTTACTCCGACACCACGCTAAGCCAGAAAGAGAACACTTGGGTGGGGTGTCTACACTACGATAAGCAGACCATCGGCATTGCATTCCTTGATATATCGACGGGTGAGTTTCTCGCTGCAGAGGGGACAGACGACTACATAGACAAACTGCTGACGGACTTTGCGCCCAAAGAGGTGCTGTTCCTTCGGGGTAGGAAAGGGAATTTTGAGGAACGATTCGGCAACAAGTACTTTACTTTTGAGTTGGAAGACTGGATGCTGACCCCCTCGGCGGCAGAAGAACGGCTCTGCAAACTATGGCAGGTGAAGAATCTGAAAGGATTCGGACTCGACAAAATGCCCAACGGCGTGGTGGCAGCAGGCGGCATACTACACTACCTCGACATGACGCAACACCTGCAGACGGGGCATATTCAACACCTGAGCCGCATTGAGGAAGAGAAATATGTGTGGCTTGACCGATTCACGGTGCGCAACTTGGAACTGTTGGGAGGACAGACCGCCGAGAGCAAGACGCTGTTTGATGTACTCGACCACACCGTGACCCCCATGGGCGGGCGACTATTGCACCGTTGGATGGCTCTGCCGCTGAAAGATGTGCGCCCGATACGCAACCGACAGATGGTGGTGGAGTACTTCTTCCGCCATCCCGACGAGCGAGAGGCCATCACGGAGCAGGTAAGTACCATACAAGATATGGAACGCATCGTGAGCAAGATAGCCACGGGGCGCATTGCACCGCGCGAGATGTTGCAATTGGCACAGGCCCTGCAAGCGTTGGTGACGATTCGGGAGGTGTGCCTGCAAGCGGAAGACAACGAATACCTGCGCTTGCTGGGCGAACAGATAAACCTATGCGAGGCGATGCGGGAGCGTATCTGCCACGACATCCACCCTACGCCACCTGCCGTGCAAGGGCGTCCGAATGTGATAGCCAACGGGGTGGACAAGGAACTGGATGAATTGCGCGACATACATGCCAACGGAAAGGACTACCTGCTGCGCATTCAGCAACGGGAACAGGAGCAGACAGGGATTCAGAGCCTGAAAGTGGGCTACAACAATGTGTTTGGCTACTACCTCGAGGTGCGCAACACCTACAAAGACCAAGTGCCACAAGAGTGGATTCGCAAGCAGACGCTGGTGAATGCAGAACGATACATCACCCCCGAACTGAAAGAATATGAGGAGCGCATTCTCTCCGCCGAGGAACGGATTCAGGTAATCGAAAATCGGCTCTACGGCGAACTGATAGTGGCACTGTGCGGCTATGTACCCCAGATGCAGACCGACGCCAATGTGGTGGCGCAACTGGACTGCCTGCTGAGTTTTGCGGCAGCGGCGGCAGAAAACCACTATGTATGTCCCGATGTGAACGACAGCCTCGTGATAGACATACGGCAAGGGCGGCACCCCGTGATAGAGAAACAATTGCCCATCGGCGAAGAATATGTGGCGAACGATGTGCTGCTGGACAACAACGGGCAGCAGATTATCATCATCACGGGCCCAAACATGGCAGGTAAGTCGGCGCTACTTAGGCAAACGGCACTGATTGTGCTGATGGCACAGATGGGATGTTTCGTGCCCGCAGAGAGCGCAAAAATAGGTATTGTGGACAAGATATTCACCCGTGTGGGCGCAAGCGACAACATCAGCGTGGGCGAATCGACCTTTATGGTGGAGATGAACGAGGCGGCAAGCATTCTCAACAACCTGAGCGAGCGCAGCCTTGTGCTATTCGACGAACTCGGGCGAGGCACATCGACCTACGACGGTATCAGCATTGCGTGGGCGATAGTGGAATACATTCACGAGCAGCGAGGACACGCCAAGACGCTGTTTGCCACCCACTACCACGAACTCAACGAGATGGAGAAGGCGTTCCCACGCATCCACAACTACAATGTGTCGGTGCGGGAGGTGAACGGAAAAGTGATATTCCTGCGCAAACTGGTGGCTGGCGGTGCGGAGCATAGTTTTGGTATCCATGTGGCAGCGTTGGCGGGTATGCCGAGAACCATTGTGGAGCGTGCCGAACAGATACTCAAAAAGTTAGAGGGAGAGCATAGCAAACAGGCCGCCCCCGCTCGCCCCAAAAGAGGGGAGAATGACTCGCAAACCATTCAACCTGTGGAGGAGGTATTAAATACGGTTTCTGCTCAAAATTGCAAGCCTAACACACAAGCTATCAGTGGCGGCACACAGCACGGCGGGAACGGTATGCAACTAAGTTTTTTTCAACTGGACGACCCCGTGCTGGAACAGATACGCGACGAACTGACCCGACTGGACATCAACAGCCTGACGCCGCTTGATGCACTCAACAAACTGAACGAAATAAAGAAATTGGTGGGCGGAAAGTAGCCAAGGCTCATTGAACCCCATCGCAAAAGTTGTGCTCGACACGAATCAGAGCAAAAGACAATGAAAAAATGGACGATTCTATTCGCTTCGCTATGGCTCGTGGCCGGCATGGGCTATGCCAAGAAAGCGATTGTGGTGAAGGATGGCGATATTTGCTCGCTGCTCCGACAAGATACGACCGTTTCGGTGATATTCGACTACTCGAACACCCGCTGGGAACAAGAGGAGGCGTACAAAGATTTCTGCGGGGACGACTATCAGGAACGGGTGGATAACTCGCTTAAGACCTTCACGGAGGCATTCAACCGCACCAGCAAGACCCTGAAAGCGACCACTGCGGACGAGGCAGCCTATCGGATGGTGGTCACGGTAGAGAATCTAGAGCGTAAACAAGGCATGGTGATGTGGGGGAGAATGTACATCCGTGTGACGGGACGGATTCAGGTGTTCGACGCTGCCACCAACGAGCCTGTGCTGACAGTAACGGTGCAGAGCCTTGCCGGCGATGAGGATTTTGTGCCCAACGATCGACTGAACAAATGCTTCGACAAACTCGCCACGCAATTGGTGGCCTTGGGCAAGAAGTGTAAGTAAACAGACACAAAACACAAGAAAAGTCCGTACCGCAGTAGCGATACGGACTTTTTTATACCTCAATGCGTTGGAATAGGTTCGGAAGAATACGAGGTTACCTATACCTATATTGAGCCCGAGTAGTCGTTATTCCTCGTCCAACAAGTCGGGACGGCGCTCACGGGTATGGCGGAGGGATTCCTCGTACAGCCATTCCTCAATTTTCGCCTGATTGCCGGAGATAAGAATATCCGGCACACGCCAACCCTTGTATTCCGCCGGGCGGGTATAGACCCCAGGCTCGAGCAGACCATCCTGAAACGAGTCGTTAAGCGCACTCTCTACATCACCCAGCGCACCCGGCAGCAGTCGCACGATGGCGTCCGTCATGATAGCCGCCGGCATCTCGCCGCCCGTCAGCACGAAATCGCCTATGGTATATTCCTTGGTAATCAGGTGGTCTCGCACGCGCTGGTCAACACCCTTGTAGTGGCCGCATAGGATAATGATATTCTCTTTCAAGGACAGCGTATTCGCCTCACGCTGCGTGAAACGCTCACCATCCGGGGCGGTGAAGATAATCTCGTCGTAGTGACGCTCTGAGGTCAGCTTGGTGATAATTAGGTCGATAGGCTCTATCTGCAGCACCATGCCGGCGCCAAAGCCGAACGCATAATCATCCACTTTGCGGTGCTTGTCGAGCGTGTAGTCACGCAGGTTATGTACATAGATTTCAGCCAACCCTTTGTCTTTGGCTCGCTGTACAATGGAATGATTCAGAGGCGATTCCAACAATTCGGGACACGCAGATATGATGTCAATACGCATGAGAGGTAATTATGAATTATGAATGATATGCATAGCGTTGAACCGCTATGGCACCGGGTCGTAGCCGGAGCCGCCCCACGGGTTGCAACGCAAGATTCGCTTGATACCAAGCCAGGTCCCCTTGAATATGCCGTACTTCATCACCGCCTCCACCATGTACTGGCTGCAGGTCGGCGTGTAGCGGCACGAGGGCGGCGTCAGCGGCGATATGCAGTAGCGGTAGAAATAGACCGGCAGCAGAAAGAGTTTGCGCAGGAGTTTTCTCATGGGGAAAAGAAATGTCTAATAGGGATAGATGGGAAACTAATGGGTGTCAGCGGGTGGAGGTAGGGTCTCCTTCTGGGAATCTAATGGGGATCAGTGGGGTGGTCTTGGGGCATGTCAGCGAGTTGGTTCGGGAGTGGTAAAGCAGAAAGCTTAAGCAGAGCCTTGCGCATGGCCTTTTCTATCACGGCGTAGTCCTGCTTCTGCTTGTCCATGTAGTTGAACGCTACCTGATAACTACGGTCACCCAACAAGTGCTTCTGCAGCCGATACGCCTCACGCATCTGCCGACGTAGCCGATTGCGGTCCACGGCGTGCTTGAACAACGATTTGGGCGCCCAGATAAGCACCTCCGTAGGCTCTGTTGACGGAATATAGGTTACCCTGAGCGGCCACACGACAAAACGCTTGCCCATCTTGTACAAAGCATCCACTCTGAGTTTTCCACAGAGTTTTTCGTTTTTTGGGAATATGTGCTTCCGAGTGTCCAAACTATGCGCAAATTATTGGTTGTGCTTGTCCAAATAGTCGTCGATGGCGGCGGGAATAGAGCGGAACTCGGGCGACGGCACCTGAATATCGGCATGCATACCCAACTCCTCCAACGCTTGCGCCGTATTGGCACCAAAAGCGGCTATCACGGTGTCGCCCTGCTCGAAATTCGGGAAGTTCTCGCGAATCGATTTGGCACCGGCAGGGGTGAAGAGTGCAATCATATCGTAGTCGAATGCATCCTCGCCCCACTGAGTGGAAACGGTGCGGTACATCACGGCGGGCTTCACCTCAATCTTGTTCTTGGCAAACATGTCCAACTGGTCGGTATTGTGGATGTCCGACAGCACCATCAGATATTTCTCGGTAGGGCGACGATTCATGGTCGGCAGCAAATCCTCAAAACGGTTGTTGGTGCTGAAAAACACACGGCGCTTGCGATAGTCGATGTATTTCTGCAGATAGTTGCCCACCGACTCAGAAATGCAGTAGTAGTGCATCGTTTCGGGCACGGTCAGGCGCATCTCTTCGCAGAGGCGGAAGAAATGGTCTGCCGCTAACTTAGAGTTGAGGATGATAGCGGTGTAGTCGGTCGGCGTGATGTGCTGCTGACGGAATTCCCGCGCGTTCAGCCCCTCGATATGGATGAGCTGACGAAAATCGAAAGTTACTCCATATTCCTCCTCCATTTCGGAGTACGGATTGCGCTCTGTGGCAGGGCGCGGCTGAGAAATAAGAATCTTTTTTATCATAGATAGTTATATTAAATCGAACCAAAAACTATATCAAACATCCGGCTAAGACTACCATGGCGCAAAGCGGCAGCACCTCCAGCGTCAAAAGGTAGAGCAGCATATACAGCAGCGAGGCGGGGCCGGAGTAGAAAACTCGCAGCCATTTTGCTCCTATCAAAAGCAGTGCCACGGCGCATAGCACCACAAATCCCCAAAATATGACCTCCGCACTGTCCACCGGAAGCAGCACCAACAGCAACAAATAGAATGCCGAATTGATGACCGTCCAGAGGCTATCGTAGTGGGTCGCTATCAACCCCACGCGCTGACTGATCTGAAAGGTATAATTCACCCACAGCGTCAGCAGATATTTCAGCATATTCATCCCAAAAACCACCAACAGCACGACAAGATACTTGCCAAAACGGAATGCGCCGTCGGAGATAAACTGCACCTGCCAATGGCCTAACTGCAGTGTTTCGCCCATATAGCAAAACAGGTACAATGCCAACGCAAAGGTGCCCATACGAAACACATTGATGCAAAACTGCCCCATGGCATTGCGGTGCGGGTCGTGGTAGGTGCGCTCCACTTTTTGGAACACCATCGCAAACGACCCCAGCAGTACGCCCTGCTGCGTCAGTTCGGCCAAGACGGCGAAGAGAAGCAGACCCAGCATGGTCCAACTCACCCAAGGAGCCGTTTCGGGCGATAATATGTGGGGCACAAAGGGCATCAGTCTGTCGGTTGCATGATGTATAGTTTGTCGCCTCTATGGATGGGCTTGTCTGTCTTCAGCGAGAAATAAGCCCCCTTGCGAATTTCCGTTTTCGGTTCTCCCTTGGCGTTTCGCAGGTCGTGCGCTACGCACTCGTATGCGCCTGTGGTCTCGCCCGTCACAAGCAGTTCGTTGCCCTCACATACTTTCTCCGTTGCCTCCACAAAGAATTCCGCCACGCCGATATTCTTGAAGAAATTGGTACATTTGCCCACATACACCTTCTTGCGGGTGGCACGGCTGCCGTAGGTGTGCGTCCATTCGCCCAACCGCTGCCCCTGATAGTAGCCATCCCAAAATCCTCGGTTGAACACTTTCGCCAGGCGGTTGTTCCAGTCCTCTATCTTCGGTACGATAATCGTATCGTCGTTGTATTCGCCTGATTGCCAGGCCTCAACGGCCTCTCGGTAGCACGACACCACGGTCTGCACATATTCTGCCCCACGCGCACGCCCTTCTATTTTTAACACCCGCACGCCGGCGTCGAGCATCTTGTTCAGGAAATGAATGGTTTTCAGGTCTTTGGGCGACATGATGTATTGATTATCCACCTCCAATTCCAACTCCGATTCTTTGTCTTTCACGATGTAGCCCCGCCGGCACACTTGCATGCAGGCACCTCGGTTGGCACTGTGGCCAAGGTTGTTCAGGCTCAGATAGCACTTGCCCGATACGGCCATGCAGAGCGCCCCGTGGCAGAACATCTCGATACGCATCAGTTCTCCATGCGGCCCCGTGATATGTTGTTCTACGATGTCACGGTGTATGGATGCCACCTGCTCCATATTCAGTTCGCGCGCCAGCACCACCACATCGGCAAACTGCGCATAGAATCGCAGCGCCTCGGTGTTGGCTATGTTCAGTTGGGTCGAAAGGTGAACCTCCACGCCCACCGACACGGCGTATTGCAGCACGGCAATATCGCTGGCTATGATGGCGTCAAGCCCTGCTGTCTTGGCGTTGTCAACAATGGTGCGCATTAGCGGCAGGTCTTCGGGGTACATCACCGTGTTGAGCGTCAGATAGGTCTTTACGCCCGCCGCACGGCAGGTCGCCACTATCTTGTGCAGGTCTTCGGTCGTAAAGTTGGCCGACGACCGCGCCCGCATGTTCAGATATTCAATGCCAAAATAGACGCTTGTCGCCCCTGCCTCAATGGCAGCGGCGAGCGATTCCCAGCACCCGACGGGCGCCATTATCTCTATATGTTGATTTTCGTTTTGCACGATAGAATAGTCTAATTCCTTGTTTTTCAGACTTTTTGTTAGGCTTGTTGCAGCAGATATTCCGCTATCTGCACAGCGTTCAGTGCTGCTCCTTTGCGTATCTGGTCGCTCACGCACCAGAAAGTCAGTCCGTTCGGGTTGCTCAGGTCGTTGCGCACACGCCCCACAAATACCTCATCCCGTCCGCTCAAGAACAGCGGCATGGGGTAGGTTTTGCTCTGCGGCTCATCCATCAGCACGCACCCTTTGGCGGTGGCAAATGCCTGTTTTGCCTCAGCCGCACTGACGGTTTTTTCGGTCTCTATCCAGACGCTCTCCGAGTGGGCACGCAGCGAGGGCACTCGCACGCAAGTGGCAGATACGCTGATGTCCGAGTGCATGATCTTGCGGGTCTCGTTGAACATCTTCATCTCCTCTTTGGTGTAGTCGTTGTCCGTGAATACATCCACCTGCGGTATCATGTTGAATGCCAACTGGTACGGAAATTTCTCCACCGTCACCTTTTCGCCGTTCAGCGCTTGCCGATATTGTGTTTCCAGCTCTCGCATCGCTTGCGCACCGGCACCGCTGGCGGCCTGATAGGTTGCCACATGCACGCGCCGTATGTGACTGATGGCCTCGATGGCTTGCAGCGCTACCACCATCTGTATCGTGGTGCAGTTTGGGTTGGCGATAATGTTCCGTGGGCACACCAAAGCGTCGGCTGCATTTACCTCCGGCACTACTAGGGGCACATCCGTATCCATGCGAAAAGCCGACGAGTTGTCTATCAGCACTGCCCCGTAGCGGGTGATGTCCTCCGCAAACTCTTTCGATACGGAAGCCCCCGCTGATGCAAAGGCTATATCCACGCCGCGGAAGGCATCTCCGTGCTCCAACAATTGCACTTTGTATGGACGGGCACGAAAAATATATTCGGTTCCGGCACTGCGGGCGGAACCGAATAGTCTAAGTTCGGTAATGGGAAATTGGCGCTCATCGAGCACTTTGAGCAATTCTTGTCCAACGGCACCGAAGGCACCAACTATCGCTACTACCATAAATGTATGTTTTAGTGGTTGAGAGAGCCCGCCCATAGGCTGGGCAGGCTCCCATAGTGAGTAGTCAATTATTGCAATGCAATAACGATTTCAGCGTCAGTCTCAGTGAAGGAGATTTTCCCTTCGCGAGCCAACCATCCGAGAGCGAGATTTAATTCAGCTTCTTTCAATTTGGTTGCTTTTTTCAAAGCCTTCGTGGTGAGAGCACCGCCTTGCAGTGCGTTCCAGATAAGTCCTGCGTTCTCACCGATTTTTGTGGTAATCATACGACAAATAGGTTTGTTAGTAAATAATTATGGATTGTTAGTAGTATAGGAGCAGAAAAAACTTACTCCTCCCATTTCTTAAATGCCAAGCAAGCGTTGTGGCCGCCGAACCCAAAGGTATTGCTCAGAGCGTAGCGTATATTGCGGTGTTGCGCTTGTCCAAATGTAAAGTTCCAGCTATAGTCTATGTTCGGGTCTTCGTCTGCAGGGTCGTGGTTGATGGTCGGCGGCACGATTCCGTGGTGCAGCGCCAGCACCGTGGCGATGGCTTCTGTAGCACCCGTTGCGCCCACCAAGTGTCCCGTCATCGATTTGGTCGAGTCGATATTCAGCGTAGCGGCATGCTCACCGAATACGGCCTTTATGGCTTTCAGCTCGGCCAGGTCGCCCAGCGGGGTCGAGGTGCCGTGCGTGTTGATGTAGTCTATGGCCGTCGACTCCACGCTTGCGTCAGCGATAGCCATCTGCATCACTCGTCGTGCACCGTCGCCTTCCGGGTCGGGAGCCGTGATATGGAATGCATCCGAGGTCATTCCTTGCCCCACTATCTCTGCGTATATCTTTGCGCCACGCGCTTTGGCGTGTTCCAGTTCTTCCAGTACCAAGCACCCGGCACCTTCGCCCAATACAAATCCGTCACGCGAGGCAGAGAAGGGACGGCAGGCAGTTTCGGGCGAGTCGTTTCGGGTCGATAGGGCGTGCATCGCATTGAATCCGCCTATGCCCGAGTAGGTAATGTCAGCGTCAGCACCACCCGTCAGCAGGATGTCGGCGTGCCCCAATCGTATCTGGTCAAATGCTTGCGCAATGGCGTGCGACGACGAAGAGCAGGCGGACGACACGGCGTAGCTTTGTCCCTTCAACCCAAAGTGCAGCGATATGTTTCCTGCACCGATGCTAAGGATTACCTTCGGGATATAGAAGGGACTGAAGTAGGGAGTTCCGTCACCTCGTGAGAATTCGCCCCATTCGTTTTCGAAGGTCTTCAGTCCACCCATTCCGCTTCCCCATATCACGCCTATGCGCTCTCTGTTTTCAGCGTCGAGGTCAAGCCCCGAGTTTTCAATGGCTTCTTTGGCGACCCACACCGAAAACTGCGCGTATCGGTCGTATTTGCGAATCTCTTTGCGGTCAAAAAGGCTGCTTGCGTCAAATCCCTTGACTTCGGCAGCAAAATGTGTCTTGCAGCGGCTTGCGTCAAATTGAGTGATGCTTCCCACTCCGTTTCTTCCGGCCACCAATGCGTCCCAGTATTCGGGTACGGTGTTTCCGATAGGTGTCAGAGCACCCAATCCGGTCACTACTACTCGTTTCAGTTCCATTCCTGTCCCTTTTCCGGTTCTTCTGTTTTTGCGGGTCTTTTGCAGTATATGAATTCAGTATACTCACTTCATACACAGCGTATTACCGACAGAAGATATTCCTGATTTTCAATCTTCTTTGTTGGTCTATTGTGGTTCGCGTTCCGAAAAAGTTGCGCCTGTGGCGTTTCCCTTTTCCGCACACTTATATATATAGTTTACGAGCCTACAGTTTTCCCGTACGCTCGTAAATTCCTGTTTTCGATTTGCAACTTAAGCAATCGCCTCGGCTACATACTCGATAGCGTCACCTACGGTCGAGATTTTCGGGGCATCCTCATCAGGGATCGAGATTTTGAATTCTTTCTCAAACTCCATAACCAATTCTACGGTGTCCAACGAATCAGCGCCGAGGTCGGTTTGGAAGTTAGCCTCGTTTGTTACTTGGCTTGCTTCAACACCCAATTTATCAACGATGATGTCTTTTACCTTCTTTTCGATTTCTTGTTGAGTCATAATACTATAATTTAGTTTGTTTTTTCTTTTGAAAATTGCCTTGTCATTTTTCGTTTCGCCTTTTTGTATCCGCAGAGACGCTATTCAATACTGTTTCTCCGCGTCCATAGCGTTTCTCCGTGGTTTGAATATACATTTCGCGTGTTTTGCTTCTAAGGCACGAAAAACAAAAACGGCGCAAAATTACTGCTTTTCTGCTGAATATGCAAATTTTGCCCTTTTATTTCGTAAAAACCGACCTGTTTTTACGAAAAAAACTACACAATATGCATTACAGAATAGCATGTTTTACTGCATAAAATTGGAATGTATAGTTAGGAATTGATGCGCTTGACGGACTGCTCGAAGTCGTCACGGTTGCCGATAGCGTAGTTCTTGACGCGCGCGCGATAGTTATAAATGGTGTTGGCACTATAACACAACAACTCGGCAATGCGAGTGGAAGAATCGATACCTAAACGGATGAGTGCAAATATGCGCAATTCGGTGTTGAGCGTACCCTTTTTGTCGGGGATGATTCGGTTCTCAGGGCGAAGAAGGCGATTGAATTCGTCCACAAAATTCGGGAAAATGGTTAAGAAAGCACTATCGAATTGCTGGTAGAAAAGCGGCATCTCCTGGTCTAAAAAATCGTCGGGCGTGCAACCTCTTGTCTTGGGGGCGTTCTTGGCCATACGGTGCAGACACTTGGCGTAGGTTTCTAAATAGAGGCTGATATAATGCTCCTTAATGCGGTTGGCTTGCTCGAGCGACTGGTTGGCTTGTGCCATTTGCCGATTGAGCAGGTGAAGGCGGCGATTCTGGCGAAAAGCAATGATAGAAAGAGTAATGGCCGTAAGCAAAAGAACGGACAGACAGCCCAGTAGCAAATAAAGGCGACGGGATTCGGCAAGTTGCTCTTCCTCGCGTGCCTGGTTGATGATTCGGGACAGACGGTTGATCTGCACATAGCGCAGGCGGGCGTTGAAGATGGAGGCATTGTCGAGCGCATACTGGATGTAGCGATAGGCACGGGCGATATTGCCGTCACCGTTCTGGTAAATATAGTCTGCCAGCATCCAACAAGAGGCGTTGTCGGTGATGCCATCACGCACATCGGCAATGGCGGAACGCACCAACCACTCGGCATAGAGGCTGTCTTGCCCTGCATAAAGGTAGTGCTGCGCCTGATTATAGGCGAAGATAGCATAGTCGTGGGTGTCTTGGTAAGGCGTACCTTCGGGATATTGCGGTGTGTAGACCGACTCTTGTCCGTACATTCGATTGCGGCAGTTCCTTAGGCCGATGGCGATGTGTGCAGGGATGGAATCGGTGCAGAGAGCAGTGGCATAGTTGTAATAAAGCAATGCTGAATCGCACTGATAGGGCGCATAGAGTTCGGCTACGGTGTAGGCATTGGCGGCTGTCGGGGTGCGCTGATAGGCAGCCTTTTGGTTTGCAATGCGGTGCTCACGCTGCTCGATGTAGTAGTCGGAACGGGATATCTCGGCATCCAACATGGTAAGCAGCGAGTCGGTGGGGGAGGTAGCGGAGGCAGGAAGGACAGTGAGTAGGAAAAATAGGGCTGAAAAGAGAGTTGGTTCGGTCATGGTTCGGGATTTAAGGGGTAAAATGTTTTTTTTGGAGGGTATTTTTTTGTATCGCTTTTTGTTTTCCGATAGTGCTAGTTGTTTTCTAGTATCGCTAGTTGTTTTCTAGTATTGATTTTGGGTATTGCCTTTTGGGGCGTTGGTTTTTTGGGTGTGTTTTTTGGATGTGCAAAGGTACAAACTTTTTCTCACTTGCCCAAATCGGGAAAAAGCTGTACCTTTGCAGACGCAAAATGGTGCACTATTAACTATTCACTCGACTTTCTATTTAACACTCCCTACTTATTTCTACTTAATACTCCTTACTTAATTCAACACTCAACTCTCAACACTCAACTAAAAAATGATAGGAATAGTTTCGGTTCTGTTGTCGATAACGCTGCTGACGGAACACCCCATAACCGAACAGGCCAACATAAGCGTACTGATACAAAATATACAAACGGGCGAGGTGGTGGATGAACACCGCTCCACACGCGTGGTGCCGCCCGCATCGGTGATGAAAGTGCTGACCACCGGGGCTGCACTGGAAATGCTGGGAAAAGACTTCCGCTTTACCACTACACTGGAATATACGGGCGAGATAAAAGACAGCGTACTGCTGGGAAATCTCTATGTGCGAGGCGAAGGTGACCCGTCGCTCGGCGATAAACACCGCTCGTTTCTGCCTCGCTGGGTGCAAGCCGTGCGACAGGCGGGTATACGACGCATAGAAGGACGCGTGATAGCCGATATGAGCGCACTGGACGGCGATGCCATGAACCCTTCGTGGCTGATGGACGATGCCGCCAACTACTACGCTCCGGGTATATTCGGAATCAACTACCTTGGCAACTCGCTCAATATCGTACTCAAAAGCGGTGAGGTAGGCACGGTGGCGGAAGTGGTGAAGACAGAGCCTGCCTACCCGGACCTGCAACTGATAAACCATATTCGCTGCACAACGATTACCTACGACGGCGCATTTGTACGAGGATTGCCCTATAGCCACGAGCGATACCTGACGGGAAGCATACCGAGCAACTTGGGCACTTTCGGGCTGAGAGGCGACCTGCCTAACCCCGGGCTGCTGCTGGCGCAACACTTGACGGCACAACTGAACGGAGCGGGAATCACCGTGACAGAGCCTGCTACCTACGAGGCAAACTACAATCCGCTGCTGCCCGCACGGCGTGTGCTATATGAACACAAATCGCAACCGCTGTCGGAATTGGTGTATGAGGCAAACATACACAGCAATAACCTGTACGCTGAGGCTATTTTCCGCTATCTGGGTACGCTATACGGGAAACCCGGCACTGTGCAACACGCGGCGGATGCGCTGCGGGAATGCTGGCGGCGGCGAGGCGTGGACATTTCGGGCGCACTGATAAAAGACGGCTGCGGGTTGGCCCCGCAAGATGCGGTGAGCGCTGCCACCATTGTGCAGATATTGGTGCGGATGTACAGAAGCGAAAACCGAGAGGTGTTCTATCGCTCGCTGCCCGTGAGCGGACAGACAGGGACGCTGAAGAGTTTCCTGCGAGGAACGGAACTGGAAGGGCGTGTGCATGCCAAAAGCGGTACGATAGGCGGCACGAAAAACTTTGCGGGATACATAGATATGCCCAACGGCGAGAAGTATGTGTTCTGCATACTGGTGAACAGCGCCCCCGGAAAAGCACGAAACATACAAACGGTGATAGAACAATACCTGCTGGATGTATATAGAAGAAACCGATAGTACGAGCAGCCTGCTCCGACGCCTGCTGACCGGCACGGAGAGCGAAGCGGAACAAGTTATGCGGGTGTGTCTGGACGAGCCTGTGCCGTGTATCTACACGCCCTATCAGACGAGCGGGCGGGGACAGACCGGGAACGGATGGGAAAGCAAACGGGGCGAGAATCTGCTGTTCTCGTTTGTGCTGCGGCAACCACCCGTGGCGATAAGCGAGCAATTTCGGTTATCGGAATGGCTGACGAGCCTGCTGCATGACACCTTGCTGGAATTTCTACCCGAAGAACTGCAGCCGCAACTGACGATAAAATGGCCCAACGATATCTATTTCGGCGACCGAAAAATGGTGGGCATACTGGTGGAAAACAGTCTGCAGGGCAAAGAGATTGCCTACTCGATAACGGGCATAGGCGTGAACTGCAACCAAACACACTGGGAAGGGAATGCACCGAATCCGATTTCGCTGCGACAGATAGTAGGACACGACATAGAGCCGCAAACGATTTTGGCACGCTATATGCAACGCCTGACAGAAGACTATGAGGCGGCTATGGTTGCCCAACAATTGCCAGACCTGCACGCATATTACAGGCGTGTGCTATACAGAGGAAGGGGATTTTTTCCGTACATGGAGCGGGAAGTGTCGGTGCTGCCGACGGCAATAGCGACCCATGCAGAGGCCGGACAAGAGGTGTTTGAGGCAGAAGTGGTGGACATAACGCCACAGGGAGAACTGGTGCTGCGCACACGAGAAGGGAAGGAGAGGAGGTTTCACTTTAAGCAAGTGAAGTTTCTAATTAAGAATGAGGAATGAGTATTGTTGCGATAAGTGTGGAGAAGTCCTGCTCGCTATGCTCGCGAAAAATTGAGAAAAAACATCCATTCGAATAGAAAAGACAAAGAATTCTCATAAATATCTAAATATCAATCATTCATAGTTGCATTGCAGTGGTTTGTCGCAACACGGGTAATTAGTAATTATGAATTAAGAATTGCTTCTGATTAGGAATGATGAATTAGGAATGATTAGTTCTTTTGGAGGAATTTTTGGACGAGTGATATCATATAACAAAATCTAAATTTTGCACGAACGAAATCTAAAATACGCAATACTATGCAATCGATTATCATTACAGGTGGTGCCGGATTTATTGGCAGCCATGTGGTTCGACTCTTTGTGAATAAATATCCCGACTACCGCATTATCAATGTGGACAAACTGACCTACGCGGGAAATCTCGCCAACCTGAAAGATATAGAAAACAAACCCAATTATCGGTTTGTGCGCGTCGATATCTGCGACTTTGATACGATCTACGCCTTGATGCAAGAGGAACATGTGACGGGCGTAATTCACCTCGCCGCAGAGAGCCATGTAGATCGCTCGATAAAAGACCCGTTCACCTTTGCCCGCACCAATGTGCTGGGTACGCTGTCGATGCTGCAGGCGGCAAAACTATACTGGGAATCGCTGCCGGAGAAATACGAAGGGAAACGATTCTACCACATCTCGACCGATGAGGTATATGGTGCACTGGAACTGACCCATCCCGAAGGGTTGCCTTCGCCCTTCTCGACCACTGCCTCGTCGTCGGAGAATCATTTTGCGTACGGAGAGGAATTCTTTACGGAGACAACCAAATACAATCCGCACAGCCCTTATTCCGCTTCAAAAGCATCGTCCGACCATTTTGTGCGTGCCTTCCACGACACCTACGGCATGCCGACTATCGTGACCAACTGCTCGAACAACTACGGCCCCTATCAGTTCCCCGAGAAACTGATTCCGCTGTTTATCAACAACATACGCCACCGCAAGCCGCTGCCTGTATATGGAAAGGGCGAGAATGTGCGGGACTGGTTGTATGTGGAGGACCACGCGCGCGCCATTGACTTGATTTTTCATAAGGGGAAGGTAGCGGATACCTACAACATTGGCGGATTCAACGAGTGGAAAAACATTGATATTATCAAAGTGGTTATCAATACGGTAGATCGTCTGTTGGGCAGAAAAGAAGGGGAAGACATGGATCTGATAACCTTCGTGACCGACCGTGCCGGACACGACTTGCGCTACGCCATAGACTCACGAAAACTGCAGCGTGAGTTGGGCTGGGAACCCTCGCTGCAGTTTGAAGAAGGTATCGAGAAAACCGTTCGCTGGTATCTCGACCATCAGGAATGGATGGACAACATCACCTCCGGCGAGTATGAGAAATACTACGAGGAGATGTATGCGAAAAGATAATTATTTCTGTGTGGGGATGTAGGTCTTGTAGGTTTGCAGGAACTTCTCGACTGCCTCTGCCAACGGACCATAGTATTCGCCACCGGCGGCATTGGCATGACCACCGCCATTGAAGACCTCGTGTGCAAAGACATTGACAGGACGATCGCCCTGCGAACGGAACGAGATTTTGATTTTGGATTTTGCCCCATTCGCCTCGTTCTGCTCAGTGGCCGCTACCTTGTCCTCGCGCATGAAACAAGAATAATAGACATCGCCTATCTGCAAAGGTAGGTTGACGATTCCTTCGGCATCGCCCGACTGGAAATTGAAACGATAGAGTTCCTTGCGACTCAAGTAGATGAGCGCCAAATGTTGCTCCGGGAAAATACGCATCTTCTGATACAGACAGTAGCCCATCAGCCGCATGCGATCGGCGCTGTAGTTGTTGAACACCGAATTGTAAACGGCGTCTTTGTTGACACCCGCTGCAACTAATTCGGCGATGATTTCGTACATCTCGGCGTGGTTGGAATTGAATGAGAAGTTGCCTGTGTCGGTCATCATGCCTGTATAAAGGCAGGTGGAAAGATCGAGCGGGAGAGGGGTTGCACCCGACTGATAGAGAAGGCGATAGACCAACTCGCTGGCCGAAGGACTATCCGGATAGGACATGACCACATCGGCAAAATCGGCTGGATGCAGGTGGTGGTCTATCAGAATCTTGGGACAAGCCGTGGCAAGCATGCGGTCGCCCACGATGCCGATACGCTTGGGCTCGTTGAAATCGGTGCAGATGATGAGGTCTGCCGCTGCTATGCGTGGGTCGGCTTCAGGGCTTTGGCTCTCGTAGATAAGCACACGGTCTGCGCCCGGCATCCAACGAAGAAAGGCCGGGAAAGCGGTCGGCACAACGACGGTGACATCCTGCTTGCCCAACGAGAGAAGGTAATGGTACATACCGAGGCTGCTGCCCATGGCGTCTCCATCGGGAGAGGTATGGGTGAGGATGACAATATGCTCGGCGGCTGCAATGAGGCGGCGCGTCTGCTCGACTTGCTCGGTGGTCAGTTTGTTCTGTATCATAATGTACTGCTAATTTGTGGCTTATGGTGAGGGGGCGTTGAACCCTTGTGCAAAGGTACGATATTTATTTGTATAATACAAAAAAAATATGTAACTTTGCGCCCGTTATAGTGTGCCTAAGTGCGTTCCTACGGGTTGCTTCGGCAATGGTAAGGGGTCGACACGGATATGGGCAGCGCGATGGAAAAAACGAATTGACATACACCGAAATTAACAGACGAAATAAACGAAAAAACAGATATGAAAAAGAACTTTTTTGTATGGGCGGGACTGCTGACGGCCGCTATGGCAACGGCGCAAGACCCGGTACTGATGACCATCAACGGCGAGCCTGTGCCCGTATCGGAATTTAAGTACATCTACGAAAAGAACAACAAGGAGGCACTGACAGACCCCAAGAGCATGGACGAATATCTCGACCTGTTCGTGAACTTCAAACTGAAAGTGGCGGAGGCGAAAGCGCAGGGAATAGATACGACGGCGGAATTCAAGAAAGAACTCGCCGGATACCGTGCGCAGGCTACCCCGAAATATATGCAGAGCGAACACGCCATAGACAGCCTCGTGCGGATGAGTTATGACCACTTGTCGCGCGACCGTCGGGCTGCTCACATTGCTATTCAGTGTCCGATGAATGCGGACAGCGCACAGACTGCTGAGGCGTACGCAAAAATAAGCGATGCACGGCTGCGTGTGACCGAAGGGCGTGCAGTAGGCGGACGACGCAAGGCAAAACGCGTGATGGAGGACTTCTACAAGGTGGCGCGTGAGGTATCGAACGACCCCGCTGTGGCGGAAACCGGCGGCGAGATAGGATGGATAACACCGTTCCGCTATGTGTATCAATTGGAAAAGGCCGTGTATTCGACCGAAGTGGGAAAAGTGAGCGAAATTTTCCGCACCCCGTATGGGTTCCATATTGTGTTGGTGGAGGAAGAGATACCGCACGAGGAGGTACATGCTTCGCACATCATGAAAGTGGTGCCTCGTGGAAACGACTCGATTCGCACGGTAGCCAAAGCAGCAATAGATTCGATTGCCGGCGTGGTGACAATAGAAAATTTTGCAGACGAGGCACGCAAACTATCGGACGACAAAGGCTCGGCAGTGCGTGGTGGAGAACTGGGCTGGTTTGGCAAAGGACTGATGGTGGCTCCGTTTGAAAAACAAGCGTTTGCAATGGAAGTAGGCACGATATCGCAACCATTTGAGAGTAATTTTGGGTGGCATATCATCTATCTGCAGGGGCGTCGTGGTCTCCAACCCTTGGACTCGATTTACGACCAAGTGCTGCAACAAGTGAAGCGGGACGAGCGATTCAAAGAGGCTGACCGTGCATTCTTGAACGAGACCCGTGCGGAATATAACCTGCCTGCAGATATGACTGATGCTGAGGTGCGTCAATACGCGGACGAACATTTGGAGGAAAAATATGCGGACTTGCGCCACCTGGTACAGGAGTATCACGACGGAATTTTGCTATTCGATGTATCGCTGGCAGAGGTATGGGACAAGGCCGGCAGGGACACCGTGGGGCTGACCAAATTCTTTGCGGAGAACAAGAAAAACTATACTTGGGAGAAACCGCACTACAAGGGCTACTTGGTATATTGCAAGGACAAAAACACCGCAAAAGCGGCTCGCTCGATCATTAAGAATGCAAATCCGGACTCGATAGACAGTTATCTGAACCATCGCCTGAATCTGGACAGCGTGACCTATGTAAAATTCTCGCACGGTCTGTGGGAAGAGGAACAGAACGCTGCAGTGGATAAGTACGGATTCAAACTGAAAAAGGCGGAATATACAGCGGAGGAAGAATTCCCAATCGTGTTCTGCGTGGGCAAAGTGCTGCGTGCGCCGGAAGAGTATGAAGACGAACGAGGTAAGGTGGTGACGGACTATCAGGACTATCTGGAACGCGAATGGGTACGCTCGCTGCGGGAGAAATATACCGTAGAGATAGACCAAAAAGTGTTTGAACAATTGAAAGGCAATGAGTAATTAGGAATGAATAGTTTTGGTGGAGGAAAGAGATAATGCGTTTTATCTTTATTTCTTAACGATGAGCAATTCATAATTCATAATTAGAACTAATTCGTAATTCCTAATTAGAAAAAGTGCGTAGGTATCGCTGGATGATAGCAATCGGGGTGCTGGTGCTGCTGAATGTGGCACTGCACTTCTGCGTTATTCGTTGGGATATGACGGATGACAAACGCTACAGTCTGTCGGAGCCTACCCGCCAACTGCTGAAGTCGACGGACGGCACGATAGATGTGACGCTCTATCTGACAGGCGACCTGAATAGCGGATTCAAGCGACTGCGTACTGCTACGACAGAACTGACCGAGGAGATGGGGGTGTACGCCGATATACATTGCCACACCTACACAGAGGAAGACGGGGAGCGACCCAAGAGCCTGCAACCGATAGTGATTCACGAGCGGCAGAAAGACGGCAAGACCGCACAGACACCTGTGTATCCGTATGCAGTGGTTAGGTTCGGGAGTCGTTCGGCAGTGGTCAGTCTGCTGAAAAACAACCGAGGTATGTCGGGCGAGGAAAACCTGAATATCAGCATTGAGAACTTGGAATATGCTTTTGCGGAAGCAATACATAGTCTGATGCAGACCGAAACGCCTGCGATTGCTTTTCTGGAAGGACACGGAGAACTGCCGGAACAAAATGTGTACGACATAAGCACCGCTCTCAACCGATATTTTCAGATAGACAGAGGCGTGTTGGGAAGCGACCCGCACGCGCTGGATGCATACAAAGTGGTGATAGTGGCCGACCCGCAACTGCCTTTCTCGGACAGAGATAAGTACATTATAGACCAATACATTATGCGGGGTGGGCGAGTGCTGTGGCTGCTGAACGGAGTGCAGTTCTCGGACAAAGTGCTGGCACAAGAAGGATTTACGCCTGCACTGCCGCTGGACTTGCACCTGACGGATATGTTGTTCCGATACGGGGTGCGTATCAATCCTGCCCTGCTGCAGGATGTGCAGTGTCTGCCGATAGCCGTTAATGTGTCCGCTGACCCGACACAGACCAACCTGCAGCCCATGCCGTGGTACTATGCGCCGCTGCTGCTGACATCACAGGTGTCGCCCATTACACGCAATGTGGCACAGGTAAGTTCGGTGTTTGCCTCGCCGGTGGATGTTGTGGGCGGAGAAGACGGCATAAAAAAGGAAATACTGCTGGCGACTTCGTCGGCAAGCCGACTGATAGCCACGCCCGCAGAGGTGAATCTGGGGGATTTGAATCCGGATTTGAATACATTTGGATATCAATTCATACCGGTGGCCTACGCATTAGAAGGAGAATTCCCGTCGGCGTTTGAGCATCGTATGAAGCCGGACAGTATAGATGGCTCGGAGATGGTTCGGCCTCGCAGTGTGAAGACACGGCAAGTGGTGGTAGGCGCAGGAAGCATAATCCGAAACGAGACGGAGAAAGGACAGCCGTTGCCCGTGGGCTATGACCGATACACGGGAATGCAATTCGGGAACCGTGACTTTCTGGTGAATGCCGTGCTCTATCTGGCGGACGACGAAGGACTGATAGCACTCCGAGAAAAAACGGTGGCACTCCGACTGCTCAACGACAAGCGGGCGCACGACCTGAGAACGAAAATCCAACTAATAAGCACGATTGTGCCGATTGCCTTGCTCGCATTGGCGGGGGCAGTGGTACTGGTGGTGCGCAAAAAGAAATATACCCGATGAAAAACACAGTGAAGAATTTGGCATCGTTGGTGCTGCTATGCGGACTTGTGGGTTGCGGAAATCCGCAAAATGACACGCCGAGAATGGACTATTTGGCTTGTGCGACCACCATTGCGCAATCGGAGATGAAACACAATCCGGAACTATGGATGGCGGACTTTCTGACCAAACCCAAATGGGACTACACGCAAGGATTGGTGGCGAAGGCTATGTTGGAAACCTATATAGCCACGGGGGATACGACATACTTGAACTATGTGCAGGCATTTGCAGACTATTTTCTGCTGCCGGACGGGACGATACGCACCTACGACCTGTGCAAATATAATCTGGACCGTGTAAACGGCGGGAACTTTATCTATCTGCTCGATTCGATTCGCCCGCACAAGGAATATGAACAAGCCATTGAACTGTTACGGTCGCAATTGGCAACGCAGCCCCGTACGAGCGAGGGGGGATTCTGGCACAAGCAAATCTATCCTTCGCAGATGTGGCTGGACGGATTGTACATGGCAGAACCATTCTATGCGCACTATGCAGTATGGAGCAAAGAGCGTACGCATACAGCGGTGGAGGACACGATATTTGATGATGTGGTTCGGCAATTCAGGGTGGTGGACAGCCATACGCTGAATGCGGCAACGGGGCTGAACTATCATGGCTGGGATGAGAGTCGGGCGCAAGCATGGGCCGACAGTGTGACAGGGTGCAGCCCGCATACATGGGGAAGAGCAGAAGGGTGGTATGTGATGGCGATATGCGATGTGCTGGACTACCTGCCACGCGATCACGAAGGGCGTGCAAAACTGATACAGATATTGCAACGCGTGTGCGATGCACTGCTGACCTATCAGGACAAGGACACAAAGATGTGGTGTCAAGTGCTCGATATGCCGACAGCAGAGGGAAACTATACGGAATCGACCTGCTCGGCTATGTTCTGCTATGCGATGGCAAAGGGCGCTCGGATGGGGTACCTTCGGTCCTCCTTCGGGGAAGAGGCCAAAAAAGCGTTCGCCGGACTATGGCAAAATGCGGTGGTTGCGAACGAGGACGGCACGGTGAGCCTGACACGATGCTGCGCCGTGGCCGGACTGGGTGGAAACCCGTATCGGAGCGGAACATACGAGTACTACATCAAAGAGAAAGTGCGTGACAACGACCCGAAGGGTATCGGCCCGCTGATACTGGCGGCACTGGAACTGAATAAATTGGAACAAGTCAAATAGGCAGAAAAACCTATAGATAGAAATAATGGTAAAACAGTCCGGAACCTGCAAAAACCGAAAGGACTGAGAAAAAACTATAACGGATGAGAAAAATTGGATTATCAATACTGACATTGCTGCTGTGGGCGGCGGGAACGGTGCATGCCGAACTGCTGCCATACCCCGTGGATACGATAAACGAACAACCCGTTTATCGCTATGAGGTGGAGAAAAGTATAGGTCTCTACCGAATCAGTGTGAATTTTGGCGTCAGTCAGGAAGAGATACTCCGATGGAATCCGACGCTGCAAGAACGGGGATTGCACTATGGGGAAACGATTTTGATTCCTGTTTCGGACAAGGCACTGCCGCTTGCAGAACAGGTGAAGACGACTGCTGCACCTGTGCAGGCGGAACAAGTGAAGACGACCACGACTGCCACGGCACAAACGGAACAAGTGAAAACGGCTCAACCGACAAGGATGGAAGCAAAGAAAGCAGAAGAACCGGTGGCAGAACAGGCTGTGACGGCTGCGGAGACGATAACGGTATCGGTGGATTCGCTGCTGCAGGGAACTATGGACTCGGCACTGATTGCGACACAGTTGGCGGCAGAAGATTCGTCGTCGATTCGTATTGCGCTGATGTTGCCGTTCCAAGCCAAAAACTTGAAGCGGGACCGGAATATGGACCGATTTGTGGATTTCTACGAAGGGGCGCTGCTGGCCCTATACGACTTGCAACAAGACGGCTCGCACTATGTGCTGGATGTGTTCGATACGGAAAAATCGGCGTCACGGGTGCGAGAACTGCTCGACTCCGGACGGGTAGACAAGGCGGATGTGATAATCGGCTTGCCCTATCCGATGCAACTGCTGCTGGTGAGCGAATGGACACGGGAACACCATGTGCCTGTGCTGGCACCTTTTACCGACCGAATAGAGGGAATAGAATCGAATCCGTATCTATTCCAATTCAATCCATCGACAGACACGGAAAGCCGTGTGATGGTGGAATGGCTGCGAGAACAAGGCGACAAAGTGAATTGTGTGCTGGTGGAGGCAAAGGATGCGGACATACCTGCCGGAATTCGACAACTGCGAAAGGACATCATGGAGTCGGGCGTGCCCTACACAACGACTACCATTCGTGCCATTTTGCAAGATTCGCTGGGGACTTCGCTCAAAGACAGCGTGGAGAATATCTTGATATTCAACACTGAAAAGTATGCGAATATACAAGTGCTGATGCCGCGCGTGCTGCAAGCAAAAGGAGAACGGCGACTGACGCTGCTGACCCGCTACTCGTGGGCGCAGGAGAATATCCCACTGCCGCAAGTATATACCTCGCTGTTCGTGGATGAAAACAGCCCGGAGCGTGCCGCCTACGAAGCACTGTATGCCCGCTATTTCGGACACGAACACAGCAGCGACGCACCGAGATTCGACCTGCTGGGCTATGATATGGTGCAGGAAATGGTGGCGTACATCAAGCATTGGACCCAAGGCGTTGGCTCGGAATACAAAGGAATACAATCGCACGCTGTATTTGAACGCATCAGCGACGAGGGCGGCTATGTGAATACACGCATTACGGTACGACACACGGAACTATAACCGGCACAGACCATTAACGGGGACGGGATATAACTGACAAGGTAACGGGATACGATTGGCAAAGAATCGGAATACGAGAAAGATTGAAGTGGAATAGCATACATAGAATGATTCTGCTCGGGTGCGGAGTGCTGCTCGCAGGAGTTGGTTCGGCACAGCCTCGGCTACGGCAACCGGAGATGTACTTTGGCGTGCAGGCGGGTGGTATGGCATCGACGGTGCTGTTTTCGCCCACGGTAGAGAATATGTCGCCGGTGACAAAGACCGCTCTGTGGGGCGCAAATGGCGGGTTCGTATTCCGATACAGTGGGCAGAAGTGTTGCGCCGTGCAGGTTGAACTGAATTATATGCAGCGGGGCTGGCGAGAAAACAACGAGGGCGGCTACTACACGCGCGCGTTACATTATATAGAAGTGCCATTCTTGATGCATATCTATTTCGGTAGCCCGCAATGGCGAGGTTTTTTTAACCTGGGACCACAGATAGGATACTGCGTGTATGACGACAAAGGAAAGGGTGTGGAACAGACGGAGAATACCTATCAGTACAATGCAATAGAGCGACCGTTTGATTGGGGACTGGCGGGCGGATTGGGCTGCTACTATCGGTCGAGAAAAGCGGGAACTTATCAAGTGGAGGCACGATTTAATTATAGTTTGGGCTCGATGTTCTCGAACGACGCCACAGATTATTTCTCCACCTCAAGTGCTATGAACCTGAGTCTGAATTTTGCCTGGCTCTGGGAGTTCAAGCCACGCAAAAAGGTGCAAACCCGATAGCGGGAGAGAGAGAATGAAGGAATGAATGTCTTTGGGATAGGAGCGTATTTTTGCTTTTTTAGGGAGTGCATTTGAGGTAAGTGTATTTTCGGGGAAGCAGAATAGAAAGATAAAAAGATATATAAATACAACAACTAAAATATTTATACGATGAAAACTAATTATGAAATTCGCTATGCGGCGAATCCAACGGACGCAAAAAGTTACGACACTGAGCGTTTGCGCAAAGATTTCTTGATTGAGAAAGTGTTCACCCCCAATGAGGTGAATATGGTATATTCGATGTATGACCGCATGGTGGTGGGCGGCGCAATGCCCGTGGGTGAAGTGTTGACACTGGAGGCTATCGACCCGCTGAAAGCACCGTTCTTCTTGACCCGCCGTGAGATAGGTATCTACAATGTGAGCAAGGGAAAAGGATTGGTACATGTGGATGGCGAGACCTTTGAATTGGACTACAAAGAGGCTCTCTATCTCGGCCGTGGCGACCGTAAGGTAACTTTTGAGTCGGCTGACGCAAAGGAACCGGCATTGTTCTATTTCCTCTCGGCAACTGCACATACTACCTACCCCGATAAGAAAATAACGAAACAAGATGCGGTAGTGGCTCACCTGGGAAGCCTCGATATGTCCAACGAGCGTGATATCAACAAGATGATTGTCAATCAAGTATTGCCGACCTGCCAACTGCAGATGGGTATGACCGAATTGGCTGTAGGCAGCGTATGGAACACCATGCCCGCACATGTACACTCGCGTCGTATGGAGGCATACTTCTATTTTGAATTGCCGGAAGACCAAGCTATTTGCCACTTTATGGGCGAAGTGCAGGAGACCCGCCACATCTGGATGCACAACAATCAGGCAGTGCTCTCACCGGAATGGTCTATCCACAGCGCAGCCGCTACCCACAACTACACCTTTATCTGGGGTATGGGCGGCGAAAACTTGGACTACGGAGACCAAGATTTCAGCTTGATAACCGACCTGAAGTAAAATGGGGTTGTTCTCCGTCCTGTACCCGTGGAATATGTGGTGATGGGCGGGGAAAGGCTCAAAACCTACACAAAACAATAACAGAAAATTACTAACACCTAATAACAAAATAATAGTATGAAAAATTCATTTTCATTGGAAGGTAAAAATGCGTGGATTACCGGCGCATCGTACGGAATTGGTTTCAACATTGCGAAGGCTTTTGTTGAGGCAGGTATCAAAACCATCATCTTCAACGACATCAACGAGGCTGCGTTGGAGCGTGGACTGAACAACTATGCTGAGGCAGGTATCAAGAATGTGAAAGGCTATGTCTGCGACGTGACCAAAGAAGATGACGTGAAGGCACTGGTTGAAAAGATTCACCAAGAAGTTGGTCAAATCGACATCTTGGTAAACAACGCAGGTATCATCAAGCGTATCCCGATGCACGAGATGAAGCGTCAAGAGTTCCAACAGGTGATTGACGTGGATTTGGTGGCTCCGTTCATAGTTAGTTCGGCAGTGCTTCCGGAAATGATGGAACGCCGCGAGGGAAAAATTATCAACATCTGCTCGATGATGTCGGAACTCGGCCGCGAAACCGTCAGTGCGTATGCTGCAGCCAAGGGTGGTCTGAAGATGCTGACCCGCAACATCTGCTCGGAGTACGGCGCATACAACATTCAGTGCAACGGCATCGGCCCGGGCTACATCGCTACCCCGCAAACCGCTCCGCTGCGTGAGATTCAACCCGACGGCAGCCGTCATCCGTTCGACAAGTTTATCTGCGCAAAGACCCCGGCAGGTCGCTGGCTCGAGCCGAATGAACTGGGCGGTCCTGCTGTATTCTTGGCTTCGCACGCTTCGGATGCTGTCAACGGACATATCCTCTATGTAGATGGCGGTATCTTGGCATACATCGGAAAACAACCCGAATAAGCCGATCAAGAAACAATAATCCGAAATTAAAATGAAGAAAGCATTTTATTTCATCGCTTGTCTGTGCGTGTTGGCTGCTTGTCAGCCAACCGAGCAGGCGCGCGTATATGGACGCTATGTGCCCGAACGCAAAGACGATTTTGCGTGGGAAAACGAGTATGCGGCTTTCCGTCTGTACGGACCGGCTCTGCTGCCGGAATATCCGTCGAATGGTGTGGATCTGTGGCTGAAAGCAACCCCCGAGTTGGTAGTGGACAGTTTCTACTATCGGGAGCATGTGCTGGGCTTGCCGTATCATATCAACTACGGCAAAGGCTTGGACTGCTACAAGGTAGCGCACACGGTGGGCTGCGGAGGTTTGGCAGTAATGGCTGACAGCACACTGTATGTGGGTGGACCTTACTCGAGTTGGAAAATAGTGGAGCAGACACCCAATAAGTTTGTGTTCTGCCTGACCTACGACAGCCTGCTCATATGCGACCAGATAATGAACGCTACGCTGACTGTTACGGCTGAGGCGGGCAAACTGTTTAACAAAGCAGAAGTAGTGATAAATTGCCCGACCAAGATTCGCCTGCCGCAACTCTATGTAGGCGGTGGTATCTACATGCACGACACGGTGGACAATGTGTTCCAATGCGGCAAGTGCGGCGCGATTGCTTACTGCGAAGACGCTCTGTCGGACAAGTATGCGGCACAACTCAACTACGAGTACAATGGCTCGACCTCGCAAGGACGCGACTATGTGGCTGTGGTGACGCCGGGTGCTACCTATCAGGGTATTATCGACGGCAGCCTGTTGTCGCTCAAAGAATACCATGTAGGCGACACGCTGACCTACTACTTCGGCGCATGCTGGAGCGAGTGGAGCAACGGCGAGCAGAGTATGCCGACTGACAACGACTGGATTGAGGTCGTTCGTGCGGAGGCAAAGATACTCTAAGGCATAAATTGGCGGGAAAGGGTACGAATATACGACCTAGCACCGCCTAAATGAATCGAAAGTGACCTATTTGATACTTCGACTATCCACGCTGGGAAATGTGGCGATGACCGTACCGGTCATCGCCACCGCCAGCCGGCTGCAACCGAATGATAGGTTTGTGGTGGTGGCGAAAAAAAAACTGGGAGCCATGTTCTATGGCATGGAAAATGTGCAGTATCACGAGGTTACATATATGGGAGTGGGTCGGATTGTGAGGCTGTGGCGTGAACTGCAGAAATACGATGCCGACTGCGTAATTGACCTGCAAGATGTGCCACAGACACAGTTGCTGAGGGCACTGTTTCGGCTGCAAGGGAAGCGAGTGGTGGCAGTGCAATACGGACGCTGGCAGAAAAGAAAGATGCTGCTAAGGGGCGCCGCAAAGAGCAATGCGCTGCCGACAGAGTTCGACCGGTACAGATGGGCGATGCTGCGAGCAGGCATCCAAACGGATAGGAGCTTTGAGGCTCTGCCTGTCAATAGGGAAGCACAGGGGGAAGTGGCGCGTTCCTTCGGCGTTGGTTCGGGAGAAGACTATAAAAGGGTGGAAATGAACATGGGGAGAGACTGTGCTAAAAAAGAGGGAGGGAAAAGTTTGGAGAGAGGGGCGGAGATGCGTATAGAAAAGAAGCGTATAGAAAAAGGGGAAGAGGAGAGCGTAGAAAGAGAGGGCAAGATACGGCGGATTGGGATAGCGCCGTTTGCAAAATCGAAATCGAATATGTTGCCCTATCGGGTGACAAAAGAAGTGATAGAAAAATTGTCCGCCGAGCCGAATACGGAGATATTTCTATTCGGTGCGGGGAAAATAGAATGCGAGATGCTGCGACAATGGTCGAGTGTGTTCCCACACACGCGGAGTGTGGCGGGCATTTTACCACTGGAGCAGGAACTGGAATTGATGCGGGGGCTGGATGTGATGATATGTATGGATTCTGCAAACCAGCACCTAAGTTCGTTGGTGGGGCTGCGGGCGGTGAGCGTATGGTGCGCTACACACCCGAAAATGGGGTTCATGGGATGGAAACAAAACGGGAACGACATCATACAACGCAACGATATAGTGTGCAGACCCTGCACCTGCCACGGCAAAAATGGGTGCTGGTATCGCAATTTTGCGTGCAAAGAGATAACCGCTGACCAAATACTGGAACGGCTGTGAGAAAGGCAGAATTTGATTTGATACAAATAGATATAAAATAGACACAATATGAGTAAAGTAATTTCGTTGGCCAATCAGAAGGGCGGAGTAGGAAAAACCACGACGGCGATTAACTTGGCGTCGGCCTTAGCTATGCAGAAAAAGAAAGTGCTTCTGGTGGATGCCGATCCACAAGCCAATGCCTCGTCGGGTCTCGGTGTGGAGATACAAGAACAAGAAAACACGATATACGAGTGCTTGGTGAACGGAATAGATCCGCACACCGCCATTGTGGAGACCTCGGTGAAAAACTTGTCGCTCATACCAAGCCACATCGACTTGGTGGGAGCGGAGATAGAAATGCTCAGCATAGACAATCATGAAACGCTGCTGAAAGGAATTTTGAATCAGGTGCGTGCCGAATTTGATTATATACTAATCGACTGCTCTCCTTCGTTGGGCTTAATCACCATCAACGCACTGACGGCGAGCGATAGCGTAATTATTCCGGTGCAGTGCGAGTTCTTTGCACTGGAGGGTATCGCAAAACTGCTCAACACGATAAAAATTATCAAGTCGCAACTCAATCCGGCTCTGCAAATAGAAGGATTCTTGCTGACGATGTACGACAATCGTCTGCGACTGAGCAATCAGGTGTACGAAGAAGTGAAACGACACTTTGGCGACTTGGTATTCAATGCGGTGATTACCCGTAATGTGCGTCTGAGCGAAGCACCGAGCCATGGTATGTCGGTGCTGGAATACGACCCGCAAAGCAAGGGCGCACAGAACTACATGGCACTCGCCAAAGAATTGATTAAGCGCAACAAGGCGTAAATGGGCGCATGGTGCTTTTAACTTTCAACACAAAACGCTAAACTCTAAACACTCAACAACAGATGAAGAAAATGACAGGACTGGGGCGAGGACTGGACGCCCTGATAGATACCACGCATGTGGACACGAACGGTGGCAGCAGTATCAGTGAGGTGGAACTGAATAAGATAGTGGCCAACCCCGACCAGCCACGACGCAATTTTGACGAAGAAGCGTTGGCGGAATTGGCAGACTCGATACGGGAACACGGCGTCATCTCGCCCATCACGCTGCGCAAAAACGACAACGGCACCTATATGATTATTGCCGGTGAGCGTCGTTACAGAGCATCGAAGATGGCGGGGCTGAACTCGATACCTGCTTACATCCGCACCGCCAAAGATGAGCAGGTGATGGAATGGGCGCTGATAGAGAACATTCAGCGTGAAGACCTCGATGCGATAGAGATAGCACTCGCCTATCAACGACTGATGGACGACTATCAGCTGACGCAAGAGCGTATGTCGGAACGGGTGGGAAAGAAGCGTGCCACGGTGGCAAACTATCTGCGTCTGCTCAAACTGCCCGCAGAGATACAAATGGGTATCAAGGAAAAGAAGATAGACATGGGACACGCTCGGGCTATCTTGGGTTCTCCTTCGGCAGAACAACAACTTGACCTCTATCAGCGCATACTGAAAGAGGGACTGTCGGTACACAAAGTGGAAGAACTGGTGAGCGCCGGGAAAACAGACACCAAAAAGACCCACAAGGCAACGGAAAATAAGGCGCAATACAAAGAAATAGAGAAAAATTTGGGCGAGGCACTGGGAAAAAAGGTGAAAATTGCAGACGGAAAGCTGACTGTATATTTTGATAACGAGGAGGAGTTGCAGGTTATTGTAACCAAGTTGTCGTAAGCGGTTCTTCATAAGTGGTTCTTCGTAAAAAAACAGGTAGTTACGGGTACAAGCAGACGGATTTGAAGCGTTGGATATACATAGTAGTGCTGCTGTGTGGAATGGTGTCGTCGGGATGGGCGGCACCCAATGATTCGATTTATCATATTGCCGACACGATGATGATTTCTGCCAATGAGGCGGAATATAAGTACTACATCGACCTGAAACGGAAACCCGATGCACTGAAAGCCGTGTGGTTGGGGGCGATTCTGCCCGGCGCGGGACAGATATACAACGGGAGCTACTGGAAACTGCCGATAGTGTATGGCGGATTTATGGGTTGCGGCTACGCCATTTCGTTCAATCAGTCACGCTACGATAGTTACAAACAAGCCTATCGGGATTTGTACAACGACGGGCAGAAAGGCTTGGTGAATTCGACAGACCCGACCAAGACCTACAACGCCATACTGCCGGAGGGATATACGATAGAGCGTATGGGCGGCGTCTCGAAATATACCTCGACGCTGCAGACCTGGCAAAGCACCTATCGGAGGTATCGAGATATAAGTATTGTGGTGACGATCGCGGTGTATGCGCTGTCGCTGGTGGATGCCTATGTGGATGCACAACTGTTTGACTTTGATATTTCGCCGGACTTGACACTGAATGTGGAGCCGTGTATCTATTACGATGACTTGCAGCACCAACGGACAACAGAACTGAAATTAGCGGTAACATTTTGAAAAACAAGATAGTATATATAATGAGTATGCTCTGTGTGGGGCTTGTGGCACCTGTGCAGGCAATGGCTGACGACAAGAGCGGCAGAGAACCGATGGCGGCAGAGGCCGTGGTGGTAGATACGGTAGAGATCCTGCAAGCCGATACGCTGGCGATGGACTCGATAGAGCAAATCATTGAGGCCATGGAGGATACGCTATCGGCTGCTTCGATATTCCCGCAGCGGTGGGACAAAGACAATCTGTCGGATATTGATTTTCGGATGATGGACTGGGCCATGGGATGGCTCGACACGACGGATTGCACGGGCATGGTGGTGACGGATGTGCTGCCGGACTCTGTCTATAAAGCACGCTTGCAAGCACTGCCGTGTGTGGTGGAACTTCCCTACAACGAAGTGGTGCGCAGTTTTATCTTGCGCTATATGCAGCGAAACTACAAGCAAGTGGCTCGTATGAAACGGATGTCGGAATACTATTTCCCGATATTTGAGGAGGCACTTGACCGCTATGGGCTTCCCTACGAATTGGAGATAATGCCTATCATAGAATCGGCACTCAATCCGCAAGCACACTCGCACGCGGGGGCAGCGGGACTATGGCAGTTTATGCCCTACACGGGAAAACGATACGGACTGGAGATAAACTCGCTGGTGGATGAACGCATGGACCCGCTGAAGGCAACCGATGCGGCGTGCCGATTCTTGAAAGCAATGTACGAGGTGTTTGGCGACTGGAACCTAGTGATAGCAGCATACAACTGCGGCTCGGGCAATGTAAGTAAGGCAATCCATCGGGCGGGAGGCAAACGCGACTTCTGGAGTATCTATCCCTATCTGCCACGAGAGACACGAAGTTATCTGCCGATATTCATTGCCGCTAACTATGCGATGAATTACAGCGAGGAACACGGTATCTGCCCTGCACCGCTGGACAAGGTAATGCTGACGGATACAATAGTGACCACACGACGGCTGCACCTGACGCAGGTGGCGGAAAAACTGAACATTGACATACAAGAACTGCGGCGACTCAATCCACAGTATGTCAGAGATATATTGCCCGGCGGTACGCCTTACACGCTCTGTCTGCCCATGGAGAAGGCCGGGGCGTTTATCGAACAGCAAGACAGCATCTATGCACACAAGGCCGACCAACTGATAAACAATCGACGGGCGGAGATAGACCTCGCCAAGACGACCGATATTTCGGGAGCGTATCGGGTGAACGGGGTGACTTACTACACTATCAAAAACGGCGATACGCTGGGCGGAATTGCGAAAAAATTCCATTGCTCGGTGAAACAACTGCGGGCGTGGAACGGGCTGAAAAATGATAATATCCGTGCCGGAAGAAAACTGAAAATATGCAAGTAACGCGGTGGTAATCAAACGACTATGGTATCGAAAGAACTGAATACAATGACTCCGATAACCGAACTGCAGGAACGGTACTACTCGATGAGTGAGGCTATCGCACTGACGGGATTGCCGATTTCGACGATTCGGTATTGGGAAAGTCAGTTCGACCAACTCAATCCTCGCAAAGACGGGCATGGAAATCGCTATTTCTCGAAAAACAATGTGCAACTGCTGCGACAGATAAAACATATTCGTGACGAACTGAAAATCACACGAATTGATGCCATTCGGCGAGAACTGGAAAGCAACGACAAACAGACTGACAGCAAACAAAAAGCGATAGAGATACTGGGACGGCTACGAGAAGAATTGGTTGAAATAAGGAAATATTTATAAGGACTTCTATAATCCTCGATTAAAAAATATTATATAGAAAGCGAGAAACAATGAACGAGTTTCTACAAACAGAAGAAGAGATACTGAGAATGTTGAAGACGGTGTTTGACCCTGAAATACCCGTCAATATATACGATTTGGGGTTGATTTACAATATCGACCTGAACGATGAGGGCGTTTGCAAGATAGATATGACGCTGACGGCACCCAGTTGCCCAGCAGGGGATTTCTTGGTGGAAGATATTCGCCAAAAAGTGGGTAGCGTGGAAGGTGTCAAAGAGGTGCAAGTGAATATCGTTTTTGAGCCGGAATGGTCGAAAGATATGATGAGCGAGGAGGCAAAACTGGAACTGGGGATGATGTGATTCCTAATTAGGAATTAAGAATTAGGAATTGCCGGTGGGGATGGAAAGACCAGGGACTCTAGAAGAATTAGATGCTATAGAAGGAACGAGGGAAACTAGAAGTTATAGAAGAACTAGAAGGAACTAATAATTCATAATTATTCATTCATAATTCATCATTATAATAGTACGGTGGTTTATTTCTTGAGCGATGCACATATCGGGTCGAGAGCGTTGCCGGACAGGGCGGCGCATCAGAAGCGAGTGGTACAACTCATGGAGCGTATCGCACAGGATGCGACGGCTATCTATCTGCTGGGGGATATGTTCGACTACTGGTACGAGTATCTGTGGCAAGACCCGGCAAAGGATGAATACGAGCCGTTTATCAAAACGATTCGAGCAATAACGGAGCGAGAGATACCGGTGTATTATTTCTTGGGAAACCATGACCTATGGACCTTCGGCGGGCTTAGGAAAAAGATGGGCGTAACCATTGTGAAGGAGCCCCGCGAGATGGAGATACAGGGTAAAAAGGTGTATCTGGGACATGGAGACGGGGTGATGCCAAGCGATTGGGAACGATATTACCCCGCGGAGATACAGAAAAAGATTCGGCAATTCATAGCACTCCGACGATTCTTTCATAATCGGGTGATACAGCATTTGTTCCGATTGGTTCCGCCTGCGTGGGGCAATCGGTTAGGCTATGGTTGGGCGGCGAAGAGTCGGCTAAAAGAGTTGGCTAAGCCGTGCCCCTATAAGGGAGAGCAGCACGAGGAGTTGGTGCTATTCGCCAAAGAGCAGGAACGGCAGGGGAAACATCATGACTACTACATATTCGGGCATAGGCACATAGAACTTGACCTGCAGATAACTCGCGATAGCCGAGTGCTGATATTGGGCGACTGCTTTCAGCAATGGACCTACGCACGGATGGATGAGGCGGGGAAAGTGGAACTGCTGGCAGACGAATGAGCCTCAAGAGAATAAGGACAACCTGAAAATAATGGTAAAAAGACAATACGAAGAGAATGATGGAAAAGAAACCGCATACAAGAGAAGAGCAGTTGGCAGCGTTTGACAGACTGCTGACCGTGATGGACGACCTGCGCGAGAAGTGTCCGTGGGATCGGAAACAGACTTTCGAGAGTCTGCGTCAGAATACGATAGAGGAAGTCTATGAACTTGCTTCGGCGATTGTTCGGGAAGACAAGACGGAAATAAGCAAAGAATTGGGCGATGTGCTGCTGCACGTGGTGTTCTACGCTAAGTTGGGAAGCGAGACAGGGGATTTTGACATCGCCGATGTGTGCAACCGACTGTGCGACAAGTTGATATTCCGTCATCCGCATGTGTATGGCGAAGCGGCTGCGAAAAACGCTGAGGAAGTGAGCCACCTATGGGAACAAGTGAAACTGAAAGAAAAAGGCGGTAATAAGACCGTGCTGGAAGGAGTGCCTGAGGCACTGCCCGCATTGGTGAAAGCCTACCGCATACAAGACAAAGCCGCAAACGCCGGATTCGACTGGGAAAAGGCAGACGATGTGTGGGCGAAGGTGAAAGAGGAAATAGCCGAATTTGAGGCTGAAATGAAAGAAAGAGATAGTTCGGCAGCGGATAAGGACACAGACAAAGCGACCAAAGAATTTGGCGATGTGCTGTTCTCGCTGGTGAATGCGGCACGACTCTACAAAATACGCCCTGACAATGCGTTGGAGATGACCAACCAGAAATTTATCCGCCGATTCAACTACATAGAACAAAAAGCAACGGAACAAGGACACCGTCTGCAAGACCTATCGCTCGAGGAAATGGATAAACTATGGGAAGAGGCGAAAGAAGTAGTAGGGTAAGAGTAGTTTCGTGGTGAGACTTCCTTTTTTGGGTGAGCGTTTAGGGCAGTTGAGAGTGGTTGGTTTTTAGAGTATGGAAGGGATGGACGGCTGCTCGACGGGTTGGCGAAGGGTGTAGGAAACGGGCGAGTACTTGGAGTCGCTCGTGACGGTGAGTTTGAAATCGTGCGTGCCGGTCTTGCGAGGTATATATCGCACAGGGAAAACGGCAACGACATAGCCCGGCACAAATTTCAACTGGCACTGCGAGGGCACTGAGGTGCTGTCGAGAGCATGCTGAATGGCCGAAATGGAATCGATGGTGAAAGCAAGTTGTGCGCTATCGTATTCGATGGTGAAACCGGTGAGATTGTTCGTAAAACTACGCAACATAATAGAGAAATGCACGGTGTCGTTGGTATGTACGGTATCAAGAATGTAGTTGTCGTCCTTCATACTGATACTCAGTGTATCAAACGGCAACAATACGCCCGTGGCGGTGGTGTCGGCATGGTGGCACACGAAATAGGATGGCGTAATGGTGGGGGTGTACTGCGACTCTTGATCCCAACTGCAGGATGCCAAGCAGGCAACCATGGCAACGGCGAAGAATAGATTGCGTTTCATATTTGAAATAGTTTGCGTAATTGCTGTGATGCGTTTGGCTTTTCGTCTTTTTTGTTTGTACGAAGCCTGTAACGGCACCGCTGTGAACAATACAAAAAGCGAGCCAAAACAAAAAACGAGCCGAAAGGGCTCGCTCTTGTGCGGCATAAAGGACTCGAACCTTCACTCTGTTAGGAACTAGATCCTAAGTCTAGCGCGTCTACCAATTCCGCCAATGCCGCAAAAACTATAAAAAAGCCAACAATGTAGCCCGCAAAAGGGTGTGGCTCTCACAAAAGTGGGTGCAAAGGTACGACAAATAATTGATTTACACAAATAAAGAATAAAAATGGCAGAAACTTTTTATCATACATTACCAAACGGCGTGCGCTTGGTGCATAGGCGTACCGCATCGGATGTGGTCTATATGGGCGTGATGGTCGGTACGGGTACGCGCGACGAGAAACCGGAAGAGAACGGCATGGCGCACTATATAGAACACTGTGTATTCAAAGGGACACAACATCATACTTCGCGTCAGATAATCAATAATATAGAAGGTATTGGCGGCGAAGTGAACGCATACACGACAAAAGAAGAGACCACTTTCTATGCGGCGACGATGGCGGATCATGTGGCCTGCACACTGCACCTGCTGGCAGAGATGGTGACGGAACCTACCTTCCCGAAAGCGGAAACGGACAAGGAATGCACGGTGATTTACGATGAGATAGAGAGTTACAACGACTCGCCGAGCGAATTGATATACGACGATTTTGAGAACCTGCTTTTCCGTAATCACTCGCTGGCGATGTCGATTCTGGGTACGAAAAAGACACTGCGACACATCAGCAGTAAGCCGGAGTTGGCTATTGACTGGATGCGGCGACACTACAAACCGAGCCGGATGGTGGTGTTCTTTCAGGGAAACATCGCTACAGAGCGGGTGTTTCGCTTGGCGGAAAAAGAGTTCGCGGGGTATCCGGTTGTGGAAAATACACTAATGCGAATGTTTGTGCCGGAAAATAAGGCGGCAACGGTTACCTACAAGAAACATACGCATCAGCAACACGTGATGATAGGCGGACAGGCGTACCCGCTGGGACATGAGCGGCAGTTGGCACTCTATCTCCTTAATAATATAATGGGGGGAGGCAGTCTGAATTCGCGACTAAACCTGAGTCTCCGTGAGAAGCGGGGACTGGTATATACCATCGAATCGACTTATACACCGCTGTCGGATACGGGCTACTGGTGTACCTATTTTGCTTGTGAGCCGGAAGAGTATGAACAATGTATGGCGCTGGTACGCAAAGAGTTGGCCTATATGGCGGAACATCCGCTGACCGAGGCGGCTCTGCATAAAGCACTCGTACAACTGCGGGGACAAATGGCGATAGCGGCAGAGAATCAGGAGAACAATGCACTGGCGATGGCAAAGTCGGTTCTCTATTTTGGTTCGGCACTGCTATGGGAAGAGACCTATGAAAAAATTGCACGAACTACCCCCGAACTGCTGCAAAAAGTGGCACAAGAGATTTTTGACGAAAGCAATCTGTCCGTGTTGGTGTACCAATAATGATTTTTTGTCGAGATGGAACTTCGGGGGACGCATAAAGGGTGTGCATAAATTGTATATTTATCATTTTTGCGAGCCAAAAACACGCAAAATAGGCATTTTGCTGCTTTTTAACATAAAAAATCGGCAAAATGTTTGGCAGTGTGAAATAATTGGCGTAACTTTGCACGCTCTTATGCAATATATTAGGGGTGGATTGTATGCATAGACTGCATATTTGCGAGAGACAAGGGGCGGGGCAGGAAAAAAGAGACCGTGTGTGGATTAGAAGAAGGAAGGTGAGTTTTTGTAGAGACAAGTGGGTGAAAATTGTGTGAAAGTAGAAATGCGAAAAAAACGAAGCGATTTCGTCGTAATAAAGAGATTGGTGTTGAAATAAGAAATAAACAGGATATTTATAAACGAATAGGTATGAAGAAAGTTTTTACATTCCTAATGCTCGGCCTTGTTAGCCTTGCCGCGATGGCAGAGCAGCCGGTAAGCGGTGTGGTTGTAGACGAGAAGGGCGAACCTGTGATAGGCGCCAGCATCCAAGTGAAGGGTGGCTCGGTAGGTACTATCTCGGATTTCGACGGTGAGTTTACACTGAATGCACCCGATGACGCTACCACCCTTGTAGTAAGTTTCGTGGGTATGCAACCGCAGGAGGTAGCCATCAAGAAAAATGTACGCGTTACGCTGCACGAATCGACTGAGGTTGTGCAAGAAATTGTCGTAACGGGTTACGGAAATGTATCGAAAGGTAGTTTTGCCGGTTCGGCACAGGCTGTGGATGCAGACGCTATCGAGAAGAAAAGCCCGTCGGAGATTTCGAAAGCCCTCGCAGGTGAGGTTGCCGGCGTGCAGGTGGTTACGACCAGTGGTCAGCCGGGCTCGAGCGCAAGCATTCGTATCCGTGGTATCGGATCTATCAATAGTTCTACTTCGCCTCTTTATGTAGTCGATGGTGTGCCTTACGAGGGCGATGTGTCGGCTATTGACCCGGGTGATATTGCTTCAACGACTATTCTGAAGGACGCAACCGCTACTTCGCTTTATGGTAGCCGTGGTGCAAACGGTGTCATCTTGATTACCACCAAGCGCGGTACTTCGGGTGAGAACGGCAAAATTGATGTGGATGTAAAATACGGTGCCAACATGCACTTGCTGCCACTGTACTCGGTTATCAGCGACCCGAAAGAGTATGTGGAGATGTCGTGGATGGCTATCTATAACGCAAGTGGTTATACCAACGAGAACCGTCGTGTTCAGGATGCAAACAATACATTATACAGCAGCAAGGGACTTCCTTCTTCGTATAACCTATGGAATGCATCGGGGGCTTCGCTGATAGGTGCAGACGGTAAATTTTACAACGATGTGGAATACAAGCCCGGCTATGAGAATATGACCTCGTGGAAAGATGAGATTTTCCGTATTGGCCAGAAGGCAGAGGCTTCGGTGAAAATTTCGGGTGGTACGGACAAAACGACCTACTACACCTCGCTCGGCTATTTGAAAGACGAGGGTTACTATATCGGTTCGGACTACGACCGTTTCACGCTGCGTAGCAATGTGACTCACCAAGCCAAGAAATGGCTGAAGGGTAGCCTGAATATGGCATACACCTATTCTAACCAGAATGCGGTAGGTCAGGGCGACAATATGAACAACGGTTTCAACTATGTGAATAGTATTCCGCCGATTTATCCGGTATATTTGTACAACGAAGATGGTAGTATCAAGACCGATTCGAAGACGGGTGGCTATGCATACGACTATGGTATGAATGAAGGCTCGGGCCGATGGTTTGGTGCTGGTATCAACCCTGCCGGTTCGCTCCGCTACGATCGTGACAATACGGTGCAACACCAGTTCTCGGGTACGGGTATGCTTGAAATCAAGTTCTACAAAGACTTGAAATTGACGGTAAATGCCGGTGTTCAATATGTGGGCGCAACCAACTCGGAATTTACGAACGCATACTACGGCGACGCTGCAGGTATCGGTCGTGTATATAAGACGCAACAGAGCTATTTGTACTTCATGGCAAACCAGTTGCTGGAATACAACAAAGTAATTGGTGATCATACAATTCGTGCCATGGTTGGTCACGAGAGCCAATTCACCCGCAACGCTCAGACCTATGGCGCTAAGAACTATGTGGCTGCCAAGACGGGCGAGAGCGTATTGGAGTGGGGTAACGCCGTACAAATGGCGGCACTGACCTCGGCGACCGCTAACTCGGCATTGGAGTCGTATCTGGCAACTGTATCGTACACCTACGGCGAGCGTTATGGTATCACGGCTAACTATCGTGCAGACGGTTCGTCCAAATTTGCCAAGGCAAACCGTTGGGGTCATTTCGGATCGGTAGGTGCGATGTGGACCTTCACCAACGAGCAGTTTATGGAGCCTGCCAAGGAGTGGATAAAGAACGGTAAGTTGCGTTTGAGTTGGGGTATGTTGGGTAGCCAGGATGGTATCAATTCGAACCTCTATCAAGACCAGTACTCGATTGAGTATGTAGACGGAGATGTGGCTTATGTATGGAACTACAAAGGTAATCCTGACCTGACTTGGGAACGAAGCCAAATTATCGACCTCGGTTTGGAATTTGACATCTCGAAATACTTGAGCGCAGAGATTGACTACTTCTACAAAGTTACTGATAACTTGTTGTTCCCGCGCTATGTAGCACCCTCGCTCGGATATTCGTACACTTATGTAAACTCGGGTAAGTTGGAGAATCAAGGTTTCGAGATGCAATTCAATGTACACGCAGTAGATACGCGTAATGTGAAACTCGATATCCGTCTGAACGGCTCGCATTACAAGAACAAAGTATTGGCATTGCCGGATTATATCGAAACTGATACGGAGATGTTGATGAACGGTTCAATGTCGGTAGGACACGGTTTGTACGACTGGTACTTGCCTACCTATCTGGGGGTAGATGCGGAAACGGGTCAAGCAGTCTATAGAGGCTATTATGACGCAGACCTTGGTTCGTGGGGTTACACAAGCGCCGCTTCGCTGCAAGCATACGGCAGAACGGGTAACAACTACATCTCGAATGTGAACGAATATCGTCTCAAATACCCGAACGCAAACATTCAAGAGTACCGCGCATCGGGATCGGATGCTGCTTATGCAGGTTCGGACTATGTAGGCAAATCGGCAATTGCTGACTTCTCGGGCGGTTTCGGTATCGACTTGGAGGTTTACGGCGTTACTCTCTCGGTAACTTGTTCGTACGGCATTGGTGGTTACGGATACGATGGTACTTACGCTTCGTTGATGAACTCTGACAAAGTAGGTTCGAGCAACTGGCATGTTGATATGCGTGATGCATGGAATGCGAAGATGACGGCTGAGCAGAAACAAGCGATAGCAGACCTTGGCGCTGCCGGCGTACCTCGTTTGTCGAATGGTGGTGACCTGTATGCTAATATGTCTTCGACCCGTTTCTTGACCTCGAACTCGTATCTGGCACTGAACAACATCCGTCTGGGCTATAATTTCCCGAAAAAATGGGTGGAGAAGATTAAGTTGAACATGCTCAATATCTATGTGACGGCAGACAACTTGGCCATTGCTTCGGCTCGTAAGGGCTACAACCCGATGGTAAGTTACACCGGTTCATCGGACTCGTATCAGTACACACCGCTCTCGACTATTATGGGTGGTATCAAGTTCCAATTCTAACAGATGTGTAACCGAAGAGAAAAAAGGAATACGAAAATGAAAAAGATAAATAGTATATTGGTATTGGCGGGTGCGTTGGCATTGAGTTCGTGCGCAAGCAGTTTCCTCAATCGTGAGCCCAACGGAAGCACTGTGACCCAACAACAATACGAAAAATTGGACAATACGCTGGAAGGCTCGATGCGTGGTATCTATGCGCTGATGTATGACATGAACAGTTCAGACCATGATGCATTCGGTAAGCGTGCCATCGATATGTACGGCGACTTGCTTTGCGGTGATATGGCACTGACGAGCTATAGTTACGGTTGGTTCTACACAGACGAGCGTGGTATGACCTATACATCGCGTACGGGAACTGTTTGGGCGTATTACTACAAGATGCTGCACAATATCAATAGTGTGTTGGCAGTCGTTAATACACAAAGCGAGGTGGTGAGCAAAGTGGCTGAGTTAGGATTGCCGAATGCGTACACAAAGGCTAACTTGCCTTGCGTAATAGACGCAACTACAAAGGATACACTTTATACCTATACGGAGAACGAAGTGAAAGAAGCCGGTTATTATGCACAGGCATTGACCATGCGTGGATATGTATATAGCTGCTTGCTGCAACTATACACCAGTACGACTTCGCAGCTGAATGGTAATTATGAAACGCTCTGCTTCCCAGTCTATGACGTGATCACTATGGACAAGTCGCAACCACTCTCAAAAATTTCGGATGTTTATGCCAAATTGGAAGGTGATTTGGAAACGGCGATTCTGTATTTTGATGCGTTTGCCGCAAATTCTTCTCGCACCTCGAAATTGGAAGCAAATGTGGATGTGGCAAGTGGTATCTTGGCTTACTCGTATCTTAACAAGGGCTGGCCTCAGGGGAATAAGAGCGGTAATGCATACAAGGAAGCGTATACCAATGCGCTGACCTACGCAGAGAAGGTAATTAACTCCGGCTCTTATTCGGTTCTACCGAATAACGATGTGTGGACCAATGGCTTCAATGATGTGAACAGCTCGAACTGGATATGGGGACAAGATGTGACGACAGAAACAGCAAGCGGATTGCAGTCGTTCTTCGGACAAGTGGATGTGCACACCTACTCGTACGCATGGGCCGGTGATACGAAGGCTATTGATGAGAATCTGTATAAAGCAATGGGCGAATATGATGCGCGTCGTCGTTGGTTCAGCGATGGTGCGGATGGATACAAAGCAGCCTTCAAATATGCGCCTGTTCGTAAGTTCTTCTCTTCGAAATGTCCTATCTCGACGGCGCAAGATGATATTGACCGTGAGTGGTTGTCGGACAATGTATTCATGCGTATTGAGGCAATGTACTTGATTGCAGCAGAGGCAGAATACCGTTTGGGCGACTATGACAAGGCAAAAATCTACCTGACAGAGGTTACAAGTCAGCGTATTGATACTGCTGCTACTGCTGCTGCGGAATACACTGCTTTTGAAGATGGACTGAATCAGTCGAATCTGTTGGCTGCCATTGAGCTCAACTGGCGTGTAGAACTCTGGGGCGAGGGATACGGACTGATGACTTTGCGTCGTTTAGCGAACGAGACATCCGGGGACAATAAGCGTAAGCGTGGTTCGAACCACTGCTCCGATGCAGGTTCGGAGATTGATGCATCGGCTGCGAAGTTTATCTATCAAATTCCCAGCAGCGAGACTTCGTACAACCCAAATTTGGATAACTAATCGTTCGCTTGTGATAAGTGATAAATAATAACAAAATAACTAAACAACAAAAAGGTTATGAAACGGAATGTATTAGGAGTACTAAGTGTACTCGCGTTGGCATTGGTATTGGTTGGATGTGGTAACAAATCCAAAGAAGATACGAATGGCGGCGTTACGGGTGTGACTGTCACACCTCATGAATTGGTTTTTGCTGATGGAGACAGCGAGCAGCGTTTGTCTGTAACGCTTACTCCGAGCGGGGCAAGTGCAGATGTTGTATGGGCATCGACGGACACGACGGTTGTTACTGTAAACACGAAAGGTGTGGTAACTCCGACAGGCTACGGTTCTGCTAAGGTAAGTGCTACTGTGGGTGACTATAGCGACACTTGTTATGTAACAGTGAAATCGTATTTGGAAACTTTGACCTTCAATAATGCTATCATTTGGGATGAGGATACTTTAGGTATTGACGGTGGACAAATCCACGAGGTAACAGCATCGGATGGGAATACCTACAAAGCTTATCTCGCAAAGGCTACCATGTATGTATTTTCGGAGGGTTTGTATATAAACAACTCCGGAAGTTTCGATGGCTCTCAAAAGGGTGCTCTTATCGAATTTGACGCACCGATGTATTATGTAACAAATTACCTTAACAACGGTAAAGGAGGCATTATTTTCTCCCTTGGTAATTGGGGAATCTTGGATGACCAAGATGAGAATACTGAACATGTTGGTTTGCCTACTGCTCTGGATAGCGTAGAATATATTAAGAACATGGAAAGCATGGTTGCGAAGATAAATGCCCAAGATGCGACATACGCTACAGATCTGCAGGCTGCAGGCAACTGCCTCACAAATGCGCGTCTTACTGTGTTGGAGTATGATACAGATGAAACAGGACAGGGCGGTTACTATAACTATCCTGTTCCTGATGCGGCTGTTTCGTATGGTTTGTTCTCGTCTAATGGGCGTTCGACAACGTATACCTATATGTTGGCTTTGGATTACTCGATATTTAGATATAAAGCATTGTCAGGTGATTGGTTCGGCTGCAATATCACTGCAAATGAAGAAGGAACTGCTTTGATTTGGGTTGATAAGTATATTCACTTTGACGACGAAATCACCGCTACTTATGGCGAACTGCCTACTACGAGCGCACCGAAGATGGAGCCGATGCATGTGGAAGTTATGTCTATCGACCATCCCGAAGTATACAAGGCTCTCAAGGAGCAACTGAACAACTATAAGTTGATTAAGAAGTAATTTGGTTGAATAACAAACAGGTTATTCAAATCAGATAATCGAGGAAGGTGTTCTTGGCTAAGAGCACCTTCCTTTTTGCCGGTATTTGTGTTAAAAATACAGAGAATAGCGTGTTTTGGCGCAATAGTTGTTGCAGGAGTTTCGTATATGGGACTTTTTTAGTAACTTTGCGGCGAGAAAGGATGACCATATTAAGGCAATAATGAACGCAATTCGGAAATATATTTTACTGGGGGTAAGCGCGTGCTGGGCGATTGGTTCGGCATGGGCTGTGCCGGCTACGCCGCGCCCTGTGGTGCGCACCATGGCTGACGGCACGGAACAAGAGGTGCTGCTGTGGGGTGATGAGAACGGGAGCTATCTGACTACCTTGGCGGGAGAGCGGATAGCGGGGAGTTTCGTCGGGGATGGTTCGGCAACCGTGCTCCAGAAAGCACGTCAAGAAATATGGCTCAAAGAAAATGGAGGTGCGAGTGCGGGGCTTGAAGATACGAATTTGAGGTTTGAAAATACAACCTTGGGGATTGAAAATGCGAACTCAGGAAATGAAAATACGGATGGGGCAGGCAGCGTGCAGTGTGCCCCGCAAAACACGATGCGGAGCTATTATGTACCCCGCACGGGCAAGGTGCGGATACCTGTCGTGCTGGTGAATTTCACTGACCTACAATTTACGCTCGAGAATGCACGGGAGCAGTTTGATGCACTTTATAACACCAACGGAGGAAGCAATCCGAATGCAACGGGATCGGTGAGCGGCTACTATGCTGCCTCGTCCGACAGCGCCTTGAATTTGGTATTCGATGTGTATGGACCTTATGACCTGAGCCACGACATGGCGTACTACGGGGGCAATACAAAAACATCGCACGCACAGCGTGGGTCGCAACTGGTGCAAGAGGCGGCTTCGCTGGCAAGCAATGCGGGCGTGGATTTCTCACAGTATGACGCCAACGGCGACGGGTATATAGACAACCTATCGATTGTGGTGGCGGGCTACAACGAGGCAGAGGGCGGTCCTGCGGATGCTATCTGGCCGTATTACAGCGAACTCACTTCATCGACTACCTATTCGGGCAAGCGGTTACGAGGCTACCTGATGATTTCGGAGTATCGCAGCAGCGGCGGAAAGATACAGGCAGGTATCGGTACCTACTGCCACGAGTTTGGACACGCGCTGGGCTTGCCCGATCTGTACGACACGGAACAGAGCAGCCGCTATACGGTGGGCTCGTGGGATGTGATGTGTGCCGGCTGCTACAACAACAACGGCTCGACACCGCCGACCTACACGGCGTTTGAGCGATTTGTGATGGGATGGCTCGTGCCGGAACAACTGACACAGCGGAGCAACTATGTGCTTGACCCGATAGAGAGTGCGAACAAGGCATACTTGATAGCCGACACGACGCATAACATGGATGTGATGACGCCCGACCCGTCGGAGTATTTCCTGATTGAAAATCGTCAGCAGGTGGGCTGGGACGCCGGGCGTAGTGCATTGGTCAGCACGGGGCTGCTGGTGTCGCATATCACTTTCTCGAGTAGCACTTGGAATTGGAATACTTTCAACAATGGTAGCATTTTGGGCTACGCCATTGTAAGCGCCAACAATCAGTCGCCGACCTCCAGCACGGCAGCGGATGTATTCCCCGGATCCGGGCATATCACACTCTGGCAACCGACGCTGAACAGCGGCTCGGTGCTGGCAGAGCAGACGATTAGCAACATCGTGCAACTGGCTGACGGGGCAGTGTCGTTCCGATACGGGATCCCGTCGGACACGGGGCTGTTCTTTAATCCACAGACGCTGGATGTGATGGAAACTACATACGACAAACAGCCCGTGTCATACGATACGGTTTGCGTGGCGTTGAACATCAAAGACCTGACGACCGATTCGGTGTCGCTATATTTGTCAAGTGGAAACTTTGAGTTTAGCATAGATGGCGGCAAGACATGGATAAGCAGCAGCGAAGGACGGATGGATTTGGAAGTGCTGCAAGACAGCGTCTATGATGTATATGTGTATGTGCGATATGCTCCGACTCGGCAGAGTTGCACCACACAGACGGCATACCTGATAGCCGAGAGCAAGGACGGGCAATATGTGAATCAGCTGCAACTGCAAGGCGAGGCACCCAGACCGACCTATATCACGGCACCGGTGGTGACAGGAGCGGAGAATGTGTCGTCGTCGGCCTTCACCGTAGTTTGGGAACCGCAGGAGGACGCGGAGTTCTACTATGTGACGCTTTGCTCGGTGAAGGATGGAAATTCGACGGCGGTGCAAGACTTCGAGAACTTTGACTCGGCGGATGGAATAACGCAAGAGGGGTGGAGCGCAAACTTTGTCGGCACGACTAAGGTGGTGTCGGAGAGCGATAATGCACTCTATTTCACAGAAAGCGGACAATGGGTGGAGAGCGAAGAATATGTGCTGACACCAACAAAGATACGATTGTGGATTTCGAATACGCTGTCGGCGGGTATCGCAGGAACGGCTTACGGCACGATAGTGGTGGAGGCACTCAATCCGCACTCGTTGGTATGGGATACCCTCGGGGAGCAACGGGTGGCACAGACGACGAAAAACTTCAGCAAGGAAATAGAATTGACAGCTGACAGCGGGTATGTACAGTTCAGAGTGTCCTGTACGGCGCTGCACGGCACGGGGGGCATAGCGATAGACAACTTTACGGCGTATTTTGACCATACGATAACTTACATCTATCGAGGAACGGAGAAAGAACTATTCGGAACAACTGACCGCGCCATCCTATCAGACCTTGAGGAAGCGACGACCTACTACGCACGCGTGCAAGCCTACGAGAACAAGGGGTGCGAGGAACATTACTCCGATTTGTCAACGGCACTGGAAGTGACCACCCTATCGAAGACAACGGGGGCTATTCATCTGACCATCGTGCGGAGTGCGGACGGGGTATATACGACCAAACTGCCGGAACCGGCGAACGGAAAGACAATACTCTATGTGTACAATGCGCTGGGACAACTGATAACAAGCGAGCCGATAGCGTACGGAACGAGCGTGCTGACGATACCGACTGACGGCATGCAGACAAACAACATCTATCTTGTCAAAATTATCGAGAATAAGATGACTCGAAAAGCCGCGAGCGGACGGATGTTGTACTATTAACGAACAAATAATATGCGTATGAAAAAGATAAAGGTATTTCTGTTGGCGCTGCCGATGATGTTGGCGCTGCAAGCAAACGCACAATTAGTGCCGGTGTATTACGACAATCCTGCTGATGCGCTGCGCGACCGCAGCGAGATGACAGATGGACAGCGAGCCTTCTTTGAGGCGTATGACCATGCTATGGAACAAGTAGCCGGGGGACAGAATATGGAACAGTTCTTTGTGGTGGAGGCCGAGGCAGGAGAGCCTGATTCGATAAGTCCGCTATTGGAGAAAAAAGGTATTCGCTACGGGCAAGACGCTCCGTACAACAACAAGTGCCCGATTATCAACGGCGGGCGTGCCGTGACGGGATGTGTGGCTACGGCGATGGCGCAAGTGATGTACTACTACGAGTACCCGAAAGTGGGAACAGGAACGGTTACCTACACGGGGGGGGATGCAGGTGCAAAGTCGATTAACCTGGCGGACTATCCTTTTGATTGGAGCAATATCATTGGTGACTACACGCATACCAAATATACCTCTGCGCAGGCAGATGCGGTGGCTACACTGATGTTGGCATGCGGCGCAGCACTGAACATGAACTACAGCAAAGACGGTAGCGGCAGCAACACGGGGGATGTGCCCAAGGTGATGAAGAACAACTTCGGATTTGATAGCAATATAGCTTATGGCAATGCAACGGGCAATATGGGTATCATTGAGGATGACTGGGTGTACACCATCCGTGAGGAATTGCAGAAAGGGCATCCTATTATCTATGCAGGTTCGCCTGCTTCGGGCATGTCAGGACACTGCTTCGTGATTGACGGCTATAAGTTGATAGATGGTGTTTATTACTACCACCTCAACTGGGGCTGGGATGGTGCATACAACGGTAATTACCTCATTATGGAGCTGAAACCCAACGGAGAATCGTATTCCGGAGCGAACTGCTCGATGGTATATGGCATCATGCCCCCGAATTGGACACCGATAGAGAACACCGAGGCAGACGCTGTGACGGCGAAAGCAAAGAAGGTGGTACGGGATGGACAAGTGGTGATTGTGCGCGGCGATAAGGCATTCTCGGTGCTGGGTACGGAACTGTAACGAATTGGAAAGGAATATAGAAAGGGCTGCCTACGATTAGGCAGCCCTTTTTGTATGTAGTTGATGGGGGTTGGTTCGGGATTGGTTCGGGAAAACGCTCTATATCTTCTGTGGAGAATTTCTGAGAGAATAAGGGGAAATTTGGTCACATAGGACGAATTGGACAAATAGAACGAATTGGTCAAATAGGACGAATTGAGCGGATGGGGTAAAGTTTTTTGGGAAAGTGTATAGGTCAATTTTTGACCTATACACCTTTTTGAGAAAATACCACGGTTTTACCACTTGGCGACGGTGTCGTTGTAGATGTCCTCTGACAACTCGGTAACCATCGTGGCGCAGAGTTCGTCCTGCACATCGCTCAACAGACGGGAGGAATCGAAAGTCTGGTAGGCACTATAGGTCTTCTCGAAACTCTCCTCCGGATTGATATTGTTGGTGAAACGCACCTGAATGCGAATGGTGAGTTTGGTCTCCGATGCGTAACTATCGGCAGAGATGGCCATCGAGGCAATGTCGTAACCGACTATTTCGCCCTCAATCTCAAGGTCGCCACCACGCCGCAAGACCTGCAGGCGGGTTTGACGCTGGAACAAGTCACGGATGCCTTCGCTCAGGTCGTTGCTTAGCGCCGGATTGACCATCGCCGCATTATTGGGGAAGTCGGCTATGGATATGGTGCGGGTCTTGGAATAGTCGATGTTGGCTCCGTTGAACTTGTACGATATCGCGCAACTCGGCAAGAGCAGCACGAGGCAAAGCAGGGAGAGAGGTTTGCAGATATTCATTATAAATTTATAAATTTTAAGTGGCTATTTTGAAAGAAGGTGTGTTTTAAGATAGGCAAGTAAGAAACGAGTAATACAAAAATAGTGTGAGTAAGTGAGAGAGAGGAAGTAAATGAGCGGGTGAGAGAGTATGAGTGAGTGGGTGAGTGTGAGTATGTGAGAGAGTATGAGTAAGTGAGAGTGGGTGGAGTAAGTAAGTGAGAGTGAGTATGAATATGTGAGAGTATGGGTGAGTGTGTAAGTCAGAGTAAGTGAGTGAGAGAGGGAATTTTTTTAGAGGTCGTATTCTTTGATTTTGCGGTAGAGGGTGCGCTCGGAGATACCCAACTTGTCGGCTGTCGCCTTGCGGTTGTGGTGGCACTGCTCAAGCGTCTTGCGGATGAGTTCACGCTGGGTGTCCTCCAAACTGCGGGGTATCTGCTGCTCTTGGGGAATAACCTCCACCTCTTGCACATAGTTGCGGTTGAGAACCCCTGCCTCTTGCACATTGTTGCGTTTGAACATTTCCGCTTCTTGCACTTCGTTGTGTTTGACAACCTCTGCCTCTTGCACCTCGTCGTGTTTGACCACGGGGGCAGACTGCCCCTGCATAAGTGCCGGCGGGGCAGCGTAGATGGCAGAAGAGGCGTGTCCGCCCACCTCGGCACGCAGGTCGTTCAACTCCTGCTGCAACTTGAGAATCATATTATAGAGAATCCCTATCTCGTGCGAATAGTCCTTGCCGCCATTGCCCGACGACACGGCACTGACTGCAAGACTGCTCTGACGCTCGTTGTCGGGCAAGTAGTGACGCAGGGTCTCCGCCGAGATATGATGATCCATTTCGATGACGGAAACCTGCTCGGCGATATTCTTCAACTGGCGGATGTTGCCGTTCCAATAGTAAGACTGCAACAACTCAGTCGCTTCGTCGGTAAGCGACAAAGACGGCATGGAATAGCGGCTGCAGAAATCGACGGAGAACTTGCGGAACAGCAAAGGAATGTCCTCTTTGCGCTCTCGCAGCGCCGGCACACGGATCTCGACCGTATTGAGGCGGTAGTACAAATCCTCACGGAAACGACCCTCCTCGATGGCTTTCTTCATATTGAGATTGGTGGCAGCCACAACCCGCACATTGGTCTTTTGTACCTGACTGGAACCCATACGGATGAATTCGCCCGTCTCGAGCACACGAAGCAGGCGCACTTGTGTTTGTATGGGCAATTCGCCGACCTCGTCGAGGAATAAGGTACCGCCATTGGCTATCTCGAAATAGCCCTTGCGCTCTGCCTTGGCATCGGTAAATGCGCCCTTCTCGTGACCGAAAAGTTCGCTATCGATGGTGCCCTCCGGAATAGCACCGCAGTTGACGGCAAAATAGGGACCGTGCTTGCGGGCGGAATAGGCGTGTATGATTTTGGGGAAATGCTCCTTGCCGACACCGGACTCGCCCGTGACGAGCACACTGAGGTCGGTTTTGGCTACCTGAACGGCAATTTCGATATCTCGATTGAGCAAAGGACTGTTGCCTATAATCTCAAAGCGTTGTTTTATACTCTGAAGTTCGCTGGTTGTCATAGTATTTGACCTTTTTGGCGTACAAAGGTAAGGTTTTTTTGCGATATACACAAACCTGTACAAAAAGCAGGTGTGTTTGGACAAACGGAAAAAAAGTTGTACCTTTGCATACTATTTAGGATTATGAAAGAATAGCGATTTTTCGATTATCCTAGGCAATAACAGAATAACAATACGATGAAAAAACTATATCCGATTGTGCTGGCTTGTCTGGCCGCTATGGCGACAGGCTGCGTGACACAAAAACAGATGACCTACTTCCGAGGGCTCGATTCGGCCGCTGCGGACAGTATTAATCAAACCTTTAAGCAACAAATAGACCCCGTGGTGAAAGCCGGCGATGCGTTGGCCATTACGGTATCGGCCCTCGACAAAGAGGCAGTGGCTCCGTATAATTTGCCGACGGTGGTTTATACCGCCCCCGGCTCGAGCCAACTGAATACGACGCCGAGCCTGCAATACTACACCGTGGATGCAGACGGAAACATAGAAATGCCGATACTGGGCAAACTTCAAGTACTGGGACTGAAAACCACCGAAGTGGCCGACTTGGTGGAAGACCGATTGGGCGCACAAGTGGTGGACCCGATGGTGAAAGTGCAACTGATCAACGCCAAAGTGACGGTAATTGGAGAAGTGAATCGCCCCGGACAATACACGATGCCGAATGGGCGTATGACGCTGCTGGACGCACTGGGTGCTGCCGGCGACCTGTCGGCGTACGGAAAGCGGGATAATGTGCTGCTGACTCGGGAAACGAACGGAAAACTGGAATTCTACCGACTGAATCTGAACTCGGAGGACTTATTCACCTCACCCTACTACTACCTGCAACAAAACGATGTGATTTATGTGTCGCCGAACAAGGTGCGTGCTATCAATAGTACGAATGTGAGCCTGTGGTTGAGCATGGTTTCGACGGTGGCAAGTGCGGCTACGGTGATTGTAACGGTGGTGAATGCGGCGAAATAACCTGATCTGAAAAAACAACAAAACGACAAAATGGAACAACAGAAAGACAATACGATGACGGAAATAGACCTGCGCAAATGGGCGGTCTATGTGTGGCGACACTGGTACTGGTTTGTGATAGGCGTGGTGCTGTGCGTCGGATTGGGTGTACTCCATCTGGCGCAATCAACCCCGAAAATGACGACCTCCGCCTCGCTGCAGATACGGGATGTGAAACAAGGGTTATCGCTCGGCGGTGCTTCGTCGGCACTGAGTATGCTGGGGATGACTGTCGGCTCGGAGGTGGATGACGAGATACTCATTCTGAAATCGCGCGACCTGATGTCGCAGGCACTCAACGATCTCGACCTATGGACGGAATATCGGGTGAAAGAGGACGGAAAATGGAAAGGAGAGTTCCCGCGCCACACCTTCACGGTGGAGGTACTGAAATGGGAAGAACGGGTAGGGTCGTGCAAGGTGACTATAAAGATACGCAAGGACGGGAAATATAAGGTGACAGTTCGGCGAGGCAAGCTGCACCGCTCGAGCGTGGTACTCAACGACCTGATGGAACCGATAGAGACCTGCGCCGGCACGATACACATTACCCAAAACTGCCCCGCAAAAGAAGACTGCACGACTTATCGTGCGTTCTGCGCACAGCACCTGAGCGTGGTGGATAGTTATCGAAAACGCGTGACAATCGCCTTAGGCGACAAGGGCTCACGCGTAGTGAACCTGTCTATCAACTCGGATATGCCCGTGCGGGATGTGGCTCTGCTCAATAAACTGATAGAACAGTATAACCTGAACGCACAACTAGACCGAGACCTGCTGGCAAGTAGCACGGGGCGGTTTATTGACGAGCGCATAGAGAAAGTGACGAAAGAACTGGGCGATGCGGAAACAGCGGTGGCGGACTATAAGAAAGCCAACAAAATAGCCGACCTGCATACAGAGGCGAAATTGGCACTTGAGGCCAACGGCGAGGAACAGAAGCAGATAGCCAGCGTGAAGGTGCAGCTCGACATGGTGGACTACATAGAGGAATTTGTGAAGGACGAGACGAAAAAGTATAGCCTGATACCTGCCAACATAGGCGCTGCCGACGGGACATCGGTGATAGATGCATCGCTGGCGTCCTTTATCTCGGAATACAACAACATGCTGCTCAGACGGATGCGTATCTTGCGCACGGCTACGGAAAGCAACCCTGTGGTGGAGCAACTGAACGCACAGTTGGATGTGATGCGACAAAACATTATCGCCGGGGTGGGGACGGCACGGGAAAGCCTGAATATCGCACTGAAAGGATTGGAGCAAAGCGACTCGAAGTTTGCTACCCGTATGCAGACCGTGCCGACACAAGAGCAGGAGTATGTGCGCATTGTGCGGCAACAAAAGATAAAGGAAGAGATGTATCTCTATCTGTATCAGAAGCGGGAGGAAAACAATTTCGCACTGGCTGCATCGGCTCTGTCGGCACGCATAGTGGATACCCCGAAAGTAGATACGGAAAGCGTAACACCGAAGACTAAAAACATACTGTTCATCTCGGTGGTGTTGGGACTGTTGATCCCCGCCATACTCCTGTTCTTGTTGGAATTCTTTAGCGGAAAGATAGGCGATGAGCAAGAGTATAAACGGCAGGCAAAGATACCGTTTGCGGGGCGTATTGCCAAAGGAAACGGCGGTGTGCTCAGAAACTGGAAGAACGGAGCGGAGGAAGAACTATTCCGAAAACTGAGAACGAATGTGCAGTATCTGCTGCCGGAGGGTGTGGAACATCCCGTGCTGCTGGTAACTTCATGCGTAGCGGGAGAAGGTAAGAGCCATGTGGCTGCCAATCTGGCACAGTCGCTGGCATTGCTCAACAAGAAAGTGGTGCTCGTGGATGTGAATCTGCGTCAGCCAACGCATGACAATACAATGGGTGTGACGGAGTATCTGTGCGGCAAGGCGACCGATATACACGGGCTGATAAAAGGGATGGAAGGCTTGGGTGCACCGGTGGACTATATCTCTTGTGGCGCGCCGACGGAAACTCCTGCGGAGCTGCTGCAAGTAGGGCCGATGGACAAACTGATAGAGAGCCTGAAACAAGAATACGACTACATTGTGTTGGACACGGCACCTGTGAGCGAGGTGTGCGACACGATGGTGCTGGCAAAACAGGCTGATATGACACTGATGGTGAGTTGCCCCGATACATCATACGGAATGGTGGAGCGGATAAATGATATAGCAGAAAACAAACGCATGCCGAATATGGTGGGCGTGTTCAACAAAGCCGAGTAAAGGGGTATCTTGAGATGCTGACTTGACGGACTGGGGCATGTTGGGGTAGCGGGTATTAGTAGCAACGAAGTAGCAAAAGCGGAAATGATAGTTTGTGTGGCGGAAAAGCCCTCGGTGGGGCAAGAAATAGCGAAGGTGCTGGGGGCAAACCAGCACCACGACGGCTATTTCGAGGGAAACGGCTACTGCGTGACTTGGGGATTTGGACACTTGTGCGCCTTGCTGGAGCCGCAAGAATACACCGACCAATGGAAAGGCTGGAATCTGAGTTCGCTGCCAATGATACCGCCACGATTCAGCATTAAGGTGAGCGGGGATGCAGGCGTGCAGAAGCAATTCAATATCATCAAATCGCTTATCGCACAAGCCGAAATGGTGATAAACTGCGGCGATGCCGGGCAAGAGGGAGAGTTGATACAACGCTGGATTTACCAAAAAGCGGAGTGCAAAGTGCCCGTGAAGCGACTGTGGATTAGTTCGATGACCGAGGAAGCACTGCGAGAGGGATTCAAGTCGCTCAGAGACCAAGCGGACTACCAAAAATTGTACGAAGCGGGTCTGATGCGGGCTATCGGCGACTGGCTGCTGGGCATGAACGCTACGCGCGCCTACACAATACGCTATGCACATGGAACGGGCAAAGACCGACAGGTGCTGTCGGTGGGACGAGTGCAGACCCCTACGCTGGCACTCATCGTGCAGCGGGAAGAGGAGATAATGAACTTCAAGCCCAAGACCTATTGGGAACTGAAGACGATGTATCGGGAGGTGGCTTTCTCGGCACAGATTCCTGTTGAGGAGGATGAATATGCGATAACGACGCTGCCGCAAGGCGAAGCGATGGTGCGCTCGATAGAGAACAATCCGATGACGGTGGTGTCGGTGACCAAGAAGAAGGGGAAAGAGTCCGCACCGAAACTATGCGACCTGACGACGCTCGCCTCGGACTGCAACAAACGCTACGGATTCACGGCGGCACAGACGCTCGAATTGGCGCAATCGCTATACGAGAAGAAGGTAACAACCTACCCGCGCGTGGATACAACCTATCTGACGGACGACCTGTACCCCAAAATACCGGCTACGCTGGCGGGGATAAAAGACTACTATCCGCAAGTGCAACCGCTGCTGGGGTTGCGTGCCGACGGGAAAAACGCTGCGGGTTCGCTGCCGAAATCGAAAAAGGTGTTCGACAACAAAAAAGTAACTGACCACCATGCCATCATCCCGACAGGACAACGCCCTGATGCGCTGACCCCTGACGAACGGAAAGCATACGATGCGGTGGTGCAACGATTTGTGGGTGCATTCTACCCCGACTGTGAGGTGATGAATACGACCGTGATGGCCGAAGTACCGACCACGGACACAAACGGCACAGCGGGCGAAAAGATGTCCTTCAAGGCCACAAATCGACAGATAGTGAATATGGGGTGGCGAGAGGTATATCAATGGGTACGACAAGGCGAAGGAGTCGACTGGCAGAAGAAAACGGAGGTGGTAGAAGAAACCGAAGAGGGTGAAGAGACACAACCGACAACGGTGTTTCCCGAATTCAAGAAAGGCGAATCGGGGCCGCACAAACCGATGCTGGTGGAACGCACGACCACACCGCCCAAATACTACAACGACGATACGCTGCAGCGTGCGATGGAGACCGCCGGCAAAACGGTGGACAACGAGGAACTACGGGAGGCGATGAAAGAGAACGGAATAGGCCGCCCTTCGACCCGTCCCGCCATCATCGAGAAACTGATACAACGCAACTATATCTACCGAAAAGGCAAGTCGCTGCGTGCCTCGCAGGTGGGAATCGACCTGATACACACCATTGTGTCGCCGCTGCTGAAATCCGCTGAACTGACGGGACGCTGGGAAAAGAAACTGCGTGAGATAGAGGGCGGACAGTACTCAGCACAACTGTTCCTCGGCGAACTCAAAGAGATGACCAAAGAGGTTGTGTACGATGTGAAATCGAACAAGGCGGGTATGCAATGCCCCGTCTGCAAACAAGGCACCATCATTCGTGGCAAGACCCGATACGGATGCAGCCGTTGGCGCGAAGGGTGCGGGTATGCAGAGCCTTTCTAAACAACTGAATATAAACACTATAAATCAACATAACTATGGCAGAAGAGAAAAAACAACCATCGGCTGACAAACTGAAAGCCCTGCAGATGGCAATGGCGAAGATTGACAAAGACTTCGGTAAAGGCGCTATCATGAAACTGGGCGACGACAAAATAGAAGATATTCCTGTTATCTCGACAGGTAGTATAGGACTGAATCTGGCACTCGGCGTGGGCGGCTATCCGCGTGGCCGTGTGATAGAAATCTACGGTCCGGAGTCGTCCGGTAAGACCACGCTTGCCATTCATGCCATGGCAGAGGTACAGAAACAAGGCGGCATTGCAGCCATCATCGACGCAGAGCATGCCTTTGACCGTTTCTACGCCGAGAAACTGGGTGTAGATACGGACAACCTGCTGATTGCACAACCGGACTGCGGCGAACAAGCGCTCGAAATTGCAGACGAACTGATTCGCTCGTCGGCAGTGGATTTGGTGGTTATCGACTCGGTGGCTGCGCTGACCCCGAAGGCCGAGATTGAGGGCGATATGGGTGACAATAAACTGGGCTTGCAGGCTCGACTGATGTCGCAGGCGCTGCGTAAACTGACGGCGACCATCAACAAGACGCAGACCACCTGTATCTTTATCAACCAGCTGCGTGAGAAAATCGGCGTGATGTTTGGTAACCCGGAGACCACAACTGGTGGTAATGCGCTGAAATTCTACGCCAGTGTGCGTATGGACATCCGCAAGATAGGCCAGATAAAGGACGGCGACGAGGTGCTGGGTAACCAAGTGCGCGTCAAAATTGTGAAAAACAAGGTGGCGCCTCCGTTCAAGAAAGCCGAATTTGACTTGATGTTCAACGAAGGAATTTCGAAGGTGGGCGAGATAATCGACCTCGGCGTGGAGACCGAAGTGCTCAGAAAAGCGGGCAGTTTCTACAGCTACGGCGACACGAAACTCGGTCAAGGACGCGATGCCGTGAAGGCACTGTTGCGTGACAATCCTGACCTGGTGGATGAGCTGGAAGCAAAGATAATGGAATGTCTTAAGAAATAAAGCATAAAGAGGAGGCAAAGGCAATGTGCAAAGAGGTTTGTACATTGTCTTTGTTGTAGATATGGACACAATTCAACTGACACTGACGCCCGCTGAGGCGCATGAGATGGAACAGTGCTATCGGGTGGTGAAACGCTCGGTGGATGCCCGCCAACGCAATCTGAAAGTGCTGCTGACGCTGCTGACCGATGCGGCGGGGCGGTATATTCCGCGAGAGGCACCGATCCCGCTCTACGAGGCACCGAATTTCCGAAATGTGCATCAGGCACAGCACTCGGCAGTGATCGTCGGAGCAGGGCCTGCGGGGCTATTTGCGGCGCTGACGCTGCTGGAGAAGGGAATACGCCCGATTATCTACGAGCGAGGCAAAGAAGTGAGTGCCCGCAAGGTTGATATTGCACAGCTGAATCGGAACATGGGGCTGAATACGGAGAGTAACTATTGCTTTGGCGAAGGCGGTGCGGGGACTTTCTCGGACGGCAAATTGTTCAGCCGCAGCAAGAAGCGGGGAAACATGCAGCGTGTGATGGAGTTGTTCCATTATTTTGGTGCCAAAGACAATGTCCTCTACGAGGCGCACGCACACATTGGGAGCGACAAGTTGCCGAGCATTATAAAGGCGATGCGGGAGTGCATCCTTGCGCATGGGGGCGAGATACATTTCGAGACCTGTGTGGATGGGGCGCTGTTGGATAGCCTGCTCGATGGGGCGAAAAAGGGTGTGCCTGTGGTGCTGGCGATAGGCCACTCGGCGCACGACACCTATCGGCTGCTGCAAGCGAAAGGCGTGGCGCTGGAGGCGAAAGGCTTTGCCATGGGCGTGCGCGTGGAGCATCCGCAGGCGCTGATAAATCGGCTGATGTACCACAACCAGCCGCAAGCGGTGGTAGATTTGGTGGGCAACGCATCGTATTCGGTAGTGACGCAGGTCAATGGGCGAGGCGTGTATTCGTTCTGTATGTGTCCGGGAGGCCATATCGTGCCCGCAGGAAGCAGTGCCGAGAGTTGCGTGGTGAATGGGATGTCCGCGAGCCGGCGCAATTCGCCTTACGCCAATTCGGGTATGGTGGTGGAGTTGCGTCCCGAAGATATGCCCTCGATACTTTCCACGCTGCCTAAGGCTTATCGAGAGCAGCCGCTGCCGACCCTGGCGTTCCAAGAATGGCTCGAGCATGAGGCGTTTGTGCATGGCGGCACGGCGAACCAGGCACCGGCACAACGGCTGCGCGATTTCGTGGAGGGCAAGCCGAGCCGTGACCTTCCCTCGTGTAGTTATCTGCCCGGTGTGGTGGCGAGCCGATTGGATGAATGGCTGCCTGCAGCGATAGGTGCTCGCTTGCAGCAGGGATTCCGTGATTTTGATCGCAAATACCGTGGTTTTCTAACCAACGAGGCGGTTATCTTGGGCGTGGAGAGCCGCAGCAGCAGTGCCGTGCGTATTCCGCGCGATATGGACACGCTGCAGTCGGTATCCACACCGTGGATCTATCCGTGTGGCGAGGGCGCAGGCTATGCCGGCGGAATTACCTCTTCGGCACTGGATGGTATCAATGCAGCGTTGCAGATAGCCGAGCTGTTCTACGCAGATTGACCCACCCGGTTTTCTTAATTTTTCGCGAGCATAGCGAGCAGGATTCTCATATTCCGCAAGGTGGGCAAGAAAAAAAGGGAGAAATAGACACAAATAAAAAGGCAGATGCACATATCGCAACAGTAGCAATTTCTAATTCCTAATTAGGACAAAGGGGAACAAAAAATCGACCGTCTATCTATCGGATAGGCGGTCGATTCCTGTTTTATACTAGGTTTGTCTTACTTCGCAAAGAATCGTACTGCTTGGCTCTCGCCGACACCAATGTACATACCTTGCGGCAGGGTGGTGGCATCGATGATGGTCTCGCTCGATACGAGCACGATATTGCCCGCTGCGGTATAGATGCGTACCTCTTCGCCTTCGGGGTTCTGTAACTGTTGCCCGTCGAAATACAACTGCAGTGTAGCGGTGTTGTCGATAGCCGTTGTCTTATCGCTCAGCAAGTTGATATAGTACAGGTTGTTACTATCCTTTTTGCTCAGCGTATGGCTGCCTACCGCAATTTTCTGTTGGATGACCTGGTTGGTAGCAGTTGCCACGGTGCCATCGATTTTGATGTTGGCTGCTGCTGCATCGAATCCCAAATAGAGTGTCATCTCTTCGGTGGTCGTGAAGGTAACGGATGTGGAACTCTCTAATTTCAGAGCACAAGTATAAGTAGTTCCATTGGGAGCAGTAAACGAGCCTTTGCTGTCGGTATAAGACCCGTTTACGGTATAGAAACTCGAACTCGGTGTCTTGCCCGTGAAGTGGCACTCGTATGCGCTGCTCGGGGTAGGTGTGGGGTCATCATCGCCGCTGTCGGGATCTACAGGGTCTGGTGTGGGGTCTGGGCTCGGCGAGATAGAGTCCGTGTTGCCCACAATGCTGATTAGGCTGCTCGTGTAGTTGTTCAGCAAACTTGCAAGTGCCGAGTTTACACTGTAGTCCGTGTCGTCCGCATTGGTGAAGGTGAAAGTAATGTCACCGTGTTCGCAACGCCCTGCACCGTATTCGCCCTTGACGATAGTCGGCACATTGGCAGCCGCATCGGGGGTGTAGGAGTATATCTTCGTAGCGTCGGTGTCGAAGTTATTGTAGGTAGCGCCGCCTGACAATGCCACCACGGTCGAAGGTACTTGCTCGTTGCGGCTTGTAGCCTCGTAGGCATCGAAGTGGGTGTGGTCTTGCTGATAGGTGCGATAGGTGTACGAGCCGGTCATTACATTGCCGTACGATTTAATCATACCACCTGTCTCGCTGGAGAAAGTAGGTGCGTCTTTGGTGTCTGTTCCGTTCTTGGTGTCCGTCCCCTGCAGCGAAATCAACATAGGTTTCGAGCAGTTTCGGAAGTAGTTGTTCTCTACAAATACATCCGAACCTGTGGTCGAGCCTACGCCGTATTTTGCATTGCCGTCGAAATAGTTGTTATAGATATGCACCGACATCGTGCGGATACGCGGATGGCGCGAGTCGCTGTGGTCGAACCAGTTGTGGTGGTAGGTAATCCAGTTCTCGCCGCTTTCGGATTTCATACCGCACATGGTGCTTTTGCCAGTGTCCCAGAAGTGGCAGTAGGCCACTGTCACATGCTTCGAGTTGGTCTTTACATCGATAGCGCCGTCGCCCTTGGCGTGGTCGCCACTGCCGTTAGCACCATAGAATACATCGATGTGGTGAAGCCAAATATGGTCGTTGTCTGTGTCGAGCGATATATCATCATCCATCAGCGTACGCACACCGATATTGCGTATCTCGAGCGAAGCCGCATTGCGAACCAAAACACCGAATCCGTTGAACATTGCATCGTTGCCGATACCCTCGATGGTTATATTCAGTTCGCTGTCGGCTGCCTTTCCTTTAATCTGCAACCCTTCTTCCGAACTGTCAAACCCGTCCATATCACTCGTTTTTATCGTACCGATAATACGGAAGCAGAGCGGGGTCGTGTCATACCCTTTCTGGTAGCCGGTGATGATGGCTTGCATACCCGTAAAGGTAGTTTTCTTGCCTTTGTTATCCGTGATAACATCCGTCGAGATAGTCTTGGCGGTCTTTGCCGTTACATAGAGCACCTTTGCGCCTGCTTTGAGCGTACCGTCGTTCTTGTATGCGCCGATGCCGCCGTAGGTCTCGTTAAAGTGAGCATATCCGCTGCGGTCATATTCTTTGGCTTCGAGTACGCTACTCTCGGTAGCGTCAGCGGCCACTTCTGCGTTGTTGGCATCCACAGGTACCACTTTCAGTTGGTATTTGCCTGCCTTCAATCCGACTGCATCCACACGGCAGTAGGTGCCGTAGTTGCGCAGCAGATACTGGTCCAGTTGGGTGTATGTACCACCCTGCGGACGGATGTAAGCGTGATAGTCGGTGTAACTGCCGAGTGGCGCCCATTCTGCATAGACGCTCTCGAGCCATCCTGCTTCGGTGGTGATATTCACTGCGGCCGAAGCGCTGCTTATTCCCATAGCGAGGAATAAGACAAAAAAGACATTTTTTAGTTTCATTTGTTGTTAGTAGTTGTACCAGTATTAGACTATAGGCGTTTTTCACGCCTCATCAAAACACGGCGCAAAGATACGCAAGTCCTATAAAAAATACAACATTTCCACACAAACTTACACAAAAAATGTCATTTTCTGCACGTTCTGGTCGGTTGGCTATGCTTTTTCCCCTTTTGCCAATCGAATTACTTCTTCGGCGATGCGTCGTGCCGAGTCGGTCTGTGCCCGCGTAAGGATGTTCGTATGCAGTGCCTGACGCTTATCGGGGTCGTTTGTCAGGTCGATAGCGGTCTGTACCAATTTTTCTCCTGCCTCTGCATCACGCACCAAGACGGCAGCGTCTTTGTTGACCAGTGCCATCGCGTTGTGCGTTTGATGGTCTTCCGCCACATTGGGCGAAGGCACCAGAATAGCAGCTTTCCCCAGCAGACAAAGTTCGCTTATGCTGCTTGCGCCCGCGCGGGAAATTACCAAATCAGCCATGGCGTAGGTGTCGGGCATGTCGCTCAGGAAGGGTGTTACCACTGAGCATTCCGTTGTTGCGGGGATGGTTTCGATAATTTTGTCGTAGTAGGCCTTCCCGGTCTGCCAAATCACCTGAATGCCCGATGCCAGCAGGTTGCTCAGCCCCGCCTGCATCGCTTCGTTGATGGTGCGAGCGCCGAGGCTTCCCCCAATGATGAGCAGAATCGGTTTTTCGGGGTCAAATTGCACACCGAATTCCTTCGCAAAATATGCTATACCCGCCTCTTTTGTGCCATGAACCAGATTCTGCCGCACAGGGTTGCCCGTCAGGATTATCTTGTCGGCAGGGAAAAATCGCTCCATTCCCTCGTAGGCGACACAAATCTTTGCGGCATCATTTTTGAGCAGTTTGTTCGTCACGCCCGCAAATCCGTTCTGTTCTTGCAGCAGGATAGGTATGCCCATCTGTGCCGCCACTTTCATAGCCGCCCCGCTGGCGTATCCACCCACGCCCACGCCCACATTGGGGTGAAAGCGGCGCACGATACGCCGAGCCTTTATCATCGAGCGCAACAGATCGAATGCCACGGAAATGTTTTTCCATGGCTTCGAGCGATTAAATCCCCGCACGGGAAGTCCCACTATCTCGTAGCCGGCTTGCGGCACACGCTCCATCTCCATGCGCCCCAGTGCGCCCACAAAAAGTATCTCTGCCTGTGGGTCGAGTTCTTTGATGGCGTTGGCTATGCTGACGGCGGGGAATATATGTCCGCCCGTGCCGCCACCTGAAATTAAATATCTCATAATCGTCTGATTTTGTTTAGTCTATGTCCGGCACTTCTTCTCGGCTACGTTGTTTGGTTTCTTCCTCTTCGGCTTTCAGTTGTGTTTGCTCAAGGCTGACGCCCATCATGATTCCGAAATAGGTGGCGGTGAAAAGTACGCTCGTTCCGCCCTTGCTGATGAGCGGCAGCGGTTGTCCGGTGTCTATGATTCCTACCGAGACGGCCATCGATATCAGAGCCTGCATCGTGAACATCAGTGCCAGTCCCATCACCATCAGCGTGGCGCGTCGGTCCTCGTAGCGGGTGCTGATGTAGCAAGAGCGGAATAGGGTGGATAGGTAGAGGATGATTAGAAAGACGGCACCCCATAGTCCGCTTTCCTCCACGATGATGGCAAAAATAAAGTCCGAGAAGGCGAGCGGCAGATAGTCGCGTTCCTTGCTGTTCCCCGGACCAACGCCGAAGGGAAACCCTCTCGTGATGGCGACATTCGCATACACCTCTTGTCGGTTCTTGTCGGTTATCTGCACATCCTCCTGTTCCAGTGTCAAGTTATACGCTTTGGCGGCCTCACCAATGTTGAATTGTCGGTTAAATCGTGCCGCAGCCGATTCCACACGGCTCAATGTATGCGGCAGCGGTCGCCCGGGCAGTACGAATGCAAATTCCACAATCAGAAATATCGGGATGACTATAGCCAGCACTGCTCCTACAGCGGAGCCGATATATTTCCATTTCACTTGCCCTATTATCCAGAGACACAGTATGATACAGCCCAGCAGGATGGCGGTGGACAGGTTCGAAATGGCAATGAGCAGCAGTGTTCCCGCTGCCATGGCGAGCGTTATCAAAAAGTATTTCCGATTGCTCTCCCCGTCTTTAATTTTCGATAGCATATCTGCCACGACGATTGTCAGCCCCAGTTTGGCCATTTCGGAGGGTTGAAAAGTGATACCCAGTCGAATCCATCGCCTCTCTCCGTTGATGGCAGGTGCTATCAGCAGGTTGTTGTTCAGCACTTTGGCGGCAAACAGCCACAGCAGGAAAAATAGCGAAATCCCCCACATCCAATATCCGAATACTTCTATATTTTTCTTCGTGGGTATCAACTGCACGAACAGCACTACAAAGACACTCGCTATTATATACCCTATCTGCCACGCCACATCGCTGCCTTTCCCTTGGTATATCAGCACGCTGGAGGACGAAGCAATGGCAACGATTCCGACGATGCAGAAAATCAAATAGATAAGCAGAAAGTGCTTATCGGTGTACTTTGTGCGTGAGCGGATGTAGTCGAATAGATTCATAGTGGGTTATAGTTTTTTGACGGCTTGCATAAATTGGTCGCCTCGGTCTTCGTACGAGTGGAACAGGTCGAAACTGGCGCAGCACGGCGAGAGCAGCACGGTGTCGCCTTCTTGGGCAGCGTGGTATGCTCCCTCGATGGCGTCGTGCAGATTGTCGGTATCGACTATCGGCAGCCCGAAATTCCCGAAGTGCTCCCGAAGCTTCTCGTTGTGCAGTCCCATAAATACCAGCGCACGACATTTCTCGCGCACCAGTTCGTCTATCTCGCTGTAGTCGTTGCCCTTGTCTTTCCCACCAAGAATCAGCACGGTGGGCGTTGTCATCGCCTCCAGTGCATACCAGCATGAGTTGACATTCGTCGCTTTCGAGTCGTTGATGAACCGTACGCCCTGAACGGTTGCCACATACTGCAGTCGATGTGCCACGCCCGCAAACTGTTGCAGGCTCTCTTCAATCACCTCATTTTTGATATGCAGCAGTTGTGCGGTTATCGATGCAGCCATGGCGTTGAGCTGATTGTGCTTGCCCTGCAGGCTGAGCGATGCGACAGGCACCGAGAGCGGTTCTCCTGCCTCTGCATGTAGCCGGTCTTGCTCCACCCATGCCGCATTTTTGCCCCCTATACGGTCTTTCGATATCGCAGGCGACTCGAACCCCAAAGGATAGAGTGTAGCCCCGGGGTGCAGTTTCCGTATCTCACGATCCAGAATCGGGTCTTCCGCCCAATAGATAAACGCGTCCTCACGGGTCTGATTCTGTGTAATGCGAAATTTAGCATCTATATACTGCTGAAAATCAAAGTTGTAGCGGTCGAGGTGGTCAGGCGTGATATTCATCAATATGGCAATATCTGCCTTGAAGTCGTACATGTTGTCCAACTGAAACGACGACAACTCAATCACATAGTAGTCATGTTGCTCGTGTGCCACTTGCAGGGCGAGCGATTTGCCGATGTTGCCCGCCAAGCCCACATTCAGCCCCGCACGGCAGAGAATGTCATAAATCAGCGAGGTCGTGGTGGTCTTTCCGTTCGAGCCGGTGATACAAATCATCTTAGCGTTCGTGTAGCGACCGGCAAACTCTATCTCCGAGGCAATGGGCGTACCTTTGGCTACAAGTTTCTCCACAAGCGGTGCCGTGAGTGGAATCCCCGGGCTTTTTACCACCTCATCGGCGTTCAGAATCTTTTCCTCCGTGTGGTGTCCGTCTTCCCATTCTATGCCGTATTGGTCGAGCAGCGCACGATAGGGAGCCTTTATCTCGCCCATATCGCTCACAAAGGTGTCATATCCCTTTTCTTTGGCGAGTATCGCAGCGCCTGTGCCCGATTCGCCCGCTCCGAGAACAACTAATCGTTTCATTATTATCGTATTTTTAGGGTCAATATCGTCAGTGCAGCCAGCGCAAGCGTTACGATGCAGAAGCGAAGCACTATCTTCGTTTCGTGCTGCAACTCGTTGCTGCCTTTCAGTTTCACGATGCAGGTGGGGTCGTTGCGCAGCACTTGTTCCATCGAGGTGCGGTAGTGGTCGTGCAGCGGTGTGCGTTTCCAGACACGCAGATGTTTGCCCCGTTTCTTAGCGAATTTATAGACTTGTGTCTGCACAATCACCGACACACTTTCCATCAGGAACACGCCGCAGAGCAGAGGCACCATCAGTTCTTTGTGAATTATCACGGCGCACACTCCGATGATGCCGCCAATCGTCAGGCTGCCCGTGTCGCCCATGAATATCTGTGCGGGGAAGCCGTTGTACCATAGGAATCCCACCAGTGCCCCGACGAAAGCCGCAAGGAACACCACGATCTCCTCGCTGTGCGGGATGTACATCACATCGAAATACTCCGCCCACACATAGCTGCCGCTGATGTAGGCAAGCACTATCAGCGCCACGCCTATGATAGCCGAGTTGCCCGCACACATGCCGTCCATGCCATCGTTCAGGTTCGCACCGTTGCTCACAGCCGCCACCACGAATATGGTCAGCAGTACAAAGAATATCCACCCTGCACGGTATTTGTTCTCCTCGCCGAGGAACGAGAACAGGTCAGCGTAGTTGCAGTTGTGGTGCTTTACAAACGGTATCGTGGTCTGCGTCGATTTCACAGACGGGCTTTTTGTCACATAAGTGATGTTGTTCTCCACTCGTGTCGAAACGCTCTCGTTCATCGTTACCATGGGCGAATAGCGCAGTGTCAGCCCCACAATCAGTCCCAGTGCCACTTGCCCTGCTATTTTTATCCATCCGTTCAGTCCGTCCTTGTTGTGGCGGAAGGTCTTGATGTAGTCGTCGGTAAATCCCAGTGCCCCGAGCAGCAGGGTCGTTATCAACATGAGTATCAAATAGATATTGCTCAGTTTTCCCACGAGCAGACACGGCACGATAATGCTCACGATGATAACCAGTCCGCCCATGGTCGGCACGCCTTTTTTGGCCACGTTGAATGGGTCGGTTTTCTCATCTCGTTGTGTCTCGGAAATGTGCTTGCGTTTCATCAGTCGGATGAAGTACTTCCCGAAATAGACGCTTATCAGCAGTGCCAGAATGCCTGCCACAATGGCACGGAACGAGATGTAGGTCATCAGTCGTGCGCCGGGCAGTTGGTTGAAGTAGCTAAAGAGTGAATAGAACACGGTTCTAATTAGGAATTAAGAATTATGAATTAATGGTTCTTGTAATGTGACCAATGGAGTATTTTTACCGGACTTTACAGGAGAACTAACAGTATTTTCGTATCACCTCGTGGTCGTCGAAGTGGTGCTTTACGCCTTTGATTATCTGATAGTCTTCGTGTCCTTTACCCGCCACGAGTATCACATCGCCTGCCTGAGCCAGTGTGCAGGCGGTCTTGATGGCAGCCTCTCGGTCTTCAATTACGAGCGTGCTCAGCAGTTCTTCTTCACTCAGTCCTGCCGCCATTTCCCGAAGGATCTCCGAAGGTTCTTCGTCGCGTGGGTTGTCGGATGTCAGTATCAGTTGGTCAGAGCCGTGCTTGGCGATAGCCGCCATCATGGGGCGCTTGCCTTTGTCGCGGTTGCCTCCGCAGCCCACCACGGTTATCAGCCGGCTTCCTTCCTTGCGTATCTCATTGATCGTCTGTATCACATTGTCCACGGCGTCGGGTGTGTGTGCATAATCGACTATCGCCGTCCATCCTTTCTCGCTATGAATAGTCTCAAATCGCCCGTTCACGGGGTGCAGTGTCGAGAGCACCCGCAGTATCTCCGTCTTGTCGAATTCCAGATTCACTGCAGCGCCGTAGATACAGAGCAGGTTCGACACATTGAATCGTCCCACCAGTGGTACGAACACCTCTTGTTGGTCTATCGATAGCAGCATACCGTCAAATCCTTCTTCCAGTATCTGCGCCCGATAATCCGCCATGGCACGGGTGGAGTAGGTATATACCTTCGCCGCGCAGTTCTGTGTCATCATCAGTCCGTTGCGGTCGTCTTTGTTGGTCACGGCAAAAGCGGTCTTTTTCAGTCCGTCGAAGAGACGCTTTTTGGTGTCCCGATAGTTGTCAAAGGTCTTGTGATAATCGATGTGGTCGCGTGTCAGGTTGGTGAACAGTGCTCCATCGAAGTCCAGCCCTGCAATACGCTCTTGGGCGATGGCGTGGCTGCTCACCTCCATAAAAGCGTATTCGCAGCCCGCATCCACCATGCGTCGCAGCAGCCCGTTCAGTTCAATGGCATCGGGTGTGGTATGTGTGGCAGGTACAGCCTCGTCCTCTATGTAGTTCACCACGGTCGATAGCAGCCCCGCTTTGTGTCCGAGCCCCCGCACCAATTTATAAAGTAGCGTGGCAATCGTCGTCTTGCCGTTGGTGCCGGTCACGCCCACCAGCGTCAGGCTCTTGCTCGGTTCGCCGTACCAACGGCTTGCCAGCAGTCCCAATGTGTGGTCGGTGTTCTCCACCACAATATAGGTCGCCCCATCCGCCTCCGAAGGTAGATAGTCCGTATTGCTCAGCACCACTGCCGCAGCGCCTTTTTCCACGCACGCAGCGATATAGGTATGCCCGTCCACGGCCGTACCTACTTGGGCTACAAACAGATAGCCCGCCTCTACTTTGCGGGAGTCGAATGTGATACCCGTTATCTCTATGTCCTCCGAGCCGATCATTTGTGTCGGTTTCAGGACGCTCAGTAATTCTTTCAGTTGCATCGTTTTGTCGTTTTTCGAGTGTGTAAGCCCTCGCTATTTCTTATTGATTGTCAGTCTTTTCTTTCCGTCTTCCAGTATGTAGCACCCCGTGTGTGCCATAGTCCGTTCGGCTATCTTGCGCACCACAGTTCCGCATTTTGCGCCGGCGTCGTGGCTGCCTACACGAGGGTTGTGCAGCACGCAGATACAGGTGTATTGCGGGTCGTCTTCCGGGAAGTATCCCACAAAACTCATGCGGTGTCGCTGATTGGTGTAGTTCCCGTCGTGTATCTGTGCAGTACCGGTTTTGCCCGCTATGGCCACTTTCTTGCTCTGTGCTTTTTGCCCGTACCCGTTGTTTGAGGCAGTGCCGAGATGGTTGTCCCATACCACATCATGCAGTGCGCCTTTCAAGTTCCGAAGCGTCCTCGAACTACAAATCGAGCCTTTTATCACCTCCGTGTCGTATTCCTTTATGGTCTCGCCGTCTTTTTGCAGGGCTTTCACCAAGTAGGGTCGTATCATTTTCCCGTCGTTGGCGATGGCGTTGTAGAACATCAGTATCTGCAGCGGGGTCAGTTCCACGGAGTACCCGTACGACATCTTGCTCAGCGTCACGGTGTCTTTAGGAACGGGTATCCATGCTTGGTCGCCGCCCAATTCGCAATACACGCTGTCCGTGATTCCGATTTTGCCGATTCGGTTCACAAATTTCTTGGCGCTTCCCTCGTAGGCGTGTGTGATGATTCTCGCCAGTGCAATGTTGCTCGATGCGGCGAGAGCGGAGCGTACATCATACACCGTGTCCCGCTTGTGGGCGTCAATGATGTTCGTGTTGAAGTATCTCCATCCGTTTCTGAACACCCGCACCGTGTCGTCTATGTCTATCTTTCCGTCGTCCAGTGCCGCCATCAGCGCAACGGTCTTGAAGGTAGAGCCCGGCTCTACTTTCACCACGGCGTGGTTCATCCCCTCGTAGTAGTTTCCTGCTTTCGAGCGGTCAAGGTTGGCAATGGCTTTTATCTCGCCCGTCTTCACTTCCATCAGGATGCAGCAGCCCCATTCTTCTTCCCCTTCTTGCACCGCATCCAGCAGCAGTGTTTCCACAATGTCTTGCAGTTCTATGTCTATGGTGCTGACCACATCGATTCCGTCCACGGCTTTTTGGGTGGGTTCTACCACTCGTATGCCGCCTTTGCGTTGCTGCAGTCCTCTTCCGTTTGTGCCGCGCAGTTGTTCGTCGAATGCTTGTTCTATCCCTTTGCTCGCTTTGCCGGTGCTTTTTTGTACATCGCCGATGGTTTTTGAGGCCAGCATTCCGAATGGTTTTATGCGGCTGTATAGGTCCTCAAAGATCACCCCGCTCTTGTATTTGTTTTTGAGCGTCAGGTGTTGGAAGTTTTTGGGGTCGTCCGACTTATTGGGCAGTTTATAGACAATGGGTATGGCCTCCAACTTTTGTTTTTGTATGTAGTCTATTTGTTTTTTGGTTAGTTCGAGGCGTGTATTTTTTGCGTAATACCCATTTTTTATCAGTTTGCGATATTCCTCAGCGCTCTTGTCGCCGACCACTTGGCTCAGTCCGATGGCGATAGAGTCGAGGTTTCTCAAAAACCACCGCCCGTTTTCTTGCTGAAAGGCCTCTATCTGTGTGTCCATATACACATGGTATTGGGGCATCGAACTTGCCAGCAGGTTTCCGTTGCAGTCGAGTATGTTCCCTCGGTTTGCTTTTATATCTACCCGCACGGGTTCTTGTCGCGCCGCCACTTTCCGCCATTTGTCGCCGTCTGCGAGTGCTATATGGCATATCTTTCCTATCACCAGTATATAGCACAGGGTGATAAGGAAAAATATAACAATAAATCGCATGATAAGGCTTCTCTGTCCGTTCATAGTCATTTCAGTTTCGTGGGGGCAACGGTGCTTTCCCCTATGTTGCTGCCTTGCTTTTGCAGTTGGTCGGATAGGGTCGATGCGCAGGTCTTTTTGGCCCAGTCAGCGCTGATGGTCAGATAGCGGTATTTGGCGTCCAACATGGTCTGTTGTGCCTGTCCTAGCGTTTTCTGTTGCTCAATACTCTTGTAGTTGAGTATGATACTGAGCAGTATCCATCCCAATACGATGAATATCAGTCGCTTGAAGTGTAGTATGTTTCGGAGTTTTTCTCCGCTCATCCATTGCCGTATCGTTCCTTTGTTCATGGCTGTACGGCTATTTTTTGTGCCACTCGCAGTTTTGCGCTACGGCTGCGGGGGTTGCGTTCCACTTCTTCTTCTGTGGCGGTCAGTCCTTTTTCGATAATCCGAAATAGGGTCAGTATGTTGCCGTAGAAGTCTTTTTCTATCGTGCCTTCTATGTTGCCCGAGCGCAAGAAGTTCTTCACAAGTCGATCTTCCAGCGAATGATAGGTCAGTATTGCAATGCGTCCGTCGGGGCGGAGCAGGTCGCGTGCGGCCACCAGCATTTCTCTCAGTGCGCCCAGCTCGTCGTTCACTTCCATGCGCAGGGCTTGGAATAGGCGTGCCATATCTTTTTTCTGCAGGGTAGGCACATCTATCTCACCGTTCTCTATGTTCAGTTCTTTGTGCAGCACGCAGCCGACCAGTTGTTCAGTGCGCAGAATCGGATTTTTCTCTCGTTCCCGAACTATCGCCTTGGCTACTTGCCGTGCGTTCCGCATCTCCCCGTATAGATAGAGCACTTTCGCCAGTTCCTCTTCCGAGTAACTGTTTATTAGGTCTGCGGCCGTTTTCCCGGCAGCCTGATTCATTCGCATGTCGAGTGGGCCTGCAAAACGGAAACTGAACCCTCTCTCCGCCTCGTCGAAGTGATGAAAACTCACTCCGAGGTCTGCCAGCAGTCCGTCAATTTGCTTCACTCCGTAGTAATCCAAAAAGTTGCTCAGGTATCGGAAGTTCCCATGCACGAACTGCCACCGCTTGTCGCCCAATAGGCAACCCGTTTTCTCCCCCATGCTTTTTTCCTCGTTCCGATAGGCGTCCATATCTTGGTCGAAGGAGTAGAGTTTTCCGTTGGTGCCGAGTTGGCTCATGATGGCTCTTGAGTGTCCTCCTCCGCCGAATGTCACATCCACATACACGCCGTCAGGTCGAATAGCGAGTCCGTCAATGGTTTCCCGTAGCATGGCTGGTATGTGGTATGTATTGCTCATTGTGTATTTCGTCTTGTGTATTTTAGTATAAATTTTTTGTCCCTTATTGATTTTTCTCTTGTAGAGATGGTATTTTATACCGTCTCTCTCCTTTGCCTATTTGGTCAATATCTGATCATTTTTGTTCCTTCAAAAAATACTGGCAATGCGGTGTATCTGTCAGTCCCTCGCAAAGCATATCTGGTCTATATTTGATCATCTTTGTCCTCAAAAAACATCGTTCTTTGTCCCCTAAAAAATAATCGTAATTGTAACCTCTCACAATCATTTATGTCACTTCCTGCAGGCGTCTTCGTCTTTTTTTTTGCAGTATTCCCCAATCAACCTGCAAAGATACGACAAAAACCCTGTTTTTCCAAATCGAATATACACAAAAAAACGATTGGCTGTGCAGCCAATCGTTTTGTATCGGTCTTCCCGATGTGTATTTTGTAGCCTATCAGTCGGCCACGGGATTACTCAACTACAGTACCGAGAGCGTTGTACTTCACGCCGTTCTTCAGGATAACGAGTTGGCCGTTCTCAATGCTCTTAACAGCCTTTACCTCTGCGGTTACATTCTCGTTAGCAGTCTCGCCGCTGATTTCGATGCTCTTGATACGATAGCCGCCTGCGAACTCCTTGATTTCTACGATACCTTCATTGTTAGCTGTATATTCGAGAGTCTTCCAGATGTAACCATCTTCGTCTGCGCCTTCAGCACCTGCGCTCTTTGCAGGGCAGGTCAGGTCTGCGGTTACTGCAACGGCACCCTTAGGGTACTTCTTAGCCTCATCTGCGAAGTTAGCAGCAGTACTGCCCTTGGCAGCAACAATCAACTTAATGGTCGAGCCGCTCTTTACATTCTCAATTTTCAAAATACCGTTCTTACCACCGAACTCAAAACCTTTTCCCAAGGGAATAACGATACCTTTAGCCTTATCGCTACTATTTGTAAGCGAGAAAGTAATGTCGGTTGTAAGTTTTGACGGAGTGATTGCTGCCTCTACTTCTGCTTTGAGGTCATATACCAACTTGGTGTCAGTAGTCTCTGTAGCGTTTTGAGTAGCGCCGGTTACAGTCCAATCGCTCTCTGCGGCCAGAGTAGTCAGGTCATACACCGTAGCGTTAATAGTCATTGCTGCCATCACAGAAGCAGCGAAGAAGAAAATCTTTTTCATTGTTGTGTTTTATTTTGGTTATATAATTGCTTGTTTTTGCGCTGCAAAGGTACGGTATTTCTTGTGTTCCGACCTGCACCATATTGACGCAATATGTGTAATTTTTGCAATGTAGTCCGCCTTCACATACTCCCCGACTTGCCCTTTACAGGTTCTGTCCCCGTTATTCGTCCCTTGTCGTGTACGCCCATTCTGCAAAATACGTGCCAAATCTATGCCGCCTTTGCGGTGTGTGTAGGTGAGCGGTGCGCTTATTCCTCCATCGGGTCTTTCCCGTTGTAGCGGATGTTCTTCGAGCGCTCGATGTCGAACTCGTTGCCCTGCTTGCAGCGGAAGGTGCAGTTCACGAAGTTGAAGTTCTCTGCATATTTCAGCACGATGCCGTTCTTGGCGCCAAGCACCATCACATTCTCGAACAGCATATCGCGTACGGGCTTGCCCTTGATACCCTCTGCCTCGACGGCAGTCTTTGCGCCCACGCAGGTGATGTTGCGGAAGGTGAAGTTGCTCCAGTCGGGGAAGTAGGCAGATTTGTTGTCTTTGTCGGTGGCGCTCACGCCTGCTCCTCGGTCGGCATAGCCCGACGAGAAGAGTACAACCGATTTCTGAATGTTCTTCATCACGATGTCGTAACAATAGATATCTTCGCACCATCCGCCACGCCCGGGAGCGGACTTGAAACGCAAGCCTATGTCTGTGCCGTCGAACATACAGTTCTTCACAATCAGCCGTTGCATACCGCCCGAGAACTCCGAGCCGATCACGAATCCGCCGTGTGCATGATAAACCGTGTCGTTGGTGATGAGGAAGTCGCGTTGGGGGCCTGCGGCTACACCTTTGTCCCCCACACCGCCTTTCATGCAGATACCGTCATCGCCGCAACTGATGTTGCAGTTCGCAATCAAGCATACCTGCACATTGCCCGGGTCCATGGCATCGCCGTTCTGCGCCCAGTGCGGGCAGCGGATATTCACGCCATCGATAATCAGGTTCTGCACGCGTGTCGGCACAAGGTGGAATTTCGGTGAATTGAGCAGGTGTACATGCTCTATCAGCACATTCTTCGAGTCGGTGATATTGACCAGGTGTGGACGCATCTTCTCTTGCGTAATGGCGTCGCTCGCAATGTTGGGCACGCCCAGTTCTTTGTTCAGGTTGAACGGGTACCATATCTCTTTGGTCTTGCCGTTCGCCACTACTTCTCCGCCCATGGCAAGCAGGTCGCTCCATTGTTCCGCATCCACTTTCTCCGATTTCACAGGACGCCAGTATATACCTTGTCCGTCCAGTGTTCCGTAGCCTGTGATAGCCACATTTTCCAGTTTGCTGCCATATACCAGCGCATTGCATTTCTTGCTGCCGTCGCGCGGTGCCCCTTCCGGCACATAGAGTTCTTTGTCGGGCGAGAAGCGAATGGTAGCGTGGTCGCTCAGGTGCAGGTCCATATTGCTAATCAGGCGAATAGGGCCGGATAGCCACACGCCGTCGGGCACTATCAAGTGTCCGCCACCGTTCTTTTTCAGGTCGGCAATGGCGGCGTTGAATGCGTCTGAGCATAGCACTTCGCCCCCTTCGGTGGCGCCGAAGTCGGTCAGCGTAACGGTATAGTCCGGAATCACTACTTCCTGCACTTGCTCAATGGCAATGGGCAAGTTCTCGTAGTAGCCTGCATATTTCTGTGCCGTGGCAGCCCCTGCCAGAGCGGCGGCAAGACATATTGTCAGAAGAGTCTTTTTCATGGTTCTTGTTCGTTATATAGTAATTAATACAAATGTTGTACCAAACTGCACAGATAGACATCCAGGTTGGAGTGTCCTTTCACCAGCGTCTGTGCCTTGGCGTCAGAGCGAGATTTCGGGTTCAGCCCGTGTGCTTCTTCCCATGCGTCGGGTATGCCGTCCATGTCGCTGTCTGTGGGGGCGTCCTCCGATTGATAGGTCAGGTATCCCTCAGTGTCGCTGGGGGTGTCTATCAGTCCGCCCGTCGATCCGTTCGAGCCTTTGTAGGTTGAGGTGCCTTTGCGCACTTCCTCTGCAATACGGGTGTCTATGGCGTCGCGGTAGAGCGAGCAGCCCGCCTTGCTCAGCACGGTCTCGTAGGCATCCTCGGCGGTCTGTTCTGCGCTGAGAGCCGTCAGCCCCGTGTTGTGCCGAGTGGTTGCTTTGCATTGCTCTTTTTTCGACGACTCGTCGGGGCTTACCCCCTGCCAGTTGTCTGCCGTCACAGCCTCGCTGCCGTACATATAATTGCCCGTTACGTAGAACTTGCCCGGCAGTACAGCAGTTGCATCGCTCGAGCAGTTGTCGCATTTGGTGGTCGGGTTGAGCAAGCGGGTCTGCACTTTCGAGTTGGTGGCAGGGCCGGGCTTGTAATAGTTTGCCACAAAGTTGATTTGCCGAGCCGTTCCCGTACTTTCTCCGCCGTACGCCGAGTTCCCGCCCCAATTATAGACCACATTGTTCACATAGTCCAGCGGCCCCATGCATTTGCTGTTGACATACGAATGGTCGAATCGTGGGTTGCGCGAGTCGTGGTGTGCCAGCAGGTTGTGGTGGAATGTGGCGTTCGTGCCGCCCCAGATACCGCCGTAGCCGTGGTTGCCTTTCAGGTGTACCGATTTGCGCAGCGATTCCGTAATGAAGCAGTATTGCAGTGTGAAGTTGGTGTTGCCGTAGCACGACACGCACTCATCCGTTGACCACGAGCAGGAGCAGTGGTCGATGATGATGTTTTTCGAGTCATATACCGACACCGCATCGCCCTCCACTTTTGCGCTGTCGCCCATACGGAAACGCACAAAACGTATAATCACATTCTCGGTGCTTTTGAGGCAGACGGGATAGTTCGCTATGCATATTCCCTCGCCCGGCGCACTTTGTCCCGCAATGGTCAGGTTGCCGTAGCGGATGTCCAGTTCCTTGTTCAGGTAGATGGTACCGGATTTTCTAAACAGAATGATGCGTGCGCCGTTTTGCTCGACGGCATGGCGCAGCGTACCGTTCTTGGCGAGTCCTGTGCTAGGGTCAGTGTCGTCGCTCAGGTCGGTGATGTAATATACTTGTCCGCCGTCGCCGCCTGTCGCCTCTTTGCCACCGCCTTCTCTCCATTGGCAGGCTTGGGTCAGTGCCTCAATGTCGGCAGGCTTGTTGTCGTCTTCCCCATTGGGCTCAGTGGTCGGCTTGCACGAGAGCAAGCCGACCACTGCCAATATACCGAACAAATACTGTGTAGCATTCATAAGTTACTTTTTATATTCACTAGTATAGATGCTAGTTTTTATTTTTGTAGAAGAGATTTCCCGAAGGACTCCCGAATGAACTATGTAGGAACAACCATGTACTCCTGAAGTAACTCCTCCGAAACAACGAGTAATTCCTACTTCCTAATTCATCATTCCTAATTACCCCCTACTCTCCGTAGCCGTAGTCATTCCAGAGTGTGCCGTTCGACGAGCCGACATTCACGCTGAAGATAGGCCAGAACTGGTGTGCATTCAGGTAGTCCGGATGCTCGGCGTCGTAGAGTTTGTAGTTGGCGGGAGCCAAGTTACGCCCTTTCGACGAGTCGTCGTAGATTGACTTCTTAATCCAGTGGTTCTCTTTGCTGTAGGTCGGTGCAGGGCCGGTCTCGCCTTTCTTCAAGCCCCAGATGCTGTCCATCACATAGACATGTGCCACGCTCTCGTCGTAGCTGTAGTCAGCCGAGTAGCCGATGTCGGTGTACTTGAAGTAGATGGTGTCGGGCAGGGTAGCAAACTCGCCTGTGTGGTTGTTCAGTGCTGCCAGACGCTCGGTGGCTGCTTCCATTTGCGATTTCAGAATACCCCAACGCATCAGGTCGAACTTACGCAGGTACTCGCCCGCGAATTCCAACTTACGCTCTTCGATGATGTTGTCCATTGTCAGCGGTTTGGTGGCTACACCTGCACGCTCACGCACTTGGTCGAAGCACTTCTGTCCGTCTATGCCGTATAGGTTACCGGGCACATCCCCGCCGATACCGCCTAATGTTGCCTCTGCTGCCATCAGCAGTACATCGGCGTAGCGGATTACGGCAAAATCAATACCGTCGTCGCTGTTGTTACGCTCGCGCTTCATCCACTCTACGCGGTATTTAGCCATATACCACTCGCTGATTTTTTGGTTCTTTTGGTAGAGTATGTTGCCCTCGTAGTCGCCGAAAGCGTTCTTGCGTTTCTCAGCGTCGGAGTCAAACTTTGCACCGTTGTCATACACCCAATAGTAGGGTAACAGCGTCACATCACGACGGGTGTCGCCGTCCTCAAAATCGTAGTAGAGTGTCGGTACTGCCGCAATCGCCGAGTTAGACGAACCCGAAGTGTTGTTCTTCAGTCCCTTCAGCGCATCGCTTGCTTTCGGGCAGTTGTATTGCAGCACTTGTCCACGGGTGCTTGCGAACGGAATTGCCCAGAACACCTCGGTCTGGTAGTAGTTCATTTGGTCTTGGCAGATGTTCTTGAATATCTGCTCATAGCTGGAGAGGAATTTCTTGCTCTCTGCCGACTCGTTCAGTATCTGTGCGCCGGCCCAGAGTACTTCCTCATAGAGGGCTTTGCGTTGTGTGGCATCGCTCAGGTTGAATACCGCCCCTGTCTGATACGATTCGGGGCGTACGCCCTTTCCGGCATAGTACATATCGTTACGCATCAACAGTGCCAATGCGGCTGCCTTCGAGGGGCGTCCCACTTGGTTTGCTGCCGCACCCGGGCATTCCGACGACCAAGGCAGCAGTTCTGCCGCATGGCGCAGGTCGCCGCGCAGGTGCTCGAATACGATGTTGCGGTTGTCCTTCATGGTGTTCACGCCGTCGGGGTTCTTGGCCAACGACTCAAAACGGGGAGGAATATCGCCCCACAACTTCACCATATCGAGGTAGATAAATGAGCGCAAAAAGTATGCTTCCCCGAGGAAGTACCGAACCTTCTCATTGGTAGTGTCCCCATATTGCTCTATTCCCTCAATGATGTTGTTGCATCGCTCAATCATAATGTTCATATAGCCCCATGGGTCTTTGCCCGATGCCGTTGACAGGTCCGAGCTGACGGGGGTCATCGAGTAGAGGCAGTAGTCCGAGTTGCCGTTGTTCTTTGTGCCGTGTTCTATATCGGTGTTCAGTCCCATATAGCCGCAGCACAAGCGGTTACGATAACCTTTGTCGTTGCCGAATACATCGTACACCCCGGCAATAGCCTGCTCGGTGAGATCCGTATTCGAATAGACGGTTTTGGCGTCCATGGCAGAGGGCGAATCGGAATCGAAGAAACCGCAGCCAATCATCGAGAAGGCAATCATGCCATAGACAATATATTGATAGTTTTTCATCTGTTCTCTGTTGTTTAATAAGTTATTCTGTTATAGAATGAATCGATCACCGTTTTAGAACGACAGGTTAAGACCGAAGTTAAATGCACGGTTCTTTGGAAATGCCGAGAAGTCCACACCCGGAGTCAGCGGGTTGTTCTTCGAGCGGGTATCTACCTCAGGGTCAGAGCCCGAGTACTTCGTAGCGCAGAACAGGTTGCTTGCGGTGAAGAAGATACGGATGTTGTTGATGTGTGCTTTGCGCAGTGCATCTTGCGGCAGCGAGTACCCGAAGGTCAGCGAACTAAGACGCAAGAAACTTGCATCCTCCACAAACTTGTCGGTCAGCGCAATGTTGTCCGAGATGGGGTTTGCCGTGGTAGCGTTGGCGTTCTGCTCTGCAAGCATCGATTTGATAGCCTCATACTCAGCACCCTCCGCATAGTTCGAGCCGGAAGTAGTCGTCACATTGTTCAGCAGATACCCGTCCTCTTTGCTGTAGAGGCTGTAGCGCTTGCCATAAGCCACATCTGCAATACTATTGCGGTACATGGTCTTCTGGAAGATGGTCGAGTAGTCCAGTGCCGACAGGTTCAGCACGTCGTTGCCGTAGCTGTAAGTGAATTGGCAGTTGAAATCGAACTTTCCCCACTTATCGCCGCCGACAAATGCCGAGATACCGAAACCACCGTTGATAACCGGCGTGGTGTTGCCCAGCACGGTACGCTCTACTACTTCGTTGCCGTCCTCGTCTGTGGTGGTAGCCAGTTTGGTCATACCAGGACGCGCGTCACCGAGTTTGGTACTGACGGTCTTGAGCGTACCGTCGGCCTGGCGTACATACCATTTGCGGGTAGTCGGGTTGTAGGCATCGAAGTCCTCGGCCGTGTACCAGCCGTTGGTCTTGTAGCCGTAGATGTCGCCGATAGGGCTACCCGGAGTGAGTTTGAATTCGTAGTCCGAGTTGTCGTAGTTGGAAGAGAAGCACCCTGTCGAGGCAGTATATTCGTCCATGCCACCGAGGTTGACCACGGTGTTCTTGTTGTGCGAGATGTTGGCATTGACAGTCAAGCCGTAGCTCAAGTTCTTGGAGCGGTGGTCGAGAATGACGCCGTTGATAGAGAACTCAACACCCTTGTTGTCGGTCGAGCCGATGTTGCGGTATTGGTAGTTATAACCACCGGTAGCCAACTTGTACTTCAGAATCAGGTCTTTGGTGGTGTTCCAGTAGAGGTCGAAGGTACCGCTCAGACGCTCGTTGAAGAATCCGTAATCGATACCGAAGTCACGCGTAACGGTGGTCTCCCATTTTAGCTTCGGGTTTGCTGCGATAACTTCGGAGCCTGTACCGCCATCTACCAGCATCGTGCCGAAGTACTCCGAATAAGCAGCGCTGGTAGCATTATACTCCGAGCGCAGGTAGCCGAGGTCCACATTGTTGTTACCTACCGTACCATACGACAGACGGAATTTCATATTCGACATCCAGTCTTGTGCGGGCTCCATCCACGGCTCGTCCACCATACGCCAAGCGGCTGCCACAGAGGGGAAGTAGCCCCACTGGTTGCCCTCCGACGACAGGAATCGGGTCGATGCGTCTGCACGGAAGGTAGCCGTTAGGTAGTAGCGTCCCTTATAATCATAGTTCGCGCGTGCGAAGAACGACAGCATGTTGTCAGTCGGGTCAATGGTGTTCTTGGTGGTGGCAGCCTTTGCCAAACCGAGGTGCTTGAATACTTCCGAGCCGCTGAACGATGCGTCGAAACCGTAGGCAGCCGTAGTGCGGAGTTCGCCTTTGACGATATTCATCTCTTCGCCCACCATGAAAGAGAAGTTGTGGGCGTTGAGCCACTTGTGAGCGTACTCAAAGGTGTTCACATTGCGGAAACGCGAGGTTTTGTCCTCCGTCGAGATGGTGTTGCCCAGATAAGCCTCGCCTGCGTAGGTCTTACCGTCGCCGTCGCGGCTATAGTAAGTAGTAGGGCCATAGTAGCGGTCTTTCTGAATATCACGGGTCTCGTAGCCGAGATCTACCTTAACGGTGAAGTCTTTGAGGAACTTATATTGCACATACCCGTTCAAGGTCAGTTTGTTGTCCACCTGGTTCTGGTAGTTGTGGTCTATCGTGGTGATAGGGTCGTAGAGCGATCCGAACGAGTCGTAGTCCGAGTCGTCCTTGTCGCGTTTGAGTAGTTCGATAGGGCTGTAGGCAATGGCATTACGCACACGGCTCTCAGTCTTCGAACCGGCATCCTCGGCGGTGTTCGTACCCGAGCCGAGCACTTGCGTGTTGCTGTAGCGAGTTGTTACGCCGATGGTCAGGCCCTTGATAGGCTTGAATTTGGCCTTGAACGACAAGTTGTTTCGGTTGTAGTCCGAGCCGTACATGATACCCTCGTCGTCGATGCGGTTGTAGGTCAGGTTGAACGAAGCCACCTTGTTACCACCGGAAACGGAGATGTTGTGGTTTGAGTTCAGCCCCTTGTTGCCAAAGGTGCGGTCTTGCCAGTCCGTGCCGGTGCTGTCGCGCCAATAGGCAAGCACACTGGGCAAATTAAGCGAATAGCTCGAGCCATCGTTGTAGTTCGGGTCGAAATACTCGCCGAATGCCGAGTTGATGGAACTGTGCTTGAAGTAGTCGGCTGCCTCGTATTGCAGCAGTACATAGTCCTCGGTATCGAGCATCTTGTACTTCTTTGCCAGTTGTTTCCAACCCATATAGCCCGTATAGTCCACATGGATTTGGAACTTGTCGTCGTCATCGTTGCTGCCTGCGTCCTTGGTCGTGATGATAATAACGCCGTTGGCACCCTGCGCACCGTAGATGGCAGTGGCGGCAGCGTCTTTCAATACATCCATCGAGGCGATGTCGCTCGGCGCAATATCCGAGATGCTCGATACGGGGAATCCGTCCACGATGTAGAGAGGGTCGCTTGATTGGGTAAGCGACGAACCGCCACGGACACGAATTTTGACATCCGCATCAGGACTTCCTTCGGTAGTGGTAACGGAAACACCGGACAATTTACCTTGCAGTGCCTCGGCAGCCGATGCCACAGGAATGTCTTTGATCTGGTCGGCTCCAACGCTTGCCACAGAGGTAACAAGGTCGCGCTTCTTGGTCGTTCCGTAGCCCGTTACGACTACTTCTTCCAGCACTTCGTTGTCTTCTTTCAGAGTTACATTGATGACATCGCTCGAGATGGCAATTTCTTGCGTCTTGTAGCCGATGTACGAGAACACCAGCGTGGTGGCGTCGTCGGGTACAGTCAATGTGTAGTTTCCGTCAAAATCTGTTACGGTACCCACTGTGGTGCCTTTTACCACCACCGAGGCGGAGATAATGGTTTCGCCCGTCGGGTCCTTCACGGTTCCGCTTATGGTGCGTGCCTCAAGCCCCATGCCCACAAGAAGTAGAGCAGCAGCCAATGTTGCACGCAGCGCACTGAATTTCAGTTTCATACAGTTTGTTTATTGAAATTGTGTATTAGTAGTTGGGTTATTGTTTTCTTCGTTTTGGGGCAGGGTTGTCCGCTGCGGTATTAGAGCAACTACACTCGTTTCATGGCATTAGAGATTAGTCGCTAATAAAACGGGTGCAAAAATACTATGAATACGGCAAATAGGTGTGTAAAAATTGACGGAAAGGTGTAAAAAATCCCCATTTTGCACACTTTCTCTGTTTTTGACAATGTTATGTGCATTTTATACAAACACAAAGAAGCCCGCCTATCTTTTGGATAAGCGGGCTTAAGGTGAAACTGCCTACAGAGACGATTATTCTGCCTCTTCGGTGGTCTCGGTGCTGAAATCTGCAGCAGGAGCCGAAGTTTGCAGTGCACTGGCAGCGTCTTCTACTTGTGTCTTGATGGCGCTATCGTTGGTGTTCTTGGTAGCCTCGTGACCCTTCTGGAATCCTACGGCTGCAATGCTCAGCACTACGATGATGGCAATAATGGTCCATGTTGCTTTCTCAAGGAAATCGGCTGTTTTGGGCGCACCCATCACTTGGTTGCCACCTGCGAATCCCGAGGCGAGTCCTCCGCCCTTGCTGTTTTGCACCAATACCAGCAGTGTCAGCAGGATTGCTGCAATAACGATTAGAATAGTAAGAAAAATATACATAGTCGTAATAAATTAAATTTTGCCTTCTGTTTTCCTTCTGGTTTTCAGTCCGTTAGACTCTTGCATTGACAAACTTGCAAATTCCTGCTTCCTGCTTCCTGCTTCACAATTGCAGCGGTCTTTTGCTATGTAACGGCTCGCAAAGGTACGGCTTTTTTTTGGTACGCACAAATTTTTTGTATTTTTAGGCGTTAGATAGACTTTTGTTACTCTATTTTTTCGCCTGGGTCGCTATTTTTTGCTATCTCTACTATGCAAATACCTACTTTTGGGGATAGAATTGCCCGCCGATTTGGCAAAGCGGAATAAAATTTGTACCTTTGCGGCCCGTATGGCGTGCATGGTTTGCGCTATATGTGTGTTATCTCCTTCGAAATAACTAAATTATTCAATAAAAACATTTTATTAAGACTATGTGGTTAACAGATTCGTCTATCGGCCGTAAGTTTGTGATGAGTATCACGGGCTTGGCGCTGGTATTTTTCCTTTTGTTTCACGGCTGCATGAATGTGGCGTTGGTGTTCTCCGAGGATGCGTACAACTGGATTTGCTCCGTTCTGGGTGCAAACTGGTACGCCGTTATCGGCACGCTTGGGCTTGCTCTGCTCATCTTCATCCACTTTGCGTATGCTATCTGCCTCACTATTCAGAACCGTCATGCGCGTGGTAACGACCGCTATGCTGTTACGGCTCGTCAGGAGGGCGTTGATTGGGAGTCGAAGAACATGCTCGTTTTGGGCGTTATTGTGCTGGGCTTCATCGTGCTGCACCTCTACAACTTCTGGTTCAAGATGCAGTTTGCTGAGTTGACGGGCATTGAGACGGGTGCATTCGATCCGCAAAACGGTGCTGCGTATGTCAAGGCGCTGTTCACGACCCGTGTCAGCGGTCAGATCTACTGCGCACTCTACCTCGTATGGTTGGTTGCTTTGTGGTTCCACCTCAACCATGGTGTTTGGTCGGCATTGCACACCTTCGGCTGGAACAACCTCAAATGGATGAAGCGTATCAAGGTGATTGGTACTATTCTCGCCACTTTGGTGATCCTTCCTTTCGCTGTTGTAGTTCTCTACTACCTCGGCATGGGTATCGGTATGCTGTGCGCATAATCTCGAACTTGCCAAGTTGTAACTTGTAAATTATCAATTTGTAAATAGTAAAATTGTCCAATAAATATATGGCAACAAAAGAACAATCAACGCAGGTCATCACGCCTGAGATGGCGAAGATTCCCGCAGGTCCATTGGAGCAAAAATGGACGAACTACAAAGACCACCAGAAGTTGGTCAATCCCGCCAATAAGCGCAAAATCGACATCATTGTAGTCGGTACGGGCTTGGCAGGCGCATCGGCAGCGGCTTCGCTCGCAGAGATGGGCTTCAATGTACTGAACTTCTGCATTCAGGATTCGCCCCGTCGTGCGCACTCTATCGCTGCACAGGGCGGTATCAACGCTGCCAAGAACTACCAGAACGACGGCGACTCTGTCTATCGCCTCTACTACGACACCATCAAGGGTGGCGACTACCGTGCGCGTGAGGCGAATGTCTATCGTCTGGCAGAGGTCAGCAACAGCATTATCGACCAGTGCGTAGCGCAGGGTGTACCTTTCGCCCGCGAATACGGCGGATTGCTCGACAACCGTTCCTTCGGTGGTGCTCAGGTAAGCCGTACTTTCTATGCCAAGGGTCAGACGGGTCAGCAGTTGCTCTTGGGCGCATATTCTGCACTGAGCCGCCAGATTGGCAAAGGCAAGGTTAAGATGTACAACCGCCACGAGATGCTCGACATCGTCATGATTAAGGATGAGAACGGCGAGGAGCGTGCACGCGGTATCATTGCTCGTAACCTGATTACGGGTCGTATCGAGCGCTATTTCGCCCACGCTGTCGTTATTGCTTCGGGTGGCTACGGCAACACCTTCTTCCTCTCCACCAACGCCATGGCGTCCAACGGTTCGGCTGCTATGCAGATGTACCGCCACGGTGCGTATTTCGCTAACCCCTGCTACGCACAGATTCACCCGACTTGTATCCCCAAGCATGGCGATTTCCAGTCCAAACTGACGCTGATGTCCGAGTCTTTGCGTAACGATGGCCGTATCTGGGTGCCGAAGAAACTCGAAGACGCCAAGCGTCTGCAAGCCGGCGAAATCAAGGGACGCGATATTCCTGAAGAGGACCGCGACTACTACTTGGAGCGTCGCTACCCCGCATTCGGTAACCTCGTGCCGCGTGATGTGGCTTCGCGTGCCGCTAAGGAGCGTTGCGACAAGGGCTACGGTGTCAACAATACGGGCTTGGCTGTGTTCCTCGACTTCTCCGATGCCATCCAGCGCCTTGGCAAGGATGTAGTGGCACAGAAGTACGGCAACCTCTTCCAGATGTACGAGAAAATCGTGGACGAGAATCCGTACGAGAACCCGATGATGATTTTCCCCGCTATTCACTATACTATGGGTGGTATATGGGTGGATTACGAGTTGCAGACCAGCGTAAAGGGCTTGTTCTGCATCGGCGAGGCCAACTTCTCCGACCACGGTGCGAACCGTCTGGGTGCATCGGCGCTGATGCAGGGTCTTGCTGACGGCTACTTCGTTCTTCCTTATACGATTCAGAACTATCTTGCCGACCAGATTGGCGTACCCCGTATGTCCACCGACCTGCCTGAGTTCGCTGAGGCAGAGAAGAAAGTGGAGGATAAGATACAGAAACTGATGTCTATTCAGGGCAAACGCTCGGTAGATTCCATCCACAAGGAGTTGGGTCTTATCATGTGGGATTTCGTCGGCATGGGTCGTACGGCAGAGGGCCTGAAGACAGCTATCGAGAAGATTGACGCCATCAAGAAAGAGTTCTGGAGCAATGTCTATATCCCCGGCGAGGCAGGTTCGCTCAACAACGAGTTGGAGAAAGCGCTGCGTCTGGCAGATTTCATCGAGATTGGTCGTCTGATGGCTATCGACGCGCTCAATCGTGAGGAGTCCTGCGGTGGTCACTTCCGTGAGGAGTACCAGACGCCGGAGGGCGAGGCACTGCGTCAGGACGATAAGTTCTCGTTCGTATCGTGCTGGAAATACACCGGCGAGGACAGCGAGCCCGAACTCATCAAGGAGCCCCTCGATTATGAATTTACAGAGCGCAAAACGAGAAACTACAAGAGTTAGTTGATAGGTTGAGGAGTTTATAAGTTTATATGTGGTTCAATAGTTGATAGGTTGACATAGTTTATGGATTACTTGGGTTATAGAAAGTTGGACGCATACAATAAGGCACAAGATGTGGTAAAATCCGTTTATGTCTTATTGAAGAAGTTTCCGAAAGAGGAACAATTTGCATTATGCAGCCAACTCCGTCGTGCCACAGTATCCATCACCTCCAACATCGCTGAAGGAGTAACACGATACTCCTACAGAGACAAGGTACATTTCTTGGAAGTTTCCTACGGCTCACTCATGGAAGTAATGAGCCAATTGGAAGTAGCATATAGTTTAGGCTACATTACGCAATCGGATTTGCAGAACATCGAAATGCTCGTTGTGCAAGTAGCCAGATTGCTTACAAGTCTGCAATATAGTTATATGCCCAAGAATCAGGAAGGTGAAATTATTAAACCTTATGCAAACAAGAAATAAACATATAAACTGACTAAACTTATTCAATCACGCATAAACTTATAAACTTATAAACGCATAAACAATTATGGATAGTTATATAAATATCAAGGTCAAAGTATGGCGCCAGGCAGGGCCCAAAGCGCAAGGACACTTTGAAACTTACGAACTGAAAAACATCTTCCAAGGTGCTTCGTTCTTGGAGATGATTGATATCCTCAACGAGCAACTCATCAGCGAGCACAAAGACCCTATTGCTTTCGATCACGACTGCCGTGAGGGTATCTGCGGTATGTGCTCGATGTATGTTAACGGCCACCCGCACGGACCTGACAGTGCCATCACGACCTGCCAGTTGCACATGCGTAAGTTCCACGACGGTGAGACCATCACCATCGAGCCGTGGCGTAGCCGTGCCTTCCCTGTTATCAAAGACTTGATGGTTGACCGTCAGGCGTACGACAAGATTATGCAGGCAGGCGGTTTCGTCAGTGTCAATACGGGTGGAGTGCCCGATGCCAATGCCATACCTATCCCCAAGGCAGCAGCCGACGAGGCCATGGATGCAGCGTCGTGCATCGGTTGCGGTGCGTGTGCAGCGGCTTGCAAGAACGGCTCGGCTATGTTGTTCGTGTCGGCTAAGGTAAGCCAACTCGCTCTTCTGCCGCAAGGTAAGGTCGAAGCGGCTGCTCGTGCCAAGGCTATGGTGGCGAAGATGGACGAACTCGGCTTTGGTAACTGCACCAACACGGGTGCCTGCGCAGCAGAGTGCCCCAAGTCGGTGTCGTTGGCAAACATCGCTCGCCTCAACCGCGAGTTCATCTGCGCCAAGTTCCAAGACTAATCCTGACGAAGAGAATCGTGCGCATCGTGTGTGCGCAGGGTATTCTTTCTGTTGTGGTGCGTAGTTTAGCATTAGACTATAGCATATATCTCTTAAAAACAGGCTGTCGGATTTTTCACAATCCGACAGCCTGTTTTTTGATTTGTATGCTTTGTTGGTCATCTTGTTGATTTATTGCTGATTATGCTATTCTTTTTGCGTATAGAAGGAAGGCTGACGATCGGACGATAGATGTTCTAATTTCTATATATTTAGAGGGTCAAGTTATTATATATATACCTAATAATACATAAAAAACTATCGTCAGACCATCAGCTGACCACACACATACTCTCTCTCCGCAAGATGAGTCTATTCAATGGGGCAATAAAATCGATATAGTTCCCATTTAGAAACGCATTTTTCAGTACTTAAAAATCTCTACTCTTACCGCTGTTTCCATCCAATAAGTTTCGTATTTGCGCAAAAAGTAGTATCTTTGTGCCGTATTCAGTCCCCGTGGTATCCTCTCGTTTCCCCGCAGATCTGTTGGACGCTGAGTGGGCGGATGCGATTATAGAATAGCAACAAATTATTTATTTCATGAAGAAGTTCTTTTCTTTCTTGATGGCAGTGTGCGCCACGCTAACGCTTTCCGCGCAGTCTGCCAAGCATGCGCCTCGGGCGGTGCTGACGGATACCGTTAAGGTGTCTTGTGCAAGTTGGGTCTGCACCCCGACCAGTTCGACCAACTACTACCATGTCCTGCTCGATAATGCCACTGAGCCTACCTACGAGTTCAATATCGACTGCATGGCGTATGGCACCGAGTCTATGGTAGGTACCTTTATCATTTCCGATCCCGACGATTGGGATCAGCCTGACGACTATATCGACGAGACCAATAGCAAGGTCGTTACCTACACCGACGGTATGGGCGACGAAACCTATTTCGAATTTGGTACCAAGGTCGTTATTACCCAGACCGCTACCGGCTACGATCTCAACGCCATTATCGTTTCCGATGGTGTTGTCTATTCCGTTACGGCGCACCAGGCAGCCAAGCCTTCGCCCAAGAAGACCGTGGTGCTCAACTACACCTGCGATGCGGAGTTCTTTGCCACCAAGTCTCTCTTCGGCTTCACGGCAAAGGACTTGTTCCCGGAGGTTTCTTCCGATAGCATCGACACGCATATCGTCATCAAGGGCGACCCCAAGACGGTCGTTGGCGAGTACGAGGGGGCAGATTTCTCCGATGGCAACTACCTCTCCTACGAGAGCGCAACGCCCCGCCGTGTGACGGTTTGGGACGACATCAAGGCCACCGTTACGGCGGATGACGACTACTATCTCTGCTCGGCAGAGTGGTTCGGTTCGGATACCATTCTCTACCAAATTTCGCTCAAGGCACCGAAGCCTGTTGTCATTGTGCCGAAAGACACGGTCAACATTACGGCGACCAACCTCCGCACCTCGTTCGACGAGTCTGACGGCATTGCCGATTTCGAGGCGACCAACGCTGCGGGCGATGTGATTGCCATCACGCTCAATACCTACGACATCTGTGGCACATTCACTTCCTCTGATCTCAAGATGGGTTCTATCAAGCACAACGGTGCGCTGCATAGCCTCACGATGGCGTTTGAAATCAATCTTAATATCGTGCTGGAGGAGACCAACTTCCCGCATATTACGGGCTCTGTGTTGGGCAACGACTCCGTGTTGTATGTTCTCGACCTTTCGCATGCCGTACCAACCCCGAAGAAAGAAGTAACCATCGATTTCACCACCTCGGGTGAGTCCTGTTTCTTCACCCGTCAGGGTTACTATTTCATGTACAATGCCAATGACCAATACCTCATGGCCATGGAGGTCTCTACCTCGCTGCCAGCGGGTACTTATACCTACTACGCTTTCAACCGTTCTTATACCCATCTTGGCGTCATCTCTGCCACCGATACCACCGATGTGCTGATGCTCAACTGCATGGCGACCATCACCGAGGAGGAGAATAACCTCTACAGCCTCGATGCTGAATTCTTAGGGTCGGATTCCGTGCTGTATCATATCACTTCTTCGTTCAACTATACCGAGAGCGAAGCCATTGAGTATGATGCTGTTACGGGCTCTGTGGATCGTACCTACACGGCATCGGACGCCGTCACCCTTCGTGTCGAGGACAAGGAGAACCTGAAGGTCTTCTTCCGTGCGGTCAGCGAGTCCCAATCCGATGAGGTCGGCTTGTTCTTCTATGTCGAGGACACCACCTCCGTGCTCATCCCTGCGGGCACCTACGACATCGACGACAGCGGTGCGGCAGGTACGGTCTATGCGTGCCAGGGTATCGACCCGGACGATAGTATGCTCTATCCGTCCTACTATGGCACGCTCAATGCAGCGGGGCACTTGAGTACCGTCTTTATGCTCCATTCGGGTACGGTCGAGGTAGTCTATGTGGATGGCAAACTCACCTTTACGATCGATGGCAAGAACTCGAACGACCTGCCTGTCAAGATCGTCTATGACGCCACCAAGACGGCGCTCGACCCGGTCACCGTTCGTCCTGTTGCCACCAAGGTGCTTCGAGATGGTCGCTTGTACATCCTCCAAGGCGACAAGACCTACACCGTCATGGGTGCAGTGGTCGAGTAATCCGCCTGGAGAAATTGCCTACTTCAGCATTCCTAAGCGAATAGTTGTCGAGTAATAAACTCATCAACTTATAAACTTATCAACGCATAAACTTATAAACCCATAAACAACAAAAAACGGGCTGCTTACTCTCGGTAAGCAGCCCGTTCTGTATTCATTTCCGTATTATTTTCGGTTGCGAGCCTTTGCTTTTCTGAAAGCAATATCGTAGGCTTTGCGGTAGTATTTGAAGAAGAATCGCCATTCGACTTTGTGTGCAATGGCAGCGGCGGCTTTGCGTGCTTGTTCCACTTCGGCGGGGCTGTATTGCAAGAACTGAATCAGGCTGTCAGCAATCCGTTCCACTACTTCCCAATAGTTGCTGTCCGTGCGGTCAATCACCTCCACGCCCCGAACCAGTCCGGTTGTTTTTGTTTCTTCTGCTTCACTTTCCCGAACCGTTCCCGAACCATCTCCTTGGGTCTTGTCCGTTGCCGGCTTTTGTGCGTCTATCACTTGTTTTGCCCATGCCCCGAATCCCGCCAGCGAGGTCGTCACAGTCGGTATGTGGAATGCCACACTCTCCAGTGGAGTATACCCCCACGGCTCGTAGTACGACGGGAATACCGTAGCGTCCATTCCTATCAGTATGTCATAATACGAGAATCCCTTCCCGCCGTCGGCGTTGTCCATCTCAGAGAACAGCGGATCATGCCCGTCGAGATAGTACGGGATGAATACCACATTCACCCGCCCAAACCGCATGATCGGCTTGTTCAGATAGGGGATCACCACAAACGCCACCACTTCTCGTCCGTTGGGCAGCACTTGGTGCATCTTTTCTCCCAGCCGTTGCATGGCTTGCAGGAACACATCTATGCCTTTGTTTTTCCATTCCTGTCGTCCGGCAATGCATACCATCAGACAGTCTTCGGCTATGGCTCTTCCGAATTGCTGCTCAGCCACGCTGTGCAGTGCCTTGCGTGCCGCTGATCGTTTTGCCGAGAATCGTTTCCCGGTCGGCACAAAATCCGGCTCAAATCCGTTGGGGGTCACTATGTCCACGGCTTTGTCCAGTAGTTGTGCGCATTCGCGTGCCGTTATGTCGCTTACGGTCGTGAAGCAATCCACCCAGTGTGCCGCCTCTTTCTCCACGGAGTGTTTGCTGACCATGTTCAGTTCCTCGGCCATTTGGTCGCCGTGGAATCCCTCGAAGCAGTCGTACAGCGGTTTCCCGTTGCCTGCTATCGAGCGTCCTATGCCGGTGGCGTGGGTGGTGAATAGGGTAGCCATTTGCGGGCAATAGTGCTGCACATAGAATATCGAGAATGCGGTTTGCCATTCGTTCGAGTGCATCGCTATGCGTGGTGCCTCTGTTTGGCTTTTTTCCGTCGTCAGGCTTGCTATGTGTTCGTATAGCGACACCATGCACATCCCGGCAGCGTAGCCGAACAGGCACGATTCGTCATAGTCTCCGTAGGCGGCATGGCTCTGCACACCGAAGTTTTCCCACGCCCATGCGTATATCTCGTTCTTTTTCTGCCATAGTGCATCGGCTCTCAGCAGCACGGCGAGCGGTTCTCCCGGCACATCCCATCGTCCGATGCGTACGGGTATATCAGCGTGTTCCGTGCCGAATTTCTCGGCCCAATTTGTCAGCCATTTCGGCACGCTGTTTTTCTTGTTTTCTACAAAGTGGTTGTCGCTGTGTGTGCCGAAGTCAGGCCCGAAAAACACCACTTGGTCGGGGTGTTCTTTTTGCATCGAGGCGGCTCGTGTCGATAGCACGGCGTAGATACCACCCACACGGTTGCATACCTCCCAACTGGTCTCAAAAATATAGTCTGGTTCTATCATATCGATTGAATATCTTTCAGTTGTATATATCGTTTTCTTAGGAATGTGTTTCCCCCATTCCCCCCCTTTTTTTCGTCCCCCCCCTTTGTTTTCCCCTCTTTCAAAAGTATTGGTTGTTTTTCGCTGCAAGCCATCGGAAAAGGGTTTTCTCGTTTCGTCAAGAGCCGAAAAAACACAGAGCAATAGGGTATCCCTATCACTCTGTCTTTGATCTATCGTTGTGCTATCGCTCTTTTTGGTCGATGCAGATTCGTGTCACACCTTGCAGTTGATTGAGTGTAGTCGGTGTGGTCGAGAATCGGTTGTTCTCTGTGCCTACCAGCGGCATATAGCGTACGCTGTCCGCCACGGCCCAGTAGAGTCGGTTGTCCACCACATCCACGCAGATAGCGTGGGTCGCCAGCGGGTCTATTTGTACTTTGTTGGCGCCGTTTATGTTGGCGACATACAGTCCGTCGGTGCGGTAGTATATCTTTCGGTTCGCTATGCGGAATCCTTTTATGCCGGGGAAGGTAGTAGCCAGTCGGCTCAGTGTGAAAGTGCTGTCGTTGAATACCTGCATCGTGTCTTGAGCCGCATCCAGTTGTTCTATCTGTTCGGGGTTGGTGCTTTCTTTGGCGGCTTCCGAACGAGTCCCGAAGATACGCTGAGCATAGTCCTGGTCGCCCCGCATCAGCACGGCTTTTGTGGCCACATCGGCTATCTCGTATTGGTGTTCCACGACGGTTGTATCTCCGTTCACAGCCACACGCAGCCGCACGGTCTGTTCGCCCTCGCCTGCTTCGTTGAAATATACCTTATAGGTGGCGGTGGTATTCGTATCGCTCAGTTGCGTGTAAGGGCGGTTGCCTGCGAGGGTCCATTCGTACGAGATGGTATATCCGTAGGGGTTATATACCAGTGCCGTGAAGGTTACATCCTCAAACACTCCGATTATTGAGTCTGAGCAACTGAAATTCGGTATCGTGTCGTATATAGTTATGTCACGGGTGCGTGTCAGCGAACTTTTCTCATCCACTTCCAGTATCACGGTGTAGGTACCGGGTTGTTTGTAGGTGTGTGAGGGCGATTTTGAGGTCGATGTCGAACCATCCCCGAAGGACCAGTTCCATTTCTCTCCGTCGGATGCTTGGTTGGTGAAGGTCACCGCTTGTCCGGCGCGGGGTTGTTCCGGGCTGTATGTAAAATCAACCGTTATGCGGTTGCAGGCCATCAGTGCGCAGCCAATCAGCAATAGTATGTAGTTGCGTTTCATAATCTAAGTTGGCGTCGAGCCAGTGTATCGTGTTATCTCTGTTGAACCATGTCATTTGTCGTTTGGCATAGTGTCGTGAGTTCTGTTGTATCTGTTCTATGGCGTGCTTTAGGTCATATTCGCCATCCATGTAGGCAAACATCTCTCTGTATCCCACGGTCTGCAGGCTGTTCTTGTGCCGCAGTGGATAGACCGTGCGTGCTTCGGCTTCCAGTCCCGCCCGTATCATCTCCTCCACACGCCGATTGATGCGCTCGTATAGTTCCGTGCGGGGGCGAGTCAGTCCCACTTTCACGATTTGGAACGGTCGTTCTGCCGTTTTCTGTTGCCGCAGGTCCGAGTATAGTTTCCCGCTTGCCCGACACACCTCTATGCAGTGCAGCAGCCGTTGCGGGTTTTGTCGGTCCACTTCTGCCCAGTAGGCGGGGTCTGTTCGTTCCACTTCCCGTTGCAGCCATTCCATTCCTTTCGTTCGGTATTCTGTTTGCACTTCCTCACGCAGTTCCGCCGTCACGGTCGGTATGTCGTCAAATCCTTTGCATACCGCATCCACATAGAGCATACTTCCGCCCGTCAGCAGCAGGGTGTCGCAGGTCTTGAATAGTTCGTCGGTCAGTGCCAGCACATCCCGCTCGTATTGTCCGGCGTTGTAGTCGTCTGCCACCGATTTGGTCGCCACCATGTAGTGTCGCACCCGCTGTTGTTCTTCCGTGGTCGGGGCGGCTGTCCCGATGGGTATCTCTCGGTATATCTGTCGTGAGTCAGCGCTGATGATGGGGCACCCGAGTTGCTCTGCAATTCGCAGGCTCAGTTCCGTTTTGCCCACGCCGGTCGGTCCTACCAGCACCAGCAGGGTCGGTTTTTGGCTGCCGAGTTTCTCGTTCCCCATTTGCCCCGTCGGGTGTTAGAACATCGAGCCGTCCTCAAAACTGAGGTCTTGGAATCCTTCCGAGTCTATGTCGGTCTCGTCGTATTGGCTGTCGCCGTAGAAATCGTCGTCCAGTCCCATGTCGTCTCCGCCCTTGCCGGTGTTCACGCCTTGCAGCGGGTCTTCCGATTTCAGTTGTTTCGGTGCTTTGCCTTTGCTCTCAACGCATTCCACGCCCTCCATCGAGCCGGGCTTCAGTTCCTTCAGGCTGCCGAAGAAGTATCGTTCAAACATCGGGTCGAATACATAGATCAGTCGTTGTCCTTGTTCGGTCAGCAGTTCGTCCAGATGGGTATCTTCCATCACCATATTGTCGTATTCGAAGTTCGAATCCATCGGTATGAGCGTCACTTCCTGTTCTTTCTCCCAGTCGTCGTTGCAGATAAAGAACGAAGTCATTTGGTCGTCGGTGTAGTTCACGCTGGCCAATATGGCCTTGTGCAGCTCGAGGAAAGTCGCCTCGCTGTCTGCCTCAAACACACGGCGGAAGTTTTGGTCGCCTTCTTCGCACGAAAAAGTAATTTTGTATATCATAGTTTATGTGTGGTTGTTTCTGTTTTCGAATTTCCTGCAAAGGTACGACTTATTTTGTATATTTCCAAAAACAAAAATCATTGCTTATAGGTCTATATGTATTCGGAATCGTATTCCCCATCGTGGGGTGGCGGTGTCTTGTCGGTTGGTCAGTCGCCATACGGAGTACAGGTCTGCCACACGCAGGATGTTTCCTATGCCTATGCCTATTTCCGTGTAGGGTGTGGTGGGTGCGCTCATGCTTTGTCCGTCGGCTGTGGGCGGGGCTATTTCGCCGAGCAGTTCCCGATTGCTGTTTCTCAGTCCGCCGTACGCCATTTTCAGGCTCACCAGTTCTCGCAGCCGCAGGTAGCGTATGCCCGGTATCAGGTTGAATAGGATGCCTTGCCCGTTCCATTGCGCGTGCAGTGCCATGTATTTGTCGGCAGCGTATTGAAAATCGTTCATCAGCGTGAATCGATACGGGTCGTATCCGTAGCCCTGATTGCCTTCAAAGTGGTGCAGCAGCGTGTAGGGGATACGCCCCGCTATGTAGCCTGCTTGCAGTGCCCAGTCCAGTTCTCCGCCCATGCCGAGCGATATGCGTTGGCGTACGAGCAGGTTCAGCCGTGCGTACATACGGTACGATTCCATGCCGTCCTGTTTCCACGAGCCGGCCTCAGCGCCGATGTATAGTACGGGGTATCGGCTGTATCGGTGTATGCGTCGGAAGTATCCGTCTATTTTCCGCTCTCCGAATCCGATGCGCACGATGCCGCCGAGCGTCTGCACCGCATAGTTCGGCATTTTGTGGTAGCCGGCCATCGGGTCGCCGTACCCTTGCCACCCCATGCGGGCGTATAGGGTCGTTTCCGTATGCTCGCTCCAGTCGTTTTCGGTGCGCACCTCTATCTGTCGCAGCCGAGCGGCGGTGTTGGCGGTGTTACGGTTGGCGTGCAGGGCTTCAAAGGCATAAGCCGTAAAATCCATGTTTTTCCAGCCCATGCTGTTCTCACGCAACATTCGTGCCATATCATCCACCTCGCTCCACACATATTGGTCTTTGTATTCTATGTGGAGGATGTTGCGTCGCAGGGTAGGCAGATTGACGGATACCCGTCCCATACCTTTCCATGCTTGGTCACGAAATCCGTACCCGACGGCAGCCTCCAGCGATACATTTTTCCATAGTTTCTCGTTGGTGCGCAGCGGCAGTCCCACATGCACGCCTTCGTGTTTGTTTACTTGCAGTATCTCTTCTATGTGTCCTATGTCTAAGCGTGTGCCGGTGGGGATGTATCCGGTCGTGAGGATGGTGGCGAACCATTTTGCCGTGCGCACCACGGGCGTCGCCGCCAGCGCATCGAACGCCTCGCTCACACTATCTGTTTCCGCTCGCCCAGTGTCGTTGATTCGTTCAGAGCCATGGGTTATAAATAACCCAACACTATCCATTTCACTTCTTTGTGCGTTGGCTATGTCCCGTTGTTTTGCCCGTAGATGTTGCCGTAGCAGCACGGTTGGGAATAGATGTGTCGTGTCGGTTTTCAGTGCAAAATCCAGCAGGGTGCTGATGTCTTCGCTCAGCAGGGTGCCGTCCGGTGCGAGTTCTTGTCGTATGCGCAAGTTGCTCAGATAGTTCACGCTGCTCTGTGCCGGCACAGTGGCTTCTACTTTCCGTAACCCGTAGGTCGCCGAGTCGATATAGAGTGTCCCGTTAAAAGTCGCATAGAACGGATTCTTCGTCCTAAAATCCACCACATATATTTTCCCATATTCGGTTTGCTTTTCCTTATGGAGAGACAGTGTATCAATAGTTTGCTCCATCCCTCCAAAATTTTTCCCTCCAATTTTTTCCCCTTCTATATTTCCCCCTTCTATATTTTCCCCTTTTATATTTTTCCCTTTTATATTTTTCCCTTCTATATTTTCCCCCAAAAAAATCTCCCCCTCCACTGTCATTTTTTCCTCAATCCCGAAGGAGTCCCGAAGGTAGAACCTATAATACGCGTTCCCCGCCCCTGACAGTGGTGAAAGAAACCCTCGTCCCAGCAGGGGGATGGTGCTTTGATAGAAGTTGATGTTCCCTTGTTCTCCCAGTAGTGCCGAGTAGTCCTGCTCTGTCAGCACAATAGATTCCTCCTTTTTGTCGCCAAGGCTCGCCTGTGTTGTCCCTTGCAGCTGCACTTGCTCCCTCGACCGATAGAGCGGGAGCAGCAGGGTCGAGTCCTCTGCTGTCAGCATGCCCGCTTCAAGACTTCTCCAAATACTCCTTTGTAGGTGCCTTCGTTGTATCTCGCTGATGTATAGTTCTTTCCGGCTCTCTGCGGTGGTTGCCTCTTGTCGCAGAGTACGGTCGTTCTCTGGTCGGTGGTTGCGCACCTCTCTAAGCAGCGGCAGTGCGGGGTTCTCGCCTGGCAACACCACCACTTCCTCCATCCATGCCGTCTTCTCCCGCAGTGCCACTTGTATGCCCGCCATTGTGCCGGGTTCTATCGCATATCGTTCCGTGTGGTAGCCGACAGCCGACACCACAAGGGTACGCTTGCGGTTCAGGTCTGTGCGTATGGCAAATGCCCCTTCGTGGTTTGTCGCTGCCCCTATCTTAGTCCCTGCAAAATAGATATTTGCATTCGCAATCGGCTCTCCCGTGGCAGCGTCCATCACATCGCCCACGAGTATGGTTTCAGCGGCCACACATTGCAGTATGCAGCCTACCACCAGTCCTATCGTTAGCCAATGCTTCACGCGTTTGGGTGTTGATTTGCAGGATGAAATTGAATGATAGCGTCTCTCAGGTCTTGAATATCGAGATGTGTGTATATCTCCGTGGTCGATAGTTCTTCGTGCCCGAGCAGTTGTTGAATGATACGCAGGTCAGCGCCGTTCTGCAGCAGATGGGTTGCAAACGAGTGTCGCAGCGTGTGGGGCGATATGTTTTTCTCGATGCCGGCTTGTGCGCAGAGCCGTTTGATGATGGTGAATACCATGGCGCGTGTCAGTTTTGCGCCTCGCCGATTCAGAAATACGATGTCTTGGTCTTCTTCTTTTATGGGCCAGTGGTTACGCTCCTCCAACCAGTATTGCAGCCATTCTTCCGCCACGGGCGAGATAGGCACCAGCCGTTGTTTGCTTCCTTTGCCCCATATTATCATGTATCCTTCTTTGCGATACATATCCGACAACTTCAGGTTCACCAGTTCGCTCACACGCAGCCCGCTCCCGTATAGCATCTCCAGCATGGCCCGATTTCGGTGTCCCTCGTTTTGTGTCAGGTCTATGGCATCCATCAGTCGGTCTATTTCCAGCACACTCAGCACAACGGGCAGTCGCATGTCCAATTTGGGGCATTCCAGCAGTTCTGACGGGTCTGTGTCGATGTAGTTGTGGTAGAGCAGAAATCGGTAGAATGACCGCACTGTCGCCACCAGTCGTGCCTGTGTGCGAGGCTTGTGTATCTCTTTGCACACACTAAATACGAACTCCTGCAGGTCGTCAAAGGAGGCTTTCACAGGGTCTTTCTCGTGCTCGGCAAAATAGGCAAACAGTTTCTCCAAATCATACTCATACCCTGCCACGGTGTTGGCGGAATACGACCGCTCCAGCAGCAGGTAGGTGTGATATTCTTTGCGGAGTTCTATGTCTGTCATCGTTTGTCGATTGTTTCGAGCGGGCTCTCTATTCGTGCTTTGTATAGTGTGCCTTTGTTGTAGTATAGTTCCAGTTCGATGTGGTATAGCGAGTCGCTCGTCAGTCCTACTTCCATTCGTCCCGAGTCAAGCACTTGTATACCGGTGCTTTTCCCTTCACTTATCGACAGTAGATAGATACCTGTCGGCATTCCCTCAAAATCCCGTCCGGGCAAGAAGGTAAACGCCGCTGTGGTAGTGTCGCTGTGATAGGCTCCTGTTTGGAATATCGTGTCGTCCAGAAATATATCGCTCAGGTATAGGTTCAGCCCGCTGCCCACAATGTGTCGTGTCGAGTCCAGCGACATCCCTTCCGTGTATAGGTCGAGTGCATACACATTGCGGTCTAGTCCTGTGTAGGCTTTCCCGTATTGTTCTATATAGCCCACGCAGTACACCGAGTCGAGTGCTTGTTTTTTGGTCGGGGTGTATGTGTTGCAGCCTGCCAATGCGAGCAGGGTGGCAACGATGCCTATTTCCCACGCATTTTTTTGTTTCATCTTGTTCTCTCCTTTCCTACTTCGCGGCTTGCGTACCATGCCGATAGCAGTCCGAGTGCCAGCACTGCCGAAGCAACTATGATAATGTCCCCCGCCTCTACCCAAACAGGATAGGCGGATATCACATAGTCTTCCCCGTTGCCGAGTTTGAGCCACCCGAAGTGCTGTTGCAGCAGACAGACGCTCACCCCCACCACAAGTCCTACCATCGCCCCCAGTGCGCTGATGAGCCATCCTTCGTATAAGAATATCCGCCGTATCGTTTGGGGCGTAGCACCAAGGTCGCTTAGAATGCGAATATCGTTTTTCTTGTCAATAATCAACATCGATAGCGAGCCGATGATCGTGAAGCACGCTATCAGCAGGATAAATACCATCAGCAGTGCGGTCAGCAGTTTCTCTATTTTCAGAATACGGAAGAAGTCCTCTTGCTGTTCGTATCGGTCTTGCACTTTGTATCCATCTCCCAGCGTGGCGGCTATCTGTTTCTTAGCGCTTCGCAGATTTACTCCGTCCCGCAGTTTTAGGCTCAGCGAGGTCACGGTCAGCGTGTCGTATTGGAATAGCCTGCGTGCAAGTGGTAGCGACACTAGCATTCGTTGGTCGTCGTATTCCACCTGATTCACCGCAAATGTCCCCGCCATGAAGCATGTCTCGTGCAGAAAACTGTCGTCGGGTCGCAGTAGATTCACTTTCTCCGTGCGTTTTGGGGCGTATAGATGTACAGCGCCCACAAAATGCGCATTGACGCCTATCTGTGAGGCGAGTCCTCGTCCCATCACGCAGCGGTCGAATGCCCCGTCATAGACCGAGTAGAACCCGTCGGATATAATAGAGTCGATATGTGTGATATACCGAAAGCAACTGTCCACGCCCATTATCTGTGCCGGCATTTGTCGCTCTTTGTAGCGCACCAACGCTGTCTCTTCCACCACTTCCGATAGTTGCTCTATTTGTGGCAAATCCCTTAGAAGGACCATAGGTAGCGTATCCGTGCGAAAGTATTTTCCCTCTGTGGTGGTTATTTTCAGTTCAGGGTCAAATTCCGAGAACATGTGTTCCACCAGTCGTCCGAACCCATTCATCACACTCAGCACGCAAACCATGGCAGCGGTCACGACGCACACGGCGGCGGCGCTGACGCCCGACACGATGTTGATGGCGTTATGCCCTTTCTTTGAGAAAAGGTATCGCCACGCAATATGTCGTTCTATTTTGCTCATGTTTTGTGTGCGTATATGCCAATCCCCCGCCTATTTGGTCTATATTTGGCAATTCTTGTTTTCTCCCAAAAACACCATCCATGCAGTGTGTCCATCCGTCCCGCAAAGTCTATTTGGGCAATGTTTGACCTTATCTATCCACCCCCAAAAAGCAATGAATGTAGCCCAATTGCCTGTAATGGGTAATTTATTTGTCGCTGTTTTTGGGGTGTTCGCTGGTAGGCTTGCCGAGCAGTTCATCGATGCGTTCCATGCGCTCGATGGTCTCGTCGAGGTGAAAGTTCAGCTCGGGGATGATACGCAGTTGGTGTCGTTCCAGTCCTCCCATTTCGCCGCGTATTTTGCCTTTGTTTTCCTCTATTTTCTCCATCGTTTCAGCCACTTTGTTTTGCGGGAAGATGGATAGATATACATGTGCGATGGCGAGGTCTGGTGAGATACGCACTTCGCTTACGGAGATGAGTGTTCCGCCTAATGTACGGGCAAACCGCAGAAAAATATCGCTCAGGTCTTTTTGTATGAGCCTTGCAATTTTGTGTTGTCTTGTTGATTCCATATACTGCTAATTATGAATTACTTCTTCTAATTATGAATTACGAATGATTAGATCCTATTTGGCCTATATTTGGCAATTTGGGGTTCTTATAAATTAAGAATTTAGTTGCCGACTAATGGAGCAACTTTGTCTTTGCTGCCGTCGATGCATTGCAAATTACGCAAAACAAGGGAAAGGAGACACGGTCTCTTTTCCCTGTATTGCTATGTAATAATTAGTGGTCTAATTAATACTTGTGGCGACCTTCGTCAGCAACGGTCAGTTTTTTGCGACCTTTAGCACGACGAGCAGCCAATACGCGGCGACCGTTAGCAGTAGCCATTCTCTCGAAGAAGCCGTGTTTGTTACGACGCTTGCGTTGCGATGGTTGGAATGTACGTTTCATGTCTTTATCTCTTTTTGTGCCTTTTCGACTGTGTCACTTGTTTCGCATTCTCACGCACGAGTGCTTGTGGAACGCCCTCGTAACTTTCTCAAAATCAGGCGAGTTCTACTTTTGTTCTGCTTGTATATTTGCTTTATGCGCCCTATTTCAGGTCAAAAGCGGCTGCAAAGGTACATCTTTTTTCTCAAATACCCAAACTTTCCCTGCATTTTTCCTGTTTTTGTGCAATTTTGTCTTGAAAAAGAATACTAACTATCTCCGCCAAAGGGTGATCTATTCTATATTCTTTGCATACTTTCTTATTTTCTTATTTCCCACCTGTCCTTATTTTCTTCCGAAATCGGCGGGGATCTCGCCCCATTGGTCGGTGTCCCATTTATAGACCTGCGTGGTGTAGGTGTTCAGAGCAAGCCAGTGCTCGGCTTTGGTCAGCATATCGAATAGTTCGGCGTTCCTAGCGTTGGGTTGCAGTTTTGTGCCGGCTTGCTTCTTGCGCAGCCACGCCAACGCCGTCTTGCTGTCTGAGTAGAGAACCCATGGGAGATTATTCTGCTTGAGGTAGGCGAGCCCCAGCACGATGGCAAGGAATTCGCCGATGTTGTTTGTTCCGCCTTTGTAGGGACCCCTGTGGAATACTTCTGTGCCGGTGTCGGCTATCACACCGCGGAATTCCAGTACGCCCGGATTGCCGGAGCATGCCGCATCCACCGCCAGTGCGGGATAGATGGGTCGGGTGGCAGCGGTTGTTCCTGCAGCCCCTCCTGCTATCCCTATTGCTCCGGCTGCTCCTGCCGGTTTGTTTGTTGTGCGGGGAGTCTTGCAGGCAATGTATAGTTCAGGCCCTTCGGCAAATGCTTTTTCGGCTTGTTCTCGGGTCTCGAAACCTTTGAACTTGGCTTGTTCCACGCCTTTCACTTGCTTTTCACATTCGTCCCAGCGGCTATACACGCCGGGGACTTTCCCTTTCCAAACGACATAAAAATGTATGTTTTTCTTCTTAGCCATACGCCTGTAATTCCGGAGTCTTAATTCCTAACGGACTGCAAAGGTACGAAAAAGCGGCTGAATTATCAAATTCAGCCGCTCGTCATGCGTTAAGGTTTAGAATTTTATATGAAACTGATTTGGAGTTGGCTCAAAAGTGATCCGTGAGTGACTCGTAGGTGACCCGTAGGTGACCCGTGTATGCTTCGGTGTTGGTTCGGGAGTGGTTCGGGATTTATGGGGAATTCAGTCAAAAAAATAGTAGGAATTTAGTAGGGATTTAGTTAGGAGTTTATTTGAAATTTAGTAGGAATTTATTCGAATCGGGATAATACTTCGCCTTTCTCGTTGATGAGTACCTCGGAGTAGTAGTCTTGCATAATAGCGCGGAAAAGGGTGGGGCTGATTCCGTATATGCTCGTGTAGATAGGGCGGGTAATGAAGCGTCCGTGGCTGTCGACCAGTCCGCAGTTGCCATTGACACGATAGCAATAGAACTCGTGGTTGGTGGTATGGGTGTAACTCGGCTCACCCGTCTCCAGGTTGGTGTAGTAGGCCTTGTACGAGATGGTTTCGATATTGTCAATCACACAGTCCAACAATATATTGCCCTCGAAATCCACTTGCTTCTTGAACTCGCCACGCTTGCTGACGATAGCATAGTCCTTGCTGAGCGAGATGTCGTCGTACTCGGGGGTAATCACCCAGTGCCCGAGCGTGTCGATCACGCCGATATGCTGTGCCGAGTCGGCTACGATACAATGGCCATTGTGGAATACAAACTCGGACAGGTTGTTGCCACGGTAGGGGTGGTGGAAATCGATGACAACACGGCCGTGAGGGTCGATGAAGCCGATGTAGTTCTCCTTCTCAACAGCGGCCAGACCCTCGGAGAATATCCATGCATGGCGGTAGATGGCGGGGACGACGATTTCGCCGGTCTGGGTGTTGATGAAGCCGCGTCGCTTGTCCTTGGCGAATACCGCAAGGGAATCGCGGGTTGGGGCAATCCAGTCGAAGTCGGTTCCTTGCTTGAGGGTTTTTCCCGTCTTCTTGTTCTTGAGGGAGATGAGTCCCTTTTCGTCCGTCTCTTGTACGACGCCGCCATTGTACTCGTACTCTTCGACTTGGGCCTTCTTCTTGGCGCGGTCGATGGCAAAGTGGGTGATGAAAGTGGCTCCGGCTATGATTACGCAAGTCCAGAATAGGATGGTGGTGCTGTGAGCCTTGAGGGTGGAGAGGTTTAGATGTTTCATTGTTGAAGGTTTGTTAGAGTTTAACTTCGGGATAGGTAAGGGTTTAATGGCAAATAGGTGACTCAACGGACAAACGAACAGGTGGGTTTGCTGTTGAAAACGATGCAAAGGTAGGGATGTTTTTTAAACAGAACAAGTCTTTTTCGGGCTATTGTACAAAATAGGCAAATGGGTGTACGAAATGCGATTCGTACACCCAATTTCGTATAGAAGAACGATGGGTTCTACTTATATTTCGATGTAAAATTCCGGGTAAAGAGGAGGTTTGTTGTTAGATGGGGAAGCTACCAAAAGAGGAAGGAGGCGTTCTTGTGCTTGCGGGTATCCCACATGCCAAATTTGAGGTGAGAATTGTCAGACAGACGGCAATACCCCTGCGAGGCAGTGCCTCCGATAAGATAGATGGCGTTGTTAATCCCTAAGTCGACGAGCGCCTGCGCAAAGTCGTGCAAGGATTCTTCGGTGCCGCTCTCGGCTACGACGATGCGTCCGTCCACCTCGCATAAGCCACGGCGTATAGACTTGGTTTTCAGTTCGTTCTCGACAAGTTGGCCATTATCGACCAACGGATACTGGCGGAAGAAATCGCCGCCGCAGGTGGTCGCCTGCTCGAACAAAGGCGAGTTGTCTGCTACGCCAACCGTGACCTGTCCGTCGATGATGGCGCAATAGCCGCGCTTGCTCAGACCATAACTGAGCGGCTTGCCATGCAACACAAAAGCACCGACGATTTTTCCGTTGTCGGCTCGGACATCTGCTGCTTGAAAGAACAGAATCAGACGGGCGGTGTCACGCTGCAACCCATAGCCCACCGTCAGGCGTGGCGTGGCGTTGAGCGGGAAATAGATGCGGAGAGGAATGTCGTTGATGGCGGTGTCCTTGATAGCCGTATAGCGGCAAGCGGTGACTACCGTGTCGATCTGCTGCACGGAGTCGGCGGTATAGGTAGTGCGATAGGTGTAGTGTAGCGACTGCTGCTCGCACTGCTCGAACCACCCGCGCAGTGCGTGAGAGGGCGCAACGGAGGGCTGCAGGACGGGGTCATAGACACTCTCCTCGAGATCGTCGGGGACATCGTCGGAACGAAGAACGGCGACAAGGACTCCTGTTAAAATTCCTATGCAGACAAGCACGCCCAACACAACCCACAAGGCCTTGCGTTTGGGGTGTTGGTTCGGGGCCGGTTCGGGAAGGTTCCCGAGTGTGGATTGATTTTTCAACTGCGAAAGGTCGCCGCTGAGCAATCGAATTTCATTGTCTTTAATTTCGTTCATAGTAATTTAATAGTTAGGTGTAGGTTATAGGTAGGTCCGCTCCAACATAGACTTGAGATTTTTCAGTGCCTCCTGACTGATAGAGAGCGTATAGGTCTGCGCATTATTGTCCTTCAACTCTAATTTCTGTGCAGAGGTGTGGATGTGATAGACATAGCGGATGTTGAGAATATGCGACTTGCCGACCCGCATAAATATGGCATCGGTGTTGTCAAATTGTTTGACAATTTCCTTCTCGAGTTGTCCCAACTGGATGGTCCACTGGAAACTCTCACCGTTGACGAGATGGAAATTGCAGTAGTTCTGATCCGCTGATATATAGAGAATGTGCCGCGCCTGAATACGGCGAAGTTCGTTGGAGTTCGATATGGTGAGATAGGTAGTCGGCATCGTTGCGGGTGCAAAGGTACTGATTTATTTGCAAATAGCCAAAGTCAGGGGCGTTTTTGGGCGTTGAAATTACGCAAATGGGGCATTTTGCGGGTTGCGGGTTGAACGGGGGCGGAACGGAAACCATACAAAAAAAGGACTACTTTGCAGCAGTCCTTCTATATATAGGGTTTATTGAATGGCTTTGTGAAAAAGTCTTGCCCCACACGGTGGCTCGCTTAGGAGCCTTGCAACAACGCTTGAATTAAGCGAGTTTGTTGACGTAGATAGCCAATTTCGACTTCAGGTTAGCAGCCTTATTGGTGTGGATGATGTGACGCTTAGCCAACTTATCCAACATCGAGCTTACCTTGGGCAGAGCTGCGGCAGCAGCGGTCTTGTCCTTGGTGGCACGCAAGTCGCGAACGGCGTTGCGAGCGGTCTTAGCATAATAATGGTTGCGAGCCTTACGGGTAGCCGTTTGGCGGATACGCTTCAAAGAAGATTTGTGATTTGCCATCTTTCTGATTAGATGAAAATAGGGTTATACAAAAGGTTTACCTTTGAGGAAGGTTTTCTTTGCGTTTGTTAGTAGTCCATAGCAGAGTCGAACTGCTCTTTAGAGAATGAAAATCTCTCGTCCTA
>CAVATM010000003.1:0-174065 GCA_963591775.1 bacterium
ACCTCCCAGCCTTGGGGTATATTCTCATAATGTGAGATAGGTATAATAAAACAGCCCCTGCGCGGGGGCTGTTTTGTTACCAGTTTACTATTTTATCCACTATCTGCCGTTGTTCGCTGGCGGTGCGGCGGAGATAGATACGAGTGGTCTCTATGCTCTCGTGCCCCATTAGGTCTGCCAAAAGCGCAATATCGTTGAACCGCTCCAAAAAGTTTTTGGCATAGCGATGTCGGAACGAGTGCGGATAGACCACCTCTCGTTTAAGTCCGTACTTGTCCGCAAAATGCTTGAGTTGCATAGCGATACCCCGTGCCGTGATACGCTTTCCAAAACGATTGAGAAAGATATATCCCGTCGTCAGTTGCCGCTCTTGCAACCATTGCAAGGCTTCTTGTTGCAGGTTCTTCGGGATATAGATACGCCGCACTTTGCCGCCTTTGGTGTAGATGTCCAAGTGCCCCGTTTGCACATGCTCGGCTTTTATCTGTAGCAGTTCGCTCACACGCGACCCCGTAGCGGTCATAAACCACACCACGAAATACCAATCCTTGTACCCGTCACGCAGCAGACTGGCTCGGAGAAATTTGTAATCGGCATTGCTAATCACATTTTCGAGAAAGTTCTTTTGCTGCACTTTCACGAAACGCAGTTTCAGTTTGTCCTGCTTGATAAACTCCAGATACTTGTTGATACCCTGCAAACGCAGGTTGACGGTCTGCGGTTTGAAATGCTCCACCAGATAGCCTTTGTACGCAAGCAAGTTCTTTTTGTTGATTTCTCCGTATGTTTTCTGAAAATACTGTACCGTCCAAACATACGAACTGACGGTATTCTTCGCAAGGTCTAACCTCCGAAGAAAGGTTGCATAATCCATTGCCATACCTAAAAAGATTTAGTGTATGGTATAAATATATCGGACTTGCAAGAGGTGTGTTGCCTAACGGAGATTCTCCTCGATAGTGTCTAACACGGCAAACACCCGCTCTATTTCTGAGACAATGCGCCTCTGCTCCGCAAGAGGGGGGAGGGGGATAAATAAATTAGTAAATATATCCTTTGAAACTCGTTGCTGCCCAACATTTCCCTTAAAATTCTTACTTCCCTCACTTACATACCATGCAGACTTAAAAACATAAAGATAGTATTGAGCATTAATACTTAGAGAACGCAATACTGTTAATTCGGTTGTCCCTGCCCCATAACCATTGGGCAAATTATGAAATATTGTGGATTTCCTATTTTCAAAACATGGAGAGATTTTAGCGATACCTATATCTCCATTTTGAAAATGGGTATAGCCTTTCTTCACATCTTTCCATCTTTTAGTATAGAAAAAATGCTCTCCGCTATATTCATCATTAACACATTCCATGGGAATAAAACCGACCTCTATATTGTCATCTACATTGTTTTTGGGATTGAGTAGAAAAATATCTTTTACTCTTACCCATTCCCACGAATCGGGTATGTCAAAAGGTATATTCTCATAATGTGAGATAGGTATAGTAAAAAAGCCGCAAAATAAGGCTTGCTATAAGCGGCAAAAAATTGCCTCCAATTAGATTGGAAAATAAGAAAATTTTGTCGAAATTGGACATCGGAAAAGGGACATTGTGGGAAATGGATTGAAGTTTCATTACGACAAAAAACAGAAAATTACAGAGGGCAACAGGGGCTACATTGCCTATTTATAAGGACTTACAAAAATGGCATAATTATGCACGGCATTTTTGATTTGGAGATACAAAAAATAGTTTGTACCTTTGCAAAGTCCTTTCGGGAAAAAGCCTGGCGTAAGAAGCCATAACAAAAGCATAATTCACTGAATATCTGACAAATACGCAAGGCTCAACCAAGACATTCGACCCAAACCAAAAACGAGAAACATAGTTGCACCGGCGAGTGGCAACTGCGTTTTCCGCAGGGGGAATAACGACGAAAAAAACAACATACGATATGGAAAACCGCATTATCAAACGAGATGGGAAGACCGAAGTCTTCTCTATCGACAAAATCAAAAACGCTATCAACAAAGCGTTTATCGCCTCTGGCAGTTTTGCCACAGAAGAAACCCTTGCCGCCATCATCTCCCGCCTGCGTATCCACGAGGGCATTACCGTAGAGGAGATACAGAACCAGGTGGAAGTGGCACTCATGGCAGAAGGATACTATCAGGTAGCCAAAAGTTACATGATCTATCGCTACCGCCATGCCAAAGACCGCGAGACGATGGATAAGTTGGATTTCCTGATGAACTACTGCAACGCCAGCAACGCCGCTACGGGCAGTAAATACGACGCGAACGCCAATGTGGAGAAGAAGAACATCGCCACACTGATTGGCGAGATACCCAAGTCGAACTTCATCCGCCTCAACCGCCGGCTGCTCACCAACCGTATCGAGAAGATGTTCGGCAAAGAGTTGGCAGACCAGTATATGTCGCTCCTGAAGCAACACTTCATCTACAAGAACGACGAGACCAGCCTTGCCAACTACTGCGCCAGCATCACGATGTATCCGTGGCTGCTCGAAGGCACGAAGGCTATCGGTGGCAACGCTACGCCTCCGACCAACCTGAAGTCGTTCTGCGGTGGGTTTATCAACATGGTTTTCATGGTATCATCGATGTTGAGCGGTGCCTGCGCTACCCCCGAGTTCCTGATGTATATGAACTATTTCATAGAGAAGGAATACGGCGAGGACTACTACCTGCATGCGGACAAGGTGGTGGACCTGAGCAAGCGCCAGCGTACCATAGACAAGGTGATAACCGACTCGTTCGAGCAGGTGGTGTACTCCATCAACCAGCCTACGGGTGCGCGTAACTTCCAATCGGTGTTCTGGAATATCAGTTACTACGACCGCTACTATTTCGAGAGCATATTCGGCGAGTTCCGTTTCCCCGATGGCGAGAAACCGCATTGGGATTCGCTCAACTGGCTGCAAAAGCGCTTCATGAAGTGGTTCAACCAAGAGCGTCTGCGCTCGGTGCTGACCTTCCCCGTCGAAACGATGTCGCTGCTCAGCGAGAACGGCGATGTGAAGGACAAAGAGTACGGCGAGTTTACCGCAGAGATGTACGCCGAAGGACACTCGTTCTTCACCTATCTGAGCGACAATGCCGACTCGCTCGCCTCGTGCTGCCGTCTGCGCAACGAGATTACGGACAATGGCTTCAGTTACACGCTCGGTGCCGGTGGTGTAAGTACAGGTTCGAAGAGCGTGCTGACCATCAACCTCAACCGCACCATTCAGTACGCCGTGCGCCAAGGTATGTCGTACCAGACCTATGTAGAGCAGGTGGTTAACCTGATGCACAAGGTGCAGTTGGCATACAACGAGAACCTCAAACACCTGCAGAAGCAAGGCATGCTGCCGCTGTTCGACTCGGGCTTTATCAACATCAACCGTCAGTATCTCACCATTGGTGTGAACGGACTGGTAGAGGCAGCAGAGTTCCTCGGCATATCGATCAACGACAACCCCGAATACGAACATTTCGTACAAGAGATATTGGGCATTGTAGAACGGCTCAACAAGTCGTACCGCACCAAAGAGGTGATGTTCAACTGCGAGATGATTCCTGCCGAGAATGTGGGCGTCAAGCACGCAAAATGGGACAAAGAGGACGGCTATCAGGTGCCGCGCGACTGCTACAACAGTTACTTCTACATAGTGGAGGACACCTCGCTCAATGTGCTGGACAAGTTCCGTCTGCACGGACGCAAATATATCGAGCACCTGACGGGCGGCTCGGCGCTGCACTGCAATCTGGAGGAGCACCTCTCGCAGAAGCAATACCGCAACCTGCTGCGTGTGGCGGCACAAGAGGGCACGAACTACTTCACCTTCAACATCCCGAACACCGTCTGCAACGACTGCGGACACATCGACAAGCGCTACTTGCACGAGTGCCCCGTCTGCGGCAGCAAGAACTTGGACTACCTGACGCGTATCATCGGCTATCTGAAGCGTATCAGCAACTTCTCTGAGGCACGCCAGAAAGAGGCTCAACGCCGCTTCTACGCCACAATGAAAGAAGACGCATAAATGGAGAAAGGCAAGATTCACGACAGCCTGAAGCAATATACCCTGTTCCTATCGGACTATGCGGTATGCCTGCTCGGAGCAGGAGTACATACGACACGAATTGTTCGCAATACGTGTCGTATTGCTGCCTCTTGGGGTGTGAAAGCAGAGATGACCGTGCTGCACAAGACGCTCAACCTGACGCTCTCGTCGGAGGACGGGCAACACGCCTACAACAAAGTATCGACCATTCAGCCGCGTCCGATCAGTTTCCGGCTCAATACCGAATTGAGCAAACTGAGTTGGGATGCCTACGACCAACACTTCTCGGTGGACGAGATTTGGACACGCTATCGTGCCATACTCGCACAAGCCAAGATAAACGATTGGGAGGTACTGGTGCTGGTAGGGTTCGCCAATGCCGCATTCTGCGGGCTGTTTGGCGGCGACATCTGGGCGTGTATGTTTGTGGCAGCCGACACATGGATAGGCTATGCGCTGAAGATAGGTATGCTGCGCAAACACGCCAACACCTTTGTGGTGTGGTTCTGCTGCGCCTTCCTCTCGTCGATGATAGCCTCGCTCTGCGGGTTCCTGCATCTCGGCACCACGCCGGAGATAGCCATTGCCGCCAGTGCACTCTATCTGGTGCCGGGTGTGCCGCTGATTAACAGCGTGATAGACACCATCGAGGGGCATGTGCTGACAGGCTTCGCCCGACTGATAGACGCCGTGCTGCTGATAGGCAGCCTTGCGTTGGGTCTGCTCGCCACCACTCTGCTCGTAGGGTAGTTCGTAATTAGGAATTGCATGGAGAAAACATGTGCCCTACTTCTCGACCTTGTATGGTAATTATTCATTGTTAATTGAGAAACTTATGGAAATACTTTTGGCTTTGTTGAAAGACGGGGTGCTGGCGGCGATTGCGGCGATCGGGTTTGCCGTTATCTCCGACCCTCCGCGTAAGACCATTGCCTTTGCGGCTCTGTTGGCGGCTATCGGGCATGTCATTCGCTATAGCCTTATCAATTTTGCACACTTCGACTTGATGACCTCCTCGTTCTTCGGCGCATTGGCGATAGGCTTCTGCTGCTTGGGGCTTGCCTACTGGCTCCACTGCCCGACGACGACGCTCTATATACCGGCACTGCTGCCGATGATTCCGGGGATGTACGCCTACCGCACCATTTTTGCTATCACGCAATTCATGCAGTGTACCGCCAACACGACCGAGGCGATGCACTATATGCTCGAGGTGTTTACCAACGGGATGGTTACTTTCGCCGTCGTCTTTGCGTTGGCGGTCGGAGCGACACTGCCTACTTTGCTCTTGCGTCGGTGGTGCTTCCAGATGACCCGCTACAACAAGAAAGGTATCAAGGATATTTTTACCCGCTGAGTACTTGACGGGGAAACGATTATCGATGGCGGCACACTGCTTTGTGCCGATTCGCGAAGAAATTCCTAATTCATCATTCCTAATTAAACACAGGAGTGTTACGCTACGCTGACTACGATATTGTGTTTCAGGAGGTGCCGGACGAGACAACGCTGGCGCTGAACCTGAGCGGCTGCCCCCATCGCTGCAAGGGCTGCCACAGCCCCCAACTATGGGAAGAGATAGGGGAAGAACTGACTCCTGCAGCGCTGGATGGGTTGCTTGCTGTCTATCCGTATGTTACCTGCGTGGGGCTTATGGGCGGCGACGCTGACCTTGAGGGTGTGCTGCAGATGGCGCATTATATTCGTAGCAAAGGGCTGCGGGTGGCGTGGTACACGGGGCTGAGCCTGCTGCCCGACGGGTGGAACATCGGTGCTTTCGATTTTATCAAGGTAGGCCCATACATTGAGGCTCTCGGCGGACTGAAAAGCAAACGCACCAATCAGCGGTTCTACGAAGTGAGCAACGGAGAACTGGTCGATAAGACACAGCGTTTCCGGCGATAGAGAGTATTCACACTACGATACAACACACGATGTGCTGCCCGAGAGGACAGCACATCGTGTTGTATGAGAGCGAGATTGCAGGTTCTCTCTATGAGGGGAGGGCAATGCAATTTCGCAAACACTTACTTTCGTGGGAGATGGTTCGGCAGGGTCTGGTGCCAACGGTTACTTTCGTAGGGTTATCACCGTGATTTCACTCGGGCAGAACAAGCGGATGGGCAGCGTACAGCCAATGCCGGAATTGACATACAGCGACTGCTGTATGGGGGAGGAGAGGGATTCGGGAGTGGGAGTAGTCTGTACTTCTTGAGTTGGTTCGGGAGTAGTTCGGTGTTCGGGGGCGGTTCGGGGAGGGGTAGAATACCAGCCTGCATTTTCTCGGAAAGACACACGCGAGAGAGGGATACCCAGCAAGCGAATCTGCCCCGAATGGGTATGCCCGCTCAGGGTCAGAGGAATATCCGTCTGCGGCACCACCTCCGCACGCCAATGCGTCGGGTCGTGCGAGAGCAACACACGGAAGCCGTTCGTTCCATCTAAGGCCTTGGGCAAATCGCCACGATGGATGGTTCGGAAGCCCTCGCTACCACAAGAGGAATTATCCACACCCACAATAGTCAGCGTATCCGTGTTGCGAGTAAGTATATGGTGTGCATTACGCAGAACCTTCCAACCCAATTCCTGCTGCTGAAATGCGACCAAACGCTCCACCTCGGCGGCTTGCTCGGCGGGCGTCAAGCCGGTATAAATCATAAAATCGTGGTTGCCCAACACACTGACCACACCATCTGTGGCTTGCAACTGGCGCAAGATAGCCCCGTACGGAGCCGCCTCAGCCACACCTATTGTCACCAAATCGCCCGTGAAACAAATCAAATCGGGGTGCTGCGCATTGACCGAATCGACCACTCGCTGCAGAGCCTGCGGACGGTCGTCGAAAGTAGAAAGGTGTAAATCGCTGATTTGAACTATCTTGTACCCGTCAAAAGAAACGGGTAATGTTGCATTTTGATAGGTGGTCGGCACCACTTGCAACTGGAAACGCCCCACAAAATAGCCATACAGCATGACCAACCACAAGGCGCAAACCAAAGCCAAAGTCGTCCAACCGAAGGGGGCATACACAGGGCGGGCACACACACCCGAGAGGGCCAGCAGATGCCAAACACACCAAACCAGATGGGGCAGCAGAGCAACGAGAAGCGATAAAACTGACCCCGAAATAAGCAACATACGAAAAAGTGACATAGTTTTGCTTTTTTCTTTTTGATATTCAATAATTATACCAAGCATGCAACGTCGTGTAGCGTGCAAATGTCGAAAAGAATGAAATAAAAAATAAGAGCAGCGTAGGCTACTCTCAAATCCGTTGTAAAGTTACTCCGTTTTTGCCGGATATACAAATTCACGCTGCTGATACTTTGCAGTAGCGACATTTTTTGCCCCCCCCTTATAGGGTTTTATTAGCTCGAAAAGTTGAGTGCTCTCACTATTCTGCTTCTATCGGAAAGAACGACTAAAAAGAAACACCCCGACTCGTGAAATGGTACGAGGCGGGGTGTTCGCTATTAAGCGCACAATGCGTTTGTCGTGTAAAGCACAGGTAGAATTTACATAGTAAAAACGCCGGTGTTTATATTGCAAAGCGCAAGAGGGGGTTATATCGTCTTTAGATACTCGGAGATGTTCTTCTCGATGCGGGCGGAGAGGGCGGCGGGAGTGAGAGACTCCGATTTGGCGAACGGCTCGCCCGTGATATGCTCGTAGAGTTCGACATAACGGTCAGTGATGCCGCTTACGATTGCCTCCGTCATCTCGGGCACCTGTTGGCCTGCCTTGCCTTGGAACCCCTCCGACATCAGCCACTCACGCACAAACTCTTTTGACAGTTGGCGCTGCGGCTCGCCGTTGCGGAAACGCTCCTCGTAGCCATCGGCATAGAAATAACGGCTCGAGTCGGGCGTATGCACCTCGTCCATCAAGAGAATCTTGCCGTTGTACTTGCCGAACTCGTACTTGGTGTCCACCAATATCAGTCCGTGCTTGGCGGCAATCTCTTGCCCGCGTTGGAACAGCGCCAGCGTGTATTTCTCCACTTGCTCGTACTCCTCGGCGGGGATCAGTCCGCGTGCGATGATCTCCTCGCGCGAGATGTCCTCGTCGTGCGTGCCGATTTCAGCCTTGGTGGTCGGCGTGATGATAGGAGTGGGGAACTTCTCGTTCTCCTTCATGCCATCGGGCAGGCGGACACCGCAAATCTCACGGACACCCGACTTATAGGCACGCCATGCGCTGCCGCAGAGGTAGCCGCGCACAATCATCTCCACAGGATAGCCCTCGCAGCGAAGGCCGATAGAGACCATAGGGTCGGGCGTTGCCATCAGCCAGTTGGGCACGATGTCTGCCGTGTCTTGCAGAAACTTGGCGGCAATCTGGTTGAGAATTTGGCCTTTGTAAGGGATTCCTTCGGGAAGGATGACATCGAAAGCCGAGATACGGTCGGTGGCTACCATGCAGATAAAGTTCTGCCCGATGAAATACACATCGCGTACTTTTCCGTTGTACACGCCCGTTTGTCCCACAAACGAGAAAGAGGTTTTTGTCAGTGCGTTCATATTGTGTTGAGTTTTTTGTAATCCTAATTCGTAATTCCTAATCCGCAATTATCGATACTCTTCCCACGAGCGTATCTCGAGGTCTTCGGGGCGCAAGGTGCAGAAAGCGTTGATGAAGGCTGCCGCCAGACGAGGGTTGGTCAGCAGAGGAATGTTCAAATCGACTGCTGCACGACGCACGGGATAGGACTTGTCCTGCGACGGGTCGGACACGATGTCCTTAGGAATGGACACCACCATATCAATCTTGTGAGCGTGCATCAGGTCGAGCGCTTGCGGCTGTTGGTCGTGGTCGTAAGGATGATAGACGCAAGTGGCAGGTACACCGATTTCCTCGAAGAAACGCATCGTGCCGGGGGTGGCATAGATCTGATAGCCTTTCTCGATGAGTTGGCGAGCCGCTTCTTGCAGCGCTACCTTGTTCTTGGCGCCGCCGATAGTGAAGAGTACAGACTTTTCGGGAATGCGTTGGCCAACGGAGAGCATCGCCTGCAAGAGCGCATGGTTGGCGTCTTCGCCCAAGCAGCCTACCTCGCCCGTGGATGCCATATCTACGCCCAGCACGGGGTCGGCGTTCTGCAAACGGTTGAACGAGAACTGCGACGCCTTAACGCCCACATACTCGAAATCGAACAGCGACTTGGCGGGTTTCTCGACAGGCAGGTGCAACATAATGCGGGTGGCGATGTCGATGAGGTTAATCTTCAGTACCTTAGAGACAAATGGGAACGAGCGGGAGGCACGCAGGTTGCACTCGATGACCTTAATCTCGTTGTCACGGGCAAGGAACTGGATGTTGAAGGGTCCCGAAATATGCAGTTCGCGGGCTATCTTGCCCGATATCTTCTTGATACGGCGCACGGTCTCGACATAGAGTTTCTGTGCGGGGAACATAATGGTGGCGTCGCCTGAGTGGACACCGGCGAACTCGACATGCTCCGAGATAGCGTAGGCGATGATTTCGCCATCGCGTGCCACAGCGTCCATCTCGACCTCCTTGGTATGGAGCATAAACTTGGAGATAACGACGGGATGCTTCTGGGATACTTCGGCAGCGAGTTGCAGGAACTTGGTCAGTTGCTCTTGGTTGGAGCAGACATTCATGGCCGCACCCGACAGCACATAGGACGGACGCACCAGCACGGGGAAGCCCACCTTCTCGACAAACTGCTCGACATCGTCCATGGAGGTCAGCGCACTCCATTCGGGTTGGTCCACACCGATACGATCGAGCATGGCGGAGAACTTGTCACGGTCCTCGGCGTTGTCGATGGATTGGGCAGATGTGCCGAGAATAGGCACACGCTGTGCGTCTAGTTTCAGCGCAAGGTTGTTGGGTATCTGGCCGCCCGTGGAGACGATGACACCAAACGGATTCTCCAATTCGATGATGTCCATGACCCGCTCAAAGGTCAGCTCGTCGAAATAGAGGCGGTCGCACATATCGTAGTCGGTCGATACGGTTTCGGGGTTGTAGTTGATCATCACCGAGCGGTAGCCGTTCTTGCGGATGGTTTGCAGCGCCTGTACACCGCACCAGTCGAATTCTACCGACGAGCCGATACGGTAGGCACCCGAGCCGAGCACCACGATAGAGCGGTGGTCGCCCGTGTAATGCACATCGTCCTCCGTGCCCGAATAGGTCAGGTAGAGGTAGTTGGTCTGAGCCGGGTATTCCGCGGCGAGGGTGTCGATTTGTTTGACGACAGGCAGCACGCCGAGCGATTTGCGGTAGGCACGCATCTTCAACACAGCGGCATCCATGTCCATGGTCTTGCCGAGCCCGACGGCACGGGCAATTTGGAAATCGGAGAAGCCTTGCTGTTTTGCGGTGCGCAGCAGCGTTGTGTCCAACTGCTCGAGCGTCACACGGTGCAGACGGTTGTCGGTGTCGATGATATGGTGCAGCCGCTGCAAGAACCAGCGGTCGATGCGGGTCAGTTCGTGGATGCGGTCGATGGTGTAGCCCTCGTACATTGCTTGCGCAATGGCAAAGATACGCTTGTCGGTGGGGGCAGAGAGCGCCGCGTCGAGGTCGTCCACATGCAGCGCCTTGTTCTCCGTGAAGCCGTGCATGCCTTGCCCTATCATACGCAGGCCTTTCTGGATGGCGTCCTCGAAAGTACGACCTATTGCCATCACCTCGCCCACCGACTTCATCGACGAGCCGAGTTCACGGTTCACGCCACGGAACTTGGACAAGTCCCAACGGGGTATCTTGCAGACAACATAGTCCAGCGCAGGCTCGAAGAATGCGGGCGTGGTCTTGGTCACGCTGTTCTTCAACTCAAACAAGCCATAGCCCAGTCCGAGTTTGGCTGCCACGAAGGCAAGCGGATAGCCCGTCGCCTTGGAGGCGAGCGCCGAGGAGCGGGAGAGGCGGGCATTTACCTCGATGACACGGTAGTCCTCCGATTCGGGATCGAAGGCGTACTGTACATTACATTCGCCCACGATGCCGATATGGCGGATGATCTTGATGGCGAGCGCACGCAGTTTGTGGTACTCGGAGTTGGTAAGGGTCTGCGACGGGGCAATCACGATAGACTCGCCCGTGTGGATACCCAGCGGGTCGAAATTCTCCATGTTGCAGACCGTGATGCAGTTGTCGTAACGGTCGCGCACTACCTCGTATTCGATCTCCTTCCAACCACGCAGCGACTTTTCGACCAACACCTGCGGAGAGAACGAGAAGGCTTTCTCTGCCAGCACATTCAGTTCCTCCTCGTTGTCGCAGAAACCGGAGCCGAGTCCGCCCAAGGCGTACGCAGCACGGATAATGACGGGGTAGCCCAAGTCCTTGGCGGCCTTGCGGGCTGCCTCGATATTCTCGCATGCCTCCGACTGGATGGTTTTGACATCTATCTCGTTGAGCCGCTCGACAAATAACTCACGGTCTTCGGTGTCGATGATGGCCTGCACGGGAGTGCCGAGAACCTGCACACCGTATTTTTCCAATATGCCTTGCCGATAGAGCGCTACGCCGCAGTTGAGCGCTGTCTGTCCGCCAAACGAGAGCAGAATGCCGTCGGGGCGCTCCTTCTCGATGACGCGCTCCACAAAATAGGGCGACACGGGCAGGAAGTAAATCTTGTCTGCCACGCCTTCGGAGGTCTGCACGGTGGCAATGTTCGGGTTGATAAGCACGGTCTGAATGCCTTCCTCACGCAGGGCTTTCAGGGCTTGCGAGCCGGAGTAGTCGAATTCGCCTGCCTCGCCTATCTTCAAGGCGCCGGAGCCTAATACCAGAACTTTTTGTATGTTGTCTAACTTCATATTGCTGTTGTTTAGTATTTCCCAATATCCTTTCGATTCGTTGGCGGGCTTGGCAGCCTGCCGTCTGATGTGTTACTATCGTAGCAGTTCTACAAACTTGTCGAACAAGAACTCCGTATCCACAGGGCCGGAACAAGCCTCGGGATGGAACTGCGCCGAGAACCAAGGGTACTGCTTGTGCCGTATGCCCTCGTTTGAGCCGTCGTTCATATTGATAAAGAGCGGCTCCCAGTCCTGCCCAAGGGTGGTGGTATCCACTGCATAGCCGTGGTTCTGGGAGGTGATGAAGCAACGCTCGGTGCCTACCTCCCGCACGGGCTGGTTGTGAGAGCGGTGCCCGTATTTCAACTTGTAGATGGTGGCACCTGCCGCCTTGCCAAGCAACTGGTTGCCCATGCAGATACCCATCAGAGGGCGCACCTTGGCAGGGTCTTGCTTCGACTCTTCTAAGGCCATGAATTGGCGAATATGCTCGACTGCCTCCATGCAGGTATCGGGGTCGCCGGGGCCGTTAGAGAGGAACAAGCCGTCAAACTCGAGGGTGTTAAAGTCGTAGTTCCACGGAACACGGATTACCTCAACGCCTCGCCGTATCAAACAACGGATGATGTTGTGCTTGACACCGCAGTCGACTAGGACTACCTTCGGGAGTGGTTCGGGATTTTCGGTGTTTTCTGTTGTTTTTAGGGGAGCTGAATTTTCGGTGTTTTCTGTCGTTTTTAGAGGAGCGGAATTTTGAGTGGTTTGTTGAGTGGCTGAGGTGGTGGGGCGGTATGTGATAATCTCCTTGGTGGAAACTTGATCGACAAAGTTTACACCCTCGTAGAGGGCTTTGGGGGCATCCGCTTGTCCCTCGATAGATATAGTGCCTATCATCACACCGTTCTCCCGCAGGCGTTTGGTCAGCGCACGCGTGTCGATGCCCGTGATGCCTGCAATATGCTCTCGCTTGAGCCAGTCGGCCAGCGACTCATGGGCGTTCCAGTGCGAGTATTCCCCGCTGTATTCCGACACGATGATGGCCGATGCGTAGATATGGTCCGATTCCATAAAGGTGGCAAGTCCGTTCTCTTCCATCGAGAAGGGCGGCACACCATAATTGCCCACCAGCGGGTAGGTCAGCACCATCAGTTGCCCTGCATACGACGGGTCGGTCAGCGATTCGGGGTAGCCCGACATGGCGGTGTTGAATACCACTTCGCCCGACACCGAGCCTTCGTAGCCGAACGATTCGCCCACAAAGGTGGAGCCGTCCGATAGGCGCAAAATTGCTTTACTCATGCTATTGTATTGCTTGTTTGATTGTTCTTAGATTAGAATTGCGCAATATTTTCCTCCACATAGTCGATAAACGCCTGATTGAGGCGGCGCAGTCCGCCCGGGGTGGGGTAGTTGCCAGAGAAGTACCAGTCGCCGGGGTGGTTCGGGCACGCCTTGTGCAGTCCCTCGATGGTTTGGAATACGATTTCGACCTTGCTCGTTACCTCCTCGCTGCGCATCAATTCTGCCATCTTGGCTGCAACTTCTTCGTCTGTGAAGGGGGCGTAGATGAGGCGCACATGGTTTTGGTACTCCTCTTTGGCGAGCCCTTGCTCCATAGCGTCCCGCTGCTTGAGACAGAGGCGATAGACCTCGTCGATGCGGCTCTGCATACCTCGCTCGTGCAGCAGCGCAATGGCTGCCTTGAAAGCGATAAATTCGGACATGCGTGCCATATCGATACCGTAATAGTCCGGATAGCGGATTTGTGGGGAGGACGATACGAAGATAATTTTCTTGGGGTGCAGACGGTCGAGAATACGAATAATCGATTCACGGAGTGTCGTACCACGCACGATAGAGTCGTCTATCACGACCAAATTGTCAATGCCCGGACGCACGATGCCGTAACTGATGTCGTACACATGGGCGGCTAAGTCCTTGCGGGAGTTGGATTCGGTGATGAAGGTGCGCAACTTGATGTCCTTCCACACCACTTTTTCTCGCCGTATGGGTTTCGCCGTGAGGCGCTGTATCTCGTCGGTCATACCGTAATACGCCACTTCTGCCGTATTCGGAATGAAAGAGAATACGGTGTTTTCTACATCGTTGTCGATGCTTGCAAGTATCTTCGGGGCAAGGCTGGCACCCAACTGTTTGCGCTCCTGATAAATGTCTCGGTCTGAGCCGCGCGAGAAGTAGATACGCTCGAATGAGCAGGCTTGCAGCGTACGGGGTGCCATGATTTGCTGCAATCGTATATCTCCGCTCTGCGACACCAAAATGGCTTGTCCCGGCAGCAACTCGTGGATTTCGTCGATAGGTACATCGAATGCCGTCTGCAGCACGGGGCGCTCGCTGGCAAGCACCATGATCTCGTCGTTATGGAAATAGAAAGCGGGGCGGATTCCCCACGGGTCGCGCATAGAGAAGCACTCGCCGCTGCCCGTCATACCGCAAATCACATAGCCGCCGTCCCAGAGAGCACTGCATTCGGTCAGCACATGGCTCATGTCGATGTGTTGCTCGATATAGTGCGTCACCTCCATGCCGTGCAGTCCCTGTTGGTGGGCTTGCTCGTAGAGACGATCCGATTCACGGTCGAGGCGGTGCCCCATCTGCTCGAGCATAATATAGGTGTCCGAATTGATGCGTGGGTGCTGTCCGAGCGACTTGAGGTGGTCAAATACCTCATCCACATTGGTCATATTGAAGTTGCCGCACAGCACCAAATTGCGTGCCCGCCAGTTGTTGCGGCGCAAGAAGGGGTGCACATACGATATACCGCTCTTGCCCGTGGTCGAGTAGCGCAGGTGACCCAGATACATCTCGCCGGCGTAAGGCACATAGCGCTCGGCGTAGGTCGGTTCTTTGCGCATGGCAGGGTCGAATTCGCCGATTTTTTTCTGTACTTCGGAGAAAATCTCGGTGATTGCTCCGCTGCCCAAAGCCCGCTCACGGAAAATATATTCCTCGCCTGCTTCGGCTTGCATTTTGACGCACGCCAACCCCGCACCTTCTTGTCCGCGGTTGTGCTGTTTCTCCATCAGCAGGTAGAGTTTGTTGAGCCCATACTGCCAAGTGCCGTATTTTTCCTGATAGTAGGCGAGCGGCTTGAGCAGGCGTATCATCGCCACGCCGCACTCATGTTTTAGTGGTTCCATCCGTTTTGCTTTTGGTAGCCCGATTCTGTTTTTTGTTTTGTTTCTCTTCCTACGAGGTAGAGGTGGTTTAGCGGAATATCGTCTCTGAGCGGTTAGGTCCGACCGACACGATACTTACACGCACGCCTGTGTAGTCCTCGATGTATGCCACATAGTCTTTCAGGGCTTGCGGCAGTGCCTCGTAGGTGGTGCAAGTGGAGATATTCGTTTGCCAACCTTTGAAGGTCTTGTAAATCGGCTCGATGACAGCATCTCCCGCCTCGTAAGGGAAAAAGTCGATTTCGTGTCCGTCCATACGGTAGCCCACGCAGACCTGTATCTCGTCGAAGTCGTTCAATACATCGGCTTTCATCATCAGCAGTTCGGTGGTGCCGTTCATCATGCAGGTGTAGCGCAGAGCCACCAAGTCGAGCCAACCGCAACGGCGGGGACGGCCGGTGGTAGCACCGAATTCGTGTCCGACTTGACGCAGCGTCTCGCCCGTTGCGTCTTCTAGTTCGGTCGGGAATGGTCCGGCACCCACACGGGTGCAGTACGCCTTGAAGATGCCATATACCTTGCCGATATGTTGCGGGGCGATGCCCAGTCCTGTGCAGGCACCAGCGCAGAGGGTGTTCGAGGAGGTAACAAAGGGATAGGTGCCAAAGTCGATGTCCAGCAACGAGCCTTGTGCGCCCTCGGCCAAGATGGCTTTGTCTTCTTTGAGCAATGTGTTGACAACGATTTCGTTATCCACGATAGGGAATTGGCGCAGTTCCTCGATAGCCGCAAGCCATACAGCGTCCGAAGGCAATTCGATGCCGCCGAGCAGTTCTCGGTGCGCCTCACGGAGAGCGTTGTACTTGTCTAAGAAATCGGGACGCAGAATGTCGCCGACACGCAGACCATTGCGGGCAATTTTGTCAGTGTAGGCAGGACCGATACCCTTGCCCGTAGTGCCGACTTTCTTAGCACCCTTCTTGCTCTCTTGCGCTGCATCGAGCAGGCGGTGGGTCGGCAGAATCAGGTTGGCACGCTTGGCAATAGAGAGCCGCTCGCCCACATTGACACCCATGGCCTCGATGGCGTGGATCTCTTCCATCAAAATGATGGGGTCTATCACAACGCCGTTGCCGATGATGTTCTTTGTCCCCTCACGGAATATACCCGACGGCACGGTATGAAGCACGAAACTCTTGTCCGCAAAATAGATGGAGTGCCCTGCGTTGGGACCTCCCTGAAAACGAGCCACGGCAGGGTATTGCTCGGCGAGTACATCAACGATTTTCCCCTTTCCTTCGTCGCCCCATTGCATTCCTAATACGACATCAACTGTTTGCATATCTGTATGATTTTTTGATTGGTTACTGATTGAATACACGGTTGAAAATATAATCCACACGCTTCATATAGTAATCCAGCGTGAAGCATTGGTCTATCTCCTCGGCGGACAGATGTTCGGTGATGGCAGGGGTGTGTTTAAGGTTCTCCTGCATCTCGCCGCCCTCCATGAGGGTGCGCATTGCCACGGGCTGTACGAGGTCGTAGGCCTGTTCACGCACGAAACCTTTGGCAATCAAGGCGTTCATCACACGCTGTGCGAAGATGGCGCCATGGGTCAGACCGATATTGCGGAGCATGTTTTCCGGATAGACCACAAGGTTGTCTAAGATGCCCTCAAAGCGGCTCAACATATAGTCGAGCAACATGGTGGCATCGGGCAACACAATACGCTCGGTGGAAGAGTGCGAGATGTCGCGCTCGTGCCAGAGAGCAATGTTCTCCGAGGCGGTGCACATATAGCCACGCATGACACGGGCGCAACCGCAGATGTTCTCCGACGAGATAGGATTGCGTTTGTGCGGCATGGCAGACGAGCCTTTCTGACCCTTGCGGAACGCCTCCTCGACCTCACGCACCTCTTGGCGCTGCATATTTCTTACCTCGAGCGCCATCTGCTCCAACGTGCCTGCGATAATGGCAAGCGTGGCGATATAGAAGGCGTGGCGGTCGCGCCCCAACACCTGGGTGGCAATGGCTGCAGACTCGATGCCGAGATGGCTGCAGACATATTCTTGTATCTCGGGCGGGATGTTGGCATAGTTGCCCACCGCACCTGACAGTTTGCCTGCCTCAACGCCTCGTGCTGCCATCTCGAAACGCTCGATATTGCGTTGCATCTCCTCGTACCAGAGTGCCCACTTCAGACCGAAACTGGTGACATCGGCATGCATACCGTGGGTGCGACCGATGACGGGAGTATATTGGAACTCGTAGGCACGGCGGCGCAAGACAGCGACAAAGGACTGCAGATCCTTGCGCAAGATAGCGTTCGCCTGCTTGAGAAGGTAGCCGTTGGCGGTATCCACCACATCGGTGGAGGTAAGTCCGTAATGTACCCACTTGCGCTCTTCGCCGAGCGACTCACTGACCGCCCGTGTGAATGCTACGACATCGTGACGGGTGATTTCCTCGATTTCGTGAATGCGATTGACATCGAAACGGGCGTTTTTTCGCAGCAAGGCAGCGTCTTCCTTCGGGACTGCTCCGAGAGTGGACCATGCCTCGGCGGCAAGAATCTCCACCTCGAGGTAGGCATTAAACTTGTTCTCTTCTGTCCAGATTTGACGCATTTGCGGGCGGGAATAACGGTCTATCATGTTCTTGTTGTATGTTTTGAGGGGTTATAGTTACAATTTGTAGGGATGCATGGAGCAGTCCTCAGTGAATTATAGATGAATTCTATATGATTTCTAAATGAATACGATGGCTTTGGGACTATTGGCGAGGGAGTATATGTACTTGAATCTCAGCGAGGGCATCGGCGGAGCGTTGGAGAGCCTCGGCGACGGTATCACCCGTAGCAAGGACAACCCCATAGCGGCGATGGCCGACTACCTCCGGTTTTCCGAACAAACGTAGTTCTACCTTCGGGAGTGCTAAGGCATTTTCGAGTCCGGAGAAGGTGACACGGTTGGTATCGCCCTCGATGACAATCGCACGAGAAGCCGAAGGACCAAAGAAACGAACCTCGGGAATAGGAAGCCCTAAAATAGCACGAGCGTGGAGCGCAAATTCGGACAAATCCTGACTAATCATCGTCACCATACCCGTGTCGTGCGGGCGAGGGCTGACCTCAGAGAACAAGACCTCGTCGCCACAGATAAACATCTCGACACCGAATATGCCATAGCCGCCCAACGCATCCGTCACTTGGCGGGCAATGTGTTGCGCCTTCTGCAAGGCCGTTTCGCTCATCGCCTGCGGTTGCCACGACTCGCGGTAGTCGCCATTGACCTGGTGGTGTCCGATGGGCTGCAAGAAAAGCGTGCCTCCGGCGTGACGCACGGTGAGCAGCGTGATTTCGTAGTCGAATGGTACAAACCCCTCGACAATGATACGACCCGCTCCGGCACGACCGCCCTCTTGGCTTGTGAGCCATGCTTGCTCGATGTCAGCGGGCTGCTTGATGGTGGATTGGCCGTGTCCCGACGAGGACATGATGGGCTTGACCACACAGGGCATACCGATTTGCTCGATGGCTGCGAGATATTCTTCGTGGGTGTCGGCAAACGCATAGCGAGCCGTGGGCAGCCCTAACTGCTCGGCGGCAAGGCGGCGTATTGCCTCACGGTTCATCGTAAGAAACGCTGCGTTGGCGGTCGGAATGACGCGATAGCCCTCTTTTTCCAACGCAAGCAGGGTGGGGGTGGCTATCGCCTCCACCTCCGGAATGATAAGCGAGGGGTGCTCCTGCTCTACGACCTGACGGAGCGCTTCCCCATCGAGCATATTGAAAACATGGCTGCGGTGCGCTATCTGCATAGCGGGGGCATTGGCATACTTGTCGCAAGCAATGACCTCCACACCAAAGCGTTGCAGTTCGATGGCAATCTCTTTGCCGAGTTCGCCGGAACCGAGCAGGAGCGCACGGGTGGCGGTGTCTGTGAGGGGAGTCCCTATCGTCATACGATCATTAGAAATTAATAATTATGAATTAGGAATTATGCGCTTGGCGGTTTTGAAAACACTCGATGGTGTTGCGCATGAGCATGGTGATGGTCATCGGACCGACACCGCCCGGAACAGGCGTGATATAGCCTGCAATGTCCTTAACCGCCTCAAAATCAACATCTCCGACCAAATGGCCGTCGGCGGTGCGGTTGATACCGACATCGATAACCGCAGCACCCGGCTTGATATAGTCCGCCGTTATCATCTTGGCACGACCGATGGCGGCCACCACGATGTCTGCCTCACGGCAAAGCACAGGCAGGTCTTGGGTGCGGGAATGGGCGATGGTGACGGTGCAGTTGCGGTCAAGCAACAGCTTGGCAACGGGCTTGCCCACGATATTGCTGCGGCCGATGACCACAGCACGCTTGCCCGACAATTCGACACCTGCCCGCTCGAGCAGGACGATAATACCTTTGGGCGTGCAAGGGAGAATGCAGGGCTCGTTAAGCCAGAGGCGAGCCACATTTTCGGGATGGAATCCGTCCACATCCTTAGCAGGCGAGATAGCATCGATGACTTTCTGCTCGTCGATATGCTTCGGCAGCGGAAGTTGCACCAAAATGCCATCGACCCGCTCGTCTTGGTTGAGGCGGGCAATCTCGGCAAGCAGGTCTGCTTCGCTGACCGACTCGGGCAACTCGATGAGTTCGCCATCGAAACCACAGTACTCGGTGGCTTTGATTTTGCCACGCACATAGGAACGAGAGGCAGGGTTGTCGCCCACGATGATGACCTCGAGACGAGGGCGGCGGCCATACTGCGCCTCGAGTTGGGCTACTTCGAGTTTGAGTTCGTCCTTGATGGACTGAGAAATTTGTTTTCCGTCTATAATCATAGGGCTTGGTGGGCTATATCTTTTCGATAGAATAAGTTGTCGCAATGGATTTTTTCGATTTCGTGATAGACCTTGGCCTGTGCCTCACGAACACTGTCTGCGGTGGCAATACACATCAGGACACGACCACCATTGGTCAGCAATTGGCCGTTTTCGGATTTTGTCCCCATGTGGAACAGCAAACCGTCAAAATCAGCCGTGCCGGCGATGGGGAACCCCTTCTTGTAGTGAGCGGGGTAGCCATTAGATGCCATGACGACACCCACGGTGGCTTGCTCGTGAAAACGCACCTCGCTGAGGCTCTTGCCCGTGGCGATGGAATAGAACACCTCGTAGGCATCGCTGTCGAGCAACGGCAGCACTACCTCGGTCTCGGGGTCGCCAAAACGCGCGTTGAACTCGATGACTTGGATACCCGTAGGGGTCTTCATCAGGCCGCCATACAGCACACCTGTCAGCGGAGTACCTTCGGCTACCATTCCTTCGGCTGCAGCCCGCAAAATGTGTTCCAAAGCAAAGGCTTCGTCCTCTTTTGTGATAAAAGGCAGCGGAGTGTAGGCTCCCATACCGCCCGTATTGGCACCTTGGTCGCCGTCAAGGGCACGCTTGTGGTCCTGCGCAAGAGGCATGGGATAGACTCGGCTGCCCTCGACGAAACACATGAAGGAGAACTCGGGACCCGTGAGGTAGTCTTCGATAAGCACACGATCGTCGCCAAACGATTTCGACAACAACATATCACGGAGCGCCTGCTCTGCCTCGTCGTGCGTCTGAGCCACCACAACGCCTTTGCCGGCGGCAAGACCGTCGTACTTGATGACAACAGGGAACGAACCTTGTTCTAGGTAGCGGAGTGCTTCGGGAAAGTCGCTAAAAGAACGGTAGTGAGCAGTGGGGATATGGTACTTGTCCATCAGACGCTTGGCGAACTCCTTGGACGACTCGATGGCAGTGGCCGCTTGGGTGTGTCCGAAAATGGGCAGATCCGCTGCACGGAACGCATCGACGACGCCTGCCGACAAAGCGGCTTCGGGGCCGACGACGGTGAGATCGATGGCGTGCGACTGCGCAAAAGCGAGCAAAGCAGGCACATCGGTGTCAGAAATAGGTACGCATTGGGCTTGCTCGGCGATGCCTGCATTGCCCGGTGCGCAATAGATAGTGCCAACCTGCGAACTGAGCGAGAGCGCATGAACGATGGCATGCTCGCGTCCGCCGCTACCGATGACAAGAACGGAGTGTTTCATGTGTGCGTGGTGTTTCTGGGACTGCTATAAATTTTTAGTGCTTGAAATGGCGTACACCGGTGAAAAGCATGGCAATACCGAGTTCGTTGGCCTTGACGATACAATCGTTGTCACGGATAGAGCCGCCCGGCTGAACGATGGCCGTAACGCCGTACTGTGCGGCAAGGGCTACGGTGTCGTCGAAGGGAAGGAATCCGTCAGAAGCAAGAATCAATCCTTCGGTGTAGCCTGCGGCTTGTGCCTCTTTGAGCGCAATCTCTGCCGAGCCGACACGGTTCATCTGGCCTGCTCCGACGCCCAGCGTGTGCCCGTCACGAACGACTACGATAGCGTTGGATTTGACATGCTTAACGATGTTCCAACCAAATTGCAAGTCGTGCTGCATGGCAGGCGTCGGTTTGGTGTCGGTGACGCACATCTCGGGGGTGATGGTTTCGATCTGTGTATCAAGATGTTGCACCAGCAGACCGCCCGGAACGGATACATATTGGTTTTGCGGTTGGTCAGATGGGGTCATATCGACCACCAACACACGGAGATTCTTCTTTGCGGAAAGCACTGCCAACGCCTCGGGGGTGTAGGACGGTGCCATGACGATTTCGAGGAAGATGGGCTTCATACCGAGAGCGACGGTTTCGGTCACCTCACGGTTGCAGACCACGATACCGCCATAGATGGATACCTTGTCGGACTCGTAAGCCTTCTGCCATGCCTCCTCGATGGTGTCAGCCACAGCCGCACCGCACGGGTTCATGTGCTTGAGCGCTACGCAGCACGGCTCGGAGAAATCGCGCACGATATTGAGGGCGGCTGCTGCGTCCTGTATGTTGTTGTAAGACATCTCTTTTCCCTGCAACTGCTTGGCTGTGGCAAGAGAGAAAGGAACAGACTGCTGAGCCGCGTAGAACTTGGCCTGCTGGTGGGGATTTTCACCATAACGGAGCGTCTGCTTGAGGTCGTATTCAAGGAACAATTTCTCGTTGAGGCCGGCTTTCTCGCGCATATAGGTGGCGATACAGCAGTCGTACTCGGCGGTGTGGGTGTAGGCCTTGGCAGAGAGCTGCAGACGCGTGTCGAGCGAAGTGTGGCTGCTCTCGCGAATCTCGGCAAGCACACGGTCGTAGTCCGACGGGTCGCAAACGACGGTAACATCGTCGTAGTTCTTGGCCGCTGAGCGGAGCATGGACGGGCCGCCTATGTCAATCTTTTCGATAGCTTCCGCCATGGTCGTGCCCTCTTTGGCAATGGTCTCACGGAACGGATAGAGATTGACGCAGACAAGGTCGATGAATTCGATGCCGTTCTCACGGAGCGCCTGCAAATGGCTCGGCACATCACGGCGTGCCAACAAAGCACCATGCACCTTGGGGTGGAGGGTCTTGACACGACCATCGCAGATTTCGGGGAAACCCGTCACCTCGGAGATACCGATGGTGGGGATACCCGCCTCCTCGAGAAGGCGTTGGGTGCCGCCCGTGGCGATGATGTCCCAACCACATTGTTTCAGACCTTGTACAAAGGGAACGAGTCCCGTCTTGTCGCTTACGCTAACTAATGCTCTCATAATAGCAGTTTATGTATTGTTTGAATATAGAGTTCGTGTTCGATGGTGTGTAGCCGATCCGTTAGTTCGGCAAGGTCGCTCCCATCGTAGGGGATGGCCTGTTGTGCGATGATGCGCCCGCCATCCATAGAGGCATCTACATAGTGGATAGTGACACCATACACCTTGACCCCGTATGACATAGCCTGCTCGATGGCGTGTGCACCCTTGAAGGCAGGCAAGAGAGAGGGGTGGATATTGATGATGCGTCCGCAATAGGGCGTGAGAAGTACCTCCGAGAGAAGGCGCATATAGCCCGCCAAACAGAGGAGGTCAGGGGCAGCCTGCTGCAATCGAGCCAAAATCTCCTGCTCATAATCGGACTTGCTTCGGTACTCCTTCGGGAAAAAGGCGAAAAACGGTACATTATGCGCACGGGCTCGAGCCACTACTTCCGCCTCCGGGTGGTCGCAGACCAACAGCACCACTTCTGCCTCCAAACGGCCGCTTTCGCACGCCGATACAATGGCCTCGAAGTTGCTCCCTCGTCCGCTCGCAAATACCGCCAGTCGCTTCATCGTCGTTTGATTATAAGATGGTTACGCCCTTGCCCTCGACAATGCGGCCGATGACCGAGGCACGAAGACCCTGCTCGGACAGAATGGCTATCGCCTCGTCCGCCTCGTCGGCACGGACTGCCAGCACCATGCCGATACCCATATTAAATATATTGAACATTTCACGGTGTGGGATGTGTCCCCATTGCTCCAAGCAGCGGAAGACGGGAAGGATGTCCCAAGAGCCCTCTTTGATTTCGATACCCTGCCCATCGTGCAAGATACGAGGAATGTTCTCGTCGAAGCCGCCGCCCGTGATGTGCGCTACGCCGTGTACATCGAGGCGATGGATGACCTCCAATACTTGGCGTACATAGATTTGCGTTGGGGTAAGTAACACCTCGCCGAGGGTCTTATGTGCGTCCAATTCGGGATAGACAGTATTCAAATCAAGTTGAGCGTCTGCAATGATTTTGCGCACGAGGCTGAACCCGTTGGAATGTACGCCCGTGGAGGCAATACCCACCAACACATCGCCCGCAGCCACACGGCTGCCGTCAATCAGTTTCGATTTTTCAACCACACCCGTTGTGTAGCCGGCAATATCATACTCGCCGTTGCCATACATGCCCGGCATCTCTGCCGTCTCGCCACCGACCAAGGCACAACCTGCTTGGCGGCAACCTTCTGCCACGCCTGCCACGATAGCCTCCACCTTGGCGGGGATGTTATGACCTATGGCCACATAGTCGAGGAAAATGAGCGGCTCAGCCCCTTGTGCCAACACATCGTTGACGCACATGGCCACAGCGTCGATACCGATGGTGTCGTGCTTGTCGAGCGCAAATGCCAATTTCAGTTTCGTTCCGACACCGTCGGTGCCCGATACCAAAACGGGCTCTTTGATATGAAGTGCGCTCAGGTCGAACATACCGCCGAATGAGCCGATACCGCCCATAGAACCCAAGCGAGCGGTGGATTTGACATGCGATTTGATACGGCTGACGACCTCGTAACCTGCTTCGAGATTGACGCCTGCTGCTTCGTAATGTTGTGCCATATTTAGTTGTTTGTTTAGTGCTTAGAATTGAGAACTTAGATTTTAGAGAAGTAGCGGACGGCGTTCTCGAACAACGGCTGCCGCTTCTCGCCCCGGATATTCTTAAAGACATTGGTCTCGAATCGCTCGGTATGTCCCATTTTACCGAGAATTTGGCCGTTGGGCGAGAGAATACCCTCGATGGCGTAATACGAACCGTTGGGGTTCTCGGGCGCATGAAGGGTCGGCTTGCCCGTAGCGGGGTCGGCATAACGGAAAGCTACCTGTCCGTTGTGGAACAGGGCGGCTGCCTCTGCCTCCGAGACGACAAACTTGCCCTCGCCATGGCTGACGGCGATCGTGTGCATATCGCCCACAGACATACCTTGCAACCACGGGCTCTCGGTGCTTGCCACAGTGGTCGTAACCATCTGAGAGACATGGCGATTGATGTCGTTGCGGAACAGCGTGGGCGAGGTGGGCGTAACGGTGCCGGTCTTTCCGTATGGGAGCAGACCGCTCTTGATGAGTGCCTGGAAACCGTTGCAGATGCCCAAGATAAGACCGCCGCGCGAGATAAGGTCGTCGATAGCAGCCGACACCTTCTCGTTGGTCAGCACGGAGGCAATGAACTTGCCGCTGCCGTCGGGCTCGTCACCTGCGGAGAAGCCGCCTGCCAGCATAATGATATGGGCACGACGGATATGCGACACCATCTCGTCGATGGATTGCAGCACATCCTCGCCCGTCAAATTGCGGAAAATAGTGGTCTCCACCTCAGCGCCCGCTGCCCGCCATGCCTTGGCGGAATCGTAGTCGCAATTGGTGCCGGGGAAAACGGGGATATAGACCAGCGGGTGCGCCACGGGTTCGCCTGCATAACGCAGAGTTTTGGGCGTACGAGGAGCGTCTGCAGCTGCCTCTTTCGGCTCAAGAGCGGGGTGCTTGGCTGCCACAGCAGCGGGATAGATACGTTCGAAGGGGGCGCAACAAGCCTGCTCCAACTCGGTGCGAGACAGGTGCGTGCCGTTGATAATCAGATCGTTGCCATCGATGACACGACCCAAAAGAATAGCGTTGGGAATATCCAGTACATGGGTCGCCTCCACGAGCAGCGAACCATATTGGTAGTCGAAAAGTGAATGTTCGTTGAGGGTGATATCTACACCCAGCGCATTGCCAAACGACATCTTGGCAAGTGCCTCGGCGATACCACCGAATCCGATGGCGTAGGCACTGCAAATCGTGCCGTTATGGATGGCGGCGGTGGTGTTTGCCCAATTGGTTTTTAGGCACTCTACCGACGGCATATAGTTCGCCTCGGGGGTGTGCTTGATGAGATAGACAGGATGCCCTGCCTGTTTGAATTCGGGCGAGATGACTTGGTCTGCACCCATGGTGGTGATACCGAACGCAATCAGCGTGGGCGGCACGGAGATATGTTCAAATGTGCCTGACATGGAGTCCTTGCCGCCAATAGACGGAAGCCCGAGAGCCACCTGCATCTTGAGCGCACCGAGCAGGGCTGCCAGCGGCTTGCCGTAGGTGTGTGGATCGTGCGTCATGCGCTCGAAATACTCTTGATAGGAGAAGCGCATATAGCTGTAGTCGGCACCTGCAGCCACGACCTTGGTGCAAGCCTCAACTACTGCGTAGGCAGCGCCATGGTACGGGCTCCATTCGGTCAGGAACGGATTGTAGCCGAATGCCATAATTGAGGCGGTGTTGGTATAGCCGTCGGTGGGGATTTTCTGCACAGACACCTGTGTCTCAGTTTGTTGGCGTGCGCCACCGAAAGGCATCAGCACCGTGCTGCGGCCGATAGAAGCGTCAAATTCTTCGATAAGTCCTTTCTGCGAAGTCACATTGGGGTCGGCCAGGTCGGCTGCAAATTGCTCCATGAGCGTGTTGCCCGCCATTGTGCGACGGAAGGGGTCGTGTCGATCCACGGCGTTGATGGTGGCATCGGCATAATGCTTGGCACCAGCGCTGTCGATAAACTCACGCTTCAGGTCTGCCACGAGCGTACCCTTGTAGTACTGACGCATACGACCCGTGTTGGTCACATCCGCCACATAGGTTACTTCGATATTATCTTGTCGGCAAAGGCGTTCCATAGCCTCACGGTCTTTGGCTTCGACCACGACGGCCATGCGCTCCTGCGATTCGGAAATAGACAATTCTGTTGGGTTGAGCCCCGCATATTTGGTCGGCACACGGTCGAGATAGATGTCCAGTCCGTCCGCCAACTCGCCGATAGCCACGCTGACACCGCCAGCACCGAAGTCGTTCGATTTTTTGATAAGGCGGGTCGCCTCCGCACGACGCATGAGGCGTTGCAACTTGCGCTCCTCGGGGGCATTGCCTTTCTGCACCTCCGAACCGCACGACTCCAGCGATGCCTCGGTATGCTCCTTGCTCGAGCCGGTAGCACCACCGATACCATCACGGCCGGTGCGTCCACCGAGCAACAGAATGACATCACCTGCTGCGGGCGATTCGCGGCGCACGGCATCGGCACGCACTGCTCCGACCACAGCGCCTACCTCGAGACGCTTGGCGGTGTAGGCAGGGTGGTAAATTTCCCGCACATGGGTGGTGGCGAGACCTATCTGGTTGCCGTAAGAGGAGTAGCCTGCTGCGGCTTTGCGGGAGATGACCCGCTGCGGCAGTTTGCCCGCCAAGGTGTCCGAAACAGGGGCATAGATGTCGCCCGCACCGGTCACGCGCATGGCCTGATAGACATACGCACGACCCGACAACGGATCACGAATGGCACCGCCCAAGCAGGTGCTTGCGCCGCCGAAAGGCTCAATCTCGGTCGGGTGGTTATGGGTCTCGTTTTTGAACTGAAGCAGCCATTTCTCTTGCTGTCCGTTCACATCCACATCAATAAATATAGAGCAGGCGTTGTTCTCTTCGCTCTGTTCCATATCGTCGAGCAGCCCTTTCTTGCGCAGGTAGCGAGCACCAATAGTCGCCAACTCCATCAGGCAGAGCGGCTTCTGCTCTCGTTTGAGTTCTTTGCGGATCGTGTGGAACAGACCAAGCGTATCCTCCAACTCGTCACGCATGAACGAGTCGTCGATACGAATATGCTCCAGAATGGTCGTGAAAGTGGTGTGGCGGCAGTGGTCAGACCAGTAGGTGTCCAAGATACGAAGTTCGGTCTCGGTAGGGTTGCGGTGCTCGTGGCGGAAGTATTTCACCACCTCGCACAGGTCGTCCGCATTCATTGCCAGCCCCCATTGCTTGCAGAAGGGCGCAAAATCCGCCTTAGCCATGTCGGTGAATCCGTCCAGCGTGGCGAGCGGTTTGATGTCGGCGTGCTGAATCTGCTCCAGGCGGGACAGGTCTTTCTCCCGTGCTTCTACGGCATTGATATAGTAATGGCGTATGCGGGCAAAATCCTCATCGCTGAGCGTGTCGTCGAAGATGAGCAGGCGGGCACTACGAATCTCAATAGCCGCCTCAGGGTCAATCAGATGCACGCAATCGACCGCCGACGAGGCACGCTGGTCGAACTGCCCGGGGATGAACTCCACGGCAAGATACCGTTTGTCTGCGAGGTCGCATTGGTCAGCAACGGTGTCTGTCACACGCTCGCCAAAGACGCTGTAACGACTCTGCTCCAACAGTTCCGGCGTGAATCCGAACAGGTCATAGACGCAGAGGTAGCGCAGTTGCTGCAGGTGGAGTTGCAGGTTCTCGTTGAGTTCCTGACGCAGGCTCTCTGCCTCAATGCGGAACGCTTCTTTTTTCTCGACAAAGATACGATAGTTTGCCATGGGAGTTGATAATTGTCTGTTAGATAGTGGTTTGAAGAATCTTTTCGGTTTGTTTGCGGCGGAACTCTTCCAGTTGGTGCAGCAGTTCCTCATCGGTCAGTGCCAGCATCTCAATGGCGAGCAGTGCCGCATTTTTCGCACCGTCGATGGCGACGCACGCCACAGGGATACCGCTCGGCATCTGTACCATGCTCAGCAGGCTGTCCAGTCCGTCAAGGGTCTTCGAGCGGACGGGTACGCCGATGACGGGCAGCGTGGTGAGTCCGGCAATGACACCTGCCAGATGGGCTGCTCCGCCTGCTCCGGCAATGATAACGCTCAGGCCTCGTTCGCGAGCCGTTTCTGCCCATTCCATCAGGGCGTGCGGCGCACGATGGGCGCTGATGACGCGCCTATCTACGTCGATTCCAAATTCTTCAAGGGTTTTGATGGCGGGGGTCATTACCTCCAAATCCGAGGTGCTCCCCATAATTACTCCGACCTTCATAGGTGTATAATTTGTAAATTTGTAAATGTGCAATTTTATAAGCGAATTAGGTTTCGTGTGTAGCCCCACGATACTATTCATTCGTAATTCGTAATTAGCCTACTCCCACTCAATGGTTGCGGGTGGTTTGGAGGAAATATCGTAGCATACACGGTTCACGCCCTGCACATGATTGATGATGTCGTTCGAGCATTTTGCCATAAAATCGTATGGCAGGTGTGCCCAATCGGCGGTCATGGCATCCGACGAGGTGACGGCACGCAGCGCCACGGGGTTCTCGTAGGTGCGCTCGTCGCCCATAACGCCCACGCTGCGTACATCGCTCAGCAGGATAGCCCCTGCTTGCCAGATTTGGTCGTAGAGACTTACCTCTATCTCTCCATTTTGCATATCGGCGGGCACGCCTGCGGCCAGCACTGCACGAGCTTCTTCGCCGCTCAGACGCACCTTGTATTCGCGTAGCCCACGAATGAAAATATCGTCAGCGTCTTGCAGAATACGCACTTTCTCACGGGTGATGTCGCCCAATATGCGCACCGCCAACCCGGGGCCCGGGAACGGATGGCGTGTAATCAGATGCTCCGGCATACCCAGCGAACGCCCCACACGGCGCACTTCGTCCTTGAACAACCATTTCAGCGGCTCGCAGAGTTGCAGATTCATCTCTTTGGGCAGCCCGCCTACATTGTGGTGGCTCTTGATGACTTTTCCCGTTATGTTGAGCGACTCGATACGGTCGGGGTAGATCGTTCCCTGTGCCAGCCAGCGCACGGGGCTTTCTTGCCCGTCGTTAGCCGCAATGATGCGTTTGGCTTGTTCGTTGAATACCTCCACAAAGTCACGCCCGATGATTTTGCGTTTCTGTTCGGGTTCTCGCACGCCTGCCAGGTCGCCGAGAAATTTGTCCGATGCATCCACGCCCACCACATTCAGCCCGAGGCATTCGTAGTCCCGCATCACATCGTGGAACTCGTTCTTGCGCAGCATACCGTGGTCCACAAAGATACAGGTCAGTTGGTTGCCAATGGCTTTCTGTAGCAGCACAGCCACCACCGACGAATCGACTCCGCCCGACAGCCCGAGTATCACACGGTCGCTGCCTATCTGCTCGCGGACTTCACGGATGGTCGTCTCTACAAAGGCGTCTGCGCTCCATTCTTGTCGGCTGCCGCATACGCCCACCACAAAGTTGCGCAACAGCAGGGTGCCTTGCAGCGTGTGGAATACTTCGGGGTGGAATTGCGTGCCGAATATAGGTGCAGCCGCATTGCCTTCGGGGGCAGCGATATAGTAGGCTGCATTCTCGACGGTCTCGGTTGAGGCTACCACTTGCGCTCCTTCGGGTACACGGGTAATGCTGTCGCCGTGCGACATCCACACTTGCGAGTGTGCCTCAAACCCGCAGAACAGCGGGCAGTTGGTATCCACATAGCGCAGGTTCTGCCGCCCGTATTCGCGTGTGCCGGCGCTCTCCACTTTTCCGCCGTAGATATGGCTCATGTATTGCGCTCCGTAGCAGATACCGAGTATCGGCAGCCGCCCACGCAGTCGGCTCAGGTCTGCAAGGAACGCATCGTCGGCGTACACGCTCAGCGGCGAGCCGGACAGGATGACGCCAATCACATCGTGGTCGTCCTCTGGGTACTTGTTGTAGGGCACTATCTCGCAGAAGGTGTCCAATTCGCGTACCCGTCGCCCGATGAGTTGCGTGGTCTGTGAACCAAAGTCTAATATAATGATTTTCTGCATAGTAGTCTTACTCGTTACGTGAGTAGTTGGGGGTCTCTGCCGTGATGGTCACATTGTGCGGGTGGCTTTCGGTTACGCCGGCAGCCGTGATACGCACAAATTTGGCTTGTTGCAGTTCAGCAAGGTTGTGTGCGCCCACATAGCCCATGCCCGAGCGCAACCCGCCCAGCAGTTGGTAGATAGTCTCGCTCACGGTGCCTTTGTAGGGCACGCGTCCTACGATGCCTTCGGGTACGAGTTTCGAGATATTTTGTTCCTTGCTTTGGAAATATCGGTCTGCTGAGCCTGCTTTCATGGCATCTATCGAGCCCATACCACGGTACGATTTGAATTTACGCCCGTTGTAGATAATGGTGTCGCCCGGAGCCTCTTCTGTGCCGGCAAACATCGAGCCGCACATCACGCAGTTGCCGCCTGCCGCCAGTGCCTTGACCACATCGCCCGAGTAGCGCAGTCCGCCGTCGGCAATCACGGGCACGCCCGTTCCTGCAATGGCTTTGGCGCAGTCGAAAATCGCCGTCAGTTGCGGTACGCCTACGCCTGCAATGATTCGTGTGGTGCAGATAGAGCCCGGCCCGATACCTACTTTCACGCCGTCAGCGCCGTTCTCCACCAGATATTTGGCAGCTTCTGCCGTGGCAATGTTGCCCACTACCACATCCAGTTCGGGGTATTTATCTTTGATGGTGCGCAGCGCATGTACGATATTCTTCGAGTGTCCGTGTGCCGAGTCCAGTACGACGGCGTCCACACCTTCTGCCACCAGCGCATCCACACGATCCATAAAGTCTGGCGTGATACCCACACCCGCTGCACAGCGCAGCCGTCCCTGACTGTCTTTGCAGGCATTGGGGAAATCCTTCAGTTTGGTTATGTCTTTGTAGGTGACCAGCCCCCGCAGGTGTCCCTCTTTGTCCACCACGGGCAGTTTCTCTACCCGATGCGCCTGCAGTGCTTCCATCACCACCTCCGTCGAGGTCGATTCTATGGTCACAAGGTTCTCTTTGGTCATCACCTCATCGATAGGGCGTGCCATGTCTTGCTCAAATCTTAGGTCACGGTTTGTCACGATGCCCACCAAGTAGTTGTCCTTGTCCACCACGGGGATGCCGCCGATATGGTTGTCGTGCATCATCTGCAGCGCATCGCCTACGGTGCGGTCAGCGGTGATGGTGATCGGGTCGGAAATCAGTCCGTTTTCTGAACGCTTCACACGGCGCACCTCAGCGGCTTGTTGGGCGATAGACATGTTCTTGTGTATCACGCCGATACCGCCTTCTCGAGCCACTGCTATCGCCATGGTCGATTCCGTCACGGTGTCCATAGCGGCAGATACGACAGGGATGTTGAGCGCAATATGGCGAGAGAATTGACCGGCGAGCGATACCTCACGGGGCAGCACTTCGCTATAGGCGGGGACGAGCAGTACGTCGTCAAAGGTAAGTCCTTCTTGCAGGACGCGTTCAGTAAGTAATGACATATTTTTGTGGTTTATCCGTTTGTTCGTTTATGGGGTTATCTGTTTATGCGTTGTTCGTCGAACCGACGCTCAACTCTATTCTCACACCAGATGGTCGCAGTACCAGCAGCGGGTCAGTCCCTCGCTGTCTGTATATACCTTGTGTGCCACGGGTTCGGTGGTGGCAATGCAGCGGTCGTTGTGGCAGCATTGTTCCGACAGGTGTGTTTCGGGCTTGGGCAGATTTTCGTTTTGCCAGTTGAGCAGCGTGTATATCAGCGCCATACGCACATATTTGCCGTTCTCCACTTGGCGGAAGTAGGCGGCTCTCGGGTCGTCGTCCACCTCTATGCTTATCTCGTTCACACGGGGCAGCGGGTGGAGTACAATCATATCTTTTTTGGCGAGTGCCATCTTGTCTGTGTCGAGAATGAACGCATCCTTCAGCCGTTCGTATTCGTCAGCGTCGGCAAATCGCTCTTGTTGTACGCGCGTCATATAGAGTACATCTACCATCGGCATTGCCTCTTCGAGGGTCTGCACCTCTGTGTAGTGGTCGCCCAGTTCTTGCTTCATATAGTCGGGCAGGCGCAGTTCAGCGGGTGAGATAAGCACAAAATGCGTTCCCTCGTAGCGTCGCATGGCTTTGATGAGCGAATGGACGGTGCGTCCGTATTTCAGGTCGCCGCATAGCCCGATGGTCAGGTGGTCGAAGCGTCCCAGTTCTCGGCGAATGGTCAGCAGGTCGGTCATAGTTTGCGTCGGGTGCGAGTGTCCGCCGTCGCCCGCATTGATAACGGGAATGCGGCTGTATTCGCTGGCCACACGCGGCGCACCCTCTTTGTAGTGCCGCATGGCAATGATGTCGGCGAACGAGGAAACCACCCGCACGGTGTCAGCCACGGTCTCGCCTTTGCTCACCGAACTTGATTTGGCATCGGAGAAGCCGAGTACATTCCCGCCCAATTCCATCATCGCAGCGGTAAAACTGAGGCGTGTGCGTGTGCTGGGTTCGTAGAAAAGCGTAGCGAGTTTCTTGCCACGGCACACATCGGCATATTTTGCAGGGTGTGCAATGATGTCGAGAGCCCGATTGATAATTTGGTCAATCTCCGCCGTTGTGAGGTCGGTAGGGTCTAATAAATGACGCATAACTTCTAATTATGAATTATAAATTACGAATTACGAATTTGTAGAGGAACTATTCTAATTACGAATTATGAATTAATGGAGTCTATTTGTCCTATATTTGATCATATTTGTTCACTGAAATATAATGGTCTTTTAGTGAATTCTATTTGTCCTATACTTGCCCCCTATTTGTTCCATTAAAAAATCTCGCACTTCTAATGTAAACTTAGGATTTTGTCCAAGTTCCCGAAGCACTCCCGAACCATCTCCGTCGATCAGTGTCGCACTATCCAACTCTCGTCGCTGGGGTTGTTACGGAATCGCAGTATTTGTTCTTTCTCTTCGGGGCGGATGTAGCCTTCTTCTGCCGCCACTTCCACCAATTCGTCCAAGTTGCTGAGGCTGTGGTTTTCCACGTTTGCCTCTTGCAGTCGGTCGAGTCCTTTCTGCATGCCGTAGGTGAATATCGATACCACGCCGAGCACATCTGCTCCCGCCTCACGCAGGATGTTCACCACTTCTATGCAACTGCCGGCGGTCGAGATAAGGTCTTCCACCACCACCACTTTTTGCCCTGCTTGCAGTTTGCCTTCTATCTGATTTTGCCGTCCGTGGTCTTTCGCTCCGGAGCGCACATAGCCCATCGGCAAGTCCAGTATGGTCGCCGTGATGGCAGCATGTGCAATGCCGGCGGTCGATGTGCCCATCAGTACCTCTGCTTCAGGGTAGTAGGTGCGGATGGTCTCGGCGAGTCCGTTCTCCACATCCTTTCGTACGGCGCAGTCGGACAGTGTCAGTCGGTTGTCACAGTAGATAGGGCTTTTTATGCCGCTAGCCCAAGTGAACGGCTCCTCCGGCCGCAGGAATACGGCTTGTATCTTCAGCAGGTCTTTTGCTATTTTCTCGCTTAGTTTCATATCATTCATAATTCTTAATCCCTAATTTATTTTCCAAGGAATTCCTTCACGCACTTGTGGTACGCCTCCACAGGGTCTTCCGCCGCGGTTATGGGTCGTCCCACTACGATGTAATCCGACCCGATGCGTCGTGCGTCAGCGGGCGTGGTAATGCGTGTCTGGTCGTCGGCTTTGGCGTTGGCGAAGCGAATGCCCGGTGTCACGGTCAGGAAGTCTGCCCCGCATGCCTCTTTCACCATGCCTGCCTCGAGGGGAGAGCAAACCACACCGTCCAGTCCTGCCTCTTTGGCGCAACGGGCGTAGTGTTTCACCACATCGCCTATCTTGCCCTCTATGAGCAGGTCGCTGTGCATGCGCTCCTCGCTGGTCGAGGTCAGTTGTGTCACGGCTATCAGCAGTGGGCGTGTTCCGTCCTCGCGGGTCAGTCCTTCGAGGGCAGCCGTCATCATCTCTTTGGTGCCGGCAGCGTGCAGATTGACCATATCTATATCGAGTTTTGAGAGCACCGCCATGGTCTTTTTTACGGTGTTGGGTATATCGTGCAGTTTCAGGTCGAGGAAAATCTTATGTCCTCGCGCTTTGAGTTCCCGCACGATAGCAGGTCCTTCTGCGTAGTACAGTTCCATACCGATTTTCACAAACGGCCGTTCCTCACCGAATTGGTCGAGAAACTGATAAACCGCTTCTGCCGATGCAAAGTCGCAAGCAATAATGACATCCATTGTATTTAATGTGTAATTTTTGTTTTTAATTTGTAATCGCCCCACGGTTTCTTTTTCAACAAATACACCCAACTACGCCCCCAAAAAATTATTTGTCTATATTTGGAATTATTTTTCGTGTATTTGTTCCATAAAAACACTTGCCCTTCTTTTATCGTTCCAGTGCCGTTTCAGCGCAGCCTTTCGTGGATATTAACGATTCACTGTCCCGATGATGTCCCGAAGGTTCTCTATCCCCAGTTCCTCCATCAGGCTGGGCAGTCGGTCAATTATCTCTACTGTTGCCATAGGGTTGGTCAGATTGGCGGCTCCCACTTCCACGGCCGTTGCGCCTGCCATCATCATCTCTATCGCCTCCTCTGCTCGACTCACCCCTCCGCAGCCGATGATAGGCAGGTGGCATGCCATAGCCACTTGATTGACCATCCGCAGTGCCACGGGGAAGATTCCGTTTCCGGAGTACCCACCGTAGCGGTTGGCGAGTATGGGGCGGCGTCGGCGTATGTCTATGCGCATGCCGAGCATGGTGTTTATCAGACAAAGCCCGTCAGCGCCTGCCTCTTCGCACGCCCGTGCTATCGACACAATGTCCGTTACATTAGGCGACAGTTTCATATAGACCGGCTTGTGCGTCACGCTTTTCACGGCCCGTACCACTTCTGCCGCTGCTTTGGGGTCTGTGCCGAAGGCCATGCCTCCGTTGTGTACATTGGGGCAGGAGATATTCACTTCCAGTATGTCTGCACTGCTCTCACGGTCTATCCGTTCGCAGGTGTAGGCGTAGTCGTCTATCGAAAATCCGCTGATGTTGGCGAGTATAGCGCCTTGATATCGGCGGCGCAGGGCAGGCAGTTCGTGGCGAATCACTTCCTCCACTCCGGGGTTTTGCAGTCCCACGGCGTTGAGCATGCCGTAGTTGCCGCATTCGGCAATGCGAGGTTGTGGGTTGCCGTAGCGAGCCTCTCGGGTCGTGCCTTTGCAGGCGATGCCGCCCAATCGGTTAAGGTCGTAGCATTCGCTCAATTCCTCGCCGAATCCGCAAGTTCCCGAAGCGGGTATAATCGGGTTTTTCAGCCTAACCCCGCTCAGTTCTATGTCCAACTGTTTGCTCATTTTTGTTTTTTCTCGACAAATATGCTCAATTATGTCTCAAAAATTTTATTTGCCTATATTTGAACCAATTTTTCGTGTATTTGTTTCAGCGCAGCATTACCGACAATGAACGGGTGATATTAGTAGGCTCCCGGCCTCGAACACGGGTCCGTCTTTGCACACCCGTTTGTTCCCTTGTGCGGTCTGAATGGTGCAGCCCACGCACACCCCGTATCCGCAGCCCATGCGTTCCTCCATGCTCACTTCACCTTGTGTGCCGGCAGCGGCTATCAGTGCTCGCAACATGGGCATTGGCCCGCAAGCGTAGTAATAACTTTGTTGCCCGTCGAGTGCAGCCGTCACAAATCCCTGTGTGCCGTGTGAGCCGTCAGCGGTCGTTACCGTCACATCGCAGCCAAGGTCTTTGAATTCCTGCTCGTAGAACACCTCGTTGGCGGTGTTGAATCCGAGTATCACCCGCACGGTCTGCCCTTGCGCCCGCAGTTGTTTGGCGAGCAAGTATAGGGGAGGAACCCCCACGCCACCGCCCACGAGCAACGGTCGTTCGCCGGCAGCGGCTATGTTGTATCCGTTCCCGAGGCAGGTCATCAGGTTCAGTTCCGTGCCGGCAGCCATAGTTGCCATAGCCCGTGTCCCTTCGCCTACCACTTTGTATATCAGCGTCAGTACATCGCCTTCCACATCGCATACCGAGATAGGTCGGCGCAGGAACAGCCCCGGCACGCTTATATCGACAAATTGCCCCGCTTCGATACCATCTGCCGCCCCTGCCAACCGCATTTTGTATATGTGGTTCGCTATCTGTTCGTTGGATTGGATGATAAAAACGGTGCAATTCATACTCCCTTATTTCAGATTACAACGATTGTGATATAAATACTTTATTCTATTTTGCTGATTTTATTCCCTTTTTCTTGCCGCTTGCGGCATAGGAGAAATCTTGCTCGCTATGCTCACGAAAAACGCTCCCCCGGTTGCTATCTGATTGTAATAATTCCTAATTTAATTAGAATGTACCACTTTCCCCCGATACACATTCTCCACGCATCGCCCATATACTTTCCATCCCTCGAATGGTGTCGATTTCCCCTTCGATAGGAACTGTTTCGGGTCTATCTCGTAAGCTTCGTCTAGGTCGAATGTGGCGTAGCAACCTTCGGCGCTTAGGCCTGTCAGCAGGCGCGGACGGATGGCCATGGCGTCGAGCAGTCGTTCCCATGTCAGCAGCCCCGTGCGCACCAGATATGTGTAGAGTAGGGGGAAAGCACATTCAATGCCCACGATACCAAACGCACTGCCGGCGAGCCCACGGCTTTTCTCTTCTTGCGTGTGGGGCGCATGGTCGGTCGCTATCACATCTATCGTTCCGTCTTGCAGCCCGGCGATGAGTGCCATTTGATCGGCGACGCCCCGCAGGGGCGGATTCATTTTCCATTGCCCCGCTTCTTGCAAGCATAGTTCGTTCAGTAGCAGATAGTGCGGGGCGGTTTCGCAGGTGACGCGCACGCCTCGTGCTTTGGCGTCGCGTATTAGGCTGACGCTCTCTTTGGTCGATATGTGGCAGATGTGCAGCCGGCAGCCGGTCTCTTCGCTGAGGCGTATATTGCGTTCTATCTCTCGCCATTCGCTCTCGGAGCAGATGCCCTTGTGCCCATGTTGTGCCGCATAGAGTCCGTCGTGGATATAGCCGCCTCGCAGCAGGCAGTTCACCTCGCAGTGTTCTACTATCATGCTGCCGACGGCGGCGCACTCTTCCAGGGCACGACGCATCAGTTCTTCGCTTTGTACGCCGCAGCCGTCGTCGGAGAACCCGACCACATGGGGTGCAAGTTCCCTTATATTAACGAGTTCACCCTCGCCTTTACGGTCGAGGGTGATACATGCGTAGGGATGAATGCCAATACGGCTGTCGCGTGCGATAATGTCCTGTTGCAGTTGGAGGCTTTGCACGCTGTCAGGGGCTGGATTGGTGTTTGGCATGGTGAATACATCGGAGTAGCCGGCAGACGCAGCGGCAGCACTACCGCTCAGAATGGTCTCTTTCTGAGAATATCCGGGCTCTCGGAAATGTACATGCATATCGACGAGCGCAGGTATGCGTACAACTCCTGTGGGGTAGTTACACCCTGTGTTGAAGTTGCGGCGTTCCGTTAGAATGCTGTTGTCTCCTTTTTGTACCATGTTACCTGTTTATCGAGTGAGGTTCTCTTTCCTGTTTTATAGAGCGGAAAAACTCTTTCCTTTTTGTAACTACCGTACAGTTTTGTCCATTATCCTGCCGGCAGAGTGGAAAACTCTTGTCTTTTTATAGGATGAGATAACTCTTTCCTTTTTTGAAGTTGGGTTTTCTGACCCTTTGTAGAGTTGGTTTTTCTGGATCCCTTTGTAGAGTTGGGCTCTCCGGAGGGAAGTAGTGCCTATTCCCGAATCCGACTGCAAAGGTACTGCTTTTTTTCTGTCCCTGCAAGCCAAAGAGAGTTAAAAAGCAAAGTTGTTTTCTATATTTTACAGAGTGTGCGGCCGCAGAGAAAATTTACCGAGACGGAGTGTGTGGTTGTAAAGAAAATTTACAGAGAGTGAAGTTTCGAAGAGTGAATGCATGGGGAGCAAGGTTTATAAATCTGCGTACACCTCCTCTCGCCAAGAAAAGAACTTTTGCATACGCGCATTATAAATTTTACTATTTAACCTTGATTCCGTTGTTATTTTTTTGATAAATGCGATACTGTTGTCATCCAGTGTTTTATTGTACGAGACTTCGCCATTTATGAAATAAATCAATGCTCTATCAAACAATTTATGATGATTCTCACACAGCCATAACCCATTATCTTTATCCGTCGCTAATTGTAGGCGATCTTTGTATTCTAAATCCGTGCGTTTCTTTATTGCTGCCACCGGATATATATGCGCACCTTGAATAATACCGTCAATCTCACACGAACATAATGCACATCGTTTGTGCCCATTACTTTTTTCGAGTAAATTGTAAATAAAGCGTGGGTCTCTTAACGAACCCTCCTGCTGAATAGGCGTAATAGCGTCATCCTCCTGCTTGATAAATTCACAGCAATCGTCTAATATGCTTATAGGTTGAGTTTCCCATATTTGAGCATATTTTTCTATGGTTGATACATCTTTTTGGCTTAATTGTTTGCTGTCGTTATCCGTGATTTGGAAAAGAATGACAGGCTTATCTGACACTTTGCATATAGCCATACATAGCATGGTGGTTTCTTTTTGGTTTGCGCCAAAAGTCTTGCCGTATATGTGATAGCTTTTCCCTTCGTCCGTTATGTATGTGGAGTTGTTGGCTCTATTTTTCTCTCTGTTTTTGTTTCGTACGGATATTATCTCTTTGATTGTTTGAAATGGAGAATATATAATACCTGCCAATCCTTTGTCTGGATTTATGAAATGAACTCCAACGGTAGATAATACACGGTAGAAAAAACGCATATAGAGAGTTTTATTATTCCCCTCCCAAGGCAAAAAATAGAAGCAGAAGTGTTTGCTCTTTGGTAAAACAGATGAGTCATCCATGTATCTGGAGAATGCAGTGGGGACACTTTGAAAATAGGAGTTTCTTGAGACTACTCTGCCAGAAGGCGACAGAGTAATATAGTACTTGTCCTTGTCGGTTTCCAGAATCGCTAATCGTCCGGTATTCCGTTTCTCAATCCATTTGATGTCGTATCTTCGTTGCTTTGTCAGACGAAAACAAATATCTTCCAAAATCTCAGGAGTGAGAATTCTATCAAAAGGAGTGGAGCGTTCGTCTTGCGCTCCTTTTCGTTGTATTGTGAAGGTTGGTTTCATAGTATGGCAAGTATTTCATTTCGTCCTCTAATAGGTATATTTACAATTTCAGCGTTGTTTCTGAGTAACCATTTTTTTAATAAATTGTTGCTTAATCCCTTGTATTCCAATATGTTTGAGAGTACTATTTTTGCACCTTGTTCGTAGCATTGGTCAATAAAGTGTAGCAGTCGCTCTTCTTCGTTTTCGTTCCACCCGTTAAAGCCTCGTTTGCCATCGTTGTAACTCCCCAATGTAATCAAATACGGAGGATCTATATAGACTAATGTATTCGTATCAATCCATGGTAATGTTGCTTCAAAATCAAGCGTGGTAAATATGGGCGCAAGTTCTTTAATCCGTCTCGAAAAAGACACAATTTTCTCTTTGATAGAATCGTTATATCCGCTCATCCCTACAGGGTTATTAAACTCATAGTGAGAGTTAAAGCGTATTTGTTGCTGAAAGCCGTAGAGAATGGTCGTGTATAGGTATAAGTTACCTTGTGATGTATTTCTGTATTTTTCGTTATAGTCTTTCCGTAATTGTAAATATGGTTCTTGTGCTTGACTTCGCAATCCGTATCGTTTGATGGTCTTGTCTATGTGTTTTAGAATATCGGTTGTCGGCGTATCGCTGAACATCTGCAAAAGACCACTGACCATAAAATTAATATCATTGTGCCTTATCTCCTCAAATCCGGTTACATTTATACCTACATTGAATCCACCGCCCATTACATCCAGAAATTTGCTTTTGCCGTTTAGATAGGGGCGTATTTGCGATATTACATTGGTTTTGCCACCCATATAATTTAGCGGACAACAATACTCAACTTCGGTCGCAGGTTTCTTTTGGGCATAAAATAGATACTCATAATGCTGTTCCTCTTTTTGCGCTCTCGAATTTAGGTATTGTTTGTAGGGTATTTCCATTGCCTCTATCGTTTCAGTATAGCAATGGCGTTTCAGTACATTGAGTATATAGTCTTTCGACATTATGCCGTCGGAACTATAACTCATAACGATATGCTTTGCTCTTGTTTTGGCGATTACTCGTTCCAATGCGACCTCCACCTCGTATTTCTTCGACCAACGATTGAACATATTGCTGTATTTCCGTGCGCCGGTAATACCGGTGAGTGGAGGATTGTCGTTGCGAATTATCGTTTCGAGGATATGATACTGCACAGAGTATGAATTATGCGTATAGGGAGGGTCGAGATAAAGGATATCACAATCTATGGTATCTATTATTTCTTCTATATTGCCGTTACATGTTGTAACTTGTAATGGGTTGTCTTGCGTTTGCTCGCTTGGCTGTTCTGGTTTGATAAATAGAATGGGCTTTGTAGCCCTTGTGTCCCATGTCTTTAAGAAAGCGCCATAAACACCGGCGACATTGGCTACTTTGCTTATGGATTCCATTAGGCAACACAGCAAATAACAATACTCATCCTCGTTGATCGCGTTTGTAGTATGCCATTCTTCGATTGTATTGCGAAAATAATCTATCCTTTGTGCATTGAATTCTGAAAAGTACATCCTGCCACCCGCAGGCGAATAGTTATTATAAACAAACCCTTGCCGCAGGTGTTCGGATTGATTAAAGTATTCGATGGGATTAAAGCCGAGTGTGTTAAAAGTACATCGGTCTTGTACAATACGACCTTTTGCGTAAATAGTGGCAAAAAGTAGATTGTCGTTTAGGATGATATGGCATAGGTTATGAACGGAAAAGGCCACCGTGCCTGTGCCGCAAAACGCATCAAAGAATGTATAGCGCTGATTGAGAAGCGAATGTTTCTCAAGAAGATGGGTTATATGCTGAACAATAGATGTCTTATTGCCTAAATATCTCATTAGGTATGCGTATATCTCCGCTGTTCCCTGACGGATATATACAAAAAAAGCGTGGGAACAATACTTGAAGGTATTTCTCTACCGCTCAGGTCTTAGCATTACCCACAGGAAAGAGAACCAAGTATTGTAGCCCACGCGGACATATATATGCACCAACATATCGTAGCGAAAACGCTACGATATGGGCGAGATATATACATCTCGTAAGCATTTACTAGTTTTCATTCTGTTCCTGTTTGAAGTTGCTAAGTTCGAGCGGTCAGAAATCAAACGACAAGCAAACGCCTTTCGTATGTTATTTGTTTTGCTATGGTACGATCGTTTTGAGCGACGCTTCGCCCATCTATACCATAATCATCTGCAAAAGTACATCATTTTTCTGACATAGCCAAATGTCGTATTTGAAATATACAAATACTATTGTTGCAATGAAATAAGGAGATGAATTTTTTGTTTTTATATATTCCCTATTCTCTTCCATTTTTATCCAAATTCTCATACTCGACAGTACGGTGATGAGTACTAAAAAGCGTTTCTGCTATGGAAACTATAGCGTTTGCGAACCCCCCCGAGGGGATACTCCTCCACTGACTCGAAAAAGTATAATAGTATGCAAAAAAAAAAGTGTAGTGCGATTCGGGTAGAAGGCTGCGAAATACTGAATACCAAGTATGCCCATAAGGGACGGGCGAAAAGGTGTAAAAAGTATGTAAAAGCGCATGAGGGCGTGCGTGGCTGGATGCAAGACGAGGCAAAACTTTTATATAGCGGGCGAAGGACGCCCCCCCCCGTATGCACAATAAAAAACGCCCCCGCTTGTCAATAAAAGGCAAGGGGACGTACATAGCAGGCGTGCAGGTGCCTGCATATTGTACAACCTAAAAAATACAATAATTATGCAAAAGATTAGTGTAATTTGGGTATTTGGCAAATTTGAGTTGCGCATCACCTTGAAGCGCAAATAATTTGCCCCGCGGCGGGTGAAAAAATGCAGACCGCCCGCCGCGGCTTTTAGGTTGCAACGGCAAAGGTACTGCAAAAAAACGAAACACGCAAATACAAGTGCGTTTTTTAAAAACACAAACACCGTCTGCGGTCATGAAAGGCCTCTGTAATATAGCCTTCCCGATCAACGGTGGTCTTATTTCAGAGTAGTACACGCAGATTTTAGGAGAGGTATATAATTTTTCTTTCGTAATTCTTCTTTCCCAATTCGTCATTCCCAATTCATCATTCCCAATTCATCATTCCCAATTCATCATTTCTAATTTCTAATTCTTAATTCCTAAATTAGGACTGCTTCCCGAACCACTCCCGAACCAACTTTCTGTAATCTCGTGTATTTCATAACATTGTCTTCTGCCCCGAAAATAGCCCCGAAATGAAAAAATATGCAGAAAAACAGACGCTCTTATTTGCATATATCATAAAAAAGCCGTACCTTTGCATGCTTTTTCGGCGTATTGTGCCCGTTCGTCTCGTGCGGATCGGGCTTGAATGCGGCTGAAATGGCGGATATAAGAACTAACAGTAATAACAAAAACAAGTTACAATGCCTACAATTCAACAATTAGTTAGAAAAGGAAGAGCAGAACTTATCGACAAGAGCAAGAGCCCTGCATTGGACAGTTGCCCGCAGCGTCGTGGTGTTTGTGTGCGTGTGTACACTACCACTCCTAAGAAGCCTAACTCCGCAATGCGTAAGGTGGCTCGTGTTCGTCTGACGAACCAGAAGGAAGTGAATGCTTACATTCCGGGTGAGGGTCACAACTTGCAGGAGCACAGCATCGTAATGGTGCGTGGTGGTCGTGTTAAGGATCTTCCGGGTGTTCGCTATCACATTGTTCGCGGTACGCTGGATACAGCAGGTGTGGCTAACCGCCTGCAGCGTCGTAGCAAGTACGGTGCTAAGCGCCCGAAAGCTAAGAAGTAATTCTTGCAACGATAGTTTCTGAACAAATTAACTAACTAAGAGTTCCCATACTTGGGACGATTAACAAGGGTTGATTCGGTTGAGTAAGTCAAAGTTGAAGAATTTGCATCGGTGAGAGATAGATTGAGCCGAAGGCAAAGGAGTAAATTGGCTGAAGCGATTGCAACCACACAAACAAATTAACAACAATGAGAAAAGCAAAACCAACAAAACGCGTTATCCTTCCGGATCCCGTTTATGGAGAGGTTATGGTGGCTAAGTTTGTCAACCACCTTATGCTCGATGGTAAGAAGAACACTTCTTATGGTGTATTCTATACCGCGCTGGGTTTGGTAGAACAGAAAGCAAAGTCGGAGGACAAGACCGCTTTGGATATCTGGAAACAGGCCCTCGACAACATCACTCCTTTGGTAGAGGTAAAATCCAAGCGTATTGGTGGTGCTACCTTCCAGGTGCCTACTGAGATTCGTGCTGACCGTAAGGGTTCGATTGCTATGAAGAATATGATCGCGTTCGCGCGTAAGCGTGGCGGTCACTCTATGGCAGAGAAACTCGCAGCCGAGATTATGGATGCCTACAACAACCAGGGTGGTGCCTTCAAACGCAAAGAGGATATGCACCGTATGGCTGAGGCTAACCGTGCATTCGCACATTTCCGCTTCTAATTTAGACACTAACGGTTTACACAAATGGCTAAACACGATCTAAAATTAAACAGAAACATCGGTATCATGGCGCACATCGATGCCGGTAAAACCACCACTTCGGAGCGTATTCTGTATTATACAGGTCTTACGCACAAGATTGGTGAGGTACACGATGGTGCCGCAACGATGGACTGGATGGTTCAGGAGCAGGAGCGTGGTATTACAATTACCTCTGCTGCCACCACAACCTACTGGCCGTATAATGGCGACAAGTACAAAATCAACTTGATAGACACTCCGGGGCACGTGGACTTCACCGTAGAGGTAGAGCGTTCGCTGCGTATCTTGGATGGTGCTGTGATGACTTTGTGCGCCGTAGGTGGTGTACAACCTCAGTCGGAGACCGTATGGCGTCAGGCTGATAAGTACAATGTGCCCCGTATCTGCTATATCAACAAGATGGACCGTTCGGGTGCCAACTTCTTCGATGTAGTTCGTCAGATTAAGGAGGTTCTGGGTGCTACTCCTTGCCCTATCCAAATTCCTGTTGGAAATGAGGAGACTTTCAAGGGTGTAGTTGACCTTATCAAGATGAAGGCTATCCTGTGGCACGATGAGACCATGGGTGCTGAATACGAGGTAGATGATATTCCCGCAGAGCTCCAAGCTGAGGCAGAGGAGTGGCGTGATAAGATGCTCGAGACTTGCGCTGAGTTTGATGATGTGTTGATGGAGAAGTATTTCTCTGATCCTTCGACTATCACCGAGGACGAGATTCGTGCAGCTATCCGCAAGGGTACTATCGCAATGCATATCTTCCCCGTTATCTGCGGTTCTTCGTTCAAGAACAAGGGCGTGCAGACGATGTTGGATGCAGTATGTGCTTACCTACCCAGTCCCTTAGATACCCCGGAGATAGACGGTACAGATCCTCGTACTGACGAGAAGCTGAGCCGTAAGCCTGACGATGATGAGCCGCTTTGCGCTTTGGCCTTCAAGATTGCAACCGACCCGTATGTAGGTCGTCTCTGCTACTTCCGTGTATATTCCGGTAAGTTGGAGGCAGGTTCGTATGTTTACAACCCCCGTTCGGGCAAGAAGGAGCGTATCTCGCGTATCTTCCAAATGCACTCAAACCACCAGAACCCGGTTGATTTCATCGCCGCAGGTGATATTGGAGCAGGCGTAGGTTTTAAGGATATCCGTACCGGTGATACCCTCTGTGACGAGGAAAAGCCTATCGTATTGGAGTCTATTGAGTTCCCAGCACCTGTGATTGGTGTATCGGTTGAGCCGAAGAGCCAAGCTGACCTCGACAAACTCGGCGTAGGTCTGCAGAAGTTGGCCGAGGAAGACCCGACCTTCACCGTTAAGACCGATGAGCAAACGGGTCAAACCGTTATCTCGGGTATGGGTGAATTGCACCTCGAGATTATTATTGACCGTCTGAAGCGTGAGTTCAAGGTAGAGTGCAACCAAGGTCGTCCCCAGGTAGCATACCGCGAGGCCATCTCGATGCCTGTTGAACTCCGTGAGACCTATAAGAAGCAATCCGGTGGTCGTGGTAAGTTTGCGGATATGTTCGTTCGCGTTGAGCCCGCTGACCCTGAGTTCGAAGGCAGCCTGCAGTTCGTTAACGAGGTGAAGGGTGGTAACATTCCTAAGGAGTATATCCCGTCTATCGAGAAGGGCTTCCAAGCCGCTATGAAGAATGGTGTATTGGCTGGCTATCCCGTTGACCAACTGAAGGTAACTGTTATCGACGGTAGTTTCCACCCCGTTGACTCTGACCAGTTGTCGTTCGAGGTCTGCGCACAGATGGCATTCAAGAACGCCTGCGTTAAGGCTAAACCGGTTCTCATGGAGCCTATTATGAAGGTAGAGGTGGTAACACCGGAAGAGAACATGGGTGATGTCATCGGTGACTTGACCAAGCGTCGTGGACAGGTTGAGGGTATGGATACAGCGCGTACCGGTGCTCGTATCGTAAAGGCAAAAGTGCCTTTGAGCGAGATGTTCGGTTATGTAACCGCCCTTCGTACCATCACTTCGGGTCGTGCGACTTCGAGCATGGAATTCTCGCATTATGAGGCTGTTTCGAGCGCAATAGCTAAGACAGTGCTTACTGAATGCGGTGGTCGTGCTGATTTGGTATAATTTTTGTGGGGTATGCGTGCGGCACTGTGAGGTGCTGCACGCATACCATCGCTATGTTTAGCGGGGTTGGTCTTTAGGACTTCTTGGGTGTTCCTAAGGTGAATCTTTGACATTTTAGGGTTGATACTTCGGCACTTCCGGGTTGATACTTCGGTGTCTGTAGGGTGATACTTTGGCGTTTCTAAGGCGAGTCTTCGGTGATACGGGGGTGAAACTTCGGTAATACAGAGGTAAAACTTTGGCGTTTTATGGGAGTTCCTTCGGGACTGCTTCGGGAAAATAGCGATTAGTTATAGCGATTAGCTATGGCGTTTGGAAAATAGCGTTTAGAAAAAATGCGATTGGCTAATGGTGCTTAGAGAATAACATTTAGCTAGTAGCAATTAGAAAATTGCATTTGGATAAATAGCGTTTTTAGAAAACTCTTTTTGAGTGGAGAGCGAGTTGTTCTAAGCAAATGACTCTTTAGGCTCTTCGCGCTCTGCTCTTGAATGTACATAACAAAATATATTTTATTACTGACATGAGTCAAAAAATTCGTATCAAACTGAAATCTTTCGACCACAATTTGGTTGATAAGTCGGCTGAGAAAATCGTTAAAACCGTTAAGGCTACGGGTGCAGTTATCAGTGGTCCTATTCCATTGCCTACCCACAAGCGTATCTTCACGGTAAACCGTTCGACCTTCGTAAACAAGAAGAGTCGTGAGCAATTCGAGCTCTCTTCGTACAAGCGTCTTATCGACATCTACAATGCTAACCCCAAGACCATCGAGGCTCTGATGAAACTCGAACTGGCCAGCGGTGTGGAAGTAGAAATTAAGGCATAAGAGAGATTAAGGCATAAGCGATTGGGATCTCCTCTCTATTTTGTCCCATTCCCTTATTTAATTGCATTGGCCGTTACACAATTGTCAATTATCAAAACAACCGCTTCCCTCGGCTACTCGACCAAGTAATCTTCGGGTGAAGGTGTCCGGTCCGCGGGCGAGAGCGGAAAACAAATTAATAAAACTAACAACTTAGCAAAAATGCCAGGATTATTAGGAAAGAAAATCGGAATGACTTCCGTATTCGGTGCTGATGGTAAGAATATCCCATGCACCGTCATCGAGGCAGGTCCTTGCGTTGTTACCCAATTGAAAACCGTAGAAAAAGACGGCTATCAGGCTGTTCAGGTTGGCTTCATGCAGAAGAGCGAGAAGCACACCAACAAGGCTGAAGCAGGTCATTTCAAGGCCGCAGGGGTACAACCGATGCGTCACCTCGCTGAATTTGAAGAGTTCGACAAGGAACTCAAATTGGGTGATACCATCACCGTTGCTGATGTATTCGAAGAGAACCAGTATGTGGATGTTATTGGTACATCGAAAGGTAAAGGTTTCCAGGGTGTTGTAAAACGCCACGGTTTCGGTGGTGTAGGTCAGTCTACACACGGTCAGGACGACCGTCTGCGTGCGCCGGGTTCTGTTGGTGCTTGTGCATATCCTAGCCGTGTGTTCCCCGGTACTCGTATGGGTGGTCACATGGGGCAAGACCGTGTTACGGTTCAGAACCTTGTTGTTCTCAAAGTTATCCCTGAGTACAACTTGATTATGGTCAAGGGTAGTATTCCGGGCGCTAAAAATTCTATCGTCGTTATCAACAAGTAATTAGTGTTATGGAACTTAGTATTTTGAATCAGGCTGGCAAAGAAACCGGCAAGAAGATTGTCCTCAACGACACTATCTTCGCTATCGAGCCTAACGACCACGCTATCTACTTGGATGTTAAGCAATATCTGGCTAACAACCGTCAGGGTACAGCCAAGGCTAAACAGCGTAGCGAAAATGCTCACTCTACTCGTAAGTTGGGCCGTCAGAAGGGCGGCGGTGGCGCTCGTCCGGGCGATATGAAATCTCCGGTTCGCGTTGGTGGTGGTACCATCTTTGGTCCCGTACCTCGCAGCTATGAGTTCAAACTCAACCGCAAAGTAAAACAATTGGCTCGTAAGTCGGCTCTCAGCCTTCGTGCAAAACAAGACCAACTCATTGTATTGGACGCACTCTCTTTTGAGGCTCCTAAGACCAAGGCAATGATTGAGGTTCTGAACAACTTGAAGGTTGCCGGCAAGAAAGTACTCTTCGTGCTGGACGGTGCGAACGAGAACGCTTGCAAGTCGGCTGCTAACTTGCAGAAAACCAATATCGTTTCTGTAAACGAGCTGAATACCTATACAATCATGAACGCGAATGTAGTAGTTTTGACCGAGGCTTCGGCTGCTGCTATTGAGGCAACTTTTAACGCTTAAGGAGGTTCACTATGGCAATTATTATCAAACCGATCGTTACGGAGAAAATGACCGCTGCAGGCGAAAAGTTGAATCGTTATGGTTTTCGCGTAGAGCGTACTGCCAATAAGGTAGAAATCAAGAAGGCAGTAGAAGAAATGTACAATGTTCAGGTAGTGGATGTAAATACCCTGATTGTTGCTCCCAAAGTAAAACAACGCTATACCAAGAGCGGTTTGCTGCGTGGTGCACAACAGGCTTACAAGAAAGCTATCGTGACATTGAAAGAAGGTGAAACAATCGATTTTTATAGCAATATCTAAAGATGGCTGTACGTAAATTTAAGCCCACTACACCGGGGCAACGACACAAAGTTATCGGCGCATTTGAGACAATTACCGCAAGTGCACCGGAGAAATCTCTTGTGTTTGGTAAGCGCAAAACGGGTGGTCGAAACCATGTTGGTAAGATGACCATGCGTTATATCGGCGGCGGACACAAGCAGAAATATCGTGTAATTGACTTCAAACGCAACAAGGACGGTGTACCCGCAACAGTAAAGACGATTGAGTACGATCCTAACCGCTCGGCTCGTATCGCACTCTTGTTCTATGCTGATGGCGAGAAGCGTTATATTCTTGCACCTAATGGACTGCAAGTAGGTCAAACGGTTATGTCGGGAGCAGAGGCTGCTCCTGAAGTAGGTAACGCCCTTCCGATGGCAAACATTCCTCTGGGTACGCTCATCCACAACATTGAGCTTCGTCCGGGTCAGGGTGCTTGCATGGTTCGTTCGGCAGGTGTGTTTGCACAACTCTCTTCGCGTGAAGATAAGTATGCAATCATCAAGTTGCCTTCAGGCGAATTGCGCAAGGTGCTGGCAGCTTGCAAGGCTACCGTTGGTGTAGTCGGCAACAGCGACCACGCACTGGAGAAGAGTGGTAAGGCAGGTCGTAGCCGCTGGCTCGGTCGTCGCCCACGCAACCGTGGTGTTGTTATGAACCCTGTAGATCACCCAATGGGTGGTGGTGAAGGTCGTGCATCCGGTGGTCACCCACGTTCACGTAAGGGCTTGCTCGCTAAGGGTTACAAGACGCGTCACCCGAAGAACCAGAGCAATCAGTTCATAATCGAGAGAAGAAAGAAATAACCTATTAAAATCACAACATTTATGAGTCGTTCATTGAAAAAAGGACCGTTTATCAATGTCAAGTTGGAGGATAAGGTGCTGGCTATGAATGAGTCGGGCAAAAAAGAGGTTGTCAAGACTTGGAGCCGCGCATCGATGATTTCTCCGGATTTTGTAGGTCATACGATTGCAGTTCACAATGGAAACAAATTCATTCCTGTTTATGTTACCGAGAACATGGTAGGACACAAGTTGGGCGAATTCGCTCCTACTCGTACCTTCCGTGGTCACGCAGGCAACAACAAGAAGTAATCCATTGAATCATTAAAACAACAAATTAAATTTTAGAATTCAAAATGGGTGCTAGAAAACATAATACAGCAGAAGCAATGAAAGAGGCTCGCAAGAGTCAATACTTTGCCAAGCTCAATAACGTTCCTACCTCTCCACGCAAGATGCGCCTTGTTGCTGACATGATTCGTGGTATGGAAGTGAACCGTGCACTGGGTGCTTTGCATTTCTCTACCCGAGAGGCATCGCGCGCTATGGAAAAAGTTCTGAAATCGGCTATTGCCAACTGGGAGACCAAGACCGGCAAGAAGGCTGACCAAGAAACACTATATGTAAGTAATATTACGGTTGATGGTGGCATGATGCTCAAGCGTCTTCTGACCGCTCCTCAAGGTCGTGGCTACCGTGTGCGCAAGCGCTCCAACCATATTACTGTATTTGTGGATACAAAAAATACTAACGCTGAAAAGTAATCAACAAAATGGGACAGAAAATTAATCCTATAGCAAACCGCCTCGGCATTGTCCGCGGTTGGGATTCCAACTGGTTTGGCGGTAAGAATTACGGGGATACCATTGTAGAGGATACTAAAATTCGTAATTACCTCAATGTCCGTCTTGCTGAAGCTGGTATTTCTCGTATCGTTATCGAAAGAACTCTGAAGCTTGTAACTGTAACTGTCTGCACCGCTCGCCCCGGTTTCATCATCGGTAAGGGTGGACAAGAGGTTGACAAATTGAAGGAGGAACTGAAAAAAATCACCAAACAAGATGTTCAAATCAACATCTTCGAGGTAAAGCGTCCGGAACTCGATGCAACTATCGTGGCTACCAAGATTGCTGCTCAATTGGAGCGCAACATCGCTTACCGTCGTGCCGTTAAGATGGCCATTGCTTCTAGCATGCGTATGGGAGCAGAGGGTATCAAGGTACAGGTCAGCGGTCGTCTGAATGGTGCCGAGATGGCTCGCAAAGAGATGTACAAAGAAGGGCGTACTCCTCTGCACACTCTGCGTGCTGACATCGACTACTGCCAGATTGGTGCTCACACCAAGGTAGGTGTTATCGGTGTTAAGGTTTGGATTTGCCGTGGCGAAGTCTATGGCAAGAAGGACCTCGCTCCTAACTTCACCCAGAAACAAGAAGGTCGCGGCGCAGACCGTCGTCAAGACCGTCGTGATGGGGATCGCAAGGGTGGTTTCCGCAGAAACAAAAAACAATAAGTTTAACCGATTTGTAGATTACAACAGTTATGTTACAACCTAAAAAGACAAAATTCCGTCGTTCGCAAAAAGGCCGTATCAAGGGTATTGCGCAGCGCGGTAACGAGCTCGCTTTTGGCTCGTTCGGTATCAAGTCGCTTGGTACTATTTGGTTGACTGGTCGTCAAATCGAAGCAGCCCGTGTTGCAGTAACTCGTTACATGCAGCGTCAAGGTCAAGTATGGATTCGCGTTTTCCCGGATAAACCTATCACTAAGAAACCTTTGGATGTCCGTATGGGTAAAGGTAAAGGTGCTCCGGAAGGATTCGTAGTTCCATTGGCTCCAGGGCGCATAATCTTCGAGGTTGACGGCGTTCCCTACGAGGTAGCTAAAGAGGCTCTTCGTTTGGCAGCTCAGAAACTTCCTATCACTACCAAATTTGTCGTAAGACGTGATTACGACCCAACCCAAAATGTTTAATTAGGATATGAAAACAGCAGAAATTAAAGAATTAACAACCGCTGAGATCCAAGAGCGTTTGGCTGCAGAGAAAGATGCACTCGTTCGCTTGAAACTGAATCACAGCATTTCTCCGCTTGACAATCCGTTGCAGATTAAGGTTGCTCGTAAGACAATCGCGCGTCTTGCAACAGAACTTCGTGCAAGAGAATTAACAAAGTAAAAACGAGAGTGAAATGGAAACAAGAAATTTAAGAAAAGAGCGTGTGGGCGTTGTCGTTTCCAACAAGATGGATAAGACTATTGTCGTAGCCGTTAAGTGGAAAGAGAAACACCCCATCTATGGCAAGTTTGTCAATAAAACTCGCAAGTTCCATGTTCATGACGAGAAGAACGAGTGTGGTATCGGCGATACCGTTCGTATTATGGAGACTCGTCCTTTGAGCAAAACTGTTCGTTGGCGTCTAACTCAAATTATCGAAAGGGCTAAGTAATTATGATACAGCAAGAATCAAGACTTACGGTTGCGGATAACTCGGGTGCTAAAGAGGCATTGTGTATCCGTGTACTGGGCGGAACAAAGAAACGTTACGCCACCCTCGGGGACACCATCGTGGTAGCAGTTAAGGGCGTTATTCCTTCGTCGGACATCAAGGATGGTACGGTTAGCCGTGCAATCGTTGTTCGCGTGAAGAAAGAGGTTCGTCGTGCTGACGGTAGTTATATTCGCTTCGATGATAACGCGTGCGTGCTTATCTCGAATGCAGGTGAACTCCGTGGTTCGCGTATCTTCGGCCCCGTGGCTCGTGAGCTCCGTCAGACAAACATGAAAATTATCTCATTGGCACCTGAAGTGCTTTAATCATCTAAATTATTACAGTAATGGCAAAATTACATATTAAGAAAGGTGATACCGTCTATGTAAATGCGGGTGCTGACAAAGGCAAAACCGGCCGTGTGCTGGAGGTGCTTGTAGATAAGCAGCGTGCTATCGTAGAGGGTTTGAATATGGTATCGAAGAGTACCAAACCTAATGCAAAGAACCCACAAGGTGGTATTGTTAAACAGGAGGCTTCTATCCATATCTCGAACCTCAACCCTGTTGAGAACGGCAAACCGGTTCGTGTCGGCCGCATCGAGAAGGATGGTAAGTTGGTCCGTGTATCTAAAAAATCCGGAAAGGAACTATAGTGATGAATACAGCAAGTCTAAAACAAGATTATCAGGAGCGTATCGTTCCTATCTTGATGAAAGAGTTTAACTACACTACAGTAATGCAGTGCCCGAAACTCACGAAGATTGTCCTCAATCAGGGCTTGGGCGAGGCTGTAGCCGACAAGAAAATCATCGATGTCGCTCAGGCAGAGATGACTGCTATCGCAGGTCAGAAGGCTGTCGCTACTACTTCCAAGAAAGATATCGCTAACTTCAAGGTCCGTAAAAAGATGCCGATCGGCGTACGCGTTACTCTCCGTGGTGAGCGTATGTACGAGTTCTTGGAGCGTCTGGTACGCGTGGCTCTGCCCCGTATCCGCGACTTCAAAGGTATCGAGAACAAAATGGACGGCCGTGGCAACTATACGCTCGGTATCCAGGAGCAGATTATCTTCCCCGAAATAAACATCGATAACATCACCAAACTGCTGGGTATGAATATCACATTCGTTACCACAGCGCAGACCGATGAAGAGGGTTTTGCCCTGTTGCGTGAGTTTGGTTTACCATTCAAAAAGTAATCATCACTATGGCAAAAGAATCAATGAAAGCCCGCGAGGTAAAGCGTGCTGCACTGGTGGCAAAGTATGCTGCAAAGCGTGCGCAACTCCTCAAGGATGGTGACTATATCGGTCTCCAATCGCTGCCTAAGAACGCTAGCCCTGTTCGCTTGCACAACCGTTGCAAGATTACAGGTCGTCCGAAAGGCTATATGCGTGCATTCGGCTTGAGTCGTATTCAGTTCCGTGAGATGGCTTCTAAAGGCCTTATCCCGGGAGTGAAGAAAGCAAGTTGGTAAGAATACGATATGCCCCGGAGAAGTTTTGCGCTTCTCCGGGACTATCATATAGTTTTTGGTATTTTGATACTGCCCGTTTCGCTGCAAATGTTCGCATAGGTAGCATTGCTGGTAATGAAGAGTGCTGAATGCACTTTTGATTTATCAGTGATGCGGAATGGCATGATTTTTGTAGTTATAAACTGGTTGTACATACCCCTGCGGTGTGTGCGCAAAAATACTTTTATTATTAAATATTGTCCCGGAAGGCGGGATTAATTTAACAACAAACATTTATGACAGATCCTATCGCAGATTATCTGACTCGTCTCAGAAATGCAATCAAGGCCGGTCACCGCGTAGTTGAGGTGCCTGCTTCGAATCTGAAGAAAGAGATCACCCGTATCTTGTTTGAGAAAGGTTATATCCTTTCGTACAAGTTCGTGGAAGATGGGCCTCAAGGTACTATTAAAATTGCCTTGAAGTATGATCCGGTTAACAAAGTTAACGCCATCAAGAGTTTACAACGCGTTTCGACCCCAGGTCTTCGTAAGTATGTGGGCTATCGTGAGATGCCTCGCGTGCTGAATGGTTTGGGTATTGCAATCCTCTCTACTTCTAAGGGTGTGATGACCAATAAGGAAGCTCTCGGTCAGCAACTCGGTGGTGAGGTGATTTGTTATGTTTACTAATGTAAGGAGGAAAAGACTATGTCAAGAATTGGTAAATTACCTATCGCTATCCCTGCAGGCGTAACCGTAACTGTCAGCCCCGAAAATGTTGTAACAGTTAAAGGTCCTAAGGGCGAACTTACTCAGGCTGTTGATCCTCTGATTACGGTTACCGTAGAGGATGGTGTATGCCATGTTACTCGTCCGAATGATGAAAAAGAAAGTCGTGCAAAACACGGTCTGTATCGTGCTTTGATTCATAATATGGTTGTTGGCGTTCACGACGGCTACAAGAAAGTGCTTGAGCTGGTTGGTGTCGGTTTCCGTGTGGAGTTGGCACAACCTCAGGTATTGAACTTCGCTTTGGGTTATACGCACCCTATCTACTTGGGCTTGCCTAAGGAGATTAAGGTAGAAACCAAGTCGGAGCGTAACCAGAACCCGCTTGTTATCCTCGAGTCTGCTGATAAGCAACTCCTCGGTCAGGTATGCGCCAAGATTCGTTCATTCCGTCGTCCTGAGCCTTACAAGGGTAAAGGTGTTCGCTTCCAAGGTGAAGTTGTTCGTCGTAAGGCAGGTAAGTCGGCTGGTAAATAATAGAAAGGAAGTATTATGATTCAGAAAATTGCAAGAAGACTTAAGATTAAAGCCTCGATCCGTTCGAAGGTATCGGGTACTGCTGAGCGTCCTCGTCTGACCGTATTCCGTAGCAATAGCCAAATTTATGCTCAGGTAATTGATGACCTGAAGGGTGTTACTCTGGCTAGTGCATCGTCGCTCGGAATCAAAGATAAAATTACCAAGAGTGAGAAGGCTGCATTGGTAGGAAAAGCAATTGCCGAAGCTGCTAAAAAAGCAGGTGTAGAGGAAGTTGTTTTCGACCGTAACGGCTATCTCTATCACGGTCGTGTTCAATCATTGGCAGATGCTGCTCGTGAAGCAGGTCTCAAATTCTAATACAACGAGACGAAAATGAATCGAGTTAAATCAACACAAGACCTGGAGCTCAAGGAGCGCCTCGTCGCAGTTAACCGCGTAACCAAAGTTACGAAAGGTGGTCGTACCTTTACTTTCGCTGCTATCGTTGTAGTAGGTGACGGAAACGGAATCGTAGGATATGGTTTGGGTAAGGCAGGCGAAGTTACCGCTGCTATCTCTAAGGCTACTGAAGCAGCTAAGAAGAACCTTATTCAAGTACCGGTTTTGAAGGGTACTATTCCTCACGAGCAATGTGCTAAGTTTGGCGGTGCACGCGTTTATATTCAACCCGCTACTACCGGTACCGGTGTTAAGGCAGGTGGTGCCATGCGTGCTGTTTTGGAGTCTGTAGGTGTTACAGATGTCCTTGCTAAAGCAAAAGGCTCGTCTAACCCTCACAACCTTGTTAAGGCTACTGTAGCTGCTCTCGCTGAGTTGCGTGATGCGCGCACGGTAGCACAGAATCGTGGTGTGAGCCTTTCGAAAGTGTTTAATGGTTAATTCGTGAATAATTACTATGGCAACAATTAAGATTCAACAAGTACGCAGCATTATTCGCTGCCCGAAAGTGCAGAAAGAGACTATGCAGGCTCTTGGTTTGCGTAAAATCAATGCCATCGTGGAGCACGAGGCTAACCCTGCTATTCTTGGAATGGTAGAGAAAGTAAAACATTTGGTTAAAGTTATTGATTAATTAGTAAAGCATTATGGAACTTCATAATTTAACTCCTGCCGCAGGTTCGGTAAAAACCGCAAAGCGTATCGGTCGTGGTGCCGGTTCGGGACTCGGTGGAACCTCTACCCGTGGTCATAAGGGTGCAAAGTCGCGTTCCGGCTATTCGAAGAAGATCGGTTTCGAAGGCGGTCAGATGCCTATGCAGCGTCGTTTGCCTAAGTTCGGTTTCAAGAATATCAATCGTGTAGAGTACAAGGCTATTAACCTTTCGGCTCTCCAGGCGTTGGCAGAGGCTAAGAACCTGACTGAAATTGGCGTTGTAGAATTGCATGAGGCTGGTTTTGTTAGCAAGAATGCTCTTGTCAAGATTCTTGGCAATGGTACGCTGACTGCAAAGCTTGCTGTCAAGGCACACGCTTTCAGCAAATCTGCAGAAGAGGCAATTACTGCTGCAGGTGGTACAATCGAAAAGATCTAAGTTAACCGAGGAGTATTGGTATGAGCGGGCGAAAACCGCTTGTACCAATGTTTCAGTTAAAAACGCAAAGTATGAAATTTATTGAAACATGTAAAAATATCTGGAAGATTGAAGATCTTCGGAATCGGTTGGGAATAACGCTTTTGTTCGTTCTTATCTACCGTTTCGGATCTTTCATCGTTCTTCCGGGTATTGATCCCTCGGCACTTTCTGCTCTGCACAACCAGACAGCAGGTGGCCTGATGGCACTATTGGATATGTTCTCTGGTGGTGCATTCTCGAATGCGTCTATCTTTGCGCTTGGTATTATGCCTTATATCTCTGCATCTATCGTAATCCAACTGCTTACTATCGCAGTGCCTTACTTCCAAAAGATGCAGAAAGAGGGTGAGTCTGGGCGTCAAAAAATGAACCAGATTACGCGATATCTGACAGTAGCAATCCTCCTGTTCCAAGGTCCCAGCTATTTGGTGAACCTTTCGGTGCAGATGGCACAGGCAGGTCAACCTTTGGCAATCGGCTTTAACTGGTTTACTATCTCGTCCACTATCCTGCTCTGCGCAGGCTCTATGTTTGTTATGTGGTTGGGTGAGCGTATTACGGATCGCGGTATTGGAAATGGTATTTCCTTTATTATCTTGATCGGTATCATTGCTCGTTTCCCAGGCGCATTGATTCAAGAGTTCTCCAGTCGTTTGAACGATGCTGGTGGTGGCTTGATCGTTTTCTTGCTTGAGGTGGTTATCTTGCTGTTTGTGTTCGCTTTTGCTATCCTTCTTGTACAAGGTACTCGTAAGATTCCTGTACAATATGCAAAGCGCATTCAAGGCAATAAACAATACGGTGGCGTCCGTCAGTATATTCCTCTAAAGGTTAATGCTGCCAATGTGATGCCTATCATTTTTGCTCAGGCAATTATGTTTATCCCTATCGCTATCGTTGGTTTCCGTGCAGACGGCAGCAATGCTTTTGTGCGTGCATTCATGGATAACAATGGTTTCTGGTACAATTTGGTATTTGCCATTCTGATTATTGCATTTACCTATTTCTATACCGCTATCATTATCAATCCTGTTCAGATGGCAGAGAATTTGAAATTGAACAACGGCTTTATTCCGGGTGTTAAGCCGGGTAAGAAGACGGCTGAGTACATCGACACGATTATGTCGCGCATTACTTTGCCGGGTTCTATCCTGCTTGCATTGATTGCTATTTTGCCGGCCTTTGCTCGTTTGTTCGGTGTAAGTATGGGATTTGCACAATTCTTCGGCGGTACTTCGTTGCTCATTATGGTGGGCGTTATCTTGGATACCCTTCAACAAATTGAAAGTCACTTATTGATGCGTCACTACGATGGTTTCTTTGATTCCGGTATGCGTATCAAGGGGCGTTCGGGTGCAATGGCATATTAATTTGGAATAGGTAATCAACGATGATTTTCCTTAAGACTGACGAAGAGGTTGAACTCCTGCGTGCCAGCAATGACTTGCTTGGGCGTACCTATGCAGAAGTGGCTAAGGCTATTCAGCCGGGGGTTACGACTGCGCAATTGGATAAAATAGCTTTTGAGTTTATCAAAGACAATGGTGGGATCCCTGCTTGTCTTGGATACGAGGGATATCCGGCTACACTTTGTACATCTGTTAATGAACAAGTAGTGCATGGTATCCCATCGGAGAAACAAGTACTCAAAGATGGCGATATTGTTTCTGTCGATTCGTGCATTCTCCTGAATGGCTATTGTTCTGATAGCGCCTACACTTTCCCTGTTGGGGAGGTCGCTCCGGAGACACTGCAACTGATGCGTACCACCAAGGAGTCTCTCTATTTGGGTATTGAACAGGCAGTAACCGGTAAGCGTCTTGGCGATATAGGTGCGGCAATTCAAGAGCATTGCGAGAAGGCCGGCTATTCCGTGGTTCGCGAGTTTGTCGGACACGGAATCGGGCGTGAGATGCATGAGGAGCCGGAGGTATGCAACTATGGTCGTCGTGGTAATGGTATTGTGCTGAAATCGGGCATGACATTGGCTATTGAGCCGATGATTTGCTTGGGGCGTCGCAATCTTATTATGGAAGAAGATGGTTGGACTGCTCGTACGGCAGACCGCAAGCCTGCTGCTCACTATGAGTTGAGCGTGTGCGTGCGCAACGGGAAAGCAGACATACTCTCTACTTTCGACTACATAAAGGAAGTTCTTGGGGAGCGTTTCATCTAAATTGTTACCTATACAAACCTAATTTTTATGGCAAAACAAGATTCAATCGAAGTTGATGGCGTCATTACGGAGGCACTTTCGAATGCGATGTTTCGTGTTCAGATAGAGAACGGTCCGCTCATCACGGCACATATTTCCGGTAAAATGCGTATGCATTATATCAAGATTTTAGCAGGTGACCGTGTCAAGGTGGAAATGAGTCCGTATGATTTAACCAAAGGTCGTATATCGTTCCGTTATAAATAATCCTTATAATTCACTCTACAACAATGAAAGTTAGAGCATCTATCAAGAAGCGCAATGCGGATTGCAAGATTGTACGCCGCAAAGGGCACTTGTATGTAATTAACAAGAAAGACCCGAAGATGAAGATGCGTCAAGGATAAGCGCAATCTTTTATTCGTGTCAAGAACGAGAGTTCTCAATTTAACAGAAAACTATTAAAAACAAATTTATCCTTTAGTATTAAATTATGGCTATAAGAATTGTCGGTGTAGATCTGCCGCAGAACAAATGCGGTGAAGTCGGTTTGACTTACATCTACGGAATAGGTCGTTCAAGCGCAAAGAAAATTCTGGCAGAGGCAGGCGTAGACCCAAGCATCAAGGTTCAGGATTGGACGGATGACCAAGCTGCTAAAATCCGTGAGATCATCGGAGCACAGTACAAGGTGGAAGGTGATCTTCGTTCGGAGATTCAACTCAACATCAAACGTTTGATGGATATCGGTTGTTACCGTGGTGTTCGTCATCGTATCGGCTTGCCTGTTCGCGGTCAGTCTACGAAGAACAACGCTCGTACGCGCAAAGGTAAAAAGAAAACCGTTGCTAATAAGAAGAAGGCTACGAAGTAATCTTCGGTTAGCAAGTTAAATCAACTCATAATATCTATCAAATTATGGCAAAGAAAGCAATTGCAGCCAAGAAGCGCGTTGTAAAGATTGACGGTGTTGGTCAACTGCACGTTATGTCTTCTTTCAACAATGTTATCGTTACTATTGCTAATGCTGATGGACAAGTAATTTCTTGGTCTTCGGCCGGCAAGATGGGCTTCCGTGGCTCTAAAAAGAATACTCCTTATGCAGCTCAGATGGCTGCACAAGATTGCGGCAAGGTCGCTTTCGATCTTGGTCTGCGTAAAGTAAAAGCGTATGTTAAGGGTCCTGGACAAGGTCGTGAATCGGCTATCCGTGCTTGCGTAGCTGCAGGTATCGAGGTTACTGAGATTGTCGATGTTACTCCTATGCCACACAATGGCTGCCGTCCTCCTAAGCGTCGTCGCGTATAATTATTTATAAAATCGTTTTGTCGTTACGAACGAATTACTTTTACCTCTTACATAGGTTATTTACGAACGATATTTTGTGATTTGTTTCGTAGCACAAGACAAGAACCCTTTTAACATTTAGATTACTATGGCAAGATATATAGGTCCTAAATCCCGTATTGCACGCCGTTTCGGTGAGCCTATCTTTGGTCCGGACAAAGTGCTGGACAAGCGTAATTACGCTCCGGGACAACATGGTGTTAACCGCCGCAAGAAAAACTCTGAGTATGGTACTCAGTTGGCAGAGAAACAAAAGGCTAAATATACCTATGGTGTATTGGAGCGTCAGTTCCGTCTTTTGTTTGCGCAAGCATCTCGCTCTAAGGGTATTACCGGTGAGATCCTGCTCCAACTCCTCGAGAGCCGTCTCGACAACATTGTATACCGTTTGGGTATCGCTCCTACTCGTGCTGCTGCTCGTCAGTTGGTCAGCCACCGTCACATCACGGTTGATGGCAAGGTAGTGAACATTCCTTCTTACTCGGTTAAGCCGGGTCAAGTAGTGGCTGTCCGCGAGAAGGCAAAATCGCTTGAGGTAATTTCTGCTTCGCTTGAAGGTTTCAATCACAGCAAGTATAGCTGGCTCGAGTGGAACGAGGCTGATAAGGCCGGTAAGTATCTCAATGTTCCTCAGCGTGAAGAGATTCCGGAGAACATCAAGGAGCAGTTAATCGTCGAGTTGTACTCTAAATAACAAATAAATTCATGGCAATATTAAATTTCATCAAACCTGATAAGGTGGTAATGTTGGATTCAAGTGCGACGAAAGGTACTTTCGAGTTTCGTCCGCTTGAACCGGGGTACGGAATTACGATAGGCAATGCTATCCGTCGCGTGCTGCTTGGCTCGTTGGAGGGATATGCTATCTGCGCTATTCGAATCAGTGGTATTGATCATGAATTTGCTACTATCCCCGGTGTCATCACTGATGTAACCAATTTGATTCTCAATCTCAAACAAGTTCGTTTTATCCGTAAGGAAGGGCTCGAAGCGAACGGAGAGACTGTAAAACTCCATGTCTCGAAATCTAAGGTTTTCTTGGCAGGCGAGCTGAACAATGCTCTTCAAAACTTTGAGGTCTTGAACCCGGAACTGCAATTGGCAGAGATGGATGAGACAGCAGATTTTGAGATAGAGATAACTATCAACAAGGGTCGTGGCTATGTTCCCGGTGACGAGAATCGTCATGCTGATGATCCTATTGGAGTTCTTGCAATCGACTCTATCTACACTCCTGTTCGTAATGTGATGATTTCTGTAGACCAATTCCGTGTGGAGCAGCGTACCGACTACGAGAAGCTGACCATTGAGATTACTACAGACGGTTCTATCACTCCGCAAAATGCACTGACAGAAGCGGCTAAAATCTTGATTTATCATTTTATGCTTTTCTCCGATGAGCGTATCGTGATAGAGGAAGAGAATAAGACGAACAATACTGCAATGGACGAGGAGAATCTCCGTATGCGCCAACTTCTCAACCAGAAGTTGCAAGATATGGATCTCAGTGTTCGTGCGCTCAACTGCTTGAAGGCAGCCGAGGTGGAGACGCTTGGAGAATTGGTTAAATATCATCGTTCGGACCTGCTTAAGTTCCGCAATTTTGGTAAGAAATCTCTTACTGAGTTGGATGAACTGTTGGAGCGTAATGGTTTGGCATTTGGTATGGACATTTCGCGTTATCGTTCAATAGAGTAACTCAGGTTTTCCCTAACTCTTTAATTCAAAAACAATCTTATGAGACACAATAAGAAATTCAATCATCTTAGCCGCAAAGCGAATCACCGTGCTGCTTTGATGTCCAATATGGCTTGCTCGCTTATCATGCACAAGCGTATTTCCACCACTTTGGCTAAGGCAAAGGCACTTCGTATGTATGTTGAGCCTATCCTGACCCGTGCTAAAGAGGATAACATGGCTAACCGCCGTCTTGCTTTCAGCCAGCTGAAGCAGAAAGAAGTGGTTACCGAATTGTTCCAAAATGTAGGCGAGAAGATTGCTAACCGTCCGGGTGGTTACACTCGTATCCTCCGCACCGGTTTCCGTCTTGGTGACGCTGCTGAGATGTGTATCATCGAGCTCGTTGATTACAACGACAATATGCTAAAGGAGGCTAAGAAGGCAACCAAGAAAGCAACCCGTCGTGCCGGTAAAAAGGCAGTGAAAGAGGCTGTTGAAGAGGCTGCTGAGCCTGCAGCAGAAGCACCTAAGGCAGAGTAATCTATCTTGAGGCAATTAACCAAAAGAGCAGGGAATAAAGACATAGTATGGTCTTTGCTCCTTGCTCTTTTGCTTTTTAGTAGGACAAGTTCCTATTCTCGAATATTATAGATTTATAATTACTTGAATACTATGTTATTAGATTTAACGCAACATAAGGCGTCGGGCGTGACGATTGATAATTGTAAGCCTGGCGATACGCTTACCGTGAGCGGTATGATACACAATGTCCGTATCACGAAGTGGGGTGGGTTTATAATCCTGCGTAAGTCGCGTGGTTTGCTTCAGGCGGTTGTCCAAAATGAGACTTCCCATTTCTTTGACGAGGAGGGGAATGAGATTGCTTTGAGCGACCTTTGCCGCGAGATGGCCGTGTCTATCGAGGGTACGGTCGGTGAGGCGAAAATCAAGGACCCGGCTGCTTTCTATAACACCATTGAGATTGCTGTTAGTGCGGTGCATGTTCTCTCGCGTCCTTCTACCCACGAGGTGGTGGACATCAATGCGCTGAAGTTCGGCGATGATGAGGCGCTCCTTCGTTTCAAGTTCGACAACCGTCAGGTGACGCTTCGTAACCCGCGCGATATGTCTATTTTGAAGGTGCAATCTACTATCGCTAAGGCATTTGCCGACTTCTTGACGGAGAATGGTTTCACCCAAATTTATACCCCGAAGATTGTCTCCGAGGGTGCTGAGGGTGGTGCCAATGTCTTCAAGATGGACTATTTTGGCAAGCAGGTCTATCTTGCGCAGTCGCCTCAGTTCTACAAGCAGATAGGTGTCGGCGTTTATGAGCGTGTTTTTGAGATTGCGCCTGCCTATCGTGCAGAGAAACACAACACTTCGCGCCACTTGAACGAGTACATCTCGCTGGACGTAGAGATGGGCTTCATCAAAGGACAGGAGGATGTGATGACCTTGGAAGCAGCCTTGTTGCACTATATCATCAACCGTGTAGCGACCGATTGTGCCCACGAGTTGAACCTTCTGGGTGCCACTATTCCGCAGTTGCCGACCAATGTGCCTGCTTGGAAGTTGAGCGAGGTGCACGAGATTCTGTTCGAGAATCATTTGACCGATGAAGATCACCGTGGCGAGGACGATTTGGCACCAGAAGAGGAGCGTGCTATCTGCAAGTATGCGTTGGAGAAGTATGGTTCTGACTTTGTTTTCGTTACTCATTTCCCCAGCCAGCACCGTGCCTTCTATGCGATGGATGACCCTGAGGATCCCAGCCTGACGCTGAGTTTCGACCTGTTGATGCGTGGTCTGGAAATCACTTCCGGCGGTCAGCGTATCCATAAGGAGGCCGACTATCGTGAGAAGATGCAGCGTCGTGGCATGAATCCGGACAATTTCCGTTTCTATTTGGATACCTTCAAGAATGGTATGCCGCCTCACGGAGGTTTTGCTATCGGTTTGGAGCGTATCACGGCTTGTTTCTTGGGCATCGCCAATGTCAAGGAATGTTCTATGTTCCCGCGTGACATCAACCGTGTAGCGCCTTAATTAGAACTTCTGCTTCCCTAAAAACTGTCTAACAACCCGTTAGGCAGTTTTTTTTGTTGCTTTTTGCGTAAAGAAAGAACATCGCCAACTCTTTATGCAATTATGCGCTGTATATACGTTTGCGTTCTATTCGTGTTTTGTAAAAATGTCACCAAATATAGATAAAAATGTACAAAAATGCACTTTGTAGCGCACATTTTTTGCATATTCAGTGGAAATAGTGTACTTTTGTTGGTTGAGAGTGCGTATAAATTGCATTTTTATGCAAATGCACTTTATCTCTTTCGATTTTGTCACTATCGCTTTGGCTTTTCTGGCAGGCGTTAAAAACAATATTATATGAATAAATCGGCTCTATATTCGCTGCTGAGCATTTCGGATCGTTCTGCTGTGTTGAGCGGAAACTGTGCACCTGCGAATACCCCCCCTACGACGGCCGATTTAGTCTTCGCACCTTTTTTTTCTCCGGCCTCGTTTCGTTTTTTCTTCTCTGCGTGGCCTTTTGTCGCTTACATTCGTTAGAATGTAGGCTGTTTTTGCGTGTCTTTAAGCCTTCTTTATAAATAGTCTAATCGTAGTATAGTACTCATAGCATACTTTGAAAATCAGTAACATACCAAAATTATAAGCGTATGAAAAAGAAACTACTTGTGTCATTATTTCTGACGGTCTGGGCGTTTTGCGTTCAGGCGCAGACCATTGTCTTGTCAGAAAGTTTCGAAAGCGGCCTGCCTAAGGGCTGGACGCAAGAGAATGTAGTGGGTAATCAGGCTTGGATTTTCGAGTCGGGAGACTTGTTGGCCTATCCGGGCAGTGCCGTTGCCGGTTCGGGGCGTGCTGCATTGCGTAACGAGTCCGGTGAATCGCAGGGCTACAAGACTCGTCTTGTCACGCCGGTTATGCGATTGGATACGGTTTTCCAGCCTATTTTGCGTTATTTTCATGCGCAGATGAAATGGACGGCCGATTTCGATACCTTGCGTGTGCTCTATCGTACATCGGAGCAGTCGGAGTGGTTGCTCTTGCAGGAGTTCACGCAGCCTATCCAGTCGTGGACAAAGGAGACGGTAGACCTCCCGCAGGTGACGGCTACCTACCAACTTTGCTTCGAGGGTAGCGAGAATATGGGGCGCGGTATCGTGATTGACAGTGTGGTGGTTCGTTCCAAACCCGAGTGCACCATCCCGCACGATATGACGGTTACCAATATGCACAAGAATTCCGTCACGCTCAACTGGCTCGCTAGTTACGATGCGCTTAACTATCAAGTCGTTATCGCCAAGAGCGACAATGTTTTTGATATCGATACCATTGATATCGATGCCGCCAAGGCAAGCGGGCTGATAGTGAAAGATATGTTGGTGAATGGCTTGCAGCAGTTTGTCAATCTGACCGAACTGAGCGGCAACACCAACTATGTCGCTTTTGTCCGTTCGCTTTGCGAGCAGGAAAATAGCGATTGGGGTGTTTTCCCGTTCTATATGAAGGCTATTGTGCCGCTGCCTTATACCGAGTCTTTCGATTTGGAGCAGGCTTCTGCCGTGGCGCAACTGTCTGACTGGACGTATGGTACCAGCCTTTCTGTTACAACGCCGTATATCAACTGCACCCAGACCGCTTCGGCTGCTGCTTACTATGTCCGTTCCGGTTATGCTTTGTGTTTTGCGGGCAAGACCACGCCGGGTTCGGATGCGGATATTGCTGCGGGCAACTATGTGTATGCTGCAACGCCTATGTTGGATGTTGCCGATTTGACCAATGTGCAAGTTCATTTCTGGACTTCGTTGGGCAACTATGGTTCGCTTAAGACCAAGGCACGCTCCATTATCGTGGGCGTGATGGAAGACGCAGAGGACATCGCCACTTTCGTGCCGGTAGATACGGTCACCGATTGGCAGTACTGCACGCCGGTGGAGCATGTGGTGAGCCTTGCTTCCTATTCGGGTGAGGGTCGCTATGTGGCTTTCTTGAGCCGTTTCGATGAACCGAACCAGATCTATATTGACGACTTGACCATCGAGCAGACACCTGCCGTTCCGTATATTACGGATATCAAGGTGGCTCCGTCGGCAACGGGTGCTGAGTTCTCGTGGCCGAATGTGGCGAGTGCATATAATGTAGTGGTTTCTACCAAGCAGACCGATGATGTGGCGAGCCTGACCGATGCGGAGAAAATCTGTGCCGCTACTGTCACCGCTGCAAATTATGTGGCTTCGGGACTTGCCGAAGGAACGCCTTACTATCTCTATGTTCAGCCGCAGGGTGGCGTATGGTCATCGCCTAAATCTTTCACCACTTCGTGGAAGAAAACCCTTCCCATGAAGTTCGGTTTCGAGACTACGGAAGGTACACGCAAAATAGGCACTTCTTCGACCCTCTATCCCCAATATGTAGGTGTCTATTCGACAGCCAGTTCCTATCCTACTTTTGAAAAGACAAAGAATTATTGTTATGCAGGCTCTCAAGCTTTGACCTATCAGTTGGAAATAGGTCGTGATGCTTGGATTACATTCCCTGTTTTGGATACGCTCATCCAAGATGTGGAATTAGAATTCTATATGCGTGCACGCAGTGGCGCAAATACCGCTGTCATCGCCGGTGTCATGACCGACCCTGCCGACCTCACTACTTTTGAGCCGGTGGCTACTTTCACCAACACGACTACCACCTACAAGGTCTGCTACACCGATTTCCAATCCTATACCGGTGCGGGCAAGTATATTGCGCTGCGTTGGGCGGAGATTGACCCTACCTCAACGACCAAGTCCTATCCTGTCATTGATGGGGTCGCTATCCGTGCGTTGTCGGAGTGCGTTGTCCCGAAGTTGGAGGTAACGAACATCACCGATGCTACGGCTACTCTGTCTTGGACGGCTCGCAACATGTCGAGTTTCCAGATTTTTATCGATACTGAGAATACAAAAGACAATGCCGCCCTTACCAAGGCCTATGCTTCTCCCTCTGCTGCCCAGTGTGCCGCGGCTGTGAAGGATATCACTACCTGGTCCGTCCCGTCGGGCAAGTTGCATTGGGGGCATACCTATTATGCATATATCCGTTCGGTTATCGAGGGAGATAATATCTATAGTTATTGGAGTCAGCCGGTTGCTTTCACCATGGGTGTTCCGGCATTGATTTCGCTGCCTTATACGGAGGATTTCGACTACTGTGGCTCGGGTGCGTCGGCTATGGCGACAGGTTGGAGCCGCCTCAGCGTGGATGATTATCCACAGGTTAATACCTCTGCTAAACTTTCGGGTACGGCAGGCGTCTATTTCACTTGTCCTGTTCCGGGGCGTGCGGGGCTGCTCTATGTGCCGGTGTTGGATGTCACCGATCTTAGTCAGGTAAAGGTTTCTTTCGATGCCAAGAAGGGAGATAATGTATCCGGCAACGACTCGTTGCGTATCGGTGTCGCTCCTGCAGCCGATACCACTGCTGCTATCACATGGTTGGATACCATTGCTATACCATCCACTACAGCGAAAAACTATCATACTATTTTGAATAATTGGACGGCTGCTCAGGGCAATCATATTGTGTTCCAAGCCTATTCCTATAATGGAGCCGGCCGCAAAATCTATTTGGACAATATCACATTCGAGTTGTTAGAGGGTATCACGCCGTTCGATTTCGCTACCGAGGATGAGACCGAGACCAGTGCCATTGTCAGCTGGAAAGGTGAGTCTGCTGCGGGTTGGAAAGTGGTTGTTACCACAGAGCAAACCGATCCCGATATGATAGCCGAACTCGCAGAGGATAAGATTGTCATCAAGGATCAAGTTATCACTGCCAATCCATTCCAGATCACGGGTCTTACCGCAGAGACCAGCTATTGGATTTATCTCTGCCCCGTTAATGGTTCCGTTTGGAATGCAGGCTACAATTTCTGGACATCTTGCCTCAAATTGGTGCCTAACTCTTCGAAATCTCGCATGGGCTTCGAGGGCTATGTTGAGGCGGGGTCTTCGGCTATCACCTCGTATGCAAAGAGTACTTTCCCGCATTGTTGGACACGCCATGGTGCTGATGAGACCAATGAAACGCCGAGTAATGTGCCTTTCATTTGTGTGGCCAAGAACAGTGCTACCGCACCAACCGACTATTCGCATACTGGTCTTTCCGGTGCCAAACTCTATGCCTCATCTTCTGCGGGCGGTCCTTCGTGGTTCACAACGCCGGAGATAGATGCCAAGAACATGGCGAATGTATCCGTCAGCCTTTGGGTAAAAGCCGCAGACAGCAAGTCTTTGCCGCTTTATGTCGGCGTGATGACCAACCCCGACGATTGGAATACGCTGACAGTTCTCTATACCTACGAGATGGAGGATAAATCTCAGTGGCACAATATCGATTTCAATTTGGGCAGCAACGGCTACAAGGAGGGCATGGGTAAGTATATTGCTTTTGCCACCACGGCAAACTTAACTTATACCACTTCATTCTATATCGATGACATCGAAATCAGTGAGTCTTCCTGCACCAAGCCGTACCCGACCTTGTCCAAACTGACAGACAACTCCGTTCGTTTGGCGTATGCAAGCACCCCGACCAATATGCGTATGATCCTTGTGCAGGATACGCTCATTGTTGCCGATAGCCTCAATGCAGAGAATGGTGCCGACTATCTCGCTCGTTTCAAGGCGCTGCCGAATGTGGTGTACGATTCGTTGTTGCTCAGTAAGTCGGGTCTTATCGTGGACGGCTTGCAGGGTAATACGCTCTATAGCGCAGCGCTCCAGACGCAGTGTGAGGACGATGAATCGCTTTGGGTAGTTACCTCGTTCCAGACGCTCTGCACCCCGCAGACTGCGGGTGAGATGGGAACTATCCATTTCGAAGAGAGCGAGGGCTTTGTGGTCGAGACCAATGCGGCTTCTTCGGCTGCACACCAAGTCTCGTGCTGGACAATCGGCAAAAAGGGCGCTGCCGACAACTTGTATATCCCGTATATTTGTTCCGGAACAGCATCTCCGGATGGAGCGGCTTGCTTGAAATTCCGTACGGGTACTTCCTCCGATCAGAATGGTGCGTATGCCATTATGCCCGCTGTTGATGTGGATAGCATCACCCGTCTGCAGGTTTCGTTCGTAGGTCGTGCGATGACGACTTCTAATTGTACAAAACCGACCTCTATTTCTGCTATCGGCAACTATGCCGGCAGCATCATCGTGGGTATTGTTACCGACCCATCGGATATCAGTACATTTGTGGCAGTTGATACGGTTGCATTTGCAGACAACGATGTGCATAATGCGTTGGTTCGTTTCAATACCTACCGAGGCGATGCCGAAGGATCGTACGGTAAGCATGTCGCTTTCCTTTCCGAGTTTGCAAAGAGTAACAATTTCATAGTCGATGCCGTCACTCTCGATACCATTCCTGCGTGTGGTGCACCGCTGTCCGTTCGTGTAGATAGTATCACCGATGCCTCGGCTCTTGTCTCGTGGCAGGGTATCAACTCCACCTACCGCGTCATGGTCAGCACCTCCGATTTGGCAAGTTCGCAGTGGGACAAGACGACCGATTATGTCATCAACGATACCGTTTCTGCGGATTCCTACTCGCTGACGGGCTTGAACGGCAACACCACCTATTATGTCTATGTCAAGGCGCTTGGTGCCGATGGCGAGGGTGTATGGTGCTTGGAGAGCACGGCGTTCACCACAGGTTGCCCCGATGCGGCAGTGTTGCCCTATAAGGACGATTTCGACCGCTATGCTTCTGGTTCGGCCAACTACCCCGCTTGCTGGCGTCGTTTCTACAACGGCAAGGAGGATGTAAGTGCTACTGTTCCTTATATCAATTCTTCCGCCAAATATGGCACGGAGGGCAATGGCTTATATTGGACATTCAGCAGTTCCTATACTGCAGATACGAAGCGTCCGACGGTAGCCACGCTGCCTATCAGCGGCGATCTCAGTAAGACCACACTCTCGTTCAAACTGAAATCGAATTCCTCTACTGACAATCCGAATGGTATTATCATCGGTTACGCTACCGATGTCACCAATTTGGACAGCCTGCTCCAGACGGTGCAGTATGTCGATACTGTCTATCCGTTGGTAAGTTCTTCCGATTGGAAGGAGATTATCCGTTCGATGGACGACTGCTCGGGCGAGAATGTGTATATCGTTTTGACCGAGTTGTACAAGAGTACGACTGCCATCTGCATGGATGATTTCAAGGTTGAGAAGACTCCGACCTGCTATGTGCCGTCCGTTGTGGTTGATAGTATCGGTGCCGAGGTGGTTAAGGTGCAGATTGCGCCCTATTTCCCCACCGACAACGCATGGAATGTGCAGGCTATTAGCGAGGATCTCGAGGACACCGTCTTTGTGGCGGCTACCGACACCTTCTGCTATCTCAATGGCTTGCAGTCGGGTACCAACTACAACCTCTATGTGCAGACTAACTGCGGTGCCGACGATTTGAGCAACTGGAGCGAATATCCTGTTGCCTTCCGCACGCTCTTCAAGATTGGTGACGGTATGTATTATAGTTTCGAGGAAGAAGATGGTGAAGAGAAGCGTACTTCGATTTCTCAATCTTCGGGCACAACCGGTACCTATTATATTCATCCTTCTTTGGCTGCGTATGGCGAGGTAAGCAGTTATTGGCCCAATCATGTCAATGGCGCATCCTATTCTCGTACAGGTAGTCAGGCATTGCGTTTCTATCATTACAACAATCTTTCTGCACCTACTTTCGTGGCTTTGCCCGAAATCGTGGGTTCTGATTCGTTGCAGATTCGCTTCGATATGCGTGCCGCCGAGGTGGCTGCAGGGAATAGTGCTGTCATCGACCGCACCAAGACCTTCCCGTTTGCCGAGTTGGAGATAGGTTTGATTGATGCCGATTACGACCTCACTTCATTCCAATCGTTGGCAACCTATCGCACCACCGACTATCAAAACGGTGAGGCGGTTACGGCAGCCAAGAACGCTTTGTTCGACCAAGTTGTCTTCCCGTTGCCGACAGGTATCAAGGACAAGTTCGTGGTTCTGATGATGCGTCAGGCAACCACTCTGAAACTCTATATCGACAACCTCTATGTGGAGAAGAAGCAGGGCTACCAGACACCGGTAATCGGTCAAACGACCATTACGCCGACTACGCTGACCCTCAACTGGGATGCCAACGGGTCTGCCAAGTGGAATGTCTATCTCACGGATAGTGCGAATCTGTTCCCGATCGATAGCGTAGCCGATGAGTACATACTCCAAAAGCAGACCGTTACCACTACTTCCGCTACTTTTGCCGAACTACTCCCGAACCATACCTATTTTGCATACCTTCAGGTAGCCGATGCTCAGGGGCTGGGTGCTACTTCTGCCCGCCGTACCTTCCGCACACCGGTAGCCGAGTTGATTGCTTCCGATAGTATCATCACTTTCGAAGATTCGCTCGCCACTCGTTCCGTTGTGCCGGCTCATTGGTATGTCGGCAACGATGCTTCCGCAGTGGCTCTGCAGCAGCCGGGTGCATTGCTCAACGGCTACAACGAGACCGGTACTTCCGCTTCGGCAGGTGTCGTTGTGGCCTACAAGGGGGCTCGTGCGTTGCAACTCTATGATGTATATGCAGGTACGCTCGGTGCGTATGCCGCTATGCCGCAATTGAATGCAGATTTCGATACCATTCAGGTCAATTTCTATGCGCGTCCATTCGCTGCTGCTACAAGCGGTAAGGTCAGCGTCGCTCCTGCAGGTGCTTTGTTGGTGGTTGGTACTATGACCGACCCGAACAATCCCAATACCTTCGTGGCGATCGATTCGTTCACCTATTCCAATTCTGCCGTCACCACCAGCGAGATGGTCAGCAACCTGCCGGACAATGGTTGGGAGCGCTTCTCGTTCCGCTTGAAGGGGGCTGCAGGCAAGTATATTGCTTTCTCTGCGCCCTATTCAAAAAAGCGTTGGTATATCGACAATATCTCGTTTGGCGAGCGCACATGTCTGACGCCCAAATCGTTGTCGGCTACCGACATCACGGGGCATACCGCTACGCTGAGTTGGAGTGCTGCCGATGACGACATCGAGAACATCCTGCAAGTTTCTACCACTTCTGATTTTGCAGCCGAGAACCTCGTCTTTGTCGATACTGTTTTGGCACAGCAGGATGTGGCAACAGGTTTGGAGGGGACGACCACCTACTACTATCGTGTTCGTCAAGTATGCAGCGACGAGAATACATGGTCTGCTACCCAATCTTTCACCACCGATTGCGCCGAAATCGACGGCTCCTATTCCGATAGTTTCGAGAATACCGACAAGCATGTTCTCTTGCCGAAAGCAACGACGGATAGTTATATTCAGCCGCAATGTTGGACAGTTGGTACTACGATAGGTGTTGCAGCCGGTGAAACAACAAGTTCGCCCTACTTCTATGTACCCAAGTTGGTGAAATCGACTTCCACCGCATACTATTCGCACAATACGACCGGTACAGCCCTCAAAGACCTGTATGCATTAAAACTTACTGCTAAATGGACATCGGAGGAAGTGACAAGTAGCAATTACTATAACTACTACGACCAGTGGATTGCCATGCCGGCATTGGAGAATGTCGATGCCGATACGCTGCAACTCTCGTTCTATGCGTTGCCGGGATCATACAATCCGACGACGGGTACTATCGCAAGCGGTGGTACAGGCCTGAAGACCGTCATCGTGGGCGTTATGTCCGACCCGAACGACCTCTCGACTTTTGTCGATTTGGATACTTGCACCTACTCGTACGACCTGACCAATGCCGTGGCAACGGCGGCCAACGAGTTTATGGCGCAACGCTTCGACATCTCGCTTTCGGATATCAAGGGACGCGGCAATTATGTTGCATTCCGTACCAATACCGAAGACTGGATCGCAGCGCACCCCGAGCACGAGGGTACGATAGCCTCCACACTCTATCTCGACGATATCTCGCTGGAGTTGCTCAATACTTGTCCTACACCGACGGCTCTGACTGCTTCGGACATCACGCTCACGAGTGCACAACTCTCTTGGTCGGGTGAGAAGGATGCCACCTTCGTGCTGGACATCTCCACGGATGAGTTCTTTGCCGACGATTTCGTGGTAGAGAACAAGGTGCTGACCGACACATCTTATCTTGTGACGGCGCTCGACACCTTCACCACCTACTATTGGCGTGTCAGCACGCAGTGCTCCGCTACGCAGCAGTCCAAGACGGCAGGCGAGCAGTTCACCACCTTGCGTGTGCCGATGTATCACGAGACCTTCGTCGATGCCGAGCCATACCAACGCGATTGGTCGTGGAGCGAGACCCGTGCCAAGGATGTTTTCGCAGGTGCTGCTATGAAGAAAGCATCGCTGCCTTCTTATGCGTTCTCCGGCTGGATTCGCACCGAGGAGAGCATCGGCTTGGAGGGTGTGCATGTGGTATCCCCGCTCAATAGTTGCAATGATACGGAACCGACTAAAGCTTCCACCGAAATAGCAAAGAAAAAATGGATGTTTACGCCTGTTATCGTATTGGATGATACCAAGGATGCTCAATTAGCCTTCGACTTGGCTTTGACATACTATCAAAAGGACAAGGAGGCGGATCAAACAGGTTGGGATGATCAATTTATGGTCGTTATTTCCGACGATGGCGGCAAAACATGGAAGCGTGAGAACGCCACCGTTTGGAATAACGAGACCACCAACGATGAAACCGACACGCACTATGTCTATGGCAAGGGCGACTATGTTTTGAACGAAATCCCGAACCACGCCCCGACCAACTCGCCGATTTCCGTCGATTTGAGTACCTATAAGGGGAAGACCGTTAAGGTCGGTTTCTATACCGAATCTATGGTTCTCAATGCACACAATAGCCTGCATGTGGGCAATGTCCATATCAACTACTATGTGCGTGACGAAGAGAACGCCTCGGCATGTATGTTTGAGGACTTGGATTCCGAGAACGGTTTGTTCCATATCGATGGCGATAAGGCACAGGCCGGCACGACGGTTTGGACCAAGACTGCCTTAGCACTCCCGAACCAACTCTCCACCGAGCCGTTAAAATCGCATCTCGATACGCTCTACGTCTTCACTGCAACCTATTTCGATGCGCCTCATGTCTACATAGACAAGACCATCTGTGAGGGCGAGGAGGCCGGAGCTGAGTGGGGCTTTGCCAATCACACCGAGTCGGGAGCCTATACGCGCAAGGGTATCTCCGCCGTCACCGGCTGCGACAGTATCACGACGCTCAACCTGACAGTCCTCCCACGCTTGTATAGCACCACCGAGGAAACCATCTGCTCGGGTACCTCCTTCGAGTTCAATGGCAAGCAGTACAACAAGACCGGCGTCTATGTCGATACGCTTTCCTCGCTCGTTACCGGCTGTGATAGTATAGCCAAACTCGTGCTGACCGTTAATGCACCCATTACGGAGACCGTGGATGCCTACACCTGCCCGGGGACAGCGTACTACTTCACTCCGAAGTATCCGGCACTGACCATGAGCGGTACATACCGAGACAGCCTGAAGACCGCCGAGGGCTGCGACAGTATCGTGACACTAACACTGACGGTGGTAGAGGCCGACACGGTTCGAGTAAGCAAGACTATAAAGGAGAACGAGCTGCCATATAGCTATCCGAATACATCCATCTACTATCCGGTAGGCACAAAGGTTGGTACATATATGGATACCGTAACGGTGGCCGGCGAGGAATGTGAATACACACTGATACATACCCTGACCATTGAGGCGGGACAAGGTATCGAATCGGTAGAGGATGGTACGCTGCAACTATTGCCCAACATCATCTCTGTAGGCGAGTCGGTGACGGCTACAAACGGAGTTGGTTCGGGAGTGGTTCGGGTTTTCGACGCTGTAGGGCGTTGTGTAAAACAAGAAACCGTGAGCGGAACACCTATCGTAATCGATGGATTCTACACCGCCGGACTCTATACGGTTCATATCACGACCGAGCAGGGTAAGCGATATGTAGGGCGTGTGTTGGTTAAGTAATTAAATAGAATCTATAGGTCAAATTACAAGGTAAGAATTGGATCTATCCGGTAACTACAAGTTACGAGTAAGGATCGAATCTTATACGGATTGGACCTATAGGTTAAAAACAGTAGTACATGAAATTTCGTTGCTATAGTTTAGCAATACTAGTAGGTATTTCTCAGGTGGTGGGCGCGCATACGCGCCTGACACCTGAGAAACACCATTTTCTGTCGGTGGACGGCTCGGTGGGCTATGCGTCGCTGCAAACCAATGCCTCGGACATCAAGTCCGTGGCAGGTACGGCGTTGAGTATCGGGGTAGGCTATCGGCTGTATTACAATTCGTTTCTGCTGTCGGTTGGTATCAACGGACAGTATATGTATGATGCGTTATCGGTACGGGACGGTTCGCTGCAATTGGGTATGACGGACACAGAAGGCCAGACTTTCACCATGTTGGCGGAGGCCACCCAATGGAAAGACCAATGCCATGCGGTGAACTTCAACATTCCTGTGCTGGTGGGCGCGGAGTACAAACGATTTTATTTTTTGGTAGGTCCTACATTCAGTTACAATGTGTGGGGACAGACCGAGACGGAGGCGCAACTGCGCACAAGAGGGCAATACGACCGCTATATCGGGATATTTGACGATATGGAAAATCATGCTCTCTATTCCCGCTCGGTGACGAGCGGCAAACAGACCCTATCGTGGAATATTGACTTGGTGGCACACGCAGAGATAGGGTGGCGATTAGGGGATGTGTTCAAGGAAACAGGGGCGGATGTGCCACAATCGAAACATCGTTTTTACGTAGCACTCTATGCGGACTACGGTCTGATCAATATACACAAAGAGGTCTCCCAAGGCGAGCGATTCGGGTATAAAGAGTCGAGCGAAACGGGCGTATCGTTTGTAGTAACGCCTACGATGCTGTGCAATGAGTTGCACGCCACGACCGTTCACCCGTATAGCGTGGGCATTAAGCTGACTTATCTATTTGAACTTCCACAACACAAACAATGCGTAATATGTCGAGATTAACGAAATATAAGGGGCTCTCCCTTCGATGGTTGGGACTGGTATGGGCATTCTTGCTCTTGCCGGCGGTGAATGTAGAGAGTTGGTTCGGGACTCCTTCTGGAATCTATGCCGCAACTCCTCAAAAAGGGAAGGCTGCACCCCAAAAAGGGAAAGCAAATTCCCAAAAAGGAAAGGCAAATTCTTCCCAAAGCAAGACGGCTGCGCAAAAAAATAAATCAACACAGAAGGCGGCTCAGCAAAAAAAAGCTAAAAAGCAAGCCGCAAAGAAACAGGCGGCTAAGAAGCAAACTGCAAAGAACTCTGCTACCTCAACGAAGGCAGCCTTGACTCCTGAACAGGAGCAGGCACAGTATCAGCAGAAAGTGGCCGAAGTGCAGCGACACAATGCGAAAGTGGCTGCCTATAGCAATCGAGATATAGCCCATCGCTTGGGTATCTGGGGGCAAGTGGGCTATTCTGCCATCCTGCCCGCCGGGTTCGCCTATGATGCGACAAACAAGACGGGCTTGCAACCGAACGCCTTGGGCGGCGTTGGCGGAGGTGCCGGATTGGGCTATCAGTTGCGCTATCGTCGGTTCTTATTCACAACGGGGTTAGAGTGGGAAATGTATAACTCCGCCACGCATTTTGCCCCTTTCGGACGGTCGTTCTCGATGTCGCCGTACCCGACCATGCAATATACCTATTCGTACTCGGATGTGCATGACAAATGGCAGGCCGGGTATGTCCAAATACCGCTGCTATTCGGTATGGAACTGGAAAACTGGTACTGGCAGGCGGGCGCAAAAGTAGGACTGAATGTGTTGGGTTCGTCCCGCATGACGGGGTCGCTGACGACCTCGATACACGACGAGGAACTGATTGATGATTTCCACAATATGGATACCCATGCACTGGTGTCGGACTATGCGGTGAACTCTGTAAAACAGCCGGTGCAATTCGGACTGAATGCGGCACTGACGGCAGAAATAGGACTGAGCCTCGACAAATGGACCCGACCGACGGTTCGTGCCGGACGCAAGCCGACGGCTGCGCAACAGTTTGCCATGGGGCTTCACTATCGGCTCGCCTTGTTTGCGGAATACGGGGTACTGAACATCCAAAACAGCAACAATGTGTCGAACACTGCCACTGACCTGCCTGCCGATTTTGTGTCTGCGATGGGGGTACAGGAAAAGGCCTCTGACCTATATGAAAAAGTGGCTTACGGCTCGACACTGGCTACCACATCGGCACGCAACGCTCGACTCAATCCGCTATTGGTGGGCGTGAAACTGTCGGTCTATTATGAATTGCCCCGCAAGGCGAAGAAGATGTTGCCTATTCCCAAAGAGCCTATGCCTCGTATGGCGGTGGCCGTGGTGGATGCGGAGAACGGAAAGACCCTGGCGGGCGCACGAGTGGTGCTGGAAAACACCAAGACAGGCAAACAGACCAACAAGACGACCAACTCGAAAGGCTATACGGTGGCTCGCCTGCAAAAAGGCGACTATCGAGTATCGGCTTCGAAATTGGGCTACTATGCGGACTCGCTGGACTATGCGCTACTGCGTGACTTGGCAGATACACTGCAGGTTCGTTTGCACCCCGAACCCATGCCGATTGTCTATACACTGGCGGGTGTGGTACTGGATTCGACTTCGCACAACGCCATCGACGAGGCAGCGGTACGGATAGCGTCGGCTGAGGCTGAGAAAGAATTGTACAGCGGATTGAGCAACGAAGACGGCTTGTTCGTCAGCGACCTGACCTCCGGACAATACCGCATTGAGATAGCAGCGGCAGGGTATATGCCATACTCGCAAGTGGTTGCCTTTGAACAAGACACGCTGCAACTGCAGCTCAAACCGATAGAGAAGGGCGTAACGGTGCGTATCAACCACCTTTACTTTGCGACCAACAAGACCATCATTCTGCCCGAATCGGAAGCGGCGTTGAGCGACTTGGCAGCCTTCTTGCAAGACAATCCTGCGATACGAATCCGTATCACGGGACACACGGACAGCATTGGTTCGGACCGTTTCAACGAGCGTTTGTCGGTAGGGCGTGCCAAGAGCGTGCGGGCTGACCTGATTTTGCGCGGAATCGATGCAAGTCGTATCGAGTTTGCGGGCAAGGGTAAGACCCAACCGATAGCAACCAACGACACCGAAGAAGGGCGCGCGCTGAACCGTCGTGTAGAATTTGAGGTGATAGAAACGGGAAAGGGGAGTGCAGAATAATAGAATTCGAATATGCGAAAAAAAGCAATTATACTGAGTGGGATGATTCTGGGGATGGCCTTAGGATTGCGGGCGCAGATAACTGTGCCGTTTGTCTGCGATTTTGAGGACCCACAGGAACTGTCGGCTTGGACTCTCAATAGTCTGACGGCGAATGCAACCGACCAATGGGTGGTCGGCTCGGCAACCTATTTTGACCCTACGCACTCGCTCTATATCACCTCGACGGCGGACTCGGCGGCACAATACGGCTACTCGCCCAATGTGGTGCTGGCCTATCGCACGATTCGCTTCCCGCAGGGAATGTATAACATCTCCTTTGACTGGAAATGCGAGGGAGATGAGCAGAAAGCGAAACTGTATGTGTTTGTGGGGCCGAAGGCATTGCTCACGGCGGGATTATATACGGACGGTACAAACAACTACGGGCTGCAGAATGTACTCAGCGAAACAACGGGTACATTGCCCACGAGAGCGTTGAGCCGATTTAACAAATTGACGGACGGTACGACAACGAAGGACTACCTCTGCGGGAGCAAGAAATGGCAAAACTACTACATCCAAGGCGATGCGGGAAATCCGGAAACGAGTATCAATATATCGGCGACGAATGCACGACAAGACTATATGTTGGCGTTTGTGTGGGTCAATTCGCAACAAGACTCGGTGGAGAGCCGACTGGGAGCATGTATCGACAATATACAGATAGCGTCTGCCACGATAAAGAAACCGACCAACCTGCAAGCAGAGGCGCATTGCGAGGACTCGACCATAGTGCTGACTTGGGAATCGACTCTGGCCTATCACGACATAGAGTATAAAGAAGCCAATGCAACGCTATGGCGAAGTGTACGAAACATTCTCGCCTCGACGAATACTGCACAAAGTTATCGTCTGTCGGTAAACCGAGAGGGTAGCTATAGTATTCGAATCAAAGGATACCAAACACGAGGGGGCGCTGCGAGTGCATACACGGCACTGAACAATGTGATATACTGGTGTCCTGACAACCACTGTATCGATTATATCGGTCTGGAGAATGCCACTTGCCGATACGGCACATGGGGAACGACCTCATCGCCCAATCCGCAAGACATAGGGGTGATAGACTACGGCGAGGAGGCCATGGAGAGCCGCCACACGGTGAACTGGATAGAGAACCGCTACGACCCGAGAACACGCAACAGTTACGACGCAAATGGACGGGCGACAGCTGCGCTCAAGACCATACCCGACGGCTATCAAGCTTCGGTTCGATTGGGCAACTGGAACAACGGCAGCGAGTGCGAGTCGATAACCTACGAATTTGTGGTGGATTCGGTGTCGCAGGCCATCCTGTTGATGAAATATGCCATCGTGTTTGAAGACCCCGGACACCCCGGCAAACAATGTTCGTTCAGCATAGCCGTGCTGGACGAAAACGACCGACCGATAGACCCGACCTGCGGGCGTGCGGAATTTACCTTTGACGATGCGTCGAAGTGGAATGTGTCGTACAAAACCGAAGGAAGTGCCTACCAGGATATATACTGGAAAGATTGGACCACCATAGGAATTGACATGCGGCAATACCACGGGCGCACGATGCGGGTGCGGGTCACGAATGCGGACTGCGGACAAGGCGGACACTTCGGATACAGCTATTTTGTGTTGGACTGCGCTTCTGCCTCGATACAGACGGACAACTGCGGGGATGACTCGGAAATAGAGGTGTTTGCACCGGATGGATTTACCTACACATGGACCAACTCGAAAGGACAGGTGGTAGGCACCGACCGAGCACTGCGTGCCGATGCAGGATATGAAATATATACCTGCGAGGCGTGCATGAAAGAGGCCGGCGATTGCTGCTTTACGCTATCGACGGACTTTGCACCACGATACCCCGCGCCGCAATATGGTTGGAAACAAGTGCCCTCGGACTGCAAAAACTATGTGCAGTTCAGCAACGAGAGCCATGTGCTGACCCGATACGACGATCACGACAAACACACCACGGAGGCGTGTGACCAAGTGAGTTGGGAATTTGAATGGGCATCGGGCGGATCGCAAATAGTGGATGTGGAGAACCCGATTGTGGAATGTCCTGTGGCGGGCGATACGCTGTATGTGGCGCTGCGAGCCTACTTGGGTGGCGGAAAATGCGACAGTGTGCTGCTCGACACGATAGTGATACCAACCATACTGACAGAAGACCAAACGATAGTGGCCGACCTGTGCGAGGGCGATACCTATATCTTTGCCGAGCAGGGATATACGGAAACGGGTATCTATCGGGACATACAGACCAACCGAGCCGGGTGCGACAGCGTGACGATACTCGACCTGCGGGTACACCCGAAAAGCGACACGGTCTATGTGCAAGATACGGTTTGCTCATCGGATCTGCCGTATGTATTCAACGGATTCAGTTATATATATTCGGGTACCTATAGCCATAATTTGGCCAATCAGTGGAACTGCGACAGCATAGTGGAGCTTTCGCTGCAGGTGATAGATAAACTGAACGTGGATGTGGATAGTCTGCCGACACTCTGTGCCGACGGGGAGAAATTGACCATACAATTTGCCGTGCTGGAGAACCAATTTGACAGTTTGGCCATTCGATTCTTCTCCACACAACAGCAAGAGGCATTCTACAATCAAACCATATATGACAATACGCAGACGGCAGTGGAATATCCATACACAGACGCAGTCTTGCCCGACCACTATAGAGTGCAGTTGGAATTCTATCAACATGCAGCCTGCGGCAATCAGATATATGACTTGGATTTTGATATGCAATACAGGGCATCGATTGTGGAACAGAAATGGAACGATGTGCTGGCAATACTGAATGCAGCCTACAACGGCGGCTACACCTTTACGGCTTATCAATGGTACAAAAACGGGGAACCGATCACAGGGGCGACACAGCCTTACCTCTATCAGCCATTGGATATGCAGTCGGAATATAGTGTGCTGCTGACCCGTGCGGATGGGGTATCGGTGCGCACCTGTCCGATACAGCCTGCACAACACTCGGATATCACTCCATTCCCGACCATAGCCAAAGCACGCCAACAGATAGTGGTGCGCCGAGAAACGAAAGAAAATGGACTGAGCGGGGTGAAGATATATTCCGTATTGGGGCGACTCTATTCGACGACACAGTTTGCGGGCGAAGAGTATGTGGTGACGGTTCCTGCTACGGCGGGCAACTACATTGCGGAATGGATGGACACCGCCGGACAAACAACGACGCAACCACTGATAGTGGTAGAGTAGGCGGGTAGAAATAGAGTGGACGGAATCTGCAAACTCGACAAAACAGAACGACATAAAAATGAAGACAACAATGATAAAACGAAGTATAGGATTCTTGGGGTGCGCCCTGCTGTGCATGGCACTGCAAGCGCAGACGGCGGCATCGTACACTTGCGATTTTGAGGACGATGCGCAAAATGCGACCTGGTCGCTGGTGAATGGAGCACTGGCGCCTTCGATTCCGAACAAGTGGGCTATCGGACCGGCGGTGAACAACGGTGGAGCCAAGAGTTTGTATATATCAAGCGACGGGGGACAAACTGCCGGCTATGTGAAATACAGTTCGTATGCGGTTTGCTATACCGATATAACCTTGCAGGCCGGTACATTCGACATGGCATTCGATTGGCGAGGCATGGGCGACACGGACTTGAACACCGACGGACTGTATGTGTGCTGGGTGCCCGACCGAGAGGACATATCGTCCGACTCGATACAACTGGTCTATAACACCTCGACCACTCTGTCGGCGGTGCTGCTACAATATGCAATCGGTTTCGGGAACAGTTCGACGAAACGACTGGCCGGCAATGCGTCGTGGCAAACGGCACGATGCAAAGTGACATCGGACGGGACACACCATCGGTTGGCGTTTATCTGGCTGACCAGCGCAAACGGAGAAGTGGCAACGCCGGGAGCGTGCATCGACAATATCTCGATTATTGACAGCCGACTCTGCCCCATGCCTACAGACCTGAAAGTAACGAAAGAGAACGACCAACAAGTGCGTCTGATATGGAGCGGCTCGGCAGAACAGTACGAGGTGCGCTGCTACTCGTATGTGGACAAACAATGGCGGACACAGACGGTGCAAGACACGACCTGCGTATTTCTGAACCTATCGGAAGGAGCAATTGATTTCTATGTGCGGACGCTCTGCGACGATGGGTTGCAGAGTATTACCGCCACGATATCGGATTTCTTGTACTACCCCGAACGACACTGCATTGATTACCTGACACTGGACAGCACGAATTGCTATGTATCTAATCAGACGGTGATGGATGTGAACAATATTGACAATCTGACATGGAAACAAAGCAAGGTGGATTTCGGGTATGCATCGAAAGCCAGCCGACACACGATACACACCTCGCAATCGGAAACCGACCCGCGCACCTGCGGCGGACTGAAGACTGTACCGGACGGAGAAATTGCATCGGTCCGCTTGGGCAACTGGAATACGGGCGGCGAGGCGGAACGAATTGAGTTTCAATTCCATGTGGATGCAGTGGTCAATCCGGTGCTGCTGCTGAAATATGCCGTGGTGCTGCAAAAACCGGGCGACAGCTGCAAACCGAACCCAGGATTCTTGCTGCGCGTATTGGACAAGAACGGGAAACTGGTATCGAAATGTGCTTCGGCAGACTTCGACTTCAAGGCGGCCGCCGATGCGGAATGGGAGGCTTGCATGGAGAAAGGAGAAGTGCGGTGGAAAGATTGGACCACGGTGGGTGTCAATCTGGCGGATTTCGACGGTGAGGATCTGACGATTCAACTGACCACCTACGACTGCGGCGGTGGCGGACACTATGGCTATGCTTATTTCACCCTCGGCTGCTCGAACGGAAAACTGACGGGGTTGTCGTGCGGCGTGGAGAACCTGCGCTTTACCGCACCGGACGGATTTATGTACCGCTGGTATAAGGGCACAGAACCGAACGATATACTGAGCCGAAACCAAGTTTTTGAGGTGGAATCGCAAGACACCTGCCACTACAAAGTGGACCTGATGTTTGAGCAAGACTCGACCTGTTACTTCACGCTGACGGCATCGGCACAACCCTATCTGCCCGTGGCTGAGGCTCGCTATGCATACACACCGAAGGAATGCCGCAACGATGTGCAGTTCACCGACCGAAGCCATATCAAAGAGACCAATCAGTTAACGGGCGAAGTGACCCACACCGACCAGTCGGTGGACTATATAGAGTGGGATTTCGGTGATGGTACGACCACGTATACAGTGAACCCGACGCACACCTATCCCAATACGGGCGGCACCTATACCGTGACCCAGACAGCGTATTTTGCTACCTGCACCGACCAGACACAGTTTACCATCACACTGCCGGAGATAGGCACACGCTACGACACGCTTCATGTACAGCAGTGCAAGGGAACGACCTATACCTATCGCTACACGGATAAGGACGGACAGACGCAACAATCCGATATGAACGAATCGGGGCTGTACAACTATACGCTGCTCTCCTCGGTGGGTTGCGACAGTATCGTGACCGTTGATTTGGCACTGACCGATACGATATTCACGACCATTGACACGCTCATTATGCGTGGTGAGAAATATACCATGGGCGGGAAAGACTACACGGAAACGGGCGACTATACGGCTTTCTTGCGGGCAGAATCGGGCTGCGACAGCGTGGTGATACTGCGCCTGGAGGTATATGACAAACTGATAGTGACGGCAGACTCGCTGCTGTGGGCTTGCTCGGGCGACCCCAATGCGGTATTGACCTATCGGGTGGCGCAAGGAAAGACCTCGTACTACTCGTTGGCATTTGAAGACGAGCGGTTTGAGAAGGTGACCAAGGCGGTGCTTCCCCCAAGCGTTACGGAGATAGAATTCTCGATACCCGATGTGATGCCGAACCGATATCCTGCAGTGGTGACATTCCTCGATTCGATCAGCGGCGATGTGGTCATCCCGTTTGTGTTTGAACTGCGCTATGCCGGCACGGTGATAGCACAACGCTGGAACGATGTGATAGCCCTGTACAACGCTGACTATAATGGCGGATACGACTTTGTGCGCTATCAGTGGTATAAGAACGGCACGCCGATAGAAGGAGCAACGTTGTCGTATCTATACGAGCCGCAAGGACTGGACATGACGGCGGAGTATGCGGCTCTCGTAAAACGGAGCCAAGACGGGGTGGCGCTGATGACCTGTCCCTTTACACCCCAAAGCATATCGAAAGATGAGAAACCGGATGTGCCGACCCTGATAGAGGCAGGAGAACCGGTGCGGATTCGCACACGACTTACTACCACCACAGAAACGGAAAGCGTGAAAATAGACTGGGTGTCGCCTTGTGGTGTGATGCTTGGCTCACAAACAGTCACAGTGGGCGAAACAATGGTGCAGGCGCCATCGCAGGCGGGATTCTATTTGCTCGTGGTGCGTGACCGAAACGTTCGCATCCTTTCGACCACATCGGTCATTGTGCATTAGGTATATTTAATGGATTGAATATAAACTCAAGACTTAAAAAGCCGCAGGCGTAGGATAACGCTTGCGGCTTTTGGTTTGTGTATGCCCTATATTTTTCGTACCTTTGCCGACGAAAAACAGAAAGTTATGTTAATAGGAATTACAGGCGGTATTGGTAGCGGAAAATCTACGATTGCAGCGGAACTTGTGCGGAGAGGCTTCGAGGTGTATAACACGGACAACGAGGCCAAACGAATTGTGGTGAGCAATCCGATGGTGCGCTCGCAGATAGAACTGCTGTTCGGTTCGGAGGTCTATGACGAAGACCGCTACTGCACCGAGCGGGTGTCGCGTATCGTGTTCCGAAATCCATCACTGCTGGAGCGCCTCAATGCCATTGTACATCCTGCCGTTGCCTACGACCTGAGGCAATGGTATCACCGCCAAACGGAGTTAGCCCGGCAGGGCACACAAGCAGCTGCGGTGAATATGTGTTTTGTGGAATGTGCCATTCTGTTCGAGAGCGGGCTGGATCAATACTGCGACCGTGTGGTGGCCGTTGTGGCACCGGAGGCAGTTCGCATAGAACGCACGCTGCAACGCGACTACAAACCGACTCTGGGCGAAAAAACAGTGCTTGGCGTGTGCAGTGAAAAAAACATAGAGAAGCCGAGATATTCGCTGGCCGACAGAGAGGCCGTGCGGGCTCGAATCCATGCCCAAATGTCCGACAATGAGCGCACCGCACGGGCGGATATGGTTCTCTACAACGACGGGAATGCCTCGATACATGCTCTTGTGGATCAAATGCTAACGCAAATCCAGTCGAAATCGTAGCCCCCTGATGACACAACGCATCTTTTTCTGTGCCAGAATGGGTGAAAGCGGTGCGGCTGTTGGCTATAGATGCGGGGTGAGCAGCGAATAGTACTTTTGCGATACCGGAACGGGCTTGATGTCTGCTATATCCATTTCGGCTACGATGACGCCCTCCTTGTCCCGACGCAACACTTTGATGTGCTTGGGATTGATGTAATACGAGCGCTGGCAACGGATGATTCCATTCTGTTGCAGCAGTTCCTCGACGGCTCGCATCGATTGCCGCAGCGCATAACTTTTGAGCCGTTCTCCCTCCAGATAATGTATGTTGATATAGTTCTCGTCCGCCTGAATATACAGGATGGCGTCTGCGGCAATGACCAACTTGAGCCGTTGTGTATTGTCGTAGAACCGCACCATGTTGTCCTCCGTAGCAACCGTTGGCGCTGGGCGTGTGACATACATCAATAGATTGATAATCAGGTAGGGATAGGCCGTGGTGGCGAGCAATAGCAACAAGCAACGCCCCGCTACGGGAAAATAAGAATATTCGCCCTTGTACATCAGCGTCATATAGAGCGCCGCAAACAGCGCAGAAATCACTATCTCTGCCAAACTCCACAAAACATAGTAAATCCACGGCATCAGCAGATGTTTTCGGCATGCCGTCATGGGAATGCGTGACCCGCACAGCACCCCAATCATAATGCACATAATGATGACGGTGTTAAATGCGGTCATGCCTCTGCCCATCCCCAGAAAATCGACCATCCACTCCGATTGGTAAATCAAGACGAAGCAGAGAAAGAAGGCTGGAATGGCCAAAATATGCAGCAGCAGGGCTGTCAGGTTGAGGGTGGAGGATGGAATTCGATTCATCGTTGGTCGTATTTGCTGTTTGTCGCGCCAAAAAATCGAAACATTTTAGGGAGTCTGGTGAACTTCGTTTCAGAGAGTTGTAAGAACGCTAAAATGCGGATATTTTAGTCACATTTCCCGGTGTGACGAAATTTGTAAGTGCCGAATTTTGTCACACTATTTATTGTTTTGTCATCTATATACCGGATTTTATCAAAAATCGTGCCTTTTTGTCACCTTTGTTTGCCGACTGATGTGAAGTGCAGTAATTTTGCGGTCGAAAACGAAAACACACCCTTGAATTAGGAATTAAGTTAAGGCGTTTTTCGGAAACAAATAATGTTGAATAGGTACAAAAAAGAAAGGAAAGTCAATATGAAATCTGTAGTTGTTTTGGGCGATTCTATATCGCGTGGCATCGTGCTGAAGGATGAGCGTTATGCAATCTTGGACGATGGATTTGTGGATCAATGTGCCGCCTCGCTGGGACTTACTATACAGAATTACAGCAAGATGGGTTGCACTATCGGGCGTGGAGAACAGATATTGGAACAACACAAAGAGGCTATCGAGCAGGCCGATGTGACGCTTTTGGAGTATGGTGGAAACGATTCGGATTTCCTGTGGAAGGAAATTGCCGAAGCACCCAGCGAGAAACACAACCCCAAGACCTGCTTGTCGCAATTCAGAGCCATCTACGAGAAAATGATTCAGCGTGTGCGTGAGTTGGGAAGCCAACCGGTTTTGCTGAGTCTGCCGCTGATGGACGGAAATCGTTTCTTCGATTTCACAACTCGCAATATGTCTTCGGTTGAGCGTGAAAACATACACAATTGGTTGGGCGGGCAGTTAGATAGAATCCGTAACTACCACGATATGTACAACTTGGAATTGTTCCGTATCGCCGCCGAGAAGAATGTGCCTATCATAGATATTACGACGCCGTTCCTTGATAATCAAGACTATACGCAGTATATCTGTGCCGATGGCATCCATCCTAGTCAGGCAGGACACGACCTGATTGCGGCTCGGGTGATTGCCTACTACCGCTCGCTAAGTCAGAAAATAGCATAATGTACTTAATTTAGTTTGAATCCTGCAATGCTACCAATTTGTGATAAATTGGCAATGTAGGGGGAGAAAACGATAGAAGCAGTTTGCTTATATCGTTTTTTTCTTTTACCTTTGCGCTGAATTCGTATCACTTCGTATGCCTTTGACTATTGCTAATGATATTCTATTTCCTGCTATAGAGGAACTGTTGCGTGAGGGCAAATCGGTTCGCTTTATGCCACGAGGTACGAGTATGCGCCCGTTTATTGAGGGAGGGCAGGACAGTGTCGAGGTTGCGCCTGTTGACGGGGCGATTCGGCGAGGTGATATCGTTCTGGCGCATTGGGGGAACGATTATGTGTTGCACCGTGTGTATTGTATTGCAGAACGACCGGAAAGACCCTATATATTGATGGGCGACGGCAATTTGCACGAACAGGAATGTTGCAGTGAGGCAGATGTTGTGGGTCGTGTGACGCAAATCATAGCGCCGTCCGGAAACACCAAACCGCTGACGCAAGGCCGTGTTTGGCGTTGGTTGTTGCCTTTGCGCCCATGGTTGCTGAAACTGTATCGTTTTGCTTTGCGTTGTAAATCAAATCAATAACGCTCAATACTATGAAAACAAAACAGGGATTTTCGTTGCGACAACTGGGTAACGAGTATATTTTGGTCGGCGAGGGAGCCGATGTGGTTGATTTCAACAAGATGGTTACCTTTAATGAGTCGGCTGCCTATCTTTGGCGCAGGGCGGAACAAGCGCCGTCTATCAATGCCGATCTGTTGGCGCTGTGGCTGCAGGAGGAATACGAGGTGGGGGGGCAGCAGGCGCATGCCGATGCCGCCGCAGTTCTTCGTAGTTGGCAGACGGCAGGAATCGTAACGGAATAATTTGAAATGGATATGAAAAATACATTCTCGATAGTTGTTTTCTGTGTGTTGGCAGCGGTGTTTTCGGCTTGTAGCCATACGCCTAATGCAAAGTATATCATCGGAGTAAGTCAATGCTCGGACGATGCGTGGCGTACCAAGATGAACGAGGAAATGAATCGAGAATTGATCTTCCATTCCGATATGATGCTGCACATTCGGCAGGCGCAGGACAATAGTGAACTGCAGTGTGCGCAAATCGATTCGTTTATCGCAGAAAAGGTTGATTTGCTGATCGTTAGTCCGAACGAGGCTGAGGAGGTGAAGCCTGCTGTCAGCCGTGCTTACGATGCAGGGATTCCCGTTATTGTGGCGGACCGACAAGTGACAGGGGAAAAATACACGGCCTTTATCGGCGGCGACAACTATGCGGTGGGCAAACTGATGGCGGAATATGTGTGCCGCCAAGCGGAATTGCAGCGCTGCACACCGAGTCGTCCGTTGCGTGTGTTCGAGATAACAGGGTTGCCCGGCTCCACGCCCATGCGTTGGCGGCATAAGGGGCTCATGGACGGCATTCAGGGCAGCCGAAATGTCCAAGTGGTGGCGACAGGATGCGGCGAATGGTTTCAGCAAAACGCCCGTATCGTGACCGATTCGTTGCTTAATGCTTATCCTAATGTGGATGTCATTTTGGCGCAAAACGACCAGATGGCGATAGGGGCGTATGAGGCTTGCCACAAGCGTTTGGGCGACGAGCGACCGCTGATAATGGGTGCGGATGGAATCGTAGGAAAGGGTGGAGGCGTAGAGGCGCTGCTGGATGGCAAAATCGATGTCACGGCGACCTATCCGAGCAAGGGCGACTTGGTTATTCAGACGGCTGCCAAAATTTTGCATGGTGAGGCGTATCCGCGCGATGTGGTGCTGCAAACGATACTGATTGACCGAACCGCTGCCGAACCAATTCAACAGGTGGCCGAAGAAATCGACCATCAAGTCTATCTTATCGATGTGCTCGAACAGCGCCTCAACCAACTATGGGATATGTCCCGCTCCCAGCAGGTCGCTATTGCCTGCCTGATGGCGTTTCTCTTGTCGGCGGTTATCTTGGGCGTTGTATTATATAATGTGTATCTCTATCGCCAGAGGGTGCGTGCCGAGCGTGCCGAGCATGCTCAAATAGTAGCTCGCCAGAAGGAACAGTTGGAGTCCATTACGGCGGAGTTGGAGCGCACCAAGCAGACCCAGTCGCTCGACGAACAGTTTATCCAGCGCCTGCAGACCGAGATCGAAAAACACATTGCCGACACCGACTTCTCGGTCGAGATGTTGTCCGATGCGTTGGGTATGAGCCGTACGCAGTTGTTCCGTCGCACCAAGCAATTGATGGGGCTCTCGCCGGTCGAACTGATACGCCATATTCGTTTGCGCCGAGGGCAACAAATGTTGCGCAATACGGATATGACAATCCAGCAGATTGCCTACTCAGTAGGCTTCACTTCTCCCTCCTATTTCACCAAGTGTTATAAGGAGCTGTTCGGCCGCATTCCTGCAGACGAGCAACGCTCCTTAGTAGCTGATAAACAGTAGAGTGCACGGCCCCGTTTTTGGGTTCTTATTCGCTTTGTTTCAATACAAAACAAAAATCGACATAAAAGATAGCATAATTTGTTGCCTGCAACAAATGTGTTATCGCTTGTAACATATATTATATTGCTCTTCCCTGTAATATAGTATTTTTGCAGCGACTTTTAATCCGAATACCCATGAAACATTTTTTTCAGTGTATCCTATGCTCTGTGTGCAGTCTTTTGTTTCTGGCAGCGACTGCCTCCGCGCAGACTATCTCTGTGGCCGGTACGGTGGTCGATAAGGCAACCTCCGAGCCGTTGATAGGTGTGTCTATTCTCGAGAAAGGTACGCAAAACGGTACGATTACCGATTTCGATGGCAATTTCTCGCTCATAGTAGCTGCCGGCGCTACGCTCGACATTTCCTATATTGGCTATACCGAGCAGTCGGTCAAGGCGCAGCCTATCATGCACATCCTGCTCGCGGAGGCGACCGAACAACTCGAGGAGTTGGTCGTTACGGGTTATACCTCGCAGCGCAAGGCCGACCTTACGGGTGCGGTCTCGGTGCTGGATATGAACAAAACCATGTCGGAAAGCAATGCCAACATGGTCAGCAGCATTCAGGGTCGCCTGCCGGGTGTTCAGATTACGACCGACGCCGCTCCGGGTTCCGGTGGCAGCAGCATTCGTATTCGTGGTATGGGTACGATGAACTCTTGCGAACCACTTTACATTATCGATGGTGTGCCGACCACGGAAAATATGAACTCGCTCAACCCTTCGGATATTGCCTCGATGCAGGTACTTAAGGATGCAGCTTCGGCAAGCATCTATGGTTCGCGTGCCGCCAACGGTGTGATTATCATCACGACCAAGTCGGCCAAGAAAGACCGTCTGTCGGTCAATCTCGGCTATTCGGCAACGGCGCAGACCGTGGCCAATACCTATAGTATGCTCAACACTGAGGAGTGGGGGCAAATGTATTGGCAGGCCAACCTGAACGCGGGTATCACGCCTACCCATCCGCTCTACAACGAAGTCAACGGGCAACCCGTGGTGCGTGAGTATCTCGACGAGGAGGGCAAGGTGCATTCCTCTGACGGCACAGACTGGCAGGACGCCGTCTATCACACCGCTTGGACGCACAATGTGAATGCCAGCGTGGCGTATAGTTCGGAGAAGGGCAATGTCTATTTCTCGGGCAACTATATGAATCAGGACGGTCTGATACGCGAGAGTTATTTCGAGCGTTATTCGGTGCGTGTCAACTCCAATTTCAATATCGGCAAATGGGTCAAGGTGGGCGAAAACCTGATGATTGCCAAGTGGGGCGACAACGGCTACAGCACGGGTTCGGACAACGGTATCCCCTTCATGGCAATGCGCCAGCACCCTGCCATTCCCGTCTATGACGCCGACGGCAATTTCACCAGCCCGCTCACGCTCGCCAAATCCGATATTGCCAACCCCGTGCAGCAGATCTATAACGGCAAGGATAACACCAACAACAGTTGGCGTATCTTCGGCAATGCCTACCTCGAAATCAATCCGTGGGTCAAGGGCTTGAACCTGAAGAGCAATATCGGTATCGAGCATGTGCAGTACAACAACCAGTCGTTGGGGCGCCGCACCAATGCCACCGATATGAATAGCGTGAGCAAGAACTACGGCGAGGGCGACACATGGACTTGGACAAACACCGCCACCTATCATAATGTATGGGGCGACCACCATTTCGATGCTCTGCTCGGTACGGAGGCGATCAGTTATAAGTATAACTCGCTTAGTGCCGGCCGTCAGAACTACGCTTTCGAGGATACCCACTTCATGACCATCGGTTCGGGCGACAAGACAACAGCCACCAACGGCGGCGACATCCAGACTTGGGCGCTGTTCTCAGTTTTCGCCAAGGTGGATTACAACTACCACGACCGCTATCTGCTTAGCGCCACGGTGCGTCGGGATGCGACCAGCCGCCTGGCGCGCGGACACAACTCGGGGTGGTTCCCTGCTTTCTCGGCAGCATGGCGCTTCACGGCAGAGAATTTCTTCCCCGAGAACAACTATTTCACCGACGGTAAAATCCGTGTCAGTTGGGGGCAGAACGGTAACGCCGCTATCGGCAACAACTATGCGTCGTACAGCACCTACGCCTACGCCGACAATGCGTATTACGACATCAACGCCACCGATACCACAGCCGTTGCGGGTATCGTGTTAGCCTCCACGGGCAACAAGGATTTGAAGTGGGAAACCACCACGCAGACCAATGTCGGCTTAGATTTGGGCTTCTTCAACAATTCGCTCACAATGAACCTTGACTGGTATCTCAAGACCACCAAGGACATGATTACCGTACCGCCCGTGCTTTCTACCGCGGGTGAGGGTGCCGGCTACTACGCCAATACGGGCGATATGCGCAATATGGGTGTGGAGTTGAATCTCGACTACCACAGCCCCGACTACAACGGTTTCTCGTGGGGCGGCAGTTTCAACTTGAGCCACTACAAGAACGAGGTCATCAAACTCAACGATTTCCAGAATACCATCGGCGGCGATGTACGCCTTATGGTCGGGCAGCCAATGGGTGTCTATTATGGCTATGTGGCTGATGGACTGTTCAATAGCGAGGAGGAAGTGGCCAACCACGCCGTGCAGCAGGGCAAAGGGCTTGGGCGTATCCGCTATCGTGATATCAATGGCGACGGTGTCATTACCGAGGACGACCAATGCATTATCGGCGACCCGAATCCCGATTTGAGCCTGGGCTTGAACCTCGATTTTGCCTACAAGGGCTTCAGTCTGAGTATGTTCTTCACCTCCGAGTTGGGCTTCGATATTATCAACCGCACCAAGTCGCAGTTGCTCTTCATGAGTTATGGCGGCAGCAGTACCAACCGTGGTCGTGATATCCTCAACGCATGGACGCCCGAGAACACCAACACCACCATTCCGGCCGTCAGTGTAACGGACGACAACAACGAGATCCGCTTCTCCACTTTCTATGTCGAGGACGGTTCGTATCTCAAGATGAAGTACATCAAGTTGGGCTACGATTTCCCCGAGAAGGTCTGCAAACCGATTCATGCCACTGGGCTGAATATCTACTTCCAGGTAGAGAACATTTTCACTCTGACGCGCTACACGGGGCTTGACCCGGAACTGCCGCTCAGCACTTATGGTTCGCGTGTCGATAATGCACCGTACCCCCGCTCCCGCAACTTCACCATGGGTCTGAGCATGTCCTTCTAATCCCGAAGCCTTTCAAAGTGTTATAGTCCCCCCGAGTGCTCCTAATGTTTTTTACAATGTATATACAGTGTTTTTTCAAAGCATTCCCGAAGCACTCCCGAACCAACATAAGAAAACTTGCATAAAACATACATGAAACTTGCATAAAACGACCGCTAATATGAAAAACCATTCCCATATCGCTGCCCTGCTCGTGCTAGTCATGGCCCTGTCCTCCTGCGAAGATTTCCTTGACCGCCGTCCGTACGGGCAGTTCACTGCCGACCAACTCACCGATGAGACCATCGACGGCTTGCTGGTGTCCGCCTATGCCGGCCTGTCGGCGCACTATTTTGGCAACAACGAAGCGTTTGCAGGCCCCAGCACCAACTGGATATTTGATGTTCGCTCCGACGATGCCTACAAGGGCGGTGGTGCCGTCACAATGGAGTCGAACATCCACCAGTTGGAGGTAGCCAATATCAACAGCGACAACATCAGCCTCGAGAACAAGTGGCAGAACAATTTCTATGGCATCACGCGTGCACACAAGGCCATGAAGGCGTTGCAGGACGCCGAGAATGTGACCAACAAAGACCAAATGATGGGCGAGTTGAAGATTCTCCGTGCGTGGTACTATTTCGATATGGCTCGCATCTTCAAGCATGTGCCCTATTTCACCATGAACGACGACCCGAGCCATGTCAGCAACATGGTCTATTCGCAGGACAGCATTTTGCGTATGCTCCAGCTCGATTTGGAGGAGGCGTATGGAATGATGAATGAGGACGCTCCCACGCCTGCCCGCTTCTCCCGCTATACGGCAGCCGCTCTGCTCGTCAAGATCAGCGCACAACTCAGCGATTGGCAGCGGGTGATCCAATATGCCAATATCGTTATCGCCTCGGGCAAGTACTCGCTCTACGACAACTACCTTGATATGTCGAAGGTGGCGTTCAACAATACCCACGAATCCATTATCGCCATGCAGTGCGCTGTCACGAGCGGCTATGGGCAGATCAACTGGTCGAATCTGCTCAACACCACCTATTCGGATGGCAACCTGTATGGCACGGGCGACGATTTCTTCTTGGGGTCGCAGAATTTGGCGAACTGTTTCCGCACGGATGCCGAAGGACTGCCTTATCTAGACGCAAGTGTCGCCCCCTCCGAGAGCATGAGTGGCAGCTATAAGGGCAATATCGACCCTCGTATCGACTTCACAATGGGGCGTATCGGCCTGCCATTCCGTGGCCATACATACACCCGCAAGTGGTGCCGTGCCTACGACACCTACGGCGAGTACTCCGGCAAGAAGTGGCTTATCGACCCTTCGTCGAGTGATATGGTGCAGGGTTTCCCGTGGGGTGCCAGTTCGCTGAACTTCATATTCCTGCGTTATGCCGACATTCTGCTCCTGAAAGCCGAAGCACTCATCGAGACAGGTGCTGACCTCAACGGAGCACGCCTGATTATCAACGAGATTCGTACCCGTGCTGCCAATTCGGTGGACGCCTACTATACCCCCGTTGATGTTGATCCGATGGTGTCGTCCTACAAGGTAGGCGAGTATCCGTCCGGCGGCTGGACGCAAGACTATGCCCGTAAGGCCGTCCGCATGGAGCGTCGTCTGGAGTTAGCCATGGAGGGGCAACGCTGGTTCGACCTATGCCGTTGGGGCAATGTGGTCGAGGTAATGAACCAATATTACACCACCGAGTCCACGCTCCGTTCTTATTACAAGGGCGCCAGCCTGACCGACGATGAAGTCTATTTCCCCACGCCTATCGACGAGGTACGCACCGCCGATGGCCTGTATGAGTAATCTGTTTGTATGCGTAATCTAATCCAAACGAAAGCAATATGAAACACACTACGATACTTTTCTCTGCCCTGTTGGGTCTGGCGACTTTGTTCTCTGCTTGCCAAGGCGTCGAGTTGCAGGAGGCAGCCAATGCCAATCTGCCTAAGGCAACCAATCTCCGCTATACGGCGGACGGCCGCACGGTTACGCTTGCATGGAATCTGAGCGATACCACCAATGTGAGCGGTGTGCAGGTCATCAAGAACGGCACCGAGACCACCGAGATTGTCGGTGCAGCCACTTCCTATACAATTCGCCATTGTACGCCGAACAAAGACATCCTCTATACCGTCAAGGTGCTTTTCCGCAACGGTCTTGTCTCCAACGGCACCAGCGTGCAGGTTCATATCTCTTACGATGAGCCTATCTATGTGGGCTATCTGCTGACGGCCAACACCATCGACGAGTTGCCCGACGACGACGAGATTGCCGCTGCCCGCTGGTTTGATACGCAGTATGTGGCGCAGGGCAAGGGTATGTTCGTGCATATCGGCGATGCGCTCGACTTGGATAAGATGTCGGCTCTTTGGATACACATCGACCGTGTCGGGCTGAGCCGTGGCTGGCAGAATCTGACGGGCGGGCTCAACGAGGACGCTTTCCGCCAGTCGCTTCGCACCTATGTCGAGGAGGGCGGTCGTCTGTTCCTCTCTTGCCACGCCACGCAGTTGTTGGCAGGTATCGGGCGTATTGCAGAGCAATACACGCCTAACGAGTTCAGCAGCGGTGATGGCGGCACGAGCGAAGAGCCTTGGACGCTCAACGCGTATATCGGCGAGACCTACGACCACCGCAGCCATCGCTTCTTCGATGGGCTGACGCTCGGTTCTTACAACGGCTATTCCTACACCACTTTCCCCATGGCGTCAGCGGGACACCACGAGGACCACAACTGTATGTGGAATCTCTCCTCTATCACGTTCTCTTCGGGGTCAGACAAGACGCGCGGCTTCGAGTTGGCAACCAATTGTACCGTGTTGGGCACTTGGGGGCAGAACACCGAGTTCTCTTTCCCCGGCTTTGCGCTTTTCAGTGCGCAGGACACTTTCCATGGCGAGATAGTCGCTCTGGGCTTGGGTTGCTACGAGTGGAATCAAGAGGGCAATCAGTACCAATCGCAGATTGAGCAACTGACCGCCAATATATTGGACTACCTCCGTGACTAATTGAGAATTACGAATTAAAAATACATAGTATAAATTGCAAAATCCCATGAAAAAACTTCTCTCTATTGCTGTTGCAGCCATCCTTTCTATGGGGCTTAACGCACAAGTAGCCTATCTTCTTCCGGGCAACATTTCTGTCTATACCGATATTCCCACCGAGTCTGTCGAGTTCGATGGCATAACCTATCAGCCCAATTCCGAACTCAATGCAGCCGTATGGTTTCAGCAGAACTATGTGGAGCAGAACAAGGGCGTGTTTGTCACGATGGAGCAACTCCGCAACGGGCTGGATGCTTCTATACAGACGCTTTGGATTCATATCGATCGTGTTGGCGCAGACCTGGGTGCGCTTGGTTTCGACAATGCCACGATTATCAAAATTCGTGACTACGCCAAGGCAGGGCTGAATATCTATTTCTCCAAACAGGCCACTATGTTGGTCTATAATATCGGTCGTATCGGCTATGCGCCCTCTTATCAGGCCAATGGCTACAACAATTGCACAGACGCCGCCGACTACTGGACGCTCAATCCCGTGCATGGCATCGATGGCGATTTGACCCGTGTAGATCATAGCAGCCATGCGGTTTTTGTGGGTCTGCCCGCCGACCAGGCTCGTTTCTCATGGAAGACCTACGCCCTGATGTCGGGCAATATCCGCTCCGACAACAACTGCTTCTGGCAGGACCTTTTGCGTGACGAGACCAAGGGGGACACCCATTACGACAATCGGAATGTGCAGCGTCTCTACGATTTCCAGAACGACTGGAACTGTGAGGCTCTCGGCACATGGGGGCAGATCGGCGACTATTTTGGAGCAGGGCTGGTCGATTTTCATACCGATACCACTTGGCAGGGACATATCGTTGCCATGGGGCTGGCGGCATACCAGTTCAGCAGCACCAATACCTATATTGCTAATGTGCAGTTGCTCACGAGCAATATCCTGACCTATCTCACCTCTGCCTCGCCGGCCACCTCGCTCTCCACGACGGCTGCCGACGCACTCCGTTCGGGTGTTTATACCATCACGGGCGAGCGTATTGCCCCCGAGGCCATGCAGCACGGCTCGTTCTACATCGTCGATGGTAAAAAAGTATTGTACTAAAAGAAAATCATAGAAGACCCTAAAAAGTCATCTTCATAAAAGTTTTGTTAGTAGTGAAAAAGATTGTGTTTTTGGTTCCTCTGCTGCTTGGCGTTCTTTCTGCCTCGGCGCAGTTCCATCTCCCGCTGGAGGTGCGTGACGGTCGTGTGCAGGAGTTGGGCAGCGGGCAATCCTTTGCCGTCCATGGCGAGCGGGAGGCAGTCAGTGTCCCCGCCGCTGTGGGGGAGGGTTGGCGCACGGACGGCTATTCTTCGTACATCGAGGTGCCTATCACGGGTATCCGCCCCAACGGCATGAGTACGAATATGCGCGATTCGGCGCTGCTGCAGATGACGGTGTCTTTCTGGTGCGCCATCGAGACCTATCCGATGATGTCCACCGCTACACTCGATTATGCCAATCCGCTCTATACGAGCATTCTGGGTAATATCAACGATTCTCTTCATACGGGCTTTGCGTTCGAGTTGAGCGATACGGGGCGGTTGCGTTTCCGTTGCTATACGGCAGGCTGGCTCATCACTTGTGCGGCCGACCAAACTCTCGCCCGCAATACATGGCACCACTTGGTGGCTATTGTCGATTGTTACGAGGAGAAAGTCCGCCTCTACGACAATGGCACGCTGCTCTCCGAGCGTCGCTGTGGGTTGGAGACCACGCTGGGCACTGAGTCACTCTTGTTGGGCAAATCCAGCTCCGATATTCTCGACGGTATTTTCCCGCTCAACTATTTCAACGGCCTTATCGATGAGGTGCGAATCGATGCGGGTATCACGGACGATCCCCGAACCACTCCCGAACCAACTCCCGCCAATGCCGTACAGTTGTCCGTACCTATCTCGGCGTACGCCCACGACTTGATGCGTCCTCGCTATCACGGTATGCCCTCGCAGGGCTGGACGAATGAGCCGCATGGCCTATATTTCGCCAACAACCGCTGGCATATCTTCTTTCAGAAGAACGGCAATGGCCCCTATATGGCACGCCTCCACTGGGGGCATATCTCCTCGCCCGACCTTTGCCATTGGACAGAAGAGCCTGTGGCGCTTGCTCCCTCCGAGTCGTACGACCTTAAGGGTTGCTGGTCAGGTTGCGTATTCTCCGACCCCGACATCACCAACAACGAGCCGTACATCCTCTATTCGGCGGTCAACGATTCCCACTGCGAACTGATGCTTGCCCGTCCCTTGGATGACGACTTGCGGCAGTGGGAGAAACTCGGCACGCCTGCCATCCGCAGTCCGTTCCCTGACGATTTCCGTGACCCGTACTATTTTCGTGCCAACGGCAAGCCCTATTTCATTGTGGGCTGTGCTGCCAATGGTCTGGGTGTCGCTACGCTTCACCGTTACGAGAACGGACAATGGAGCAGCGATGGCGATACCTTCTTCGCTCCATCCGGTTTGGCGGATGCGGGCAATTTCTGGGAGATGCCTACCGTTACGCCTATGGGTGACGGCCGTTGGCTCTTCACGGTCACGCCGCTCTCCACTTCTTATGGTGTGCGTACTCTCTACTGGGTCGGCACCATCGATGCCGCCGGCCATTTCCTACCCTCGCAGTCCGATCCCCTGACGCTTGAGTTGTCAGGCTTGGCACGCGACGGCTATGGTATGCTCTCGCCTTCGATCTTTCAGTATGGCGGCAAGACGCTCGCCCTTGGTATCGTCCCCGATCGTGCGTCCTCTATGCTGAACTACACGCTTGGCTATGCCCACCTCTATTCCTTCCCTCGTGAGTTGAGCCTCGATGCTGATGGCAACCTTTGCCAGAAGCCTTACGATGGGCTGCAGTCGCTCCGTACGGAGGAAACCGTGCAGCGCACCAGTTTTACTCTTTCCGGGGCTGAGAGCCTGTCGCCCATCGAGGGACGCTCCCTTGAGTTGCAGTTGTCGTTCCGTGCCGATACGGTGGCTGTCGGCTTCAATCTTTTGAAGAATAACTATGGCGCCATGAAGGTCTATCTTGATCCTCGAACCCAAGAACTTGTAGTCGATATGACCACTATCGGCCGCAAGCCCAACGACACGGGTGTTTTCGATGGTGTCTATCGGGCGACTATCCCGTCCGGGCTGAACTATGGCGACGACTGTACGCTTCATATCTATTTCGACCACTCGATACTCGATATTTTCATCAACGACCGCTATGCGTCCTCCATCCGTGTATTCCCGTACGATTATACGGCGAACGGCTGCGAGGTCTTTGCGCTCAACGGAACGGCCACCATCGAATCTATGCAGGCATGGGGCTTGGGCGAGATTACGCACTATTCTCCCTCCACCGACCTTGTCACGCCGGCGGTTACGGCATCGGGTGAGGCACGCAAGATTTTCCGTGACGGGCAACTCTACATCCAGTCCCCCGACGGCACATTGTATAACTTTTTGGGCAACCGCCTGCGCTAAGTACTATGTCCCTACTGCAAAAGATATATCATCATTTCTCCCGCACGCTGCAATGTGCATCGCTAATTATGTGTTGTGCCTTGCCTTCCTGCACCGAGTCTGTCAATCCCCCTTCGCCTACGCCCACGCCGGTCGATTCCATCATCTCGTCCGATTCGGTGCTTGTGCCGGCTCGTGCGACCCAGGTGGCATTCCTCTCTGAGTACGCCACCCCCGAGCAACTCATCGCCGACGGCGATGACGACGAGGCGAGTGCATGGCTTTGGTTTCATGCTACTTACCCTGATAGCCATTACCTTTATTTCGGTGATATTCAGTCTGGTGCGCTCGATACGCTGGCGGTCTTGTTTTGGCTGCGTGATGTGGAGACGGGCAAAGTGTCCGATGTATTGACCATGCCGTCTGTCGTGGCTGAGGCTGCCCCCGTCATTGCGGCGTGGTATCAGCAGGGAGGCAACCTTATCTTATGGGGGCATGCCGTACCGTTTATCGAGACGCTTGGCCGTCTGCCCGAGGGCACTATCTCGTCCCATTCGGCGGCGATAGGCTGTGGGGTGGGGAGTCTTAATCTCGACCATTGGCAGATGTCCGTGCAACTTGGTCTAGAGTATGTCAATAAGGACCATTCCACCCACCCGCTGTTCCGTGGAATGACGGTCTATTCCGATGGCGACAATCGTTTGATTCGTGTCAAGGGACCCGGTTGGACAGAAGACCACAACTGTGTCTTTTTCAACTATCCTACCGAACTGACGGGGCGTGATTCCCGCAAGGAGATTTGCTATACGCTGCTCACCGACTACTATGGCATCTATCCGCTCGCTACATGGGATAGCCAAGCCTCGTGGGTGTCGCAGTTGAATATCTGGGAGGCACGCCGTGGGCAGACGGCATACCGTGGCCGTGTGCTTTGTATCGGCAACGGTGGTTGCGAGTTCTCCATGAAGTCCTATCGCCAATCGGGCACGGACGATTTGGGCAATCCGGTCTATACGACCACCGACGACCGCAGTGCTTACCCCGTCAACAATATCTATCAAGACAACATCCTGCTGCTCGCCTCCAACGCCATTGCCTATATGTGCCAACCGCTAAACTAAGCAAAAAAACTTCGTCAGCCCTATGAACACCCGTATAGCCCTTTTCCTACCCGCTCTCTTCGCCGTAGTATTCGCCTCGTGCGACTCATCGCCTGTCGAACCCCCGACGCCTACGCCTGCGCCCGACACCACCGTGGTGCCAGACACGCACACGGCTTCTGCCACCACCCGTCCCGAGCAGTACCGTCCGCAGGTGCATTATACGGTGCATCATAGTTGGTCGAACGACCCGAACGGGTTGGTCTTCGACGGCACTACATGGCATCTATACTACCAGTACACCCTGTCGCACAACGGAGCGGGTGGGGTGCATTTCTCGGAGATGTCTTGGGGGCACGCCACCTCTACCGACCTCATGCACTGGACGGAGCGTCCCACGGTGCTGGTCCCCGACGATTTGGGGGCTATTTTCTCCGGCTGTTCTGTCTTGGATACCGCCAATGTGGCAGGATTCGGCAGCGATGCCATTTTGGCTTTCTATACTGCGGCGGGTGCAGCGCAGCAGATTTGCTTGGCGGTCAGTACCGACCACGGCATGACTTTCACCAAGTATGCCGACAACCCTGTGGTGAGCAGCACCTTGCCCGAGTTCCGTGACCCAAAGGTGGTGTACGACGACCAAGCCGGCCAATATGTTATGGGTGTCGCCCGTGGCTACCAACACGGCATCGAGATTTGGACATCAGCCAACCTGCTCTCGTGGAATTTCCGTGGTATCTTCTCGACCGACTGCGCTGCCTGCAACCAAGGGCAATGGGAGTGCTGCGACTTCATTCCTTTTGATGTGAACGGCGAGCGTAAATGGGTCTTGCTGCTTTCCACCAACCCGGGCAGTCAGTACAACTATTCGGGTATGATGTATTTTGTCGGTTCGTTCGATGCCAATAGTATGTTTGTCCCCGACTCGCACGACTATCCGCTCTGGTTTGATGGCGGTATGGATTGCTATGCAGGTGTCACGTTCGACCACGCTCCCGATGGTCGCCATGTCCTTATGGCGTGGATGAACAACTGGGACTATGCGACGCTCGTGCCGCCCACCACTTGGCGCAGTGCCTATACCTTGCCTCGTGATTTGTCGCTCGTGCAACGCAACGGTCAGTACTATCTCGCCCAAACGCTCTCTCCCGAACTCGATGCCTTAGCATCCCCTTGGCAAGACTGCACGGATACGCTCAATACGCAACTTACCGTATCCGCTCCCGACGCATGGCAAGCCAACCTGACCGTATCGTTGGACGAGAATACCGAGATCACGCTCTCCAACGAGTTGGGTGAGTACTATACGCTTGTGGTCGATGTAGTCAACGACCGCCTCATCGCTCGGCGTACAGCAGCCTCGGGTGCTTACCTGTTCAGCCCCAACTTCGCTATCCCTACGCTCTCTGCTCCTCTCCGTACAGACCTCTCCGCACAAGCCGCAGGAATTACAGAAGGTACAACCACTGCGGAAACTACGACCTCTGTGACAACTACGCAAATCACTCTAATCATCGACCATAGTTCGGTAGAGGCCTTTGCCTCGGATGGAATAGCGGTCCTGACCAACACAGTCTATCCCACGGTGCCTTATACGACCATTACCTGTTCCCGCCCGTGTGTGTCTCTCTCCACCCGCCTCCTCTCCACTATCTGGTCAGCGGAGTAGTATTCTGTGGAAAGTAAGCATATATCAGCAATAAATTATATTGTCGTTGTTTATTAGATGAGACTGTCTAACTTAGTCGTTAGATAGCCTCGCCTTGTTATAGAGTTATAACCATGATTATGTTAAAATAGTAAACTTTTTTGCTTCTAATTGATTTTTAATTGATTGGACGCTTCGTGTAAATGTGCAATAGAAAATTTTGCTGTGAAAATTTGTTGGTTTTATGAAAATGTTGTAACTTTGCGGCTGTTCCCTGCAGAAATATAATAAAATGCAGGATTGCAGGCAAAAGTCTGCAAAAGTCCATGCCGAAGGGGTATGTCTCTATCGGGTGGGTTAGTTGAAAAGGCGTTTTCAACAGCAGGGTGTGAGACCTGCAGGACATATTAATAGGCGTTTATTGACGCTCTGTTCTGGCTTTCAGAAATCTCGCAAATTTAGGTAAGAATCAGGACTTAGCAACGGTGAATGCCTGCGGGATGTATACTTTTGCTATATCGTCATGCATAGACACTATTTTGAGAAAAGTGTTGTGTGTGGTATAGATTGTATATATCGGCGTGGGCTTTGCGTTGTCAGTTCTATTCTTACAGGCAATGCGAGAGCCTCTGAAAGCGTGAACTGGCAATTGAGAGTCGCACGCTTTTTTTATGTCTGTATGTGGTTGTCCCTTTAATTCTTATATCCAATGTTTCAATATCTGATTTTTGATTCGAGCAGCATTCTTATAGGGCTTATGGTCGCTATCTTTGTTTCTATTATGCTTCTACTTAGTGTGCAACTATGGAACAAACAGCACACCCCCATTAGTTTGGGATTGGTGGTGTTGTTTGCTCTTTTCTATTTTGTGTTGACTGCTGCAATTGTAGGTATGGCGGAAACAAAAAAAGAATGGAGAGATTATCAACAAACAACAACCTATAAACTGGTTCAAGAAGGTAGAGATATTTTAGACAATATCCATCCGAGTTTGAACGAGTATCTTTGTCCTTTTGTAAGCGAACGACTTACCCCAGAATATATCGAAAATCAATGCAAAGAGATTACTCGCTACGAGTGGATTGTCGTCATTATGGGCATTTTAGTATTTGTATTGGGCGTTTTTGCTATGAAATGGACAGGTTCGAGTCCTAAATCCAATAGAGGATATCGTCGTTCTCACCGTGGTGACGAAGGCAGAGTTTCACGCACAAGACACCGGTCTGATTACTAAGAAATACAAATCATTAACTCAAAATATAGGCTTATGGCAACAAGTTACTGCAACACCAATCATATTTTGGTTGGTTTAGGAGGTACAGGAGGAAAAATTCTTAAAGCATTCAAAATGCGGATGTTCGAGGAATTCCCGGACGCTAAAGATCGGGATAAACAACCTGTAGCATTGCTCTACATTGATTCTACAGACGAGATGATGGGAATAGGTCGCCCAGATTTCCGTGTAATGGGATTAGACGCATCGTTTACCCAAAACGAATTCTTATACATTAAGGATGTTGATGTTGTAAGCATCTTGGATCATATCAACAACTATCCATCTGTTAATGGAATAGTAGATAATGTATCAGCTGTGAAGACCGCTATTGGAAGTTTGGGACAAGCTGCAGGGCAAAAGCGGAGAGCCGGACGCTTGCTGTTTGCGGCCAATGCTGTGGCTTATGTCAATGCGTTGAAAGATGCATATAGTCGTTGCGATGCTATTTCGCATAATGCAGAAAGAATAAATATCCATATTTTTGCAGGTCTGTGTGGCGGTACCGGTTCTGGGGCCGTGATTGATGCCATTGTTCAAGCACGAAAAACGTACCCTGATGCTATTATATCTGTATATGCCATGATTCCGGAGATGAATCTTCCTAAGGCAAATATGGATCAGGGACGTTACTATCAAAATGGTTATGCTGCGCTCAATGAACTAAATGCATTGCAGGCGGGGCGTTTCTTACCTTGTGATGTTACCAGTGCCGGAAATAGAGCAAAGTTATTCAGTGAAAAAATCAAAGGTGTTGCCGATGGGCTGACGCTATATAGCAATGTAAATGAAAACGGAATGACTGTTAGTTCGTTAGATGAACTTCCTAAACTCGTTAGCGATTATATCTATGCTCGTGTATTTCTAATCAACTCAAGTGATTCTACGGTTGAGGATATTATTCGTGGGTATAATTATGAGAATATGGACGATTTCGCATTGGAATATGATGAAACCAAAAATCCGGAAAATGGAAGGATTCCCATTGCTCGTACCAAAAAAATCAATTCGTTTGGCATAAAAAGAGTAATTTATCCTGAATCGCGTGTATTAAAACATATTACCTATACCATTGGTGAAAAGGTGTTGTACCAATTCAAGTACAATAATTGGCGAGAGAACTTGGGTTATGTGGACGAAGAACCAAATAAGGATTATCGTGAGATGTATCTCAACGATGCTAATTTGGCAAAATGGATGCTTGATTACAAACACCTCACTTTGGAAAAGAAAATTCTGTCGACAGATAAAGATTATTCTGCTTTTTGCGACTATTGGCACGACAAAGCTATCGATTATGCTTCTGATGCCAAACAAGTTGATGACTCCCTCAACGAATTGGATAATATTATGGCAGATTTCTATGAAAAACATTTCCGAAAGGTTGGCGTAGAGGAATTCTTTAAAGGAAAAACGCAGGCTATTCCTGAAATTGCACTTGAAATTCGTCGAACAATAGAACATGAACTATTTGGAAAATGGAAGAATGGTGATATATCTACCACAGAATTGGTCAAGTTAAGCAGTCTTCTATTAGAATATATTGCCAATATTCGTCATGATATAGAAGCTAAATATAAGAAGGAAATAGAAGATGTAGAGGCTATCAATTCGGACCGTCAAGATAATTTAGACAAATGGGCGCACAAAGGTTTCCTAAACAAAAAAGTATTTGGCGGGAATGCAAACTCCTTTGTGGAACACCAAGAGATATTGACGGACTACTACACTGCAAAAACGATGGTGCAGGCATGGGACTTTGCCAAGAAACTGGCCGCACGATTGTTTAACGATTTAGGAAAGTTGAATGAAGATATATCTGCATTTAGCCAAAAAATAAGTGATGCCATTGAAGAAACTGATCGTTTGATAGCTGCCCAGAGAAAAGTAAATAAAGGTTTGGAGGATATGAAGGGAGCTATCATAGAAGTGAGCGAGGAAGAGGCTATGGCAAATTTTGAAACAGAGTTGAAACTGAATAAAACCGATATGCCCAATATTGCAAGACAGATTCGAGAAGCCATTCTACCTGTTGCGGAATTTACCAACTTTGGGGAACTTTCGGAAAGTATCAGTACGGAGACGGTGACGAATGCGTTCGATATAAAATTGTCAGAAGTCGTGAAGATAAAACACAATGAGACCGCAGACAGCCGCAAAAAGGTATTAGGATTAAATATCCTTACCCAGTTGAAACAAAAACTTCATTCGGATGAGGAAATACAACGGTTTGCGTTGGAAATCGTGAAACAAAGTGGCGTCTACCTGAAGTTGAATAATGACCAAATGCAACTTCATGTGCGCAACAACGAGGGTAATCTCAGTCCTACCAATCCCGCATCCATTAATAAGAAGGTGATTGTGGTATCTATCCCGTCTCCCGATGAAAATGAGGGGCTGAAAGTATTTGCAGATAAATTAGAGAAAGCCTTCAAAAATTCATTTAGTCAAGGAGCAGCTCAAACGAGCCTAGTTGTCAACAAAAAGAGCCCTCGTAAGGATGAGTTGTCTATCATCACAATAGCTTATTGTTTTCCTATGCGCTGCATATCTTGGCTGGAACCATATAAACAGAAATACGAACAATTTTTGCATACAGGAAATCCGGTAACTGATGCTAACAATGCTATTTTGCTCCATAGCGAGGGCAATGGAACTGATTTACCCTCTCTGTTTGTGGTGGAAAATGCCGAACAAATTGCTACACAATCTATGGCATCTGTGATACCAACGCCTACAGCAATGTCACAACCGCAGCCGCCAATTTCGACGACGAACGAAATGCCAATTCCTCCTACTGTTACGATACCACAAGTACAAATTTATTTGACTATTGGTGGACAGCAATATGGACCGTATGACTATGCAACTTGCCAGCAATTGGTTCGTAACCACCAAATGACGGCTCAGTCGCTTGTGTGGCATAAAGGACTAACGGCATGGACACTGGCGGAACAAGTGCAGGAACTGTCTGCCCTATTTGCATCTCAAGTACCACCTATGCCCCCGGCAGAAGGTTCGGCAATGCCACCGATTCCGCCCATTCTTTAGTATGGAAGGCCCATTAAAATTGACAGAAAAAATATAAACAATATGGAACATAGAAATAGTACAGCCAATCGATTTCGATATGGCATTTGTTTAAACGAGGATTGCCCGAAGTGCAAAGAAAAAGAGGTGCAAAAGATACCTATGCGGAAAGAGTTTGTTTGTGGGAGTTGTCAACAAGACTTGCGCGAGTGCCCTCCTCCTCCTGATCCGAAAGACCTGATCCGTAAAATTGCGATTATTGTATTTGTTGTGCTCGCAGTAGCTGCTATTGGAGTAGGTTTGATATTTCTGATTCGGGATTTAAAGGCGAAAAAGGAATTAGAGCGTATTGAGCAAATGCGTAGAGACTCTATCGCAAGAGTAGAAGCGGATTCGATAGCGACGATTCACCTTCGAGAAGTTGAGGCTGCTCAAAAAGCCAAGGCAGAAGCAGCAGAACAAGCCCGGCGAGATTCTATCGCTAATGCAGAAAAAAACAACTCAATTATCCAAACCTCTCCTTCTAATCGATTGGAATATGGCGCATGGTCAGGCACATGGAAAAACGGCAAACCGAATGGGCAAGGAACATTGCGTTATACGAAAGAGCATTTGATAGACCCGCGCGACCCGCAAAAGCGAATAGCGAAAAAAGGTGATTATATCATCGGTGAATTTGTTGATGGTAAGTTGGTTCAAGGTAGATGGTATGACTCCGCTAATAATGTAAAGGGAAGTATTATTATAGGAATGTAGTATGCGAAGAGTATATTGTATTATAGTTTCAGTATTTCTTTGGTTCCCTATTGTGGGAGCTAAAGAAATACCATGTGATACAGAAACTCATACCATTGTATGCAATTTTCTCAATCGATATCTAAACGAAGCACTTCAATGGAATGCAAAAGAGCCCACTCTCGCACAAAAAATGCAGGATGATAAATTCTTGGTGTTGGAGGGTAATTTAGATAATATCTATCGATTCGATTCTTCTACTACAATGTCGTTGCATCGATATGAGGATAAGGCCTACGAGGCGAAGTGGATCTCACAGAGTGAAACACTTTTGCGTGTGGCATTCCCTATTCAGTTTGAATTGATATTGGGAAGAACGCAGAAAGAACTAGAACCAAAACTGCAGAATTACATCACTCAATCAGAACAAATAAAGCATTTTGAACTACCAACATTGAATGCTACACCTAACGAACAAGGAATATATTATTCGCAACCACAGGTAAACTATCAAATAGCCGAACTGACGAATGGCTCGTATTATTACTTGCGCAATGACTCGCTCCGCCCTGTGATGGATAGCGATTTTGTAGTTTATTCTCTCTCTAATCTTTTCCAAATACCCATTCAAGGAAAAGATATGCTTATTCGTGTACAACAAAGTGTATATGGTTTTCAACAGTTAGAATATACCATTCAACTCAGCCAATGGCAAAACTATTGTCGAAACGAAGGGTTGACACAGTATGTAGCCGTCGAAGAATCGTTAGGAGAGGCGTGGAAGGTGTTGATAGTGGCAGAAAGCAAAGATTTGGCGTTCAATCATATCTTATCCGTATTAGTCCCCAAGACTATCTTTTCGGATAAAGAAACGACCTTGTATGCCAAAATTAATGCCTTTATCCCAACTCATAACCTAAAAGAATTGTATCAACAAAACAATCCTACGAAAAAGCATACTTACGAATGAAAACTAAACACTTTGTTTGCTGGATGTTATTAGGCGTTTTTTGTGGCTTGAGAGCACAAGACACACCTTCTGTCGTCCAACAAATCAATGCGATAAAAAAGAATCCGGATACCTATCTTTTCGCAGAGTCTACCACTGAAACTTGGGAATCCGCCGTAGAGAATGCAAAGTTCTTGTTGGATATGGAGATGGAAAACTATATCGAATCGTTGAATTTGCAAGACTCTATCGCCGGCTATATCGCTAAGGCATATAATCAGGTTCTACAGCTCAAATCGATGCGTGGCGAACGCTATCGGGCGTTCTTATATATCAAGAAGTCAGAACTGGTGTCCTACCATCCCAATGAGCAAGTGTTAGTATATCCGAAATCGGGTGAATCTTTTGTTGCTTCATTTGATCCAACTGCACAGAATGGCGCTGATCGAGAATCCGCTACTTCGGAATCAGTACAAATTACCAAGCAAGCTCCTCTAACGCAATCGAAAGAGGGAAATCTACACACTTCTGTTGTGCTAACAGAACTCGAAAAGCAAATGCTCTCGGTTAATACAGGAGATGATATAGGGGCTTTTATTCGTCAACATAAAAAAGACGGAACCATTATCGGCTATGGTCGATATAGAGATATGCCCGATGGATGCAAGTGCTGTTTATTTGTTTATAATACGGATAGACAGATTATTGCCTATTTGCGAAAAAACGGAAATCAGTATATCAATCTTAAGACCAAACAAACAGACACAATATCCAACTATAAGGGCTGTGGGGCCATATGGATACAACCTCAATGAAAATATGAAAAAAGTACTCTTAATTTTACTCGGTGTAATTCCCCTATTTGTATGGGGCAATGTGACTGTAACCATTTCGGATGGTATAGACAACATTTCTATAAAATCCAAAATAGAAAGGACAATATCTGATATACTCACGGAAGTCAATATGGCGGAGACTGAAGGGCGTGCATTGGTATTAGGACCAATTGGAATACCGGTGAATGTGCAGGTTTCGATGTCGATGTTGTGGGAAAATTCCCCTTTTGTATGTACCGATGAGGAAATTGTTGAGCATTGTATCACCACAGGAACGGGATATCAAATTCGCAACATTCCCTTGGAAATGCACCCGAAAGATAATAATTTCAATGAGAGCGAATACCAAGAAGGCGTTGTGAGTTTTGACCGTCAAGGAAATATAGAGAGTTTTTATCTGTCGATCAGTATGAATCTCTATATGAATGTAGTTCGAGAAAATCGAGAGATAACCGACCTGAGACGCCGACAACTCATATTGGACTATGTTGAAAAATTCCGCACGTCGTATAACCAAAAGGATATTAATTTCCTGGAACAAGTATTCAGTGATGATGCATTGATTATCACAGGAAAGGTAATTTCCCAGAAGAAGGATAATATTAAGTTACCGGACAAAATTGTCTATAAGAAACAAGGAAAACAAGAGTATTTGGCGAATCTACGCCGAGTATTTGCAAACAATAGTTATATCCGTGTTACTTTTGATGAAATCAAAGTGATGCGTCATCCGGTAAACAAAGACTTTTATGGAGTGACCTTACACCAAGGATATACATCGAGTCGGTATCATGATGATGGATATATATTTCTTTTGTGGGACTTTAGTAATGAGGAGCACCCGCAGATTCATGTGCGTACTTGGCAACCAGACCAACTTAATGGCGGTCGTTTAGCTGAGGATGAAATATTTAACTTGAACGATTTTGATATTTAAGAAAATGAAGCGTATTCTAGTATTAAGTTGTTTGTTGGTATTCCTTTCTTTATCCTATGCGCAAGAAGAAAGTGTGACGCAGTGGAGCGTTATTGATATGAAGGAAGAACAACAGAATTTAACCGCCCGAACTACGCCCGTCAAAGACAATAATGGGAAGGAAGGTGCATTGCTGCTGATTAATATCCCACGACTGAAGGATGTCCATTTTGAAGGAAATGTTTTGCAAGACAGTTATGCTGATGGAGAATACAAAGTCTATGTTTCTGATGGAACAAAGCATATTACGCTTAAACATGCAAATTACCTTCCTTTACGGATCGATTTTAGTCCTTATTCAATTAGTGGGGTCAAAAGCAGTGTAGTTTATCGAATACTGATTAGTGTGCCACAGAGTGCAGTAATTGATAAAGCCTTATTGGCATTTGAGATAACTCCAAGCGATAATGTGTCACTTATCGTAAATGGACAAACATGGCAGGTTAATAAAGATGGAATAGCTCATATAAAGATAACTGGGGGATCTGCAACATATTCAGTATGTAGAGAAGGGTGTATACCTGTAACCGATATGATTCGGTTGGAGAAAGATACTATTCTTAAAATTCATCTAAGGTCTGAATATGGCTACCTGAAATCAGAAACAATGTATCCGAATACTTCTGTAAAGATTCTTGGAGACAATAATTATGAGAGAAACTTTTCAAGTAATTTTGAGCTAAAGTTAAAAGCAGGAATATATAGGGTTGAATGGAAATTGCCGGAATTCGAGTCATACTACACTACCATCACTATAGAACCGGATCAGACAACTATTATGAAAACTCCGAATAGGGACATATTAAAACACTCGAAAGAGTATTTTAAGCGGAGAGAAAAAGAAAACAGAAAAGAAAGTAGGAGGGAGAGCAGAAATCATTTTTTTAATAATGGAAGCTTTATTATTAGTTGTCTCTCATTAGATGTTTCGGCTGGTACTGGTGTAGGGGGAAATGTGTCTATAGTTGATGCTCAATACAAGTATGTTGGGCTTAGTTTGCTGAATATTGGGTATCAGTCCTCATTTCTGAAAGGACCCAAAACATGGTATTATGCGCCTACTATAAGGGGTTTTATCCCTGTTAGAAACGATATGGCCATAGTTCTAAGTGCGGGTGCTTTTTGTCCATATAGTTTGAAAGAGAAGGACGATAGTGATGAAAACCAATCTGAAACAGGAACAAACAAGAATATAACAGTATTTGGTACGGTAAATGTTATGGCTGAATTTGGATTGCAAAAATATTGGGGCAAGAACAGTTGTGATTTCTTTTTTCGATACAATGGCGATTACGCAATAGGTGTACGATACGCAATCAATTTTAGATTCTAAGTAGACAAAACATATCATAGATTACCTGTTTGCGGAATTAGTTTCGTGCATTCCCCTTTCCACGGCCCTCGTTCGTATTCCCTAATACGACGCCTTTTTTGCATATTCTCAAAAAAAGCAGTAACTTTGTGCGCATTTAGTCCGTTTTGTGCTCCCCTTGTCGGAGCAATATGCGGCTTCGAAACCCTGATTTTCACGCACGCACAATGAAAGAGAAACTCAAAAAAGGATTCACAGCCCTATTCACCAACGATAAATTCATCACCGCCATCATTTTGCTCAATTCGGTGGTGATTTTCCTCCAAGAGAGCGGGTTCAACACCCATACCGTCGCGCTCATCGACCTTATCTGCACCCTGCTTTTCATCATCGAGATGGCAGTCAAGCAGAGTGCTTTGGGGCTGCGTGGCTATTGGAAGGACGGTTGGAATCGCCTCGATGGTACGCTGGTTATTCTCTCGCTGCCATCCATAGTCGCATTCTTTGTGCCGAGCCAGGCCGTATGGGGCGAACTCTCCGTCTTGTTGGTGCTTCGAATGTTACGAATTTTGCGTTTCTTGCGCATTATCCATATTTTCCCCAATTTCTCCGTTATCTTGCGCAATTTCCGCAAGGCGCTCAAGGACAGTGGCGGTGTATTTGTGGGCTTCTTTATTTTGATTGTTATCATTTCCCTCATCTCGTGCGAGTTATTCCATAGCGTATCGCCCGAGTATTTTGGCACGCCGATTGATAGTATCTATACCATATTTCGTATCTGCACCGGCGAGGGGTGGAACGAGATACCGGACGACATAGCCGCCAACTCCACGCTGTTTACTGCCCGTTGGGTACGCCTTTATTTCAGTATTTTGTTGGTGCTTTGCAGCGTCATAGGCCTTTCGCTCGTCAATTCTATCTTTGTGGATGCCATGGTGAGTGACAACAACGAGAATATGGAGAAAAAGATTGACTACCTCAACGCAAAAATCGACGCTCTCACCGCAAAACTCACCCCGCATCTTGACCCGCAAAACGAAAAAGAAAACTCAACCTCAAACGAAAACTCAACCTTAGACGCACATCAAAACACTCCACAAAACACACCTCAAAACCCCTAATTTCCCGAACCTCTCCCGAACCAACTCTTATCTAACCCCTAAATTATAGACAACAAACATCCTATAATCCAGCACGAACCAAGCAATGAAAATCCTACAACATATCGGAGAATACTTTATTCTCATGGGGAGAGTCTTCCGCCTGCCCGACCGTCAACGCATGTTCTGGCGGCAATACTCCCGTGAACTCGAGAAACAAGGTCTTCAATCCTTGCCTATCGTTATTATTATTTCTGTATTTATCGGTGCTATTCTCACCATTCAGGCCAAAACCAACACCGAGAATCCCCTGTTGCCGACCTATACCACCGGCCTACTCACCCGCGAGACCCTTCTCTTGGAGTTTTCTTCCACCATTCTTTGCCTTATCTTGGCGGGCAAGGTGGGCTCAAACATTGCCTCCGAGATAGGTACGATGCGTATCACCGAGCAGATCGATGCCATGGAGATAATGGGTGTCAATTCCGCCAACTACCTTATACTCCCGAAGATAGCCGCCTTTGTCTCGATGATGCCTTTCCTGGTCATCATCTCTACCACTATCGGTCTGATAGGCGGCTGGGCAGTGGGTGCCTTCACGGATATCATTACCGTGCAAGATTATCTTGTCGGTGTGCAGTATGCATTCAACCCTTACTATGTGTGGTATGGTATCATCAAGGCGCTTGTCTTTGCTTTTATCATCACGAGCATGAGCAGTTATTATGGCTACTACGCCCACGGTGGTGCGCTCGATGTAGGTCGTGCCAGCACCAACGCCGTGGTAAATTCGAATATCGTTATCCTGTTTGCAGACTTGCTGCTGACAAAACTATTACTGTAAGTGCGGGAGGAATAGACTATGATAGAAGCAATCGATGTAGTAAAAAGTTTCGATGGCACGGTGGTGCTAGACCATGTCTCCGCCACCATGCAAGACGGCAGGGTAAATATGATTATCGGCCAGTCCGGCTCGGGCAAGACGGTATTCATGAAGTCGCTTATCGGCCTGCACCCCGTGGATTCTGGCCGTATCGAGTACGATGGGCGCAACCTCACGGATATGAAAGAGAAAGAGGTGCGTGCCCTGCGCCGCGAGGTGGGTATGTTGTTCCAAGGCTCTGCCCTGTTCGATTCTATGAGCGTGCTTGAGAATGTGCTCTATCCGCTCGAAATGTTTTCCGACAAGAGCCGCGACGAGATGGAGGCACGCGCTCGTTTCTGCCTCGAGCGTGTGAATATCGCCGAGCGTGCATACGGGCTGATGCCCAGCGAAATAAGCGGTGGTATGCAGAAGCGTGTTGCTATTGCCCGTGCCATCTCCATGAACCCGAAGTACCTCTTCTGCGACGAGCCGAACTCCGGTCTTGATCCAAAGACGAGTATCGTGATAGACCAGTTGATTCACGAACTGACGGAGGAATACGGTATCTGTACCATTATCAACTCCCACGACATGAACTCTATCATGGAGATAGGCGACAACATTCTCTTTTTGCACAATGGCAAGAAGGAGTGGCAAGGTTCTCGCTTCGAGATTTTCGACACGGGCAACGAGGCATTGGACGACTTTGTCTTTGCCAGCGACTTGTTCAAGAAAGTCAAAGCCGCTGAGAATCAAAATGCAAAGCAATCTCCCCACACTCATCCTAAGGAGGAAAATGCACAATAACAAAACCACGCAACAATATGAAAAAGATATTTTTCCTACTTATGACGCTTTGCCTGCTTACGGGCTATGCCGAAGCAGTGCCCCAGCATCGTGTGCCTGCCTATAGGGGCGTTATCGAGCGTGTGCAGCCCAACGGTGACACCTTGCAGACCTTCCTGCGAGGCGACGAGCGTAAGCATTGGATGATGACCGTAGATGGTTGGCAGATAGGCGAGAACAGTCGTGGACGCCTTTGTTATATGACCCGCACCCGCCGTGGCGATATTGTTGTCAGTCGCCGCACCGCCCACAACGCCGCCGACCGCAAGTGCGGCGAGAATCGCTGGCTCACCCGCCACGGAGTCAAAAAAGAACTATAGCACAAAATCTAACGCCCCCAAAAAATAGCACGCTAACGATGCTAAAATAGCACACTATCAGTGTAAAGAAAGCCCGCTAACGACACAAAAATAGGCACTTTGCCTTACCACTCCCCTAGCAACTCTTGAAAAATCACCTGAAAATGAAACGAATACTCTTAAGCATAGCAGCCATGGCGACCACTGTCGCACTTATGGCAGTCCCCGCTCGCTGGGAGGGCGTATGGCGCACCCAAGCAGACGGCACTAAGATATGGATCTGCCAGCACGGTGACGAGCAGTTCCACTGGTTCACCAATGCCCAAGGCGAGTGGCTCGAGCAGCAGGACGGTATGTTCCGTGCTGTGCCTGCCTTGAACGACGAGCAGATTGCCCTGCAACGCACCCGCAGCCGCTACCATGCGCCCGCTGCCACGCAGACAGCCTCCCCGCTCAATATCGCTCCTCGCGGGCTGATTATTTTGGTCAATTTCTCCGACAAGTCGTTCACTACCGACCGCAGCGAGATAGACAGCATGATACTCGGCCAAAACTACACCCGTAAGTACTCCTACACCTATACGAACGAGAGTTATCGCAAGGTAACCGTCAATGTGGACAGCAAGGGTTCTGCCAGACAGTATTTCCACGATGTGTCATGCGGTCAGTACAACCCAAAGTTCGACATCGTAGGTCCCGTCACGGTTAGCAACAAATCCACCTACTATGGCAAGAATACTCCGGTAGATGATGCTTACACCTATAAAATGGTCGAGGAGGCAGCACAACTGGCATACGAGCAATACAATATCGACTGGTCGCTCTATGACAACGACGGAGACCAAAAGGTGGACTTTATCTACTTCCTCTATGCGGGCTACGGTGAATCCGATGGCGGCGGCGACGATGTGATTTGGCCGCACAAAGGCTCGCTGGTTACGGATTGGAAAGTAACCGACTTCAAGATAAACGGCTACCTCATTGACAACTATGCTTGTAGCAACGAGATTTCGTATATTTCTGACTATCATGCAGGTATCGGCACTTTCTGCCACGAGTTCGGCCATGTGCTCGGTCTTCCTGACCTCTATGCGACCAACGGCAGCACTTCCATACGCACGCTTAACGACTGGGACATTATGGACTACGGTTGCTACAATGACGATGGCAATACGCCTTGTGCCTATTCTGGCTACGAGCGTTTCTTCTGTGGCTGGGCAAAACCGCAGATTCTTACCGACTCGGCTTACTATGAACTCAATGAGTTGAACAGCAACAACACAGTCCTGCTTATCTCTACCACCGACGAGCACAACCTTATCGGAAACGATCCGGATCCCACTACTTTCTATTTGCTTGAGAACCGTCAGCAAGCGGGCTGGGACAAGTCGTTGGTTGGACATGGGTTAATGCTGACCAAGGTACAGTACAACTATACCCGTTGGCACAACAACACGCCGAATAACTATACCTCCACGATGGGCGTGGATATCATCGAGGCAAAGAAGAATACCAGTGTTTCGAGCAATGCGGCCACCGACCTATTCCCTGCCGGTGCCACTACCTATACTATCGATGCCAACCATATCCTCTCGAACATTACGGAGCAGGACGGCAAAATTTACTTCTCCTACAACGGTGGCACCAGCCATCGTAAGACTGCCCTTGTTGATGCAGACTTGGAGGAACAGATATTGGGAATCTACACGCTGACGGGCGAGAACGCAGGCACGGATCTCGAGTCGCTGCACGGCGTCTATATCGTCCGCACCAACAAGCGGGTGTATAAGGTATTCCGTTGATTTTTTGCTCAATACGAACCGCACACAAGACACACATACTAATTCCTCTCCCCAAAAGAAATATGAAAATCGTATCCTATAACTTGAACGGTATTCGTGCCGCTATCAGCAAAGGTTTGCTCGATTGGTTGCACGAGGAAGATCCCGATGTGTTCTGCATCCAGGAGAGCAAGGCACAGCCCGACCAAATAGATACCGCTGCCATGCAATCGCTTGGTTATCATAGTTATATCCATTCGGCGGAGAAGAATGGCTATTCGGGTGTGTGTATATTCTCCAAGCAAGTCCCCGACCGCATCGAGGCGGGTATGGGTATCGAGAAGTACGACCGCGAGGGGCGTGTACTGCGTGCCGATTTTGGCGACATCACGGTAGTGTGCGTCTATATACCGAGCGGCACGACGGGCGATGTGCGGCAAGATTTCAAGATGGAGTTTCTCGAGGATTTTATGGTCTGGACGCTTGCCCTGCGCCGAGAACGCCCGAATGTTATCGTCTGCGGCGACTACAATATCTGTCACAAGCCGATAGACATCAATCACCCCGAGCGTCAAGTGGGGGTGAGCGGTTTCCTGCCGGAGGAGCGTGCGTGGTTAGACCGCTGGGAGGCAAGTGGCATGGTTGATTCGTTCCGTCTTTTCGACGACCAGCCGAACCGTTATTCGTGGTGGAGTTATCGTTTCGGCGCACGCGAACGCAATGCAGGTTGGCGTATCGACTACCATTGGGTGAGTGAACCTCTCCGCCCTCGTATTGCCGACGCTAAAATCCTCACCGACGCCGTCCATTCCGACCACTGCCCCGTTGAGTTAATCCTCAACTCATAATTACCGGTGTTGCGATAACCCAGGCGGTGTAACTATAAATAGTTGATATTTAGATGTTTCTAAGTACCCTCTGAATTTTCGATTCGAATGGATGTTTTTCTCAATTTTTCACGAGCATAGCGAGCAGGACTTCTCCGATCCCGCAAGGAGGCCGAGAAAATGGGAAAAAAGACACGAATTAAAAGACAAAATGATTTCTCCGCATGTATCGCAGCAGTAATAATTTCTAATTCCTAATTAAGTAAAATGGATATTTTACGCACTGAGCATTTAGTCAAAAAATATGGTAAGCGCACCGTTGTGAACGATGTGAGCATACATTTGGAGCAGGGCGAAATCGTCGGTCTGCTGGGGCCCAACGGGGCGGGCAAGACGACCACTTTCTATATGACCACGGGTCTTGTCACGGCCAACGAGGGCAAAATTTTCCTCAACGACAAGGATATCACTTCGTTCCCGATGTATAAGCGTGCGCAACTCGGCATCGGCTACCTCCCGCAGGAGGCAAGTGTCTTCCGCAAGATGACCGTCGAGGACAACATCCGCTCCGTTTTGGAGATGACCCGTTTTTCAAAGGATTATCAAAAACAGAAATTGGAGCAACTCATCGCCGAGTTCAACCTCGCCCATGTGCGCAAGAACCTCGGCGACCGCCTCTCGGGTGGTGAACGTCGTCGTACGGAGATTGCCCGCTGCTTGGCTATCGAGCCGAAATTTGTCATGCTCGACGAACCCTTCGCAGGTGTTGACCCAATCGCCGTGCAAGAGATCCAGGATGTCGTTTGGCGTCTTAAGGACAAGAATATCGGCATCCTCATTACCGACCACAATGTGGACGAGACGCTCATGATTACCGACCGTGCCTACCTGCTCTTCGAGGGCAAAATTCTTTTCCACGGCACGCCCGAAGAATTGGCGGCAAACCCCATCGTGCGGCAGAACTATCTGGGACGCGACTTTGAGTTGAAAAAGAAGAGTCGCCCCGTTCCACAAGAGGCGTAATCGTGTGAAACACTGCCTCTTCCATATTGCCCTTCTCTCTTTTTTTCTACTTATCTTCGGTTGCACCAATATGCCGGAGGTCGATGTTCCCATCGTGGCGCACGCCGACCTGCCTACGGGTGTTGCTTCGGCTATGGCATTCTCGGCTGACGGCTGCGGCTATGTGCTTTGCGGCCGCACGCAGTCGGGCGATTTGACCAATGCGTTTTGGCAGTATAGCCCCGACAGTGACCGATGGAGTGCCTTACCTACACCCCCCTTGCGCCCTCGTGTCAAGGGCGTGGCGCAACCTCTCGGCGACAAGGTTTTTGTCGGGTTGGGCTTCAACGGCCATGCTTATGGTGATGGCAGTTACTTGCACGACTTCTGGTGCTATACACCTGCCACGGGCAAGTGGCAACCGCTGGCGGATTTCCCGAGCGACAACACCGTCGGCGCAGTCAGTTGCGCCCACAACGGCAAGATCTATATCCTCTACGGCTTCGGTTATGGCTTCACGCGCGAGATTTCCGTTTACGACCCCGTGGCGAACACATGGACAGTTTATGAGGACAACCACCGCCGTGCATTGGCGGCACTTGGAATGACGGGTGCGACCGTATCGGGGCGCACTTTTATCGGCACGGGCTTCAATACCCGCAACCTCAGCCAGTGGTACGAGGCGGATTTGGAGCAGGACAGCTGGACAAAATACGCTTCTGTGCCTACCGCAGGCCGTCAGGTCGCCACGGCAGTGGGCAACAGCCGCTATCTCTATCTCATGGGCGGGCACCATTTCGGTGGCACGCTCACCACATGGCAATCGTTTTCCGACATTCTTCGTTATGACCCGCAGAAAGACCAATGGGCACGCTGTGGGTATATTCCGTGCGGTGCGGCGGAGAGCATGATTTCGTTTGCTATCGGCGAGCGCATCTATTTCGGTCTGGGCGAAGACCCGGACGGCACCATTTTCAACCATCTCTATTCGCTTGAAGACTAATCGCCTCATATTGCCCCTGCTGCTCCTGTTGTCGCTCTCTGCCTCAGCGTGGAACTGGTGGCCGCTGCCGATGGCTGAGGCTGATAGCGGGCGTGACAGCCTTTTCTATACGCTGACCCTCTCCGGCGTGGCGTCGTCGGGTCATACCGCTCCGTTCTGGCTGCAATCCAATCGCAATGGTGACATCGCCGCCTCGCCGTATAGCGGCAACCTTACGGCAGGTATTATCAAGCCCGCCACTCGTCCCCACCGCTGGTTTGATTACGATTTTGCTTTCACGCTCACAGGCCGTCTGCAGAGCCGCACCGACTATATCTGCGCCTCCGAGAATCGGGTGGGGCAACTCTATTCCAATTTGGCGTATGCCCATATTCGGCTCTATGTGGTTGATATTACGGCAGGTATCCGCCCCGAGCAATACGGCAGCCCCGATCCTGAACTGACCGGCGGCGGTCTGCTCTATTCCTCCAACGCTCGCCCCATGCCGGGCATACGGGTTGGAATCGACCGCTGGACTTCCTTCCCGGGGCTGTATGGCTATCTCGAGGTGCGTGGTGGCCTGAGCCATCAGTATCTATTTGACAATGTGTATATTACGCAGGCCAAGGTGCATCACAAGTGGGTAGGCGCCCGTGTCGGCGGACGGTTGCCCGTCAATCTGAGTTATGAGTTTCACCATGTGGCGCAGTGGGGAGGCTATTCGCCCGTCTATGGCGATTTGGGCAACGATTGGTCGAGTTTCATGGCAGCGGTCTTGGTGCGTTCGGGGGGGACGATGGCAAACGACCAACTCAATGCACAGGGTAATCATATTGGTAGCCAGTCGCTTACGCTCGATGTCAAGGGCGAGGGCTGGCGAGTAAGTGCCTACTGGCAGAACCTTTTCGAGGACGGCCCTATTCGCTTTATCGGTTTCGGCATGAACCCTACGGACGGACTGTGGGGCGTCAATATGTCCCAAAGCCGTTGGCCTTTCATTAGCGGTTTCACTTACGAATTTCTGAATACGACCGACCAGTCCGGCCCCTACCACGACCGTGATGGGCTTATCTATGGCGGAGCGGACAATTACTATTGCAACGGTATCTATCAGAATGGTTGGAACTACCACTACCGCACGCTCGGCACACCGTTTATCACTTCTCCTATTTATAATACGGATGGCACGGTCCATACGCTCAACAATCGGGTGCAGGCGCACTATGTCGGGCTGAAGGGTGACATCTATGGATTTCGTTACCGTTTGGTGGGCAGTTTTGTACGCAATTTTGGCAACTATTCCCGAACCACTCCCGAACCAACTACTTCCCGAACCACTCCCGAAGTAACTCGCAACACAGGCGTTCTTTTAGAGGTACATAAGTATGTCGAAAGGGCTTTGGGTCTCGAGTTCGGCGTAAGCCTCTCCGCTGACTTCGGCACCCAATTCTCCTATTCCTCTGCTCTTCATGCCACTACTCCAACTACAACCCATTTTGGAGCACAATTCGGTGCGCTCATCACCATCCGCAAGACCGCCCTCCTCACCCGTTGGTAAATTTCATCCTTTTTTCTCAATAAAACCAGGTCTTTCGAGCAAATCTATACCGTACATGTTCATTACACCATAATTAATGAAGGGGAAGCATCGCTTCCCCCTGCATCGTTTTATTCAAAATCATAACCTAATATCTTGCTCGAATAATCACTCCATATCGTTCTATATTCACTAACCGATTGGTTGGGCACATAAATGATGTTTATTGTACTGGGGAAGGCATTCTTCCCCAATACAGGTGGAGTGGTATTTTTACTATAGATTTTCTTCAGTGATGTACATTTCTGAAAAGCCGATTCGCCTATTATAGATACACTTGCAGGAATAGTTACTTCCGTTAATGCAGCAAGACAAAAGCATAAATAATCGGGAATATTCTGTACCTTTTCTCCAAATAGTACACTTTTTATAGTAGTATTGGTCGTACCTCCGTTAAAATAAACCAGTCCTAATCCACCTCTACTATATTCTGTATACGGATCTTGGAAATTTAATGGCATTCCACATTATGGTATCATAATTAAAACTTTGTATAGCTCCTTCAAGGTTTTCCAGAATATAAGCTGTTTTACCTCCATAATTAACAGCATTAGACCCTAAATATTTGATAGTATTAGGTAACAAATACCCTTGAATTCGTACATTTGCTAAAGAACCGATATACTCACATTGGCTCTGCTCAGGGAAAGAAACCGTAATGTTTTTACATTCATTAAACGCTTCACGTTCGATGACTTTGCATCCGGTGGGAATTGTTAGGTTACGCAATTGACTATTAGAAAAAGCATTTGAACCGATGGTGTCTAATCCATTGGGCAATGAAATCTCAAACAACTTTGCTTGATACGAATAGCCTATATCATCACTCAATACAGAAGATGCTCGTCCGTAATAAGTCAAGTTTTCGAAGTATCTGAGCTCTAAAAAAGACAATACTTCATTTATTGAGGTGTCTTGGAAATACAATCTTTTCACTGTTCGTGCTTCGCCAAAAGATATTTCTCCATCGCCATCTGTATCAATTGCAGGCCTATGAAATAATAATGCCATTTTTGCATTCAAGTCCTTGAATTCGATAATTTCGCTATCTGCGTGGGTCGAATCAGGACTTCCGCTACCTTTGGCTATCTTGATGATCGTACCATCGGTAAGGGTGAAATAGACATATTTATCATCTTGTGTTACGGCAGAAAACATTGAATCTCCCTTATCGCCTTTCTCACCAGCCGTACCATTCTCGCCTGTTGCTTTGCCGAGTTTTGTCCAGTTGGTGCCGTCGTAGGAGAGATACCAATAGCCGTCTTCTATCTTGAGCTGAGGCGTTTTTCCGTCTGCACCATCCGTACCATCTTGTCCGGCGCTGCCTGTGTCGCCCTTTTCGCCTTTGCCGCTCGTTACGGGTATTTTGTTTCCTGCAGCCTCGGTCAACCAATTGCCATCCACTATCCAATAGTAGATGCCATCGGTGTCTTGTGCGACGCCAATAGATGGAGTGTACCCGTCTGCACCATTTGCTCATCTTGTCCATTGGCACCGTCCTTCCCATTATAGAGAGTGATGGTTCTGCCGCTGGTGAAAGTAATGGTATAACCAATCGTAGAATTGCCATAGGTCACCTCACTCACATTTCTAATCATATCTCCGCTGCTTTGGGCATTGATCAGCACTTGCAGCGCTGTGATGTTTGTGTTCATGGTGTTGCATTTCTCTTCGAGAGCCTGCACTCGGTTTTTCAGGTCGTTGATGTCGTTCCACAAGTTCTTGTGACAGCTTGCGAGCAAGAGCATTAGTCCCGCCAACACAATCGGATAAATTCGTTTCATGAGTGTAAAGTTTTTTCTCCGTCGGCTCCAAACGAATGTTTCTAATTAGGATACATACATGATTAAATACAGAAAAAGCGTGGAGCCTTATTTGGCTTATTCTTTCATCGGAGGTTCCGGAAATGACCCATCACGCAAGAATAAGCAATAATGTCCACGCTAAATATGTAGCACATTCCCGTGTTACAAAACACGGGATGTATGATACATACCAACGGACATCTATTGCCATCTTGTCTTGGGCGTGTGAAATTTTCCGGATTTCCGATGACCAAAACAAGCGTCAACAAACGCCTTTATGTCTGCTTGCACGCAACGAGAGCCACTTATGCGGATGTAAGACTGCTATTATAGGGCATATAGGTCTATTTTTTTGCACAAAATGCAATCTTTCCCGCTCGCACTTTCTCTGCGTGGTTTGCAAGTGCCAAGGTACAACTTTTTAATTAGTTATACAACTACAATGTGCATAGTCTACTGGTATAAACATACAATTATGCGTACTAGACTTATCAAACACGATGAGGGTGTAATTGACGCTATCGTCGGCGTAGATGTGGCTAAGGGTGCCATTGATGAAAACGAATGTGACAGGGGATGACACCGTAACGGTTACAAAAACTCAGATGGGCGAATAAGCAGATAGGTGATAGGGCATTCTATAAACGAGCCGAATAGGATGAAACACAGAGGCTGTCGGAGAAATCCGACGGCCTCTGTTGGTTATTTCGCACAAAAGTTGGGGTAGGACTTGGTTATTTCATAATTTAGTGGTAGATTTGCAGTGGAAAAGATAAAAAGGGAGAAAATACATTAAACGAACAGAAATAACAACAGGAATACGACGGAAATATTTACTTAAATCATCATAGAACTATGATTACTACCATCAAATGTCCCAACTGCGGGGCGGAAATCCGTATGGATGAGGCTGAATACAATCAAATTCTCAGCCAAGTGAAAACCCAAGAGTTTGCCGCAGAGGTGGCTGCACGCGAAAAAGAGATTCGTGCGCTGCTTGCGAGCGAACAGAAGACCATCGAATTGCGACGGCAGCAAGAACAGAAAGATAAACTATCGGAAAAAGATGCACAGATAACGGTTCTGCAACAGAAATTGGAGAATATCGTATCTATAAAGAAAGCCGAAAAACAGGCAGCAGTGCTCGAAGAGCAAAGCAAACTGCAACAACAAATGAACGCAAAAGATGCGGAGATAGCCCGACTCAAAGCCGAATCTGCCCTGCAAGCGAACAATGCCACATTGGCGGCAAAGAGTCAAAAAGAACAATACGAACAGGCCATGAACGCCCAAAAGGAACAGTTTGTGAAAGAGCTGGAGGCTCAAAAAGCATTGGTGGATTATTACAAGGACATGAAGACCCGTCTGTCCACCAAAATGGTTGGCGAGTCGCTGGAACAACACTGCAGCACCCTCTATGAACAGACCCTGCGCATGGCTATGCCGTATGCCTATTTTGAGAAAGACAATGATGCCACAGAAGGCAGCAAGGGCGACTTTATATTCCGAGATTATGCGGACGAGCAAGACCGCAAAGAGCAAAAAGAGTATGTGTCCATCATGTTCGAAATGAAAAACGAGATGGATACCACCGCCACCAAACATAAAAACGAGGACTTCTTCAAGAAATTGGACGAAGACCGCAGAAAAAAACACTGCGAATACGCTGTGCTGGTATCGTTGTTGGAACCGGACAGCGAACTATACAATGTCGGTATTGTGGATGTATCGCACCGATATGAGAAGATGTATGTGATTCGTCCGCAAAACTTTATCACCCTGATCAATCTATTAGTAACCACCGGCAAGAAAACGATTGAATATCAACGCCAACTGGCTATTGCACAAAATCAATCGGTAGATGTGACCAATTTTGAGAACAAACTGCTCGACTTCAAGGAAAAATTTGGCTATAATTACCGATTAGCTTCGGAGAAATTCCAAAAAGCCATTCAGGAGATAGACAAATCGATAAAAGCGCTGGAAACGACGAAGGCTGCATTGATAGGTAGCGAAAACAATTTGCGCCTGGCAGCCGAGAAAGCGGATACGATGCTGACCATCAAAAAACTGACCAAGGACAACCCTACCATGAAGAAAGCATTTGAGGAGGCGCGCATAGTAGAGGAAGAGTCCGAAATTTAGGACAGCGACAGCACATCGACTGGCGTAGAATATATCAATAAGACACACACAAGAATTTAGCAAAATGAGCGGAATAGATTTAGACAAACGACTGAGCGTGTACAAGGCCTCGGCGGGAACGGGCAAGACCTTCACGCTGGCTGCCTACTATGTAGGGCTGCTGCTGAGCGGCGAAAGTTACAAAAACATTCTGGCGGTAACCTTCACCAACAAGGCTACCGAGGAGATGAAGGTGCGTATCATGGGCTATCTATACGACATTGCTCAATCCACCCCGGGCGCTAACGATTTCTTGGCCAAGGCCAAAACCTATATGCTGCCAGGCTGTGCAAACGCGGAGAAATCGGATGCAAAATTGCGCGAAATAGCTAAGAAATGCTTCACGGAAATGTTGGCAGACTACGATAATGTGCATGTCAGCACCATCGACTCATTTTTGCAAACACTGTTGTCGGGTATGGCGCAACTGCTGAATCAGCGTATCGGCTTTGCTCCCGAACTAGACCAAAAGCAACTCTTCACCGAGGCGGTAGATCGACTTATCAGCGAGACGATGACGGGCGATGCTGCCACCGCCAATATTATTTCGAACTATATCTCCAGCCGCATGGACGATGAGCAGAACTGGGACATCCGTACCAACCTTATCAAAACCGCCGAAATCCTATACAGTGAGGCCGCGCAAGTCTATGCCGCTGAGGGGCAGATAGAAATGGATCCGAAGGCGATAGATGACTACCGCCGGAAAATTGCGGAGTGGCAAAATCAGCCTGAGTTTGTGGAACTGAAGAAACAGTGTGCTTCTATACAAAATGTAATAGATGCATTGCCGGAGAAAACCACCAATCGGAGTGCGGTTTTGTCGGCATTGAAATATGTAAATCAATCATTTACTAACATTAAAGAAGTAAAAACAGAAAATATATTCAGAGGCTTCACAAAAGACCAAATTCAGAAAGTAGAGAGTGGCAATTGGGACAAAAATTTAGGTTCTGCGCTATGCCAAGAACTGATTACATTTCAAAACTCCTGCATTACTTGTAGGGGACTGTATTTTGAGGCTAAACTCACCCTCAAATATCTCAACGATATGCGGCTGATGCAAGCTTTGGTGGATGTCATCAACGAAACTCTCCATGAGCAGAATAAGGTGTTGCTGGCGGAGACATCCTCTATCTTGCGCAATGCACTCACCCCGGGTGACGCCGATTTTATATTGGAAAAATCCGGAATCCGCTATCGCCACATTATGATAGACGAGTTCCAAGACACGAGCAAACTGCAATGGGAGGTATTCCTTCCGCTATTGGAGGAGATACTCTCCGTCGGGCGACAAACCGTACTCATTGTAGGCGATATCAAACAGAGCATTTACCGTTGGCGCAACGGCGACTGGCACATTATGGCAGGCCTGTCGAGCGACAAGAAAATAGGCCGCCACTACAACGAAAAGCCATTGAAGCGTAATTTCCGCTCGCAAAAAGAGGTGGTAAAATTCAACCTCGAGGCTATGCAGTCTGCCGCCAAAGACCCCGCTGTGAAGGATGTGGACGCCACTCTCTACGACGAGGGATACGAGGAGCAGCATCTGGATGACTACTATAACGGCAGCCACTCAGATGGCTATGTTCGTATGCGCGTGTTTCCCGTGCCATACCCAAAGGGGAAAATGATAGCCCGATGCATTATTGCCGATATGTTCGACACCATGGAGGAACTGATTAGCAAGGGTATTCGCCCGTCTGACATAATGATTCTTGTTCGTAAGAATAAGGAGGCGATGGCAGTAGCACGCTATTTTCAGGACAATATTCTGAATCATGCCAACGACTACCCGAACCTAAACAAGACCCGTCTCGTTTCGCGCGACTCGTTTGTGCTGAAGCAATCCAAATCGGTGCTTTCTGTTATCAATGCCCTGCGCTATATCGAAAGCAAAGACCCCGTGGCAGGACGCTTTGTAGAATTAGCTACCGCACAGACGGGTGTTTGTTCCCGACTGAACGCCATAGATAAAAGCCTACCGCTGTACGAAATGGTGCAGACCGTTGTGGGGTTGCTGCTATGCGGCCAATCGACGGAGGACATTGCCTATGTCAACTGCCTGCTGGACAATGTGCGTGCGTATATATCGGAAAACGGTTCGAACCGAAAAGCCTTTTTGCAATACTGGGATGACTTCTTGTGCAACAAGGCGATACCGTCGGCGCAAGCAGATGCTATCCAAATTATGACTATCCATTCGTCAAAGGGACTGGAAAGCAAGACCCTCTTTATTCCGTTCTGCTCGTGGCCGCTGACCGAGGACAAGGGCGTGATGTGGTGCCGGCGGGCTCAAGATTCAGACAAATACATTCCGATAGAGATAAAAGATGACACCGTAGGGACCTCCTACCAAATGGACTACGACCAAGAATGTAAGGAGCAGAAAGTGGACAATCTCAACTTGCTCTATGTCGCACTCACGCGTGCGGCCGACAACCTGTTTGTCTATGTAGATGCGGAAATAACCTCGAAAGGACTTACCCAAAACAGTGTCGGTTCTCTGCTCATCAACAAAGAGAATATAGAAGATAAAGTTTTGGAAACCTATGCCGCGGGAAAGGACACCCCCGAAAACATGGCGTTTGTAGAGCGAGGATATGGCACACTCACCATCCGTGCCGCTAAAGAGGCTACACAATCTACTTTTGGTTTTGAGGCGGCTGAGGCTATCGGTGCTACTCTGCAAAGCGACAGCAGCCAAGTGCGATTCCGTCAGTCGCAGGAAGGCATCATGCACGCAAAGATGGGCGATGATTCCGACATTGTGACAGATCGAAAAGAAATCGGTACAATCTGTCACGACCTCCTTTCGAGAATCAAGACTCGAAACGATGTAGAGCGAGTGGTGGCAACTGCTTGGAACAAAGGCGTCTTTGCCGGCCGGGAACAATGCGCACAGGCGAAGGAATACATCAACAAAATTTGGGAGAACGAGCAAATGGCGGCGTGGTACGATGGCTCGTGGGAATTGCTATGTGAGCAGGGCATTCTCATCAACGAAGAAGAGCGTCGCCCCGACCGCGTCATGATACGCGGAAACGAAGCTATTGTCCTCGACTATAAATTCGGAGCCGAGAAATCGGAACACTGCAAGCAAGTACAAGTTTACATGAAAGCCATGCAGCAACTCGGCTATACGAAGGTCAGCGGCTATCTATGGTATGCACAAAATTCACAATCAGAAGCATTAAAACAGGTACAACTATGAAAAAAGGATTTCTAAACGATACCGTTTCTGCCATCATCGCTCAACACGGCTGGCGCAATATGGACGACCTCACTCTCGTGTTCCCGTCACAGCGTGCTGGCTTGATTTTCAAAGACTTACTCAAGCAGCATCATAAGGAACAAAAGGGTGGTGCCATCCTGCTACCCAATATCACCACGCTGCCCGACTTGTTCGAGAGCCTTTGCCCAATGTCCCCCGTCGAGGAACTGGAGGCGGTATTCCGTCTGTATAAAATTTACGAGACGACAACGAAGGAATTTTATGATGCGGAGAGGGTTCAATTTGAGGCAAAGAACCCGGGCAAGAAATACGATATGGTAAAACCCTTCAATTTGGATGTGTTCTATAGTTGGGGGCGCCAGTTGCTATCCGATTTCAACAACATCGATTCCAGTGATGCCGGCAAGACTCCCGATTCGGTACACAAATTTTTCGACAACGCCATTCAGGCAAAGAAGTTGGAGGGGCTTGAGATAGACGATGAGGTGCGCGAGCGCCTGCACACACTGCTCCACGAGGGGGAAAGCGAAGCATCGCAAGATGATGCCATCCGCAAAAAATACGAGGCGATATGGCACTGCATGGAGGCCATCTACAACCAATTCCATGCCGAGTTGGCACAGGACGATAAGGTAACCACCGGTATGCAAAAACGCTGGGTGATAGATCACTGGGACGAGGTGAAAGAGCAGTGCGCTGAGCAGCAATACATCTTCATCGGTTTCAACTACTTGCTGCCCGTTGAGAAAGAGTTGTTTGCCCTGATACAAGGCGAGGACGAGAACAAAGACGAGAACAAGCACACCCTTTTCTATTGGGACTATGTGAAGGATTTTGTGACCAACCGGAACGCCTACAAATTTATTGAGCAGAACATACAACAATTCCCGAACGCTGCCGAACCAACTGCATGGGAAAAGAAGCAGGTAGATATTGTTGCCGCCTCGTCAGCCAATGCCCAAGCCCAATTCGTTAATCCATGGCTGCAGGAGCACTACACTGCCAAGGGGCAGCGCACCGCCGTCGTGATATGCGACGAGCAAATGTTGGAGCCCGTCATCTACGCGCTGCCTGCCCTGACCGTCGAGGACGACCCCGCTGCCGTGAATATCAATATCACCAAGGGTTTCCCTATCTCAAGCACCCAAATCTACTCCGATGTGATAGCCTACCTGTCGGACAAGAAAAACGACTGCCACGAGGGCGAGACTTATACCGATGTCGTACAACGAGTGTTGGATTATGTGGTGACTATCGCTGACAAAAGATATAGCGGCTATGTCTCCGTCCAAAAAGAAAAGCAAAAAGAACAAGGCAAGACGGCGGACGCTTCATGGCAGCGCTTGCTCATCGAGGAGTCTATCTATCAGGTGCAACTCCAACTCAATCAACTACATACCATGTTGAGCAACCCTGCTTACAGTGGCTTGGTCAATTCGCTCACTCTCTTGCGCAGCATCGTGCGCCGTGTCATGGAGAGCGTATCGTTGCCTTTCCACGGCGAGCCGATTACCGACATACAGGTGATGGGTGTGTTGGAGACGCGTGCACTCGATTTCGATAACCTGCTGCTGCTCAATGTGGAGGAGGGTATTGTGCCACGCAAAGAGAGCGACAGTTCGTTCATTCCGTATTATCTTCGTAAAGTATTCCGTATGCAGACGCGTGAGGAGGCGGCCTCCGTCTATGCTTACAACTTCTTCCGCCTGCTCAATCGAGCAGAGCACATCACCGCTGTATTTTCCAATGCACAAACCAGTATGGGCGCCAAGTCGATGTCTCGGTTCTTGATGCAAATCATGACCAGTTCCGAATTCGACACCGCCCGCTTTGTTCTGCAAGAAAGCACCAACCTTCCTGCACCTACCGAGGTCGAACCGAATCGAAGCATGCTCTCCAAACTTGAGAGACATGAGGACGGCTATCTTTATTATAAAAAGGGTGAGTGCCACAAATATAATAAGGACGAGAATGGTGAAACTAAGAACGAAGAGAAGAACCAGCAATTCACCCTCTCCCCGAGTGCCTTGAATACCTATATTGCTTGTCCTCGTTGGTTCTATCTCCAATATGTCGAAGGCCTTCGTTCCCAAGACCAATCGCACGCCATCTTCGAAGCGAATGAGATAGGTACATTCGTACATAAAGTCATGGAACTCATCTATAGGAACGAATTTGGCTGCTCCCAAAAGGACACGCTCCCCATTACGAAGGATGCTGTTACGATTGACGCTGACAAGTTAGCCGCCTTGGAGAAAAACGAAGACCGGCTGACCGAAATACTGAATAACGCGTACGATGAGATAAACGAGAATATTCAACAAAGAAACAAGACTGCCACAAGTGCAAAACAGAAGGAGAACGAAGAACAACCTATAGAGATTCCCCAAAGTACGATGGTTTACGACTATGAGGAACATCCTGCGGAGAATTTGGTTATTCTGAAATTGGTGCATAAAATTTTGAAGCACGACCTTGAAGACGCTCGCACGCAAGAGCTCAAAATTGTCGCATTGGAGCATAAGGGCTATTACGATATTGAGATAGAAAATGCAGATCCGACTCTTTGCGGGAAGATACGGGTAGGGGGCGTAATAGACCGTTTGGACATCTGCGGAGACACGCTACGCATAGTCGATTATAAGACAGGCGGGTATAGCAAAGATAAACTGAATGTGCTCCTTAGCGACAAGAATGGCGAGATACCATTAGTCACCAACCCGAAACAACACTATGTGTTGCAGACGCTTATCTACTCCGAAGCAGTGGCTACGATGGGCATATTTACCTTACCTCTACAGCCCAACTTGTTCTTCACACAGTCGAATCTGAGCCATACCGCAGTTACTCTCGACGGGCAGCCTATTGCGGACTACAACACATTGCGTGACGATAGCGATACGCAAAAGGGCATACCTACTCTCATTAGTGAAAAGATCCGCTCGATATTGTCAACGGATGAATTCCCGCAGTGCGATGACGGCAAGTGCAAGTCCTATTGTCCTTTCCTCGACATCTGCTCTCGTGAGCCCGAATTCACCCCGCAAAACTAATTGTAATCGATTCAAATCACAAAGTTTCAACCACAATGGTTGTAACTCGCAACAGTTTTACTACAATTGCTGCCGTTCGCAACAGTCTCAACTAAATAGTAGGAGAAAAATATATGTTTAATCACCATAAAATCAATCAAGAGGTACAGAACAATACCAAGACAATCTGTGAGCCCGTTCCCGAAGCACTCCCGAAGGAATAACCTACCACACACTATAATCGAAGCTACACGCCGGACGCATTACCCGTCTGCAATCCAACCAAGTCTTTGTATTTGGCAGCAATATCCGTGGGGCACATGCAGGTGGTGCCGCTCGAATTGCCTTTGACCAGTTTGGTGCCGAATGGGGCAAAGGTGTCGGTATGACGGGTCAATGCTATGCCATCCCCACCATGGAGGGTGGAGTGGACTATATCAAGAAGTATGTGGATGATTTCATCGACTACGCCGCGCACCATCCGGAGAAAGAGTTCCTTGTCACCCGAATAGCGTGTGGTATTGCCGGCTTCACAGCCAGCGAGATAGCCCCACTTTTCCGTGCTGCTCTCCCGCTCACCAATATCATCCTTCCCAAAGACTTTGTTGCCGTCCTCGAAACAAAGTAGATCGAAATAAAGTAGAAAGGCAGGGATGACCAAGTAAAAAACTATACGTAAATGGTAAAATGGGAACATATATATCAATAGAAGTACCATTGCGTAGAGACGCTGCGTGACGTACACGCCTTAGGAATGCCCTAGGAACGAACTTTAACCCTATACTTTGGCAGGATGCTCATCCTCATCTCACATTGGCATTTATGAATGAATCACCAAGTACGAATGATGTGGAGCGTATAGTTTCTTCGTTTTTTGAGCAAACCCAAGCACCTACTATTCGATTTGATAGGTTTGATGTCTTTTTAGCGAGCGCAGGGAATAGGTATATCGTTAACTTAACGACCACGAACATACCCGAGCCATTTCTAACTCAAATAAACGGTATGCGTTCAGCATTGAAGGAATGTGGCGCAGTCATAGCCACCGATTTTCGTTTTCATGTGACGCTCTGCGAAATTCAAGACCCGACCATCGACATCAATACAATACGAGAACATCTCGAATCGGTAAATCTGCCTCCATTTGCGCTCTCCCTCACCCGTCTAAAATATCAATATTTTCGAGGTAAAACGATTCAAGAGTGGCGACTTCCCCTTTTATGGAATAAGATATTCTATAAGTGTATGTTCAATGTCTTTGCAAAAGAGGCTGTCTAACAACTTTAGACAGCCTCTTTTGTTGATCAATTTGCCCCATAGAGGAGTTGCTGTGTCTGCTCTGCCGTCTGGCTGTCCATACCTTGCGTGGTCTTGTCCGTACTGCTGCCGCAACCCATAAGGGCAATGACACAGAGGAGGGCAATAGAGGTGTGTAGGTGTTTCATCGTGAATATGTTATTCTTATAATGATTTGTCTATACGGCATATTTGAGTATCATCTGTTTTCATTTTATGCTATATTTTATTATAAGGTTGTTGTTTGCCTTTCATTTTGTAGAAGGCTTGGAGGATTAGTTTTCCGATGTGCTTCTGCTCCTCTTTGCAGACAGAACCGAAGGGCGTATTGCGGGTTACGCCCAATATGACTAAAGCACCATTGTAATAGCCCTTTCGGATAACTACGGGGCGTTTGCGCTTTGTGCCATTTTGGGTCTTGGTTATTTTGCACAAGTTCGAGATGTTCGTAATGGGCAGTTTAGACCAGTATTCCTCGGCGACAGACATAATGATAATGTCCGGTTGCAGTTCCTTCATCAGATTCTCCCAACGCGGGATACCTACTTGGGCGATAGCCCGTTTTGTCGCAGATGGCAGTTGGCTCCATGCGGGCAGAGTAGCCTCCGAACTACACAGGTCTGTATGAATTGCACGTCGGTGAGGCTGGTCAACACCACCTATTCTCTTGGGCATAAGACCTCCGTAGGAAGCCTCTGCGCCTTGCAGGACTCGCTCTAAATTGTTGAACCAGTCATACGGGTTATGGGTGAAATACTCGTTCCGCGCCTGCGGGTACGTAGCAGGAACACCTACTACGGCACTAGGGAAACGGTACTGGGTGTTACAGGTTCCTGTATTCGGATCCTCGAACTCCCTGTCGGACGGATTGAGCCCTACGGTTACGATACGGATGTCAGACTGGTTATATTCCTTCCTGTTACCGAACCATTCGATGGGAATGGTATTAGATATTTTAACCATATTTTTGTTTTTTTTACTTACCACGTGGGCTGACACCCCCGAGGACACGACAGGTATTTTAACCATACATTTTTGATTTTTACTTGCCTACTCTTTGATGGGATTTTCGGCAATATTCCCTTCTTATGTATAGGTACACAAAAAAAGCGGGACTTGCACCTTTGCTTGTTCCGCTTATTGAGGCCTTCGCATTGCCTTACCAGAAGAAACAAGCAACGCGAAGCCCACGCCGATATGATAATACACCGCCATACAATGTGCAAAGAAACATTCCATTCCTTCATACATGCTTTTATAGGCGCGATAAACATACCCCGAGGACATCTATCGTTGCAATGTTCCGAAACTGGTAAAATGAAAGTTGCGAAGTTTCAATAAGCTCGAAACAAAGCGTGATTAGACGCCTTTTATTATGTCTTGTAGAGACGCTTCTCTACTTCAGCCCACACCGTTTATAACATAATCCCGACGCAGGCTTGCTTTCTGCAGATGTATCGTATCCACAAAAACGGTCTTCTATTTTAAGTCCGAAGACAAGACTTAATTATATAAACCAATTATAATGACGAATGGTCACTTTTCCATATTAATCGTTATCAAATTTGTATGCACTTAGACGCACTGATTAATGTACATTTCTAATTATCTTCGCAAAATTACACTTTATTTTCCTTATACACAAATTTTATTGTATTTTTTCAGACTGCAAATGAAAATCACGCCAGTCTTTAGACTGATACATCGTATTTGTCCCCCTAATCGACAAAGTCGTCCGAGTAGTCCGTGTTGCTTGTTGATGTGCCGATACCCCACTTGACTGTCCCCGTACTACCCCTCCAACCGAAGATGTCTATCGTGTCGGCGAGGGAATCGCTGCTCTTGGAGTAACTGTAAGTTGCATTATACGACTCCACCGCTTACATTGACTGTACCGAGCATATCCTATTGGTTCTCGGCAAATGCCCAATTCTGTGTGGATTGCGATAAAAATCATACCTCGTAAAATTCGTAAATAGTCTTATCCAGATGCTATTCTGCTGTTACCATACTGTTACTCTGCGGCTACCCTGCTGCTACCCTGCTATTACTATGCTATTACTATGCTATTACTATGTTATTGCCTTACTATTACTCTGCTATTACTATGCATTTAATTTCGCCCATCCTCTTCCGTATCACCCCCGTATCACCTTCGAGTCGCCCCTAATTTACAGCTATGTAATTCTTATGAGATTCTTATGTGATTCTTATGTGATTAACGAATCACCTTCGATAGACTGCCGAACCATCCCCGAACCTAATTCCCTGCAAGCATGATATGCAACCGATCGATCACAATACATGCAAAACGGTGTATGGCTGCCTTGGTGCAGATACACTCGCATATCTCTTTTGGGGATGTTCTTTGACGGTTAGTACGCACCCTAAAACCGCATCTTTGTCTCCTCTGGGATATTGTCAGGCAGATGCTTGCTCGCATAAGTTCCTGGTCTTTCCGAGTATTTGAACATACCTAAGTTCGCATTTCGAATGTAAACTTAATCCCGTTTTTTAGACCTATATATCATTATTGTACCTTTATTCCACATGTAAGAAATTTGTTTTTTACTGGATGGTAAAAAATGTATTTCTTGTTGGACAGCGCAGTACAAGTTACTTCCTTTTCAAAGAAAAAACAAAAAAATCAAGAATAAATTTGGAAGTGTAGAAAATATACCGTACCTTTGCATCGAAAACAATTGGTCAACCAATTGGGCATAGTATAATAATGAGGAATGTCTTTGTCCTCTATAATACACAAAATCAACCTTGATATTATAAGTATAATCTACCGCCATGAAACAATCTCGATATACAGACAACGCCTTGTGTGAGACAATCACACGCGGAACCGGAGTTTCGAAACATCCCAACGGTGTCTCTCTGTTGTGTGTCTCTCTGTTGTGTATGTTGCTGCTTGGGTGTGTATCCCTACGGGCGGAAGAATTGTGTGCACCGGTACAAGAAGAAGTGTGTATGTCAGTACAGGAAGAAGTGTGTGGGGCACTACCAGCAGAGGTGTGTGTGCCAGTACCGGTGGATGCTGCGGGGGGATTTACACACGAGCAACATAAACAAAACTACTATGACATGTATAATGCGGAAATAGCATACCACAATACGCACGATATAAAATATGTACGCGAGATAGAGAAAATGCTGCTGGCGTATGCTGATTTGTATCCTCGGTTGGGATTGCACCCATACGATAAGTCGCCTGTACGAGGGAAACTCTTTTGGCAGACGCTGAATGAGAGTGTGTGGCTATTCCATACCGCACAGGCGTATGCTGAGGTGCGTGACCAGATAAACAAGAAGAATCGTAAGAAGATAGAGAGTAACTTGTTCTACCCGATGGCGGATTTTATCGAAAATGGGACAGCAGATAATGATGCGAACTATCGTACATTCAACAAAATGCACAATCATGCCACATGGGCAACGGCGGCAGTCGGGCTTATCGGGTACGCGATGGAGGATACCGTATTGGTTCGTAAGGCACTCTATGGGAGTAAGCAGGATGGTGGTTCGGGATTCCTTCGGCAAATGGACGAATTGTTCTCTCCCGATGGATACTTTACAGAGGGGGCATATTATCTGCGCTATGCTATCTGGCCCTTTATGGTATTTGCGGAGGCTATTGATACGCATCAGCCGGAATTGCAGATATTTGCACGCCGAGATAGTATTTTGTTGAAGGCGGTTAATGCACTGATTCAGCAATCGTACAACGGCGAGATTCTGCGTATGAATGATGCATTGTTGAAGACCTATGCTACACAGGAGATTGTGGCGGCTATCGATATTGCTTACCACGCAAGTCATAATCCCGAATGGCTGGATATTGCACGGCAACAGGGTTCTACCTTGGGGACTGCTTCGGGAATTGAAACGGAAGAGGCATTGCGGACAGAGTCAATCGTGCCGTTTCGGTATATGAACAAATTGTATCGTGACGGGGCAAATGGAGACCAAGGCGGCCTGGTTCTCATGCGCCATGGGGATAATAAGACCGGTATGTTGGTTACGATGAAAGCCACAAGCCATGGGCTGAGCCACGGACACTACGATAAGTTGACGCTGGCCTTGTACGACAATGGGCGGGAGGTATTGACGGATTATGGTGCGGCTCGTTTCCTCAATGTAGAGCCGAAAAGCGGTGGGCGTTATACGCATGAGAATGAAACCTATGCCAAGCAGACCGTGGCGCACAATACCTTGGCGGTGGATGAGACTTCAGATTTTGGCAGCAATTACCGACTGTCGAGTCAATACTCTCCCGTAATCACACGATGGGCAGATACCATAGTGCAAGCCGTTGATACGGCAGCATACACAGCGCAAGGAGTGCGGATGTGTCGCACCACGCTCTTGCTCGCAAATGTGGGGACAGAATATCCCATTGTGGTCGATGTAATGGAGGCAGATGGCAAGGGTACACACACCTACGATATGCCGTGGCATTACAATGGCACACTCATCGATGCGAACTTTTCGATTCTGCGTGAGGGAAATTGTTTGCGCCCGGTAGGGACACACGATGGCTATCAACACCTTTGGCAGGAGAGCCGAGCAGGCATAACGGAACAGAATGCACAATTCACTTGGCTGGAGGGGAGTCGTTTCTATACGATAACAACGACGGTTAATCCCCAAGCGGGGGCAGAGGCAATCGGTTGCCGAATCGGTGCGAATGACCCGGAACAGAATCTGCGCTCTGAACCATGTATGATAATCCGCCAAAACGGATCGCAGCATCATGTGTTTGCCAGTGTGATAGAACCTCATGGGGTATATGACCTGATTGTAGAGAGTACCCAAGGCGCCGGTTCGGCAATTAAAGGTGTGGTGGTGGAAGATGATACATGGGGGCATGTGCGTCTTCGCATAGAGATGAAAAACGGACAGGTCATTCCTGTGCAACTATAATACTGAAAAATCTAATACCCCTTAAAATTCAATAGTATGAAAAAATTTTTCTTTTTAGCGGCTACCCTCATCGTGGGGATGGCTGCACAGGCAGAGGTTCTCGTAGATGAAACATTTACGGATTTTCCGACCGGCTGGGAAACAAGTGGACAAGTAACGAACCCGGAGGGTGGCGCGCGTACACTAGTGGATGCGCTGATTTATTCGAATGAGGGAGGGGCATATATTCTCTCCGGTAAAGGCAATGCCGTACAACATGCATACGAGGCAAGCAACAAGTATTTCCATACGAAACAATTAGCAACACCGATTAAGCAAGATCTTTATATGAGTTTCTTGGTCCGCCCGGATGGGGAACAAAAAGCAAGTAATGCCCAGATATTTGGTCTGAGCGGAACGAAAACATCTGCGGCTCTGCGTGTCTGGATTGGTAAGGCAGACGGTGCTAATGATAAATGTCGTGTAGGAATCACGCGTATGAGCGGAACGGGAGCAGAGGTGCAATGGGGAACGGATTTGATTTCAGTGGATGAAACCCATTTGTTTGTCGTTAAATACACGATGGGTGAAACGGATACGGTGGCATCGCTGTATATCGACCCGGTTATTGGCGGAACAGAACCGACAACGCCTTGGGCAGTAGATAAAGAAAAGGGCACGCCTAAGAAATCGTTTGAATATCTCTGTTTTTATACGACGGGGAATACAAAGACCTATTGCACGGTAGGTGGTGTGCGTGTTGCCACAACATGGGGAGATATTATGGCGTCCACCCCAACCGGTCTTGAAGAAACGAAATTCGACTCAAAAGCCGTAAAAGCCATAGAGAACGGACAGGTAGTCATCTATCGGGACAATAAGAAATACAATATGCTGGGTGTAGAACTCTAAAGGGTTTTCCTATTACGCCTATGCAGACTATGCGCACCATACTATTCGTGGGGTTGATAATGCTCTCGGGTATTGTCAACGCCCGAATAGTGTCGGTGAGCGATGCTACAAGTATTCAAAATGATTGTTGGCAAGCAGGAGATACACTGCTTATGACCGGCTCGCAGTGGATAGACCAAAAAATAACGCTGCGAGGCGAAGGTACTGCGAAACAGCCGATTGTGTTGATGACACCGACTATAGGCGGCGTAGTGCTGACTGGAAATAGTACTCTGACTATAGATGGCAGTTACTTAGTGTGTCGAGGATTGCTTTTTGCAGGTAGTTTCACGGACAAGAGTGCTATTGTCTCTTTTTCTAAAAACAGTCGATTTTGTCGCTTGACGCAAACAGAGATTTGCAGTTATAATCTGTCGGATGCCACGCAAGATACGAAATGGGTGAGTCTATACGGGCAGGACAATCGGGTGGACCATTGCACTTTCTCGAACAAAACAAACAGCGGAACACTATTGGTCGTGTGGCTGACGGAAGGACAAGAGGCACGACACCGAATAGACCATTGCCAATTTATAGACCGAACGCCTAATCTTGATGAAAGCGGTAGCGAATTGAACGGGCAGGAGATAATCCGCATAGGTGACTCAAGTACGAGTATGACCGTGGCGAATTGTAGGGTGGACAGCAACTATTTTGCACATTGTGACGGCGAGATAGAAATCATATCCAACAAGTCGTGCGGCAATATGTACAGAGCCAATACTTTTTACGAATGCAAAGGAACTTTGACGCTGCGTCATGGCAACGGTTGTCTGGTGGAGCATAACTATTTCGTAGGCAATGATATTGCAAAAACGGGCGGTGTGCGTATCATAGGTGAAAATCATACCGTGCGCTACAATACTTTATCGGGTCTGGCCGGAACAAATTATCGTGCGGCTGTCTGTATGGTGCGGGGTAAAGAGAATAGTGAACTATACGAGTATTATCCTGTTCGGAATGCGAAAGTGTATGGTAATACCATAATCGATTGCAAACAAACATTTTGTATTAACTATAATTCTTCGTCTCTCTGCACCGTAGCGCCGCAGGGGGTGCGTATAACGGACAATACGATATACTTGGATAGTGGGCGGCAAGATAATTACTTGTTCTATATTACGACAACAAGCGGACTGGATATAACGCTAAGCGGCAATGTGGTCAATCGGTTGGGACAATATAAAAATCTAACCCCCACAGAGAGCGAGGTGCGATTGGATACACAGATGGTCTGTCCGACTTGTACACCGATTGCCACCGAGGCAAATACCGGTTGTAGAGCCGATGCGACAACGGCAGTACGGTTGGACATAACAGATACTAGCCATGTAAGCAAATATATACAAAACGGAAAAATACTTATATCTATATACAATGAAAAAGACAATTCTACTCCTTCTTTCGGCACTACTCGTGAGTATGGCGTCGATGGCAGATGTGTCCGTATTCGGACGCATTACAGACACGAGCGGTGAACCGCTGCTGGGCGTGAGTATATTGGTGAAAGGTACCGGAACGGGTACTATTTCGGATGCTGCAGGGGAATTCAAACTGGATATGCCTTCAACCAAATCGGTATTGGTGTGCAGCTATATGGGCTATCAGACGCAGGAAATAACGATAGGCAATCAGACAGAACTGCTCGTGAAACTGAAAGAGGTAACGCAAGACTTGGACGAAGTGGTCGTTGTCGGCTACGGCGTGCAGAAGAAGAGCCATTTGACGGGCTCTGTCAGCAAGTTTGCCGATGAGGAGGTGAGCAATATGGCATATTCACGTATCGACCAAGCCCTGCAGGGAAAGATAGCCGGTGTGCAGATAAACAATACCTCGAGCGAAGCGGGTGCTGCTCCGCAGATTCGTGTGCGGGGTATGGGTTCGCTGAGTGCCAACAACTCGCCGTTGGTTGTAATAGACGGCTATCCGACAGAGGACGGGTTGAGCTATGTGGATATGAACGATGTGGAGTCGATAGAAGTGCTTAAAGATGCGGCTTCGGCGGCTATCTATGGTAGCCGTGGCGCAAACGGCGTCATCTTGATAACCACGAAGAGCGGAAGTATCAGTAAACCGAAATACACGGTCAAGGCCTATACGGGATTCAAGCAAGCCTACTCGCTGCATGATATTATGTCTTCAACCGAGTATGTAGCCATGCTGAATCAAGAGTTGGAGTTGGGTGGAGCAGGACCGAACAATAACGAAAAAGCATGGTTGGCAATAGGCGATAATACCGATTGGCAGCGTGAGGGGCTGCGCGATGTCGCCAATATCACGAGTGCACAGTTGGCAGTATCGGGCGGAAAGAAAGACCTGAAGTATTATGTAAGCGGGAACTACACACGCGATGAGGGCATTATGGTACATTCGCTGTACAATAAGTTCAACCTGCGTGCCAAATTGGATGCTCAATTAAGCGAACGCGTCAAACTGAATGTGAACCTGTCGCCCTCGTTTACACATCGTGAGTCGCCTGCCACCAATTTTATCGACTACTATCGTACGCCCTCGTGGTTGCCTGTTCGTCATACGGAGTTAACTTCTAAATTGACGGGACAGCCCGTCGGCTCGTGGGCACACGGACGGCATTTCAACGGATTGGATTATACGCTGCCCGATGGCACGACAGTAGAGAATGTATCGCCATGGAATACGGCAAACAACAACCCCGCATCGATAATGGACAACGAGAGCCGGAATACCCGCGACTTGCGCATGACGGGAAATGTGGCCTTGTCAGTGGATATTTGCAAAGGACTGACTTTCCGCACAAGTAACGGTTTCTATGTACAGTATCGGGACTATCGAGTGTATCACAACAAAGACGCTAAGGCGGATGGTGACCCGAACTATGCCATCTACACCAACCGTTTGGCAATGAATGTGCTGACGGAGAATACGCTGAATTATACTGCTTCGTGGGGCAAACATGGATTCGGTGCGATGGTTGGCTTCACCTGCGATTACAACACCTATCACTACGCAGGTATCAAGGGTACAAGTTTTCCTACGGATATGGTTCCGACCATCAATGCTGCTACGGATATTACCCGCTACGACTCAGATGGTACGCTGCGTACATACACTACGGCGGAGAATGACTTGATGTTGTCGGTATTGGGGCGTGTGAACTATGACTATGACGGACGCTATCTGGCTTCGTTGGCTGTGCGTACGGACGGAAGTTCGAAATTTGGCCCTGAGAACCAATGGGGCGTGTTCCCATCGGTCAGCATAGGTTGGCGTATGAGCGAAGAGCCTTGGCTCAAAGAGCAGGAATGGCTGAATCAACTCAAGATACGCGGTTCGTGGGGTATCAGCGGAAATAACGATATTGAGAACTATGCCGCCTACGATAAACTATCGTCTGCCAACTATTCTTTTGGTACGAATGGTACGGTTAGTTCCGGTTTGGCAAACACCTCTACTACCTTGGGGAATAAGGCCATCAGTTGGGAACAGACCAATGAGTATGATGTTGGTTTTGATTTCTCGGCAGCCAAGAGCCGTGTGAATTTGACGGTAGATTGGTATTACTCGATTACGCGAGCGTTGCTTTTTGAGCAATCGGCAATGGCAATCACAGGGTATAGTAACTACTGGAACAATATAGGACGGGTACGCAATACGGGTGTTGAGGTGGAGATAAACACATACAACATCAAGCGGAAGAATTTCACATGGCAGACCTCTTTGAATCTGTCGCACAATGACAACCGTTTATTGGAATTAGGCGGAGAGGAACGCATGCTGAGTTATGGCGAGCGTCAAGAGGTGTATGCGGCTATCGTGGGAGGTCCGAGTATTCAGTTCTACGGCTATAAGACCGATGGGGTATGGACTTCGCAGCAAGAGATAGACGATTTCTGTAACGGGCGCAGTGCCAGCGATGTGTTCTTGGTTGGTAAAACACCGGTGCCCGGCACGCTGAAAGTAGTGGATACAAACAATGACGGCAAGATAGACGCTTATGACCGTACCACGCTGGGTAATCCGTTCCCCGTACTGAACTGGGGCATGACGAATACATTCTTGTTCTACGGCGTAGATATTACGGTGGTGTTCCAAGGTGTTGCCGGGGTAAAAGTAATAGACGGCGACGGATACTACAACGAGACGAAGAAGTACAACCGTGCCTATACGACCAATCGCTTCATCTCGGAAGAACATCCGGGCGACGGAAAGACGCCTACCTATTCGGCGTACGGTATCGGGTGGGAACTGACGGACTATGTTGTACAAGACGCTTCCTATGCGGCTATAAAGGACTTGACTGTTGGTTATACATTCAACAAGAAGCAACTGCGCAAACTGCATCTTCAGTCGCTGCACCTCTATGTGAGCGGACAAAATCTGCTCTATATTTGGAACAAAGCGTATCGTGGCATCAATCCGGAAGCACGCCAAACAAGCAGTGCCTATAGTTCGCCGTTGATTGCGGGCTATCAGCGTGGCGGTTTCCCGATACAGCGTACTTTCTCCGTAGGAATAGAACTTAACTTCTAAATCGAAATATATGAAACGCAATACTTTTTTCTACATAGGTCTTATCCTTTTGACCGGTTGCCTGGATCGTCAACCTGTCAGCGAGATAGGCGAGGGCAGTTTTTACAAGTCACAAGCGCATATAGAATCCGCTGTGGTGGCGTGCTACAATGGGCTGCAAGCACCACTGGAGTACGAATGGCGTTTTACGGAGACCCGCTCTGACAATACCCGCTACTATACCTACACCACAAATACAACGGAGAATGCTACCATTATTCACTATGATTTGTCAACGATAGAGACTACGGACGACAATATCTATAAGTATTGGCTGGCAAACTACCACAATATAGCTCGCTGCAATACAGTACTGGAGCATTTGGATGTTGTGACGGACAGCACACTGCGCAAACAATACGAGGGCGAGGCACGCTTTATCCGAGGTTATCATTACTTCAATTTGGTACGGCTATTTGGACCTGTGGTACTCGTAACGGAGCGTATATCGGCAGCGGAGGCATTGGAGTACGGGCGGTCGTCGGTAGAGAATGTGTATGAGCAGATAGAGCAGGATTTCAAGGCTGCTGCGACGCTGCTACCCGAAACGTACGAGCCGGATATGGCAGGGCGTGCTACGGCGTGGGCTGCCAAGGGAATGCTTGCGAAAATGCGTATTACATTGGGTCTGTATGACGAGACAACCGAAGCACTGCTTGAGGATATTCAAGCGCATAGCGGGGCGGCACTGCTGGATAGCTATGAGCGGGTATTTGCCATAGACAATGAGATGAATAGCGAGATACTGTTTGCCGTACGCTATACGGGTGGCGGATTGGGCTTGGGCTCTCCGTTCGGTAACTACTTTGCTCCGAATAACAGCGGGGCAGCGGTGGTGAACGGCAATGGGAAAGGCTTCAACTATCCAACAACAGACATAGTGTCGGCTTTCTCGACAGAAGACTTGCGGCGTGATGTATGTTTGCGTACTTACTACACCAAAGAGGACGGCACTATCGTATCCGGTAAGGGGGCTGCGTATGTATGTAAGTTTACCTCGCCCGTGGTATTGAAGAACGATGGTGATAAGGACTGGCCTGTACTGCGCTTTGCGGACATTGTGCTGTTGTATGCAGAGGTAGAGAACGAACTGAAAGGCCCGGATGCGGCACTCGGTTCTATCAACAAAACGCGGCAGCGTGCGGGGTTGCCGGCACTGACCACAGCCGATGTACCCAATAAGCAGGCCATGCGTATGGCCATAGAGAAAGAGCGTCGTCTGGAATTTGCTTTCGAGAATCAGCGTTGGTTCGACTTGATTCGTACTGGGCGTGCCATTGAGGTAATGAATGCACATTGGAGTGCGGCGGGCAGCGACTATGACGAGTTCTACGCCAATCTGCAGGTCATTACACTGACCCAAGCGCAGCTGCTTCTGCCCATTCCGCAGAAAGAGCGTGATGTAAACCCGAATCTAACCCAAAATGTAGGATACTGATATGAAACGCACAATCGTATGTATGGCAGTACTCTGCCTGTTGGCAAGTTGCCGAGAAAAATTGTCGGTGGAGCAAGGTGTAACAGAAGCACCAACCATTCTATCGTTTGCGCCTACCGAGGGAGAAGTTGGTACAGAGGTAACTATCATGGGTACGCATCTCGGTGAGGTGGACTCCGTATGGTTAGGCGATGTATTGTTGCCGATGCGCTATCGGGTCTCTGCTGAGGAAATTGTGGTGGAGATAAGCGCAACGGCAATGTCCGGGAAACTGATCGTAAAAAATAGCGTCGGAACAGATACGGCGCAAAATCCTTTTGAAGTACAATATGCAGTGCCTGTGGTACGCCTATGGCCGACCGAAGGAACTGTGTATGAACAATTGGTTTTAGAGGGCGAAAACCTGCAGATAGTAAATCAAGTACGGATAGGCGAACAGGCGGCGACGATAGTGGCAAAGCGGAAAAATGAATTGACTTTTGAGGTTCCATTTCGCGATGACGAAACGCCTGTGGCGATATGGTTGTCCTATTTCAATGCTGAAGGAGAGCAAGTGATAGGTCCGCAGGGAGCAACCTTTGTCGTGCTGAAACAATCGCCGAAGATAACCGACTGCCCGACTTCGTTGACGAAGTATTCGCCCATTACCATTACAGGCGAACTGCTCAGCCTCTTCGATTCGATAAAGGTGGGAGATCAACGCTTGCAGATAGTAAGTAAGAATGACGAGACACTGCAATTAGACCTGCCCGCGGACTACTATGGCGGGGAGCGAACGGCGGACATGGTGGGCTGGTACTATGGGACGAAGACAATGGTGATCTGTCCGTCCTTCACGGTAATTTCAGACCCCAATGAGCCGCGGTATCGTACATTCAAGAATGTGGTGCTCTCGGGACGCTCAAGCAACGGGGGGGAAGATATGCCGTTCTTTGTAGGTGAGACAGGGGCTGTGGTATCGACCTGCGATGCGGAGGGGCAGATGATGGCGATAGACTTCCTGCTCTATGACAACACGGGCTATGCGCAACTCTACAGTCCGAGCAACTCTGCAAATACGCTGAAGAACTTCAAGTGCGAGGGTGTATCTATCGTGTCGGACGCTACGGTGTGGGCAGACTTTTTCAAAGTGGATACGAAATTCCGTATTTTGAATCCTGCTACAGAAGCGGAAAAAGCCGTAATAGATGCGTACGAGGCAGGTACGATAGTAACGCTGGACGATGCGTTCTTCGAGGGGATATCGGAACCTGCTGCCAAAGCGCCGAAAGTCTATCAGTCGGATGCTACGGGAAAGAACCTCTCTGTGGATGCCTACCCCTACAGCTGGGCGCATAACTTCTCTACAGGGAAGAATGGTATTCTGAAGATACTCGGCGTGCGTACGAGCGAAGAGACGGGGAAGACCTATGAAGTAACTTGTGATATTATTTGGGAGAAATAAGAATGAGAAAGATAGCAACCATAGTTTTTGTATTGCTGTCTGCCGTAACGGCAGGCGCGACCACCTATCGTGTGGCAACTGCGGAAGAGTTTAACCAAACTGCCAAACGACTGCAGGCGGGAGATAGTATTGTTCTGCCGAGCGGTACATGGCGTGATGCGGTGCTGTTGGTAAAGAATGCACAGGGCACGGCTGAGGCTCCTATTACGATTACGGTAGAAGAAAAAGGCAAGACTTTCTTGGAGGGCAGCTCATGCATCCGCTTCTCGGGTGAGTATGTAGTGGTGGAAGGATTGGTGTTTCGCAATGGCAGCGCAGAGAAGACGGTGATAGACTTTCGTACATCCTCGACACAGTACGCCAACCACTCAACGGTGCGGGAATGTGTGGTGCGCGACTACAATCCGACGGACAAAACATACCAGACCACTTGGCTGTCGCTATGGGGAAAAGACAATGAGGTAGCCTATTGCTACTTCGGCGGGAAAACCAATCAGGGTACGACTTTCATTGTATGGCCGAACGACTCAGCAAGCATAGAGAATCATCATCGGATACACCACAATTACTTTGCGTATCGTCGTCCGCTTGGGCGCAATGGAGGAGAGACTATCCGTATCGGGACAAGCCATGTCTGCAAGAACAAGTCGCAAACCATTGTGGAGGATAATTACTTCGAGCATTGTTCGGGGGAGGTAGAGATTATTTCGGTCAAATCGTGTGAGAATGTACTCCGCAGGAATACTTTCTATGAGTGCGAGGGAGCATTGGTACTGCGCCACGGCGACCGCAACGAGGTGTACGGCAATGTGTTCGTGGGTAACAACAAACGCCATACAGGCGGTGTGCGTATTATCAATGCAGACCATAAAGTGTACAACAATCTCTTCTACAAGTTGGGCGGCGAAGATTTTCGGGCGGCATTGTGTATTATGAATGGTATTCCCAACTCTGCTCCCAACGGGTACGAACGGGTGCAGAATGTGGTAATAGAGAACAACACTTGGGTGTCGTGCAAATCACCGCTGGAGTTCTGCAATGGCAAGGGTAGTCGGGAACGGGATGACAAACCGATGAACACCGTGGTGCGAAAGAATCTGGTATTCTGCCCGACGACGGCTGCACTCGTCAAAGCCTATGATACGGACTATGATATTCGATTGGAAGACAACATTATGGTGGATGCGGAGCATGACAGTCCTGTGGCGTTGAACTACCGTTTTTGGAACGACCTCTACTTGCCCGAGGCGGAAGGGTATGGATTTGTACCTGCTGCGGGGCAGGTATTGGCAACGGCGGAGAATTGTGGCCCCGGGTGGTATCAGGCGGGCGAAGAAGAGCTGCCGTCCATGGCTCGTACACCGAAGACTTGGCGCATAGAAGCAGGTGAAGACAATCTGCGAAAAGCCGCCAAAAAAGCACAGGCGGGCGATACGCTTCTTCTATTGGACGGAGAACATCGGCAGACAAAACCCGTGGTGCTGCACCAATCGATTGTTCTCAGTGCTGCAGAGGGAGCGCAACCGACGGTTACGATTCGGTGCGAGGTGAACACCGTGAAGATGTTCGATATAGGTGGCCAAGCACGGGTGGAGATACGGAATATCAAGATGGTAGGAGATGCATACGAAGAACACCCCGCCAAGTACTGCTTCGCGGTCAACAAAGAAGACGCCACGCACTATATGCTGTTGCTCGACGGATGCGAAATTAGTGGCTTTGCCGTGGAGAGTGGTGCGGTATTCAAGGCTGCGGTTAATACCTTTGCTGACACGATCGAGGTAAAGAACTCGTACATTCATCACTGCTTCCGTGGTTTTGCTCTGGCTGAAGAGAAAGAGGAAAAAGGCAACTACAACGCTGAGGCGGTACTGTTTGAACACAGCCGCTTTGAGAGTATCACGCAATGGGTATTGGATTATAACCGATTGGGCAACGATGAATCCACGACAGGAGGTAGTTTGCTGGTAGATCACTGCGTATTCAGCGAGGTGAACGACCGCGCCGATCAGGTGCTGCTGCGTCAGAAAGGGATTAAACAGGTGGCTATTCGAAACAGCGTGTTTATGAATTCGGAGTGCAAGAACTGTTTCCGCCTGGTAGGTGCCAATCAAATGGCAGAGAACTGCTGCGTCTATCTGTGCGGAGAGGCAAAGGCAACCGGAGGCGCTAAACTGATAAATATAACAGACAAGAACCCTAAGAAATTGAAAAATATAGGTCTATAAAGACGATGTGACAGCACGGTGACGGGGGAGAACAACGGAGTTGGTTCGGGAGTGCTTCGGGATTAGTTCGAAATTGGTTCGGGGAAGATAAGGCAAGGATGAGATGGACATAAAGACAAAAAAGGAATAAATAGGGAAAATAAGAATAAATAAGAAAAATAAATCCTGAAATAAATCGGAAACAAAAAATAAAAAACAAAAAATGCGGATGCTGCTCTACATAAGTCTGTGGATTCCTGCGATTCTGAGTGAATTGCCGGACTTCAGTCATGCGGGGTATCATGGTGCGGATGCCGAGATACCACAGGTGGAGGAAGTGTGCCACATTGCGCCTATTGCAGGAGATAACACCGCTCATATACAGGCTGCCATTGACAGCGTCGGACAGTTGACACCGAATGCTGCCGGCTATCGCGGCGCTGTCGTATTGGAGGCAGGATTGTACTCGGTGTATGGTACAATTTATGTGCCCTATTCGGGCGTGGTGCTGCGAGGAGTAGGGCAGGACGAGGATACGGGAACGAACACCGTACTGCGTGCCATAGGGGATACCCCCCACCAGCGAGATGTGGTCGTTGTGGGGAACAGCGCACGCATCTGGGGACAAACGATGGTAGCAGGGACGAAGCAATATATCGTGGATGATTCGGTAGCGTGCGGTGCGGAGCAGATACAAGTGTCCAACGGGGCAGCGTATCAGGTAGGGCAGCCGTTGATAATCTATCATCCGTGCACGGAAAAATGGTTGCAAGCGGTGGATTATGGAGGCGTGCCCTATCCCGACCCGAGCAGTCCTTCTGACCCCGATGAGCGTTGGACGAAAGACCAACTGCCGATTGTCTATCACCGATATATTACCGGTATAGAAGGAAATACGCTGCATTTGGATGCGCCTGTGTTCTACACGCTGCGGAAATCGCTCTCGGAGGTGTATGTCTATGTGCCGAACATGAATGGAACGGTAACGGAATGTGGTGTGGAGAACTTGCGAATAGAAGTGGAATCGGAAGGGGGTACGGACGAGAACCACGCATGGAACACGCTGCGTTTTCGCTCGACGGAAAATGTGTGGGCAAGCGAGTGCACCTTTGTCGGATTCGGACACTCGGGAATTATTACCGAGGCGTGCCGCAGAGCCACCTTTACGGAGTGTAATGCCATAGACCCTGTGGGGATTGTAACGGGTGAGCGGATGTACAACTTCAATACCTACCTACATTCGCAACTGAACCTTTTTGGCTATTGCTATGCACGCAACGGGCGACACCACTATATTTCTAATGGCACTTCGACTACCTCGGGCAATGTGTTCCTGCTCTGCACAAGCGATGGGGTTCAGAATGCCAACGAGGGGCACAGGCAGTGGACGCAAGGTATGCTGTACGACGCCCATAAGGAACAGAACTTGTGCCGCAAATTTGTCCTTGGGTTGTACAATCGGGTGGCGATGGGCACCGGACACGGATGGGCTGCTGTCAACAGCGTGCTATGGAACTGCGATGTGGATGCCACCTATGGGGCGATTGCCCTGCAACAGCCTCCCACGGCGATGAATTGGGCAGTAGGATGCAAAGCAAAAGAGATAACGGGAACACCGGTTAAGGCTTCTTCGTTCCCGCTGGGGTACACAGAAGGTACGAACCGAGACGGATTGGATATCCCCTCGCTCTATCTCTACCAACTGAACCTGCGGCAAAAAGGTACGGACATAAAGGAAACACAGATAAAAAACAAGGTAATGTGGCAATACTACAACGGGCAGTGGTGCTTCCGGCACAGAACCCGTTGGTACTTACCGAATGGACAATATATCAAATGAACAAAGGAAAAAGAATACTGATTGTAGCCTTGGCGGCCGCGTCTGCGCTTTCGGGCATGGCAGACACGATGTGGAATTTGGAGCGCATGGCGCAAACCCGCAACGAGGGACGAGCCGAAGAGGCGCGTACTGCGCTGATTCGTCAGGCAGACAAGATGATGGCGCAAGAGCCGACTACGATACTTGACCAACAGCAGGTTGCACCCTCCGGGGATAAGCATGACTACTACTCGATGGCACGCTACTGGTGGCCCAATCCGAAGACCGCAAACGGGCTGCCGTATATCCGCAAAGACGGGGTGGCAAATCCTGCTACCAAAGGGCTTGGACGCGAGATGTTGTCGAACTTCAAGAAGCAGGTGGAGGTGTTTGCGCTGGCATACTACTACACGGGGAAAGAGGTGTACGCTGCCAAATGCGCCGATTGCTTGAGAGCATGGTACATTACGCCTGAGACGCGTATGAATCCGACGATGGAGTACTCGCAAGTGGTATTGGGACGAAACAATAATCGGGGCAGGCATGAAGGACTGTTGGATACTTACACCATGCTGTTCATACCGAATGTGGTGGCGTGTATTGAACCCTCTAAGGCGTGGACGGCTGCAGATACGGACAGTCTGAAAGCGTGGTTTGGGCAGTATGTGGAATGGATGACGACAGCACCGCAAGCCATAGAAGAGGATAACTTTCGCAACAACCACGGCACGGCGTACCATGTGCAACTGATGGTATATGCCGCCTTTGTGGGACGCGACTCGTTGGCGGAGGCATATCGGCATAGTTTTACGGAGCGTCGATTGGTGCCGCAGATACGGAACAACGGTACACAACCGGAGGAACTGCGCCGCACGCAAGGTTTCGGGTATTCGATATACAACCTGACGCATATATTGGACTATGTGGATGCGTGCTATGCGAGTGGTTATCGGGTACTGGAAGAAGATACGGTGGCACGCACAAAAATCCGAGCGGCGTTGGACTTCCTTGCACCATTCTTAGGCAAACGCGTAGAGAGTTGGCCGTATCAACAAATCAGCGATTGGGAAAAACAGCAGAGAAACCTTTGGTGGGTGCTGTATCGGGCGCAGGCGTATTTCCCCGAACGAGATTATGCGGGGATGCTCAATACTTACAAAGACAAAATTAAAACAACAAATAGCCGTTGGCTATATTAACATTTTGCTTCTATGAAAAAGATATTATCTTTATTTTTGCTCTGCCTAATGACCATTGGAGTATGGGGGCAGAAAACCAATCAGCGTGACTATGTATCCATCCAATTTGCGCCATCGCATACGGATTGGGTGTATGCAGTAGGCGAGCAGGTGGAAATAGATGTAATGCCCAATTGGCACTATATGCCGCTGCTAAACCAAAAGATGACTTACTCGTGGGGACCGGAATTGTGCCCTGTTGAGGTGGAAAAGACGGTTTCTTCCGGAAAAGAAGGGAAAGTACATCTGTCGTTGCAGGGAATGAAAGTGCCTGGTTTCAAGACACTGACCGTGTCGGTAGAGGTGGATGGCAAGAAATATACGAACTACATAAATATCGCTTTTGCACCGGAGGAGATACAGCCGACGACGCAATTACCCAAAGACTTTAGACGGTTCTGGGAACAGACCATTGCCAAGGCAAGGGAGATACCGTTGCGACCGCTGTTTACACCGATGCCGGCACTGTCGACGCCCGACTGCGATGCGTACGAGGTGCGATTCCAGAATTTCGGAGAGGGACAATACCTTTACGGAACGCTGTGCGTCCCCAAAGGAGTGGACCCAACGGACACCGTGGCAACACGCCGCTATCCTGCGGTGATTCTATGGCCGGGAGCAGGCGTGAAACCACATCCGGGGTTGCGTGGTTTCTTCCCCGAGCGTGGGGTAATCACTTTAGAAATGGGTATCAATGGGATTCCCGTGAATATGCCGCAACCGGTGTATGATGACCTGCAGGCAAATGCGCTGCGGGATTACAATACGATACACCAAGATGACCGTGAACAGTACTACTATCGGAAAGTGTATGTAGGGACAGTGAAGACGGTGGATTTTCTCTGCTCGTTAGCCTGTGTGGACACAACGAAGATAGGTTGCTTCGGTGGTAGTCAGGGAGGCGCACTGACAGTAGTGAATGCGGCACTGGACCCGCGTATCAAAGCCGCTGCGGCGTGCTATCCCGCATTGGCGGAATTGGCAGGCTATGTACACGGCAGAGTGGGAGGATGGCCTCGTTTCTTCCGTGACAGACCGACGCCTGACCCAAAACGACAGGTACAGCGTGCAGATGCGGTAGATGCTGTAGTGGCACAAAAAGTACAAGCGGGAGAATACTATGACGTGGTGAACTTTGCCCGCTTTGTGACCTGCCCGATGTGGATGCAGATAGGATACAACGACCAAGTTTGTTGCCCGACATCGACATTCTCAGTCTATAACATGCTGACTTGCCCCAAGGTGTTGTTTACGCCTCTGGATTGTGCGCACTGGCAGTATCCTGAGCATAAGGAGATGCGTGCAGAATGGCTATACAAGGAATTAATGAAATAAAAAAATATGAGAATATGAAAACAAGAAGTGAAGCATTCGTCTTTGAAAAAGATGTGAAGTGGGAAACTCCTGCTCCGGGTATTCGGCGTCAGGTAATGGCATACGACGGGCAAATTATGCTGGTGAAAGTATGCTTTGAGAAAGGTGCAGTAGGTACACCGCATGTACACTATCATTCTCAAACAACCTACGTGGTGAGTGGACAATTTGAGTTGCAAATCGGAGATGAGAAGAAAGTACTGCGCGGTGGGGATGCATACTATATAGAGCCGGATATGCTCCATGGGTGCATATGCTTGGAAGCAGGTATGCTGATTGATGTATTCTCGCCGATGCGAGCAGATTTTCTTGCCCAATGAAGATTCGAGGACTGAGATGGGTGGTGCTGGCGCTGATCGCACTGGTAACCGTAATTAACTACCTCGACCGTGGTACGCTGAACTATATGTTCATCACAAATCAGCGTGTGGTGGCGGAAGACGGCAGCGAGGAGTTGAAAAAACAGGGTATAGCCATCGATTTGGGACTGGTGGACGGCAACGCTACACCGGAAGAACAACAACAGCAGGCCAAGAAACAATTGGCGTTGATTTCGATGCTCTTTATGGTGGCATACGGTATCAGTCAATTGGTTTCGGGCAAGGTGTATGACCGAATCGGCACACGAAAAGGGTTTGCACTATCGGCGATCCTTTGGGGAGCCAGTGATGCGTTGGCATCCCTCTCTGTGGGGTTCAAGTCGCTGGCAGGTTTTCGTATGGCATTGGGTTTGGGCGAAGCAGGACCATGGCCCGGTACGACGAAGAGCAATGCAGAATGGTTCCCACAGAAAGAGCGCGCATTGGCGCAGGGAATCTTTGGCGCAGCGGCATCGTTGGGCTCTATCCTTGCACCGATAATCATTCCGTTGATTTATATATCATTAGGCTGGAGATGGACATTCGTCGTAGTCGGCTCGCTGGGGATTGTATGGGTAATTCCTTGGCTGCTTATCAATAAGAAAGGTCCGAAAGAGCACCCATGGATTACCGAAAAGGAACGCCGGTATATTTTGGATGGTCAACCGGAGAAAGTATGCTGTAACGATAGGTGCAAAACATGGGGAGAACTATTGCGCACACGCAGTAGTTGGTCGATTATCTTAGGTCGTTTCTTCCTTGACCCGATATGGTGGATGTTTGTCACATGGTTGCCGATCTATCTGATGGAGGTATTCCAACTGGATATCAAGCAAGTAGCAATGTCGGCGTGGGTGCCCTACCTGGGCGCTGCAGTCGGCAGTATTGCCGGAGGATGGTTCAGCGGATGGTTGGTAGGCAAAGGCAAGAGTGTGAATTTTGCGCGTAAATTGGCTATGGTACTCGGGGCGTGTGTCATTCTTCCCGCTATGGTGGTAGCTGCGATGGCAGATTCGGCCGTAGTGGCAGTGGTGATGATGTCATTTGTGCTGGGCGGATTCCAGTTTGTGATGACAAACATTCAGACACTTGCCAGCGATTTGCATACGGGCAAAACCGTGGGTTCCCTATCGGGAATTGGCGGCGCTGCGGCTACGTTGGGCACACTTTGCACAATGTATCTGGTGCCGATGCTGACGAGCAATGGCAACTGGACAGGCTTCTTTATTATGCTCGCTATGTTGGTGCCGCTATCGTTGGGGAGTGTATTCGTATGTGCCCCGAAAATTGAACAGACAGACAAATAACAACAATGTCATATTAAAATAACAACATGAAAAGATTAGAAAACAAAGTCGCTATCGTTACAGGTGGCGCACGCGACCTCGGTCGTCAGGTAAGTTTAACTTTGGCGCATGAAGGTGCAAAAGTTGTGGTTAACTATTTTGATAATGAAGAAGATGCCGAGCAGACACTCAAGATGATTCAAGCAGAGGGCGGACAGGCTATCAAAGTGCAAGGTGATATGACCAAGGCGGATGATGTCAAGCGCTTGGTGGCAGAAGGTGTAAAAGCTTTTGGCGAGCAGATAGATGTGCTGGTGAATGTAGTGGGAGGTATCGTTGGCCGCAAGAAGATTACGGAGCAAGATGAGGCTTGGTATGACTTCCTGATGAATGTGAATATGAAGTCCTGCTGGCTCTGCACGCGCGAGGTAGTACCCCACATGACAAAGGGCGGCTCTATTGTCAACTTCTCTTCGCTAGCTGCGCGTGACGGCGGTGGTAATGGCGCCTCGATGTATGCAACAGCCAAAGGCGCAGTGGCCGTCTTTACACGCTCGATGGCAAAAGAATTAGGCCCGGACGGTATCCGTGTAAATGCCGTGGCTCCCGGTACGATAGCAACCTCTTTCCACGACCGGTTCAATACGCCCGAGAACAGAGAGCGTATGAAAGGTATCTACCCACTTCGTCGCGAAGGCGATGCACAGGATGTGGCCGATTTGGTACTTTTCCTTGCTAGCGATGAGAGTGACTACATCACGGGTACGAATATTGATATTAACGGGGGAATCGCATTCAGTTAAAGCGTTTCTTCCTTGCGCAACCTTGCGGCGTATTCGGCTACGCCGTCCAAGTGTCTTCTCATCAGCACGGCAGCCTTCTCGCTGTCGTGCTCTTTGATTGCTTGGCAGATACGGATATGCTCGTCCAACGGATTAATGCCGACCTGAGTACATACGCGTTGCTGTCGATAGATAGTCGTAATGTCCGGTGTGATGAGCCCTAACATTTGTTGCAGAGTGCTATTATGCGCACCGATGGCGATACAGCGGTGAAGGCGGAAGTCTGCCTCTTGACGCAGTTCGTCATCGTTTGCTTTTACCGCCTCTTCGTACTGCTGCAAACTATCTTCGATTAATGCAATATCGGATTTGGTACAGCGCTGCGCACACAGTTTCGCTGCATTCTCCTCCAGAATGCAACGCATTTCCGCTAAGGCTGCGAAATCCTGACGGCTAAGTTGCAATACATTGGATATCAATCCGTCCAACGCATTGATATCCAATCCTACTATCACACTGCCACTTTGCGGAAGGGTACGAATAATCCCATAGGTCTCTAATGTCTGCAAAGCCTCGCGTACATGACTACGGCTGATTCCATATTGCTCTACTAATTTGCGCTCGGCAGGCAGGCGCATACCAGGCTTTAACTCACCGGACTGTAGGGCTTTTCGGATAGACTCATAGATGATATTTTGCGGTTCGTTTGGCATAATAATACTGTTAGTGGTTGGATGGTTAGTGGTTGGTATATCGCTGCGACGCAATGTGGACTGTAGATGTAGGGGCTACTTGGGGGATTGCTTGGCACGAATCTCGGTGCTGGAGATGTCAAAATAGGGGGCATCGGAGAGGAAAACCAGGTGTTCCTTCGGGAGTGCTTCGGGATTTTCGGGATTTTCGGCTGTTTGGACACTTTGTTTTTTTTCGACACTTGGGGTCGTTTGGGCTGTTTGGGCATCTTCAGCAGTCGCTTTTTTGGGGTGGTTCGGCGACGGTTGAGGGGGAAAAATGGACGGATTTGAGGAGTGGGAGTGGCGGGGATAGACAAAAAGACGGTAGTGGGCAAGGATATACTCCCACTCACGCCAACGGGAGAATATCTCCAGATTGTCCTCGCCGATAATCAAAGTAAAAGTATGTTCGGGGTAGGTTCGGGATAATGCCCGCAATGTGTTCGCCGTGTAGGTGGGGCGAGGGAGAGAAAACTCGAAGTCGGATACCCGCACGCCCGGTATGCCGTGCACGGCCTCCTGCACTTGCTGCAACCGCACCTGTTCGTCGGCTAATATACTGCTGTCTTTCAGCGGGCTATTGGGGCTGACCATCATCCACACCTCATCCAAATTGGTATGCTCCACGACCCAACGCACCAACCCTACATGCCCGAAATGCACGGGGTTGAATGAGCCGCCGTAGATACCGATTTTCATGGTTGAGTGTTGAAAAGTTAGTATGTGCAGTTGAAAAAAACGGAGAGCTGAGCACTGTGGAGTGCTTAGAGTGAAGAGTTTAATGCTTGCCGTCCAAGAAGGCTGTCACTTCGAGGTCGAGTTGATGCTCGGCTTCTTCGAGGTTGGTATTCACGATCGTACAGTCGAAAAGCGGTCCGTCGGCCAATTCGATAGAAGCCTTTGCAAGACGCTCTTCTATTTTCTCCATGGTGTCTGTGCCACGCCCAATCAGGCGGCGACGCAACTCCTCCACCGACGGCGGCGCTACAAAGAACGCCCGTGCATGGTCGCCAAAAATGCGCTTGATATTCAGTCCTCCCTTGACATCTATATCAAAAACCACATGGTGACCAGCCTTCTCGATACGCTCTATCTCGCTGCGCAATGTGCCATAGTAGGTGTTGGCATACACCTGCTGCCACTCTACAAATTGATCCTCGTCGATGAGTTGGCGAAAACGCTCGGGTGTAATGAAATAGTACTCCCGTCCGTCCACTTCTTGCCCACGAGGGGCACGAGTAGTTGCAGAAATAGACAACTCCAAGTCGTTGCGCTTGTGAAGCAGGTAACTTACCAAAGTCGATTTGCCCGAACCGCTCGGGGCACAAAATATCAAAACCACGCTTGTGCTAATTATGAATGATGAATTATGAATTAAGAATTGCTGCGGGGATGTTTTGCAGCGCCGTGTGCATGCGGCGGAGGGTCTCCTCCTTGCCCAATACATCGGTAATTGCCCAGATATGCGGACCGCGTGCTGCACCGACCAGACAGATACGGAAGGCGTTCATCACAATGCCCACACCGTAGCCTTTTTGCTCAATCCACGGCATAACCAATGTGTCCAACGCCTCTGCCGACCAGTCCTCTTGCGGCTCGAGCAATGCAATCAGTTCCGTGATATGGTGGGGGCTGTCTTCTTTCCAGCGCTTTTTGAGCGACTTCTCGTCGTACTCTGTCGGCGCGACGAAGAAGAAATTGGTTTGCTCCCAGAGTTCCGGCACAAAGTTTACACGGTCTTTGGTCAGCCCGATGACCTTGGCAACCACGGCCTTGTCTGCCACGACACCGTGCTCTGCCAGCACAGGCAGGAAAAGGTCTGCCAACTCTTCGTTGCTCTTGAGTTGCAGGTACTGATGGTTGAACCATTTGCCCTTCTCGTAATCGAATTTTGCACCAGACTTGCTCACACGGTCGAGCGAGAACTGTGCGATCAGTTCGTCCATGGTGAACATCTCTTGGTCGCCCGTGTTGTGCCAACCGAGCAAGGCGAGGAAGTTAATCACGGCCTCGGGGAAGTAGCCGCTCTCGCGGTAGCCCGACGACACCGTGCCGTCCTTTTGGTTATGAAACTCCAACGGGAAGACGGGGAAACCGAGTCGGTCGCCGTCACGCTTGCTCAGTTTGCCGTTGCCGTCCGGTTTGAGCAACAACGGCAGGTGGGCGAACTGTGGCATGGTGTCTCCCCAACCGAATGCACGGTAGAGCAGCACATGGAGCGGTGCGGAGGGCAACCACTCCTCGCCACGGATGACATGCGTAATTTCCATCAAGTGGTCGTCCACGATGTTTGCCAAGTGGTAGGTAGGCAGGTCGTCCGCCGACTTGTAAAGCACCTTGTCGTCCAAAATGTTCGAGTTGATAACGACCTCGCCGCGAATCAAGTCGTGCACATGCACATCCTCGTTCGGCTCAACCAAGAAACGCACCACATACTTGTCGCCACGAGCGATGCGTGCCTCTACCTCTTCGGCAGAGAGCGTAAGCGAATTGACCATCTGCCCTCGTGTGCGGGCATCGTATTGGAAATTGGGTATCTCGGCACGCTTAGCCTCCAACTCATCGGGGGTGTCGAAAGCAATGTAAGCGTGGTGAGAATCAAGCAGTTGGCGCACATATTGGTGGTAAATCTCGCGGCGCTCGCTTTGACGATAGGGACCATGCTCGCCTTTGCCGTTGGGGGCTTGTTTGCAGATACCCTCGTCGATGGTGATACCGAGCCAGTCGAGCGCCTCGATGATGTATTCCTCTGCGCCCGGCACAAAGCGGGTGGAGTCGGTATCCTCGATACGGAGGAGCATGTTGCCGTGGTGCTGGCGGGCAAACAAGTAGTTATAGAGGGCGGTACGAACGCCACCGATATGCAACGCTCCCGTAGGCGAAGGAGCAAAACGCACGCGAACTTTTCTTTCCATGTATTTGTAAATTTTAGCGTGCAAAGGTACTATATTTTTCTCGGCTGACCAAAAAACGACGCCAAATAGGCGACAAAAATTTGTATAATCCGATTTTTTAGTGTAACTTTGCGCACTTTTTTGTTTAGAATGAAACGGAATCCCCTCATACTATTGCTTCTTGCGGTGCTGCTGGCAGGCTGCGGAGAGTACCAAAAAGTACTCAAATCGACCGATGCAGAGTACAAGTACCAAAAGGCGTTGGAGTATTTCAACGCAAAGCAGTATGTCAAATCGCAGACCCTGCTCGACGATGTGTCGGCCTACTACAAAGGCACGGAGCGGAGCGAGGATGTGCTGGCGTACCTGTCTCGCAGTTATATGGGGCAGAAAGACTATGCCACGGCGGCAGAGTACTATCAAGCGTATATTCGCAATTATCCGAAGGGTAAATATATCATAGAGGCTCGATTCCAGCTGGGGCATTGCTATTATTTGGATTCGCCGGATGCCCGACTGGATCAAGAGATAACCCGCAAATCGATTCAAGCATTTACGGAATTCGTGGAATTATACCCGGAGAGTCCCTATGCAGAGCAAGCCTACAAAGAAATGGGCGAGATGTACGATAAATTGGCGCAAAAAGAGTATCTGAGCGCTAAATTGTATTACAATCTGGGTTCGTATTTGGGCAACAACTACTTGAGTTGCGAGATAACGGCTAAAAATGCGTTGAAAACCTACCCGAGCAATTCGTATCAAGAGGAGTTGAATTGGCTGATTTTGCAGGCAAAATACCAACAAGTGCTCAGTTCGTACGAAGACAGGAAATTGGAACGGGCTCGTGACACGCAGGATGAGTATTATAATTTTGTGACCGAATATCCGAACTCGAAACATCGCTCGGCGGCCGACAAAATACTGAAAGATATACAGAAAATAACGAAAGAAAAATAGAAATAGAAATGGATCTGAAACAATCGAAAGCGCCTAAAAATACGATTACGCGCGACATGAACAAACTGGTAGAACCGGTAGGGAATGTATATGAGACCGTTGCCATCATAGCACGGCGCGCAAACCAAATCAGCGGCGCATTGAAAAAAGAATTGGATGCCAAATTGCAGGACTTTTCGGTGCCACAGGATTCGACCGACGAGACCTACGAGAACCGTGAACAAATCGAGATTTCGCGTACCTATGAGCGTCTGCCGAAACCGACGCTGATGGCTACACAGGAGTTCCTCGACGGCGACTTGGTGTACAAGACCGGAAACAAAGACGAAGCACTGAAATAAGCTTTGTCGAATTCTATTTTTAAGACTCCTCGTTCGGTTGTGTTGAACGGAAAGCATATATTGGTAGGTGTTAGCGGCGGGATTGCTGCCTACAAGATACCGGAACTGATTCGCCTGCTGCGAAAGGCAGGGGCGGAAGTGAAAGTAACCACCACAAAAAATGCGTTGGAGTTTGTGACTGAATTGACCTTGCAGACCCTATCGGGCTACAAGGTCTATTCTGATGTTTTTGCGGCTATAAATGACCACTCGACGGAACATATCTCACTGCCCGATTGGGCGGATTTGATGATTGTGGCGCCGGCTACTGCGAATGTGCTCGGAAAAATAGCGCACGGGATAGCCGACGATGCGCTGACCACGACATTCTGTGCCATGCGCAAACCGGTGGTGATTGCGCCCGCCATGAACGACAAGATGTATCAATCGCCGGCCATTGTGGAGGCAATTCGTACGCTGTCGGCATGGGAAAATGTGACGATGCTGGATTGTGCAGATGGGCAGTTGGCGTGTGGTACATCCGGGAAGGGGCGTATGCAAGAGCCGGATGCCATTCTGGAGGCTGCCGTGGTGGCACTGACACCCCAAACTATGCGCGGAAAGCGTGTGCTGATAACAGCGGGGCCGACGCGTGAACTGTTGGACCCGGTACGATATATCAGCAATTTCTCGACGGGCAAGATGGGCTATGCATTAGCACTTGAGTGTAGTCGTCGTGGGGCTGAGGTGGTCGTTGTTTCGGGACCGACCGAAGATAGTCCGCTGAAAAAGCGTGTGCAGCAGGCGTGCCGTTTCTGCTCGGTGGTGTCGGCACAAGATATGTACGAGGCGTGCCTGCGTGAATTTGAAGGCTGCGATGTGGCGATACTTTGTGCAGCCGTGGCAGATTTCGCACCCGCTGAGGTATCGGATCATAAGATAAAAAAACAGCCCGGGCAGGAGTCGCTGACTTTGATATTGCAACGCACGCCGGACATAGCGGCAGCGTTGGGCGAAAGAAAGCACGATGGGCAGTTGTTGGTAGGTTTTGCGTTGGAAACGGATCATGAGGTGGTGAACGCACAGCACAAACTGGACAGCAAGAATATGGATATGATTGTGCTCAACTCGCTGCAAGATGCGGGAGCCGGCTTTGGGTACGATACGAATAAGGTGACGCTGTTGCGGCGGAATGGAGAGAGACAAGTGCTTCCCCTTATGCCGAAAAGTGAAGTGGCACAGGCAATTTGCGTGGCCGTAGAAACGGCTATTCGGTGATATTGACATACAAATATGCCGTATGGAATAGGCTCATGGGTCATTTATAGATAAATGACCATGAGTCTTTTTTTGCAAAATACGGCCGACTTATATCGAGAAAAGATAATCCAGCGCTTCTACAATTTCTTTTTCGCTGATGGTTTGATCGTAAAGTGCTTTTCCCACTCCTTCGAGCAAAACAAACTGCACCGCTATTTCGCCTTTTGCGGTGACGGTATTTTTCTTGTCTTGTTTGATTATTTCCAACATCCGTCCGTAGTCGGAGCAGCTGCAGATGGGTTTCCCGTAGTATTCTGTCGTCAGATTCACCAAATGCGTGAGTGCTTCACGCAGCTCGGCGGTCGGCTTTTCCTCTTTTTCGGCTCGCTGAATGCTAAGATACAGTTCTCCAATCATACCCCATAGCACGCAATAGCCATGTCTTGGCAGGGGCTGAATGTTCCGCTCGATGTAGTATTCCTCGATGGCGTGCCCTATCGTATGCCCGAAATTGAGCGTGTGGCGCAGACCATGTTCGGTGGGGTCGGCCGTAACGATGCGCTCCTTCACGGCAAGGCTGTCGGCTATCAGTGGCGTAAAATCGTGCAAGGCCACTTCTCGTTTTGTGTTGTCGGCAACAAAAAGACGGCTTATGTCGAATTGTTGCAGGGAAGACCATGCCGCCGGCGAATCAATCAGCGTGTGCTTTATCATCTCGGCCAGTCCGCTCAGCACATCCGTTGCCGGCAGAGTATGTAGAAATTGCGGGCAGATGAGGGTGTCTATCGGCTGGCTGAATGTGCCAATGCAATTTTTCAATCCGTGGTAGTTGAAACCGGTTTTTCCGCCCGTTGAGGCATCCACCATAGCGAGAAGGGTAGTCGGAATGTTCAAAAAATCGATACCTCGCTTGTAAGTAGAGGCTGCAAAACCGCCTAAGTCCGTTACAATTCCGCCTCCCATGCAGACCAATAGCGCTCTGCGTGTTGCTTTGTGCTGAAGGAGAAAATCCCATATTTGCTGAACTGTTTCGAGCGATTTGTTCGGCTCGTTATCTTCGATGAGCAGGGTCTGTTCTTTCGGAATACAATCGCTGACGGCACTAAATATGGCTTTCCGCTGTGTAAGAAGGGTGGGTGAACTCAGTAGAAAAACTTGCTCTTTGGGGTAGGAACGCATGGCTTGTGCCAATTTTTGTCCGATGTCGAAGGTAAATTGCATGATTTTAGGGTTGTTTTGCAGCGCAAAGGTACAAAGAAATTTGTACATACCGAATAATTAGCCTATCTTTGTGCCATAAAATGACATTTTTCTTACACTTATAGTTATTTATGCGTATCCGTTTCTCTCTCTTAATTGCTTTTTTGTGTTGTACCACATCGCTTTTTGCCGATGATGTGGTGTATCTGACGACCGACCAGTTCAAGGCACGTGTGTTCGATTATACGCAGCAAAAGGAATGGAAATACCTGGGCGATAAGCCTTGCGTCATCGATTTTTATACCACTTGGTGTGGTCCGTGCAAACGATTGGCTCCTATTATGGAGGAACTGAGCCAACAGTATTGCGACCAAGTGATTTTTTATAAGGCAGACACGGAGAAGGAGCGTGAATTGGCGTATGTGTTCCAGATTTCGAGTATCCCGCAGGTGCTGTATATACCCGTTGACGGCAAACCTGTCCTGCTGCAAGGGTTATATCCTAAGGAACAGATTGTCAAGATTATAGAGGAAGTGTTGCTAAAGAAGAAATAAAGGATGTTGCTATGGATTTCAAAAGGTGAAAAAATACTCTACAAACTATGGTATCCACCAATAGTTACCAACTTAGTTCATTTCGCCTATTCCTTTTCGCCATACACCCGTTCCAATAAAAAAGCAAGCAGAGATTCATTTCTGCTTGCTTTTCTTATGTTGTCGTGATTTTCTTTGGGTTATGCTATTTCCTTTTTAAGGTAACTGTTTCCTTTGCTCGTCAGTGCTACTATAGGCATACCCACACTCATACCTATTGCTTACTTAATTTCTTGTTATACAATTCCTTATGCGATGTGCTGCGCACCTACCGGTCTGGGATAGCACTCAACTGCCTATTATCCAATCTCTTATCGTATCGTGTCCGATGGGAAACTCAGCGTATAGAGAATGGCCTCTGATTGACGCAGTGCCGTGCGTTTTTTCTGTCCGGCGGCAAACACAAATGTTTCTGCAGTCACCACACGTCCTTGTATCGGGTCGAGTCGGGTCAGGCTCACGTAGGGACCTCCCATCGCTTCTCCATTTTTGATTTTCCATAGTCCGCGAATCTCGTTGGCGTAGAAACTTCCCTGCATTTTGGGGTCTATTGCCTTCACATTTCGTATCTGTGGAGGGAATATACGGTATTCCGTTCCCATGTACGATCCTGGTACTGAGGCGGTTATCACTTTCGATAGCACTTGGTCGCGTTTCGCATTCAGCGGGTCTATGTTAAACATTTCTGCCTCCGTGTAGGGGTAGGAATATACCACAATGTCGCGCCGCATAGGGCCTTTGTTGTTGCAGCACCAAAGCAGATGAACCGGTTCTTGGCTTGCTTGAGCCAGCGTGGTGTCCATCAGCAACATATAGTCTTCCGGTATAAGCATGTCGCAGCCGAATCCTTTCTGGAGAGCCGTGCGGGCATCTTTGTTTGTGTTGGCCCGATAGAATCGGGTCTGCCGAGCAATCTCTTGTCGCACAAACCAGTCGCGAATCTCTTCGCCGTGCGCCAGCCAGTAGGCGACAAATTCCTTTTCCGATGGGGTCTGAATGCGATAGACGGCTTGTGGCTTTGCCCATACATCCACCGAGGTCTTTGCCTTTGTCTGTGTATATTTTTCGGCGTCTATATCCACAATCAGAATGTTTCGCGTCGGTTTCAGATAGTCGTCAAATGCATTGGGCGCTACACGCATCAGCGTAAAATAGGGCTCTGCTTGTGGCATACACGGCATCTGTTCACTCATGATGGATTTCACGAAGTCATATTCGGTGGCTATCGGTTCGTCGTAAGCGCTTCCGGTTGTTTTGGCTTTTTGCAGTTCGGTTATGGCATTGAGCGATTCTTGTGTCAGTGCCTTGTCCGGCACCACAACCAAGCACTCGTATATGCTACCCGTTGCGCTGGTCAGTGTTCGTTCGTTCGATGTGTTGCATGCCATTAGCAGACATGCCACGATACTCAGTCCTATATGTATTCTTTTCATTTTCAATTTATTTCATTCCACGCCCGGTTTTGATGGTCTCGTAGGCCTCGTTGATGGCTCTGAATTTCTCGGTGGCTTGTCGGCGCACTTCTTCGCCTGCGTTGGCCACTTTGTCGGGATGATATTTCATCGCCATTCGCCGATAGGCTTTTTTCACCTCTTCGTCGGTTGCGTCGGGGGCTATTTCCAGTGCCGTGTAGGCCCAATTCCTATCCGTCTGTTTCTGATACAGAGCTTGCAGCGACCGATAATCCGCATTGCTTACCTGCATGTTGTCCGCAATCAGCCGTATCATCTCCTCCTCTTCGGGCGAAATCTGTCCGTCTGCTTGCGCCAGGTCGAATAGTATATGGATTATCTCCAGTCGGGTGGAGTAGGTTATGTTTTGCGCAATTTGTTGCGATACGGCTATCGGATTGATGTCTTTTTGTAGCAATTCTCGCAGGAAGTGCAAGGCCTCTTTCGCTCCTTCTTCCCCGTAGTTACGCAGCAGGAATGGTTTGATGTAGTTCACCTCCGACTTCATCACTTTCCCGTCGGCTTTCATCACGCAGGCAAACAGCACCACCATCGATACACGAATGTCGCCTACCGTGGTGCGCTGATTGTTTGTCCGTGTGTAGGTCTGTCTTTGTTCTGTGTGTGAGGCACTGTCTGTTCCGGAGGTCAGCGCATTCATCGATGCATCCACCACCGAGCCGATGAGTACGCCCACCAGTGCGCCAATCGGTCCGTATAGAACAAATCCAAGACCGCCTAATATCCATTTTCCTGCTGCCATGTTTATTGATGTTGCGGGCGAAGCAAGTCGTTTACCGTCTTGACAGGGTTAAAGGTCGATACCGGCACTTCCACAAATATCGTATTCCATTTTGCCATGGCACCGTTCCATAATCCTGGCAGTTCCAGTGCCAACAGGTCTTTTCCGTCTTTCGACTTGTGTGAGATAAAACCGGTCTGCGGATCCACATAGTCGGGCAAATTAAATTTGTTGCCTTCGTAGTCACGAATGGCGCAAACCAGGTCCACTGGGTTGAAGTGGGTCGATTGTGCCATCAGGCTCTGGTCTTCTATTTGGCTCGATTCGAGAATTTGATACGATAGATTTCCGTCTGCATCCCGCACGATGAATGGTCCGCCACCGGGTTCGCCCGTGTTCTTTACCACGCCGCACACACGGATGGGGCGATTCAGGCGTTCTCGCTCCTCGGCAGACAGGTCGGGATTTTTCAGCAGTTCGAATATGCGTTTCTGTTCTGTTACCAGCACGCCGGCAAGTATCTGCTTGTAGCGGATGGTGTCCTTTTTCAGTTTGTCAGGCACCACATTATCAATGTTTTTGATAAATACGATGTCCGCATCTTGCTCGTTCAGGTTCTCTATGAGGGCTCCGTGTCCTCCGGGGCGGAACAGCAGTTTTCCCTCTTTGTCACGGAAGGGCGTGCCGTCGGGGTTGGCAGCGAGGGTGTCGGTCGATGGCATTTGCTCCGAGAAGGTGATGTCGTAACTTACGCTGTATTTTTGTTGGTATTTCTGCAGGTGCTCCGCAATGTGTTGGCGGAACAGGGGCAGATGTTGGTGTGATACGGTGAAGTGCAGTGCCGCTTTTCCGTCGCTTGCGGCATATAGTGCAGCCTCTACAAGGTGCTCCAAGGCAGGCGTGCGTGCGCCGTCTTTGTATTTATGGAATAGCAACAGCCCTTTCGGCAGGTCGCCGTAGTGCATATCCTCCAGCAGGTAGCGAACCGCTTCTTGTCCTGTCTTGCCGGCGAGTTGGTCACCAAAGGCAAAATCGTCGATATGGGTTAGAAACTCGTGTATGAATTCGGTCTCTACACCGTCTTCCAAATACTGAAACAGGTTCTTGAACATTCGGCTGGCAGCGCCGCTGGCAGGCACAAACTTCAGTATCTTGTGTTGTTCCGACAGATATTGATTCCATGCCTCTATATAGGCATCTTGTTCTTTTTTCTTGGGTGCGAGAATCCCTTTCCCGACAGCAGCGGGTGCCACTATGTCAAGTGCAGGGAATCCGGTGCGGAAGTGTTCCAATTGATTTTCAGCGGTTTCTATGCTGATTCCTCGTGCTTCCAATTGTGCAATGTCTTGCTCTGAAAATGGTGTATTCATGTCGTTTAGAATTTAGTTTGTTCCGATTTTTTATAGGGTTGTGAGGTTTATAGGGTTCTAAAATGATATTTATAGAGTTGTATGATGTATTTATAGAGTTATAGATATGAGTTATAGAATTTATAGAGTTATTGAGTTATAGAGCAGTTATACAATCGTTGTGCCAATGCAAGTCTGGTTTATGCTGCAAAGATACAATTTTTTATACAATCCACCAAACCTATTTCCCAAATTATTTGTCTGTCATCGGAATTTAATACTATGTTATGTGTGTCGGAATTTAATTTCGGGTTGGGATTTATGTCAGTTGGATCTTATTGGTACATCTATGTCTGTTGGATCTTATTGGCACATCTTGGTACATCTGAATTTATTCGTGCGTTTGCTTATTTTCCCTTAGGAGTGCCTTACCAAGAAACGAAAACGCCTCCACATGAATGCTGTGGAGGCGTTGTTTCGTTGAGAGAATTACGGTATGTGGGTTATACCAGTGCTTGTGTATCGCCTGCAATCATCAGTTCCTCGTCAGTCGGAATGACGCAGATCGTCACCTTGCTGTTCGGGGTCGAGATAATCGCCTCGTCACCGTGGATGCCTGCGTTCTTTGCCTCGTCGAGTTCAGCGCCCAGATAGGTAAAGCCCTTGGCAATCTCACCACGAATATATGCGTCGTTCTCGCCGATACCGCCTGTGAATACGATAATATCCACGCCGTTCATGGCGGCAGCGTATGCACCGATATACTTCTTCACGCGATAGATGAACATCTGGCGTGCGAGGTCAGCGCGGTGGTTGCCTTCTTTCACAGCCGCATCGATGTCGCGTGCGTCGCTCGATACGCCGCTTACGCCCATCAGACCCGATTTCTTGTTGACAAGGTTGTTGAACTCAGCGGTCGTCAAGTGCTCCTTGTCCATAATATAGGTAGCTGCACCGAGGTCGAGGTCGCCTGCACGCGTACCCATCATCAGTCCCTCTACAGGGGTCAATCCCATCGAGGTATCTACCGATTTCCCGTCCAGCACGGCTGCGCACGAGCCGCCGTTGCCGATGTGTGCCGTTACAATCTTCTTCCCCTCTGCCTTCACACCCAGATATTCGCACACGCGGGCGGATACATAGCGATGGCTCGTTCCGTGGAAGCCGTAGCGACGGATGGCGTACTTTTCGTAGAGTTCGTACGGCAACGCATACATGTAGGCGTATTCGGGCATCGTCTGATGGAATGCGGTGTCGAATACGGCCACTTGCGGTACGCCTGGCAGGGTCTTCTCGATAGCCTCGATACCCTTCAGGTTAGCAGGGTTGTGCAGCGGTGCCAGTTCGGCGCATTTCACAATCATATCCTTCACCTCAGGGGTGATAAGTACCGATTTGTTGAATTGCTCTCCGCCGTGTACCACACGGTGTCCGACAGCGTTTATCTCTTTCAGGTCTTTGATGCAGCCGAGTTTCTCATCTACCAGTGTGTCCAGAATCAATTGAATACCAATGGTATGCTCCGGCATCGCCTTCTCGATTTTCACTTTCTCGCCGTTGGGCAACTTCACTTGCAGGAACGAATCGGGCAGTCCGATTTTCTCCACGCCGCCTTGTGCCATTACGGTCTTGTTGTCCATGTTGAACAACTTATACTTGATACTGCTGCTACCGCAGTTAAGAACTAATATCTTCATATCTTATTTGATTGCTTGGTTGGCGGTAATGATAACCATTTGTACGATGTCTTGCACTTTGCAGCCACGGCTCAGGTCGTTCACCGGAGCGGCGATACCTTGGAGGATAGGACCTACAGCGTCTGCGCCGGAGAAGCGCTCTACCAACTTGTAGCCGATGTTGCCGGCTTGCAGGTCGGGGAATACGAGAACATTGGCCTTGCCGGCTACATTCGAGCCCGGAGCCTTGGTGGCAGCCACTTTCTCTACCAGCGCAGCGTCTGCTTGCAGTTCGCCGTCGATGTCGAGGTTTGGTGCCAACTCTTTGGCAATGCGGGTTGCCTCCGTTACCTTGTCAACCAATTCGTGCTTTGCCGAGCCCTTGGTCGAGAACGACAGCATAGCCACTTTCGGTTCAAATCCACCCAGCGAACGAGCCGTCTCTGCCGTCGAGATAGCAATTTGTGCCAATTGTTGTGCATCAGGGCAGGGGTTTACTGCGCAGTCTGCAAAGATGAGGAAGCCGTCCTCACCGAGTTGCTTGGCAGGAGTGAACATCAAGAATGCGCCCGATACAATCGATACACCCGGCTTCGTTTTCAGTATTTGGAAAGCAGGACGGATGGTGTCAGCCGTCGTACCGCGTGCGCCGGCCAGTTCGCCGTCAGCATCGCCGTTCTTTATCAGCAAGCAGCCCAGATACAGAGGATCTTTTGCTTTCTTGGCAGCCTCTTCCTCGGTCATGCCCTTTGCTTTACGCAGTTCGTAGAGCAAGTTTGCGTAAACCGGCATTTTCGGGTCGTTTTCGGGGTCGATGATAGTGGCATTTTTGATATATTCGTACCCGTTCTCTTGCGCCATTTTGTGAATGGTGTCGGGGTTGCCGACCAGAATCAGGTTCGCAATTTTGTCTTTCAGAATAATGTTTGCTGCCTCCAATGTACGAGGTTCATCGCCTTCCGGCAGCACGATTCGTTGTGGATTTGCCTGAGCGCGCTCAAGCATTTTTTGTAGAATATCCATAAAAGTTTTTGTTTATATGTGGTTATTAAAATCTATTGCCGCTTAATGTGCGCAAAGGTAAGAAGATATTCGCAGATACGCAATAATAGACCTAAAAATCCAAAATTTTTGCCTATTTTTTTGGCTATTCCGTCAAAATGTCGTACCTTTGCAACCCGAAACCAAAACCATAAAGTCTGTGTAGTGGATTGCTATGCGGGTATTTTTGTGTAAAAGTTTGTTTTATTAGGCTCTATAATCCGAAATTCATAGCTATATCATAACAATGTACAAGAAAATTCTTTACGCGTCGTTGGCTATCCTATTTTTGCCAACTGTGTTTGCCCATGCCGAATCCACAGACACACCGAAGGGCGCTCACCCATGGGATGTTGCGCAGAACACATCCATCGCTACCGAAACCTCTCACTGGTCTTTAATTCTTAATGCAGGTTTCAACTCGTTTGACGGTGATTATCGTTCCGAGATGAAGCATCCTGTCTATGCGCCGGCTGTCGGACTGGGCGTGGAATATACATTCACCCCGTTCTTGGGCTTGGGTGTAGATTACAAGTTCGATATGTATCGTGTCACGGGCGATGTAGATGCAAGTGCCAATAATGCCGATATCCTGCTCAAGGGCTATATGCACAAGGCTGGTGCTTACCTTACCATCGACTTGTTGAGCGGTTTTGCGCCCAAACTTACCACCAAGTTGGCTTCTATCAACTTGCTTGCCGGTGGTGGTTGTGGTATCTATCGCAACGACACCTACTATTCTGCCGACGCCAAGGGCAATACGGCGAATGTGGAAGCATTGTCGCAAGACAAGTATTCTGCGCTGCCGTATGTGAACATTGGCGTGGATGTAGAATTCAACCTTTCCCGAAGCATCGCCTTAGGTATTCGTGGAGAGTATGCATATTTTACCAAGGATGATGTGGATGGTCGCTATCCGGTCATGAACAATAATGGCAAGTTGATTAACGGTGCCAGCACCAACAACGACGGTTTGGTCGATGTTACGTTGTCCTTGCGCTACAAGATCGACGCCGTTCATAAGACCCATGTCCGCAATATCCCGACCAAGGAAATCATCAATCAACAGATTGCCAAGAACGACTTAGCATCTCGTGGCCGTGATACGGTTATCATTATCTACCGCGATACGGTTATCTATCGTGATAAGGAAGTCAATACAGTGGTTGAGACTACCCGTCCGGAGGAATACTCGTATGTCTATTTCGAGCATGGCAAATCTACTTTGGATGATGATGCTATCATAGCCATCCAGCAAGTAGCAGGTCGTATGGATCGTGATACCACTCTCTATGCCTTTATCTATGGCTACTGCGATAACACAGGCTCGTTAGGTGTTAATACCGTATTGGGTGATGCCCGCTGCGCTCGTGTTGCCGATGAACTTACCAATGAGTATGGTGTTCCGGCTGACCATATCGCCTCGTGCGGTCGTGGCATTATCGTTCCCAAGTCGGGCAAGAAGGTGGCTTATGCCGCTAATCGTCGTGCCGAGATCCGTTTGGTTACGAAGGAAGAGTTTGACCGCTTAGTAGATGAGTGCTCCGAGAAGCAGCAGGTTCGTCATTCGCAGACGACCGTTGTAGAGCGCAGCGACGATACTCCAGACTGGGCTGTCGCTACCGAGATAGTTAACGACGAGACCACTTTGGCTAAGCTGGCTCGCAAGTACTATGGCAATACGCACTGCTGGGTATATATTTACCAGTCGAATCGTAACGCAATCTCGAGCCCGAACAATTTGTTGTCCGGTGCAAAGATCTATATCCCGCAACTGACAGAGGAGCAGCGTAGCATCACGAAGGACGAGTGCATTAAACTCCTCCGCAGCAAGTCAAATACAGATTCTGCAAAATAGCCCTAATGGGGGAAATGCCTTAGCACTCCCGAATGAACTCTATAATAGTGGCTACAAAATAGCCCTAAAAAGCAAAATATACACTTGTTTGCAGTGTTGTTTCGAGTGTTTGGCACTATATTTGTAGTAGTAAATTCGCATTTGTTGGCTTGTTATTTGTAGAAACCAATAGGGAGTCGATACATGCGTATCAAGACGGAAAGGTACCGTGCAGCCTATATAAGCACGATGGTCTCATAGCTCAGTTGGTTAGTAGCACCTGACTCATAATCAGGGGGTCGTAGGTTCAAGCCCTACTGAGACCACATAATATAAACTATTGAAAATGAGGCACTTACGATTTAATCGGAGTGCCTCATTTCGTGTTTTTATGTTTTTTATACCTGTCCCCTGCTCTTTTTGGCTCAATGTCCGATGAATAAAGGGGAAAACGGGGTACAAATAGGGTACATTTAGGGGGTATTTGAAAAACGCAAAACCGTGCAAAAACCGTGCAACTTTTTCATACAACTAAATTCAACAGTATATATCATGGCAAAACTATCTGTATTTATTGACAAACGAACACCAAACTCAAAAGGCTTGTTCCCAATTAAGATACGCATAAACAATGGCGCAAGTGCAACAACAGTCAGTTCTAAAATTTATGTGATAGAAAAAGCATTTACCGGCAATCCCGAAAAAGTGGTGGAAAAGACTTATCCCAATGCGGTTGTAATAATACCCGCATTAAGGAACTATATCTCGAATATGCAGTGGCGATTACTGATTTAGACCATGAAGGGAAACTGCAACGAATTACTGCAGCAGGTATTAAGGACTATGTATTGAAGAGGAAACAAGGCGATGTCCCTGAAACTACTTCCTCGGCAGAAATAGAACAGTATATTTCAAACTGCCGCTCACCCAAAACGAGAGAGGGGTATGTATATGCTCGCAATATGCTCTATAAGTTTATGAAAAAGACTACGGTTCATTTTGACGAACTGACTTACCAGGCAATAGTCGATTTTGACCGCTGGATGGAGCGACAAGAACTATCTATAAACACGCGCGGTATTGTTATGCTTTACATCCGCTCGGTATTCAACTCCGCCATTAAGGCAGATAAAATTTCACCTAATACCTACCCGTTCCGCAAGTTCACAATCAAGAGAGCGCAAAAAGAAAAGGAGTTCCTTACGCTTGACGAAATACAGAAACTGCGCTCACTCGAACTGAAAGGTATGCGAGCCGTGGCACGGGACTTCTTTATGCTATCTTTCTATCTGTGTGGCATGAACCCGACAGACCTGTTTCATTTCCCGAAAGCAAACAAAAAGGGCAACCTCGTCTTTGTCCGACAGAAGATTGCCCATACAGAGCCTATGCCACTACACCTGCATATTCAGCCGGAGGCACAAGAGATAATAGACCGCTATGCAGGAAAAGAACATTTGCTATCTTTTATTGAACGATACTATGAATTTGAGAACTTCCGGAGAAAACTAAACAAACAACTGAGGGATATAGGCAAACTTATAGACCGGCGTCTCTATTTCTATTTGGCACGCTACACTTGGGCAACCTTTGCCGACCATGTAGGAGTGTCGCATGATGTCATCAGCAAAGCCCTCGGGCACTCTGACAAAAGCACCGCTGAAAAGTACTATATCAGTTTCAACTGGGACAGAGCAAATGCCGCCAATCGGCAAGTGATAGATTATTTGGCGGGTAAGTAACTCCCTAACATTTTTTGCACCCCGAATTGAAACGGGGTATAGGCTTGTATTTCCCTATACCTGTTATGATGAGTTGATGACTTATCGGCACAGTGTCTGCTATTTTCGGTTTAGTCTTTGCCATAGGTCTGTGTATTTGTGGTCCAATCTGCAGGACAACAGGGTATATTCGGGTATGGGTTATTTCCTTGATCACGCAGTTAATCACCACCCTAACATCGCAGCGGATAAATATCAAAACATACAAAAGGTGTTAAACACTCCCGATGAGGTAAAAGCCATTGTGGATAATGGTAATAACTCCATCGTGTTTATCAAACAGATAGACCGCTACAATGCTGTTGTTATTGAGGTGGAGAAAACAGACGACGGGCGTATTGTATGGCACAAGTCATTCTACGACCAAAACAAAAAGCCGTATGCCAACAAAGGCACACGACTTTATGAAATGTCATCCGAGGGCGGCATATCCCCGATTATTCGTACAGACGCATCTGCACACGACAGCAGCCTTTCTGTTCTTGATGACGCTGCAAAGATACAACAAAATAACGGAACTGCCAAATCCGTGGATAATTATCTGCGCCCCGAAGCCGATTTCTCCAATGTTATTGACGAGAACGGGAATAAATACTACGACCAAGCCCTTACCGAGATAGAAAAAGGCAACCTCATAGAGATTGCCAATGGTTTTATATCAACGGAGGCAGAGCCGAACCCGTCTGTTACCGCTGGCAAAGATACGAAACTTATTTCAATCCTGCAAACAAGTTCGTCAAAAGTAGTCGACGAGAACGGTGAACCATTGGTTGTGTACCACGGAACAAACCGCAACACACACAATCGTTTCTTTAAGTTCAACACCGAAAATGGTGCCGTATGGGTAACACAGGCAAAAGGTTATGCAAACATATTTGCCGAAGACGGAAATGGCAAGGCTACACTCTATCAATTGTTCGCAGACATACACAACCCTGCCTATGTGGGGTATATTGGCAGCAGACTTGATGACGGAGAATTACAAAGACTTGCCAAAAATCTAAACATTCCGTTGACAGAATTGGAAAACGCAGCAGGACAGGCTACTTATGTATATGAACTGACCGCAAGCAAACCTTTTGCAGACCTTATCGGGAGATATGGTTATGACGGCATACAAGCACGCGAGGCTGCGTTCGATACCTATGCAGCCCTCTCTCCCTCCCAAATCAAATCTGCCACCGACAACAACGGCTCGTTCGACGAGAGCAACGACGACATTCGGTTCTCTATTTCCGACTACACCCCCGACCACTTCACCGCTGCCCAGCAACTTGCCACCAATACGGTGTTGGACGCACTGAAAGACGCAGGCATACCCGTTGAGGTTGTCAGCCAAGAGGAAGCACAGAGAGTATTGGAAAACAAACAATCGGATAATTCCGCTCGGCTCATGCTCCAAATGGAGCAAGGCACTAAGGAACAGTCGAACTATCCGATTGACGGCACAAAGTTACAGCAAAATCTTGAAAAAACAAAACAAACATACAAGAATAAGCAGAACAATCGTAATTCCGCTATATCTGATATAGCGTAAGCACTCGGAGTACACAACACTGGCGCGAGCAACTACATAACTATTGAAGCAAAGAACGGCACTGTATTCACATTACGATTGAGCGACCACAATGCTGCTGTTTCTAACTTTGACAGAAACGGAGAAGACAATGGTATAAGTATAGTTATTGCTCGACACGCCAACAATGGTATAAATAACAACGGCAATGCACATATCGTTGAGTTCTTTTATTCCGACAAAGCGCTCAACAAAGCCGACGGAACACCGATTGCCGACATCATCGGTGCATTGGAGCAGACTATGTATAGCGGCGAATATACCGACCCGACAGGTCTTGCCCAACGCCAAGAGGTGAATATACCCGCTGCCGCACCCCTCCTTACCCCCTCCGGCATAATCTACGGCTACGCCCAAAACGGCAACATCTACCTTACCGAGCAGGGTTTGAACCCCAACACGCCCATCCACGAGTACACCCACTTGTGGGCTCGTGCTCTGCAACAAAAGAACCCTGCCGCTTGGCAGTCTATTGTCGATTTGCTCAAAGGCACACCTATGTGGAACGAGGTAGTCAACG
>CAVATM010000004.1:0-157749 GCA_963591775.1 bacterium
AGAACTTAGAGAGTATTTTTGCAGGGCTTTGAAAGTGTAAGGGATATTTTGGAAGGACTTAGAGGGTATTTCGAGAGTCTTGGGGAATTGGTTCGGGAGTCCTTCGGGAATTTGGGGATTTTTTGGGGGAGGGGGATCGTGGAATTTGGAAATTTGTGGATTGGGGGATTTTTGGATTTGACAATACATATATGATAGTTGATTCTGTACACCATAATTCTGTATATCTGATTCTTTACACCTGATATTGCATACATGCTTTTGCACACTTGCTTATAATGTTTGTACTATTTGCACAATCCAAACATTTGTAGTAATTTTGTTGCAAATTCTTTTTGCAAGTTAATTTTGTGTCTCGTTGTAATACCATGAACAATCCATCTACCAAAATCGCAGTTATCGCAGGTGCCGGTCCTGCCGGGCTCACTGCTGCTTACGAACTGCTCCGCCAGACCGATATTCATCCTATTATTCTTGAATCGACAAGTGCTATCGGAGGTATCTCGCAGACTGTACAATACCATGGCAATCGTATGGATATAGGCGGACACCGCTTCTTCTCAAAAAGCGAAGAAGTTATGCAGTGGTGGAACAATGTCATGCCGCTGCAAGATGCTCCGTCTAAAGATGCTATATCGTTGAATATCAGTGCAGTTACCCCCCCCCCCCCCCCCCCACACACACACACACACACACGACTCGCCGCACACACCACATACCGGTGGTAATCTAACTCAAGCGGTTTCTGACATCCCTCATCATGACCCCGAGAATACTGATCGTGTAATGCTGTTGCGCGACCGTGTAAGCCGTATCTTTTTTCTTCGAAAGTTTTTTGATTACCCCATCTCTATGAAGAAAGATACCTTTCTGAATATGGGGTTTGCTCGTACTATGCGTGCAGGGTTTGGTTATCTGTGGTCGTGCGTGCATAAACTACCGGAGACCTCATTGGAGAATTTCTATATCAATCGCTTTGGGCGACCTCTCTACGAGATGTTCTTTGAGGGATACACAGAGAAGGTGTGGGGCGTACATCCGTCGCAGTTAGGTGCCGATTGGGGAAGTCAACGGGTCAAGGGACTAAGTGTGCTGTCTGTTCTTAAGGATATGTTTTGTCGTGCGTTGGGCATTCACAGCAAGCATGTTGAGACATCTCTTATTGAACAGTTTATCTACCCTAAATATGGTCCCGGACAACTATGGGAAACGGTAGCAGATGACATACGCAAACAAGGGGGCGAGATTCGATTGCAGCACGAAGTAGTTGGGGTGAGGGTAGAAAACAATCAGGTTGTTTCTGTGTTGGCTCGTGGCGCTGATGGCGTAGAGCATACCTTTGAGTGTGATTATTTCCTCTCAACTATGCCGATAAAAGATTTAATACCTGCTCTTGGTGGCATTGCTATCCCCGGAAGGGTGATGGATATTGCAACGAGCCTTCCTTATCGTGATTTTATTACTGTCGGGTTGTGCGTACGAAAGTTGCGTATTGAGAACAAGACTGCTATTCCTACTTTTGACCATCGTGTACCGGACACCTGGATTTACATACAGGAACGAGATGTGCATATCGGTCGTTTGCAGGTGTTTAACAACTGGTCGCCCTATTTGGTAAATGACTACGAGCATACGATGTGGATAGGGTTGGAGTATTTCTGTACAGAGGGGGACCACTTCTGGACTATGCCAAAAGAAGAATTTATCGATATGGCTATAGACGAATTGGTGAAGATTGATATTATTAATCGTGAGGATGTTCTGGACGCTTGCCATGTTCGTATCAAGAAGGCATATCCGGCATATTATGGTTCGTACTACCAATTAGATGAGGTGAAGTCGTTTTTGGACAAGATACCGAATCTGTATTGCTTAGGCAGAAATGGGCAACATCGTTACAATAATATGGACCACTCGATGTTGACTGCTTTTGAGTGTGTTCGCAACATCAAGAATGGGGTTACGGACAAGACGAATATATGGAATGTAAATACAGAAAAGGAATATCATGAAAGCAAATAATGTTCTTCGCTATATCGTTTTTCCTGCGGCTATTGTTGTTGCTTGGCTGCTGTTGGTGCTATATACTTTCAACAGTAAGCCCGACCTTAATGGAGACAACTTCTGTTATTATATCTATGCCACTTCTTTGGCAGAGGGACAGGGCTATTGCGATTTGTCATCGCCCGGCAGTCCTGCCACTTCTAATTTTCCTCCGGGCTACCCCTTGTTGATGACGCCTCTTCGTGCCATTACGGATAGCGTTGTTGCGCAGAAATGGTTGAATGAGGTATTTGTTTTGGTCAGTATTCTCTTGCTGTATTTTGCTTTGTTGGCACTTTCGCTACCGAAGGACATTAGTTTTGTAGCCTCAGTAGCAGGCTTGTTCTGTCCCCGATTGCTTCATTTTTCTACGATGATGATGTCGGAGTCCTCCTTTCTTCTTACGAGCATGCTTGTTTTCTTTGCGCTGGTTCAGTTGAACAAACAGGAAGACCGGTGGTGGCGTGAATTGTGTTCGCCATGGTTTTATGTTATGCTTGTGGCGTTGGTCTTTACATATCATATCCGTACACAAGGGGTTGCCTTAGTGGGTGCTGTGCTGTTAGTCTTTTTAGTGCGTCGTCGGTGGGGGGCATTAGGTGGTACGGCGGTAGGATTTGTATTAGGTTGCCTGCCGTGGATGCTGCGAAATCGCATTATGGGACTTAACGGAAACCGATACCTTGATTCTATTATGGTTGCCAATCCTTGGCGTCCGGAGATGGGGCAGATAGGCTTTGGAGAAGTAGTGTCCCGTTTCTTTGACACCCTTCGTATGCTTATTTTTAATGCCTTTCCGAGTACGATAGTTCCCTTGGTCAATCTAAATTGTGAAGAGCCTACTTATACATGGTATATCTATTTGTTGGGGTTGCTTATGTTGGCTGTCCTTCTGCTTGGTGCGTGGCGTTTAGGAAAACAGCGTTGGTTTGCGATAGGCTACATTGCAGCCACCTTGGGTGTCATCTCTATTTTCAGTACACCGAGCGGTAATCGGTATATCACATCTGTATTACCATTCCTGACTGCTTTTCTTATGATCGGTTTGTGGTACGGGTGTTCCCTGTTGGTGCAGCGTAAATGGAAAACACATTCCTTCCCTGCATACATCTTGTTGCTGCTGCTATTCTTTTCCAAGTCGGGTTTGCAAGAGGAACATCGGTTGGCTAAGCAAAAATATCCTGTTCAGTATCAGCAGTTCTTCAATATAGGTAAAGCCATAGAAGAAAACTTGTCGCATACAACTATTGTTTGCTCCCGTAAACCGCAGATATTCTATTTGTATAGCCAATGTCCTGGTGTTATATATAAATATACCCCGGATACCCGTGAGTTGATTGCCGATTTGGTTGAGAAGCAGGTGGACTTGGTCGTTGTAGATGCACTGGGTTATAGTTCCACTTATCGTTATCTGGTACCAGCTATTCAGCAGTACCCGCAGTTCTTCCCGCGTGCGCTGATGCACTATGAAAATACGGGTACTTATTTGCTCACTTTTGACCGAGAGCGTGCCAAGGCAGAGTTACAAATGGAATAGTGTTTTATGGATTTCCGTCGTTTGATAGATATTCTTTTCCGTCAGGATACTGCTAATATCTGGTTGCAGTGGTTTCGCTATTGTTTCGTGGCGGTGGGTGCGTTTATTGTTGATTACGGCACCTATTTCCTTGCTTCGTATATCATCGGTATTCCTTATCTGATTGCCGCCTTGTTGGGTTTCATTACGGGTACGCTGACTAATTATGCCATTGCTAAGTTCTTGGTCTTTCGTGGTGAGCCTAAGTCTCGTGCGGGTGAGATAGCAATGGTCTTTGTGATAGGTGGAATAGGGTTAGTGTTTTTGGAGGTGGGTATATGGTTTTTCACCGAATATGTGGGCGTGCATTATCTGATTTCGAAGTTGATTATGACGGTCATTTGTTTTGCTTGGAACTTCCTTGCCCGTAAGTTCTTTATGTATTCCAAGCATTTTAATATCCTGAAAGACAAGGATGCAATGGAGTAGTAGAGAGTGTTTCCCTACAAAAAACAGAGGAAATTTTTCGCACTTCTGGTGTGAACTTAGGGGATCTTGACCTTATTCCTATTGAAAAATATCGTTTTGTATTATCCAGCCAACTAATCTATCTCTACGCCACAATTGTCTTTTTTGTGGCGTAGTTTTTCCCTGTCCTTTCTCACCGTAATATACAACACTTTTCGCTTTTCTGCTCATACAGCCCATGGCAACTCATAGCCTATTTAGGGGTGCTGCTTTTTCGGTTGTCGTAAATTACAGAAGTTATTTCTTAATTTCTGTGCTGCTTTCTCTGTTTTGTAACATAAATTCACGGAAAAATACATATATAATTTGGCTATATTGGAAATGTGTCGTACCTTTGCTGCATGTTTAGAAAGTATTAGTTCTTAAATAGAACATTTTACCGGACTAAATTACTTTTGTTATATATCCAATAATTAATAACTAATTTATTTTTCTTTATGAGACGTAATTTATTAGTGGCTGCATTTGCAGCGTTGGCGCTTGTAGGTTGCCAAAAACAATCCGAACTCAATTTTGATGACATTTCGACCAAAGCTACTGTTCAAGGATATGTCTATATAGACCAAGGTTATGTGGCTGATGGTTCGGGTTTTGCTAAGTTGAGTAAGCCTGCGGATGGTGTAGCTGTGGTCGTTAAGGTGGATTATACGGCTTATGATAAGGATGCCGCCGGCGGACAAAAACTATTCGAGGCTACTTGTGATGCGAATGGTTTCTATCAGGTGGAGATTCCTGTGGGGCAAGAGGCCATTTCGGGCATGAATGTCTATACGCGTCCGTTCATCGGAAAGTACTATGACATTGTGAATTATGCCATTATGGAGATTGAGGTTTCCTATCCCGAGGCTTTCACAGCGGTAGAAATTGAGCAAGGCAAGGTCTTCACGGCACAGAACATTACTATCACCAAGGATGTGGAGAAGCCTATCTTGACGCGTAATCAGATTGTGACCATTTCCGGTAAGGTTGTGGAGCAATATGAGAAAAAGGAATATACCGATCCTTCGAATCCGGATTTGGGCTATGCGGCAGTAACGGGTACTCGTGACGCTACCAAACCTGTGTCGCTGGTTGTGACTGTTTATGATAATTATACTTCTTCCGACGATCGTGAATTGGTTTTCAATGTGACCGCAGATAAGGATGGTGCCTACTCGTTTGAGGCAAATCTGTACGATTCGTGGGATATTTCCGACCTAATGGTGGAGGTAGAAACCAAATCGTATCTCAATACAGTTGACCACTACTATTTTAAGTACGATTCCGATGAGAAGAAATATGTGCGCAAATCGCAAGAGGTGAATGGCTATTTCAAATCCAATTATGTTGACAAGATGATGTCCGATGGTGATTTGCTGATCGGTTGCGTGCTCAGCGACCTCGTGGTGAAGTTTGTTCCGGACTATGCTAAGCAAGATATCTATGGTATCGGAAACCCGAACATAGATACATATGACAGCAAGGGTAACCTAATCTATAAATCGGAGAATCCTCTGGGTTGGGCTTACTAATTGAGTATCTTCTGATTAAATATAATGTCAAGTCGGTGGAGTCTGTCCCTGTCAGAAAGGGATGAGTATTGTGGAATAGGGTAGAGAGAATGATGGGGAAAGACCTCTCGCCGAATAGTTACAACTCTAATTTGATACAATTTATGAAAAAGTTTTTAGGAATACTATTGGTGGCAGCGCTGGCAGTTCCTGCTATGTCTGCGCACGAGAAGGAGACCCCGGAGCAGCGTGCTGCTAAGGATTACTCCACCTGGCTGCCCGCACAGGGTGATTTCTCGGTGGGCTTCTCGCTTGACCCGATTGCGACCTATGTCGGAACGATGTTTGGGGGCTATACCAGTAAGAATGATTTGGAAGATTTGGCGGGTGAGCCGCTTGCTATGAGTATAATTGGAGCCAACCCGATGGCGTCTATAATGGGTTCGTATATGCTGACCGATAAACTCGGCATAAAAGCCAATGTCGGTATGGGTATATCTGTCAAGTCGGAGAATCATTATGTATTGGACGACGAGGCGCTCTATCTCGACCCGTTGAGCCATGCCAAGGTAGTGGATAAGCGCAAGGGAAGTATGGCGTACGGAAGTATTGCGGTCGGTGTCGAATATCGTGTCGGCAAGACTCGTCCGGTACAGGGAGTGTTTGGCGCAGGCGTGAATTATGCTTTCGGTAGCGTTTCGTACAAGTATAGCTACGGAAATGCCATCACCGAACTGAATCAAACGCCGACCATCAGTACTGATGCAAGTACATCCGGTTTTATCGTAGCCCCTTCGTATGCTGCGGCAGCCGGCTATATGCCGAATGCTCGTCCCCTGTCGCTGACGGCGGATAACTTGATCCATCTGTTAGGCGTGTATGGTAGCGTCGGAATTGAGTGGTTCGTCGCACCAAAAATTGCGTTGGGTGCCAATGTCAATGTAGGTTTGTATTACGAGATAAATCCGGCAACTGCCTATTTGCTTGAGGGATGGAATACGATGACGCTACAAGTGGAGAACTACACAGAAAAGGTAACTCCTGCGAGCCATGGCTTCCACTTTGGTACTGACAATATCGGAGCCAACCTCTATGTGGCATTCTATTTCAACGCAAATAAGTAGTGACGTCCTATTTCTATGCGAAAAAGTAAACATAGATATTTCTTAGATGAAAAACAGACCTGTTGAGTATAAATAGAACCAACCAATAAAAATACATTTTTTTTCAAAACCGTTTGTGATGATGTGGGGCGGAACTGACCATTTCCTCCGCTCCAAGTAGTCAAAAGGGAGGGCTGTCGAGATGACAACCCTCCCTCCTTTTTCCCCTTTCCATTTCCTCCCCCCTTTTATTTCCAGAAGAAACTCCGAGACATCCTCTATTCACGAAATGAATATAGTTGTAAAATATATTTGGAGATGTTATTTCTTTTTCGTACCTTTGCACCACTAATTCAGTAGAACATCCTATTCAATCTATATTATCAACAAAAACACACCAAGTTATGATTCGTACAACATTTAATCGTCTTCGTGAAGTGAAAGACAGTCTGCCCCACGGCAGCATGGACGCTATCGCAGCAGAGTTAGGTATCGAGGCAGACGCAGTTCGCGCCTATTTCAACGGCGAAGGCTCGTCCGAGCATGGCTATCATATCGAACCCGGCCCTGAGGGCGGCATTGTAGAATTGACGGATACCCGTATCCTTGAGGTGGCCCTGCGCATTGCGTGGGCGGCTCAGAAGGGTCTGTAACAAGAGTGGCAAGAGCCATTTCTGATAAATGGAAGGCATTTACTCGGACGCTATGCGTCGGAGTAGTGCCTTTTCTTATTCCCTTTATTTCCCTTACCATTCCCGAGCCGGCTCTTGCTCAACCCGTAGAAAATAGGTGGTTCGATCCTGCTCCGAAGCGAACCGGCCTCGTACTAAGTGCCGACGCCTCGCTGGTTGCCAACTATATTTGGCGTGGGTTGTATGTAGGAGGCCCCGGCCTGCAAGCCTCTGCTCGTGCCAACTACGAAGGGCTATTTGCCGATATGTGGTGGAATGTAGGTGCCTCCGACTGGGCATTCTCCGGCTTTAATCCAGAGGTGGACATTACGGTGGGCTTTGATCGCTGGGGATTCCAACTCTACTGGCTGCATGCCGTGTACTTTGATAGCACGCATTTCTTCAATTTCGACAACGCAGCACCTGGCCAGGCAGGCAATACGGACGAGTTGCGTTTCCGCTACCGGGTGAGCAATCGCCTGCCACTCAGCTTCTTGTGGTGCACACGATTTGTCGGTCGTGACGGCTACTTGCTTGAAGGCGACGACGCATTGCACCGTGCCTATTCCAGTTATTTTGAGTTTAAGTATGAATTTGCCTTCCCGTATAGTATGGCGCTTCACACGACTGTTGGGATGACCCCGTGGCGCAGTCTCTATACCGGATTTTCCGGCGACTTTGCAGTCATCAATATCGATGTTTCTTTTCACAAGGTGTGGCAGCTGCATTCCTGTGCCATATCGTTGGTGGGCGATTTGATGTTCAACCCGTGGCGGGTGAACAAAGACAATGTCCGCTGGACACCTCGCCACCCATCAGCCCAACGCCTGAACGCCAACCTCTCTCTTGGCGTTTCGTGGAATCGGCAGTTCTTGCCGCATTCCCAAGTCCTCATAGAATAGACGGCTGTCTGTGCCCTACTATATTGGAATAGCTGTTCCTATATACAAGGAAAGCAGTTCCTCTGAATGGTCACTAATTGACCATTTATAGATAGTGGGCAAGGGCACACAATGCAGCAAAATAAAAAGCGCCTATATAGAGGCGTTTCTATAATAACTATCAACAATCAAACAAACTTTTTACTTTCTAAAAATGAAAAAGGTATTAGTTAGTCTATTGGCAATGGTGGTTACTACAGTTGCCGTAGCGCAAGAGAAGTCCATCGAATTTGCTTACGAGGCAGGTGCCGAACTGACAAGCGCCTATCTGTGGCGCGGACAGTACAACGGCGGTCTCAGTTTTCAGCCTGAAGCACTGGTCGGTTTTGATACGGAGCATACCTCGTTCCGAATCGGTGCCTGGGCCAGTCTGGGTGCCAGCGACTGGAAATTCCGCAAAGCGACCGATGACCAAGCAGGCACGGAGTTCTATCCGGAGGTAGATATAGAGGCATCATTCACCTTCTATGGTTTGACGCTCGGTGCCACGCATTACTACTATGGTGACGGCAACTTCTTCAACTGGAAGCACGACCTTGACGAGGCGTACGACAACAGCAGCCAGACGGAGGTGCAGATAGGCTACAATTTCGGTGACCTGCTCGATTTCCCGCTTTATATCAACTGGTACACCATGGTAGCAGGAGCGGATATATACGAGAAAGAGACCGAAACAGAAGGGGAGGTAGATCTGAAGCGCGCTTATTCGTCGTACATAGAGTTGGGTTACGATTTCTCGCTGCCGTACGAAATCACGCTAGGGCTGCAAGTTGGTATGACACCGTGGAAAAGTTTCTATACCGGTTACGAGGGCGGTTTTGCAGTGAACAATGTGAGTGCCCGTATCGAGAAGCCGTGGTCGATAGGCGACATTTGTGAGATTTCGCTTTTCGCTCAAGGCTCTATCAATACCTACAAGATGACCAAAGACAATGTGTTCATCAGCGGTGTAGCCGATGAAAAACTCTACCAACGCCTAAACGGCTGCATCGGCGTAGGCATCTGGTTCTAATGTTGAATTAAGAATGATGAATTATGAATTGCACGACGATGTAGGGGCGAGATAGCAATTCATAATTCATCATTTTCTATTGTGCATAATAATAACGATGAATAAATCCCGCATTGCTTATATTAGTCTCTCCATAGTGATTGCTGTGGTGTTGTTTTGGGTGCTGTCAGCAAGAGATAATCGTCCGCAGTACTATACAAACCAAGGCAAGGTGTTTGGTACTTACTATTCTATCCAGTATCAGGCTATGGTCGACCTCGATACGGCTATACAATCGGCTTTCAGGGCATTCGACAATTCACTCAGTATGTTCAACTCGGAGTCGGTCATCAGTCACATCAATCAGAACCGAGACACCGTGACCGATGCTTACTTTGAGCAGATGTGGACTGAGGCAGAGCGTGTTAGCCGTGAGAGTAACGGTGCATTCGATATTACTGTAGCACCGTTGGTCAATCTATGGGGCTTTGGCTTTAAGAATAAGGAACAAGTGACGGCAGAAAAAGTGGACAGTCTATTGCCCTTGGTCGGTTTTGGTAAGGTGTTGCTAGCGGATCATCGGGTGCAGAAAGCAGATTCTCGTATTATGCTTGACGCTAGTGCTGTGGCAAAAGGACAGTCGTGCGATGTGATAGCCGCCTTATTGACACAATATGGATGCAAAAACTATCTTGTTGATATAGGCGGTGAAGTGGTTGCGCGTGGTGTGAATAAACAGGGAAATCCATGGCGTATAGGTATTACTAAGCCCGTAGATGACCCGACAGGACAATCTAAGGATATGGAGGAAATTATTTCAACAACCAATCTTTGTATGGCGACCTCGGGCAACTACCGCAATTTTTACTACGAGGGGCAACAGCGTCGCAGCCATACCATTGATCCTCGTACAGGCTATCCTGTACAACATAACTTATTGAGTGCCACTGTGATAGCGTCATCGTGTATGCGGGCGGATGCATTGGCAACGGCGTGTATGGTGTTGGGCGAGAATGATGCGTTGCAATTGATTAATACGCATGACGATGCGGAATGTTTCTTGATAGTAGCTGCCGGTGACAGTACGTATGTACTCACTTCGTCCGGTTGGAATCTCAAAGAATAGTTACTCGATTCCTTTATTTTCTTTTTGTTTGTGTATTTCCCTGAAAAACACTATCTTTGTGCCGTTTTTGGTGAGGGAAATCGGTGTGAATCCGATACAGACCCGCTGCTGTGAAGGGCAAAAAGCTATCCAATGGAGAAAATGCTTATATGTTTGGCATATTCTGTAAGTATATGTTCTCCGGTCACTGTTCGCTATGTCGAATGGGAAGGCTTGGATGGTTGTACCCTAAGTCAGAAAACCTGCCAAGGACTTGTTCAATTTGTAAATTTGTAAGTTTGCAGTTTGCAAGTTTGTAGGTGGTGCATACATTATGCACATTATGTGTATTACACACATATACATACATTACGCGTATTACATTCTGCATATCCTGTTTACCCATTGAAAATCTGCCTGCTCCCGTGGATTGGAGATAAGAGCAACATAATGAAAAAACTATTTCTCATACTATTCGTATGCACTTTGTGGTGCGGTTCTGTTTGTGCGCAAACAGAATCCGATACGCTGTCATCTACAAATCAGTCCTATTATCAATCAACCCGTTTTACGGACTCTATCTCGCACCAATTCGAAGTCCAAGAGGTGCAAGTGACGGCGAAATACAAGGAGAAAGACATTATCCGTCCGCAGCGCCTCGAGGGGAAGGAACTCGAGCAAATGAACAGCCTGTCGGTGGCGGATGCTATTCGATTCTTCTCCGGTGTGCAGATTAAGGATTATGGCGGCGTGGGCGGTATCAAGACGGTGAATATCCGCTCCATGGGTACCAACCATCTGGGTGTCTATTACAATGGTATCCAACTCGGTAACGCCCAAAACGGGCAAGTCGATTTGGGCAAGTTCTCGCTCGAAAACATCGATGAAATCTCGCTCTACAACGGGCAGAAAAGCGACATCTTCCAATCCGCGCGGGAATTTGGTTCGGCGGGTAGCATCTACCTCAACTCCCGTCGTCCGAAGTTCGAACCGGGCAAGAATGTGCATATCCGTGCGGGGCTCAAAGCGGGCTCGTTTGCGCTGGTGAATCCCTCGCTGCTTTTCGATGCCAAACTGACGGATAATTTGAGCCTCTCGATGAATGCGGAGGTGGTGCACTCCAACGGCAAATACAAGTTCCGTTACCGCCGTGTGACGCCCTCGGGCGAGTTGGCATACGATACTACGGCGGTGCGGCAGAACGGCGATGTGAATGCCGTGCGGGTGGAGGCAGGGCTGAACTACTACTATTCCACCACGGGTTTCTGGAAAGTGCAGGGCTATTACTACAACTCCGAGCGGGGAGTGCCGGGTGCGATAGTGAACAATGTCTGGCGGCGGGGGGAGCGGCTGTGGGACAGGGATATGTTCGTGCAGTCCTCGTGGCAGGACGAGTTCTTCAACCGCTGGGCTGTCAAAGTGAATGCCAAGTATGCCTACGACCATACCCGCTATGTGAACAACGATGACAAACTGATTCATGTGGACAATACCTACAACCAGCAGGAGGCATACCTCTCGTGGGCGAACAAAGTGGCTGTCTTCGACTGGTGGGATCTGTCCTTGTCCTACGATTTTCAATGGAACGGGTTGTCGGAATATATGTCGGTGAGTCGTTTCTCGCATTGGCTGGCGGCGGCGACGGCATTCAATGTATACGACTATCTGCGGGTGCAGGCGAGTATCCTGGGTACTTTCATCAACGAAGAAGCCCGCGAGCGGGACGAAGCCCCAAACAAGTACAAATTCACGCCGGCAGTCTTTCTTTCCTACAAGCCATTTCCTCGTATTGATCTAAAACTCAATGCGTTCTACAAGCAGGCGTATCGTTATCCCACCTTCAACGACTTGTACTACACCGATATGGGCAACGCCTATCTGCGTCCCGAGATGGCCATTCAGCACAATGTCGGCATCTCCTACGATTATCTCAAACCCAAGCAAATTTTCAGCCATTTCGGTGTATCGGTGGATGTGTATTATAATAAGGTGAAGGATAAAATTATCGCTTATCCCAAGGGACAGCAGTTCCGTTGGACGATGCTCAACCTCGGGCAGGTGAAGATACACGGCGTGGACGCAAACATGCAGATGACGCTGCAATTCCCCTACGACATCGCCCTTACGGCGAAGGTGCAATATACTTACCAGAAAGCGATTGATGTAACCGACCCTGCGGATACCTATTACGGCCACCAGATTCCGTATATTCCATGGCACAGCGGCTCGGCGATAGGTATGCTCTCGTGGCGCAACTATGCGTTGAATTACAGTTTTATCTATGTGGGTGAGCGGTACAACCAGCAGGAGAACATTGTTTACAACTACACGCAGCCGTGGTACACGCACGATGTGTCGCTGACGGGTTCGTGGCGGATAAAAAAAATACGCCTCAAAGCCACCTTCGAGATAAACAACCTCCTCGGGCAGGACTACGATGTTATCCTAAACTATCCCATGCCCAAGCGTAATTACCGCGGCAGCATTGTGGTGGAATACTAGGACATCCTCTAATGAAAAGACTACAACGCATATTCAAAGAAATAGGGAATGTATTTTCCTCTATATCCCTTTCCTTGGGATGGGATAGGCGTGGTTTAATCCCCCTCTTTGAGGGGGTAGGAGGAGTCTTGTTGCTTTTCGCGGGTTGTCGGCACGATGAATTGGTTGTACCGACGGAATACGAGGTGTTGCCTATGGAGATACGCTCAATAGATGATTTTGCCCCCGACGAACCCGTCGGCATGTACCTGCTCAACGAGGGCAACATGGGCAGCAACAAAGCCACTATCGACTATGTCGATTTTGTCAATGCGTACTATATCCGCAATATCTACTCCGAGCGTAACCCGAATGTAATCATGGAGTTAGGCGATGTGGGGAACGATATACAAATCTACGGCTCCCGCCTCTACGCGGTTATCAATTGCAGTCACAAGGTGGAGGTGATGGATGCCCGAACCTGCAAGCGTATCGGGCAGGTGGATATCCCGAATTGCCGCTATATCCGTTTCACAGGGGGGAAGGCGTATGTGTCCTCGTATGTGGGACCGGTGGCTATTGACCCCGATGCACAGTTGGGCGCAGTCTTCGAGGTAGATACGGCAACGCTCGGGATTACCAACAAGGTGACGGTGGGCTATCAGCCCGACGAGTTGGAGATAATGGGGGACTACATCTATGTGGCGAATTCCGGCGGCTACCGTGTGCCGAACTACGACTATACCGTCTCGGTGGTGGAACGCTACGGCATGAAGCAGACGGAGAAAATATCCGTGGGGATTAACCTTCATCGTATTCGTCAAGATGCGTACGGCAAACTCTGGGTGTCCTCTCGTGGCGACTATGAGAGTGTCCCATCCAAACTGTTTGTGTTGGACAGGAAAACACCCTATACGATGGATATGCAGGTGACGGATACACTCGAAATTCCCTGCTCGGAGATGACTATCGTGGGCGATTCGCTCTATTTCTACAGCGTGGCGTGGAACAATCAGACGGAGGAGAACAGCGTGTCGTATGGTATCCTCAACACGGCAACGAAACAACTCGTGACGGAGCATTTCATTACCGACGGCACAGAAAGCGACATCACCGTTCCGTACGGTATCGCTGTCAACCCGTATAACCACGACATCTTTGTGACAGACGCCAAGAATTATGTTTCGAGCGGGGTGCTGCATTGCTACGACTGCCACGGAAAAAAGCGTTGGAGTGTCCGTACGGGTGACATCCCTGCACATATTGTATTTGTGTATAAATAACAATGCACAATGGTGGCTGTGCCAGTAACAAATACACGAAAAATTGACTCAAATATAATCATATAAATCTTTGATCCATATTGGGCTATATTTGTAAAAAAATGCGACATTTATCCATTTACATATTTGCAACTTTACAACTAGTCCTGCTGTTCTTGCTGGCAGGCTGCCAACCCGATATACCGATGGTAAATCTCGGTATTGACGAGGTCTATGCCGTGGAGCGAATGCGGGCGTTGGTGCTGCACCCGGAGTTTATTGGGGAATGCTATGAATGGACTATGCCGGCGGCGGACGGAACGGACTCTATCGTAAGCACGGAGCGGGATTTCGTTTTTTGCAAGGCCGACACGGGCACTTATTCGCTCAGCCTGCAGATAGTGGACAAGCAAAACCCCGTGCATCAGGATATACGGATTGTCGTGTGGGAAGAGGAGGTGGCGTATAGCCGCTATATCTCCACGGTGTACGACTATTGCCCTGCGCCCGGGCAGTTCGTCAATGTGATGCCAACCTACGAGGAGGGCAACACGGCGGCGGATATGGTAAAGAAGGTGCAGGAGGCGATTTCGGGCACCAACGATGTGCTTATCTCCTTGGGCGGATTTGGCGGGTATGTTACTTTCGGTTTCGATCATAGCGTGGTGAATGTGCCGGGCGAGTACGATTTCAAGATTCTTGGCAATGCGTTCTATGCCGACTCCAATCCGCACCCCGAGAAAGGAAAGGGCGGAAGTTGTGAGCCGGGGATAGTAGAGGTATCGTTTGACCGCAATCAGAACGGTATTCCCGACGACGAGTGGTACGAATTGGCAGGCAGTGCCTATCGCCATGCCGATACTCGCCATCGGTACAGTGTTACCTATTTCCGTCCCGATTCCTCCAAAGCGGCAACGCCCAAGAAAGGCTCACCGCTTACCGATACCACCTATATCGCTTGGCATGACAACTACGGCGGCAGCGGCTATGTCGTGCAGAATGTGTACCATAAGCAGGATTATTACCCCAAATGGATTGTCTCCGACAGCCTTACCCTCACGGGGACTTGCTTGCCGCCCAATGCAGTGGACGAGTCGGGGCAGGGCAGTTATTATGTTCTCTATGCGTTCGATTGGGGCTATGTGGATAACCATCCCAACGACTCTACCGATTTGGTAAGTTTCAATATTGATTGGGCGGTAGATGCCGACGGCAATTCTGTCTATCTGCCTTGTGTCGATTTCGTGCGGGTCTATACGGCTGAGAATCAGACATGTGGCTGGATAGGCGAGACGAGCACCGAACTGTCCCGTGCGGAGGATCTACACATCCCCGAGAAACAATGGTAAGTCGATACACGAAAGAGAAACAAATACAAAGGGAAAACAAATAGGGTCAAAAATAGACCAAATACCTCCCAAAACAACTATATACAGAACCTTTTGTGATCCTACCTATATGAAAAAAACTCTACTTTTTGCACTCTTATGCTGTGCCGCGTGGGCGTATGCCGTAGCACCCTATACCTCGGGCGTTTTTATCCTCAACGAGGACTGGTACGGGCATAACAACTCCACGCTCAATCACCTGAGCGACCAAGGGGCGTTCGCCTATCGCATTGTGCAGGCGGAGAATGATACTTCGGCCTCGCTCGGGTGTACCTCCCAGTTTGCCGCTATCTATGGCGATAAGTTCTACTTCGTCTCCAAACAGTCGCAGGACCCGGGCGAGACGAGTACCCGCAAAGGGGCACGGCTGGTGGTTACGGATGCCACGACGCTGAAAATCGCCTATTCGATTGATACCCTGTTTGCTATCAACGGGAAGCATGCCGCCGACGGGCGTGGGTTCGTGGGCGTGGACGAGACAAAAGGCTACATCGGTTCGAGCAATGGTATTTTTGTGCTTGATTTCGCTACGGGAAAAATTACCAAGCGCATACGGGGTACGGAGAATCCGCTCATCACAGGCGGAGAGCAAGCCGCTGCCGGCACAGGTCCGCTCTACCAAAACCAAATCGGCATGATGCTCCGTACGCACGACTATGTCTTTGCCATTCAGCAAGATACGGGCATCCATGTCATTGACCCGGTGGCGGATACGATTATCACTACCATTCGCGGCTGTTTCTCAACGATGGTGCAGTCCAAAGACGGGCGTATTTGGGCGGCACGCAACACCAATGCTGCGGCGCAATCCTACCCTTATGGTACAGCGGGTGGCGAGAGTTGGCAGGGCAACGAGTTGTTGGCTATCAATCCCGCTACGCTTGCCACCACTGCTTACGACTTGCGGACGCTCTCGGGCAACGAGGATATGATTGTCGAGCAGACTTGGTATGCCTGGACGGCAGGTTCGCTCTGTGCCTCGCTGCATGAGAATGCGATCTTTTTCTCCTATACGGACAATATCTGGGATTGGTACAACGGGCGTATTCATATCATGAAGTTCGATATTGACAATCTGTCTGTTGCGGAGATTTACAACACATCCTCTCTGGGCGAATACTATATTTACAATAGCGGGGTAGTGCGTGTTCACTCTCGGACGGGCAACCTCTTTGTGGCGTGCTTCAAGACGCTGGTTTCCACTAACGATTGGTTGTTCTTGCAGATTATGCCTACGGGGCGGTTGGTGCGTACCTATACGCCGATTAAGCACTATTGGTATCCTGCACTCTTTGTCTTTCCCGACTCGTATGCGCCTGTGGTGTCTGATTTTGCTGCGCAGACGCTCTCTGCTGGGCAAACCGTCGGTATTCCGTTGGGCGGCATGGCAACCGACCAGGATAACCTATCGGCGGCTATCACCAAGCGTGTGCTTTCTGTGTCTGACCTTTCGTCGCTGGCAGCTAAGGTGGCGCGTGATACGCTTTGGCTGACGGGTATTACCGAGTCGGTGTCGCCTGTGCAGGTGGCTGTCCGTTTCAATTCTAATGGAAAGACGGTGGACAAGACGCTCTTCGCTACGGTGGAGAATAGAACGACTGCTACACCTAACACTACCTCTGTCGCTGTGCGTGCGCAGGGTGGGGAAGTCTGCGTATCGGGTATTCTCTCGCTTACCACCGTCGCTGTGTACGATATGTTCGGGCATACGGTCTATACCACCCATACCGCCACCGATGTGCGTGTCTCTCTGCCGCAAGGGGTGTATGTGGTGCGTGTTGGCAATGAGAAAATGTGTAAATGTGTGAATTTGTAAGTGTGTAAATGAATACCATTATACATCTAAAATTTTCCATTTCCCATTGCCTGTTTGTAAAGGTACGGTATTTGTAGAGTGTTCGTCCGGACATTTTCTAAATGAAACAAATAAACAATCGAGAATAAATAACCAAAACAATTACAATATGAAGAAATCTTTTCTCTTTTTGGGGATCAGTCTGTTGGCTGCTCCCTTTGTAGCGAATGCGGAAACCATTACGCTCGACCTTACCACTGCCACCAATTCGGCGGGTGATGCTATTCAGTACGAAACTAAAGACCTTTCCGTTTACTGTGGTAATCTGAAAGATGTGATGGACAGCACTTACTCAACCAGTGGAGATTTTGCTTCCATCGAGTGCAACAGAAAAACGATTTTGTTTCAACACCTGCCAAGTGGTAATAGTTATAGTGGCACTTCGTGGGAAGGCTTTACGCTCTCTAAGGTGGCTGCAGATACGCTGAACCAGTTTGCTTGTATGGCAAAAGGCGGCTTGAAAGGCGAGGGAACTCCGTTCGTTGTTGGTTACTTCAGTTCCTACTACAACAACCCTGCAGAAAGCGAGTATTCGAACCTTGTATCTTTCTTTGAGCAGTACTATCCCCAGGAGGTATATATCTGCCAAAACGCATACACCTACGAGGTACTGACCAAAGGCAATTCTATAGCGCGTAAATTCACCGACAAGGACACCCTGTCGCTGATTATCGAGGCTTATGATGCCGACAAGGATGCACTGACCAACAAGGTAGTATACCACTTGGCTGTAGATGGTAAATTCAACAAGGGTTGGGAGAAAGTCGATTTGTCGTCGCTTGGCAAGTGCGATGGTTTGGCGTTCTCATTCTATTCCACCGATTGCAGCACTTATGATGGCGTTTCTTATATCAACACCCCGACTTATTTCGCTCTCGACGGGCTGAAAATATCCGATGAGCCGATTACGGCTATCGAAAACCAAACGGTTACCATGCCTGTCACCAAGCGAATTGTCAATGGCGAGCTTATCATCGAGCGCAATGGTGTGTTGTACAACGCTGCCGGCCAACTCCTGAATAAGTAGTTCCGTTATTTTCTGAGTATTACTCCGGGTAGTACATACTCTATGTGTCGACAAAGGACCTTGCTAAGTCCTTTGTTGGCACTTTTTTGTATCTGTATGTCGGCTGTCCACAGGTGCTTCTGTAGCGAATCCGACCTATTTATACTCGTGTGTTAACGATAGCCCACGATAGTTTCCGTTTAGAAAAGTATTTTTTGAGTATGGAACGCTTTAATATACTTTTTTGTGTAAAAAAATTGGATGTATCAAAAATAGGTTGTATCTTTGCAGTTGAATCTACGCCGGTGGGGGATATGTCCTCGTCTTAGGGTAGATTTTGACATATTGAATAGCGTTTATTGACGCTTTGTGTTTTGACCACTGAAACTTCGCAACTTTCAAGGAATAGAACGAAACCAAAGTAACGATAAACCTATGGGTGTGACATTTGTCACGCTGCATCCGTTGTTGGATGCAGTGTACTGTCATATCAGCGTAGGTTTCTTGTTGTTTTATTTGTTCTATTAGGCAATGCGAAGGCCTCAGTTGGTAAATAAACAACTCGAGGTCTGCGCTTTTTTTGTGTGTCTATATGTACGTTCGTAAAATTATCAGATTATTATAGGGAGTATGCCGAAAATCCCATAAAGAAGAGTAGAGGTAATATAAACTATTATAATAGTGGAATATATAAATCAATTATTTGTTTAACTTTAAAATGTATAGATTATGAAAGGATTTTCAAGTGATGTCATCAGCAAAATGGACATCAATGGTAATGGTACGAGAAAGTACTATGTGTATGGATTGATTGATCCAAACACTCTTCAAGTTTTTTATGTAGGAAAGGGATGTGGAAATCGCGTGTTCGAACATGCGCGTGTTGCTATTAAGCCTATGAATGCAGCGCAAGCGCAATCCCTTAAAATAACTACCATACAGAATATTATCCAACAAGGGAAGGATGTAATTGCTGTCATTTATCATTGGGGATTAACCAATCTTGAGAGTAAATATATTGAGTCAACATTGATTGATGCAATTCCCGGATTAACTAATATGCAAAGTGGTTATGATGTTGATCATGGTATGATACTAGCGGAGGATTTACAAAATATCTTGAGTAGTCCTGTATATGAGGAGCCCAAAGATGCGGATGGACACAATATACCCTATATACTCATTAAATTAAGAGACAATATAGATGAAAGAGGTGGTGATCTATATAAAGCCGCACGGGGATGTTGGGATTTGAGTTTAGACAATGCTAATAAAATTCGCTATGTTGTTGTCGTAATTAATGGTATTGTACAAGAAGTTTATGATGTGGATAATTGGCACATCTCGGAAACTGAATCTCCTAAAATTGAGTTTGATGGAAAACCTACCACAAACTCAACAATGCGTAAGTTAGTCGGCAAACTCACTCCCGAAAACTATCGGAAGAAAGGAATGGCAAATCCTTGTAGATATTGTAACGACTAATTGGAAATATCAAGCCTCAAAATTTGGAATTAGTAGGTCAATTTATTTGAACTGAAATAAATCATGGGGTGTCTATTTCGGTTTATTGTCTGATATGATAGCCCCCAGCCAACTCCAACTCTATTTTATGACGAACTAAAAATGAAACGGATTTTTCCTATTGCATTGTCGGTAATGATGCTATTGCTGGCAGGCTGCCACAAAGATTTGTGGAATGATATAAATGACCTCAAGAGTCGTGTTAAAACTCTCGAGGAGAAATGTAATACGATGAATACGAATATCGATGCGCTGCAAGTGATTATAAATGCGCAGAGCAGCGGGGATATGATTTCGAATGTGAGTGAGATCACATACGGGGGGGCTTCGATAGGTTATACGATTACCTTCACGAGTGGCAAAACCATCACTATCTACAATGGTAAGAATGGTGTAGACGGCAAAGATGGTACAGATGGCGCCAACGGACAAGATGGTTACACGCCATCTATTGGTGTGGCTAAAGATGAAGATGGTATCTACTATTGGACGCTTGATGGTTCTTGGCTGACTGACAGCGAAGGAAACAAACTTCCTGTGACTGGTGCAAAAGGTGACAGCGGTGAGGATGGAAAAGATGGCGAAGATGGTCAAGATGGCACCAATGGCACTACACCTATGTTTAAGATAGACAATGGGTACTGGTATGTGTCATACGACAACGGTATTACATGGGCATTGCTTGGACAGGCTACTGGTGACACAGGAAAAGATGGTACCACCGGTGTTGATGGCAAGGATGGTGTTACTCCTCAGTTTAAGATAATGGATGGTAACTGGTATGTGTCCTATGATGATGGTGTTACATGGAATCCAGCAGGTCAGGCTACTGGTGATAAGGGTGAAATCGGTGCGACAGGAGCAACTGGTGCAGCAGGCATTACTCCTCAACTGAAAATTGAAGATGGATTTTGGTATGTATCTCTGGATAATGGCGCCAACTGGACGAAACTTGGTAAGGCTACCGGTGAGAACGGAAAGGACGGTAAAGATGGCCAAGATGGTGTTGACGGGCAAGACGGTGTCACTCCGCAGCTGAAGATAGAAGACGGATACTGGTTTGTTTCGTATGATAATGGGGCTAACTGGACCAAGTTAGGAAAAGCTACAGGTGAGACTGGGAAAGACGGAACCAATGGTACGAATGGAACGGATGGCGCAAAGGGCGATAAAGGAGACAAGGGTGACTCTATGTTTTCTTCTGTTACGCAAGATGATGGGTATGTCTATTTTACACTATCGGATGGAACTATTATCAAGATAGCCAAAGGTGATGGAGAGCCGACTCTTTCGGTAGACACAAAATATGCTATTCTGTATGATGCCAATGGAGGAACTGGTACCATGGCAAACGATTCTATTTGGAGAATGAAAACTGCAACAGTGGCATCTTGTAACTATACTTATGCAAATCATACCTTCACGGGGTGGAATACAAAAAGCAATGGTACGGGTGCTCCTTTCTATTCTGGTGACGTGATTGTAATGTTAGAGAATGTGACCCTGTATGCACAGTGGCAAGCCGATACATTACGTGCATTTTCTACCTCGGAAACGAAAAAGGTTTTATTTGCGCCGGGTAATCTGCAGTATCAGGCCAGTACACAGACTTGGCGATTTGCCGAGCACCAATATGACTATATCGGTGCTGCAAATAGTAATATCTCCAATACTTATGTAGGGTGGATCGATTTATTCGGATGGGGAACTGGTGATAATCCTATAAATACAACAGATTGTTCGACTTACACAAGTTGGGGCGTAAATAAAATAGGTCCCTATCCAGCTGATTCATGGTATAATATGTCCAAAGATCAGTGGGTATATCTGTTTAATACTCGTACGAATGCAGCTGGTTTATATGGCTTTGCAACTATTAATGGAATAAATGGCATTATTATATTGCCGGATATGTGGAAATCGTCCCATGAGATTACTTTTAAGAGTGGCATATCATACTATACGAACAATGTGTATACTATAGCGCAATGGCAACAACTGGAATCGACTGGTGCCGTGTTTTTACCTGCTGCAGGTTTCATCGCTTCTAGTGTGTCGAGTAAATATGGTTCAAATGGTTACTATTGGTCACGCACTCAAAATAATGATAAGCGTGCGTACATTTGGAAGTTTTCTAATAATTCTTCGGAGTGTACATACGAAAGCAAGAACAGCAGATGCTCGGTGCGTTTAGTTCGAAATGTACAATAAACAAACAGAAATTAGTTCGGTATAATCTGTGCATTGTGTATAGTAACAGTATATGATGGGTACTACTTGGATATATGCCTATAAACGACAATTGAATAGGACATGATAATGCAAATGAGGCTGTCTAATGTAGCGTATGACATTTATGAATAATGTGCAAGCGTCCATAAAATATTGGTTTAATGAAAAGCTATCAAAAAGCGCAGATGATTGCAAGGAACCTACCTACTGGTTCTTATGCTGCAGGTCATTCTCTTAATGGCAATTCTGCTAGTGGTATGTATAAATCGCCTAAAGGTGCGAGGTATCGAGACACGAATCGATTTGCCAATCTTTTGAAGTTATATGTTAAATGTTGACAGTGTGGTAAAATCGGGGTGGGTATATCTCACCCACCCCCGATTTTATTAACAACTAAAAACAAAAACATGAATCAATAGTATATAATTAAATAGGCTCAAGACAACTTTAGAGAAGAAAAATCTTTATAATTAACAGATATACAGCAAGATACAAGAATAAAAACGTGCAGCACTTTTACACAAGACAATTTTAGCCTAATTTTGTCTCTGTAATTAACTGATACAGAGATGAATAACAAGTATTTTTATGGGTCGCATTTAACAGAGCGAAAGTTTCGATAAGTTATTGACATTTTTTGCATAGACATGGAGGCTAAAAAGGTGGCAGAAATAACCGGTGTTTCGCGTCAATCTATTAATCGAATATTCTATGCTATCAAACAAAGAATAATAGATATGTGCGAGCAAAATAGTACCCCATCCGTTGGCGAATTTGAAATAGATGAGAGTTACTTTGGGACACGCAGAGTGAGGGGAGTAGGGGGCGTGGTGCACATGGAAAAGTGGTTGTCTTTGGTATAATGAAACGCTGCGGAAAGGTGTCTGTTTATGTAGTGGATGACTGTTCAGCCAATACATTAGTCCCTATCATTCAACGACATAAGTACAGACTCGGTTATTTACACAGATGGATTTAAGACATATAATGTGTTACCAAAATTTGGATACAAGAATGTGCAAGTAATACATCATTGCGAGAACGAATTTTCAAAATATGATGGTGTCCTTACAAGTACCATAGAAAATTTCTGGGGATTCTGTAAGGGGCGTCTATTTAAGTTTAGAGGAATGGATAAAGATGCATTTAATTTACACATTAAAGAATGCGAATTTCGGTATAGTAATAGGAATAAAAACATTAACAAAATACTCATCGATAACTTTAGGAGAAAACCTCTAAAGTTGTCTTGAGCCATTAAATATAGTCTTGTCCGTGTTAGGCTTGCTAACTTGCAAGCTAAATTTTGGGGAGAGAGTTGTTGGAATACCCATTCGTTCTATATATATTAACTATTGAAACAAAATTAATGCTAAGAAATATGAAAATAGCTATTAAAAACGAAGAAAATCAAATAAGTGAAATAGAGAGACAACTTCATGAACAGTATGCGGTGAATAATAATTCAAGTTTGTCAAGTGTTGTTTCTCTTATCGTTGGTCTGTTTACTGCTATTGGATTTTATGGCTATGCTTTTGTCTTTTGTACGAATGAATTTGAAACAAGATCCTTCTATTCAAATTCTTTTTCTTTGACTCAGTTATCTATTATTGCCATTTTTTCTATGCTATTTCTTACAATAATAATCCACATTTGCATATATCAAGGAAGTTCACAGCGTTTAGAACAGTTTATTGTTAATCAAATTAGAATAAAGAATGGTATTATAAATCAGAACGGCTCGTCTGAAATTTTTCCATCTTCATATAAACCTTCAGGCAAACGAGGATTGAGAATTATACAAGGTCTCTATGGCGAAATAGTTAAAATATCTGCTGCGTTGGAATTGTTCATTATTGTTAGTTTATTGGTGAGATATATGCTTTATATAAAGTCATCCTTTCCGAGTTCAGTTTCTATAGAGGACGTTTTAGTCGTAAGTGTAGTGTTAATATTGTTTGTGTATTTTGCGGGCTGTAATCTTTATTTTTTGTATAAAAGAGAAAATGATTACTTGAAACGAGAAAGAGAGTTCCCAATAAAGGGATCTTCAGATAAAAGCCAAACTAGTGATCATACTACAAATGAAGAATTCTCTTTTTGGAGTAAACGCACTATTCGCCAGGCTGTAAAAATCTTTAGTTTATTGTTTTGTTGGAAAAATTTAGATTGAAGCTAAAATAATATGTTTATCAAACAGTCCAAAAACTCGTTTATCTGCGTAACCGAGTGCTACGGATACATCACGAGCAACTGATGTGGCACGACCGCATATACAACGAGACGGGGGCAGATTTCCTGCCCCGTGATGAAGGCTAACTACAAGGGCTATGCCGATGTCTTGCAGTATGCACAGTCGCTTCGTTGTATGGCAGTGATATAAACCAATACGATTTCAAAGGTTACGATACCGCTGTCCAAAATGCAAGCCGCACTCTCTTCCGCAGACTATCTTAAACTAACCTATCAAAACGCCACGGGGTTCTATTCTCTCTAAAATTACTATTATTATGCACTGAATTAGCTTCCAAAGGTTAATTCCCCATTCCACCACTCTCATTTGCCTATACAAATATCAACAAGGCTGCCTTTTGGGCAGCCTTGTTGATATTTGTACCATGGTAGGATCGCTTTTTGTGATACAATCCTTTGCCAATAGAAAATAGGAGCGTTGTTATTTCTTACGCTTGGTGGGACGGGATTTCTTGTTGCGCTTCGTGATGAACGAATAGCACACACCGCCTACTACTAATACGACCACAACACCCAAGAAAATCAGAATACCGCTCGACAGGTTGTCGCCCTTCACACGGCTCCACATATCCAGCATCTCCTTGGTCTGCTCGCCGCAGTCGTGCATCAATGCACAGCGGTCTATCACGCTCCGGTCGGGATAGAAAACTGAATTGGCGTGCACTGCCGTTGCCCCTTCGCCGAAGAAATAAGTCAAATCGACAGTCTCTTCGTTCTCCTCGGCATCGTCTGCCCACTCCAACACTTCCGGCGAGGCAATCACACTCACATAACCAATCTCTTCCATATTGAGAATAGCGTTCTCGGGCTTGCAGAGGTAGTTGATGAAATAGCTGGCTGCCTTGCGGTTCTGTGCATATTTGGGGATACACCAACCGTCGAACCACACATTCGAGCCTTCCTCGGGCACTACATAGCGCAGTTCAACCCCGTCGGCTGCCTCGTCGATAGCCCACTGGGCATCGCCCGACCACGACACATTGAGCCAAGTCTTGCCCTTGGTCATGTCCTCCTTGCCGAAATCGACCTCCCAGCCGGCGATGTTCTCCTTTGCCTGCACGAGAATGTTCTCTACGCGCTGAATGCGCTCGGGTGTGATATTTGCCACCAGGTCTTCGCGTGTTACCTCGCCACGGGCAATCTCCTCACGATATGCATAGAGCACGATGACGGAATAGATATCACGGAAAGCGTCCTTCATAAAAATGTGGTTCTTGAATTTCGGGTCGAGGATAAATCCCCACGACTGCAAGTCTGCCTCGTCCACAAATTTCGGGTTATAGAGCACACCCGTTGTTCCCCACATATAGCCCACGGCATAGTCGCTAACCGTCAGGCTGTCAGACATTTGCTGGAACATCGCCTGTGCGAACGGTGCTACATTGTGTGTGTAGTTGGGCGTAGCACCGAAGTTTGTATCGATAGGCAGCAGCAGTCCCTCACGGAGCATACGCTCGATGATGTACTCGCTCGGGCAGATGACATCGTAGTCTTCATGCCCGACCTCAATCTGGGTGAGCATCGACTCGTTGATGTCGAAAGTGGAGTAGAGAATCTCTACCTCCTCGCCCGTTTGCTCTTTGTACCAGTCGGGGAAGGTGTTCAGGACATGGTCCATGTCGATATAGTCCGCCCAGTTGTAGATCTTGAGCGTGTGCGCACGGTCGGCTGCCGAAGCCGTAAAAGCAAGGCACAATGCACACTGCAGAATGCAGAATGCGAGAGAGAAGCGTTTCATTTTTTATTCTTTTGTTGTTTGGTTGAACGTAAATTGATAATAAGGAGCAGTACCAAAATAGTCAAGAAGATGATACTGAACAGAGGACGCAACTCAGGCGTGAGACCGCCCTTGCGTGCGTCTGCATAGATAAAGGTGGAGAGGGTCTCCAGGCCGTTGGAGCCTTTGGTGAAGAAGGTAACGCCGAAATCGTCTATCGAGAGTGTGATAGACAAGATAAATCCCGAAATCATGCCCGGCCATAGTTCCGGCATCAGCACTTTTCGGAGTGCCTGCATAGGCGTCGCACCGAGGTCGAGTGCCGCCTCATAGACATTGGGGTTCATCTTCGTCAGACGGGGCATGACGCTCAACACCACGTAGGGCGTACAGAACACCACGTGGGCTGCGATAACAGTACCCAGACCACGGCTGACACCGAGGAAGACGAACAGCAGGAATAGCGAGATACCCGTCAATATGTCTGGGTTAATCATCGGAATGGAGTTGAGGAACGACACCACGCGGCGGTCACGCTGGCGCATATTGTAGATACCTATCGCTGCCAGTGTTCCCAATAGCGTGGAGATAGCCGCCGCCGCCAAGGCAATGATGACCGTATAGAGCATGGCTCGGTATAGGTTCGGGTCCACCCGCACATTGTCCACATAGTCGTAGCCCGTGAGCAGGTTCTCGTATAGTCCGAAGGTAAAGCCTGTCCAGTTGCCGAATACCTTACTCTTTGTGAACGAGAATATGAAAATTAGCAAGATAGGCGCATATAGTACGACCAGAATGAGCCAGAGATAGGCTTGCCCTGCAAAGCGTGACCAGAAGCCACGGCGCTCTATCATCGATCCGGTAGGGTTCTTTCTCATAGCAGACCTCCTTCCTGTTCTCCGCTGTCTTTCTGACCGAAGAACGATGTAAGTCCAATGATAATCAGCAAGATGAGCGATAGTGCCGCTCCGTAGTTCCACATTGTGATGCCGCCCTCGGAGAAACTGCGCTGGATAAGCGAGCCGAAGAGCGTTATCTTGTTGTGGGTAAGCAACTCAGATATGGCAAAGGTAGATACCGTAGGCATAAATACCATGATAATACCCGAATACACACCCGGCATAGAGAGCGGAACGATGACTTTGGTAAATACCTTTACACGGTTCGCACCCAGGTCTTGCGCTGCCTCGATAAGGCTGGTGTCCATCTTCTGCAGCGTGTTGTAGATGGGGTAAATCATGAACGGCAGAAAGTCGTACACCATACCAAACAGCAGTGCGCCCTCGCCCAGCGGCAGCCCGAACATGTGGAATAGTTCGACCGTGGCGATAGTACGCAGCAGGAAGTTAATCCACATCGGCAGGATAAATAGTATCGCCATCACGGCAGGCGTACGGAACGACTGCATAGCCATGATATACGCTGCAGGATAGCCCACCACCAGGCAGATAATGGTCGTCAGGAGCGCAATCGCCAGCGAGTAGATAAAGGTGTTGACTGCCTCAGACTTGGTGAAGAAACTTACGAAGTTTTGTATCGTGAAGTGTCCCTGAGGGTCGGTAAAAGCATAGACCGCTATGAGCAACAGCGGCAGCACTACCAACAAGACAAGGAACAGAATATACGGCCACGCCCATGTGCGGCGCGACTGAAGCCAGTGCTTCCACTTATTCCTTTTCATTGTCTTCGGCAGGTTGAGAATCAGTCGTTTTCTTATAGAGTCGGATATAACTCGGGGCTATCTTGACACCCACACGGTCGCCGTCGTCCCAGATGTCGTTGGTATCGACAAATAGGTCATCGCCGTCGTCGGTGCGGACTTGCAGGTGGTAGTGGTCCCCCTTGTAGAGAATGAAATAGACATCGCCCGAAAGCACGCCGTCTTCCTCATCGTCCTGCAAGTTGACACGGTTGAAATCTACCTCTACTTCTACCTCCTCGCCCACTGCAAAACGCTCTGCCGTGCGGTCGGTAATGTCCCATTCTGCATCTAGGAACTCAACCTTGTTGCCCTCGAGCACTTTGCCATCGAACGAGTTGCAAAGGCGTTCCTTGCGCATAACCTGAATATCTTCGGGCTTTACCAGAATACCCACACGCCGCCCCGGGTCGAAAGCGTGGTAGTCCTGAATCATGAGTTCGTAGCCATTGTCGGTCAGCACCGTCATCTCGTAGTGCACGCCTTTGAATATACAACTCTGCACCTCGGCATAGAGTTGCCACGGCTCGGTGGTGTAATCTTCGGCGTCAGCGGCAGCGATAGGGTCGTCTGTGGTTGGCAGTTTGTCGGCCTGTTTCTCTTCGGCATAGCCTATGTACCAGTCCTCTGGGCGTACAACCACATCCACCTCTTGCTTCTCGCCAAAGCCCTCGTCCACGCACTCAAAATCACGTCCGCAGAAATGTACCAGGCGGTCGTGCACCATCGTGGCGTCGAGTAGGTTGCTCTCGCCGATAAAGTCTGCCACAAAGCAGTTCTCCGGCTCGTTGTATATGTCGGTAGGGGTGCCTATCTGCTGAATCTTGCCCTCACGCATTACGACGACACGGTCGCTGAGCGTCAGTGCCTCCTCTTGGTCGTGGGTGACATAGATAAAGGTGATACCCAGTTTGTTGTGCATCTCGCGCAACTCCATCTGCATATCTTTGCGCATCTTGAGGTCGAGTGCAGCCAACGGCTCATCGAGCAACAGCACTTCGGGCTCGTTGATAATAGCCCGTGCTATCGCCACACGCTGTTGCTGACCGCCACTGAGGGAATTGACATCGCGGTACTCGTAGTCCGACATGCTGACCATCTTGAGCGCTTTCTTCACCCGCTTCTCCATTTCGGGCTTGGCTACGCCTTTCAGTTTCAATCCGAAAGCCACATTCTCGAACACATTGAGGTGCGGGAAGAGCGCATACTTCTGGAACACCGTGTTCACTGGTCGCTCGTGTGGGGGCATTTCGGTTACATCTTCACCGTTGAGAAGAATATCTCCCGACGTGGCTACCTGGAAACCTGCTATACATCGTAGCAGAGTGGTTTTTCCGCAGCCGGATGGTCCTAAAATTGTTACAAACTCGCCTTTCTTAACCTGAAGGCTCACATCGTCTAAGGCAAACTTCCCATCCTCGAATTGTTTCGAAACATGGTTTACCTCAATGATAAAGTCAGACTTTTGCATCCGCGTACTTTAGACAACTGCGCTTTTGTTGTGCGCAAAAAGGTAAATAAAAAAGAAATGGGGACTTACTCTATGTTTGGAATGCCCCGACTTACATATAATTAAGTTCGTTTTGTATCTTGTTTGTTTCGTTTTTGTCTTTCCCTGTTTGACCAACACGCTCCCTCTAACTTGTCTGCTGAGGCAGTCAGCAAGGCGCTGTGTGGGCTCTACTCTTCGCTGCACGCCTTCTGCAGCGGACTCCTCTGTGCGGGAATGACAAAAATCGGTTGCAAAAGTACTACAATTCTGTGGATTACACAATATTTATGGTGCATTTACTTTGTTTAGCCGTTATTTTTGTCAGCGCCACGACGATAACGCTTTGTTCCGAAACCCGAAACGCCACATTCCAATCGGCGTAGTCCAGGCGATAGATGCGTTCCGGGTCGTGTTGGTAGGCGGGTCGTGGGTCTTGGCTGAGCAGTTCTTCTATGGCAGTCCATGGGCAGCCTGCAGTCAGGGCTTCGTGCAGCAGAGGGGCATCTATCTCCACTCGCAGGCGATAGTCCTTCGTGGCGTTGCCAAATCCGTTGCGGGCATCGGGATGGCTGTCGGAGTAGGATAGGTAGGGCTTTATGTCGTAGATGGGGGTGCCGTCGAGCATGTCTGCTCCGGTTACGACCAACTGAATGCCTTCGCTCTGTGTCGGTTCGGTTCGGATCAAGCGAACGCAACTCAATCCGAGTCCGTTGGGGCGGAAGGGAGAGCGGGTGGCAAAGACCCCCATACGCTGGTTCCCTCCGAGGCGTGGTGGGCGCACCGTCGGGCTCCACGAAGCCTCCGACAGTCTGTCGCCGGGGCGAACGGCCTTGTCGAATCCCCAAATCAGCCAAAGGTGCGAATAGTCCTCTATTCCCCGCAACGCCTCCCGCACACGAAACTCCGGCTCAAAGGCGATGCGTGTCTCTATGGCGGAGTCGGTGGTCGGCTGGCGAGGAATGCCAAACTTATCGTGAAAACCGTTGCGAGCACGGGCGATGACTTGTAGTTCCATGATTCATTCATTTTGTCTGCTGAGGTACGAAAAGATACGCCTATTTGTCACGCTTGGCGCGAGGGTGGGTGTGGTCGTACACTTTTTTCACTTGCTCAAAGGTGGTGTGGGTGTATATCTGTGTGGTCGATAGGCTGGTGTGTCCGAGCAGTGTCTGTATGGTGCGAATGTCGGCGCCGTTGTCGAGCATCGTAGTGGCAAAGGTGTGTCGGAGAACATGCGGCGAGTGTTTGCGTAGGGTCGATACCTCGCCCATACGCTTGCGGACGACACGGTACAGCACCGCAGCCGTGATAGGTTCTATCTGTTTGTTGCGTGCGTTGTAGCGAATCAAAAAACGGTTGGGTGGGGTAGGTTCGGTGCCGTCTTGTTGTGTGTAGAGGTCTTCGATATAGTCCGTGCGTGCCTGCAGGTAGGTGCGGATCTGTTGCACCAATGTGTCGCCTATCGGGATGATACGCTCTTTTCGCCGTTTGCCGAATACCCGTATCTGTCTGGTGCCGAGGTCTATGTCGTGGTCGTGCAGCCCCACCATCTCTGCCTCTCGCATACCGGTCTGGTAGAATAGTTCGATTATCAAGCAGTCACGAATGGATTCGAAGTCATCGGCAGCGTGTTCTTCTGCAGTGGCTTGCTCCATCTCTTCGGGTTTGAAGAAGACGGGCAGCGGCTTGTCTGCTTTTGGGGCTGACACCCGTTGGGTAATGTCCCGCTGTACGATTTGTTGGCTGAGCAGAAAGCGATAGAGGCTGTGTAGGCTCGACAGGTGGCGCCGTACGCTACGGGGGCGGAGGTGTTGCTTGTCAATCAGGTCAAGCAGCCAGGTCTTCACATCGGTCTCGTCCACTGCGTTCGGGTCAAATTCGGACATATCTTGCAGCCCCAAGAATGTGCAGAATTCCTGCAGGTCTTTGCGGTAGGCTTCCACCGTGTGGGGCGAATACTTACGCTCAATGGCAATATAGTCAAGGAATTTGGAGATCATACCGATGCGGTTTGTTTTTCTTCATCGGATTTATATAGAATAGGTACGAAAGCAAATAAAGAGAATGAGGCAAATCAGGTAAAGAATGTCGAATTATGAAAAAAGAATTATGAAAGAAGAATACTCGCTTATATCCGCACTCTGTCCCGCATAAATAGCGAATTATAACAGGCGAAAGTGATAATTCCAAATTCCTGATTAGAACAAATTCCTAATTACTTTATCTCTTTCCCTACTTCATTTTCTTTCTCGAATGGGAATAGTCCGAATAGTTCGGCATCGATGTGGTCGGTTATCCAGCGGAAGTCGTCGGGGTTCTCGCCGAACTTGATATTGTCGCCGTCCACAATCAGCAGTTTGCCTTTGTATTCGCTAATCCACTGCTCATACTTGTCGTTGAGTCCTTGCAGGTAGTCGATACGCATACTTGCCTCGTACGAGCGCCCGCGCTTCTGTATCTGTGCCACCAGGGTGGGAATCGATGCGCGGATGTATATCATCAGGTCGGGCATCTTCACGAGCGACATCATCAGGTCGAAAAGGTCGCGATAGTTGTCAAAGTCGCGGTCGGACATAAATCCTTGGTCGTGCAGGTTGGGCGCAAAGATACGCGCATCCTCGTATATGGTGCGGTCTTGGATAATGTAGTCGGTAGATTTCGAGATGTTTATCACATCTTTGAATCGCTTGTTGAGGAAGAATATCTGCAGGTTGAACGCCCAACGGTTCATGTCGGCGTAGAAGTCTTCGAGATATGGGTTGAATTCCACCGTCTCAAAGGCGGGGGTCCAGCCGTAGTGTTTGGCAAGCATTTTGGTCAGTGTGGTCTTTCCGCAACCGATATTTCCTGCAATGGCGATATGCATAGTATGATGGATTAAATAGTTTTCTGTATCTGTGTGAGGGTGGGGTGCCCGTAGTGCTTCTGTTGGGTTCGTAGGGTCGTTTTGTGGCACATATACGACCGCTTGTCGGGGTAGGAGCGTTGTTAGCGTTAGGGCGCTACTTCCAGGTCTCAGCCGAGAATAGCCCGAATAGTTGTGCGTCTATCTTGTCTATCACGAGCCGAAAGTCCTCGGGGCGGTTCTCAAAGTCGAGGTGGTCTGCCTCAATGACCAGCACTTTGCCCTCGTAGTGATGGAATATAAAGTCCTCGTAGCGCTCGTTGAGGTCTTTCAGATAGTCTATCTGCATACCCTTTTCGTATTCCCGTCCTCGCTTCTGTATCTGTTCAATAAGGCTCGGAACAGACTTGCGCAAGTATATCATCAGGTCGGGCATCTTCATCTTCAGTTTCATCAGGTCGAACAACTCCATATAGGTGTTGTAGTCCCGCTCCGATAGGTCGCCTCGAGCGTAGTTGTTCGCCACAAACACATACACGCCCTCGAATATACTGCGGTCTTGTACAATGGTATGTTCCGTGTTTTGCACCGAGAGCATATCTTTGAAACGCTCTTTTAGGAAATAGGTCTCAAGGCAGAACGACCAGCGTGGAATATCGGTGTAGTAGTCTTCCAGATAGGGGTTGAAGCGCACACTCTCGAAGCGTGGTTCCCAACCGTAGTAGCGAGCCAACATCTTGGTCAGTGTGGTCTTTCCTGCTCCGATATTTCCTGCAATGGCGATGTACATAGTGTTTGTGTCGTTGCCTCTTTATGGTTGTATAGTTGGCTTCTTATTGGTTATAGTGTTGCCCTTTAAGTGTTTGTGCCGTAGGCTTCTTATGGTTGTATAGTTTGCCTCCTTACGGTTGTGTAGTTTGCCTCCTTACCGGTTGTATAGTTTGCCTCTTTACCGGTTGTATAGTTTGCCTCTTTGTGTTTGTGTAGTATGCTTCTTTGCCTTGTGGCTATACCTGTTTTATACCGGCGAAAGAGGCTCTTTTTCAAATTTCCCGCAAAGGTACGCAAAAAAAATGAACCCTGCAACCGCAACACTACATTCCGTCCCACTTATGCCGCCATCCCACTAACCACAAATGTACATTCCACCCCACTTATGTTCCATTCCTTCTCCCTACATCGGACTAAGTACCCCCCGGGTCAACCTATCTTAGTACTAAGCCCTCAAAATAGTCACCCAAAAAACGGAAGATACCCCAAAAAATAGTCGTCCAAAAACGGAATATGCCCCCCAAAAAAATAGTCAACCAAAAACGGGACAAAACAGGGGCATAATACAGGCAATTTTCCACATACTTGCATATATATTTCGATGTAGTATAACCGAAGCATAACCGAATCATAACCGAAGCATATACCTATCTCACACATACTACGAAGCATACACGGTCAATAGAGGCTATCGAGACCTCTATTCAAAAAGGAACAAAGAGAGAGAAGGGCAAGTTCTATGTGACAGAATACGAACCCACACGCATCATTATCGCTAATGCTGGTGCAGGAAATAGGGTCGTAACAGCGTATGATTACAGAATACCAAGCGAAAAGAAAAAGAAAGACGCTGCTGCCATCGTCACCCCCAGTCAGCCAAATGTCGGAGCAGGTGCTGTCGCTCCAAATCTTTCTGACAGCAAAGATACACCAAATAATCCGAACACGCAAGAGGCGCAGCGTATTCTTGGAGAAAATGGCAATGTCGAGTTTGCTAAATCAAGAAAAAGCCGTACCTTTGTACCGACAAGCAAAGTTCCCGAAAAAGAGCTTGCCGTTGCCCACCAAGCACTATTTGCAAAGGTACAAGACCAAGCAGAAGAGGGGACTACTTATAGCGTTTATTCTGCCAACTACTACCATGTATTCGACGGTAACCAACACCAATATGCAATACCAATTGTGGGTAATGAAAGCCATATAGATTATGTACAGAAAGGGATTAACAATGGAACTTACAAAAACACAGCAGACCTTAATAGATGGGATGAAGGTGTCGGGAGCGGAGAGAGATATGATAATCACTCTAATGCTTCTGCTCCAAGACGACGAGGAGGGGATGGAAGAACTGATATACTATATCAGAGACAATCGACCGACACCCAACGAAATCGGCTTCAAAGCGTTGGAGATAGCGGGAGTGCCACTCAACTCCGAACCCCAGACGGAGTAGTTTATGGTTATGCTCAAAATGGCAACATCTACCTCACCGAGCAGGGTTTGAACCCCAACACGCCCATCCACGAGTACACTCACTTATGGGGTCGTCCTATGCAACAAAAGAAATTTTGCAAAGGCAATACTGCAAAAATCCCACTCGATTTGGCTATGTGCAAGAAAAGCAGTACCTTTGCTGCCGAAATACATAAACCGCATAGGTCGTCCGCCGAAGAACACCTCTTCGGGCGGTCGTTAAAAGGGAATCGGGTGCAAATCCCGAGCAGTCCCGCTGCTGTAAGTTTACTATAGGAGTACATCTCCGCCGGTGGCACATCGTCACTGATAGAAGCCAGTTCTATTGGGAAGACGCCGCCGCGCAAACGAGCCAGAAGACCTGCCTGTGCGTGTGTCAAACAGCGTTCTCGAGGAAAGAACGACGACAGGCAATGCGCAAGATACGGCTCGGCTGTATCGCATTCGTGGCAGTGTGCGTGTTGTGTAGCGCTATACGCCGTTTGACACTTGGTCAAGCGGCGTTTTTTGTGTATATACCCAATATATGTGTGGTCGGAATCCTGACGAACATTAGTCCGCACAATACATAATTAGTGAAAATCCTTATTGCACCGTTTGATACCTCACCCAAAAACTGCCATGCTTGGCAGTCGATACAGAATGATAGATAGAAAGGATGCTTTTGCTTCTGCGCAAGCCGTTGTGCTGCCATGCAATGGCTTGCGCAGAAAACATCCCACCGTAGCCAAAGACACCATTTCGGGGACATAATCCCCACACAATAACATGAAAAAAATCTTCTCTTTTGCTGTAGCACTATTCTCTGTCGCTACACTCACGGCGCAGACGCGCACCGTTCTCGCCCCGCAGTTGGGCAAACAAGTCATCGATGTCGCTCCGGGCGAGGTGGTCAATTACCTTGATTTCAAGGGGTATGCCTCCCTCTCCAAGTCGTCCGACTATGCTTTCTCGACCACTATTTTCCGTCCCACCGAGGAAGGCTACACCATCTATATACATTTCGACACGATTCATGCCAAGGCGAATACAAGTAACAATCCGGCGAGCCTAAAGATCTACAGCGGTGTTTTCGATACGCTGAGCGTTACCTATCCCGCCACTGCCGCTGATGTGGATAAGGTGGGTTTCCCGCACACCGATGCCCTGCTCGATTCTGTAGCGCAATCGCAGACCTACGGAGGTATGGCGTCCAACCTGAACTATCTCTCGTCCTCAGCCGACGGTGCGCTCTCGTGCTGCTTCCATTGGCGTAGTGGTCAGACTTCGTATGGTTTCAATGCCACGGTCTATTGTGTGGCAACCGACCCGCAGACGGTTACAGCAGCCGTAGCGGACTACTCCCAAGTGCCTGCCTCTGTCTTTGCGGGCGAGGAAAATGTCTGTGTCGGGGCGCTTGCGCTGACCACGGCGGGTGCTGTTCCCGTTGATACGCTCACGGCAGTGTCCTTCACGCTGTCGGATGCTACGGTGTACGACCCTGCTTCGTTCCTGCTCTATTCGGGCAATGTGCAGCGTCCTGTGGCACCGACCACATCCACTCCTCGCACGGGTGTAGAGTTGATACCATCTACTCTCACCGAGAGCGATGGTGTCTATACGCTTACCTGCAAGTATGCGCTCCGTCCGACCAACAATATCCTCTGCGTCGGCGCCAATGTGTTGCCTACAGCCGCTTGGGATGCCAAACCTTCTTTTACGCTGACGAGTGTAACGACCCTGAAAGCCACCATGCCTGCTGCCGCCGTCACGCCCACAGTCTCGACCGTTGAGCCGCTCGTGCTGCTTGAGCCGGACAAGGACAAAACCATCGATGTCGATCGTACGATCCGTTTCTGTGACAACGGTGGTCCCGAGAAGCAGCGCACCGACTCCGATGCGGTAGGTACAGTTACTTTCCGCCCCACCACTGCAGGTCAGCGTGTGCAGATATCGTTCTCTACCATTTCCATTCTTTGGACAAGCAGCCTCAAAGATAGCCTTTTTGTCTATAACGGCCTTACCACTGCCGAAGATAGTCTGCTCTTTGTCGCTTCTGCGCAATCTACCAAGAACCTGCTCCTCAAGAGTACCGCCGCAAGCGGCGCCCTTACTGTGCGTTATGTCACCCGTAAGGTCAGTTCTTCCAATACCCGTGCAGGTTGGGATGCCGAGGTATCGGAATACACTCCGCAGGATATGATTATCGCCTCTTCTGTGATCGAGAAGCCCAAAGCCACCGTATCGGCTGGCACCACCGATGTGCAAGTGCTGCATTTCACGCTTACGGCCGAAAATACCGAGAACGCTCTGCAGCCGAGGGAGTTTGCACTCCATACCAACGACACCTATGCTGCCATCTCTCATGTCCGCCTCTATTATACGGGCAATAACAGCAAGTTCGCCACCACTACGCTGCTCGGTGAGGCAGATGTCGAGGAAAATACGGTTTACTTGGACAACCTGCAAACCATTATGCTCAGCGAGGGCGACCACCATTTCTTCGTAGTGGCAGACATTGCCGCTGCAGCACAGACAGGCGATAAGGTAGATTTGAATGTACAGTATGTTGCCTTCACCGACGCTACTTCGTATGTCGATTTTGCCACGCCCGCTGCGGCTATTACGGTTGAGAACAAGATACTCTCCGTTTGCGATGAGAATTCTTATACTATCGCCGGTGCATGGATCTTTGCCCATACTCCCGAGGCCAGCGGTTGGGCGTATCCGGAGTTCACTGGCTACGATGTGTACAATACTTGCAACCAGATTACCACCTTCATCCCGGCTAACGGCAAAGTGCAAATTGCTTTCTCCGAGTTTGGTATGTATTATCCGACTGCAGACGCATTCGATACGCACGCTACCCGCTTTGTGGTTTATAACGGCAAGGATACTACGGCAATGGTCTTGTTCCAACTCACAGATGAGGCAAGTTATTCCGCTATTCCTGCTACGCTCCAATCTACAGCCGCTGACGGTTCGCTGACAGTGCTATTCAACGCCAATCCCACAGGAGATTATATGGCAATGTACAATGCCAAGGGATGGAATGCCACGGTTAGCGTGTATGGTGCGGAAACACCGGTTGTTACCCCCGCAGTGTCGCCTGCAGCATCGTCTGCCCGCAAGTATCTTTCCCCGAACCACCACCTTATCATCGAGCGTGACTCGGTTCGCTATACTCTTACCGGGCAACGCTTGTAATAGGGCACTTATCCGAAAGGTTGTTCTCTTCACCTACTCGTAAGGTTGCCATCTATAAGAACGGAGGCTGTCTATTCCCAATATAGACGGCCTCTGTTTTTCGGTATTTCGACTATGGGCGATAGGGCTTGTCCCTGCACCGAATTTTGTCCTTGTGGCAAGAAAGCGCTGCGATTGTCCTGTTAGGGTTGTACAATTCGCAAAAAAGATGTAACTTTGCGCGGATAATTTTGGATTACTTCTTGTATGATTTTTTCGACAATGATGAAACAACCGCATATTTGGATGGGTCGAGCCGTATTGGTGGGTGCTTTGAGTGCCTTCTGTGTCTGTCTTCAGCCCGTCCGCGCGCAGGAGTCTGCGCAAGAGTCAGCCTATTATGCGCTGGCCGAACGCTTCGAGCAGCGTGATAAGACCTTGCAGAAGGACTTGAAGCCTTATCTGCAAAAGTATCCTTATACCACTTATGAGGATGAGATACACTTCTTTGCCGGTGTGCTGCAGGCGGAGAAAGGCAAATGGAAACAGGCAGCCAAGGAGTTGGAGCGTGTGGAGCATAAGGCTCTGACCCGTCCGCACCAGACGGAGTATCAGTTCTATCGCGGCTATACCTATCTCATGTTGCAGGAGTACGCCCGTGCGGCGACCTATTTCTCCCTGTTGCGCAAAACAGACAACGACTACACCACCAAGGCAACCTACTACTATGCCTATTGCCAGTACAAGCAGCAGAAGTACGACAAGGCTCTGCCGGCACTTTTGTCGTTAGAGGGCAAGTCGGAGTATGCCAAGACGGTGCCGTACTATATCGTGCAGATCTACTATGCACAGGGCGAGACGGCGGAGGTGGAGACCCGTGCAGAGCAGTTGCTGGCGTCGCAGCCGGACAACGAGAACAGCGGGGAATTGCACCGTATGTTGGGCGAGATGTACTATCAGAAGGCCACAGATAGCAAAGATACAAAATCCAAAACGCAGCATTTGCAGCAGTCTGTGTCGCATTTCGAGGCGTATTGTGCATCGGCGAAGTCGAGTGAGGTGCCCTTGGTGCGCAACGATTTGTATCTCTTGGGGCAATCCTATTATATGCTTGCTGATGGCAATACCGACCGACTCCGCAAGTCTGTTGAGACGCTCCGACAGGTCAAGCAGGAGAAAGATTCCGTTTCGGAGAGTACCTGCCTGACGCTGGGCAATGCCTACACGCAACTCGGGCAGACCGAGCAAGCGAAGTTGTCGTACCAAGCCGCAGCGGCATTCCGTCTGACCCCGAGCGTACGGGAGGAGGCACTCTACAACTACACCCTCTGCACCTATCAGTCCTCAACGGCGTTGGGCGAGAGCGTACAGGCGTTCAAAGACTTTCTCAACGAATTTCCCCACAGCAAGCACCAGAGCGAGGTCTATGCCCTGCTGAGCGATGCGTTCTTGCGCTCACGCAACTATGCGGCGGCGCTCGATGTGCTCGACTCTGTGCCGCAGATCAGCAAGCAGTTGCTTGCCACCAAGCAATATCTGCGCTATCAGTTGGGTGTCGATGCGTTCCTGCAGGGCAAGATGGACGCCTCGCGCAACTATATGACCGAGGTGTTGAACCACGCCCACGAAGACGACACCTACACCACGGAGGCGTACTACTGGCGGGCTGAGGCTGCCTATCGCTTGCACGACTATGCATCGTGTATCAAAGACCTCGACCGCTACCACTCCCGAACCAACTCCCGTAGTTCCGTCAATTACACGGCGGCTTCCTATCTTGCCGGCTACGCCCACTTTGCGGAAAAAGACTACAAACAGGCAGAGACCTGCTTCTTGCGCTATGTCGATATGGCGCAGACCACCGACCCAACCTACCCCGATGCGCTGAACCGCTTGGGCGACTGTGCTTTCAATGCCCGCAACTTCACGGCTGCCATCACCTACTACGGGCAGGTGATAGACCGCAACACGACCGGCTCCGACTACGCCACTTTCCAGCGGGGCTATGCGCTCGGCTTGCAGCACAAGTACGCCGACAAGATACAGGCCATGCAGACCCTTGTGGCTCGCTACCCGAAGTCCGACTATGCCGACGACGGGCTCTACGAGACGGCGCGTGCCTACCTGCAACAGGAGAACGAGCGGGCGGCTATCACCGCCTACGAGCAGTTGCTCAAGAGTTACCCCAACAGCAGTTATGCCCGCAAGGCGTCGCTGGAGTGCGCCATGCTCTACCGTAACCTGAACCAATACAACGAGGCGATTGCCGCCTACCGCAAGACCATAGAGACCTATCCCGCTTCGGAAGAGGCGTATTCCGCACTCGAAGGCCTGCAATCGCTTTATGTGGAGACGGGCAACATCGACGAATACCTCGCCTACACCAAGCAGTTGGGTAAGATGAATATGCAGGTAACGACAGCGGACGACTCGCTCAGTTACGCTGCCGCCGAGTTGCAGTATATGCAGGGCAACTACCAGAAGGCAGCCGATGCGCTCTCGTCCTATCTGACGCACTACTGCACGGGCGGACGCTATTGCACCACAGCGCAGTACTATGCTGCCGATGCCTACTACCGATTGGGCAATACCACCGATGCACTGCGGGAATACAAGGCGTTGGCGGAGTTGTCGGGCAACCCGTATATAGAGGAGGCGTGCATGCGGGTAGCAGGCTTGTCCTACGACCAAAAGGACTACCAGACCTCGCTCGAATACTTCTATCGCATGCTCTCGCTTGCCTCCTCGCGCGAGAACACCGACATCGCACGCCTTGGTATCTTGCGCTGCAGCTACTACCTCGGGCGGCACCAAGCCACCATAGACATTGCCGCACAGATACTTGCCGACAACCCGACCGACGAGGTACGCTCGGAGGCGTTGTACAACCGTGCGAAAGCCTATATAGCCGAGAAACAATACACCCAGGCGCTCGACGACCTTGCGCCACTCTCGAAAGAGGTGCGCACTGCCGTGGGGGCAGAGTCCGAATACCTGAAAGCCGACTGCTACTACAAGCAGGGCAACCTCGACCAAGCCGAGGAGGAGGTGATGGCGTTTGCTGCCATGAACACCCAACAACAGTACTGGTTGGCGCGGGCATTGGTGCTGCTCTCGGACATAAACCATAGCCGTGGTGACGATTTCCAGGCTCGCCAATATCTGCTCACGCTGCAGGCAAACTACCACGCTAACGACGATATAGCCCAAATGGTCAGCGAGCGTATCGCTGACCTCGACGAGAAAGAGAACGAACAAGTAACGGAAGAAGATGAAGACTAACAGATTATGCCTACTCGTGTGCGCCACGGCTGTTGTTTGCTGCGCATACGCCCAAGATACGACGCTCAACCGCAATGTAACCGTAGAGCGTGATTTCCAGCCCGTCGTGCAACAGGCGGGCAAGATAGCCACCAAACCGCAGGCCGTGGAGACAACCTTCCCGCCTGCCGAGGTACATTATTCCGACTATGTGGCATCGGTGTCGCCTGACTTCAATATCAACCCACTGTTGAGCCAGCCGACTCGCTTCTCTGCACCGCAAACCTACAATGGACTTGTCAGGGGCGGCATAGGGCATACCAATACGCTGTTCGACTTTGCCTACCACCTCGACGACCAGAAGAACAGCATTCTCGATGTCTATGCCAACCATCGTGCCGAGTGGGGGCTTCGCACCAATAGCCGCACGCAGGTGGGCTTCGATTTCCGCCATCCCTTTACCACTGCCGAGTTGTACTTTGGCGTGCGGGGAGCGAACAAGTTCTACACCCGCTATGGCCGCTACTACGCTGGCGACAAGGGGCTGACCATAGACCACTTCAAGGACTTCGAGGCGGCCGACAAGCAGACGATATGGAATGTGGATGCATTTGTGGGTGTGCGCAACACCCAAAAATCGGATATCCAATACAAGGCGCAGGTGGGTTATACGCTGTTTGCCATGCCCAAGGAGGTCAGCGAACACCAGTTGCGCACCACCGCCAATGTCGATTGGCACAGCAACGAACATCATGTGGGCGGCAACTTCTATATGCAGAACTCGTTCATGCAGACTTCGCTCTACGCCGACAGCCTGTACAACGCCCGCCACTCGCTGCACATTGAGCCTTACTATGCGTATTTGGGCAACCGCTTCTCTATCCACGCAGGCGTACAGTTCAATCTCAATATCGGGCGAGGCAAGTACCTCTCCAATCTGGACAATGTTACTTTTGCCCCTGCACCTAAGGTCGATTTCGAGGCACAGATAGCCAAGCAGTGGCTCACTCTCTACGGCTCGGCCACAGGTTCGCTGAGTATGGGTACGGTAGAGGCGTGCATGAATGCCATTCCCTATCGCAATGTGCACCCGCTCATCACCTCGCACCACGCAGCGCCTTATACGCCCATTGATGCGCAGTTAGGTTTCCATATCCGCCCCTATCGTGATTTGTTGATTGATATTTATGGCGGCTATGCCTATCAGATTAACCAACTGACCACACTGGCTACCATTGCGCAGACCACCTCGCGCGGGGTGGATATGCTGCCGGGGACGATTTCGTACTTCTACTCCGACTACGGACGGGGTAAGATAGGGGCGGCGTTCTCGTACCACTATCAGGACATTATCACCATCCACTTGGGTGGCAACTACTATTTCTGGAAGGCATTCCGCTTCGAGGATACCGAGGCAAGCGAGACCGACGACACCCGTGTGCTGCGTAAGAGCGGCTACGAGGGCGTAGTGCTGCGCAAGAACGGCGTGTACGATCGTGCCAAATGGGACGCACACGTGCGTATCGACGCACGCATCGACCGCCATTGGACGCTCTATAGCGACAATATCTTCGCCGGCAGTCGTACGGCCTTGGTGTCGCAAGCCGATGAGAACGGATCGTACGAGCGCAAACTCAAACCGACTGTGCAGTTGTCTTTGGGCTGCCAATACGAGACCGTGGTAGGCAAGCAGGCGCATCGTGCAGGGCAGCAGCCGAACCTCGCTGTGTTCCTCCAACTCAACAACTACATTCACCGCCACAACGACCTTTGGTACGGCTACCAGACAGAGGGTATCAACTTTGTAGCAGGTGTTACCTATCATTTCTAATCGCCTATTTCTTTATTGCGTCTACCTACATACATCGACCATACTATGACCGAACATCACTATACTGGGCTGACTGCTGCCGAGGTGGCAGAAAGCCGCAGCCGACACGGACAAAATATACTTACTCCGCCCAAAGAGGAGACGCTCTGGAGCCGAGTGTGCAACTGTAGGCACTACTCGTTGGTAGTGCTTAGTTTTTCGGCAGCCATTTTGGCGACTCTCGGATTGGGTGTCGCTGCTTTGGCGGGCGTATCGCTCCCGCATGGGGTGTGGATAGCACCGGTCATCCTGCTTGTGCTGTGTGCGTTGTCCTATTTGGTGGCGTTCTTTGGCGGCAAGTACGACAAGGCGAATCGCCGCTTCGAGATGGACCCGCTTATCACTATCCTGCTTGTGGCGTTGCTGCTCTCGGCGGCTATATCGTTCTATCAGGGTGTATGGGGCGGCAAGACGGGCATTACGCCCTATTTCGAGCCGATAGGTATTGCCATTGCGGTGCTGCTCGCCACAAGTGTGGGCTATATCCTCGAGCGGCAGAACGAGAAGACCTTCCGCAGCCTCAACGAGGTGAACGATGATACTCCTGTCAAGGTGATTCGAGATAGCAATGTGCAAGAGGTGCCCCGCCGTGAGGTGGTCGTGGGCGACATCATTCTGCTCGAGACGGGCGAGGAGGTGCCTGCCGATGCCGAGTTGTTGGAGGCAATGAATCTGGTGTTAAACGAGTCGTCGCTCACGGGCGAACCGCAGTGTAGCAAGACGATCGACCCGACGCAGTTCGACCCCGATGCCACCTATCCATCCAATCAAGTGATGAAGGGGTGTACCGTGCTGGAGGGCGATTGCACGGCGCGTGTTTTTGCCGTGGGTGACCATACGGCGTGCGGCAAGGTGTTCCGTGCGGCGCAGGTGCGGGACGATGGCGACACGCCGCTCACGCAGAACCTCAAGCAGTTGGCGGGTGTCATCACCAAGGTCAGTTACGCCATTGCGGCACTGGTGCTGATAGGGCGTGTGCTGGCATATTTTGCGGCAGGGCATACCGCACTGGATGTCGATATGGTCAAGTACCTGCTCGATAGCGTTATGATTGCTGTCACGCTCATTGTAGTAGCAACGCCCGAGGGACTACCCATGGCGGTTACGCTGAGTCTTGCGTTCAGCATGAAGCGCCTTATGAAACAGAACACCCTGCCTCGCACGATGCATGCATGCGAGACCATGGGGGCTGTGTCGGTCATCTGCACCGATAAGACAGGCACGCTCACGCAGAACCAGATGCGGGTGCAGACCACCGAGTTTGTCGGGTTGGCGGGGCAGCGGCTCAGCCAAGACCCTGTGTCGGAGCGCATTGAGGAGTGTATTGTGGCGAACTCAACGGCCAATCTTGACTATTCCGACCCGAACCATATCCGAACCATCGGCAATCCGACGGAGGGAGCATTGCTGCTGTGGCTGCACGACCAAGGCGTGTCGTATGCCCCTCTGCGTGAGCAGATAGAGATAGTGGAGCGCCTCTCGTTCTCCACAGAGCGTAAGTTCATGGCGACACGGGTGCTTTCTCGGCTGACGGGGCGGCAGGTGGTCTATGTCAAAGGAGCACCCGATGTGCTGCTCGACTATTGCAATCTGACGGCAGACGAGTTTATCGAATATAGTGCGCTGTTGGCGCAATATCAGGCCAAAGCGCTTCGCACGCTGGCGTTTGCGTGTATCGAGAGCGAGCAGGACTTGCCGCTCGAGCAGATTGTGCGGGGCGGCGGGCTGACATGGATAGGCGTGGTAGCGATTGCCGACCCCATTCGTGCCGATGTGCCGGCGGCTATCAGGGAGTGTACCGAGGCGGGTATTCGGGTCAAAATTGTGACAGGCGATGCGCCGGGTACGGCGAAGGAAATAGGTCGCCAGTTGGGCTTGTGGTCGGATAACGATACCGAGCGTAATATATTGTTAGGCACCGAGTTAGCCGCCATGACGGACGAACAACTCATGGAGCGCCTGCCCGATGTCAAAATTATCTCTCGTGCCCGCCCCAACGACAAGGAGCGTGCCGTTCGCCTGTTGCGTAAGTTGGGCGAGGTGGTAGCCGTTACGGGCGATGGTACCAACGACGCACCAGCGCTCAATGCCGCCAATGTAGGGCTCTCGATGGGCGACGGCACAGCAGTGGCAAAAGAGGCCAGCGATATGACCATCATGGACAACTCGTTTGCCACTATCGCCAATGCCGTCATGTGGGGACGCTCGCTCTATAAGAATATCAAGCGTTTCATTTTGTTCCAGATGGTGGTCAATGTCACGGCGTGTCTTACGGTGGCTATCGGTGCTTTCACGGGTACGGATTCGCCGCTTACCGTCACGCAGATGTTGTGGGTCAATCTCATTATGGATACCTTTGCTGCATTGGCGTTGGCTTCGCTGCCGCCCACGCATAGTGTCATGCGCGACCGTCCTCGTCCCCAGAACGAGCCGCTCTTGCGGGGTATCGGCGGACAGATTGTGGCTATAGGGATTATCTTTACGGCGCTCATGCTGAGCCTGCTGGTGCTGTTCGAGCATACCGCCACCATTTCGTTTACCGACCTCTCGTTTGCCTTTGGTACTCAGAACGGACTGACCCCGTACGAGTTGGGGCTGTTCTTCACTTTCTTTGTGTTCTTGCAGTTTTGGAACTTGTTCAACGCCAAGGCGTTCATGACCAATCGGTCGGCTTTCCACGGTCTTTCGTGGCAGAATACCAAGTGGTTCTTGCTCATAGCGGGCATTATCTTCGTGGGGCAGTTGCTCGTGGTCGAGATGCCGGGGCTTCAGGTGATGTTCAATGTGGCAGAGGGCGGCTTGCGTTGGCAGGATTGGTTGATTATCATAGCATCTACCTCGTTGGTACTTTGGGTAGGCGAACTGATTCGCCTTGTCCGTCGTCTCCTCTCCCGCTCCTGTTAGTTGCCGTTTCGAGGTTTGTAGTAATTCTTAATTCATAATTAAGTTCAGTGTATTACCGTTATGCAGGTGCGAGCGGGCTGCAGATTCCGCTCATTTCATTGGGGCTTTGGCACAATTTCGGCAGTGTCGATTCGTTTGATACGGCACGGGCTATGCTGCTTCATGCGTTCGATGCGGGTGTTACGCATTTTGATTTGGCGAACAACTATGGTCCGGAACCGGGCTCGGCGGAGCGCACATTCGGTCGTGTCTTGCGTGAGGACTTGTCGGCGCATCGGGACGAGATGATTATCTCTTCCAAGGCAGGTTATGGTATGTGGCCGGGTCCTTATGGCGACGGTGGCAGTCGCAAGTATCTCATTGCCTCGTGTGACCAGAGTCTGCGCCGTACGGGATTGGACTATTTTGATATTTTCTATTCCCATCGCTACGATCCCAATACACCTATTGAGGAAACAATGCAGGCGTTGGTCGATATTGTCCGTGCGGGTAAGGCTCTGTATGTGGGTCTGAGCAACTATCCGGCTGACCGTCAGCAGGCTTGCTACGAATATCTTGCCGCGGCTCATGTCCCTTGTGTATTGAGTCAGTATCGTGCCAATCTCTTGGTGCAAGACACATTGCAGCATAATTTGCCGGTGGCAGAGTCGGCAGGTTCGGGTTTTATCTGTTTCTCTCCGTTGGCGCAAGGCTTGCTCACCGACCGTTATCTGCAGGGTATCCCGTCGGATAGCCGTGCGGCTCGTGAGGTGTTTCTCCATCGTGCGGATATCACGGATTCCGTTGTTGAGCGCACCCGTCGTTTGGGCGATGCGGCAGCTGCTCGTGGACAGTCTATAGCCCAGATGGCGCTTGCGTGGTTGCTTGCTCGACAGGGCGTAACCAGTGTCATCGTGGGCGCAAGTTCTGTGGTACAGTTGTCCGACAATTTGGCGGCCATGCAGAATCTTTCTTTTTCGGCTGAGGAACTTCAACTCCTGCAATCTCTTTGTTCTTGATATGCGCCGTTTCTGTACCATAGCCCTTTTGTGTGCCGTCTATGGGTCGCTGTTTGCGTTACCGATAGATTATCGTCTGTCGTTTCGGGGTGGAGCCATCATGCCCGACGACAAGGTGGATGTTGTGGCGAGGCATAAAGGGCAATGGATAGGGCCTACATGGAATGCTGAGTTTGCTGTGGCGTTTCATCCCGATTGGCAGGGTTTGCGCGATTGGAACAACGCTTCTATCGGTGTCGCATTGGGTTATTGGTATTTAGGCGACAGAAGTCTGCTCGGCAGTGCAGTCACACCATATCTATTCTTAGATGTACCGCTGATTCGTTGTCCCCATTTCGTGTGGGGCTTGCGTCCGGGAGTAGGGGCGGCTTTCCTGACACGCACCTATCGCAATACCGTCTCGCCCGATTTGCGTTATACCACGCTTGCCGATGCCAATAGTTGTATAGGCAGTGTCTTCAATTTTCATTTCCCGGAGGCAATGTATTTCGAGTTCCCTATCCGTGATGGTTGGAGCGTTTTGGCGGCAGGCGGTTGGTATCATATCAGCAATGGCAGTATGGTACAGCCCAATTCGGGGTATAATATCTTTTCGGGCGAAGTTGGCGTGCGCTATCAGCCGCAGTCAGCCGAATCCACACCGAATCAATCCGTTTCTTCTGCAGTTCCGCTCCGTAAGTGGGAGGTGGAGTTCGCCTTTGCCGCCGGTGGCCGTCAGGTCTATTATCAAGACCGTCAGACCTTCTTTGCCTGTGAGTTGCAGGCGGCAGCCTATTGGCGAGCACATCGCATATTCCGGCTCGGAGGAGGTGTTGATGTCTTCTACGATGGGGCGTATCGTCCCCGTCAGACGAATTTCCGTAAGACCAATCTCTCGGCGGCTCGTTCCGATGGCAGTGATTGTTGGCGTTTGGGCGTCAGCCTGCAGCCGGAGTTCGTGGTCGGTCATTTCACGGCGGGCTTCCATTTTGGGGTCTATCTGCTTGACCCTGTCAAAAACTTAGAGCCCTATTCTGATGCCGTAGCGTCCGAATCGGGGCGGTTGAATCGGGGCATTTTCTATCGCTACGACCTTCTCAAAGCGGGTTCTGCCGGGTATCCGGATGGCTGGCTCTATACCCAGATAGTCCTTCGTTATCGCCTTCCGTACCATCTCTTTGTGCAAGGTACTATGAAGGCGCATCTCACCAAGGTCGAGTTTGTGTCGGCGGGTGTGGGTGTCTACCTATAGGGCGTGTCGTTGTTCCTTTGTGATTTGGACGGTAACGCAACTCATCCAATAGTACAACACAAATCCCACTTCCTTGAACAATCCATTTCGTTCTATCCAATATGAAAAAACTTCCTTTTCTTTTTGTCCTCTCTGTCTTTTTTGCTTCGTGTAGCCTGAGTGATACCGAGCAGCGTCTGGTAGCCTATTCCGCATGGCGCTATTCGCTTAACGACACCGTCGAGGCGTGTATCATCTTTGAGTCAGACCACTCGTTTCAGGAGGAGTTGCGTCAGGCCGATTCGCAGGATGGGGTAGTCTATGGCACGATTTCCGGCAAGTGGTCGTTAGAGAAAGCTTGCGGCAAATCGATTATCACCCAGCACTATCGTCTTTCTTCGTTACTCAGTTCGGTCGATTCGCTGTCCGTTCGTGCCTACTATGAGCGGGAGAATGAACGTCTGCAGGAGTCCAAACAGCAGCATATTCTGTATGGTATCGGTCCATTTTCCGGCTTTACGCCCGATGGCCATATCCTTCTCGACGATGGCACGCTGTTTTGGTCGTATGGTGAGGAGATGTCCGCCGACTACAATGCCTCTTATTTTTCTACCCGTACTTTTGATGCCGAGTAGCCTGTCTGTATTGGTACAATCCCCGTACCATTCTGCTCCTCATGACTTTTTCCGACTGCTTATGGCTTGTTTTGCTATGTTTTGGCGGTCTCCACTGCTTTTTTGAGTTGCATAGTTCATTATTTTGCCGTACCTTTGTACCGTAATCAAGGTATCGTTTGAATCAGTATCCGTCTATATTGCTCGAGAATGCCGTCAACCAGTTTGCCTCCCTTCCGGGGGTAGGCCGTAAGACGGCATTGCGTTTGGTGTTGCAGTTGCTTCGTCGGCCTCAGACGGATGTCGATGCTTTTGCCCGTGCGCTTACGCAGCTCAAGTCCGAGGTACATTATTGCCGCGTTTGCCACAATATCTCCGACACCGATGTATGTCCTATTTGTCAGTCCCGCCATCGTGACCATCAGACGGTCTGTGTGGTCGAGAATGTGCAGGATGTCATGTCTATCGAGAATACGGGGCAATATACGGGCGTCTATCATGTTCTGGGTGGTATCATCAATCCAATGGATGGCGTAGGCCCCAAGGACATTGAAATCGATTCATTGGTGGCGCGTATTGAGCCGGAGCAGATTCACGAGGTCATTTTGGCGTTGCCTACCACGATGGAGGGCGACACTACCAATTTCTATATCTACCGCCGTCTGCAGAATGCCAATTTTGCGGAGCCTCCTCGGGTCAGCCAGATTGCGCGCGGTGTGGCGGTAGGCAATGAGTTGGAATATACCGATGAGATTACTTTGGGGCGTTCCATTGTCAATCGCATCGATTTCCATGCCTGACATGCTTATATTATTGTAGAACGGGGAGCGCAATCCCCATAATTTGTTTCCCTTATATGGCACAATCCTCTCCTCTCAACGAACAAGTCGTAGCACGCCAACTCAATTGGTACTACTACGGCATTATGGTGCTTACCTTGTTGGTCGTCACGCTGATGTATTTCTTGTATAGCAAGGGCTATTATTTGCCGTTGGACACTATGTCGGCAGCGGGCAAGACCATTCAGTATATTGTCATTTTCGATGCCCTGTTGTCTATCCCGGGCGGGTTATATGGTTTTAGTCTCTTGTGCAAACGCCTTTCTCGTGAGCAGGATGAGCAGCGCCGTTTTCGGCTCTATCGCCGTTATGCGGCTCTCCGTATTGTGTTGGTTAGCAATGCCATGCCGTTGGGTGTCGTGGCGTTCTATCTGTTCGGCTGCTATCGTTCTATGATGTGGGTAGCCGCCATTGCCGCCATTGGTTGGTATTTCACCAAGCCCACTGCTCGCAAAATTGAGATTGAGCTCAGTCGTCCTCATTACGAAGAAACCTATTAAATTGTTGCGGCTATGACTATTGCAGTCGATTTTGATGGCACTATCGTTACCCACGAGTACCCTCGTATCGGTAAGCCGATTCCCTTCGCTATTCAAACGCTGCGGCGTTTGCAGGAACAGGACGGGTATCAACTCATTCTCTGGACGGTGCGTGAGGGCGAGTTGTTGCAAGAGGCGGTGGACTACTGCCGTTCGCGCGGTTTGGAGTTCTATGCCGTCAATTCCAACTATCCCGATGAGCAGCCTTCGGAGCGCTTGAGCCGCAAACTAACGGCCGATGTTTTTATCGACGACCGCAATTTGGGTGGTCTGCCCGATTGGGGGATTATCTATCAGATGATTCATTCCGGGCGTGCCTTGCAGCCCGTTCCCGAGAGTGCACTTGCCGAATCATCCCCGAAGCATCGCTCGTGGTTGTCCCGTCTATTCGGCTCGCATTAACTTATCTATTCCCATTTTTTGTATCCGCCCTGCTTATGATACGCCTTCGCAAACTCGAACCTTCCGACTTGCCGTTTCTCTATCAGTGGGAGAACGATGCCGCTGCGTGGGCGTCGTCTTCTACGCACAATCCGCTCTCGCAGCAAGATTTGCGTGCTTATATCGAATCCACTACGGGCGACCTCTATCGAGATGGCCAGTTGCGCTTGATAGCCGAGTCTGTGGGCGAGGAAGGAGCTGTGGCAACGGTCGGTTGTGTCGATTTATTCGATCTCGATATTCGCAATCGCCGTGCGGCTCTGGGCTTGTATATCAGCCCCGCTTTTCGTGGGCAGGGGCATGCGCACGGCATTATGGTCGAGTTGGAGCAGTATGCGTTCTTGTTTTTGCGCTTGCGTATGCTCTATGCTGTCATTGCAGCAAGCAATGTACCGTGCCAGTCGGTTTATCGCACCTTGGGCTATCAGCTCGTGGCAACTTTGCCACAATGGACGCTAGAGGACGATGCCGTCGTGTGGCTGAAATGTGCCCCCGCTGACTGATTTTTCCTGCTTGCAGTTCTGTCTGCTTATTCTTTTTTCGTATGACTTCTTTGTCAAATACACAGTTGGAGCGTTCTGTTGCGCTCAGCCCATCGGGTAGCAACCGTCGCTATTTCCGAGATTTCTATGCGGGTGGTTCCACCACGATTCGTGTCGAGGGCACATCTCGTGAGGAAAACCATGCGTTTATTGTGCTTGCCCGCCATTTTCGTTCGTTGGGGTTGCCCATGCCGGAGGTATTGTCCGTCGCTGCCGATGAATTGTCTTACACGCAGAACGATTTGGGCGACACTTTGCTGTTCGATTATATCGAGCAGGGGCGCACTACGGGGCAATTCTCGCCCGAGTCGGTGGATTTTCTCGAGCGTACTCTGCGCACTTTGGCGCATATACAGATAGAGGGAGCGGTTGGGCTCGATTGGTCGGTCTGCTATCCGGTGCCGGCATTTGACCATCGTTCCGTAATGTGGGATTTGAACTATTGGAAGTATTGTTTCCTGAAGGGGACGGGCGTTGAGTTTCGCGAGGACTTGTTGGAGAACGATTTCGATGCGCTTACCGATTATTTGCTGCAGCATATCATCGAAGGATTCATGTATCGTGATTTCCAGAGCCGCAATGTCATGGTTGTTCCGTGTGGCGACCGCTTGCAGCCCTATTTTATTGACTTTCAGGGCGGACGCCGTGGTCCTGTGCAGTACGACATTGCTTCGTTCTTGTGGCAGGCTAAGGCCAATTTCCCCGATACGCTGCGTCAGTCGCTGATTGAGGCATACCTTGATGAGCAGCAACACATCTTCACCAAGCAGCAGCAAACATTCGATACCGACTTGTTCCGTTGTTCTTTGCCGCATTTTGTGCTGTTCCGCACGCTGCAGGTGTTGGGGGCGTATGGCTATCGGGGCTATTTCGAGCGCAAGCCGCACTTCTTGCAGTCTATTCCCTTTGCGCTTCGCAATCTGCAAACCCTTTTCGCTCAGTCGCCCGCATTGCAGTCGTCTTACCCCTATATCTATGCTCTCAGTAGCCAATTAGGCGTATCCAATACATCTCCCATTGCATCTTCGGACACGCAAAAATCCACCGTTTCCCGCCCTCTCTCTGAACCTGCAAAATCCATCGATTCCCGAACCACTCCCGAACCATCTCTTCATATCACGGTCTATTCCTTCTCCTATAAGCGTGGTATTCCCGCCGATACATCGGGCAATGGCGGAGGCTATGTCTTCGATTGCCGTTCGACACACAATCCCGGCAAGTACGAGCAGTACAAGTCGCTCACGGGCTTGGATAAGCCTGTCATCGATTTCTTAGAGCAAGATGGCGAGATTCTCACCTTCTTGCACCAACTCTATCCCTTGTTGCGCCACCATGTGGAGCGATATATGGAGCGAGGATTCACCCATTTGCAGATTTGTTTCGGTTGTACGGGCGGGAAGCACCGCTCGGTCTATTGCGCAGAGGCGACGGCTCATTTCTTGCACGACACCTACCATCTCCCCGTGCATCTCATACACCGTGAGCAAAACATCGAGCGTAATCTCTAAGTTCTTGTTATACAAAACGATATTGTTGATTAAAAACCATCCGCTGTTTCTATGAAAGCCATAATTTTTGCGGCCGGTCTTGGCACGCGGCTCAAGCCCTTCACCGATTCGCACCCCAAGGCGTTGCTGCCTTTGGCGGGGAAAACTTTGTTGCAGTGGCAGATAGAGCGTCTTCGCTCGGCGGGTATCACCGATATGGTTATCAATGTGCACCATTTTGCCGACCAGATAGCCGACTACTTGATGGAGCAACACAATTTCGGTTGTTCCATAGCCTTGAGCGATGAGCGTGCGCAGTTATTGGAAACGGGTGGGGGATTGTATCATGCCCGAACACTGTTGGCGGGCGATGAACCGATTTTGGTATGCAATGTCGATATTTTGAGCACAATAGATATTCCAGCCTTGTGTCGTTCCTACAGCCCCGATGAGATGGGGCTGCTGGTGGTTAGTCGTCGCCAGACGCAACGCTATCTTTTGTTTGATGCTGATATGCACTTGTCTGGTTGGACAAATATCGCTACGGGGGCATTGCGTCCGGCCTCGCTGCTTACGGCAGATGGTTTAACGCCCTTGGCGTTTTCGGGTATGCAACTGTTCTCTCCTCGTATTTTCGAGGCTATGGAGTCGGTGGTGGCAGAGCGTGGACCTGTTTTTTCGTTGATAGATTTGTATCTTGATTTGTGTTCCACCCATCGTTTTTCCGCCTATATCCCGAAGGACTACCGAATGATCGATGTCGGAAAGATAAACCAGTTGTCAGAGGCCGAGTCCTTCGCTTCCTCCCTCAACGCTTAATCCCCCACGCATACCCCTCAACGCTCAACTTATTCTAAACTCCTAATTTCTAAACTCCTCCACAAACCGCACAAGAAAAGCCGTGTAGTCTATCTTGTCAGCGAGGAGTTTTTGGCGACGCTTTGCCCACTCTGTGTGTAGTGCTGCTGTGCCGAGCGAGAGCAGTTCCTCTATCTTTCGGAACATCTCCTCCGACTGTTCAGGGCGGAAACCATAAGTTAACCCGTAGCGGTGTTCCTCCTCTTCCAAATAGTGTATGCGCCCTACGAAAGTGTTGCAACGGATAGCAGGCGTACCCAATACTGCCGCTTCTGATGTCATAGTCTGACTATCCCCTACCAGCATCGTGGCGTAGTACATCAGTGAGTGCGCTTTCTCAGGCGACACCCGCAACTGATACGGCAAGAACTCCTCGTCAATATTCCGCTCTGTGGTGATAAACACTCGTCCGTGCCGGCTCAGGTAGTCCACTAACTGGCGTTTGTTCTCGATAGTCAGTCCTACCACGCCTACATCGTGGTGCGCCTTAAAGGCATTAAACCGCAACACAAAATATGGCTCTACTTCGCTCACAACTCCATCTATCTTTGTGTAGCGAATGCCCGCATCGTCCAGCACCGACACATCTGGAACAAAGCGATTCGGGTGCAGGTACGCCAACTCGTGGTAGGAGGGATAGTAAATGGTTTTCTTTGACTTGCGTGGTGTTCCTTCGGGCGAGAGAATCACATCCGCAAAAGGGTGCGCATACTTAGCAAACAGCGGCTCCACCGCATCATCGTCATCGTCGAGGATAATACTCTTCATCCGACACACCCGACTCACATGCGCCAAAGTGATAGAAGAGCCGATACCCACATCGATATGTTCCCGTCGTGCGATACGCCACACCTCCCAGTTATAGCGTAGTTGCTCTATGGCTTTCCCTGCCAACCTATCGGACTTCTTTCCTAAGAAGATATACGGAATATGATATAAATCCAGCAGTTGTCGTGCAGAGGGGATGTCCTTGACGGTAACGATTACTTTGTGTCCCCTTTGCGTCATCTCCGCATAGAAATTCCGCAGCAGGTGTACATGTGCTGGGTGTGCTATGTCTATCAGTATATTCATTTTTCTATCGGTATTTCCTTTATCTTGCGTGCGGGGTTGCCGGCTACGATGGTGTATGGCGGAACATCTTTTGTAACTACTGCACCTGCGCCCACTACGCTGCCTTTGCCTATCGTTATGCCGTTGAGAATGATAGCGCCTGCCCCTATCCAACAATCATCTTCTATTCGTACCCCCCCCACGAACGGGTATGTATTTACGGATAGCAGAGGCGTTCGCATGGCTAATAAGCGCCAATATCACGCAGGGCGCAATCGATACCCGGTTGCCGATGTAGAGCGTCCCACGATTTTCTATAAAGTTCTGTGTGATAGTTAAATCACCTGCGATATAGACTTGTTCGCCAATGGTGTACCCTAATCGGCGCATTGCCCATATCCGCACGGGATTATAGGGGAAATGCACCCCTACTTTGTAGAGGAGTGCACTCGTAATGCGTATTGTCCAAAGTCTTGCCGTCATCTCTTTTTCAGTATCTTAACGCCGAGCGTGCCAAGGCGGTAGAGTAGCGGATGGCAGACGCAGAGATAGCGCCCGTGTTCCACTTCTTTGCCTCCGAAGCGTGCCTTGAAATCCCGTACCCCGTAAGCCTCATCGGGTTTGCCTGCTCCCATCATGTCGAACAGCGGATAGTCGCCCTCCGCCGCATGGCAAATACCCAGATAGGTGGCATACGATGAGGGGAAGATGTGTTCGTACTTGCCGTCCTCGCCACAGACGAACCACTCGTACACGCCTTTCCCATGCAGACAGACACAAACCGTTCCGCCGATGATACGCCCCTCGTAGGTACAGAGCAGAAACCGCCCACCCTCTGTTTGGTAGAGTTGCTCGAAGAACGCCCACGAGAAAAGAGGCGTTTTAACCTTGGTGCGATAGAGTGTCTCCAAAAGAGTGTAATACTCCCGCACTTGCTCCAAAGTCGGTTCCTGCACGGGGGTAATGCCGTCGCGTATCGAAGTGCGGATGTCTCGTTTCCGGCTCTTGCCGAGGTTTTGTTCCACTACAGCAAGCGAGGAGGTGTCGATATGGAAATTCAGGTGTGGCTGATAGGTAAAACCATTCGCCTCGAACACACTCCGCCAGCGGCTGTAGTCGTGGAAGTTGCGCAGTTCGATGTAAATAGCCTTCCGTTGCAGCCCTTGGCGTACGGCAGTGAGTAATGCGGTGAGTGCTTCGTTTGTGATAGCCTCAGCCAGCATAGCCCCGCCGATGATAATGGCACGGCGAGTGAAGAACTGCTTAACCTTGCTTCGCGTCTGTGTGATATAGCCAACCACGATGCCCGTTAGCCGAAGGGAATGGGTACATGCTGCTTCCTTATGTATTGCGCTTGGCAGACTGCTACCTTCGGGAGTGGTTCGGCGTGGCCGTTCCGCTACGGCATACACAAAGGGTGTCATCTCCTGCGGCAGTGAGGTGTAGAACCGATACGCCTCCCTTGTCTGGAACCAAGTAGCCGTATCGCTTTCCTGCACAAGCCTATCCCACGCCTGTGGGTCTATGGCCTCGTATCGCTCGTATATCTGTATGCCGTGCTCTGTCATAGTTGCTATTACTATTGCAAAGGTACTGCTTTTCGTCGAATTATCCAATTATTTAGAAAAATTCGCTATCCTATAAGTTGTCTGCATGTTCCAAAAAACAGAATAAATTCATTTTGTAGCCCATTGAATGGGTGCTGCATAGGTTATATGGAAAAGTGGCGTGGAGTTTGTGGATAATGGATTGTCTATTACTGTTATTGGATAATCCGTATAGATAATTTTCGAGTCTTATAGATAATCGGTGACGGCAAATAGGAATATATTATCAACACATTCTAAAATCAATACTTTATGTTATTTCATGTCTATGGAGCGGATGCGCTCTCGCAGTGGCTTATGCTGCTTGCGGTCTTGGTGGGGCTGATTCTCTGCAACGAGTTTGCCCGCCGTACCAAATGGGGCGGAATTATCACTTTCGGTGTCATTCCTGCGGCTCTTACTATCTATTTTCTTGCTATTGCTATCGGTGCTTCCTGCGGGGCAGAGTGGGCGCTCACCAATCCGACCCACCTCTATATGGGCGGTTGGTTCCACTATGCGAAACTCTATGCTGCCCTCGCCGGTTGTATCGGTTTTATGCTCATTAAGTACGAAATCGGTATCGGTAAACAGCACTGGTTCCGTTGTTTCCCGTTTGTTATCGTGGCTATAAATATCCTGATTGCTGTATGCTCGGACTTTGAGTCTGCTATTACGGGGTGGGGTGTTTGGCGTCTCTCGAACGAGGGTGTGTGGCTCTATGGCGGCTGGCACAATGTGATGAACGGTGTGGCAGGTCTGCTCAATATCTTCTGTATGACGGCGTGGTGGTCGGTCTATTCGTCGAAGGATAAGACTGATATGTTGTGGCCGGATATGACATGGGTGTATATCCTTGTCTATGATGTGTGGAACTTTGCTTATACCTACAACTGCTTGCCGACCCACTCGTGGTACTGTGGTGTGGCTTTGTTGCTGGCACCGACTATCGCTGCTATCTGCTGGAATCGTGGTGGTTGGATTCAAAACCGTGCCAACACATTGGCTATCTGGTGTATGTTTGCTCAGTGCTTCCCCTTGTTCCAAGAGATATTTTGGAATACGGGCGAGAAAGCGCATAGTTGGGTTGTATTGCCGACGCTCTATGCCGACGGTACGCTCAACGGTATCGAGGCAGGCACAAGTGTCAATGCCGACCCAACAGCGATGACTGTAGTGAGTGCTTGCGCATTGATTGTCAATGTGATAGCATTAGGTTACATCATTTGCCAAGCCAAGAAACGCCATATCAACCCGTACACAACGGATGTCTTTGTCAACCAGAAGTATTACAAAGACGCCGCTGCCCGCATAGCATAAGGCATCTTTGTCCAATAATCGTCGGACCTTCCCCCATTCGGGAAGGTCCGATTTTTTGTCATATACATTTTACGAGCCGAAAAAAGATTTGCGCATATTCAGCAAATGTAGTAATTTTGCGCCCGAATTTAGTCTAAAAATGAGTACAGAAAAGATTTGGTTGCGCCATGTGTCCATAGCCATGGCGTGCGTTTGTTGGGGGCTGATGGCACCGTTTGCAAAAGATGCTATGCGCTCCGATTTTTCCGGATTGGATATTGTCTCTTTCCGAGTGGCAGGTGGTGCAATCTGCTTTTGGTTGACATCGCTGATTCTAACTTTATGTGGTCAAAAACAGGAGCATGTTCCATTGCGGGATATTGGGCTTTTCTTCTTGGCGTCTTTGTGCAGCATCACATTCAATCAGGGGCTATACACAGTCGGAATTAGTTATACTTCGCCCGTCAATGCTAGCATTATGACGACCACTCTGCCGATTATTTCGTTGATTCTTTCGGCTATTTTCTTACATGAGCATATCTCGTGGCAGAAAATTCTCGGCATCAGTTTGGCGCTGTCTGGAGCATTGATGGTGATACTCACCTCGCATACGGCGTCGGCGCAGCCTTCGGCAAATCCCTATACGGATGCCATTGGTGCTGTGATGTGCGTGGTGGCGCAATGTTCCTTTGCTACATATCTTGTGCTATTTAGCAAATTGGTACAGAAATACTCAGTAGTTACTTGTATGAAATGGATGATGCTGTTCGCCACATTGACAATTTGGCCATTTACTTCAGCCCATATCGTGTCTTTGCCATGGCAAACCATTGCATTGTCATCCTATTTAGAAGTAGGCTTCGTGGTCTTTTTCGGAACCTATTGTGCATATATCTTGATGACCTTTGCGCAGCAGGCACTTCGCCCGACACAGGTGGCTATCTATAACTATTTCCAGCCGATTATTTCATGCCTAGTATCGGTCGTTATGGGGCTCGCAGTGTTTGGATGGATGCAGGCCGTAGCTATCTTGTTGGTATTCTCTGGTGTGTGGCTAGTGACGAATGCCAAAAGTACAAAGTTGTCTAAATAGGCACAATCGTATTCCATAAGCATAGAATAGAGTAGGCGTATGTCTTAAATGGCGTGCGCCTATTCTTTTTGGAATATTTTTTGTATCTCTTTTTGGACAATATGTGCAAAAAAGGAAATATATATGCTTGATACAGACAAACTCCCGTACAAGAACATCCTTATCTCGAAGGATTTAGATGCTTTGGTGAATACAAATCAAGTGCCCTTAGCGTCTGCGTTAATCATTGTGTGCAAACAAGGGCGTCTGCGCATAGAGTTGAATGGCGAGAGCTATGATGTGCAGCAGAATGACTTGTTGTTCTCTATGCCCGATTTTCTGTTAGGGCATTATATGCATACGCCTGATTTTCAGTGCCAGATATTCTCGTTCACCGCAGAGTCATTGAGCGATATTGCCTATTCGTGTCTGCGGCTGGAGGATGATTGGTATAATAAGTATCAGTTCTTGGCTGATCACCCGATTATCCATTTGACGGAGCGACGTTTGAAAATATGTGAGGCGTACGAGCAGTTGGTGGCGTTGTATGTTTCCGAAGAAGGGTCCTACCAAAAACGCATTGCCGATATCTTGGCGCAGGCTATTATATTCGAAATGATATCGTGGGTGGATGAGTCGATGAGTGAGCAGCAGGCTTTCACAGGAAAAGTGGTTGTTTCCAACGACTTGGTAGGCACCCGTACTACGCGATTGTTCTCGCAGTTCATGCGTCTGCTCGAGAGTCATCGCACCACTCGTTATCCAGTGGCTTGGTATGCTGACCAAATGGCTATTTCGGCTAAGTATCTGACTTATATCTGCAATCAGGTGGCGCATAAGACACCTTCTGACATTATCAACGAAATAGCAGTGCGCGAAATCAAACAACGCCTTCTTTCATCGGACGAGTCGATAAAGGAGATTGCCTTCTCGATGAATTTCGCAACAGCCAGCAGTTTCTGTAAGTATTTCCGTATTCATACAGGCATTAGTGCACAGACATTCCGTCGCCAGAAACATTAGCCAATCTCTTCGATACAGATACACAAAAAAGGCTGCCCAAAAGTAGGGCAGCCTTTTTGTATGCGGTGGTATTTCGATTACTTCCTTAACACATATATTGCGTCCAAATTTCGGCAATAGCCATCGTAGTCTAAGCCGTATCCCAAGATAAATTGATTCGGAATACTCACTCCTATATAGTCAGGTTTTGCATCTTCATACTGCAGTGCTTCCGACTTGAATAGGAACGAGGTAACAGCCACCGAGCGTGCCCCTTGCTCTTTGAGCAGTTGCTTGAACCCATGCATGGTTATGCCCGTGTCCACGATGTCTTCAATGACAATAATATCTCGATCTTTGATGTCTTCTTGCAGCGGAATCATCATCTGAACATTACCGGTCGTCGATGTGCCTTCGTAGGACTTCAGTCGTACAAAAGTAATTTCGGAGTGCAGATTGATGTGACGATACAGGTCAGCGGCATAGATGTATGCTCCGTTTAGCACGCATACAAACAGCGGTTCGCGCCCTGCATAGTCTTGATTGATACGATCCGCTACATTTTTGACCGCCTCTTCTATTTGCGCAGGAGTCAGATACTCATCAAAAGTGAGCCCTTGTTCTATAATTGTACGCATGGCCTATTTCGTAATTTGGGTTGCTGTTTTTACAAAATCAACAAACAAAGGGTGTGGATGTAGCACTGTGGATGAGTATTCCGGATGGAATTGTACCCCGATATACCAAGGATGGTCTTTGAGGCAGAGTATCTCAACCAATCCGGAGTCAGGGTTTAGTCCGACACATTCCATACCGTTTTTCTCGAAAGCGTCTTGATAGGTGTGGTTGAATTCGTAGCGATGTCTATGCCGCTCGTAAATTATATCGTCTTGCAGGTTGTCTGTATATTCTGCATATATTTTCTCCACTTTGCTTCCTGCTTTCAGTTTGCAAGGGTAGGCTCCCAGCCGCATAGACCCTCCTTTGTTGACCAGTTTTTTCTGTGCCTCCATCATATCGATCACATTATGGGTCGTGTCGGGGGCGAATTCGGTCGAGTTGGCATCTGCATATCCCAATATGTCACGGGCAAATTCAATCGCCATACATTGCATACCCATACAGATACCGAAGCAAGGAATACCCTTTTCTCGTGCATATTTCAGTGCGGCGAATTTGCCTTCTACTCCTCGTGAGCCAAATCCCGGAGCAATGACAACACCTTGTTGACCGGCTAATTTTTCCGCCACATTTTCAGCGGTCAGCTCATCGCTAAGGATAGAGGTAAGCACTAATTTGTGGTCGTTGTATGCTGCTGCATGTGTCAGCGATTCACGAATCGACTTGTATGCATCTTGCAGTTGCACATATTTACCAACGATGGCAATGCGTACCTCTTTGGTTGCTCCTTCCAAGTGCGAAAGGAATGTGTTCCAGCGTGTCATATCGGCAGCGGGCACTTTGTCTATATCATAGCCTGTCTTGCGTAGAACGGCTTTGTCGAGTCCCTCGCTTTGCATATTCAGTGGCACACGATAAATCGTGGGTGCATCTAACGATTGAATAACGCAATCTACTGATACATTGCAGAATAGAGCTACCTTTTTGCGCATGTCCATAGGTATCTCATGCTCCGTGCGGAGAACCAAAATATCCGGTTGTACGCCTTCTTGCTGCAGGTCTTTTACGGAGTGCTGTGTCGGTTTGGTTTTCAGCTCCTTGGCTGCAGCCAGATAGGGTACATAAGTCAGGTGTATGCAGCAGCAGTTGTTGCCGAGTTCCCAGTGTAGTTGTCTGACGGCCTCGATGTAGGGCAAACTCTCTATGTCGCCCACCGTACCGCCGATTTCTGTGATGACAAAATCGTAATTGCCGGTCTCGCCGAGCAGTTGTATTTGGTGCTTTATCTCGTCGGTGATGTGGGGCACCACTTGTACAGTCTTGCCCAAGAAGTCGCCTCTGCGTTCTTTTTCGATGACGGTTTGGTATATGCGTCCGGTGGTGATGTTGTTGGCTTTGTGTGTGCGCACATCGAGGAAACGCTCATAGTGCCCAAGGTCCAAATCTGCCTCGTGCCCATCTTCGGTCACATAGCATTCCCCGTGTTCGTAGGGGTTGAGCGTACCTGGATCCACATTGATATATGGGTCTAATTTCTGATTAGTTACGTGGAACCCACGCGCTTTGAGCAGATTTCCCAATGAGGCAGCAATGATTCCTTTGCCGAGCGAGGAAGCTACACCACCGGTCACAAATACATACTTTGTCATGATTTATTCGTATTTTTGAAATATGAAGTCGTTATAAGGGTAGCGCTGAATATGAATCGCTTTTATTCGTTCATACATCAGCTCTTTGAGTGCTTCGATGTTGTCTTTGTTCTTGGCGGATATAAAGATACAATCGTTCTGTAGCTTAGCCATCCAAGTTTTCTGCAGTTCTTCGAGCGACAAGTTTTCCCGCAGAATGGGGGTCAGGTCGTCCTCATCTTTTGGGGTGTATGTGAAAGCGTCTATCTTGTTGAATACCACGATTCGAGGTATCTCTCGCACTCGTTTCTCGCTTTTTTTCTGTTGCCCTTTCCCCGACCAAGGTTTCCCTTCTTGTATCTCCTCCTCGTGTGTGAGAAGTTCGTTTATGGTCTTTTCCACCACTTCGTATTGTTCCTCAAAATTCGGGTGCGATATATCCACCACGTGGATTAGCAAGTCTGCTTCGCGTACCTCGTCCAGTGTCGATTTGAACGATTCCACCAGATGGTGTGGCAATTTGCGGATAAATCCCACCGTGTCGCTCAAGAGGAACGGCAGATTGTCGATCGTTACCTTACGCACCGTCGTGTCGAGTGTGGCGAATAGTTTGTTCTCTGCAAAGACATCCGACTTGCTGAGCAGGTTCATCAGTGTGGACTTGCCCACATTGGTGTAGCCCACTAGTGCCACCCGCACCATCTTGCCACGGTTCTGCCGCTGGGTAGCCATCTGCTTGTCTATCTTCTTGAGTTCTTCACGCAAGAGGGCGATACGCTGTCCGATGATACGCTTATCGGCTTCTATCTGCGTCTCACCCATACCACGACTAGTGGTCCCACCGCCTCGCTGACGGTCGAGGTGCGACCACATTCGGGTCAATCGGGGGAGCATATACTGCAGGTGCGCCATCTCCACTTGCGTTTTCGCATAACTTGTCTGTGCGCGTTGGAGGAATATCTCGAGAATAAGAATTGTCCGGTCTATCACCCGCACGCTGCCAGTCTTGCCGTTCGGCAGGGCATTGAGCTCTCGCTCGATATTACGCAGTTGGCGAGGCGAGAGTTCGTCGTCGAAGATAACCACCGATACCGTCCACTCCCCGTCTTCGTCAGCGTGCGGCGCAAGAATATAGTCTTTGATCTCCTGTATCTTTCCTTCGCCTACATAAGTCCCCGTATTCGGCTGTTCGAGCCGTTGCACAAAACGCTTGACGGGTACAATTTTGTTGGTATCGGCAAGAAAAGCGAGTTCGTCCAAATATTCGCGTGTCTTCTCCTCAGGCTGTTCGGGCGTGATAAGTCCCACCAACACGGCGCGTTCAATATGCTCTTTTATCTCTATCATGTGGCTACGACACTCTCCCCATTAGAACTGCACTTGCGGGGCTTTCTCCGCACCTGTCTCTGCTTCAAAATACGGTTTCTTCTCGAATCCGAAGAGAGCAGCCAGTACATTCTTCGGGAAGTGGCGAATCATCGTGTTGTAGTTCTTCGCAGCCTCGTTGAAATTCTGGCGGGCAATGGTGATACGATTCTCCGTACCCTCGAGTTGTGCCTGCAAGTCGCGGAAATTGGTGTTCGCTTTCAGGTCAGGATAGGCTTCGGCAATTGCCATCAGTCGCCCGAGTGCCTGGCTAAGTTCACCTTGTGCAGCCTGGTAAGCAGCCATTTGCTCCGGCGTGGCATTTGCTGCATTCACCGTCACTTGCGTGGCTTTGGCGCGAGCGGCTATCACATTCTCCAGCGTACTGCTCTCGTGGGCTGCATAGCCTTTGACGGTGTTCACTAGATTCGGAATCAAGTCCGCACGGCGCTGATATTGGTTCTCCACTTGTGCCCAAGCCGTCTCTACACCTTCCTGCTCGCTCACCATATCGTTGTATCCGCCGGCACCCCAGATAAAGATGACTGCGATTACTAATACCGCCACTATCCATGGCATAAACTTTTTCATATGCTTTCTTATATTAAATGTTAGACGCTTGTTGCATGGTACATCGCTCTGTCGTCTGTGGCGACACACCACTATTGTGCATTGTTACCACCGTCCACCGGCGCCACCGCCCGAAGTGCTTCCGCCTCCCCAACTTCCGCCGCCGAAATTGCCTCCGCCCGAACCTCCACCGGAAGAGATATGGATACGGGGAATAACAAAAGTCTTGCGCGACTGATAGCCGCAATGACGACAGGTGCATATCTCCTCGCCCAGCCCCGTATGGAAAGTCGTTGCCGCCACAAGGGTATTGCTACGGCGCCTGAGCGTGTGTTTCCCGCAACGGGGGCAGCGCGAACGCAGATAGTTATACAGCCAGACTACACCCAAGACACAGGCTATTCCCAACAGTACACCCAGCCAATCCAACAGTGTGTCGTCGATGAGCTTGTCTTCTTTTGGTGCAGTGCGTTGCGTTACAGAGCGCATGGCAAGCAGTTCTTCCGGTGCGCTTCCCTCAGAACACGCCTCGAGGATGCGCAACGCACCAAGACACAATCCCTCGCCGTATTTTTCTTGCCGGAACGAGGGTATCATATCATCATCTATAATGCGCTTGCATCGGGCATCGGGCAACACACCCTCTATACCCGTCCCTGTAACGATTCGTATGTCGTGCGATTCAAGTGCAAAGCAGATAAGTACGCCTGTATTTTGTCCCTCTTTACCGATTCCCCAGCGTTGGAATAGTTGGTATGCAAAATCGAACATTGGCATATCGCCTATGCTCGACAGTGCTGCCACTGCCAGTTCTGCCCGTGTGCTATCTTCTATCATGCGGGCGCAGCGATTGATGTACGCCACTTCGTCCGCCGAGAGGATGCCATCGGGGTTGCTTACATACTGTCCTTGTCCGTTCTTTTTCGGGTCGGGCACCATAGCAGGTGTATATACTGCTGCATTTGCCACGAGCGGAAGCCACAGCAAGAGCCATAGCAGCCGATGACCGAAAGAGGTATGTGTGCATACGATTCTCATAAATCGAGACAAAATTACGCATTTTTTCTCATACTCACAACCGATATTGCATTTTTTAGCTACGCATTAATGACAGTGTAACGGCTATTTCGTATGGGGGTCTGCGCTTATTTTTGCATGGTCTGAAACGAAGAAGAAGAACCCGTAAAAAGGCTCTTCTTCCGTGTTAGTCGCTGTATCCATCGATTACTTACGGATACCCAACTCTTTGATGATTGCACGATAGCGCTCGATGTCTTTCTCTTTCAGATAGTCGAGCAGACGACGACGCTTACCTACCAAGGTGGTCAGTGCACGCTCAGTACCGAAGTCCTTGCGGTTTTGCTTCAGGTGCTCTGTCAGGTGGTTAATACGGAAGGTGAAGAGGGCGATTTGGCTCTCTGCCGAACCGGTGTTTTTAGCGTCTTTGCCGTATTGTGCAAAGAGTTCTGCTTTTTTTTCTGCGGTCAAATACATGACTGTTTTAGTTTTTTATAGTTTTACAATCATAACCTCGTCCAATTGGTCGCCTTTTCTAGGTTGCTTGTTCAGCCCCTCGTGCGTCTATCCAAACGATGTTACATTACTGCTCCTGTCGTTATTCACACAAAAGCGTTGCAAAGGTACTGCTTTTTTTTCGATTGTACAATACCTATCCTCATTCTGTATCAAAAAAGGCACATTTTTCTGTTTCGAAAATGTGCCTTTTTGTGGTTCCTGTATCAAATTATTTCACCGTCCAATGGATGGTTACAAATCGTTTGGGTTGATTAGGATCGTTTGTGATAACCTGCAGTTGGCGTGCGTAATTGCCCGGCTCGAGCGTCTTGCCGTCCACGGTAGTGGCTATCTCCACGCGAATGGTGCTTGCCTTGTGGCTTGCTTTGACGGATTTCGGTGCCACGCACTCAATGGCCTTATCGCTTGAGTAAATACGACGGATCTGCAGCGGGTTGGTGCCACCGTTCTTGAGCGAGATGGTGCTTTTCAGTTTTTTGCCGGCGGCTACCGTACCGAGGTCGAATTCTTTGTCTATTTCGAGAATCGGTGCGTTCTGTCGGTCAGCGGCGGTTAGGTCGCTGAAGTCTTCCACCACTTCACCCTTTAGCGTTATCTTGTAGGTGTCTTCTATCGCTTGCTTGCCGTTTACTACTACATACGCATACACCTCAATCGGACCATAGAGCGGGCATTCTTTCGAGTCCAATACGAATACGAACTTGCCCGTCTCGTTGGGTTTCAACTTACCGAGTGTGGTCTGGCTAATAAGGTATTTGTCTTGGTCGCGTGTGGCGAGTTCGACGGTTACCTCTTTGTCGGTCAGGTTGGCGTATTCAATCTCACGCTTTGCGTTCTCACCCTTCTTGATAGTCCCGAAAGCAACAGCCTGGCTTTTTAGGCTCAGTTCGCCCATTTTGACGCCGTATTGGTTAATCGGCTTGGCGGGCTTGGGTATCACTTCGCCCTTAATGTACAGGCGCTTTGTGGCTTCCGTGGCGTTCGATGTGATGGTAATCGTCTTTTGGAAGCGTCCGGGGCGTCCGTTGGGGTTGTAGGTGACGGTTATCTCACCAGTCTGCCCGGGTTCGATAGGTTCACGCGTCCATTTCGGCGTGGTGCAGCCGCAACTGGCGCGTACATTGCTCAGCACGAGCGGCTCCATACCCTCGTTTTTGAATTTGAATACGGTCGTTACGCGTCCGTCGGCTTCGTTTATCTTGCCGAAGTCGTGCTCTGTTTTCTCGAAAGTGAGCACAGGTTGTTGTGCCATCATGGCTACTGCTACGAGAGCCATAGAGAGTGTCGCCAGAATCTTTTTCATATTTGTAATAGTTAGCGCTTTAATTCTCAATTCTTAATTATTCTCCACACTCTTTGCCACTTTCACCTCGGGTAGTTTCTTCAGTGCGGCAAAGAGGTCTTGTAGTTCTTTGCGGTCGTAGATGTATATCTCCAGCCGTCCTCGGAATATGCCGTCGTCGGCTACCACAGTCATCGCCCGCATATTGATGTGGAATTGTTCGGTGATGATTTGCAACACATGGATAAACACGCCGAACTTGTCAATTCCTTGTATTTCAATCGTTTCTACGAACGACTGCACACGGTGCGTATTCCAGGTGGCGGCGTATATCTGTTTGCCGTGCGACGATTTGAGCAGCATCGCCTCGTCGCAGTCTATCTTGTGGATATACATTTTTCCGTCGCTGTCCAGATAGCCAAGTACCTCGTCGCCGGGAATAGGATGGCAGCAGTCTGCCAGTATATAGTCTTTGCCGAGATTTTCGTCGGTCAGTACTATTTCGTGTTTCTTGCTGGGCTTTTCGACTGTTTTTGCTGGTGCAATCGCCGCTTTTGGCTGCCCTTGTGCCGTGAATGCAAAGGGGTTGATACGCTCCCACAAGCTCTTCTTGGGGAAGATTATCTGCTGCATATTGTCGAGCCGAATGGCTCCTTGCCCAATCTGCAGATAGAGTTGCGAGGGCTGTGTGAGCAGGTAGTGGTTTAGCATGCGCTGCAGTGCCATATCTGCGTTGTCCTTTGCGCCTATCATGTCGAGCGCATCGTGGAACAGTTTTTCGCCTCGCTTGATGTAGTTCCGCTCTTCTCGCTTGAAGTAGGCGTGCAGACAGGTCTGTGCCTTGGCGGTGGTCACAAAACCAAGCCAGTTGTCCTGCGGGTGTTGGCTGTTCGATGTCAGTATCTCTACTTGGTCGCCGCCTTTCAGTACATAACTCAGCGGCACCAGCGTGTGGTTCACTTTTGCCCCGATGCAGTGTTCGCCCAGTTCGGAGTGTAGCAGGAATGCAAAGTCGAGTGCTGTCGCTCCCTGCGGCATGGTTTTTATCTCCCCCTTGGGCGTAAAGACAAACACCTCTTGCGCAAACAGGTTGAGTTTGAAGGTGTCGAGAAACTCCATGGCGTCCTTCTCGGGGTGCTCCAGTATCTCTTTTATCTCGCAGAGCCACTTGTCGAGTTCCGATTCGTCTGCCTCGCCCGTCTTGTATTTCCAGTGTGCAGCCAGTCCTCGTTCCGCCAGTTCGTGCATGCGGTCAGTGCGTATCTGCACCTCTATCCACTCGCCGTCCTGTCCCATAACCGTTACATGCAGCGCCTCGTAGCCGTTGGCTTTGGGTGTGCTAATCCAGTCGCGGATACGCTCGGGGTGTGGGCGGTAAATCTCCGTAATGGCGGAGTAAATCATCCAGCATTGGTCTTTCTCCGACATCGCCTCATGGGGCGTGAATACGATACGCACCGCCAGCAGGTCATAAACATCCTCAAAGGGTATCTGCTGCGTGGTCATCTTCTTCCATATCGAATAGACCGACTTGATGCGTGCCGTGATGGTGAACTGATAGCCCATCGCCTCGAGTTTCTTCCGTATGGGGGCGGAGAAGGTCTCGAAGGTCGCCATCTGGGCGTTCTTGTTGGCTGCCAGTTTGGCTTCTATCTCGGCGTATTTGTCGGGGTGTTCGTATTTGAAACTCAGATCTTCGAGTTCGGTCTTAATGGGGAAAAGTCCCAGTCGGTGGGCGAGCGGTGCATAGATATAGAGAGTCTCGCCGGCTATCTTGTATTGCTTGTCTTTGGGTTGCGCCCCGAGGGTACGCATGTTGTGCAGACGGTCGGCTATCTTGATGAGTATCACGCGAATATCGTCAGATATGGTGAGCAGCAGTTTGCGGAAATTCTCCGCCTGTTCGCTGGCTTGTGCGCCGAAAACACCGCCCGAAATTTTGGTCAGTCCGTCCACTATCTGTGCTATCTTGTCGCCGAATAGGTCGCGTATGTCCTCTACGGTGTAGTCGGTGTCCTCCACCACATCGTGGAGCAATGCGCTGCAGATACTGGTGCTGCCGAGTCCTATCTCTTTCACGCAGATACGGGCGACGGCGAGCGGGTGCATGATGTAGGGTTCTCCGCTCAGTCGCCGAACGCCTTGGTGGGCTTGTTTGGCAAAATGGAAGGCGTGCGTAATGATTTCCACTTTCTGACGGTGCGCAGTGTGTGCATAGTCATCCAGCAGTTCCTCGAACGCCTGTTGAATCATTTGTTCCTCTTCCGGTGTAAACTCGCTTTGTTTCATATCCGCCCTGTTTTGGGAAGAACTTTGTTTTGTATTCCCCTTGTTTTTTGGGAGACCTTGTTTTGTAATCCCTTTGCTTAGGGGAAAAACTTGTTTGGTAATCCCCATGCTTAGAGGAGAACCTATTTTGTAATCCCTATGCTTAAGAGAAAACTTTATTTGATCCCCCCTGCTTAAGAGGAGAAAAACTTGTTTTTGTATCTGCTTTGCTCTTGTTGTCAGCAAAGAGCGTGCAAAGTTACGCTTTTTATTTCAATTCTGCAATAGTGAGTCGTTGTAGAAGCCTCTACTTGTTCTTAATCTGGTTCAATTGTATGGCCCACTATCCGGTGTGTGGTTCAATAGTACTACCTATTACCCGATGGTGGCTCCATACTAATATGTTAAAATAAGGCAGTGATTAAGGTACAAAAATGTCCTATTTTTCTCCTGTTTTTAGGTGTCTCTTTTCGATTAGCGACTTATCTCGGACGTATCGCCTTACCATAGCCCTACCATTTTAGGCTCTTGTAAGGGTTATATATGTTCTTTTGGGCGGTTTTTATCTCTCCCTGTAATAGAAATAATATGTTAATAAATACTATTAAATACCCCCGACATCCTGTATTTGTTTCGTTTGTGCATAGGAGTTTCATAACATTCTACATTGTCTATATCCCCTAACTCCCCTAGATCTTATAGATCCTCTAGTTCTCCTATATTCTTTATCTCCTCTATCTCTCCTATAACATCTACCCCTTCCCTAAAAACACTTCCCCCCGCTAGGGGAAAGGCCTGCGGAGGTCTTGTATTTGCATATTTCAAAAAGAAGTACTATCTTTGCAACGCAAAACCCACGCAAGAACTTTCGTTGACGGACACAGTGGTGTCTCGAGAAAGGGGGAGGGTGGGCTTTGTTGACATATTGATGCGTTTGTCAACATCCCAACGCAGCCAGTAAGGTTGTGGTGGGGAGAGCGGAGGCACAAGTCGCCCTGATATAGCAGAGCGGTATCAGCCTTTTGCGACCTTGTTGCCGAACGCAAGGCGTTTACTAACGCTTGCAATTCGATGTTTCGAAACCTGAGAAATTTTGAAGTATCTTTCGATAGCAAGATTAGTAGATGCTCATGGGTGTATCTACACTGGTGTGTGCTTTGACGGCATACACATGGTTGATATACACGCGTGGGTTTCTGCAAGTTTATTCGAAGATACGGTTATCTCAGGACCTCGAAACACGGATTTACTAACAGAAGTCCACGCTTTTTGTTATCACAATATAAAATCAACAATAAATCAAAACATTATGGCACCTATTTTTATTCTTATCGGTTTTGGACTTGGTTGGCTAATTGGCAAATATTACAGACCAAGTAAAATGTGGATGAAAATCCTGTTCTCCATTGGCTTACCTGCAATTATCTATGGCTTTGTTCTTCTTATCATTGGTGCAAGTTACAACTGGAGCACTTATATGATGGGGGCAAAATCCGCCACAACCCTTATCGGATGTGCAGCTATGATGATAGCATTGCTCATTTTCGTTCATATCAAGAAAGCATCTATGGCAAAAGAACAAATAGCAACAGACAATGAGAACAATCCGCAAAGCAACGCAACACCATCATCAATAACAGAAACAAATGAATCAATGACTGATACTACATCTCCAAAAGAAATAAATACTCCAATCATAAGTGAAAAAGAGATACGCAAAGATAGAATCGGTGGTTACATCTCCATAGGAATAGTTGTACTCATATGTGCCACATTCATTGGCATTAGATTATACACAAAACATTTAGAGCAAAAGAATTATGAGGCTATTAGTCAAATTATTCAAAAGGACCCAAACATACTAAATGGCACTCGTAAAACCTTATCCGACAACATTGACTTGTGGAATACTTATTCAAATGAAATTATAACATTCCAACACCCAAGTACATATAAAATATCCGATGAAAGCGAGGACGATGGGTTATATCAAATAACTATCGAAACCAAATCCTCCGATATCTCAATGATACATCTCAATTATGCAAAAAGCCCCCTTTTCTCTCATTTAAGTAGAGAGGATAAAAAAGAATCATGTATCAGTGCGCTGTCGGAATCAAAAGAAGAGTTGCAATCATACTTCAGTAATTTCACTATTTCTGCCATTAGTCCATCAGCCAAAAACACATTTGATGGATATTCTTTCACCTACGAAGGTTCTTTCTTGTCTATTCCAATGCAAGGAGAAGCCTTTATCGCATATTCCAATAACTGCATGATAGTTCTAATAACACAAGCCGAAAATGAGACTTATCAAAACCAACTAAATAAAATCACCGAAACCATAACCTTTAGATAGCATGAAGAATCCCATTTTTATGCTTGTCTTGTTGTTTTGTGTCTGCTCTTGCAATGGTCAGCAGAAACAAACGCAACAAACCGCACCGGATAACTAACAGGAATATCATATTTCCAATATCTGCACATTCTCTATCCCACCAACTATGGAATTGAGAAACAATGAATCTATTTTTTGGAAAGCACATAATGCAATCACACATAATCCATACTGGGAATGGGTCTGCAATGAGTGTGACATATTCAATGGCGAATACAACTTAGTGTTTCAGCCAAGTGGTAGCCACGAATATGCTTTTCATTCTAACATCCATTTGCACAATCAGAACATTTATTGTACCTTTGCAGCAAGATATTACAAAACCCTAATAGCCTATGATATAATTCCGCACCGATAGCGGTGCAATGACATATTGAATAAGCATTTACGCTAAGACTTGGATTCTCTAAATCTGGACAATTTATTGAATTCATTACAAGCCAAGGACAGCCGAGATGCTCACGCTAATGGCGTGGGCTTTGTCCGTAGATATTTGGCTTGTAAGGTAGTCCAGAACCTGAGAGAATCCGAATTGAAGCAACAACGCTCCACGCTTTTTTCGTACCTATATACATATTCTTTATATCGACACATATAGCCAAAGAAAATATATCCGAGCAAACATCAACTACCCTATATATATTAACCGAGCCTCGTACTCATAAAAAGACAACGGAATCATGAATAATGCCCAAACCACAAAATCTAACAAAGAACAGGCTGCCGCTCTATCCCCGAAGCAATATATCGAAGAGCAATATGCCACTCTTACCGACTATTTCAATAATGCTCTGTCCGTTGTCACAGAGTACAATGCCACAAACAGCAAGTTGACGGAAATCCAAATAGACTATGCCGAAAAGATTAAGGCGCAAATAGAATACATTCACTCTGTTTGGGATCAAACCATGAACAGAATGAGGTGGGATAATTTAGTGATTGCTCTTTTCGGGGAGACCAATGCAGGAAAAAGTACCATTATCGAGACCCTTCGCATTCTCTTTGATGAAAACAAGCCCAAGGGAGAAGATGGCCTGATAGTAGGTGACGGGCGAGTCGACTTTACAAAAAACTATGATGAGTATCAGTTGAATATATTGGGCAAGCCGTTTATTTTGATTGATGTCCCGGGTATAGAGGGAAAAGAAGAGGACTTTAAGGAGGATATTACTCGTGCTTTGCAGCAAGCCCATCTTGTTTTTTATGTGCAAGGGCATAACAAAAAGCCCGATGCAGCAACCGCGCAAAAGATTAAAAAGTACCTGAACGATTGGGTGAATGTGTATTCCATATACAATATCCGTGACAACGCAGGTAAATATAGACGACATCATGACAATTTGTTGACTGCAAAAGAAAACAAAGCATCTGCGCTGATAGAAGATACTTTTCGTGATATATTAGGGGAAGTCTATAAGGGCAATATCGCTGTCCAAGGTTTATTAGCCTTGTGCTCAAAGGCAACTTTTTCTCAGGAACGGCCTCAACTAAATGATTCACAAGCAACTCTGAAAGCCATATTCGAGAGTGCGGATGCTATCTACGATTTCAGTCGGTTTAATCAAATAGTAGATTTAATTCGGCAAAAAACGGAACATTTCGACGAAGAGTTAATCGCCGCGAACAAACAGAAATTAGTCGCCTTATGCAACAAAACGACACAAGAACTAACTGCATTTGAACAAGCAGAATCTGTGGATATCACTCGTTTGAAAGACAGGATAAAACAATACCAAAGAGAAATAAAGAAGTCCATATCCAAAACAAAATCTAATATTCGGGCAAGTATGATGTCGAAGAGCGAACAGCAATTTTCCTCTCTTCAAGACAAGTTATGCAGTATTATTGACACCGAGAAATCCAACGATGAAAAGGAGAAGCAAATGGAATCGGAGGTGAAAAGTTTTAATAATCAGTATGCGGACGCTATTCGTACTATATTCACCAAAGAGATAGACCAATTGAACCAAATCTTAAATCAAAAGCAAAAAGAGTATTTGGATTGCTTCAAGGATATCAAGCCTTACAATGTTACGGTCAATGTCTCTATCCCCGATATAGATGTGGAAAGCATTATGAACGAATTAAAATTCACATTCAAAGACGCTCGCAAAAGTGTACGTTCGCTTACTGCAGCGATAGGCATAGGTGCTGCAGGAGGAGCAGTTGCTGGTGGTATAGGAGCACTCCCCGGTGCCGCAGCGGGAGCAGTAAGTTGGGGATTGGTACAAATCGCCCGTAATTTGTTTCCAAATAAGGATAAGACGAATGCGAAAAATAAAGTAAAAGAGATTGATACAACGAAACAAAAAGTACATAGTCGGTTAGGAGAATATATCGAAGACATCAACGGTCAAGTGGATAAGCAAGCCGGTGAAATACAAAAGCAACTTTCCAACGATTTGAAACATATAGAGTCTCTCACAAATTCAGTGGATACAATGAAAGAGGAGTTCAATACATTATTTATTCAATCCGTAAAACAATAATCATAAAGTTATGAAACAGCAGAATACAAAAATGGACGAACTGCTTACTATTTTGGACGATGGAAAGGAGTTGAACTTGAATCTTCAAGATGCACTCACCAAAATGCGACATGTGCTAGAAACATTGCATTCGGACACATTAAAGGTAGTGATGCTAAGCAGTTTTTCCGATGGTAAAACCACTATTGTTGCCGGATTGAATGGGCGTGTCGAAGACAATATGAAAATTGATATCGACGAATCGTCCGATGAAATCACCATTTACCATCCACAAGGCTTGGCAAGCGGGTTTGAGATAATCGACACTCCGGGGCTCTTTGGTACGAAGAGGAAAGAGATCGACGGACAAAATATCCGTTTTTCGGAGCAAACAGAGAAATATATCAGCGAGGCGCATATCGTTCTCTACATTTGTGACGCTGTAAACCCTCTCAAAGACAGCCATGCTTGTTTTATCGAAAAAGTAATGCGCCAACTCGACAAATTGGACTCTACTATTTTTGTAATCAACAAGATAGACGAGACCGGTTATGATATTTCCGATAGAGAGGATTTCGATACGGTTGCCGCTATCAAGACCCAAAACCTCATCAGTCGTTTGAAAGATACGATAGGTTTGACTGCAGAAGAGCAGCAGAAACTGCATATCGTATGCATTGCAGCCGACCCGTATGGAGAGGGAATGTCCTATTGGTTGGAGCAGGAGAACCAAGACGAGTACAAGCAACTGTCCCATATAGAAGATTTGCGAAGTTGTATCAACCAAGTCATTGCGGCTACCAATCCTTTGGAACTTCGTCGCTCTGCAGAGTTGGCAGCCATGAAGGATGTTGTCGGGATGATATCAAGCAGTGTGCAGCAATATAGTCATTCGGTATCAGTGGCTGCAGAAAAGTTGCGAGAGACGCGAAATGACAATGCACAGGATTTGAGCATACTCCGCCAAGAACTAAACGATGCAAAGAAAGAAATGTCGAATAGGCTTAATGCACTAAGATACACCGTTTTGGCAGACATTAGGAATGCTACATTGGAAACGATCGACGAGGTAATGGAGAACAAGATTGGGGTTCAAGGAGATGAAACCACTTTTTATGTTTTCAACAATGAGGTAAATCAAATTGTCCGCGAATGTGCCGATACAAATGGTGCTGCGATCGAGACTCATGCCATCACGATTGAGAACAACACATCGGGAACGGAGACCTTCGTAACAGAAGCGTTAAAGAAAGGAGCAGGTTTATTGAAAAATATCCACATATCGGGAGATATGGTGAAGAGCGTACGGAATGTTTTGTTCAAAAGTTATAAATTTAAGCCGTGGGGAGCAATCAAGTTAGGAAAAAATCTCACGAAAGCAGGCAATGGCGTTGCAAGCGCTATAGAAGTAGGGTTTGAGTTATACCAACAGTATAAAACCGTAAAAGCCAACAAGGAATTGGGTAAAAGCAAGAAGGAACTCATGAAAGTGATTGAAGATACCATTGCCGGTATATTTGCCACATTTGAGAGCGACGAGGACTACTATAAGAACTATGCCCCTCAGTATATGGAACTTCAAAAGAATTTGGAAGAACAATCTCAAGAGTACGACAAACTACAAGAGTATTCCGATAAGTTGACGGTCTATCAGCAGCGACTCATCGATTGGATGAAAAGCAATGCGGAGGATGTTTCCTACGCAGAAACTCAACAATAATAACAATCTAAAAAACAAACAGTATGGACAAAAAAACTGGTGGATTAGGCAGTGGTATTCTTGCCGTTCTTTTAGGCACAGTAGCCCTAATTTTCAACAAAAAAAACACCCCGAAACAGAACTCTTAAAAGTATGTAGAAGAGGGTATCTTGTTGTGTATGCAATAGTCGATACCGGCAAGATACCCTCTATGTTTCACCCCAAATCAGTATTTCTCTCTCTATGCCCAATCAATTCTTTCACCCATATATAGGCAGCCGCTACCAATCGGGCATTCGCGGCAAGCGGGTGTTGGTGCTGGGAGCCAGTTTCTATTGCAATGACATCCATTGCCCGTATTTTGCGGACTGCACGAATGTTACGCACAAAGACTCTGCTAAATACGACCGTATCTGCCCGCCGTATCTTGCGGCAGGCAAGCAGTTGCACAACGAGCCGACCTATTGTGTGGACGATATGCCGAGAACTTACCTCAATTTCTCGCAAGGACTGCAGGACTTCCTGCCGACGAACGACACCGCCGAAGTGTGGGACTATCTGGCTTTCACCAACTATGTGCAATTCATGTTGCCCGCCGAGCCAACCAACTACCGTGACACACGCCCGAGCGACCTTTCGGAGCGGGACTTCCTGGCGTTCATCGAAACGCTCGAGGCATTGCAGCCGGACATTGTGGTTATCTGGGGTAGCGTGATACATTCGTGCCTTAAGGAGCAGAATCCCTATCTGCTTGACAAGCAGGAACTGTTTGATACAGAGGGCTATGTATGCCATATCCAGGTGCCTCGTGTGCGCCATACCATCGCCTTGATTAACCCCTATCATCCCTCATCTCGCCAATGGTATAGCGGTCTCGACCGGTTCCGACACTATTTCAACCAACTATTGTGAACAGTCCAACCGTTCTCTACGGAGAACATAAACCATAAAACATTATGCCACAAATGATTAGCACGGGCAAGGAGTTGATACGCATCAACCCTGCCAAGAATACCATTGAGTATTCTACCACGCAAGGTCGCAGTTGGGTAACCCGCTATACGGGTTCAAGTTGCGGCACTTTTCGGGATTTATTGCCGTATGGTGGAGAGATTATCGCCGCCACCGACAAGGGTATTTACTATTCTGCCAACGAGGGTCGCGGCTGGGTAAGCCGTTATACGGGAACGAGTTGCGGCAATTTCCTGACGCTCATGGACGGCGGTCGTGAATTGTTGGCGCAGACCTCAAAGGGGCTGTACTATTCCACCAATTCCGGTCGTGGCTGGGTACGCCGAAACTGACCCTATCGAACATCCGCCCACGGCAATAGTTACCCCATAGAGCAAAACTATTGCATTTTTCCCAATAGGCTGCCCACCCCAAGGCAGCCTATGTGTCTCTATTTGCCCTGATTTTTCGAGTCTTTGTCCGCCGCAACCTTTGTATATCTTTTTACTGTACGCAGCCCTTTATCTATCTTTGTCCACCGCAGCCTTTGTATGTCTTTTTACTATACGCAGCCCTTTATCTGCCTTTTGTCCGCCGCAGCCATTTGTATGGCTTTTGTTGCCGCAGCCCTTTATCTGTCTTTGTCCGCCGCAACCTTTGTATATCTTTTTACTATACGCAGCCCTTTATCTGTCTTTTGTTGCCGCAGCCTGTATATACCCTTTTACTTTGCAACGCAAAAACATACTGTTTCTTTCGATTTCGTAACCATTGATAAAAAGCCATCTCTGTCGAACCACCGTCGAACCACCGTCGAAGCAGCGTCGAACCACCTCCGTCCCACAAAACGATCCGATTTTTAAGATTCCCGCCTCTCCTTCATACCCCATTTCCACCTCCTCCCCACGCCCCTCGCCCGACAGATATGTTAATTTTATATAGCATTTGTCTTCCCAGCGAACCTATTCCACTCCGAAAAACAAACTCCGTCATCCCCTAAAAACACCCCCGCCCGCAACCAAGTCGACAACGGGCAAACACATCTTGCCGCCGAACAGACCGCTGCAGGTTTCCGCTTCACCGTCACGGGGTTGAGCGAGTCCACGCACTACACCTTCGGTCTTACTGTTAAGGATGCTAACAACGCCACATTACAGACCTATATGGGCGAGTTCAACACCACTGCCACAGCCACAGCAATAGACAACACCTCTGCCAACACAGACACCACCCCGCAAAAAAATATTCTCAACGGACAAGTCTATATCCTCCGCAATGGAAAGACCTATACCCTTACAGGTGTAGAGGTAGAATAGGCTATTCCCCAATTATAATCTAAGAACTTAGCCCGCCTTGCAGGCTGTTAGACAAATAAACGACAAAGGCTGCCAATCTAGTGGCAGCCTTTGTCATTTTTATCAACTCTCTATATCTCTCTCAATCCCTTCGATGACGCATCGGCGTGTCTTCGTTTATAGGATATGTTTCACCCAGCGGAAGAGCGAGTAGGGCATATAGCGGAACGGCAGGTCTATCCAGGTCGGCGTTTTTACAACCGCTCGGCGATGTGAGAATACCAGATACGAGTCGATACCGTGGTAAGCGCCCATGCCCGAATTGCCCACGCCTCCGAATGGAATATGGTCATTCACAATATGCATAATGGTGTCGTTGATACAGGTCCCGCCCGATGTGGTATGCTTTAGTACCCGCTTGTCTTGCTTCCCGAAATAGTAGAGTGCCAGGGGCTTCTCCCGTTGGCGTACAAAATCGATAGCCTCTTGTATATCCCCGAACGAAAGCACAGGAAATATCGGGCCGAATATCTCTTCTTGCATTACGGGCGCATCGGGGCGTACATCCGTCAATATAGTGGGCGAGAAATAGCGTTCCTTGGGGTCTGTTTTGCTGCCATAGTAGATAGTGCCGTCTCTTAGGTATCCGCTTAGTCGCTCAAATGCACGGTCGCTCACTATGCGTACAAAATGCTTGCTTTGTCGCGGGTCTTTGCCCAAAAGATGTTCAAATTCCGTTTTCAGCAACTGCAAGAATTCGGTTTGTACATCTTTGTGTATCAGCAGATAATCTGGTGCGATACAGGTCTGCCCGGCGTTGAGTGCTTTGCCCCATGCCACACGCTTGGCTGCAGTGGCAAGGTTGGCGTCTTTGTCAATAATGCACGGGCTTTTCCCACCCAATTCCAGCACAACGGGAGTCAGGTATTGGGAGGCTGCAAGCATCACTTTCTTACCCAAATCAGGGCTGCCGGTGAAGAATATCAGGTCCCATCGTTGCTCGAGTAGGGCAGCGTTCACATCCCTGTGTCCTTCCACGATACCGATGTATTCATTCCCGAAGGACTCCCGAACCATCTCCGTCAAAACCGCCGATACATGCGGGGTGTAGGGCGATGGTTTGAGCATAGCCGTACACCCGCTCGATATAGCCCCGACCAAAGGATTAAGCAACAACTGCACCGGATAGTTCCACGGGGCTATTATCAGTGCGTTGCCCAGCGGCTCGGTTATCACTTTGCTGCGTGCGGGGAATATACTCAGCGGCGACGGTTTCCTTATCGGACGCATCCACTGGCGTAGGTGACGCAGGTGATTGCGTATCTCTCCGTATACAATGCTGATTTCGGTCAGATATGCCTCTTCGTAAGACTTGTGCAGGTCTGTCCAGAGAGCGTCCGTCAGCGCCTTCTCATAGTTGTGAATAGCTGCATCCAGTTGCTGCAACATCTGTTTCCGAAAAGCGTAGTCGAGTGTCTTGCCCAATGCGAAAAAAGCCCGTTGTCGAGCCACTATTTGCTCAATTTCAGTCATAGCGTGCGTCTAATTTTGGGTGGATGAATGTGTATGGTTGGGGTGAGCGGGGAACGATATGCCCCGTGTAGGTATGTGCCTTATGCTTTGCATTCTGCCGCAGGTTTGCGTCCTGTGAAGTGGTCCATTGCTTTGAATATACCAAAAACAGTGCCGAACAAGAAATCAAATACTTTTGTAGGTAGTATGCCTTGCATGAAGCGTACAAAATGGAAGCCCCATGGTAGCCCACAGAAGTCTTGGTTCTTTTCTATGGCACGAATAATCTTTTTGGCGGTTTTTTCTGGGTCTAATATCGGGAATATGGGTGATTCCACACCGTCAAACATACCCGTATTGATATAGTATGGAGCAATGGTTGTTACATGAACATTCGATTTTGCCTCGCTGAGTTCGATGCGCAATGAGTCGCTCCATCCGATAACCGCCCATTTGCTGGCGGCATATACTGTCATTTTGGGGTTTGAAATCATCCCCGCCTCCGATGCAATGTTGCAGATATGTCCTTCGTTGGCGTCTAACATGGGTTGCAACGCTTGCAGCGACAGCACCATCGGTGCGATACTATTCACATTCATTGTGAGTCGCACATCGTCTATGGTGTTGTGGTTGAATGTCTTGTTGCCGCGAACGATACCTGCGCAATTTATCAGTACACCTATGCGTCCAAACTGAGCCAATACCTGTTGGTAGGTCTCGACTACGGCTTGGTCGTTGGTAATATCTATTGCGTAGGTCGTTACTTTGTCCTTGGGGCTTAATTCTTTTTTTGTTTGCTCCAAGGAAATGGGATTCACATCCCAGATAATCAAATTTTTCGCACCTTTCTCCAAGCAGATGCGTCCCATAATCTTTCCAATACCCGATGCCCCTCCTGTAATGAGGACATTTTTGTTTTTGATTTGTGTCATAATGCCTTACTAGTACCTTACAAATACCTTGATTTTTAGATATAGTCATATCCTGCTCAATACATTCTGCCACTTTGTGCAGAAGTATTGAGCGTACAGATATAGACGTATGATTTTGTAAAGATGCTTTGCTGGAAACAGCAGCGTATTCGTTCGAATTACTTATACATGAAACGCTTGATAGAGCGCTTGGGAGTCTTCTCAAACTCGTTTGCTACGAGTTCTATAGCGGCTATTTGGCTATACTGAGGCAGCAACTTATTGAGCTCCTTACGATTTTGCTCCATCAATTCGTTGAACGTGGTTGCTCCATGAAGCAGTTTCTTGCCTTCGGGGGTATTGTCCGGATAAACCAGTGCTACCAATTTGCCCTGACGGTCAACAACCACAGACTCTACTACACCGGGCAGGTTGTTGAGCTTATCCTCAATCTCTTCCGGATAGATATTTTGTCCAGAAGGACCAAGAATCATGTTCTTGCTGCGCCCCTTGATGAAAATATTGCCGTCTTTGTCAATAATTCCGAGGTCTCCGGTACGCATCCATCCGTCTTCCGTGAATACCGCTTTTGTGGCTTCCTCGTTCTTGTAGTAGCCTTGCATTACATTGACGCCGTGCACTTGCAGTTCGCCCTCCTTGTGCTGCGGGTCTTCCGAATCAACACGCACTTGGCACTGTGGAATGCCCTTGCCACAAGAGTGGAATGCGAAATTGAACCAATCTTCGTATGAGATAAGCGGTCCGCATTCGGTCATACCATAGCCTACGCAGTAGATAAACTTGATGTCCTTGAGGCATTGCTCCACTTCTTGGTTGAGTGCAGCACCACCGATAATGAGGTAACGCAACTCGCCGCCGAAAGCCGCCATCAGTTTGTCATTCACCTTCTTACGGATGACATTCTTAATACCCGGCGTATGCCACAGCACTTTCATTACCGGCTTGTTGATAGTAGGCAGAACGCTCTTCTTGACAATCTTCTCGATAACGAGAGGTACAGTCAGAATCATGAACGGATGTACCTGTGCAAAGGCCTTCATCAGCGTCGATGGGGTAGGCGCCTTGGTCAGGAAATAGGTCTCCGCACCGTCACATACTTGATATAGGAACTCGAACATCAGCCCGAACATGTGTGCGATAGGCAGCATCGACAGCACTTTATCACCCGGACGGTGCGGAATACGCTGGCAGGCGAATTCTACATTGCCGCTTAGATTAAGGTGTGTCAGCATAACGCCCTTCGGCGCACTCGTCGTACCCGAGGTATAGTTGATGAGTGCCAAGTCATTGATGTTGTCGGTGGGGTAATGCACATCCGATTGTTGTACACCGTTGGGGAACTTATTCTTGAATAGGGCATCCACAGCGTTGTATGCTTTCTCTACTTCTTCGCTTGCCGAGTAGAACAGCGAGTAGTCATCCATGAAGACAATGCCTTTTAGGTTCGGCATTTCTTCGGGAGCAATCTTCTTTTTTACATTTGGACCTACAAAAAGCAGTGCTGCCTCCGAGTGGTTCACAAGGTTGTGAATTCCTTCGCCTGTGAAATCAGGCAGAATGCTAACCGCAATTGCTTTATAGGTCTCAATAGCGAGGAAAGTAACGCCCCAATTTGCGCAGTTGCGTCCGCAGAGAGCCACTTTGTCGCCCTCTTTAATACCCAATGCCTCAAAGGTGGTGTGCAGACGCTCAATCTGCTCTGCCAGTCGGGCATAAGTGTACTTGTTGTCGCTATCAATATCAGCCAATGCCAGTTCGTTCCAGCGTTTCTTCATCGTTCCCTCAAGGAACGCCAAATAGTGTTTTGTTGCCATATTTTGTGAGTATATGTTGTCTTGTTATGCGTTTTTTACCAGTGTCCGTTAGGAGGAACTTTTTGTATGTTCGCTGGCAAAGGTAGTGCTTTTTATTTGAACGAGTGTTCAGTCTGTAGAAAAAGGCTTTATCAGTTCGTACAGATAGTTGTATTGTTGCGGAAAAATCGTGAAGTCCATCGAGGTACCGTATTGCCCGCTGTCGTAACCGTCCTTGATGTGTGTGAACATCAGTGCTATCAAGTCGATATTGATATTCGAGCGCACTTGTCCTGCCCGTACGCTGTTTCGCAGGGCTTTCTTCCATAGTTCCACTTCGTTGGTGAACAGACGCTTTGCTTTCCGTGACAGACTTGGAAAACGGTTGTAGGCGGTAAACATCAGATTGACCACATTGCTGGTGTTGATATTTTTGTTGTCAAATGTCTGCAATGCTTCGTTCAAACTATTCAAATATCCAAGCATAGCCTGTATCATATCCGGAAGGAGAATCGTATCCGGCTGTTGTAGGGCTATCTGCTTAGGGCGCAAGAAATAGCGTTCCATACAGACCTGAAATAGCTCGTCCTGTGATTTGAAATAGTAGTAGAGCGTGCCGCGCCCCATGTCAAGGGCAATCTGCAAATCGGTGATAGACACATTGTTATACCCGTTGAGTGCATATAGTTCCATCGCCTTGGTAATGATAAATTCCCGTCGGTCTTTCATAACTTTTCTCCTAACTATGATTTTGGCTTACTTGAAATTCGAATCGTTACAACTCACTCCATCAGTTTCTTATACCGTACGCGTTTGGGCGTTAGTGCATCTTCACCAAGGCGCATCTTTTTGTTTGCCTCGTAGTCGGAGTAGTCGCCCTCGAACCAGAATACCTTCGAGTCACCCTCAAAGGCAAGGATATGGGTGCATATACGGTCGAGGAACCAACGGTCGTGCGAGATAACTACCGCACAGCCGGCAAAGTTCTCCAGTCCTTCTTCCAATGCACGCAGCGTATTTACATCGATGTCGTTGGTAGGCTCGTCGAGCAGCAACACATTGGCTTCCGATTTCAGTGTCAGCGCGAGGTGTAGACGGTTTCGCTCACCACCGGAGAGTACACCGCATTTCTTCTCTTGGTCGCTGCCAGTGAAGTTGAAACGACTCAGGTAGGCGCGTGCGTTCACTTCTCGTCCGCCTACACGGATATACTCCGTGCCGTTGGCAATCGTCTCAAAGACTGTTTTCTCAGGGTCTATGTTCGAGTGCACCTGATCCACATAGCCTACCTTTACTGTCTCGCCAACCGAGAAAGTACCTTTGTCGGGTTGCTCCATACCCATTATCATACGGAAGAGCGTCGTCTTTCCGGCACCGTTCGGGCCAATCACGCCTACAATACCGTTAGGCGGCAGCATGAAGTTCAAGTCCTCGAACAGCACTTTCTCGCCAAAGGCTTTTGCCACACCTTCGGCGTTGATGACTTTGTTGCCCAAGCGAGGACCATTTGGAATAAATATCTCGAGTTTCTCCTCCCGCTCTTTCTGCTCTTCGTTCAGCATCTTGTCGTAGGCAGCCAGACGCGCTTTTCCTTTCGCTTGACGGGCTTTGGGCGCCATGTGTACCCATTCCAACTCTCGTTCGAGTGTCTTGCGGCGTTTGCTTGCCTGTTTCTCCTCCTGCGCCATTCGGGCAGTCTTCTGCTCCAGCCACGAGGTGTAGTTACCTTTCCATGGAATACCCTCGCCACGGTCGAGTTCGAGTATCCAACCTGCCACATGGTCAAGGAAATAACGATCGTGCGTGATGCAGATTACCGTCCCCGCATACTGCTGTAGGTGCTGTTCGAGCCAGTCTATAGACTCTGCGTCGAGGTGGTTGGTTGGCTCATCAAGCAACAGAATATCAGGTTGTTGGAGCAGCAGTCGGCAGAGGGCAACTCGTCGGCGTTCACCTCCCGAGAGATTCTTTACGCTGGCGTTGTCGTCAGGACAGCGCAAGGCGTCCATGGCACGGTCGAGTTTCTGGTCTATGTTCCATGCATCGCTGCTGTCGAGTTTGTCCTGCAGTTCGGCTTGTCGGGCAAGCAGTTTGTCGAAATCGGCATCGGGTTCGGCAAAAGCGGCGTTTATCTCGTCGTATTCGCGCAGCATGTCCATGATGGGCTGCACACCCTCTTGCACACATTCACGCACGGTTTTCTCTGGATCTAGCTTCGGGTCTTGTTCGAGATAGCCGACACTGTAGCCGGGCGAGAATACCACTTCGCCTTCGTAGTTCTTTTCTACGCCGGCAATGATTTTCATTAGGGTGGATTTACCGGTACCGTTCAAACCGATGATACCGATTTTTGCCCCGTAATAGAAGGAGAGGTAGATGTTGTTGAGTACTCGTTTTTGTGGGCTGAAACTCTTGCTCACGCCCACCATAGAGAAGATGATTTTCTTATCGTCTGCCATATCTTGATGTTATTATTGTCCTTTTGGATTCTGCTTCCGTATCCTTCTCTACAAAAATCGTTCTATTTTGTACAAAATTGCAGCATTCTCGAACAAAATGTCGAAAATGCTGCAATGGGTAAGGTTTTGTAACTGGAAATCGTTCTGTGGGAGTTTACTTTCTGATTTCTGAATTTACTCCGATATTTTCATCGGTCAAATCAAATACATGCGTGCTGAAATTTTTGCTCCCATACACATAATTGTGCTGTGTGTTTATGGCACCTAGTATCGCTGTTTCCTTGTCAGAAGGACTTCTATATGTGTAAGCCCATAGGCAATTGAATATTTCATCGCCGTGGTGGATATAGTAGCAGGTGTCTCTATTGTAAATATACAATTTCGATTGGAGGTTTAGCGCATATAATAATGGATTCCCTCTTTTGTAAACGAAGTGAGTACAAACGGATAGTAATCCCCGACAGCTAACTGAATACTATCGTATTTGCTTGTAAATATGTCATTTTTTTACACAAAGATACAATATAAAACTAAATTTGTTTTAGCGAGAGTTGTATTCGTTGTCGTTTTATATCAATATCTACTATTCGCACCTGCACATGTTCGTGTAGGTGAACTATCTCGTTGGGATTGCTGATGCGTCGGTTTGCCATTTCTGAGATATGTATCAAGCCGTCTTTATGCACTCCAATATCCACAAAAGCACCAAAATTAGCTATATTGGTTACAATTCCCGGCACGACCATCCCTATCTGTAGGTCTTCTATCGTATGAATCGACTCTTCAAATCGAAAGGTTTCTGCTTGGGTTCGTGGGTCTCGGCTTGTTTTTTCCAATTCGTGTATTATATCGGTCAGTGTCGGCAAGCCTACTTCATCGGATATATAGTGTTGAATGTCAATTCGTTTTCGTAGTTCGGCGTTCTGTAGTAGTTCGGTGATGGTGCAATCGAGGTCTTTGGCCATTTTTTCCACCAATTTATAGCGTTCTGGATGCACGGCGGAGTTATCTAATGGCATATCCGAATTTGTTACACGCAAGAAGCCTGCTGCTTGTTCAAAGGTCTTTGCTCCCATTTTAGGAACCTTTAGCAGTTCTTTTCGGTTTTTGAATGCCCCGTTTTGCGCTCGGTAGTCCACTATGTTTTGTGCCAGTGTGCTTCCCAGTCCGGATATGTAGGTCAGCAGATATTTGCTGGCCGTATTAACATCCACTCCGACATAGTTTACCACGCTCTCAACGGTTTGTTGCAGGCTATCGCTCAATCGGTTTTGATTGACATCATGCTGATACTGTCCCACACCGATAGATTTGGGGTCTATTTTCACCAATTCGGCGAGTGGGTCAATCAGTCTGCGTCCAATGCTCACGGCGCCGCGCACTGTTACATCTTCTGTCGGAAATTCTTCTCGTCCTAATTTTGATGCAGAATAGACGGAGGCTCCGTTTTCGCTGACTACATATATCGCGGGGCGTTGTTCTGGGGCAATGTCGTCCAGTGCTGCTTGCACCATTTGTTCCGTTTCTCGGCTTGCCGTTCCGTTCCCTATGGCAATAGCCTCTATGTCATATTTTTTCAGCAGAGTCCGTAGTGTCTTTTTCGATTCTACGCTGTGTAGATAGACCACGCTATGCATTACAAGGTCGCCTTGCGCAGTGAGCACCACCAGTTTGCAGCCTGTCCGAAATCCGGGGTCAAGAGCGAGAACTCGTTTTTGCCCTAATGGAGATTCGAGCAGCAGTTGGCGCAGGTTCTCTGCAAATACACGAATGGCTTCGGTATCTGCTTTTTCTTTCGATTGGGTGGCAAATTCGTTTTCTATGGCGGGTTTCAGCAGTCGTTTGTAGCTGTCCTCCATGGCTATCTCTACTTGATAGGCAGCATCATTGCGAGCATGCAAGTAGAGCGCAGCCAATTTATCCAAGCATTTTTCTTGGTCAGCCGAAATATCTACACGAATATATCCTTCTTTCTCGGCTCTCCGGATGGCAAGCAGTCGATGGCTTGTGATGCGTTTCAGTGGCTCCTTTATGGCAAAATAATCTTTGTAGTTCTGGGCTTCAGGCTCATCTTGTTTGCTTTTTACTACTTTTGTGCTGAGTATGGCTGAGTAACTGAATTCGCGCCGTATGGCGTTTCTTGCTTTTTCGTTTTCCGCTATCTGTTGCGCTATGATGTCCCGTGCGCCTTGCAGTGCCGCTTCAGTGTTTGCTACATCTTTTGATATATATTGCTTTGCCAGGTTTTCTATGTTCCCGTTTTGTTGCTTGAGCAGCAGTGTGGCGAGTGGTTCCAGCCCTTGTTCCTTGGCTATGTCCGCTTTTGTCTTTCTGTGAGGCTTGTAGGGAAGATAGATGTCCTCCAGTTCTGTGCTATTCCAGCAGTTTTCGATTCGTTGTTGCAGTTCTTGTGTCAGTTTGCTCTGCTCACCGATAGTCTTGAGTATGGTCGCTTTGCGCTCATATAGGTCTTGTAGCCGTGCATATTCGGCTTGTATGGCGCCTATCTGTACTTCGTCGAGTGAGCCGGTCTTTTCTTTTCGGTAGCGTGCGATAAATGGAATTGTCGCCTTTTCGTCCAGAAGAGCGATGGTAGCGGCTATTTGTGCTTCTTTAATCGAAAGAATTGGGGCAATAATTGCTGCAAAATTCATAGTTTGGCTTTTCGTGTGTATTCTGCAAAAGAGTAGGGGTATGGATTGCTTTCGTCAGCGGTGTGTTCTTCTTCGCTTTGCAGTTCCCATTCTTGTTCGTCTATTTTCGGGAAATAGGTATCCGCATCGTCCCAAGTATGGTGCATGTGGGTGATATAGAGTTTGTCGGCGTAGGGCAACATCTGTTTATAGATGCTTCCGCCTCCAATCACGAACGCTTCTTTCTCGTTCTCTACCATTTTCAGTGCTTCTTCTATCGAGTGCGCCACCTCCGTCCCCTCTTGTTCAAAATCCGTTTGTGTGGTGATTACTATATTTCTGCGTTTGGGCAGTGGGCGTCTTGGAAGCGAGAAATAGGTGCGCTCGCCCATGAGTATGGTTGACCCCGTCGTGATTTCTTTGAAATGTTTTAGGTCGTTCGGCAGGTGACACAGTAGTCCTCCCGCTTTTCCTATGGCATAGTCTTCTGCTATGGCAACAATAATAGATAGCATAGTCGTTATGGAGAAAAAGTGTTGGCTTTGTGGAGAAAGAGATAGGGCAGGTTTATACGCTGACCGTTCCTGCTATGTGCGGGTGCGGGGCGTATCCGTCCAGTGTGAAATCTTCGTATCTGAATCCGAATATATCCTTCACATCTGGATTGAGTATCATCCGTGGCAGCGGGCGTGGTTCTCGGGTCAGTTGTAGTTTCACCTGCTCGATATGATTTATGTAGATATGTGCATCGCCTAATGTATGCACAAAATCGCCTGCTTTCAGGCCGGTCACTTGAGCCATCATTTGCAGTAGTAGCGCATATGAGGCTATGTTGAATGGTACCCCGAGGAATATATCCGCCGAGCGTTGGTATAGTTGCAGCGACAGCCGCCCGTTGGCGACATAGAATTGAAACAGCGAGTGGCAAGGCGGCAATGCCATACTATCCACTTCGGCCACATTCCATGCGCTTACTATCAGTCGTCGGCTGTCAGGGTTGTGCTTAATCTGTTCCACCACATTGCTTATCTGGTCTATTGTGCCGCCTTTGTAGTCTGGCCACGACCGCCATTGGTGTCCATATACAGGTCCTAATTCTCCGTTCTCATCCGCCCATTCGTTCCATATACGCACACCATGCTCTTGCAGATAATGCACATTGGTGTCGCCCTGCAAGAACCATAGCAGTTCATATATGATAGACTTCAGGTGCAGTTTTTTTGTGGTCAGCAGCGGAAATCCCTCTTCTAGGTTGAATCGCATTTGGTGTCCGAATACCGAAATGGTACCCGTGCCGGTTCTATCTTCTTTGTGTATGCCTTCTGTCAGTACCCGCTGGCATAGGTCTAAGTATTGTCGCATATTAGTATAGTTTATAGGTGGTTCGCAGCACTTTGAATTCTGTCCGTCGGTTAATCTGATTGCATATTTCTTGTTGGTCGGCCGACAGAGTTACAATAAATGCCTCGTCCAGTATTTGTTCTTGTGGGATGAAAGGATATTTGTCGTGCAACGCTTTGTCTGCGGTCACGGGTTTTTGCTTACCATATCCTACCGGTGTCAATCGTTCCGCTTCAATACCATTTTTTGTCAGATAGGCACATACGGCTTGTGCGCGCTTCTCCGATAGATTTACATTGAATACCGAGTCGCCCTTCATATCAGTATGCGCCGATAGCTCAATGGTTATGTTCGGATTGTCCTTCAGTAGCTTTACCAGCGCCTGCAACCCTTTCTCCGATTCTGCTGTTAGCTCCCATTTGCCGAACTCATAGAATATGTTGTCCATCGTTACGGGTTTGCTGATAGGGGCTAATGCAAAATTCTGCTCGTAACTTTTGCTGTCTGTCAGTCCGAGCGTGTTGAATCCTTCTTTGGCGTTCAGGTATCCCCTGGCTGTGGCAAGCATTATATAGCGTGCGTCTTTGCGGACTCGTATTTTGTAGGTGCCATTTCGGTGTACCTGCAGTCGTGTGTTTGTTCCATCGTCGCCGACCAATCGCAGCGAGGCATCCGATATCGGTTCGCCTTGGTTGTCGGTCACGGTTCCGCTAACGATAAACTGCATTTCCGGCAGCACAAATCGGTATATTTGGTCCAGTCCTTTTTTTTGCCCTCGGTTGGACGAGAAATATCCGTTTTGCGATTTTCCCTCGAAGGTTACGCCAAAGTCATCGCCTGCCGAGTTGAAGGGAGTCCCCATGTTGTATATCCGCCATGCCGTTGAGTCTTTTATCGTAGTGTCCCGTTCGGCTTTGAATATATCCAGTCCGCCGTATCCGGGGTGTCCGTTCGAGGAAAAATAGAGTGTTCCGTCCGGATGAATACATGGGTACATCTCATCACCGGATGTATTGATGGCGGCTCCCATGTTTTGCACATTCACCCAGTCGCTCCCTTCCAATTCCGCCATGTATATATCTTTTCCGCCCAATCCTCCGGGAGCGTCCGATACAAAATACAGGGTGTCGCCGGTAGGACATATCGAAGGATGCCCTACGGTAATACTGCTGTCGGCAAATAGTTTTACTTCTTGCGGTTCGCTCCATTCTCCGCTCGCTCTCGATGAGGAGTACATCTTTGCGCCGAGGTCTTGTCCGTTGATAGGTTTCGAGTAGGTGAAATACATCGTGCGCCCGTCAGCCGTAAAACAGCAAACACCCATCTCGGCACTTGCTGCCGATTTGTCTGCGGTTGAGTCGTTCTGCTCGCTTTGCTCAGCCTGTTCGCCGTACAGCCCGTCTGCTAATTGCACATCCTCCCATTGTCCGGCAGCATTTTTTCGAGCCGAGTAGAGATTGAATAATTGCCCACCGGTTACGGGGCTAGGGCGTTTCAGTTTCTTTTTCCCTGCGGTGCTTTCTTGTCGATTGCTTGTGAACATCAGCGCATCTCCGCTTTGTCCAATGTAGGCTGGGGCAAAGTTGCTGCTCCGTTTGCTGTTGAACTCGGTGGCTGGACTGATTTTGTATCGTGTCGGTTCTTTCCGCCAATCGCCCACTTTTCGGCAGGCGTAGTGTCCGGCCTGTGCTACATAGTCTTGTGGGTACGATTGCAGATAGATTTGGTAGGCTGCATCTGCATCCTTGTATTTGCCTTGATAGTGCAGTGTCTGCGCATAGCGTAGATATACTATCGAGTCTTGGTATTTGTATCGAATTGCATTTTTGTAGGCATTGGCGGCACGCTGATTGTTCAGTACGCGGTAGCACTCGCCTTGCTGAAATGCCACGTATGCTTTGAGCGCTTTCTCCTTTTTTGGGGATATGCGCCCATAGCATTGCTTGTATAGGTCTGCCGCATCGTAGTACTCGCCGATTACGAATTTCTTGTCTGCCTTCTTTACCCGTGCTTTCACACTACACGAAGAGAATAGGGTAATACACAACAGGAAGCATAAGACGACTCTGACTCCCCCGAACCCGACTCCCCCTGCCCCCCTCAGAGAGGGGAAACTCTGGTAATAGAAGGAACTAGAGAGTCTAGAATTTCTAGAAAGTCTAGAGAATATAGAGTGCCCTGGGGAGTCGCTGTATGTCGCCGGTGCGGCATGCAATTCATAATTCATAATTCATAATTCATAATTAGAACAACTCATGCACCACCAATCCGCTGCGTAGTTTGGGTTCAAACCATGTCGTCTTTGGGGGCATGATATTGCCCGTGTCGGCTATGTTGATGATTTGTTGCATCGTCACAGGGTAGAGTGCCAATGCCATTTTCATCTCTCCCGAATCTACACGCCGTTTCAGTTCGCCTAAGCCTCTGATACCTCCCACAAAGTCAATGCGTTTGTCTGTGCGCAAATCTTTGATTCCTAGTATATTATCCAGTATCAGGTTGCTCGATATGGTTACATCCAGTACGCCTATCGGGTCTTGGTCGTCATAGCGTCCATCCCGTGCCGTTAGGCTATACCACTCGCCCGCCAAATAGAGCGAGAAGTTGTGCAGGTGTTGCGGCTTGTATATCTCTTTGCCTTTCTTTTCGACTACAAAATCAGCCTCCAGTGCTTTCAAAAATTCCGCTTCGTTCAGCCCGTTCAAGTCTTTCACCACACGGTTGTAGTCAATCACATTCAGCTGGTTGTCAGGGAAGCAGACTGCCAAGAAATAGTTGTATTCCTCTTTCCCCGTATGGTTGGGGTTTTGCAGCTTTTTCTCGTTGCCTACCAGTGCTGCCGCTGCGGAACGGTGGTGCCCGTCGGCAATGTACATAGCAGGTATCTCACGGAATATAGCCGTAATTTTGGCGATAGTCTCGGGATCGTTTATTCCCCAGAAGGTATGGCGAAATCCTTCGGGGGCTGCCACAAAATCGTATTCCGGTTCGCCGGCCGTAATGTCAGCCACTATTTTATCAATATCCTCCCGATGTGGGTAGGCAAAGAATACGGGCTCCATGTTGGCGTTGTTCACCCGCACATGTTTCATGCGGTCTTCTTCTTTGTCTTTGCGGGTGAGTTCGTGCTTCTTGATTCGCCCCTCCATATAGTCCTCCACCCATGCGGCCACCACCAATCCGTACTGTGTGCGCCCGTTCATCGTCTGTGCATACACATAGTACTGCTCTTTTTCGTCTTGCACGAGCCAGCCGTTTTGGCGGAAAGCCTTGAAATGTTCCAATGCGCTTTCATACACTTTCGGGTCGTGTTCGTCCGTTCCTTCTGCAAAGTTTATCTCCGGTTTTATGATATGGTAGAGCGACATCGGATTGCCCTCTGCCTCTTTGCGTGCTTCCTCCGAGTTCAGTACATCGTAGGGACGGCTACTCACTTTTTCTACCAGCGCTTTGGGCGGGCGAATGCCGCGAAATGGTTTGATTTGCATAGCTTTGTGTTTTTATAGGGTTATTTTCAGGTTTTCTTTTGCGGCTTATTTATTTGCGTCCGTTGCCTTTGCCATCGAGCAAGTACCATTGAATACGGCGTTGGGCTCCACGATCAGGGTTGCCGTGCTGACTTCCCCTTTGATGTTGCCCGTAGCGCGTAGGGCTAAGGTGTGTGCGACATCTATTTTTCCGTCTAATTTTCCGAGTATCTCTGCATTTTGGCAGACGACAGAACCTTTCAGATAGCCCTGTTCGCCGATGACGGCCTTTCCGGTGCATTGCAGGTCGCCTTCCACGGTTCCGTCAATTCGTATATCCGAGTCGGCAATGATGGTGCCGATTATCTTGCTGCCTGCGGTCAGGGCATTGTATAGTGTTCCGCTTTGAGTCTGTGTTGTTGCCATATTCTTGTATTTGTATTTTGGGTTTATGTTGGTGCCGGTTTGTGGTTCTATTAGGTTTGGGTAGAAACTAATGTTTGTGGCTCTACAGATTGAGTGGCTCTCTACAGATTGAATAGTGTTGTTTGATTCTGTAGATTGGAGCCTGTGTTTTCTGTTTCTATAGGTTGTTGCCCGTGTTCGCTACATTTTTTTGAATGTTGTGCGGGGTGTGCTCCTCCGCCTAATTTAACGCACAAAGGTAATAAAACAAACTTGCTTATGCAAATATCATACCTTATCCGCAAAACAAAAGTATCAATAAATCGCAAAAAGACTGCAAAAGTGATACCTGTTTTTGCTCCTTTCGAGATAATTTTGTACCTTTGCGCGCTATAATCGCATAACATCTTTGATATAATCGCGTAACATCCTTTGGTATGAAAGAACTCGTCTTGACGATTGCTCTTCTGGCGCTTGCCTTCGTCCTTTTGAGCATTCGCATTATTCTCAAGAAGAACGGGAAGTTCTCCTCCCAGCATATTAGTGAAAATCGAGTCATGCGTCAGCGTGGTATTCATTGTGCCACCTCGCAAGACCGTGAGGCACAGCACGCCGATGGCAAGAAAATGAATATCAATGACTTGTAGTCTTAGATATAATCTTGTAGCGGAATAATTCTATTTTGTAGTCGGAATAATTCTGTGGTCAGCAAGTGCGCCCGGCAAGTTAAGCTTATGCCGCAGTCAGAAAATCAAGGACACAGTCTGAAAATCAGGAAAAATAATATAAATCCCTATAATCATGAACAAGATTCAAATTTTTATTGATTCAATCTTAAGTATTGCAATTATTGCTCTCTTTGTCTTAATCTTCACGGGCAAGCCTGAGGCTGGTGTTTCGACCGAGTCTGCTGCCACTTTCCTGAAGGAGGACCTTACCATCCCCGTGGCTTACCTCAACCTGGACTCTGTATTGCTCAATTATCAATTCGCCATCGAAGCTAATGAAAAGTTAATGACCAAGCAGGAGGACGCTCGCCTCAAGCTCAATTCCAAGGCGCGCTCCTTCCAAAGTGAGGCAGCAGACTTCCAGAAGAAGCTTGAGAACGGCGCATTTATGAGCCGTGAGCGTGCAGAGCAGAAGCAACAAGAGCTTCTTAAGAAGCAGCAAGACCTGCAAGATCTCGAGGCAAAACTCACCAATGATATCATGCTTGAGAACCAACAACTCAATCTCCAGCTCGCTGACACCCTTAATTCGTTCTTGGCAGAGTTCAACAAGGATGGTCGTTACCAGCTGATTTTTGCCAATACTGGCAAGGACAATATCCTGCAATCAGCGGAGGGCTACGATATCACTGCTGAGGTTGTGGATGCATTGAATGCCCGCTACGCCTCTAAGACCAAGAAAAAATAATCTCTCCGCATTATGCGGTTCTTGTTAAATAGTAAGCGCCCTAACACATTACTCTTAGTAGTAGTGTTGGGGTGCTTTTTGTGTACGCTAGGTTTGCGTGCACAATCCATTCCGGAATCCCTGCAATATACAGAGATTTACGACTATCTGGACGAACTGATAACAGAGGGCGTTATCACGCACCAGACAGCCGTTCGCCCTTATACCCGCAAGCAGATAGCCGATATGCTCGATGAGGCAACGGCGGCAGATTCGCTCCTCAACCGCCGGCAGCAGCAGGACTTGGCGTTCTACCGCAATGTCTATGCCATCGAGCGGGACACGATGATGTGCAACTATGTGCAGTACTCGGACAGCCACACCTACAATCTCTCGCTTGCCAACCCGCAGTTCTCCTATATGACGAAGAACAAACTCTTCAAGATGACTATTGAGCCAATTCTCGGAATGGAACTCTACGGGAGCAAAAAAGGCATGATAATCGAGCGTTGGTGGGGAGCGGAACTGCGCATGGATATTGCGCACCATGTCAGCGTTTGGGGAAGTCTGCGCGATGTGTCTTACAACGGTACGGCAGCACTGAGCAGCAAGTATTTTGATAGTGAGACAGCCAAAATAGACGGGGCGAAACTGACGAAAGGTGCCTTCCTCAACAACCTTGCAGGGGTGCAGTACAAAGAAGCCAACTACGGCGGCGACTTCTCCGACTCCAAGGGCGGCATCTCGCTCTATTCGTGGTGGGGAAGCATTGCGTTGCAGCGGGAGAATATCCGCTGGGGCGATAGTTACCATTGCTCGAATATCCTCTCGGGGCGCAATCCTGCTGTGCCGATGCTCTCGCTGCAACTCACGCCCTGCCGCTGGTTCCAATTCGACTATTTCCACGCCTGGCTTGTGTCCAATACTCTCGATTCAATGCGTTACTATGTAGAGAACAACACAACGGGCGAGCAGACGAAACACTATCGCCCTGCAAACAAGTTCATGGCGGCGAATATGTTCACTTTCACGCCCGTCAAGTACATCTCGTTCTCCGTTGGCAACTCGATTGTCTATGCAGAGCCGAATGTACAGGCGGCGTATTTTATCCCTGTGGCATTCTATAAATCGTTGGATCACCTGCTTACCAAAGGCGTATCGACGGAGAACCAGAACTCGCAGGCATTTGCCTCTGTCTCCGTGCGTCCGTGGAATTATATCCAACTCTACGGCTCGTTCTACCTCGACGAATTCAAACTCTCTCGCCTGAAGAAGTCCAACGCCGAGAATAATCCGATTTCCTACTTGGTGGGGTTCAACTGGACGGGTTGGCCGCTCAAAGGCTTGAGCCTGAAAGGGGAATTCATGCGTTCCTATATAGCCTGCTACACGCACTCCATCGATGTGCTGACTTGGAGGAGCAACAGTTACAACATGGGGCATTATATGGGCGACAATGCGCAGTCTGTCTACCTGCAACTCTCCTATCGTCCCATTCGGGGCATGCGCCTGCTCCTGTCCTATACCAACGACACCAAGTACAATGCCTATTCCTATTTGCGTGGAGGTGGCTCGGGCGGCGGTATCAGTCAGACGATTGCACAGAAACCTTTCAACAAAGCCATTTGGCGCAACGACGACATCACTTTCTCGGGTATCTACGAGGTGCATCCGAATATGTACTTGCGGCTGAACCTCACCTACAACAACGCCCGTGGGTATGACAACCTCGAACAGTCCATACCGAGCGAGGATGCGGGGGAGAACTGCACGGCGCAATACTATCTCAACCAATTCACCCCCGTCTATTATCAAGGCAAGAACTTTACCGCATCGCTGGCGTTCTCGTTTGGATTCTGATGTTTTATGGTTGAAACACACCCCATCCACCTACTATAAAATTTACTACTCCCCCAAACTACTATCAACTCTCAACTTTTCAGTTAAAAACTTTTCTCAACTATCAACTCGATGAAGCGTTTCATTCTCCTCTTTCTCTTGCCGCTTTGTACTCTTTTCGCTATGGGGCAGCAAACGCTGTCGGGCGTAGTGCAAGACGCAGAGCAACAACCTGTTGCGTATGCTACGGTAAGCCTGCTGACGCCCGATAGTACCCTGCTGACGGGGACGATTACCGACGATAAGGGGGCTTTCTCCCTCTCCCAACCGAGTGGCAAACACTTGTTGCAGGTAAGTTTCATCGGTTATCAAACCATTTGCCAACCCGTGGAAGCTGGCAGCAAGAATCTTGTCCTTACACTCTACGAGGAGAGCGCACAACTCGGCGAGGTGGAAGTCAGCGGTAAGCGTCCGTTGGTGGAGCGACAATTCGACAAGTTGGTACTCAATGTCAGCAACTCGCTTTTTGCGGCTGGTAGCAACGGAAAGGATATTCTGAAGAAAGCCCCGGGGGTGAATGTGGACAAGGACGGCAATGTGACGGTGAACGGCAAGTCGGTGGTAGTATATATCGACGGGCGTCCGTCTTACCTGAGCGGTGAACAACTGAAAGCCATGCTTGAGGGAACGGATGGCAACACCATCGAGAAGATAGAGATTATCTCCAACCCCTCGGCAAAATACGATGCAGCAGGTTCGGGCGGTATCGTCAATATCAAACTGAAGCGCAACATGATGCAGGGGCTAAACGGGTTCCTTAGTGCCGCTTATGGGGGCATGTACTTCGGTGATGTGAAAAAGTGGCAGAATACGGATATGTTCTCACTCAACCTCAACTATCGAACGGAGAAAACATATACCACTTTCAACCTCACGCAGTTCTATACCAATCAAGTGCAGACGGGCGAACAGCGTACTGCCTACACCGATTCTGTCGGGCACCGCACCGAACGCTACAACTATACGGATTATGACAGCCGATTCGAGTACTACATGGCGAAAATAAGCAACGATTGGTATATCGACAAGCGCAACACACTGGGTTTCATTGCGCAAGTGCCGTTCATGGTATCCCGTCAGTTCTCCCCAAATGGCTATGGGTACAGTCGGTTGGATAGCATGGAGCAGGAACGCCTCTCGACAACCTCCGAGCGCAAAGCCCACTGGCAGCAATACACAGCCAACCTCAATTTCACCCATGTTTTTAACGATTCCTTGGAGCGGGAACTGACGGTGAACCTCGACTACAACGGACAGGGAATGCAATACCGCAATAACCAGACGACAACGACAGCATATCCTCTCCTTGCCGATACGACTAATCTGGGATTGAGCCAAAACACCCGCATGCAGACGAACATCTACGCCGCCAAAATCGATTTCCAGACACATTTTTGGCAGACGGGCATGATAGAGGCGGGGGCAAAATGGTCACTGGCGACGACGGCGAACACGCAGACTACCGACAGCACACTCCAAACCGTTGCCTCACCCACCGCGCATTCCGATTTCGATTACTCGGAACATATCGCTGCCCTGTATATTTCGGTGGCAAAACGCTTCGGCACGCATTTCAACGCCAAAGTGGGTTTTCGGGGCGAGTTCACTCATTCCGAGGGCGACTGGCAGACGGCAGACAGCATCACGCAGCATAACTATTTCAATCTCTTTCCCACCGTCTACCTCGGATACAATCCAACGGACGATTGGACGATGAGTGCCTCCTACACCCGCCGTATCCGCCGCCCCGATTACGAGAGCTTGAATCCCGCCCGCAGTTACTACGATGCGCACCACTATACCGATGGTAACCCGAACCTACAGCCGGAGTTCTCGCACAATGTGGAACTCAATTTCGGCTACTCGCAGTATGTGTCGCTGACGGGCTATTTCTCGCATACCACGGATATAGTTACCTCGCGGACGGAGGTGCTGCCCAACGGTGACGGGCGGACATACAAAGACAATTTCGGTTCGGGGACGACGCACGGTGTCAGCCTGTCGCTTACCGAGTTGCCACTGGTACCGAAGTTCGTGACGGGAGAGGACGGCAAACGCAGTTTGCAGGGGGCGTGGTTAGCTCTCACGCTCAATGGGGATTACCGCTACTACATCAACCGTGCGGCGGACAACTCGTTTGTGAATCGTTGCCACTTCGGCAGTGCTTATGCCGAGTTGATATCCTATTTGCCGAAAGATTGGACACTCTCCGTCTACGGAAACTACGCCATGCCGATGGTGTATGCCTCCGTGCGCTATTCCTCATCGCTCTATACGGGTGCCTCCGTGCGCAAACAGTGGCGGGAACAAGGGCTGACGCTGACGCTTGCTGTCAACGATATGCTCCGTTCGATGCAGGACGACTACGAATCGCTGGGTTTACCGGAGGGAAGCAGCAGCATGACATCGTTCAACTATCGTGCGCAGAATGTGGTGTTGAGTCTCAATTGGGCATTTGGCAATCAGCAGTATACCAAGCCGCGGAATGTGGGCAACCTCGAGGAATCTTCCCGCCTGAGCAGCGGCAAGTAGAGCCATAAATACAGGCAGAGTACACCCAAGAGAGCAAATCGTATATGTGTATTACCCAAAGACGGATGGCCCCCAAAAAAATCTATGCCCCAAAAACAACGGAGTAAGTGCTGAGGTTTATGCCTACGAAATTTCCGACCAGTTATGTGCCTCTATGTGCAATAGGCTTAGCTGGTAGCGATATATCTCATTATAGTCTTGTTCTAATAATGGGTCGTTTTCTAATATATCCTCTGCGGCTTTTCGAGCTATTTCAAGTATTTGCCCATCTGTAGACAGTGAAGCAATATGGAGCTCAAAGGGTAATCCGGATTGTTGCGTCCCTTCAAGGTCGCCGGGGCCTCGCAGTTGTAGGTCGGCTTCAGCGATACGGAATCCGTCATTTGTTGCTACCATAATGTCCATGCGCTTGCGAGTGTCTTGGGTCAGTTCCATACGAGTGAGCAAGATGCAATAGCTCTGCTCGGCTCCACGCCCGACGCGTCCCCGCAATTGATGTAGTTGGCTGAGGCCGAATCGTTCCGCATTTTCTATTATCATCACGCTTGCGTTGGGCACATTCACTCCCACTTCAATCACGGTCGTGGCAACGAGTATCTGGGTCTTTCCGCTGACAAATTGCTGCATTTGCATATCTTTGTCTTTGGCTTTCATTTGGCCGTGTACCATAGAGATTCGATATTCCGGAAACACTTCGCAAAGTTCGTTGTATCCATTTTGAATATCCTGCAAATCCAATTTCTCGTTTTCTTTGATGAGGGGATAGACGACATACACTTGCCTGCCGACTTGTATCTGTTGGCGTATGAATTGATAGATAGAGTGCTTGCGTTGTATGGAATAGTGCAGGGTCTGCACTGGTTTTCGTCCAGGAGGCAGTTCGTCTATAATGCTCACCCGTAGGTCGCCATACACGGTCATGGCCAATGTGCGCGGAATGGGTGTTGCTGTCATAACCAGTATGTGCGGTGGGCAACTGTTTTTAGCCCACAGTTTTGCGCGCTGTGCCACGCCAAACCGATGTTGTTCGTCAATGACAACAAAACCTAAGTTCTTCCATTGTACATTGTCCTCCAGCAGTGCATGCGTGCCTATCAGCAAATCTATTTCGCCTGCTTGTAGGGCAGGGTAGAGTTCCTCCCGCTGTTTCTTTGTGGTTGAGCCGGTCAGCAGGGCGATGCGAATATGCTGCAACCCTAATTGCTCCAGGCGTTGGTTGAGCGGCTGTAAAAATTGGCTGAGCGTTTCGTAATGTTGATTGGCAAGTATCTCCGTCGGAGCCATCAAGCATGTTTGGTATCCGTTGTCAATTGCCAACAGACAGCACATCAATGCGACTAAGGTTTTCCCGCAGCCCACATCCCCTTGCAGCAGTCGGTTCATCTGACGCCCTGTCTTTATGTCCTCGTGTATCTCCCGAATCACTCGTTTTTGGGCGTTTGTCAGTTGAAAAGGTAAGCATTGATACATATTGTTGAAGCAACGGCCAACCATAGGCATAGCAAAACCTTGATTTTGCTCCCGTTTCTTCATTTGTCGCAAAATTTGCAATTGTATATAGAACAACTCTTCAAATTTGAGCCGTTCCCGAGCCTTCTGCATACTCTGTGTATCCTTAGGGAAATGGATATTTATCAATGCTTGCGTCAGTCCCATTAGGTGATATCGTTGTGTAATATCAGCTCCAAGCGTGTCTGGGATTCCTGCTTTTAGGTCGGGTAGAAGTTCTTGTATTATGGAACGCATTACTCTCGAATTGAGACCGCTTTTCTTCATGGTCTCTGTGGTGTTGTAATACGGCTCCAGTCCTTGTGTCATCTCTGGTCGAACCTTCGCCATAGGAGTCAGTTCGGGATGCACAAAGTTGTAGGTATGATTGAATTGCGAAGGTTTGCCGAAAAGCAGATAGGGGACTCCTTTCTCCAACTTGAGATATTGTACCCCTTTGAACCACACTAATTCAATCAAATGTGTCCCATCGCTGAATTGTGCGCTCATTCGTTGCGCTTTTCCTGTGCCGATAGTGTGAAATTCGGTTATCTCACCCACTATCTGCATATAGGTGTCTTCGTCCGCAATTTCCGCTATTTTATAGAATCGGCTCCGGTCTATATACTTAAAAGGGTATTGACGAAGCATATCCAATGCCGTCACTACCCCTAATTCTTTACGAAGAATGTCGGCACGCTTAGTGCCGACATTCTTGCAATACGTTATATCTTTATGGGCTAATTCCACCCACGATCCTTTCTTTTTTGTGGTTAGGCGTTGACTGCTCCGTAGTGGGCAGACCATACAAATCCATGAGGGCTTATTGCAAGCGGAAGTTAACCGGCACAGTGTACTTCACGCGCACTGCCTTACCACGCTGCTTACCGGGATTCCACTTCGGCATCGATTTGATGACGCGTACGGCTTCTTTGTCCAGCGATGGGTCACCACCCGAGCGAACAACTTCAACATCTACAATTGCACCGTCTTTATTTACCACGAATTGGCAGATAACGCGTCCTTGAATACCATTTTCTTGTGCTATCACTGGGTATTTCACATTCTCGCTCAAGTATTTGAACAACGCTTGTTGTCCACCGGGGAATTCAGGCATAGTCTCTACTACCACGAATACGACGCTTTCCTCTTCCTCTTCTTCAACGGGAGCTTCTACAGGTGCTGCAATCACCACTTCGGTGTTTTTGTCATCCTCTGTATTGATTTCAATAGCCTCAGTTTCCACATCGTCTTCTACCACATTCAGTACTTCTACTTCTTGTGCTGCAGGTGGTGGTGGGGGAGGGGTGTTTTCTTGTTGTGAGGTTTGTTGGATTTCCACTTCTTCCTCAAACAAGAAGTCGGTATCGGTCACCTCGTACTTGGTAACTTCCTTCTCAGTCCATTCAAAAGCGACATAGCAGACGCTCAAAACGAAGACGAAGCCCATCAAGATATAGATGATCTTCTTGTCCTCAAGACTGGCTTTTTGAGACTTTTTAGTTTGCATATTCCTTGATTATGTTATTAGATTTCGATGTAAAATGTGCAAGCGGTTCTATTGCATTCCGAAAACGCCTGCAAATTTACGGCTTTTTTCTGAACCTCGCAAATCCTAATGGCTATTTTTCTGAAAAATTACTTGTATCTTTTGTGCTAATCGGATATTTGTTGTACTTTTGCAAAATAGATGAGAATTTCCCGGTGGCAAAATCTTTTTCGTTCGGCAGGCGTGCGCAACTTTGCTACGCTGCTGTCTGCGAATGTAGTGGCGCAGGCGATAGGCTTGTTGGTCTATCCTGTGCTTACACGCCTCTATTCCCCCGATGATTTCGGTTTGTTGAATTTGTTCCTAAGTATAGGTGGTGTGCTGACCATTTTATCCACTGCAGAATACCAATATGCCTTAGTACTCCCGAAGGAAGAACGAAAATCACGAGCCGTTTTCCATGTTGGTTTGTTTGTATTATGCATAGTGGCCGCCATCATCCTGCTCACAGTTCCTCTCTCCCGTCCTATAGCCCGCCTATTCAACACGCCTGATTTGGCTCATTTCTATTGGCTCATGCCGTTCTATGTCGCCGTGTCGGGGCTATGGATACTGCTCAACTACTATTATACCCGCCAACGACAGTTCGGGCGCATCAGTCGCTACCAACTCTCGCAATCAGTCCTCAATGCAGGGACAAAGATGTCTTTCGGCTTTGCGGGTTTATTGCATAGCGGACTTCTACTATCCACGGTGCTTGCCCCTCTATGCTCCATAGCCATGAGTATCGCTGCTGCTTGGAAAAAAGGACTACGCCAACTCTTGCATATCGACAGGGAGGAATGTCGCACCGCCGCTCGAGAGTACGCCAATTTTCCCAAGTACTCCCTCCCTCGTGCATTAGTCAATAATCTGAGCGGCGCATTGCCCTCGTTGCTTCTGACTCCGTTCTTCGGCTTGGCAAACTTGGGCTTCTGGGGTATGGCACTGACGCTTGCTTTCCGCCCTCTTAATATGATTTCCCAATCGCTCTATCAGGTACTGTTCGAGAACACGGCACATCGTGTCAATCAGCGTCTTACGATACGCCCTACTATCTTGCGCTTTCTGTGTCTTACGCTTGCTGTCGCCATACCGTGCTTTACGGCGTTGTATTTTGTTCTGCCGGTACTTACTCGTTGGCTGCTTGGGGCAGAATGGGAAATCTCCGGGCTCTATATCCGTGTTATGTTGCCGTGGCTACTGATGTCCGTTTTAGTCGCACCTATCTGCTTTTTGAGTGATATATTCAAGAAACAGAAAATAGGGCTGTACCTGGAGGTACTGCTTATCGTTTTGCGTTTGTTAGGATTAGGAATGGGTATTTGGCAGCATAGTTTCTTCTATGCCATTGCGGGCTACAGTATAGCCGGTGCTATTGTTATCGGCGTACAATTATTGTGGTACTTGTCCCTTGTACGCACCTACGAGCGAGGGTTACAGACTGAATGATAGACCGCCATTAGTTCTTTTCCTACTGCTTCGTAGCGGTATTTCTCTCCGTATGGACGGATACGCTCTACGGGGTAATTATCCAAGTGGCTTGCCATCTCGAGTATGGCGTTGGTGAGGGCTTGTTCGTCTTCTATCTCTACCACTATGCCACATTCAGCAGGCAGGTCTTCTGCTATTCCCGCAACGCGTGAAGTGATAATCGGCAGTCCTACGGCTTGGCACTCTGCCAGTACGACGGAAAAAGTCTCGTAGCGTGAGAACAGCACGAACGCATCGCTTGCGTACATCCACCGACATACCTCTATCGGAGGAACTTCGCCCGTGAAACGAATGCTGTCTTTGGGAAATTGCAGGCTGTCAGCATATTCCTTGTCTTTTTCAAAGTCTATTCCTGTACCGACAACAACTAATTCTATATTCTCATTTTGTGTGAGGGCTTTCCGATAGGCACGGAGCAGACCTTGTATGTTCTTGGCTTGCTCGTCGAAGCAACTCACATGCAGCAATCGCACTCTATTCTCCTTTCGTGGAATGTGCTCTGTAGGAGGCGTGTAAAAGAAATCGTCCACTACATTGTGCGCCCTCTCCCATCGATGGCATACTATTCCGCATTGTTTCATCGCTTTTTCTAGCATACAACTGACGGGCATAATACATGAAGCCTTGCTCGCAATATAGCGCATAACTTTACCATGCCACCCGCCCCGAAAAGAGAAGTGAACGGGCAGGTATCCGCTCCAATGCTCAATAACGACAAATGGGATATGATAGCGTTGCCGTAGGTAGAGTGCCAATACACCGTTCTTGTCCAGCACATTCATCAGTACCATATCCGGTAGTCCCCAATCGCGGTGCAGTCGCGCCCATGCGCGTGCCATCTCCCACAGCCATCGCAAGCCTGTGGCTTCGGAGTAGAGTACACGCACATCTGCCCCTTGTTGTGCAATGGCTTCAGCATGTTTCTGCACAAAAAGTCCCGCCATCGCATCTCGCTTGGTCGGATACCAAGCACTAAGGAATAGTACTTTCATATTTTGTCCAAATCTACAAAAAAGGTGCTTGTAGATTTTTAGACTCACAAGCACCTCTAAAATTCGTTGTTATTATATCCGAAATCGTAGCCCTCTAATTTTATTCCACCATATCGCAATTCGAAACCATGGCTTATAGTATTTTTCTACACTATAATAGGTCGTGGGTGTGCTCCCAAATTGTTTGTAGTGTGCAGCCACCCCTCGTATCATACTGCCCTCAAAATCAAAAATCACTTGTTTTTCTCGTGCTAATTTGATAGCCTCTAATGCTAATAGTGCCCCGGCTCCCGAATTTTTGTGTTCCAAGCTATAGCAAGGAATTAGGTAGTAAAGCAGTCGTTTGTCCCAAACCACAAATGCGGCAGCGTATATTTCTCCGTCGGCATTTCGTACACTCAGTATCTCGCATTGTTGTTGGCGTTTGGCTTTTCGTTCCAACACCAAGAAAAACTCACGAGAGTAAGATATCTGTTTGCGTTGCTCGGCCATGCATTGACTGTGGAATCGGTAGAACTCTTCCGGTAACATTCCTCGTTCTGTATGTAGGCTAAGCGATTTCTGCAGTTGCCGTTTCTTGTTTTTGGAGAAGTTGTCAATCACCGAGTCCAGATTGCTTAGGTCTTCTATGCGGTAAGTCACCCGCTCTTTTACTTTGAATCCCAACGCCCGCATAGCATCTATGCATAGACTTCCGGCAGAGTATTGTTGATAGTAGTAGGCAACATTCAGCGTGACTAATTGTTCGGCGATGTTTCGGCATACTTCGGCGGTTTGCCATTTGTCTTCGGTAACTTCTGGTGCAACCCAGATGCCCCCAATTTGAGTTTGTTGGGGCATAACAATATACCGTACCCATGCGCGCTTGCGTATGAGGTACGGCATAGCTGCTACTATTTCTCCTTGCTCGTTTTCTGCAATCAGTGCGCTCCATTCTTTTCCGGCACACACAGCTTCCATCCACCAAGGTTGCATCGTCAGTGGAATGTATTCTTGCTCGCCAGCCCATTCAATGTAGCGTTCTTTTGCAGTCATCAGTGCTTAGAAAATGTTTTCTTCGGTGTTTTGCTCGGTTGGTTCTGCGATTTCGTCTGTCGTATTATCCTCAGTGGCTTGAGGATTTTGATACTCAGCAGGGCGATACAGAATTTGAATGTTTTCGGCAATAATCTCCGTCTTGCGGCGAATTTGTCCGTCTTTTTCCCAAGTGCGGTTTTGTAGTTTTCCCTCTACATAGAGTTTCATCCCCTTTCGGATGTATTTTTCTGCCCATTCGGCAAGATTTCTCCATAGTACAATGGCGTGCCAATCTGTCTTGTCTGGCACTTGTGTACCGTTCTGCATGGTATAGCCACGTTCCGTGGTGGCGAGATTGAAATTAGCAATAGCAACTCCGCGATCCAAGTATCGAACATCGGGGTCGGAACCTACGTTCCCAATTAGAATTACTTTGTTTACAGATGACATAATGTTTGGTCAGTTAATTATTATGTTTTGAATAAATATCGGTGCAAAGTTACGGCTTTTTTTGTGTATATCAAAATTTTACCGTAATTTTGCACGACTTTAGCAAAATCATTTATGAAACACACTAGTTTATGGGTTATCGGGCTGTGCTTATGGTGTAGCACGGCTCTTTTTGCGCAGAACGAGATGTATGTCCGTTGCATTGCTTTCTATAATCTGGAGAATCTTTTTGATACTATTCATGATGAGGGAAAAAATGATTATGAATACCTGCCTGATGGCGGTATGAAATGGACTTCTCTCAAATATACACACAAGATCCATAATATGGGCTATGCCATCTCTCAGCTCGGTACAGACGAGGATTCGCGTGGGGCAGTGTGTGTGGGAGTGGCCGAGGTTGAGAATATAGGTTGCTTGCAAGATTTGTGCGATGAGACTAATAAATATGGTCGTCGTTATAAGCCGATTTTGCTAGAGGGGCCGGACCGCCGTGGTGTGGATGTCGGATTTATGTACGATAGTACGGCTTTTCGCCCTGTGAATATCAAAGGACACGAGTTGCACGCCCATTATGCGGATGGCGGAGAGGTGAAAAGTCGTCTTCAGTTGCTTATTTCCGGTTATCTTGTAGGGGATGGCTCTCCTGAGAAAATTCATATTTTGGTCAATCACTGGCCGAGTCGTTATGGGGGCGAGTTGTCTTCACGTGCTTCGCGCGATACGGCTGCCATGCTGACAAAATCGATTTGCGATAGCATCTATCGTCGTGAGCCAATGGCGAAAATCATTATTATGGGCGACTTAAACGATGACCCGTTTAATCATAGTTGTGCCGAAATTCTGGGCGCACGCAAGACACGCGAGGAGGTAAGTCCGCAGGGATATTTCAATACCATGTGGCAGAAGCTCGACCGAGGCATCGGTTCGTTGGCTTATAACGGCAGTTGGAATTTATTCGACCAGATTATTATTTCAGAGCCGTTGATGAATGCCAAGTTGGAGTCCGGAAAATGGACTTATTGGAAGTCGCAGATTTTCAATAAGGATTTCTTGACGGTTCAGGAAGGCAAGGACAAGGGAACTCCGCTGCGTACCCACAAGTCCGGGGTATGGCAGGATGGCTATGGTGACCACTATCCTACGATGATTTATCTTATCAAACGCAAATAGTCTTTTTGTGGATTCATTTTCCCAATTTATATTTTTGTATGAAACAAACGCTAACACGAAATAGTACGCCTATCAAGATGCGCAATTATGGTCGTATCATCCAAGATATGGTGTCGTATGCTTGCACGGTAGAGGATGCCGCCGAGCGTGAAACGCTTATTTTGTATATTGCTCAATGTATGCGCCAGAAAAATTTGGTCTGGAATCGTGACCAAGAGTCTGGTCTTGTGCGTGTTCGTGAGGATTTGGAGCGTCTTTCTGATGGGCGTATCAGTTGTGATTTCGAGGCGTTTAACAACCTTCCTTTGCTGCAACCTCAGCCGCAGCCGCAACAAGGTCAAAACAAAAAAAAGAAAAGATAAACAACAATGGCAACAGAAATCGGCCCGTACAAGGTCTTTGCCGGCTCTAAGGGTACAGCCCTTGCCCAGCGCATTTGTGAGCAACTTGGTTGCGAGTTAGGTAATATCAGCATCGATCATTTTGCTGATGGTGAGTTTGCAGTCTACTTCAACGAATCAGTTCGTGGGCAGTCTGTTTATTTGGTACAATCTACTTGTCCGAGTAGTGACAATCTGATGGAGCTGCTGCTCATGATTGATGCCGCTAAGCGCGCAAGTGCATACAAGGTCATTGCCGTCATCCCTTATTTCGGTTGGGCTCGACAAGATCGTAAGGACAAACCGCGTGTGTCTATTGGTGCTAAGTTGGTGGCCAATATGATTCAGGGTGCTGGCGCAGACCGTGTCATTACGGTTGATTTGCACGCCGACCAGATTCAAGGGTTCTTTGATATTCCGGTCGACCATATCTATGGTTCCAATGTGTTGGCTCCTTATGTGGCGAGTCTTAATCTCAAAAAACTGATTGTTGCATCGCCTGATGTCGGTGGTTCTAAGCGTGCCTCCACTTTTGCTAAGAAGTTGCATGGTATTACCGACCGTGATGTGCCGATGGTTATTTGCTACAAGAATCGTGAGGTGTTCAACCAAGTAACCGAGATTCGTGTCTTGGGTGATGTCTATGGCAAGGATGTAATTATTGTCGATGATATGGCAGATACGGCAGGTACGCTCTGTAAGGCCGCCGAAGTTATGAAAAAAGCGGGTGCCAAGAGTGTCCGTGCAGTGGTGAGCCATGGTATTATGTCTGGACCTGCTTGCGAGCGTATCGAGAATAGTGAGTTGGAGGAGTTGGTATTCACCGATTCGCTGCCTTTCGATATCACCCGCTGTAACAAGGTTCATATCGAGAGCCTTGCAGTACCTATTGCTCAGACTATCAAGGCAATACAGACTCATACCAGCGTCAGCGAATTGAATATTCACTAATTTTTTTACATGAAACATAGCGTTAAACAGCTTCTATGGGTGCTGTTTGTTTGGGTGGGCATTTGCGGTCTTGGCAGTTGCTCTAAGAAGACAACGCAACCCATTCGGCCTTCATTCTCAGCCGATTCTGCTTATCAATATATTGCTCGGCAGATGTCTTTCGGTCCTCGTGTCCCCAATAGCAAGTCGCACACCGATTGTGCGGTCTATCTTATGCAGCAGTTGCGTGCGTATGGTGCGCAAGTGGAGTTGCAGAAGGGCGCAATGGCCGACTATAGCGGTCGTCCACAGGCCATTTTCAATATCATTGCTCACTTCGGTACGCCTGCTCAGTCCAGCCGTTCTCGTGTCTTGTTGGCGGCGCATTACGATACACGCCCGTGGTGTGACGAGGAGGAGTTGTATGAGAATCGTTTCCTCAATGTGCCGGGTGCTAACGATGGAGCGAGTGGGGTAGGTGTCCTGCTCGAGGTGGCTCGCCAACTCGGATTGGCTATGGCAGATTCTTCGCTCGCAACTCCGATTGATATTGTTTTCTTCGATTGTGAGGATATGGGTACGCCGCAGTTCTATACAGGCAGCGAGCGAGAGAATACCTGGTGTCTGGGTAGCCAGATGTGGGCTACTGAGTATGCCAATAGTACGACTGTGCCTCGCTATCAGTATGGTATCCTGCTTGATATGGTGGGTGCTCCCGATGCTGTTTTCCCGCGCGAATTGTATTCTGAGCAATATGCGTCAGGCTATGTAGAGCAGATTTGGCGTGCGGCTTCTGCGCTTGGGTATGGCAAGTATTTTGTACAGCAAAATGCTTATCCTATTGTCGATGACCATTACTATGTCAATGTCCTTGCGGGCGTACCTTGTGTGGATATTATCCATTACGACGCACTCAATGCCACAGGTTTTGCATCGTGGTGGCATACGCAGCAGGATGATATGCGTAATATCAGTCGTTCCACGCTGCAAGCAGTGGGAGAAACGGTTTTGTCTGTGGTTCTTAAGTAATTTATTGTCTAACGGGGATAACTTCCCCTAAAAATATGGAGTGTACGAATTCGTTTGTATTCCGATTCCGTCGACTTCTTTTGTGGGTATTCCTTTCGGGTATATCCACTTTTTCTGTCTTTTCGACGGAGGTGACTATCACCGAAACTTTTTCCGATAAGTCTGTCTATACCGGTGCTGGCAATTATCCTTCCGGTATTTGGACTTCTTCCAATGGTATCACATGGCGATACGATAATATGTTGGTAGGGACAATGACAAAGGATCAGATCACCAATAATGGCGTAAAATTTCTGGCTAATACCAAATATAAACGAACAACAGGAGCACTTTGGACATCAAAGATTCGTGGATTGAAGAAAATAAGTTTCCTGTCTATTCAATCAAGTTCCCCTACATTCACTTTGCAATATAGTCCGGATGGCATATCGTGGAAAGATACTACGGCGTATATAAAAACTTCATGGACATCTGTTTCTGTCGTTTTACCAACCCCGGGAGACTACTATGTTCGCTTTAAGATATATTCTGGGACAGATAATGCTACCTTTTTTCTCAGCAATATCTCTTTCTACACCACCGCTCCTACGGATACAACGGGTCAGCGCATGGATGTTGTGGATTGGCGCAACGATGGCTTGACGCTCAATATGAATGGCTGTGACCCCACGCAGGGCGTCTCTGCTTCACTTGATAATGGAGATTTCCTAACCTTGACCGAAGGTACTTCCTATTCTTTTCTTGGGCAGCCTGACCGCACATTTTCCATTCCGTTCTCCTCTCTGCAGTTTGGCCAAGATCTCTATCTACAAACCCGCTATGCGGATGCTGAAGGTACGCAGTATGCCTCGGCGCATCGCTATCGTGTGCCGTATATTTTTACGGGCGATACCACACTTCGCACGGTTTCTTTCTTGCCCGATGATGACATTGTCGTCCGTTCGGGTACAACCACTATTTCAACACTCACGCAGGTGCGTAATGTGTATGTCTATCCGGGAGCAAAATTGTGTGTGGCCAATGGCAGTCGCTTGTGCTGCTCTAACCTATACATTCGTACTACCGCTAATGCATCGGGAGCAGTATCGGATACCATTACAGCGCAGAAATCCTACTACACCCGTATCATAGCCAACAACACGCAGTATTTTCAGTTTGCGTTGCCTTTTGCATCTACCACACAATCCATTTTGTCCACAGCAGGCGATGTGTTCACACTCGACCGTCATTGGCGGCTCAATGTGTATGATACCGAGCAGCGTGCTGCGCAGGGCGAATCTTCCAACAACTGGGTGCGTTATACGGGTACGACCTTGTCCCCTAATGTTGGCTATGCCATTCTGTCGGCGTCGCCCTACTACCGTGAGTATTTGTTTCCCTATTCACTATGCTAAAACGACACCCACATCCGTGGCGGTTTTCGCTCCTACGGGCGAGATAGCAGAGCAGCATAATGGCTGGAATTATATTTGTTCGCCTTTGTCGGGTGTCTATTCCGTTGGGTATGAGGACCCTGCCGATGCGGTCAAGATTACAGAACTTTCCGATGACGGCACCTATTATCTGCAGCATATACCGACCTCAATTTCGCCGGCCAAACCGTTCTATTTTCAAGCCTCTACAGCCGGAACTTTGGTTTTTGGCAATGCGTTGTCCTTTGTACCATCTGTGTCTGCAACGCCCTCTCGTGTGTCGGTCGGTTCATCTGTGCCGACCGATTGGGTAGAACTACAGTTGTCAGATAGTTTGCAAAAGACGGATGTGGTTAATCTGTTTGTTCATCCCACACGCTTTGACAATTCGTATCAGGTGGGGTACGACTTGCAAAAATTCGTATCTGCTGTTTCCCGTCCGCAGGTGTATGCAGTGTTGCCGTATGGGGACTTAAGTTTCGCCGCATTGTCCGATTCTATGGCGCAGCAAGGTGTTGCATTGGCTGTCTGTACACCCGTTGCCGGTACATATACCATTTCTTTGCGTCCCAACGATTATAGTGCTGATATGGCACATATCTATCTTATCGATTCATTACGGCAAACAACCATCGACCTGTTGAATCAGTCCTATACTTTTTATGTTGAGCAATTAAATGTCTCTCGTTTCTATGTTCGATGCATCCGTTTGGCCGACTCGCCAACCTCAATACCAACCTCAACGCCCACTCCATCCTCTTCCGTTCCCGAACCGTTCCCGAACCAACTCAAGAAATTTTTATATAATGGCTGCTTGTATATCCTTCGTGACGGTGTTACATATAGCATCTTAGGTACTCGCCTATAGCCTCCTAGTCGCTAATAGTCCCTTATCAACCGGTTACTTCCTCATTACACCCCACATATTCCCCCTACCAACAACCAGAAGAAGACGGGCAAGACGACCGTTGCCCCTCATTACACCCCACATATTCCCCCTACCAACAACATGACATCCCGCCTATTACTATTCTTGTTCCCCTGTATTCTTGCGGCGTACCCATCCAGTACCGCCTTGTCCAAACCTGTAGATGCGCCAAACTCGGCCTATCATTCCCTTTCGGTCTCTGTGCCTGCCATCGATCCTTTTGGCTATACGGTCGATATTGCCGTCGAGCCTCCTTATACCTCATCCGCCCCACGCCGTATAGGTGCGGGGGATAATGCCTCGTTTGGTGATGGGGAAGATGGTACGAAATTGCCAGAAGTCAATACGAATTGTAATCCCACTCCTATAGGTGACATTCCATGGCCCTTGTTATTCCTATTCGCTGCCGCTTATCTTGCTATTAAGCACCTTCAATCTCGTTCCTCTAATAGTCATAAGATTGAGCATACAGATACAACGGAAAATCGGTAATCTAATCAGCCTGCTTGGTTTTGCTGGGCAGTGCTATGTCGTATGCCAACTGAATAATGTGGCTGTGGGTGCGGGTGTAAGTGAGGGTGGTTGTCTCTGTGTCGGGGAACGCTGTGGGCGTGATACTTACCGTGCGTTTGTAGTCCCACTGATAGCGGTAGGTCAGTGTCAGGGCGTGTAGGTCATTTATTTTCCAACGCAGCCCTATCTCCGCACGAATGGAGGTCAAGTACTGCCCGTAGTGTTGTATGGGGTCTATCTCGTTGATATACGCAGTCGGCTGATTGAGCGTATTGTGCAGTTCCACTTTGCTTTTCAGTTGCAGGGGCGTACCCGCAAAAGAGTAGTCTGCTTTCAGACTATGGCGAAGCAGCAGACTCGCGGTCTTGGCCACCCGCTCATCGGGTTTGTCCATACGGCAGTCTATGTCGAGTTGCTCCATCAGGGCGAATTTCCATTGCCGATAGCGGTACTGCCCCGTAATGTCCACCATCGCACGGTGCTGAATATAGTCCACGGGCTGTCGTTCCCATTTGTCACCCAAGATACGGAGCATATATCCTGCCCGCAAATGTATATACTCTATGGGGTCGTAGTGAAGCGAGAGCGTGGTGTAGAGGCGGCGAATATAGGGAGGTTCGGAGAATTTTCCGTCTGCAGTATAGGTCTTATCGACTATGCGTGCTCGAAAGTCCTGCCTGAGCGAGAGCGAGAATCCCCGAGGCAAGTCCTTAGTTAGCGTTGCTCTTGCCCGCAGTTCCATAGTCTGCTCCGTCTCATTCGTATAGGGTAATCCCTCATTGGCAGTAGCACTCACTCCTACCGCATCCGAATACCCTTGCGCATTCATTGCCAAACAAAAAAGGACAGCCGACGCGATGCCGACTATCCTCTTCGGTATGTTCCGTACGCTATATAAATTTAGGTTGCTATTCAATGGCTCGATTACCCATTCCTTTCTAATGGAGAGGCTTGGAGAGATTTTAATGGATGGTAATCTTCGCAGTGCAGGCGGTGATACCCTCTTGGTTGCGCTGGTTATACACTACGCCGTCTTCCTGCACGAGATACCAAGTATCGAGCGGCAACCCGAGTTTCACTTCGTGGTGGTACGCAATATCCAGCCGTACTTGTTTGCCTGCCCAATCGGGTCGGTAGGCATTGAGCATGTGTTCTAAGTACTTGCACGAGTTGCAGTGCTTGTTATAATCCACATCGGAGTACTGCACCGTATGTGGCACTATGTCGGTCGGTTCTTGGATAGCTGCCGTGCGGGCGGGGCGAGCCATCTCCAGCACCTCTCCATCCACTTGGTTCTGGAATACATCACGGTCGAATATATTCACTATCTCCCGCTTGTCGAGACTCAACACTGCCCACTGGCTCTTGCATACTCCGATAGGCTGCAACTCTCCGTTTTCGTGCTTAAGGTATATGCGGAAATCACGCGTCGAGATAGCGTGTGCGTTCTGCTCTATCCAAGTCTCGAACACCATAGTCTCGCCGTGGGTGGGAAAATAGCTCATCTCCACCGATAGACGGGTCAGTATCCATGTCAGCCCCTGTGGGAATAGGTACTTAATGCCGAACCCCAACTCGTCAGCCACTTTTCCAGCCGTCTCGAGCAGGTAGTTTTCCAATATATAGAGTCGCAGTCTGCGGTTGAAATCCACCTCTTGGTATTTAATCTCGTATTCGTATTGATATTTCATCGCTTCATTTTCTAATTAACATACATATTCTCTGAGTAAAAGGGGAAGAATAAGATTTTCCTCTATTTTTCGTGAGCGTCAGCGAGCAGGAACAATGCTTCATACACGCCACCGAGCATGAATCGTTATGCACGAAGGAATCCCTAATTCATAATTAGCAGAATTTCCTAATTTTCCTTGAGCCACTTGTCCAGCCACTCGAAGAAAGTGCGTTGCCAGAGTATGCCGTTTTGTGGTTGCAACACCCAGTGGTTCTCGTCGGGGAATATCAGCAGTTCGGCAGGTATGCCACGCATTTTTGCAGCGTCGAATGCCGCCATGGCTTGGTTGGCAAGTATGCGGTAGTCTTTTTCGCCGTGAATGCAGAGGATAGGTGTATCCCATTTGTCCACAAACTTATGCGGTGAGTTGGCAAATGTGCGTTGCGCCGTAGCGTTGTCTTTCTCCCAGTACGCACCGCCCATGTCCCAGTTGGCAAACCATTTCTCCTCTGTCTCGAGGTATTGCATCTCCATGTTGAATATACCATCGTGCGCAATGAATGCCTTGAAACGCTTGTCGTGGTGTCCGGCTATCCAATAGACGCTGTAGCCGCCGAACGAAGCCCCTACACAGCCGAGCCGGTCTTTGTCCGCATTGGGCGAGTGTGCCACAAACTCATCGATGGCGGTGAAGTAGTCGCGCATACACTGTCCTCCGTAGTCGCCGCTTATCTCTTCGTTCCATTCCATGCCGAAGCCGGGCAGTCCTCGACGGTTCGGTGCTACAACGATGTAGTCGTTTGCCGCCATCATCATAAAGTTCCAACGGAAACTCCAGAATTGGCTTACGGGCGATTGAGGACCTCCTTCGCAGTATAGCAGGGTGGGGTATTTCTTGTTCGGGTCGAAATGTGGCGGATAGATTATCCATGTCAGCATCTGTTTGCCGTCGGTCGTGGTTTGCCAGCGAGGCTCCACACGCCCCATCTCTACTTGGTCGTATATGTTCTTGTTCTCAAAGGTCAGTTGGTTCAGCACGCATTGGTCTTGGTCGAGCGTGAACTGATATATCTCGTTCGCTTCACGCATTGAGTGGCGCAGGCAGATATAGGTGTTGCCGATATTGCCGCAGGGCACATAGTCATATTGTCCGTCGGGTGTCAGTTGGCGTATCTCACCCGTCGGTACAGTGCAGGCATAGATACGCTCCGTAGCGTGCCAAATGGCATTGAAGACAATGGTGCTGTCGTTGAGCCAGTAGTACGAATCCACATTCGTGTCCAGCCCCTTGCTGAGGAATGTCTTTTCTCCTGTGACGGTGTTGGCTACAAAGAGGCGGTTCTCGTCGCTCTCGTATCCGTCACGCTCCATGCTGAGCCATGCAATATATTGTCCGTCAGGCGAGTAGACTGGGTTCGTGTCGTAGCCTTTGTTCTCTTCTGTCAGGTCGGCATGGGTCTTTGTAAGCAGGTCGTATAGGTAGATGTCCGAGTTGGTCGATACAGCATAGTCCAAACCCGTCTTTTTGCGGCAGGTGTAGGCTATTGTGTTGCCGTCGGGGCTCCACGCCCATTGCTCCACGCCGCCCCACGGTTTCATCGGGCTTTCGTATGCCGTACCCTCCAAGAGGTTGGTCAGTCCCGTTACCTCGAGTTTCTTGTTCGTTAGGTTTTCTTCGTCGAGTGTGGCAAGGAAAGGTTGCGGGGCAGTCTCCGTCCATTCGTCCCAGTGCTTATACATCAGGTCGGTTACCACACGCCCTGTGGCTTTGTCGAGGTCTGGATAGCGTTCTGCAGTGGTCTCAACGGTCTTCACCTCTGCCATGAGTAGGATATGCGAGTCGTCGGGGGAGAGCAGGAAGCCCTCAATGTCTTTGTCGAAGCCTGTGAGCAGAATATCATCGCTGAACTGCCCTTGTGGTTTGACATGGAAATATAGTTTCCCTCCGCGCAGGTAGGCAAGGTGACCTTGGCGTGTCCATGCGGGGTCGGAGCCGATAAATTCTTCGAGTTGTTGGAGTTTGCCGTTCTCGAGTTTGCAGATGCGTATCCACGAGGTAGAGCGGTTCTCTGTCACGCTGTAGTACGAGACGGCGTAAGCAATGCGGCTGTGTGCTGCATCGACGGTAACCGTATTGATACGCCCCATAGCCCAGAGTGCTTCGGGAGTGAGTCGCCCGCCCTCGATAGTGATTTGGGGCTTATGAATAGGTTCTTTCTCGGTATTTGCTTCTTTGGCACATCCTGCCGTCAGCAAGGCTATTGCTGCCATAGTCCAAATTTTTAGTTTCATATCTTTTTTGCTATGCGTATTCTTTCTCGGCTTTGCGTATATCCGCTGTGCGTATTCTCGGCTTCGCTGTATCTTCGCTTCGCGTATTTTCGCTATGCGTATGTTTGTTGTCTTTGTCGTTTCCGCAGAGGAGTACTGTTGGTCGTCCGTGGCGATACATCACTTTCCTGTTTGTTGACGCTTACGAAAAACAGAAAACACAAAAACATTTTCTTCCATTTTTCTTGCCGCCTGCGGCATAGGGCACAATAAGTGCGTAGTTTTCATCCTGCAAAGGTACAACTTTTTTCTGAGATAGGCAAAACAGGTGCGCAAAAGGACACAAAAGGCTACAAAAGGATGCCTAAACCACTTACAAGAATAGTATAAGAGTGTAGGTGGTGCTATTGATATTCGTCCGAGAAAAGTCGCTATACGAAAGCAAATAGTCGGCAGAATGTGATGTGTGTCATCTTCGTTCTGCCGACTGATTGTACAAAAATTAGGATACCTATTGCCTAACCATTATTCCATTTCTCTTTATCCTCTTCTTCCTGCTTTTTTTGCTTGGCTTGATGTAGGAAAAATCCGCCGAGCGCACCGAACATAACTACGGTACCAAATTGCCTTGCGATAATATCGCCACCGGCTCCACCGATTAAGGCTGCAATAAGGGAAATAATATTCAATCCAGCAAAAATGAGGAATACAATACCTGCTGCTCTCATAATGTGTTATAGTTTTTGAGTGTTACTATTTTATTTCCGTAAAATTGGTGTCTTTTTTCTTTGTACATAGGGCTATAATGAGACCTATGATAGGTGGCGACCTGTTTCTTAATCAGTTAGGCACCGCCAACCACATGCAGTACGACAACGAGAACCGTTGCTACTATCTGACGGCGTTGGTCAAGCAGGGATGGATGACTACCAGTACTGGTTTGTGCTGAAGGGGCAGAATGTGACGCTATAGCGCACGGAGGGCTCGCACTGGCAGACAGAAAACGAATACGATCTATGTCTATTACCGCCCCTAGGGTTCCCGTGCCGACCGTCTTGTTGGTGTATTGGTACAAAAATCTGCAGAGTAACTAATAGGAAAACACTGTCTAATATCCTTGTGGGGGGGGGGAATTTTGATTTGCATATATAGCCCAAAATATGTACCTTTGCACAGAATACAGGCTCCAATTCAAAGAGAACGAATAAATATCACAATAATAATGTATAAAAACATAGTCTTATTCATCTTGTTGCCCCTTTTGCTAATGACGGTTCCTATTCAGGCAATAGAGGTGATATTTCGTTACGACGACTTGAAACTCACACCGAGTGAAATAGATAAGCGAGTTGTGGCACTTTTCGGAGAGAAAAATGTCCCTTTGTCTATTGCCGTTATTCCGTGCAACAGTAGCGAAATGCCTATTCCTGCGGCGGACAGTGCTTTGCTTTCTGCCTTGCGGGGGGGGGCTATGAGGTCGCCTTACATGGTCTTACGCACTGTAATAGCGAGTTTGGAGCACTTGAAAAAGAGGAAACTTTTCGCCGTATTCATAAAGGAAAATGTATACTGCAAGAAGCGACCGGCAAGCGAATAAATACTTTCATCCCACCATTTAATGCCGTCAATCCATTTGTTCCGGAAGCTTTGCTGCGTGATTCAATGCATATTCTTTCGGCGGATATGTTCGACTATATTGATGGAGCAATAGACTATTTCCCGGAAACCTTAGGGAATCTTATAAAGCAATGGGGAGTATGGTCGGCTGCGCAAAACACACTCTTTAGTTGCAAAGAAAAGGATGCTATTTGTGTGGTAATGTTTCACTCGTATGATCTGCAGACCGATGCAGATTGGGCACAACTTACCGATTTACTCACTTATTGTCAAACCAACAACGATATTCATTTGCATACTTTCTCCTCGCTTGCCGAGAGTGGCGTACATTCGAGTGGCCTGCGTTATCGTGTGAATCAATGGGAGAGTGGGGTACAGAAATATATGTTGCCGCACGGCGTTCTGCATAATACATTGTTGTGTGTGGCTGTACATTGCCTTAATGCGTTGCTCTATGCGTTATTGGCGCTTCCGTTTGGGGCATTAAGTATTGCTTATGGCAAACGGAGAATAGATAAGATAAAAGTAACACGCAAGTATCGCAGGTTTATCTCTTTGACCTTTTTCTGTAGTGCCATTTGTGGGTTTGTATTGGCGTGGTGTCATCTATTAGGACCTCTTAAACTTGTGGCACTAGAACTTTGTGTGAATGGTATTCTGTGTGCTTGTGCCATTGCGTGTCAACTATATGCGCAACGGAATGGAAATACTACGACAAAAAGTTAATGGAATAGTTTGTCTAAGGTATTATGAGATAAATTAGGCGAAGATACATTTTAACACTAACATGGGCGGGATGCATCATCGTACATCCTGCCCGATTTGCGGAGAAAGGGGGATTCGAACCCCCGGTACGGTTACCCGTACGACAGTTTAGCAAACTGTTGGTTTCAGCCACTCACCCATCTCTCCATTGCATCTGTTATCTCTCCGTGAAATTCCTTCAAGTTAATCCTACTTATCAGTATTCTTACCTACTCGTAGTTCTACCTATCTCAGTACTCACTCGATAACACCTGCTTGATAGTGTTTGTCTGATTAAGACCCCTCGACACTCTTGTCGAAAGCGGCTGCAAAGGTAGGGCTTTTTTTCGATTTGTGCAAATGTTCAGTGCGTTTTTCTGCTCTTTTTTGTTAGTTTGGCATTTTTATTGTACCTTTGCACCCGATTTCAATACCTAACCTTTCGAAGGAGTAGGGCGGCGGTTTCCCGAAGGAGTCCCGAACCAACTCTATGGGGGAATGTATAAAGCCCTTTGTAATGTACGCCTAAACCAATGAAAACACCCCAATAATTATGCACAATACAGAAATAGAACGCAAGTTTCTCGTGACGAGCGACTGCTTCAAGTCCATGGCTATTCGCCATTTTGAGATTCAGCAAGGTTATCTCTGCAGGGACAAGGAGCGCACTATCCGTGTCCGCATTCGTGATGCGCACGCATTCCTTACCATCAAATCCACCGAACTCTCTTCGGGAATCGCCCGTTTCGAGTGGGAGCGTGAGATAGACCTTGCCGATGCCCGCCAATTGCTAACGCTTTGCCTTCCCGGGGTAATAGAGAAAACCCGCTATGTGGTGCCTGCCACGGTGCCCGACCCGCAGCCGGAACAGCCGCTGTACTGGGAGGTGGATGAGTTCCATGGCCGTTTAGAGGGGCTGACCCTCGCCGAGTTGGAACTACCTTCCGAGCAACAGCCGTACTGCAAGGCGGCTTTTGTGGGCGAAGAGGTGACAGGCAATCCCCGCTATTACAATGCCAATATGTAAAGGGGGCAGTGTTGAACGAAGGTACAAAATTATGACAAAACAGAACAAAAAGAAGACAAAACGCATTATTCTCTTTTCCGTCGCTGCAGTGGTCGCCCTTGTGGGTGTCGCTTGCGTGGAACAATACTATCGCCTCAATGTGCGCAACTTGTCTGCACACGATGGCGAACAGCATAGTTACCGAATCTACCCCGAAGCAACTCTTGATTCAGTCCTTACGATGGTCGAACAAGACTATGCCGTGGGCTCTGAGTGGAACTTACAATTCCATATCCATCAGGCTAATCTGAATGAGCCGAAGCCGGGTTACTACCGCTTCCCTGCTATCATGGGCGACAAGTATTTCATTCGTCGCCTGCAACTCGGCGAGCAGACGCCCGTCCGCCTCACCTTCAACCACTATATCCGCACTCGTGAGCAATTGGCGGGCAAGGTGTCGGCTAACCTATTGCTGGATAGCCTCGATATCCTCCAACGCCTCAACGATGATGCCTATATGGCACAATATGGACTGAATAAGGAGACGGCAATCTGTTTGTTTATCCCGAATACGTATGAGGTCTATTGGACGATCTCACCGGACCAACTCTTTGAGCGTATGCACAAAGAGTATAACCGTTTCTGGAATGAGAGCCGCCGTCACAAGGCGGACTCGTTGGGTTTGACACCTGTGGAGGTGGCTATCGTGGCATCAATTATTGAAGGCGAGAGTCACAATCCCGAAGAACTGCCGAACATAGCGAGTCTTTACCTCAACCGCGTGCATCGTGGTATGCTATTGCAGTCGTGTCCCACGGTAATCTACGCCACGGGTGACTTTAAGCTGCGCCGTGTCCTGCGCCGCCATTTGGAGATAGATTCGCCGTACAACACCTATAAGTACCCGGGACTTCCTCCCGGCCCTATCCGTTGCCCGGCACCGGCATCCATAGACGCTGTGCTCAATGCACCCGCCACAGACTATCTCTATATGTGCGCCAATCCTGACTTTTCCGGCACACATATATTCTCGTCGCAGTATGCCCAGCACGCTGCTGTCGCCGTGGAATATCGGCATAAGTTAGACGAGCGCAATATCCGCTAACGACTTATCTATATGATTAGCCTAAAATATACAGTTGCCTTTATACACACAGCAGGATATGATTTGGGATAATAATGAAGACATACGAGTGATAGAGTGCCACAACGCCTCGCGCGAGGTGCAGCACCATCTCAACGATTGCAGGGAGGAGCGCCGTCCGTATCTGTTTATCACAGACACGATGACCATCAAACCACTGCACCGCTTATTGGTACCCGTGTCCATGTTGGAAGAAGAAGTGTATAAGGCAGAGATATGTACCTATCTTGCTCGCAAGACAGGGGCACATATCATACTGCTCAAGGCGCACGACTATGGTAGCCATGCGCAGCAGAATGTCAATCGAATCGTGACGCATATCACTTCGGTGGCGGAGCGTACGGGAGAGTCCATCTCGTATGAGGTAGTGGAGGCGCGGAAGGATAGCTTCTCGTTGATACGAGAGGCGAGTGAGCGTCAGCGAGACTTTCAGCACGACTTGCTGGTACTTACGGCGAGCCGTGAGTACGGGCTGGATGATATTCTATTCGGTTGCCCGGAGCGGCACGCTATTCGTCGTTCGTTGGTACCGGTGATGCTGGTGAATCCCCGTGCAGATTTGTTCTCGCTTTGCGATTAGACCTTTCTATTAAGATACTACAAAAGGGCATAATATAGCGAGTTGGTTCGGGACTCCTTCGGGAATTTCATTATTCGCAAACCAAAATAGATGGTATGCACAAATATAACATAAGGGCTTTGCAGATATTGCATAAGGGTTTTATAACACAGGGGTTCCACAGATATAACATAAGGGCTTTGCAAATATATAATGCAAAGCCCTTATAAGTATAAACTTACAAATACAATGTGAGGGTCTGACAAAGACCTCACAAGTATCACACAAAAGTCTAAAAGTCTGAGTTTATCGGATGAAGCTGGTGCGCTGACGGGGCTCCGGTTGTGGGTGGTGCTTAGTATCCATACCACGTAGCATCCATATCATATTACGGGCGAGCGTTCGCATAGTTTGCAGGCCTTCGAGGTCTTGCTTGGCTTCTCCCTTGGCTGCTCCATGCACACTATTCCAATACTGCGATGGGACAACCGGCATATTGTTGATAGTGAAGTATTTGTTCAAGCGGTCAAAGGTGGCGCTGGCTCCGCCTCGGCGGCAGACTACGACGGCAGCGGCGGGCTTGTAGGCGAGCAGTGAACCGCAGGAATAGAACAAACGGTCGAGTAGAGCACAGAGTGAACCATTAGGACCTCCGTAGTAAACAGGTGAGCCGATGATGATACCATCCACTCCTTCTTCTAGGATGGATTGTATTTTGTCATATACATCGTCAGAGAACACACAGCGCCCCTTCTCCACGCATCCGCCGCAACCGATACACCCGCGCATGGGTTGTGTGCCGAGTTGTACGGTAATAGTCTCGATTCCTTCTTTATGAAGAGGGTCCTCTATGAAGTGTCCGTTTTTATCAAAACTTCCCATCAACTGTTCTACTTCCTTATGCAGCGTATCGGCTACTTCTTGTAGTGCAATGCTGGTGTTGCCGTCTTTGCGTGGGCTACCATTTAGTAATAGAATTTTCATTATTTCACTTCGTTGATTAGTTCTTTTCCTTCGATATAGTCTTTCACATTTTGCAGTGTGGTGGTGGCGATATTTGTCAGTGCCTCGCGTGTGAAAAAGGCTTGGTGTGAGGTTAGCAATACATTGTTGAAACTCAGCAGACGAGCCAGTGTGTCGTCCTCGATGATATTGTCGGAGATGTCTTCGTAGAAATAGCCGCCTTCTTCCTCGTACACATCCAGGGCTGCCGAACCGATATGACGGCTCTTGAGCCCTTCGATGAGTGCATCGGTGTCTATCAATCCACCACGACCGGTATTGACAATCATCACGCCCTGTTTCATTTTGGCGATAGTCTCGCTGTTTATCATATAGTGGTTCTCCGGGGTAAGCGGACAATGGAGGGTGATGATGTCCGCCTCGTGGAGCAGGGTGTCAAAATCTGTATATTCCAGTCCGTTTTTTTCGGCAAATGCATAGTCCGGATATGGGTCGTAACCCAGAATACGCATACCGAAGCCTTGTAGCAACTCTATCAGTACTTTGGCAATTTTACCTGTACCGACGACCCCGATAGTCTTTCCATAGAGATCAAATCCCATCAACCCTTGTAACGAGAAGTTACCATCGCGCGTGCGGGATGTAGCGCGTGGAATATGTCGGTTGACGGAAAGAATCAGTCCCAAAGTGAATTCGGCGATGGCGTGAGGTGAGTATGCGGGCACACGAACTACGCGAATTCCTGCTTTCTTGGCCGCGTCAATATCTACATTGTTGTAGCCTGCACAGCGTAGGGCAATCAGTTTGACACCTAATCGCCCCATCTCTTGAATAATATCGGCTGTTATAGGGTCGTTGACAAATACACAGACGGCAGTGGCACCTTGTACCAGCATCACATTGTCCATGGTAGGGTGTGCCTTGTAGTATTTGAGTTCGAATCCAAATCGTTTTTCTCCGGCATCGTTGAGGCTGTCGTTGACTTGGTTGAAGACATCTTGGTCGTACTTTTTAGTACCGAAAAATGCAATTCGTGTCATAGCGTTTTAGGATTAGTATGGGTTATCATTTGTGGTGATAGAAAAGAAATCAGTTCTTTATGATACCAGTCTGATAAGCGAGAAGAAGGTGCTCTAAGTTTTCCACTTGTGCTTGTAATTCTCGTCCTCGGTCGGTGTCACAGATATGAATGCGGTGCTCCGTGAAGTCTTGTAGCAAGGTGCGGCTGTGGATGTCGCTACCCGACAGCACGGCTTGTTCGCGGTTTTCGAATGATTCGTGTTCCACAAGTTGGATACCATGGCTGTTGTAAATTAGCGTGTAGCCAGCGATGCCGGTCTTTTTCTGATAGGGTTTGCTGAATCCTCCATCAATGACAAAGCGTTTACCTTCGGCGCGTATAGGGGTTTCTCCCTCCATGGTGCGCACCGGGATATGCCCATTGATGATACGCCCTGTTGCGGTGTCTATACCGAATTCTTGGAGAATCATCTCGCATGTCTTGCGCTCGTTGGCTAAGGTATAGTAGGCTCCTTTTTTCTCTTTCCATAGTTCTTCGTCTGCCACAAAATACCGCTCCAGAGTGGTCATCTTGTCCTTGTTGTAAAGAGGCGAGTTTGGACCTTCCCAGAGGTAGAGCATATAGTCTAATGCATCGTCTTTCTCCTTGCCTTCGCCGTAATATGCCATACGTACAATCTCGTCCGTTCGTTCCATCAGTCGTTTGCCGCATACCTCTCTGCCGCACACATTGACCTCGGTAAATGTACCGTCCTCGTTCAAAGGAATAGCAGCGTGGTAGAGCAGAAAACCATTACGCACCAAGAACATGCTTCCGTGTTGGTAGAGCAGGTGCAGGTGCTTCTGTACTTTCTCCGATTTTTGGAAACTATGCACTAACTGATTCATCAATTCCTGCTCCTCGGTTGATAGAGAGTAGGGGGCTTCTTTTTGCAGTGTCGGCAGGTTGGTGTCCAATAGGGGATAGTCCGTTCCGTTGATGTGAATCGTTCCGTTTTCGAGATTTATTTTGTCGAGCAGTAGGCGGTCACTCATACCCCATTCGGGATGACGCTGTATGATTTGTCCCTCTAACTTGAACTGAATAATCGAAATGGCTTTGTGCATTTTTGCCATTAGGGCAGCCGAGCGTGTCAGGTGCGGGTTGTGGTCGAAGTCGTTGGTTTGGAATACCGTGCAAGGGTCGTCGTGGTAGGTTTCCATTGCAAAGTTCGCCAGTGGGAGCAGGTTGATACCATAACCCTCCTCCAGCGTTTCGATATTGGCGTAACGAATGGAAACACGCAGTACGGTGGCTATCAGTGCCGTGTTGCCTGCCATAGCCCCCATCCATTCGATGTCGTGGTTTCCCCACTGGATATCATAATCACGCAGGGTAGATAGTACATCCATAATTTTGGCTGCGCCCGGACCACGGTCGTAGATGTCACCCACTACATGCAGAGTATCGATAGTGAACCCGTGTATGAGATAAGCAATGGCGATAATCAGTTTCTCAGCGCAGCCCAGATTTATGATAGCGTCGATAATAGCGTTATAGTACGCTGCTCGGTCGCTCTCTATGCTCGACTCGTGCAGCAACTCGTCGATGATGTAAGCGTAGTCCTTCGGCAACATCTTGCGCACCTTGGAACGACTGTACTTGATAGTTACAGCGCGCGCTACCATCACCACTTGGTGCAGTCGGCGTCTGTACCATTCTTCCAAGGTGAAACGACCGATACCCTCTTCCAGTCCGTCTATTTTCTCGGTCAGGCTCTTACGAACCAAGTCTAATCGTTCGTCGGGGTAATATATCAAGGCACACAGTGCCCGCTTTTCGGTTTCGCTGAGGCTGTCTCCATAGAGGTCGTCCAACTTGTGTCGGATTACACCCGATGCGTTCTTGATTGTATGGATAAAGGCACTGCTCTCGCCGTGCAGGTCGCTGACAAAATGTTCTGTCCCCTTGGGTAGCGAGAGAATGGCTTTCAGGTTGATTAGCTCTGTGATGACGGCCTTTGCATCAGGAAACTTCTCGCTAAGCAACTGCAAATAGCGAGTATCGTGTTTGATTTCTTCTATATCTGTTATGGTATGCATCGTATTGGTTTATTCGTCTTTGTTCCAAAGGAATTTCATCCATTCTGCCATTTTTTGCTCTTGCGGGCTGCCTTGCGCCTCCCAGAACTGCGTACCCACCAATGCGTCAGGCAGGAATTGCTGCTTGACGAAGTGGTTGGGGTAGTCGTGCGCATATTTGTAGCCTTCTTTGTAACCCAATTCCTCCATCAGTTTGGTTGGTGCATTGCGGAGGTGTAGCGGTACAGGTAGATTTCCGCTTTGTTGCACTTCTGCCAAGGCTTTGTCTATAGCGAGATAGGCGGAGTTTGATTTCTGCGATGTGGCAAGATAGACGGTCGCTTCGGCTAAGGGGATGCGTCCCTCCGGCCAACCTATTTTAGTCAGCGTATCGAAGCAGGCATTAGCCACCAACATAGCGTTGGGGTTGGCGAGTCCGATATCTTCACTGGCTGAGATGACAAGCCGTCGTGCAATGAATTTAGGGTCTTCGCCGCCAGCAATCATGCGTGCAAGCCAGTAGAGCGCCGCATCCGGGTCGCTACCACGAATCGACTTGATAAATGCAGAGATGATGTCGTAGTGCAACTCGCCATCTTTGTCGTAGGCAACGGGATTCTGCTGTAACTGCTCCGTAATGGTCTGATTGTCAATGACCCGAACACCTGCGTTTGTTACCAACTCGATGATGTTTAGCAGTTTGCGAGCATCACCGCCGGAGTAGCGCAGCAGGCTCTCGGTTTCTTTCACCTCGATATGTAGCGAAGCAATGTATTCATCCTTATGAAGTGCTCGGTCGAGCAGTTCCAGCAGGTCTGCCTTTTCCAACGGCTTGAGCACATACACTTGGCAGCGACTCAGCAGAGGCGTAATGACCTCGAAGGACGGATTCTCCGTGGTGGCACCAATGAGGGTTACCGTTCCTTCTTCAACCGCCCCTAACAGACTGTCCTGTTGAGATTTGGAGAATCGATGTATCTCGTCGATGAATAGGATGGGGGAGCGTTGGTCGGTGGTGGAGGCAAAAATACCGCTATTGATAGCGGCCGTGCGTTTTGCCCTGTCTATAACCTCGCGTACCTCCTTAACACCGCTGGTGACTGCTGACAGGGTGTAGAACGGGCGCTCCAACTGATGGGCAACGATTCTCGCTAAGGTGGTCTTCCCCACTCCCGGAGGCCCCCATAGAATAAAGCTGCTCAGATTGCCGCTTTCGATCATTTTCCGCAATACTGCCCCTTCGCCTACAAGATGTTTCTGTCCGATGTAGTCGTTTAGCGTATGGGGGCGTAATCGTTCTGCAAGTGGTAACATGATAGGTCTGTCCAAGGGTTTGTTTGGTCTGTTCCGTCGCTCAGCCGTTGTTGGCGCAGGTTGAGCCGTCTTTTTAGGCTACAAAGGTACAACTTTTTATGCAGATAGACAAAAAAGCGCCCATTTTTGGATGGGCGCTGCCGCTTGGGTCTGCCGATGGGAACTTTTCGGTAGATAAATACAAAAAAAAGCGTAAGCGGTTGCGCTTACGCTGTCGGTTCTGTTCTGTTTGGTATTATGCGTCGGGGTGAGACTGTTATCTCACCCAGGCTTGGATTTCGTCGTAGGAAGTGTGGCTCAAGAGTTTGCCGTCCTCGATATGAAGAGCAGGGTAGGTTCGGCGCAGGGCTTGGGTGCAACCCTCGATGCCGCTTCCGCCCGAGGTGGCAAAAGGAATGATGGTCTTTCCATCGAAGTTGTATGCCTCCAAGAAGGTATTGACGATGCGCGGTGCTACATACCACCATATAGGAAAGCCCACATATACTACGGCATAGTCGTTCAGGTTCTCCTTTGTCTTTCGGATGGCGGGGCGGGACTGCTCGTCGTTCATCTCTTTGGTGCAGCGGGACTGCTTGTTGCGCCAATTGAGGTCGGCGGCAGTGTAAGGCTCCACCGGTTCTATCGCCATCAAGTCTGCGCCTGCGGCAAGTGCAATCTGCTCGGCAACTGCTTTGGTAGTGCCTGTGGCAGAGAAGTAGGCAACCAGCACCTTGTCGGCTGCCTGAGTGGTAGTTAGTGCCATAGTGGTCAGGAATAAAATGATGAATCGTTTCATGTTGGGTGTATGAGGGAATGAGTTTATGGGGTAATGCGTAGTTGTATCCGTTTATCGTTTAGCAGTAGTGGGGGGTGCGTTCTTTTGCGGAGGAGGGGGGGCGTTCTATCGAACGAAAGCCTACACTATGCATCAGCCTATATGGCGGTACTCGGTAGGGGTGACGCCGGCGTGCTTCTTGAAGAACCGCACAAAGTGCTGCGGATGTTGGAAGCCCGTCTGTACGGCGATCTCCTTAATAGTCAGCGAGGAATTACGCAGTTGGCGCTTGGCATATTCGTATAGCCGCAGGGCGATGTACTCTTGTGCCGTCTTGCCCGTTTCTGCCTTGACCATATCGCCGAAATAGTTGGGCGAGAGGCAGATGCGGTCGGCAAAGTACTTCACTGTTGGGATACCCGCTTGAGCGGCTTGCCCCGAATTGATATACTCGTTCAGTAGTTCGTTGAAGCGTGAGATGGCGGTGATATTCATGTCCTGCCGTGTGATGAACTGCCGTTCGTAGAAGCGCAAGCAGTAGTCCAAGAGCAGTTCTAAGTTGGTGATTATCAGCCGACGCGAGAACTTGTCGATGGGGTGCTGCAGTTCGATTTCGATGATGTGCATGCAGTTCTTGACTACTTGCACTTCGTCTTCAGAGAGGTGCAACGCCTCGTTGCTGGCGTACGAAAAGAATGAGTAGTCGCGTATTTTCTTGGCGAGCGGTGTGCCGTGGATGAAATCGGGGTGAAAGAGAATACCGATACACTTGGGGCGTGCGGCGGGGTTTCCCGATACTTCCACTTCTTGTCCGGGCGCCATACTGACAATGGTCTCGCAATCGTAGTCGTACTGCGTTCGGCCGTAGTTGAGTACGCATCCCTTGGTCTCTTTGAGCCACAGACTATAGAAATCGTACACATAGCGCACGCCCGAGGGAAGGCGGTGCCGGTCGTTGCCGTCGTACTGCACAAAAGCGACCTGCGGATGCATGGTCTTGAAGCCGCAAGTGTCGTTGTACTCTTGAATCGTGGTGATATGCATGGTTTTCGTATGTTTGCGAGTGCAAAAGTACGCATAATTTTTGGGTTGTGCCAATATGAACGGGCGAAAAGCGTAATTCGGGTAGTCGTTTCTGTAATTGGGGTAGTTGGGCGATGGGGGCGGAGGGCGACGGCGGGCTTGTCGGGAGGCGCATACGATGCGGAGGACGGACGCAAACACAACACCGCCTGTTTCTCTCGCGAAAGAAACAGGCGGCTTGGATGTTGCGGGGCGTGAGGTTCATGACGCCTCACTGCGCCTAAAAATTATCTATGGAACAAGATAGGCTTGTCAGCATAGAATGCGTTTTGATTTACGCATTGTAGGCTTTCCATTCCTGCCCGAATACATATCCGTACAAAGTCGGGTACTGCTTCTGAGCAGAGAATGCCGCCATATCTTGGGCAATTTGAGTAGGGTCTTGCATCCGCTGACGGGTTGCGCGAACTACGGCAGAGAACTTTGTTCTATGGTCAATTTGAGCCGCAGAACTCTGTTTCTCTTCACTTTCCTCACGGACGCTCGTAAAGCGGTAGTCGGTTGAGCGAAGGCGCTTGTAAATTGTCCGAGAGTTCTTTTTTGATACCTTGCCACTTACATAGTCAACAGGGTCTAAGAAAGTTACTTTTCCCATAGTCTATGAAAGTTTGAGCATCTCCTGCGCTATCATATAGCCTCGGAGGGTGCGGTATCGAGTTTGTGCCTTGAAAGACGCCAGGTAGGCAGCCAAATCGGTGGCACTTAATTGGGATATATTCGCAATTGCTTGACGCATTTTATTGCGTTGCGCAAGTTGCGCTTCACTTGGTTCCCCTTTGTAGGGGTTACACAATACGCTTGTGTAGCGCGTGCCGTTGACAGCCTTGTAAATTATCTGGCTGTGGCGGCAAATTTTACCTCGAAATTCCCGAAAGGGAATTTCTAATAAATAGTTAGACATAATTTTAAAGAGTTAATATAATTTTTTTGCCCCCCTACTTCTACTCACGGGGGGCTGTGAGTTGTCTTATTATCGGTTGGGGCGTTCGACTATATAGTTTTTTGCGCGCTTCAAACTCCCCTTCTTCCTAAAAGACGGGGCAAAGGTACGGATTATTTTTTAACCGTGCAAATGTTCTGGTGTTTTTCTAACAAATTTATTTTCAACAGAATACGCCGCGACGCGAGCGTCGCGACCTTCTATTTTTATAAGGATTTTTGCCCTGCAAAAACGCCTGTAATTTTGTTTTGGGGAGGAGAATCGGTTGGCGGGTGGTATGTCGGAAGGGGTGAAACGGAGGTGGCTTTTTTGACGGACGGGGGTGTTTTTGGGGGATGACGGAGTTTGTCTTTCGGGGTGGAATAGGTTCGTTGGGAAGACAAATGTTATGTAAAATTAACATATCTGTTGGTCGAGGGGCGTGGGGCGGCGGTGGAAATGGGGAATGAAGGAGAGACGGAAATCTTAAAAATCGGATCGTTTTGTGGGACGGAGGTGGTTCGACGCTGCTTCGACGGTGGTTCGACGGTGGTTCGACAGAGATGGCTTTTTATCAATGGTTACGAAATCGAAAGAAATAGCATGTTTTTGCGTCGCAAAGTTAAAGGGTATATACAGGCGGCGGCAACAAAAGGCAGATAAAGGCGTTGCACAGTAAAAGGACATATACAGGCTGCGGCGGACAAAGACAGATAAAGGGCTGCGTATAGTAAAAAGATATACAAGGGCTGCGACGGACAAAGACAGATAAAGGGCTGCGCATAGTAAAAGGACATACAAAGGCGGCGGTGGACAAAAGACTCGAAAAATTTGGGCAAATAGAGACACATAGGCTGCCTTGGAGTGGGCAGCCTATATTTATTCGCTTACAGTTGTTCTATTATAGTGCAGCCGCTTGTGTCGGCAACTTGGTATCAAACAGGCGTACAGAACGGCGCTTTTCCGTTCTGCGAGTTAATAGAGCAGACTATTGATTTCGGAGAGCGAACTATTTGTAGAGAGTAGTTTATATTCGTATTCTCCCGAATCAAACTCCGTGAGGTCCAATAAGGCATAAAATGTCTTTTCAGTTTCGCACATTCGGGCAGTATAGACTATGTAATAGCCAGTATAACTATTCCCTAACATACTCTCATTCAGGTGCCACTCTAACATTTCCGTGCGCTCTACTTTCTCTTCGTCGGTATCTGCCGTAGAATACTTTGCTCCCGCAAAGGTATTGAATACATACAAAGGGTCGGAAACTATTTCTGCGTAATGAACCTTATCATACACATAGCATAGAATATCGTCATCTTCGGCGTGTTCGGGGGCTAACAGGGCAGTGCAAGACGGCAAACACAGCAATATCGTTAGGGTAATGAACGCAAAGATTTTTGTTTTCATAAGTTGATAGGTATTAATGTTTTAACATTTTGCGGAGAGTTTGTCCATCCTCAAATAGCATATCATCAATGAGCCATTGTCCTTTCTCTTGCTTCAATGTCAGCCACACACGATCGCTATTACCTCTATCTGTGATAATCAATAGAGCCGCATACTGATTCTTTTTAGTCGGAAAGATAGTTTCTATTTGAAGTTTGGGGTTTCTTGGATCTTGACTTAAAGTCCATATATCAAAATCAATGTTTATATACCCCGTAAAGATTTGCCATTTCTCATACTTCTGCCATTTCTTATACAGGCTCTTGGTGAAGTATTTCTGCTCGATATTTTCGTTGTTATTTGCATAGTTCACACTCGCATTGAAGGCTTGCTTGTAGATTTCCTGAATACGGCTCTTAATGTTGGTAAGGTCTTGCGATGATGCTTCTGTAGAATAAGCATTTTCATAAGGGTTATTGGAAATGAAGCCTCCTTGCTGTGCAAAAGAAAGAACACCGTTTAGCAATATAAGTACGGCGCAAACGCAACATACGATAATGTCTATCGGACGGAATTTTTGCTTTGTCTCTTCGGTCGGGTTAATACTCTTTTGACAGAACAAGACTATCAACCAAATAGCCCCTACAATCGGTATGAACATTACCAAGATCATCGTGCCTTTTTTTCCGATGTCGTGCAAGCGGCGTACACCTATTCCAAGACAAGGCAACAGTGTGGCTAACGACCAAATACTGTTGATTATGATGCCCGCTCGGGAAGAAATCAGGCTAAGGATTCCTATCATAGCCCACGATATAAGGCTGTTGAAAAGGACAAAATACCAATATGCTGCGCGACTTGTCGTTCCCTTGAAATCGCAATAATGGTGAATCAGCGGGTCAATAAAATAGGTTACAATCGCACTTTGGCGAGATGAATTGAGTTCTGTTTCCATATTGTTATATTTTTAGTTGTTATTTGTTTCTTCGTAATCAATAAGAGCATCAATATTCTCTCGGTCTTTATAGAAATCCCTTATATCTTCATTACTAATGGACAATTCGGAACAAATTTCCTTCTTGTGTTTCCTGATGTAAATTAGACAGAACAGGCGGATTAGAAAAAGGTAAATAATACCATAGAGCGATTTGAAAAATCTATATAAATAGATAATATAGATAATACCTAGGATGAAGACTGAAGCTAAGACTGCCTTACAAATCCCTATGATGACTTTTCCCCAAGAACCGCCGATAAACTCCTCACCTATTGCCCAAAGACCGCCTACCAATACAGCTATTACCACTAAAAGGATAGCTATACATAACAATGTTAATAGGAAGGCTACTATTAGCGCAATGACTACGCGTTTAGTATCTGAAGAAGCATAATCTTTGCGTGTTTTTATATAATCTATAATAGCTTCGTCTGTAGGGCTGATTGGGGGAATCTCTTCTTCATCGTCATCCTTGGCTTCGTCATCGTTGTATTCTTTATCATCTTCATCATTCTCATAATCCTTTTCTTCGTTATCTTCTATCTCATTTGTTTCCTCTTCGAGGATATCGTCTTCGTTCTCATCGGTAGAATAGATGTCTTCTTCTGCTGACTCGTTGTTGGTTGATTTTGTCGGTTCTGCGAGTGGCTGACCGCAACCAGTACAGAACTTGGCGTTTGGTGCTATTTTAGCACCACAATTAGGACAGAAATTCATATTAGTTGATTTTAGAGTGTTTTTTTAGAGTGTTTTTTATAGAAATCCCCTTATTTGTCTGACTCTTGTTTGGGTTTCCGTTTGATAGAAGATGTATCTGCCGTCAATAAGTTTTGGATACAATCATAGTCGTGGCTGAAATGATCTATATCCCGCATACTAACCCGGCAATGTACACATATCTCGTCTGCATACTTGTTAATAAATGAACGACAAAAATAGCAAGACAGATGATAAACAAAGATGTCAAAGAGCCACTTAAGCATTTTATAAAGAATACAAATGACACCAAAGACAACAAGTATAATAACGATAGCATTCCAATTACTGGCATTTAAATCGCACAATCCAAAGAGTATCCAAGCGACAACGAAAAAGACAATACCCGTACATACAAACGAAAGCACAATGGCTAATATTCCACAAAGAGGGTGATATCGTTGTTTCATTTTGCCATAATCTTTGCGTGTACGAAGGAACTGATCAATGGCTAACATTCTGTTTTCCAATCCACTGAGAGTACCTGTTTCGGTGTTTTCTTCCTTGGCGGGTTTGTATTCCTCTGCAGCCCCAAGTTCTTCTTTCTCGAACTCGTATTCGTCCTCTGTTTTGAGTTCTTCTATCTCGTCTGTTGTTGCTTCGTTGATAGAGGTGTTTTCGTTATTGTCAGCAGAGTAGATGTCTTCTGTTGCCGACTCCTCATTGGTTGATTTTGCCGGTTCTGCGAGTGGCTGACCGCAACCGGTACAGAACTTGGCATTTGTTGCTATTTTAGCACCACAATTAGGACAGAAATTCATATAATATGCGTTTTTGAGAGGTGAATAAGGTGTATAGGGCAAACGCCCTACACACATAAACACTATAAGACTTCTATAAGAATAAATAGAAGCACGAAGATAATAACACTAACCCATAGATATATCTTCTGCCACTTGACCCTGCCTTTGTAGCCCGGTAGGCTCTCAAGAATAGCCTTAATCTCGGCAGCCTCATCGAAATCAATATAGGTTGCTCGTCTTGCAAACGGTATTTTATCGCCATTCTTCGACTTGAGGAAATAGGTTGTGCGATAATTGTCCACCTGGTATGTGACGGTTATCTTGTCAACAGGTGCCGTGAAAGTCTTTTTGGTTGTACGAAGCGTTAGAACATCGTCCTTGATCGTGAACTCAATCGAATGTCCATCTCCCCATTCGATGATTTTGTCACTCAGTCCGTTGTGTTCTGCTTTCGCTTTCTCGAGGTCTGCGACCTCATAATGAACATTTTCCATAATTGTACAGAATTTAATTGTTAGTATTTGATTGATAAGCAGATAACTATGTTCAGGCTGCGGCTGCGTTGTCAAGCAGTGCCCAACCTATAATACCACAGACGGTATAGGGTAGTCCGGAATAAAGCATTGCCCAATAAGTGGCAGCCTTAAGCCGAATATGCAGTATGTCCGTATCGCTTTTCCACAGGCGCAACTTAGGCGATATACCACACTCCCATGCTTTCAAGCCGAACTTTGCGCCTCGGATATCGCAGAGTAGTGCTACAACAACTGTGGCTAAAGCCGCCCACCAATACCATTTGCCGTAACAGGTAAAGAGACAACCGATAAAGAAAGGTCGCATAATAATGCCTCCCATGGCAGGAATACAGAGAAGTTTCTCCAATAAATAACATTTGGTTTCCAATTGCATAACGATATGATTTTGAATGATTTGTTTATCCGAATAGTTTTGTCCATAATTCACCTACCCACACAATGAGATAGTAGAGCAATACGCCCAGCAAGACAATGAAAATAAGCATAAAGACAGCACGACGATTAACCCCATCAATTGTTTCCTTATCGTCCTCTACGAAGCCACGAATAAGTTTATAGTTCTTCTTGTTGGACTTATAGAAGAAATCACAGATATTGCCCAAGACAGGAATACAACTGATACACATATCCACTAAAGCATTGAAGATAACAGCTAAAGTTAGTGGAATTGAGCGTACCTTAAACAGGCTGACATAGATAGACGGCCACACAAGAAAAGATGTAATGACATCACCTGCTCCCGGAATAAGACCGATTATCGGCTCCAAACAATAGTCATCCATTACTTTGGCTATGCCACGGACAAGCCCATACGAATCGGAATACTGCAACTCCTCCCGCTTATTGGCTTTGCGTTGGATACGCTTCTTTTCCTTATTGAGATCCTGCTGAATCTCCTGATAGTCCAAGTCTGTAACTTGCCGTCTAACAAGATTACGCCGTGAATTGAGTTCTGCCATAGTATTTATATCTTTATTGTGCGTTTACCGGCTAAGAAATCTTGTATATCCTGCTCGGAATAGGGGTTCTGCTCTCCTGACAAGTCGCTAAGTGCCTGTCGTATGGTATCGGCGTCTTCCGTGCTGTTGAGTTGCATGGCAATCTGCAAGATAGCCTGCGAGGCATCGTCTGTACTCTGCATCTGCGCACGGAACTTATCCTGCAATTCGCCCAATCGCTGTTGGTAATAAGCCTCGTTTTGCTCGTCCTGCTCCTCCATAGCACGCAATTCGAGCAGTTGCTTGCATAGTTCCGCCCCATGCTGAATGGCGTGATTGGCTTGTGCTGCGACCGCCTGAAGGTCTTCTGCGGAATGAGCAGGTTGGGGTGTTTCTTGCGAATTTTGTGCGTTTCCAATCGGCTGCGGCTTGGGTATATTCGGCGAAACAGAAGAGAGTATATCGGCAACACCCGATGAAGAGATATGGATTTTGTCCGTAATCGTATCGACAAAAGAATTGATATTCTGCGTTATCTCTGCCGGAAGCGCCACATCTTCTATCTTCTCGATACTGACTGTCTGTACCAAGTCATCGTTTAGGCGGCTTTCGCATATCTCTTTGGCAACAAAAAGCAAGCGGATATAGTCGGTTAGGTGTGTTGCTACACGGGCTTGCAAAGATTTATCCGTTTGCAAGTGCGCACGAATGGTACGGCTGGTGGTTTCCAACTCACCCCGCAAGATATCGTATTTCTGTTGATAGAGTTTCAATTGCTGTTGGCTGCTTTTGAGGTCTTCCTGCTCAATGTTTACATCGGCTTGCAATGCTTCGTACGCCTCCACGAAAGGCATCTCCGATAGCGACCACTCGTGCAACTTACGGCGATACGAGCGCCCCAACCCACCCAAAGTAAGCAGATTGAAAATCAAGAATGGCTTCTCGGGCTTGTTGCGTTTGGCTGTTTGGTAATGCTCGATTTCCTTTTTCAGCGTTTTCTTACTCTCGGCGATGTGTTTGGTATAGTAGTCAATACTGTTTTGCACATCAAAGATACTGCGACTGATGTTTTTGACCGATGAGATAAGTTTGTCGCGCTGCTCTTTCAACGGTTTGATTTCGGGAAGGGCGTATATCTCGGCGGTAAGGACATTCAGTTGCTGCTCCAGCGTATCGGTACTAAAACGATTGTACCACAAGGCTTTCGGGATATACACCTCGTTGAGTGTGCGATAGATGACTGCGGCACGCATGATGTCACCCTTGATGACCGTGGCATCGTGGCGCATGGATTGCTTCAGTTTGAGCAACTCTTTTTTCATGACAGCCGTCTTTTGGGCAGCATCGGCATAGTGCTCAAAGACTGCCATCCCCGCTTGCATCACGGCGATGGTCTTGTCGTTCTTTTTCTGTTGGAGCGTTTGGCTGGCACTATTGAGCGTGTTCTTGAAACTATCGGATATTTCACTCAAAAGCATTTCACATGTTGCGGTGATTTTGTCGTACTCCAACTGTACATTTCCCAACATAGCGTCCACATCGAGCCATTGTATCTGCGAGAAATCGAACAAGTGCGGGCTGATAACCGTAATGCTGTCGCCAAAAATGTCGATAAGTGCAGAAGAATAGGTCAGAAAGAGTTCTTGGGTCTTTGCACGCAGTTCGACAAAATCGGATACCACCATATCGACACCGAAATGTGCCTCGTGGTAGGTATCTACTAGTTTTGTGTACTTGCCGAAGACAGTATCTGCCTCTTTGCGTACATTGTCAATGCCGCCTGTGCCTTTGATGGTACTAAGGAGCGATGAAGTATCCGCCAATTCGTTACTAATCTTTTGTGAGGCTTGGCGCTGTGTGCTGTTTATTTTGGCTTGCGTTTTTTGCAAGTGTTGCTGCACGACCATAGTTGCCTGCTCATCGTCCTGGGTAGAAAGCACCGCATGGAGTTCGTAGGCATCGATCATATAATGTTTGTGGTCGTTGGTCAGGAATACCTCTTTGGGGAAAGGCTTAGTTTGATACGCTACATAGACCCAATTATCCAAGATATTCGAGTCGCGTTTGACCCCATAGTTCTGCAAGTCGTATGCCAAGTCGGCACGCGTGTATTGTTGTCGGTTTTTATGCAAGAGACTGGCTATCACCCCAATACGCTTGATGATTTTATCATCTGCTTTCCCTGTCAATTTGACCTTTGGAGCTGGTTTTGTTTCTGCGGGTGTTTTTGTCATTTCCTCTTGTGCGGGTTGGTTCCTGTCTGTTGGGCGTTGAGTTGTAATGCCATCGCAATGGCCCACTACAGGAGGGTCTACCGATTGGCTCTTGGTTGGTTTCTTCTTGGTAGATTGAGTGGTTGTTTTCTTGGGACAAGGCGCACCACACTCTGGACAGAATTTACTGCCTGCTGGTATCTCGGTTTTACAATTGGGACATTTCATGGTGTATACTGTGGTTTATCATTCATCAATATCGAAGTCATCTACTATGGTTTCAGCCGAAGAGGGGGATGTTTGTGTCTTGGTTTCCTGCTCGTATTTCTGATAACGTGCCAAGACAATATCATCGTTGCAGAAGCCTTCGCCATCCGCCCTTTGAAAAATTGACCTAAACAGGTACACATTCAGTGCAGCAACGGCAACCGTGTCTAATTCATATAAATTATCTAAACAGATAAGAAGAAACAATATAACAACAAAGCCTACGAAATAAATGTATAAAATCTTTACCAAAGCCGCATAATAGCGTCGTAGTTGGTGTTGAACGATAAAGAATAGAATGGGATAAGCAGCAAGTTTTATCAAGAATCCCATATCCCATATTGTGAATTCATCGGAGTAAGTATCTCCTACGAATATATCATACAATAGGATACATGGTAAGGTTATCAGTTGCAAAAGGGTAAGACACAATAAAAGTGTTTTATTGATAGATAGTTTCTGTTCGGTGTTACGATTCTTATCCATAAGGTAGATTCCGCCGTAGATGCATACTATCCATGCAGGCAAAAGTAGAGAACAACTGCCACTGACATCAAAAGCACTCAGTTCGTCGTATGGAGAGTAGAAGAAAGGTAAATCCCAATCGAAAGCGAAAACAAGCCATCCTATGACGGATAAAACCAAAGAAATTCCTGCTATTAGACCACCTATTCCCCACAATACATTTAGAGGTTTGAGATGTGCTTTGCAATACATTTTTGTGGATTTTGCGATTACTTTTCTTTTGAACTCAATGGAGTTAACCATTTTCTCTTCTTCGGTTTCCATAATTCTTGTTATTTTGTTGTTTCCTACGGGTGTTATCCAATGTACAGACACGAAAAGAGCGTGAACTTTCGTTCGCTTCATTTGATTCTTTGAGGTTCTGGACTACCTTATCTATTCAAATTTACGCACAGAAAACTCACGCTGTTAACGCGAGCGTGCATAAACCTGTGCTTGAATAGATAAATTCTTGAAAGTGTCCAGTTTTCAAAGAATCAAGTTAGGCTTACTACGCTGTTTTTAGTATGTCATTTCACCGCTATCGGTGCGGGATTATATCATAGGCTATTAGGGTTTTGTAATATCTTGCTGCAAAGGTACAATAAATGTTTTGATTGTGCAAATGGATGTTAGAATAAAAAGCATATTCGTGGCTACCCATATCGCTTTGGTACTGCTACAGGAAAGGTCTATTGGTTCGGAATTATCTATTAGCCCAAAATGTTTATTAGCCCGAATCTATTAGTCTTGAAATGTTTATTAGTCGAATTCATTAGTCCGGAATGGTCTATTCGCCGGAAATACAAAACAAAGACTGCCATTGAAGAATGGCAGTCTTTGGGGAATTAGGGGTTGTTCCTGTTCGTTTCAGGTTCTACCTTCGGGACTCATTCGGCAATGGTGCCGATTTTCTCGCCCATAAGGCGGGGTTATACTTTACTGCACCTCTACTCCCGTGAGGGTGTAGGTCTTGCCTCCACGGAGGATATAGACTTGTCCGTTGAGAATAATTTTTTGCGGGGTGGTGTCTGTGTCGGCAGAGGTGTTGTCTATTGCTGTAGGAGTGGAAACAAACTGCGCCACGAAGGACAAGTTGTCGTCCAAAGTAATGGTACGCGGATTATCGGTATTGCCGTCGCTCCACTGCGTGAAGTGGTAGTCCTCGTTTGCCACAGCCTCGAAGACAGCCGTATTGTCGGCACAAGTCGCCTCCTGCGTGATACGGACAGACCCCATTGCTTCGTCCTGCGAGGAAACGGTCAGCGTATAGCCTATACGCTCTGTATAGTTGGTGAAGTTGCTCCAAGTCGTTGCTGCCTGATAGGCTGCCAAGGCACCACAGGGGACATACACCGATATATCAGCAGGAACATTTATGAAAACACGGGAGCCTAAGACTGGAGGTGTTGAGGGTAACATATACAGAGAAGTAAGATTCAAGCAGTTATAGAATGCGGCATACTCTATACTCGTTACGCCATTGCCGATAGTAGCAGAAGTAAGACCTGTGCAACCCTCGAAAACACTCTCTCCAATACTTGTTACACTGTTGGGGATAGTAATAGAGGTAAGACCCGTGCATTTATAGAAAGCCCGAAATCCAATACTCGTTACGCTGTTGGGAATAGTGATAGCGGTAAGACCCGTGCAACCATAGAAAGCACTATATCCAATACTTGTTACGCTATTGGGAATAGTGATAGATGTAAGACCCGTGCAAGCACAGAAAGCCACATTTCCAATACTCGTTACGCTGTTGGGGATAGTGATAGCGGTAAGCCCCGTGCAACCATAGAAAGCATAATCTCCAATGCTCGTTACGCTATTGGGGATAGTGATAGCGGTAAGACCCGTGCAACCATCGAAAACACTCTCTCCAATACTTGTTACGCTATTGGGAATAGTGATAGATGTCAGCCCCGTGCAACCATAGAAAGCATAATCTCCAATGCTCGTTACGCTATTGGGGATAGTGATAGCGGTAAGACCCGTGCAACCATCGAAAACACTCTCTCCAATACTTGTTACGCTGTTTGGAATAGAAATAGCAGTAAGACCTGTGCATTCATAGAAAGATCCACCTGCAATCTGCGAAATGCCATCCGGGATAGTGTAGGTACCACTATACGACTGTGGCATAAAAGCAAAACAGTTGGCATTATACACAGGTGCAGTAAGCCCCGTGCAACCATAAAATGCATAATCTCCAATGCTCGTTACACTGTTGGGGATAGTAATAGCGGTAAGACCCGTGCATTCATAGAAAGATCCACCTGCAATCTGCGAAATGCCATCCGGGATAGTGTAGGTACCACTATACGACTGTGGCATAAAAGCAAAACAGTTGGCATTATACACAGGTGCAGTAAGCCCCGTGCAACCATAAAATGCATAATCTCCAATGCTCGTTACACTGTTGGGGATAGTAATAGCGGTAAGACCCGTGCATTCATAGAAAGATCCACCTGCAATCTGCGAAATGCCATCCGGGATAGTGTAGGTACCACTATACGACTGTGGCATAAAAGCAAAACAGTTGGCATTATACACAGGTGCAGTAAGACTCGTGCAACCCTGGAAAGCAATCTCTCCAATACTCGTTACGCTGTTGGGGATAGTAATAGCGGTAAGACCCGTGCAAGCAGAGAAAGCACTGCTTCCAATACTCGTTACGCTGTTGGGGATAGTAATAGCGGTAAGCCCCGTGCAATCCCAGAAAGCACTCTCTCCTATGCTCGTTACACTGTTGGGGATAGTAATAGTACCTGATGCAGCCCTACTGCAAGCCAATAGTGTAGTCTTTGTTGCATCTGCATAGATCAAATAGCCATCTACATTGCCATTCACGCTTCTTGCGCCCCATGGAGAGCCTGTGGCAGTACCATTATATACGATATTGGGGACATTATAGAAAGCACTGTTTTCAATACTCGTTACGCTATTTGGGATAGTAACAGAAGTAAGCCCCGAGCAATTATAGAAAGCACCGTATTCAATTTTCGTCACGCTGTTGGGGATAGTGATAGCGGTAAGAGTAGAGCGACCATAAAATGCATAATCTCCAATACTTGTTACGCTGCTGGGTATAACCGTTGTCTTGCAGCCTTCTATCAGTCTATTTGTTGATGTGTTGATAATTGCATTGCAGTTGTCGCGACTATCGTATATTGTATTGCCGCTCTCAACCACAATCTCGGTCAAATCGGTGCATGCACGGAAAACCTGACCATCCATACTCGTCACGCTGCTGGGGATAGTAATGGAGGTAAGACTTGTGCATTTGCTAAAGGAAGCATTGCCTATACGGGTTACGCTATTCGGAATGGTGACAGTGGTGAGTGATGAACACTCCTGGAAAGCAGAATACAAAATACTTGTTACGCTATTCGGAATAGTAACGGATGCAAGAGTGGAACACGACATAAATGCAGTTGTTCCGATGCGGGTTACTTGGTAGGTGTTTCCGTTGTAAGAAACCGTAGCGGGGATATTGGCAGTAGTGAGTCCCGCATAGTTAGCCATCCCATTTCGATAATTCTCGTAGGTTACCTCGACAGTGAGGGCGGTCGCATCGGTGATGTTGTAGTACAAATCACCGGATTTGAAATCGTACGCATAGATGGCTGCTGCGGCAAGGAACAGCCCTGCGAAGAAAGATAGAAGTCTTTTCATACTGTTTGTGTTTAATTGGATGAATCGATTATGATTTATGTTTCGGGGACAAAGGTAGTTTGTTTATTTAACATAAGCAATACCCCCCCCCATTATTTTTATGATTTTTAGGTTATAAGAGGGGATATGTTGGAGAGGTTTTTGTTTTTTTGGGGCGGGGAGGAGTTATATCATAGGCAAATAGGATTTGTAATATCTTGCTGCAAAAGTACAACAAAAGTTCTGATTGTGCAAATGGATGTTAGAATGAAAAGCATATTCGTGGCTACATCTATCGCTCTGGTACTGGTACTGGTACTGGTACAGGAAAGGTCTATTGGTTCTGAATTATCTATTTAGCCTCAAATGTTTATTAGCCCGAATCTATTAGTCTTGAAATGTTTATTAGTCCGAATTCATTAGTCCGGTCTATTCGCCGGAAATACAAAACAAAGACTGCCATTCTTCAATGGCAGTCTTTGGGAAATTAGGGGTTGTTCCTGTTCGTTTCAGGTTCTACCTTCGGGACTCATTCGGCAATGGTGCCGATTTTCTCGCCCATGACGGTGTAGATGGTGTCGCCTTTGACGATATAGAGCACACCGTTCGAAATGTACTTGTACGCCTTGGCACTTTCGTTGGTCGTTTGGTCGATAGCGGCTGCGAGCGGGCCTTCGTACTCAATATGTATCGGCAGGTCGTACGAGTTGACAGCGTCGGCCACGATGCGTATCGTCGTCTCGTTCACCTTGCTGACTACCACCTTACCTGATACAAAGAAGTACATCTTTTTCGAGGTGCCGCTCTCGGTGAGCGTGGTGTAGTACGACGGGGTGAGTTCGCTGTTGGAGTTGATACCCGTCGAGGTCTTCACCGTCCAGTTGTCGTAGGTGTCGTTGATTGCATATTCGCCGGCAGGGATGATGATGTCCGCATCGGTGTCGTCGTTGTATAAGTAGAACAGCACCTTGTCGCTGTGGTCCGCTTTGGTGGCCGTAAAGAGTTTGAAGCCCTGCTTTGCGGTATAGTCCTCGGTGGCTACGATGTCTTGCGGCGTATAGATTTGCGATACCTCGCCTTCGCTGGCGTCGTAGCGCAGGTGGCTATGGTCGCAGACGATAGTGCTGGTAGCGGTCTTGCTGCCGCAGGTAGCGGTGAATACGGCAGTGCCTTTGGCTTCTGCCACTATGGTAATGGTCAAGAAGTCTGTGCCGATGGTCTCTTTTGTAATAGTAGCCGCTGCCGAGTTGCTCGATATGGTGATGTCGCTACCTTTGCCGTTGATGATGGTGAAAGTTACATCCACCGAGTCGCCGAGGAGCAGGCTGTGGCTCTCTACATCAACAAGCAGTGCGCCCGCCTCTTTCTCGTACCATAGATAGGGGCTTGTACCGAGTACCCAAGGCGCTGCTTCGGTAGTGCCGCCTGCAAAGTCGATAGATGCAAAGAAATCATTGGTCAGTGCTGCGGTTGCGAGTGTAGCACCCTCTGTGGTGGTGTCGGTTGCCTGAATAGTCGCATCGATGGGCAGCAGCGAGGAGATGACATAGTTTTTGCTGAGTGCGGTCTCCGGAGTGCCTGCGAGGTAGAGTGGCTCTTTGGTGCCATCATAGTACGCGTTCCAATCGTCATCGGTCCATGTGTTGTTCATCGTTTCCCAGTCAATCTCCTTGTCGTCTGCGCTCGTCTTGCCGACAATACGGTGAGCGTAAGCAGCCGTCTCGTTCGTGGCGCTGAGTGTATCTATGCCGACAAGGTTCTTGGCGATGACTTTGGCGGCTGAGGCTTCCCATGTGCTCTCCAGCGAGCCTGCAATACCACCGGCTGCCGCCGAGCGTGCGTCGCCTTTGGTTTCTATTTCGCCCTCGGCGTAACAATTGGTCACCACAGAGCGTGCGCTGCTGCCGATTATGCCACCGGCTACGGTTGTGCCTGCAAGCAGTGCGTCAGCGTGGCAGTTGCTGATAGTCTCGTCGCCGCTATTGCTCTGTCCGACAATGCCACCGATAGTAGCACCTGCAATCAGTCCGGAGAAGGCACAGGTATTCACGCTTGAGCCCGTGCGCAGTTCGCCTACGATACCGCCTACTGTGGCGTCAGCGAGATCAATCCATGTTTCTTGCGATGAGCAAAGACGAATGGCAGAAGTGGTGCTGACGCTGCCTGCTATCGAGCCGAAAATGCCGTCGTAGCCGCTTGTGGCGGTTGCTTCTGCATTGTAAATGTGGATATTCTCGATAGTTGCAGTGCCGCCCAAAGTTTGGTCTGTCACGACGCTACCTGCCACAAAACCAGCCTCTTGTGCCGACGATAGGGTAACTTTCGGTGCGTAGAGGGTCAGGTTGGCGATGTGCGCTGTGTCGAGTATATTGGGGAAGAGGGCGTTGTCGCTCAGTACCAGATTGGTAATCAGGTGGTCTTGTCCGTTGAGGTTACCCGTGAAGTTGGCATTCACGCCTGCGTAGGGAATCGACTCAAAGTCTAAGTTATCGACAACGATGTATTGTGCCGCAGGGTGCTTCTGTATCTGTTTGAAGTCGCCCGCCGTGGCTATCTGATAAGGGGCAGCCTTTGTGCCTTGTCCTTGCAGCGAATTGAGCGGCAGGCTGACAAAAGTAGGCGTATAATTCGAGTAGTTGTAGTAGAGCACCAACAGTTGCGGATTGGTTTCCGGATTGAGTAGCGAGATACCCGACAGGTTGCCTTTTGTGGCGTCTGGACCGAGTTCGAGCAGACGCTCGCCCTTTGTGTTCACAACATAGAGCAACTCGTCCGAAGCCGAAGAACCGGTCGATTGGAGTCGCTTGACGAGGAACATATACTCTCGGTTGTTGTCCGTGTCCCACAGCCATGGGTCGAAAGACGCGGCACTGATATAGGGCAACGCCATCTGGATGTTTGTGCCGAGGTTGATGTTGTCGTAGTGGTTGACCGAACCGTCTTGGTTGAGCCACAGAACAGGGTGTATAGTGTTGCCGTCAGCGTCGTCCGATCCGTTCGAGAGGGCAATCACATACTGATAGCCGCCTTTGGTCGGGTAGCGGTCGATGTTCGAAGAGAGTTGGTCGCCATTGTACACCGAGTTGATGTCCAGCACGGTCTTGCACGAGGGCAGTGTCACAAACTGGAAGTGTACCGAGTCGTCTTTGGTGTAGGTGAAGCAGTATTCCTCCTCTTGTCCCGCAATGTCGGTTAGCGGCAGATAGTCGTCCGTGAAGGTCGCAATCGTGTCCAGCACCTTTCCACGCAGGTCATACACATAGTACGAGGTGATGAACTCGTCGGTGGTGGTATAGTGGTCAAACGACAAGATGTAGGCGGTATCAGCACTGAAAGTATTGAATGCCAAGTCGTCGTTGTAGCGCAAACCGCCGATATAGGGGAAGGTATAGAGGTAGCCCGCAATGCTGTCGCAGGGTACGGAGGTCGTAGCAATGGTGTCGTACTTGCTGTTGTACATCGTGAGCAAGAAATGGTTGTCTTTCTGCACCACAGGGTCTTCGTTCCATGGGGTACTTGGGTCGAAGAACTCTTTCTCGTAGTGTGCGGTCACATAGCATACCTCTTTCCCTTTTTTGCCCATCAAGATAGGCACGGAGTTTCCGCCTGAGCCGGAGATGAATGCGTAGTCCATTGAGAAGGTATGGGCAAGGGTAGGAGTGGTTGCGCCCCAGCCTGCCTTGGTATAGACATCAAAGTGCAGCCAGTAGTAGCCGTTGTCGCTCTCGCCGTCACCGTAATTGATAGAGTCGCGTTGGAAAACGAGGGTGTAGTTCTCGCTCCAACTGTCGGTGGCGGTGTTCTGTGCCAACACTTGGTTGCCCGCAATGGTGCAAATCTTGTCCGATTTTCCGAGTGAATAGACATCGTTATACACCTTGCCTGTGTAGTCTTTGGTCACACCGTGTACATAGAGCATCACCTCGTAGTTGTTGTCGGTGTTGAAGAACTTCTTCGTCACGAGCGGATTCAGTTCCACTTGGTTTATGCCCACGATGGTGGTGTCTTCGGCAAAGTTGTCCGTAAATTCGCCCACTAATTGGTTTCCCGCATCATAGACTTTCACCGTAGCTGCAGTATAGTATTTACTGGCGTTTAGGGTGTAGTCGATGGTGTACACCCAAGTGCTGCCGTCCGGTGCGCTCAGCACGCCGCATCCGCTGGTGGCAGGCAGTTCGCTCGTCGGGGTTGTCACGGTAGATAATGCTTTCTTGCTGCGGTGGTTGAGATAGTCAGCCGATAGAGTGGGCTGATGCAGCCGACCGGATTGTCCCAAGAAACCGGATTGAAATGTCGCTACCTGTAGTTCGGGTGCGGTAGCGGAAGCGTTTGCTGCCTGTGTACCGATACCGAGCCAAAGCAATGCAGCGGACAAAAGAGTAGATTTTTTCATATTGTTACCTGTTTTTTGTTATCAATTCTGTTCGTGTTTTGTGTGAGTTGATATCCTCTTTTCGCATAGAGACACGCTATTCCGCTGCAAAGGTATGATTTTTATTCTGTTTGTGCAAATTTATTGGCTATTCTGTTTGCATTTTGCTTATTTCGTGGTTAAATATGCAGCAAGTTGATAAATATGCAGTTGCCGTATTGTATATATGCATAAAAAAGTAGCGGCTATCGGATCTCGCATAAAGGGCTGTTTCTGTTTTGCGTAGAATGCTTGTTTCCCCCCTGTATTGAAGGCATATTCGCCCTATTTATTTCTCTGTGTTTTTGCCGTCAATCAGCCTCTTTTCTCGGACGTATCCCACTACCATTACCCTACCATGTACTTCTCTTGTAAGGTTTTTGTAGGACTTTCTCAGGTTTGTGCATTCTGTATAAACTGTATATTTTATCTGTTTTTCGATGTGGTATTCTATTTTTCTCATTGAGTGGAAGGGCAAAAAATCCTTGTCCTCTTGTGTATGTTTGCAAAATAGGCGTATTCTTGCGCTTCTTATTGTCCCGCCAATGGGGCGAATGGCGTACGAATTCAAGATAATGAATCGAATAAAAAGATTCATACTGAACCGTTTGCGGCATCAATTATGTACCAAACTACTTTCAACAACGGATTAGGTGTATCTTTTTGCATATAGATGATGCCCGCATGGCAAAAGATGATTTGCATATATTGCGGAAAAGCAGTAATTTTGTGGGCATAAACGATATGAACTAGGGTATTGCCATAGGAATATATCATTATGTCGATGAGATTGCGGTGTTTTGCTTGTAAAAGCACCCGCTAAGTCGGATTTTTAGTAACGCTTAATTTGTAAGAAGATTATGACGGTTTTAGAGAAATTATCGGCTCTACGCACCGAAATGCGTCAACATAATTTGAGTGCCTACATTGTGCCGGGGACGGATCCGCACGCCTCGGAGTATATGGCGGCACACTGGATGGAAACTACTTGGTTGTCCGGATTTAAGGGCGAGACAGGTACGGTGGTCGTGACAGCAGACAAGGCGTTCTTGTGGACGGATTCTCGCTATTACTTGCAGGCGAATATCGAACTGGCAGGCTCTACTATCGAGTTGATGCGTGAGTCGGATATCGATTGTCCGACCATTGCTGAGTGGCTCTGCCAAAATGTGCAGGGTGTGGTGGGCTTGACCCCTGAAATGTATAGCGTCAATGCCTTCAATGCCTTGCGTGCCGAGTTGGGTGAAGCAGGGCTTATGACGCTCTCTGTTGACCTCATCCGTCCGTTGTGGGTTGAAGGGCGTCCGTCTATTCCGAAGAGTCTTCTCTACGAATACGAGGAGCAGTATGCAGGTGAGAGCACGGCACATAAGTTAGCGCGTATCCGTGAGGCGATGGCCAAGAAAAAAGCCGATGCTATGATTATCTCCGCTTTGGACGAGATAGCATGGTTGCTCAATATCCGTGGCAATGATGTAGAGTATAACCCGGTGGTAATCAGTTATGTAGTGCTTGAGTGCGATCGTTGCACATTGTTCGTTGCCCCCGAGAAGGTGACGGAAACTGCGGCGGCATACCTGAAGCGTTCGGGGATTGCGGTGCAGGACTACGAGCAGGTATTCCCCTATATTGCCCGCTTGCAGGGGACGATTCTCTTTGATGGTGCAAAGGTAAACGAAGCGCTGTACGAAGCCATTCCCGCTGCATGTCGCAAACTCAATGCTCAGTCGCCTATCTTGGTGGCAAAGAGCAAGAAAAATGCTGTCGAGTTAGAGGGGGAGCGTATCGCCATGCGTGAGGACGCTGTGGCGCTGACACGATTCTTCCGTTGGCTCGAAATAGAGGCGTTTGCCGGCGGAAAGAAACAGACAGAGTGGTCGCTTATGGAGAAACTGCACGAATATCGTGCTATGGGGAAGCATTTTGTGGAGGAGTCGTTTGGTACGATTGCAGGCTACCGTGGCAATGGAGCCATTGTGCATTACGCTGCCATTGCCGACAATTGTGCCGAGGTGCTGCCGGAGGGTATGTTGTTGCTCGATTCGGGCGGGCAATACTTAGACGGTACGACGGACATCACGCGTACTACTTGGTTGGGTGGCGTCATCCCCGAGCAGGCAAAACTGGACTATACCTATACGCTCAAAGGACATATAGCTTTGCAGACCGCAGAGTTCCCGCGTGGTACACGAGGCAATCAGTTGGATGCACTCGCCAAACAGTATATGTGGGCAGCGGGTATCACATTCGGACACGGTACCGGTCATGGAGTAGGGCACTTCTTGGGTTGCCACGAGGGGCCGCAGAATGTGCGTACCGACAACAACCCGACCGTGCTTGAGGTGGGGCAGATTGTGTCCGACGAGCCGGGTATCTACCGTACCGACGAATGGGGAATCCGTATTGAGAACCTCATTACAGTGCGCCCAGTAGAGCGTAAGCAGGCAGCCACTACAGAGGACGACTTCCTTGGATTCGAGACGCTGACACTTTGCTTCTATGATACCGATTTGATAGAGATGTCGCTTATGACGCAGAAGGAGATAGATTGGCTCAATCAGTATCATGCCTTCGTCTATCAGGAGATTGCGCCCCGCTTGAGTGCTGACGAAGCCGCCTATTTGGCAGAAAAGTGCAAACCGTTGTCACGATAACGGTGTATAGGATTGGTCTTACGCTGATTTATGCCTATCTCCTTGATTCTTAGGTAATCGTATATAGTACATCAAATACAAAGAAACTCCCCTGTTGAATAGTTCATTCAGCAGGGGAGTTCTTTTGTTGTGCTGCCCTTACCTTAGGCAGGTGGGTTATTTAGAGTCCGAGTTTCTTGCGGATATCCTTCGGGATGGCATTCTTATGAACCAAGATGTCGTTGGTCTTGTATTTCATAAACGCCTCGGAGATATACCATATTCCGTGGTAGTCGCTCTTCTCGGTACCCCATGAGTTCTTTATCATGTAGTAGCGTTTGCCGTTCTGGTCTTGGGCTGTACCGAATATCTGCATACCGTGGTCGTCGGTAGTCTCCCAATTGTCGAATGCCTTCTGGCGCAGTTCCTGTGTTACTTCTATTTCGGGGAGAGGCTTCTTGGTCAGTTCGTCCTTCTTGTCTTTCTCGGTCAGTCCCAACCAGTGTGCCGCATCGCTACCTGTTAGGTCAGCCCCCTTGTCTGCATCGGGCATTACGCCGATACCCTTACGGGTGAATCCAATCTCGCTGACATCAGCAGCCCATGCAAGGGTATATCCGTTGGCGAGTGCGTTGTCGATAATGCGTATCAGGTCGTCAATAGGCACATTGTACATTTGGTCCATACGCCAGTTGTCGGGTACTTCGAGCGCAAAGCGGGTATAGAACGGATGGTGCGTATAGGAAGTAATGCTCACATAATCATCTGCATTCAGCCCAAGCGACTCAGCAAAAGTGAGCGGGGTGTATTCCTTTCCGTTGTAGGTAAACTTCTCGGGGTAGGCACCCAGATAGGTGTCGTAGATCGATTGCAGTCCTTTTTTCCATACAGGAGTGAGTTTGCTCAGTTTCCCCGTGGTCAGTGCTGTGATATAGCCGTTTGCCACTGCGTCCAACTCGCCGTGAACGGGCAGTGTGTCTGCAGGAGTGGAACCGTATTGAATACCGGGCATAGCCGACTGAGGTACCATACCATAGTTCTTGAGACAGTACATCACATCATAGCACGAGCCACCGGCTGCGAATTTGACATCGCCGTACATACGCACTACATACTCTGCACGGTCCACCATTGTGTGGCTTACTACGAACATTTCGCTCAGGTCATACTCGCCTTTGCCCGTACGGAGTAACTCGCTCTCGATAAATCCGATAGTGGAGAACGCCCAGCAAGTGCCGCTGCGGTGTTGGTTCTTAACGGGTGTGATGGGCACGCTGTCGATGGTGGTAAAACGAAAGCCCTCGGTGGTGTCTGCAGCAATGCTGTCTGCAGACATTGTGTTCGCCTTTATGGTAGGCAACAATAATGTTGCAAGAGCCAAAGATAAAATGGTCTTTTTCATATTGTAGTTTATTTGTTTTTTTGCGTTAGAGATATATCCTGCTATTTAATGGTAGGTATGGTTTTAGCCTTTGTTAGCGGTCATTTGAAGAACAATGACAGCCCGATAGATGCAACAATCGGCCCCGATGGGTGCTGTATCTTGCCTTGGTCGATGGCGGCTTGCTCGATGACGGTAGGTGTCAGGTGTTGAATATAGCCCAATTCGGCAAAGACACCGAAGTTTGGTACGATAAACCATTCCACGCCTGCCGCAAATCGCAGTGTCGCTACGGCAGAGAACGAGTCTTTCAGCCGATAGGCCGGTTCCTCTTCGGTGCTGCTCGATAGCGGCTCTACTGTCTTTATATACGGAATAGACACTCCCGGCTCAACAGACACAAAGAAATCCCAGTTGTGGAAATAGGGCTGCGCATAGAATGCACGAATGTCCTTCACCAGCGGAATACGATAGCCTACCCCCATTCCTATCTCATAGTACCACACCTCACCTGTGCGCACATTGGTGCCGTGAATAGTGAGCGAGTCGTAGGAATTGCTGTGCGTATCGAATGAGATAAACGCATAGACCCCATAGTTCTTGTGGTGACGCCACGCCAACCGCATAGAAGAATTGAAAGTTGCTCCTTCTATGCCGTTCGGCGTAAAGCCCACACCCAATACTGTCGGCAGGTCGAGTGCATCAAAGAAATCCCCGAAGGTGTACCGAACCTTCGTGCTATCCGTTGCCGTGTTGAGGTATGGCGTTTTCGACTCTTTGTGTATGTCGGTTTCTTCCAGTAGCGATGGTGTCGCATATAGCCATACACTCATAAGCGAGTACAGGGCTATGGTCAGACACTTTTTCATCGCATCTTTTTGGCCTGTGCCTTGGCATTTTCGCGTGCCATACGCTGTTGCTCACGCTGCATTTTCTCAAGGCGTTCCATAAATCCGGACTTCTTCTGCCCGTTGCCTTTCTTCTTGGCATTGGCTTCCATCTGTGCCAGCAACTTCTTGTCGTTGATAGCCCAACGGAAAATCATGGTTTGGAGAATGGTGAATAGCAACGAAAGCAGGTAGTAGTAACTCAAGCCGGCAGCGTAGTCGTTGAAGATAAAGAGGAACATCAGCGGCATCAGATACATCATCCACTTCATGAACTTCATGCTCGGGTCGGTGGCTTGTGTCTGCATCGTGATGTAGGTGTAGAGGAAGTTGGTGATGGTCATCAACAAGCAGAATATGCTCAAGTGGTCGCCCAAGAGTGGTATATTCGTGCCCCACGACAGCACCGCATCATAGGTCGATAGGTCTTCTGCCCATAGGAATGACTTACCACGCAGTTCGATAGCCGTCGGGAAGAACCAGAACATCGCCATCAGCACGGGGAACTGGAACAGCATCGGCAGACAGCCCGACATAGGACTTACACCGGCACGCTGATAGAGTGCCATTGTGGCTTGCTGACGCTCTTGCATCTTTTCGGGCGGGTACTTGGCGTTAATCTCGTCCAGTTGCGGTTTGAGTACACGCATCTTAGCGCTTGAGCGGTATGATACAAAGACAAACGGCAGGATAATGAGTTTGATAACCAGCGTCATCAGCAGAATAACCAAGCCGATGTGCATACCCCACGAGGTGAACAGATCGAACATCGGGATAACGAGAATCTTCTCTATCCAACTGACTATCTTCCAACCCAGTGGTACCAACTCGTTGAGGTGTAGTTTCGCCTCACGCGGCAGTTCTTTGTCGTACGACTTGAGCGTGTTGTAGTGGTTCGGCACAAAGAAATAGTGGAATTGTGTCGTTTTCTGTCCCGTCACATCGAATGCCACACCCGTCTTGGTGTTGTATTCCTTAATGTAGTGGCTGTACTTGTCTTGCGGGGTCGATTCAAAGTCGGTGGCGGTAAACCCGTCCTCAGCGATCATTACGGTCGAGAAGAACTGGTCTTTGTAGCCAATCCAGCGCACTTTGGCGTTCTCACGCTTGGTCTCGTGCTTGCTCTCGCTGAGCAGTTCTTGGTCGCCATTGGTGGTCATGTATTGCAGGCGAGCATAGCGTTCCTCGAACTTACGCCCACGCTCCTGTTGCGGAATGAGTTGCCGCCAGTGCATTTCCAGCGAGTTAACATTTTGTGCCAACACCGACTGCATATTGTGTGCCTCAATCGAGAGTCCTACGGTATAGTCGTCTGCCGACAGTGTATAGACAAAATCGAGATACGCATCTGCCTCGCTTGTGTGCAGACGCATAATGAGCGTATTTATCTCTGCCTGAATGGGCTCAAAATAGAGGTTCGAGGTCTGCAGAATACGGTTGTTGGAAGTAATGAGCGTGAAACTCTGTTGTGCTTCATTGGCACGGAATAGGCAGAGCGGGTTGACTGTGTCGCCATACGCCTTATACTCTTTGAGTTCCACACGACTGATGCGTCCACCTTTGCTATCCACATAGAGACGCAGTTTCTCGTTCTCGAGGCGGGTCTGTTGGTTCTCTCCTTTTGCTGATACGGCAAAAGCACCGTATGTCTGGTCGAGTTGGTGTTGCAGGTCTGCATCAAGCGTTTTGGCAGCCTGTTCTGCCGAGTCGGCACGCAGTTGAGCAGTTACCTGGTCCGATAGGTATTGCGCCTCTTGTTCCAACTGCTGTGCAAAGGCAATACTGTCGTTAATGCGCTGACGCTCAGCCAGTTCTTTCTGTGACGGGCGCCCGATAATCGAGAATCCGATAATGATTAAGGCTATCAAAAGAAAGCCTATCCAAGTGTTTTTATCCATTTATTATAGTTGTGTATTATTTTCGTCTTTTGTATTGCCCGCTATGACTTCTAACGGAAAAATGCTCTAATATCAGTCGTAAGCACTCAAATTTTCTTACTTCTTATGCAGGTGTCCGAACATAAACCCTACATAGAGTCGTGGTCCGCTCGGTGATACATAATGGCTCCACGATACATTCTTGCTTAGTTGAGAACCATTTCCTCCGAAAGGCAGTACCCAGTCGAGGCGGAGTAGCAGTGCAATGCGGCGAGTGAGTTCTATTTCGAGTCCTATGTAGGGGTCGAGCATAAAGAATGGTGTCTTGGTGTAGGACGCATTGTAGGTTGTGGTACTATTCTCGCTCTCAACGGTCTCTTTGTCGGTCGGCACATAAAGCCGGCTCATGCTGCCGCCGCCTATCGTCATTCCCAAGAGTGGGCTTACTTTTCCCCATGTCCAGTAGTAGTCGCACAGCACGCCGCCGTAGCCCATACGGATATGGCTGCCTGTTTTCATTAGTGGCATCGTACTCATAAACCCTTCTGAGCCAATATGAATGTGGTTCAGTAGATGGACACGCAGTGCCCCGCCGATACCCATTGTCACGCCGCTGCTGGGGAGTGAATTTAGTTTTTCGTAGTCCAGCAGACTGGCGTTGCGGAACAGTGCATCGGGTGATTGCGCAAAGGCATAGCCAAGGTGCAGCATCATTCCTCCCGAACAGCCTGTAAAAATTTTGGTTCGCTCTGTCTTCGCAGGCGCAGAAGACTGTTCCGCAGTCCGAGCGGTAGATACAGATTGTTGCTCCTGCGCTACAACGCACAGGGGCAACAATAGAAAGAGTATGTTTGCTATCTGCTTTCTCATACCAGCGAGAAAGCCACATCCATCATGTGGGTGAATGTGTTCTGGCGTTCCTCTGCCGTTGAGGCTTCGCCCGTGAGTAGACTGTCGCTGATGGTGCAGATAACCAATGCTTTGTTTCCGCTGCGTGCCGCATTCATATAGAGCGCAGGTGCTTCCATCTCGACGCAGAGTACACCCATATTCATCCATTTGTCGTTGTGAGCATTCTCGGTGTAGAAGGTATCCGACGAGAATACATTGCCTACCTTGTAGTGGTAGCCGAATTTCTCGCATGCCTCGGCGGCACGGCGACATAGGTCGAAGTCGGCTATCGGTGCGTAGGTGCCGGGCAGTTCATACTGTGCAGCGTAGTTTGAGTTGGTGCAAGCACCCATGGCGATAGCCAGGTCGCCCAAGTTCAAATCCTTGTGAATAGTGCCGGCGGAGCCTACACGAATAATGGTCTTTACGCCGTAGAAGTTGTAGAGTTCGTAGCTGTAGATACCAATCGAAGGAATACCCATGCCGTGTCCCATTACGCTGACACGCTTGCCGTTGTGTGTGCCGGTGAAGGCCAGCATTCCACGCACATTATTTACTTGTACTGCATTCTCGAGATATTTCTCTGCCATAAGTTTAGCACGCAACGGGTCGCCTGCCATAATCACGGTTTCGGCAAAATCGCCGAACTTTGCCCCGATATGGGGAGTAGGTGTGTTGTTCATATCACTTATATATTTAGGTTGTATATATTTAGTTTGTTAATAGTCCAATTCGTGTTGCTTGAGGAAAACGATGGCCCGTTCAAGGTCGGTTGGAGTGTCAATACCCACGGTTTGCGTGTTGCATACCGCTACCCGAATGTGATATCCGTTCTCGAGCCAACGCAGTTGCTCGAGGCTCTCTGCCAGTTCGGCACGCGACTGCGGCAGTTGTGTAATCTCGCCCAGTATGTCTGCTCGATAGGCGTACATACCGATATGTTTGTAGTGTTTGCCCTGTGCAAGCCATGCCGATTTGTCCACACCGCGCAGATAGGGAATGACGCTGCGAGAGAATAGCAGCGCCTCGTGCGTACGCTCTGTGAACACCACTTTGGGCGTGTTGGGGTTCTCCAAGTCTTCCAACGAGTCGTCCATCGTGAACGGTTTGACAAGGGTCGCAATTTCCGTGCCAACCTTGCCGTACTCGTCTTCCGTGAAGCAAGCCTTGATGGCCTCTATCTGCTCGGGTTGTATAAACGGTTCGTCGCCTTGTATGTTGATTATCACCGTGCTATGGTCGTTCTGCTCCCGATAGAGCGGGTTCGTTATAGACTGATAGGCTTCCAGACAGCGGTCTGTGCCGCATTTGTGGTCTGTGCGTGTCATCACCACTTTGCCTCCGAACCCGTCCACATGGTCGTAGATACGGTCGTCGTCGGTGGCAACCACCACGGTGTCCAATGCTTTGCTTGCCTGCTCATAGACACGGCGTATCATCGTTCTGCCTCCTATCTCGGCGAGTGGTTTGCCGGGAAAGCGTGTGGACGCATAGCGTGCGGGAATGATTCCGATATATTTCATATTGTTTGTGTATTTTCGTTATTTTCCTTTTTCTATCTTGCTCAGCAGGTTGATAGCACCGCCCACGGTCTGCACTTGTTGAATGACGGCATAGCGTCTGCCGGTGGGCTTGCCTTTTTTGTCTTTCTCCTCTACCAGTTGGCAGCGTTGTGCCCGATTAACAATGTAGGTCAGTATCTTGCCGAAGGTGTCGCTTTGGTAGTAGCGATCTTCGTGCTGCACAAAGTAAAGCACCAGTCTCCCGCTTTTGAGCAGCACTTTCTCCACGCCCAGGCGGCAGCATATCCAGCGCAGCCGCACCACATTGAGCAGTTCTTCCGCTTGGTCAGGCAGTGTACCGAATCGGTCTATCATGCGTTTCTTGAACGCCGTGAGTTGGTCTTCGTTTTTCAGTCCGTCCAGTTCTCGATAGAGTGTGATACGCTCCGATATATTCTCCACATACTCAGGCGGGAAACCGAGTGGCAAGTCGCTTTCGAGTTGGCTGTCTTGCACCCAGTATTGTTTCTGTTCGTCCGTGCCGCCAATGGCTGCTGCGTTCTCGTTGGGCAGCAGTTCGTCTTTCAGTTCCTGTACCGCCTCGTTAAGAATGCGCTGATAGGTCTCGTAGCCGAGGTCGGCGATAAAACCGCTCTGCTCTGCGCCCAACAGGTTGCCTGCCCCTCGAATGTCCAAGTCTTGCATGGCGAGGTTGAATCCTGCACCCAATTCGGCAAAGGTCGATAGGGCGTCCAGTCGGCGGCGTGCATCTTCGGTCAGCAGTTCGCGCGGTGGTGCCACCAGATAGCAGTACGCTTTGCGGTTTGCTCGTCCCACACGCCCCCGCAGTTGGTGCAGGTCGGCGAGTCCGTAGTGTTGTGCCGAGTAGATAATAATCGTGTTGGCGTTGGGTATATCTACGCCCGATTCGATAATCGTAGTGGCAAGCAGGATGTCGTAGTCGTAGTTGATAAAGTCCTCTATTTTTTGCTCCATTTCCTCGGTTGGCATCTGTCCGTGTGCCACCACAATACGGGCGTGCGGGCAGATTTTGCGGATACGGTTCTCGATACGGGGCAACATCTCAATGCGGTTATTGACAATGAATATCTGTCCGTTACGCTGCATCTCGAGGTCTATCGCTTCTTTTAGTATATCCTCGTCGTCGGGCGTAATCAGTTCCGTCTGCACGGGATAGCGGTTCTGTGGCGGGGTGGTCATCACGCTCAGGTCGCGTGCCCCCAGGAGCGAGAACTGCAGTGTGCGGGGAATGGGGGTCGCCGTCAGAGTCAGTACATCGATATTCGTGCGCAGGCTCTTCAGTTTATCTTTCACGGCCACACCGAATTTCTGCTCTTCGTCGATAATCAGCAGCCCCAAGTCGTGCCACTTCACTTGTTTACCCACCAATTTGTGCGTGCCGATGAGTATATCTATCTTGCCCGCTTCGAGGTTGGCGAGCAGTTCTTTCACTTCTTTGGGCGACTTCCCTCGGCTCAGGTACTCGATACGCACGGGGAAGTCTTTCATACGTGCCTTGAAGGTGTTGTAGTGTTGCAGTGCCAGCACAGTCGTCGGCACAAGCACCGCCACTTGTTTGCCGTCCGCAGCTGCTTTGAATGCAGCCCGCATGGCCACTTCCGTCTTGCCGAATCCCACATCGCCGCAGACCAATCTGTCCATCGGCATAGGGCTCTCCATATCCCGTTTAATGTCCAGTGTAGCTTTAGCTTGGTCAGGTGTGTCCTCGTATAGGAACGAAGCCTCCAACTCGTGCTGCATAAACCCGTCCGGTGTGTAAGCATAGCCCTTCTGTTGCTTGCGGGTGGCGTAGAGTTTGATCAGGTCGCGTGCAATATCTTTGACCTTATCTTTGGTGCGTTCTTTGAGTCGTTCCCATGCGCCCGAGCCCAGTCGGGAGATAGTCGGCTCCGACCCTTCCCGTCCTTTGTATTTCGAGATACGGTGCAGGTTGTGGATCGACACAAACACGCTGTCCCCGTCACGGTAGATGAGTTTAATCATCTCTTGCAGCTTGCCGTTGACGGGCGTGGTCACCAGTCCGCCGAATTTGGCGATACCGTGGTCGCTATGCACCACATAATCCCCCAGTTGCAGTTGGTTTATCTCTTTGAGCGTAATCACCGCCTTGCCTCGGCGGGCATTCTCGCTGGTGAGCAGCACACGGTGGAATCGCTCGAATATCTCGTGGTCTGTATAGCAGCAGAGATGCTGTTCTGCGTCCGTAAATCCCGCATGTAGCGTGTGGTCAATGGGCGTAAAACGAATCGGCACCGCCGTGTCCATACTATCGAATATCGCCTGCAAACGATCGGTCTGTTTCTGTTGATCGGAGAGAATATAGAGCGTGTAGCCCGCCTGTATTTTTTCCACGAGGTCGTCCCGCAGCAGGTCAAAGTTCTTGTGGAAGACAGGCTGTGGCAGCGTCTGGAACGCCACTTTTGCGTAGTCGCCAAAGGCACTTTTCTCGCTCAGTTCTATCGTTGTGCGCTCCGCCATCTGTTCACCGAAATGCACCAATAGGCGGTCGTTGATGTCCATGTTGCCTATCTGTGCCTGTATCTTGTATTGCACGGTGGCAAGGTCGGTGCTGATCCAGAGTGCGCTGTCGGGCAGATAATCCACTATCGTACCTTGCTCTGTTGCCTCGTCCGTGCGGTGTATGGTGCAGAGCATATCCTCCACACGGTCTTTCGAGAGTTGCGTCTCGATGTCAAACTCGTGAATAGAGTCGATTTCATCGCCGAAAAAGTCCACCCGATAGGGGTCGTCGTGCGAATAGGAATAGACATCCACAATACCGCCTCGTATCGCATATTGCCCGGGTTGATAGACAAAATCCACCCGTTCAAAGCCCAACGCTCCCAATTGTTCGCCCAGCGTGCTGACTTGAATAGTCTGCCCCGTGTGGAGCGACAGCGTATTCTCCGCCAGTGTCTGCGGTTTCGGCACGCTCTCCATTACGGCTTCGGGATAGGTGACCACCAACAGCGGGTGTTCGCTCTGTTGCGCACATTGGCTCAGGGTCTCTGTGCGTTGTATGGCCAGCGCCTCATCCGTTCCTTGCCGACGGCGTTTCGATACGGGGAAATACAGCACTCGATGGGTATTCGGTGCTATCGCCACGGGCTCTCCGTTTGCAGTATCCGCTGCCGTCAGCAGCGTTCGCAAGTCGCTGTATAGGTATTGCGCATCGTCTGCATTCTCCGAGAGTACGAAAAGGGTAGGCGGTGTTGTGTGTGCGCCGGTTGTGCCCTTTGCCAATCGTTGTACTATCGCTGCCAGCACCATGCTTTGCGCAGAGGCATGCACTCCCGTGAGCAGAAAGTGTTTCCCTGCTCGTTTGTTGAGTGTTTGGCATATTGCCCCTATCTCAGGGTGCTTTGCCCACTGCTCCTGTAGTCCCTGTATCTGCATGTGTGTTTGCTATCGCGTATGTTCGGCTTCGCCGCATTTTCGCTATCGCGTATGTTTGGCTTCGCCGTATGTTTGCTGTCGCGTATGTTCGGCTTTGCCGTATTTTCGCTATCGCGTATTCTTGGCTTCGCCGTATTTTCGCTGCGCGTATTTTCGGCTTCGCCGTATTTTCGCTGTCGCGTATGTTCGGCTATGCCGTATTTTCGCTATCGCGTATGTTTGGCTTCGCCGTATGTTCGCTATCGCGTATGTTCGGCTTTGCCGTATTTTCGCTGCGCGTATGTTCGGCTTCGCCGTATTTTCGCTGCGCGTATGTTCGGCTTCGCCGTATTCTCGCTTTGCGTTACGGACAATCCTGCGCCATGTATCCACATCGGTCCGTCCACTCTCTTAATGCCTAAAAAGCCTGCAAAGTTACGCTTTTTTTGCTGAATACACAATACCATAGTCGTTTTGCTCTTGTTATTTTACCTGTGGTTTTGGGTGCTGCTTTCCGATTAGCGACTCATCTCGGACATATCGCCTTACCATTGCCCTACCATTTTAGGTTCTTGTTCTTCTATTCCACCACACCTCTAAAACTTCTAGTACTTCTAGATCCTCTAGATTCCCTAGTCTTCTAGATCCCCTAGCCCCCTCCTAGACCCCTAGTACTTCTAGCCCCTCTAGAATGTCTCCCTCCCCCCCCCCCACCAC
>CAVATM010000005.1:0-4695 GCA_963591775.1 bacterium
CTGCATAGACTAAATAGCCATCTACATAACCATTCACGCTTCTTGCACCCCATGGAGAACCTGTGGCAGTACCATTATATACGATATTGGGGACATTAGAGAAAGCATTCCAACCTATACTTGTTACGCTATTGGGAATAGTAATAGATGTAAGACCCGTGCAATCCTCAAAAGCATAGTCTCCAATACTCGTTACGCTATAAACTATACCCTTATACACTATAGTGGACGGAATTGTAACATCGCCACTAAATTTACCATCGGACCATTGGCATACTTCAGCAGTATGATCTGTTTCATACAACTCGTAGTTGATACCATCGATAAGTACAGACATAAAAAAAAGAAAAATATAGTGTAACTTATTCGGACATTACAAATACAAATGTACAACTCGTATTGCTGATAGGCAAATCATATTGGTCGTTATTGCACCAAGGCAAAACTTGCACCTATAGCACGGGCGGAGACCTCGTCGGTGTCGGTGCGGTCGCCTATGAATAGACAAGATTGTGCTGTTATGGGCTGTGTTGTTGTAAACGATTGTGCCAATGTTTGCAAATGTGCCAGTACTTGTTCTGCACATTCTTTGGCAGGTTTCAGGCCGCCGAGTTCAGGTGCGGATACGATATACGCAAAGTCTTCTACGGACAACCCCAAAGCGTGCAGTTTCTGCTCTACGCAACCATAGTCCGAATAGACCGCCACTAAGATATGTCGCTCCTTGCAGACAGACAACCACTCTCCTACTCCACTATTCTGCCGGCAATGTTTGGCAATGACTTGCACCATAGAGGGCATATAGTAGCCGAAATACCAACGGCGTGCTATGCGTTCGGAAAACAAATGCCCTTTGCTCATCGCTGCAAAAAAAGCATCATAGAATGCATCCTCCGAGCCAAAATACTGTCCACGCAATTGCTTGCGTGTCTTGCGCTCTGCCACTAACAAAGGCAATGCCCACCCATTCCGCAACACAAGATAGCGGGGCAAGCAGTGCTTGTCGTAGAGCGTGCCGTCGAGGTCGAAAACCACTGCTTTGATCTCCGGGCTAAGTCTATCAATCGGCGGAAGCGTCATGTCGGTTCGTTTGCTTTTTCTCCTGACGTTTCTTATTCTCCTCGGCACGCTTACGCTCGCGTGCCACGGCGCGTTTCTGCCGCTCGATACGACGCTGCGTCATCTGGTCGTCTATCTTGTTCGCCTGCTCCAGAATGCGATTCGCCAAGTTGTCATACCCCGTCTCGAGTCGTTCGATAAGACTGAACTTATTGCGACGCTTCTCGTCTTGCATCAACAAGTTGAACTTAAACTGCCCGTCACGGAAACCGTCTTTCAGGCAAGCGGCCTTGAAGCGTGCATACGCATTGTTGAGCAAAATATGCGCTTGCGGAGCATGCAAACGGAAAGATGCCCGCTTCGACTCGTACTCGATATTGATTTCTTGCAAGTGTTTATCGACCACCTTGGTGAATTCATCCGCCTCTTTCTGCCCGATGGCTTCGTCCATAAACTCGTAGTAGAAATGGTAAAGCGACTCCTTGACATCTGCAAAGCCGACAAAGAACTTCGTCTTAATGCCCGTCTCAGCCTCTGCCTCATGCACCGCTTCGATAAACTGCGGCTCATAGAGTTTCTCGCCCGTCATGGACACGATACCATTCACCTTGGATATCATGTGCACTGTCGGTGTCTTATAGAATTTACCACCTACCTCGACCAAATCGTTCATATTGTAGCGGAACAAGCCCGAATAGGTCGTCACATACGCACAGTAGCGTTTGCCCTGCTCCAACTCATTGAGTTGCAGGAAATGTTTATTCGGACTATCGAGTTCCTCCTCTGCCACAAACTCGTAGTAGTGGAACTGCGGGAACAACACCGATTCGTTGGTCTCATCGAGCGAGAACCCGAAGCGGCACTCCGTGGCGATATACCCCAACTCTTGATAGAAAGTCCTGCTCCAATCGAAGGCGTTCATGTATTTGTCCATGTATATCTTCGTGTTGCCACACTTCCATGTAGAGAGATATTGCAACCACGGCCAGAAATCTTTCGGCTCGAGTTTTCCTTTCTCCTTGAGGATTTGGCGGAGTTCTTCCGCACGCTCGGGACGAGGTTGCATATAGGCATCGAGTTCATCACGGATATATTCCGATATATCAAAATCGTAACTCAGGGTTCCCTTCTCGATATCGTCTATCAGCGTTTCGGCATACTCATCCACCGTACGCAGAAGTTCCAATATGGTAGAGGGGTTGGCCGTTGACCACAGCGTCACATCACGGTGCTGCATGGCGAGACGCATAAGCGTATAGTTCCGAGCGGAATAGTCGCCTATCGACATCACCGAAGCCGGCGCAGTATAGTGTTTCTTGATGATGGACGGGATATCACGCACCAACACACCGCTGACCGCCCCAAACAGCGTACCATCAGGCGCATAGCCCTCCAACTCTTTTCCCACAATAGGAAAAATATGCCCTGCAAAAATACGGCTACGGTGTTTGACGAAATTCCATGTCCAGATATGCGACATCTTGCCATACACATCTTTCAGGTACTTATGCGTCATCGGTACCCATTTGGGCTCCGAGGTAGTACCGGAAGTGGTAGCGTACATATCGGGCTTACCGGGGAACAGCACATTCTCTTCGCCGTTCTTGTGTCGCTCCACATACGGGCGCAGCGTCTCGAAACTGTCGTTCACCGGAACATACTGCCGATAGAGACGGAACAAGTCGTCTGCATTGGTGGCAGAGAGAATGATATCAAAATGATGCTCGCGTCCATAGACGGTATCGCGCGAGATATTGAGTATATCACGCAATGTCTTTTCTGCCGCATGGCGAGGATGGCGACTCCAAAAGCGCAGACGAACGGTCTGACTGCCACCTACCAACCATAGCACCGTGTTAATCAACCATGGATAAGGCAGTGCCTTTCCATTGTTGTCCAAATAGGGTTTATTCATATTATGGTTACCTTAAAAGGGGACTTCTATGTTTCCCCGTTTACTATAAAAACAGACTGATACAATCATTCCGAGCCTATTCCACCACCAGTTTCTTAAACTTGGCGTGGCGTTTCTCGTCCTGCAACAGCAGATTCATCTTGAACTGTCCGTCGCGTGCGCCCTCGGCAATACAAGCCGCCTTGAACTTCTCAAACGATTGCGGCACAAGACGATAGGTTACAGGGTCTTTGACACGGAACGAGGCACGCTTGGCTGCATACTCGATATTATCCGCTTTGAGTGCCTTATCCACCACAGCGGTAAATTGTTCGGCTTGCTCTTGGGTGGTGGCTGCATCGGCAAACTCATAGTAGAGGTCGTAAGCCGACTTCTCCATATCCGCAAAACCCACAAAGAAACGAGTGGCAAGACCGGTCTCCTTCTCTGCCACACGAACCGCCTCTATGAACTGACTTTCACTCAGTTTCTCACCTGTCATCGTAACAATACCGTTTACTTTCTGAATCATGTGTACTGTCGGCGTGTTGCAGAAACTGTCGCCCACCTCCACGAGGTCGTTCATATTGTAGCGGTAGAGCCCCGCAAAAGTTGTCACATACGGGCAGTAGCGTTTGCCTTTCTCGAGTTCCCAAAGTTGCAAGAAATGCTTGTTCTCGCTCTCCAGTTCTTCCTCTGCAATAAACTCGTAGTAGTGGAAATGCGGGAACAGCACAGTATTAAGCGTGTCATCCAACACAAGCCCAAAACGACACTCCGAAGCGAAGTAGCCAAACTCCTGGTGCAACATCTGCTCGGGGAACGAGTTTTTGAATTTATCCACATATACTTTGGTGTTACCGCAACGCCAGGTGTTAAGAATCTGCATATTAGGCCAATAGTGTTTGGGCAGCACCTGTCCATATTTTGCTTTCAGCGCACGCAACTCTCGCGCACGCTCGGGGTTGGGCTTCAAGTACGGCTGAATATCATCGCGTATCCATTGCGGGATATTGAGTTCTGCCTTGAGTGTACCGTGCTCAATATCATTGCAATAGTCGTCAAAAAACTCGTTGGCATTGTTTTGCATTTCCACAATGGTCGATGGGTTCGCCGTTACTACCAGTGTCACATTGCGCTCAATGCCCATACGCATAATGGCGTAGTAGCGTGCCGTATAGTCCTCTATCGAGAACACCGAGGCGGGAGAGGCGTATAACTTCTTGACAAAAGCGGGGCAATCGCGCTGCGTAACACCACTCACCGAGCCATAGAATGTACCGTCAGGTGCTTCACCTTCTTTCACTTTGCCAACTATCGATACAATTTTTCCCGTGAATACTTTCGGCTTATTCTTGATAAAACTGAACAACCACACCTTGGTCATTTTGCCATAGATGTTATTTAGGTACTCCTTGGTAATAGGCACCCATTTGGGCTCTTTTGTTGTACCCGAAGTGGTGGCATACATAATGGGCTTGCCTGGGAACAGCACATTCTCCGCACCGTGTTTGTGTTTCTCTACATACGGGCGAAGATCCTCATAATCATTCAGTTTTACATATTTCTGATAGAGCGAATAGAGTTCCGTATCATTTTGGGCTGCGAGAATATCTGCGAAATGATGCTCCTTGCCGTATTCGGTATCTTTGGCGTATTCCAAGATGGCACGCAATGTTTTCTCACTTGCTTTACGCGGATTGCGCGAGGCACTTTTCAGTTTCAAGTACTGTATTCCGCCT
>CAVATM010000005.1:4705-157308 GCA_963591775.1 bacterium
CTGCACAACCGAGCAGGAAATTCGGAACAAAAGGACAAGATGCTTTTTCCATTGTCAAAATTCATTGTTTGTTAGGATTCACGTTTCCCGCCCCTTTTCTATAGACGGTTTCTCCGTGTCCTTATGAATTTATAATTTTGCTTGCAGATTTCTCCTCGTAGTTTTTCATTCTCAAATTCTGCAAAAACCGCACAAAGGTAGCAACATTTCTCCGAATATCCAAATTATTTATTGTTTCTAGACAACACTCTCATTTGCGAGTTTGCCACAAAAGCACTATCTTTGCAGCCGTTTCTTGAAAAAAATATAGCGTACTATGCGACTTATACACAATCCTTGGATAGGTGTCAACGGTTACAATTGCTTCGGCTGTTGCCCTACCAATCCCATAGGACCTCATCTCAATTTCTATGAAGACGGAGACGACATTGTCAGTGTTTGGCGTCCCACTCAGAACCATCAATCTTGGATCAACACGCTTCACGGTGGTATTCAAGCCGTTTTGTTGGATGAAATATGCGGTTGGGTGATATTCCACAAGTTGCAAACTGCAGGCGTTACAGCTAAAATGGAGACCCGCTACCACAAACCCGTTTCCACCCTTCAGCCCTACATCACATTGCGTGGTCGGCTTCGTGAGATGCATCGCAATGTAGCGTATGTAGTGGGTGAAATATGGAGTGCAGAAGGTGAGTTACTATGCGAGTGTCTTTGCACCTATTTCACCTTTCCTCAAGACAAGGCAAAAGCAGAGATGGGTTTTATCCCTTCTGAGTTGGACGACACAGAAGTATCCTACGAGGAACTTATCAAGTAGACTTCATTCCTATTCGATTTTTTGTCAAAAAAAATACATAGAAATCGAACCTTTTATCCAATAATACTCGAACAACTGCTTTCAAAATTTGTATATATCAAAAAAAAGCCTTACCTTTGCGCCCGATTTTAACACACACAACGCGGCATTAGCACATCGGTAGTGCATCAGCTTCCCAAGCTGAGGAGGAGGGTTCGACTCCCTTATGCCGCTCACATACAGCCCGCAAGGGCTGTTTTTGGATACTTTGGTTTCATCGTATTCTGTATAGAATTATCATTGATGTATTGAGTAATAGCAGACTGGTCTATCGCGGCGTATAGGCAGACATTCATTCTTGTTTGTATCCCTTGCGACGAGGAAAGTCCGGGCAGCACAGAGCACCACAGCGGCTAACGACCGTCAGGCAGTAATGTTTGGTCACCGCTACAGAGACGAGCAATGTGAAACGAGCATACTGTGGGCTGCAATTCCGTGTAAACCGATGTTTGAGCGTGGCTCGCGCAAGTCGGAGGGTAGGAAGCGAGAGAAACATATAGTAATATGTGTTCGAGATTAATGATAGACACCACCCATACAGGTGGCACAGAACCCGGCTTATAGGTCTGCTATTTTGCTCAATGCACCCAACATTCTCCATTTGTATGGCTTCACTGCAGAAAATCATCAACTTCCTACGCTTTGATATATGGCGTTTGACGACTGCGGACATCTCGGGAAAAGGTAAACGCCTTGGCCTGCGTACATTGCGTACTGTAGTCTTAGTGATAAAGGGATTTACTTCAAAGAATCTCAATGTAATTGCCAATAGTCTTACCTACTCACTGGTTTTTGCCATTATTCCGGTCTTAGCACTCGTTTTGGCCGTAGCCAAAGGTTTTGGGGCTGCCGATGTCATTCAGGACCAACTCAACCGCACCATTTTAGGTGAAACAGACCTTGTGCCTACTATCATGCCAATGGTAGAACGCTACCTCGAGACTGCACAGGGCGGCTTGTTTATAGGTATCGGTTTGCTTATCTTATTATGGGCTATTTATTCGTTCTTCCGTAGTGTAGAATCTGCATTCAATGATATATGGAATGTACAGCAGTCTCGATCTATTATCCGCCAACTTACTACCTATATTGCTATTCTTTTTTTGGTTCCGGTGCTAATTATTGTAACCTCTGGTATGAGTGTGCTTGTCAATTCCACCGTCCTATCCGCCTTGCACAATATCGCTCTATTTGCTGAACTCAAGAAAAATCTTGTCCGTTTGCTGCAATTTGTATTGTGTTGGGCGCTTTTTTCCGGTATGTATGCGGCCATTCCCAACACCAAAGTACATTTTTTCAGTGCTATCATTCCGGGCATCTTGTTTGGCACACTATTCCAGTTATTGCAGATGCTGTCTGTCAATATCATCGTTTTCCTATCACGCACCAGCATCGTCTATGGTGCCTTTGCCACCCTCCCTATTCTATTGATTTGGTTGCAATGGACATGTCTTTTAATACTTATCGGTGCTGAGATGTCTTTTGCCATTCAGAATAACGAGTTGTTTGAGTACGAGCACGATGTACAGCGTATGTCCCGCCGTTACAAGGACTTCATTACACTCTATCTGCTTTCCGTCATCATTCATCGCTTCGAGCACGATGAAACACCGCTCACTGCACACGAGTTGGCAGCACAGAACAACATTCCTGTCCGTTTGGTAAATCAATTACTTTCGCGCTTGGTGGAGACACACTTATTGCGTGAAATTTATGTTGAGAACAAAGAAGAGCGAACCTATCAGCCTGCTCTCGATACCCATCTCATTACAATAGGTATGGTTTTCGACCGTATCGACCAGCAGGGTTCTGAGGAATTTCTACAGACTATCAGTCCGGAGATGCAAACCTTCTGGCAGCATTTTCTCAAACTCAAACGAGAGCACAATACGCTCGATCAAATCTATGTAAACGAGATTTAGTCCTTGTTTCATTTCCCTTATCTCTACACAACCATAACACCATTTCCTATGCTTATTACTCTTATCGCTGGTGCGCGTCCTAATTTTATGAAGATTGCACCTCTCATTCACGCTATCCAACACGCAGCCGCCAAAGGACAAGATATTCACTATCGTTTGGTACATACGGGGCAGCATTATGATAAGAACATGTCCGACACTTTTTTCGAGGAGTTGCATATCCCAACCCCCGATGTGAATTTGGGTTGCGGAGGTGGTACACAAGCCGAACAAACTGCGCATATCATGGTCGAATTCGAGAAGGAACTTCTCTCCCACCCTTCCGACTTGGTTTTGGTTGTTGGAGATGTTACGAGCACTATGGCATGTGCTATTGTGGCAAAAAAATTGAACACGCGTGTTTGTCATGTCGAAGCCGGTATTCGTAGTTGGGATCTGAGTATGCCGGAAGAAATCAATCGAATGGTTACCGATTCGTTGGCAGATTACATGTTTACCACAAGCGAAGTTGCCAACGCCAATCTCCGCCGCCTTGGTGTGCAAGTTCTTTCTGCAGACACCCCACTCTCTCCCAATACACCCTCAGCACAACAGACGGCATGGTTCGTTGGCAATGTCATGATTGATACATTGCTTGCCAATCGTTCTCGTTTCCGCAAGCCTACATTGTTTGACACTATCGGTCTTACCGACCACCAATACATGGTAATGACCATGCATCGCCCTGCCAATGTGGACGAAGGCGATCATCTCAAGGCACTTATGGAGCAAATTATCTCCAATGTACACGGACTTCCCATAGTATTCCCCATTCATCCTCGTACTGCTAAGATATTCTACCAATTATGGGGAGATGAGATACAGTTGCGCACATTATTTCCCAATCTATATATTGTGGAGCCATTAGGATATTTAGAATTCAACTATCTAGTTGAACACTCTATGGCAGTGGTTACCGATTCGGGAGGTATCACAGAGGAAACCACCATTATGGGCATTCCTTGTATAACACTTCGCAACAATACCGAACGCCCCGAAACCTGCACTATCGGCACCAACGAGTTGATTGGTACAAACCCGTCGGCCATTCGCCCTGCTTTAGAAAGACTCTTTGCAGGCGAGTGGAAGAAAGGTTCTATTCCGCCTCTATGGGATGGATGCACCGCCGAACGCATAGTGTCGATACTATCTATCATTCTTCGGTAAAAAAAGTTCAGGCAGAATAGTCAGTTATTCATATCTCACATTTCCTGAATTAACACCTCCAACATACGCATAAGTATTTTGGAGGTGTTTTTTGAGCTACATAGAAATCTAATATAAGAACTGACCCTAAGGAGACAAAACACAAACCATATAGACACAAAATGCAGACAGTATTGGGAATACAAATGCGTAAATCCCGAAGCACTCCCGAACCAACTCTACTCCACAAAGCTCATAATTTGCCCTTTGCTTCCTCCTCATTGTACCCTTCTTCTACCCTATCTTGTTACATTTCTCGTTCTACCGTTGCCAAAATGCTAAAAAAGTAGTAACTTTGTCGCCGATATGGAAAAAGCATGCAATATCTGACTTCTTGACGAAGGTTTCAGATGTCTTTTCGCCCCAACACACCACACAGGCAGCCTGCCAACCTGAAACAACGGTGGCTAATACCCTACGAATAGAATTCTATCATTGAACAAAAACATACAACAATGAATATCACAGACCGCTTTTTGAAGTATGTCGGTTTCTGCACCACCTCGGATGAAGAAACCAACATGACCCCCACCACTCCGGGGCAGATGGAGTTTGCCGAGTACCTGCAATCCGAACTCAAGCAGATAGGCTTGCAGGAGGTAACACTCGACCCAAACGGGTATATTATGGCAACTCTCCCTGCCACTGCCGAAGGTAAACCGACCATCGGCTTTATCGCCCACATGGATACATCGCCCGATGCAAGCGGCAAGCATGTACAGCCTCGTATTGTCAAGAACTACAACGGACAGGACATCGTGCTCAACGAAGCAGAGAATATCGTGCTTGAGACAGCCAAATACCCGGAGATACTGCGCTATACGGGGCAAGACATCATTGTCACGAACGGCAAGACACTGCTTGGTGCAGACGACAAAGCCGGCATTGCCGAGATAGTATCCGCTTGTGAATATCTGATACAGCACCCCGAAATCAAACACGGCAAGATACGCATCGGCTTTACCCCTGATGAGGAAATCGGGCAAGGTGCAGACCACTTCGATGTACAAAAGTTCGGATGCGACTTTGCTTATACCATGGACGGTGGTGCAGTAGGCGAGTTGGAGTTTGAGAACTTCAATGCCGCTTCGTGCAAAATACATATTCACGGTGTCAATGTACACCCGGGCTATGGATACCACAAGATGCAGAACTCCATGCGAATTGCATTCCAGTTGGCAGTGATGTTACCGCGTTGGGAAACTCCGGAACATACCGAAGGATACGAGGGCTTTTACCATCTCGTAGGTATGAACGGCAGCGTAGAGGAAACAACGCTGAGTTATATCATCCGCGACCATGACCGTGCGCGATTTGAGAGCCGAAAGCGGGAAATGGAGCATCTTGTGCGCAAGGTCAATCGTGAATACGGCGAGGGCACGGCAGAGATAGAAATACGCGACCAATACTATAACATGCGCGAAAAAGTAGAGCCCGTAATGCATATCGTCACGCTGGTAGAAGAGGCAATGACCGAAGTGGGCGTAACCCCCAAGGTACAACCTATTCGTGGCGGTACGGACGGCGCACGCTTGTCTTTCGAAGGACTACCCTGCCCGAATATCTTTGCAGGCGGAGAGAACTTCCACAGCCGCTTTGAGTACTTGCCTATACCCTCTATGGAGAAGGCTATGCAAGTCATCCTCAAAATAGTCGAAAAAGCATAAAGACTATGGAGAGCAAAGAAACCAAAGGCTATGTCTATATTCTAACCAATCCCAGTTTTCGTGAAGATTGGGTCAAGATTGGCAAGACATCTCGTAGTGTTGAAGAGCGTGTAAATGATTTGGACAACACTGCTGTACCATTACCCTTTCAAATATATGCAACCATTCAGACTACCAAATACAATGAGGTAGAGAAAATGGTACATAAGATGATGGATAAACTGAACGAACATTTGCGTGTACGCAAAAACAGGGAGTTCTTCAATGTTACACCCGAAAAAGCATTGAGTATATTTTACGACATCAAGGAAATAGTAGACGATGCTGTAATCATGGTGTACAAAGACAACAAGCCTTTTACCCCGCAAGAAATGGATTCTTCGGAAACCGAAAAAGGCGTGTCTGTCAATACACCCAAGCGTGGGCGTTTTAAGTTCAGTATGATAGGCATATCCATCGGCGAGATGATTACCTTTGTGCCTACGGGCATACAAGTATGCGTAGCCAGCGACGACACCGTGGAGTACGAAGGGCGTATATACAAACTCTCACCTTTTGTGGGTACCTTTATGCCCGAAGAGAAACGCAACCATTCGGGAGCCTATCAAGGAGCAAAGTTCTTCTCCTACAAAGGCAAGATACTCGATGACCTTCGTACTGAGATAGAAACAGAAATATAATCAATACCATAATTAACCTGCAATGTAATTACACATTACACACTAAAAACACATATTTAACATGAAAGAGACTCCCTTTACTGCGACCCATATTGCATTGGGCGCAAAGATGGCAGAATTTGCGGGATTTAATATGCCCATTCAGTACCCGACAGGCATCAACCAAGAGCACCTTATTGTCCGCAATGGCGTGGGTGTATTCGATGTGAGCCACATGGGTGAGTTCTGGGTTAAGGGCGAGAAGGCACTTGATTTTCTGCAGTATATCACCACCAACGATGTCAGCAAACTCGATGCAGGTAAGGCGCAGTACACCTGTATGCCGAACGGCAAGGGCGGTATTGTGGATGACCTGATTATCTACAAATACAGCACCACCAAATACCTGATGGTGGTCAATGCGGGCAATATCGACAAGGACTGGGCATGGGTGAACGAGCAGAACACTTTCGGGGTATCGCTCGAGAATGCCAGCGACCGCTACGGACAGTTGGCAGTACAAGGTCCAAAGGCAACCGAACTGCTGCAATTGCTTACGGATGCCGACTTGAGTGCCATTCCATACTATGCTTTCCGTGAGTGGTCTTTTGCGGGCGTGCAAGGCGTTATCTTGAGCAATACGGGTTATACGGGAGCAGGCGGCTTTGAACTCTACTTTCCCAAGGAGTACGCCAAGCAGATTTGGGACGCTATCTTCGAGGTTGGTAAGGCATTTGGTGTAGCACCTATCGGACTCGGTGCACGCGATAGTCTGCGTCTGGAGAAATGGTATTGCCTCTACGGGCACGACATCGACGACACTACTTCGCCGCTTGAAGCAGGGCTGGGATGGATAACCAAGTTCGATGCGAAAGACTTCATAGATAAAGAATTCCTGCTCAAGCAGAAGGCCGAAGGAGTGAAGCGTAAACTGGTTCATTTCGAGTGCCAAGAGCGTGCCATACCGCGCAACGGTTACGAGATTTGCGATGCCGAGGGCAATACGATAGGCAATGTGACGAGCGGTATCATGCTGCCGACCACCAAAGTAGGCATCGGCATGGGATATGTCAAGACGGAGTTTGCCAAAAAAGAGACTCTCATTTACATCAAGATTCGCGAGAAACTCATCCCCGCAAAAATAGTGTAATGAACCGAAACGAGCCAGAGGGATTGAGACAGACTCAATCCCTCTGTTTTTTCATTATGAATAACCTATCAAAACTATGTAAAAAATGAATACTACAAAAAAAGTAGCATTGGTCTTAGGCTCAGGCGGAGCCAGAGGATTAGCACATATTGGGGCTATCGAAGAATTGGTTGCACGAGGCTATACGATAACTAGTATAGCCGGTACATCTATGGGAGCCATGATAGCCGGTATGTATGCAGCGGGAAAATTACAGGAGGCTAAAGAGTGGTTCTTGCAAGTGGACAAGCAGACTATAGTACAGATGGTTGACCTATCTATATCGCTTAATTCGATAGTCAAAGGCGAGAGGATTATCAAAGAATTGGAAAAAGTCGTTCCCGATTGCCTGTTACAAGACTTACCGATACCATGTACCATTGTTTCTGCAGATTTGATATCTGCCGATGAAGTACTATTCAAAACCGGTAGCCTATTTAACGCCATCCGTGCCAGCATTAGCATACCATTATTCTTTCAACCGGTACAAAAAGGACAGAAGCTATTGGTAGATGGCGGTATTCTAAACCCATTACCGCTCAATCGTGTCAAACGACACAAAGGAGATTTGCTCGTGGCGGTCAATATTTCCGGTAAAGATAGTATGGAAATCAAGAAAACACAAACCAAATCCGGACTACTGCGTGCTACAGAATGGATTCAAGAATACGACAAAGTACTTCCAGCTCAATTACAATCACTGAGTGCGCGTATTCGTAAACGGGAGATAGAAAAGAGCAACGATCTGACAGATTCTGTTAATTACATAAGTATGGTAGATCGGATGTTAGATATGCAGATTCAGCAAAACACACGACTCACACTGCAACTGACACAACCAGATATCTTAGCAGAGATGCCACAATACGCATTTACCACTTTCGATTTTGACAAAGCAGATGTTATTATGGAACGAGGAAGGCAACTTATGCATGAGGCTATCGACCAATACGAACAATCTATCTAAGACAATTTGACCTACACACATTCTACTATTATGTCACGCCATGGTTCTAATCCCATTTTGCAGAAAGCATCGGTCATACCCTGCGGGACACAGATGGTCTGTAGATTATCACATTCATCAAAAATTAGCCTCCCTATCTCAGATATGGATTTAGGGAGGGTTATCGTGGTAAGCCCCCAACAAGCATCGAAAGCCGCTGTACCAATACTCGTCACACTATCCGGAATATAGATAGAAGTAAAATAGCACCCCCAGAAAGCCCAATCGGAAATAGATGTCGTTCCCTCTTTGATGACGATATTAGTATCGCCCCCTCTGTTCGCATACAATACATTGTTGATATACATAATGCCCTTACTAGGTTGATTGTTATACCATGCCGTAAAACCGAAAGCATCTCCTCCAACACTCGTTACGCTGTTCGGGATAACAATACATTCAAGATTTAGGCAATCACGGAATGCCCACCTTTTAATTGACATTACACTATTGGGAATTGTGACAGAGGTTAGACCCGTACAACCATAGAAGGCACTAACTCCGATACTCGTTACACTATTGGGAATGATTGTCTTACGGCAACCTACAATAAGTGTATTCGTGGCAGTTTCTATGATTGCATTGCAATTATTGCGACTATCATATACCTTATTGCCACTTTCAACTACTATAGAATCAATACCTGTACAACCGGCAAAAGCCATATCTCCGATACTTGTTACGCTATTGGGAATTGTAACAGAGGTTAGACCCGTACAACCATAGAAGGCACTCTCTCCGATACTTGTTACGCTATTGGGAATAGTGATAGATGTCAGACCCGTGCAACCATAGAAAGCCCCGTCTCCGATACTCGTTACACAATTGGGAATAATTGTCTTACGGCAACCTACAATAAGTGTATTTGTGGCAGTTTCTATGATTGCATTGCAATTATTGCGACTGTCATATACCTTATTTTCACTGTCAACTACGATGGATGTAAGAGCCTTACAACGTCTGAAAGCAGACTTTGCGATACTCGTTACACTACCAGGAATAGTGATTGAGGTAAGACCTTCATGACCACAGAAAGGATCCCATCCAATATCCGTCACACTGTACTGGATACCGTTATACACTACGACTGAAGGGATACTGATATTGCCACTATAGTCTTGATTGTATACTTCGGCAGTTTGCGATTTTTCATATAAGGCATAGTTGATACCAGATATTATCATAAAAAAGGAAATAAATAATGTAACTCATTCGAACTTTATGCGTGCAAAAATACACATTTTTCCGGAAACAAGCAAACAGAAAATGAATTACAGGTTGGGAACAACATTGAATGGAGAATTATTTCTAATACATAACAGCCTTGTAGTCCTGATACTCCCTTATAAAAACAATAATTATTAACACATCAATCTTTATAGCAAAGGGCAAAAATAGAACATAAAAAGGCCTATAAGACCCTTATAAGACCCTAAAATGGTAGGGCAATGGTAGGGTGATACGTCCGAGATAGACCGCTAATCGATAAGAGATACCCTAGACAACAGGTAAAATAGAACATACTGCAGCTTAATTTTTATCCTATTTTTAGCGACTTCTCTTTATCTCCGGAAATGTACCACATAGTCCTAAGTTTTTGTGCTTTTTCTTGGTGAAAAGTTTGCAGAACAAAAAAAAATAACTACCTTTGCACTACTTTGCTCAGGCAAAATAGCGAGTTGGTTCGGTACTCCTTCGGGATTGACGAATCGTTTGTGGTTGATATATAGCTATGTGATACGGTATAGACACCCATAAAATCGATACGAATCCATACCGACAAATACGGCAAAATCATGCTGACTTGTCGGATTCATATATTAGACAACAAGCACAACAAAATTGCAAGACGCTCAGACGATTACTTCGACACCAACGAACACAACAAAATCATGCCGACTAATCGGATTCATATATTCGACCAACGAACACAACAAAAACGCAAGACTACCCATTAAAATTCGACCTGCTAATGCGACACCTTGCAACAGCCCGTTGAATACACCCATACCAAACAGAAATATCTAAAAACAATATAGTTGAATGAACGTAACGCACGAACAATTAATCGAAGCACTACAACGCTATTTTGGTTTTGATAACTTTAAGGGCAACCAGGAAGCAATCATTCGTAACGTGATGGAAGGACACGATACATTTGTCCTTATGCCGACCGGTGGCGGAAAAAGTCTTTGTTATCAATTGCCTTCACTGATAATGGACGGGGTGGCGATTGTTATCTCGCCGCTGATTGCACTGATGAAAAATCAGGTGGATGCCATGCGCAACTACTCCGATGAACAAGGCGTGGCACACTTTATCAATTCGTCCCTATCACGCCCGGAAATCAACGCCGTGAAAGAGGATGTATTGGGAGGTCGCACCAAGTTGCTCTACTTGGCACCGGAAAGCCTGCAAAAAAATGAGAATGTGGATTTCTTGAAAAATGTCAAGATTTCGTTCTATGCAGTAGATGAAGCACATTGTATCTCGGAATGGGGACACGATTTCCGCCCCGAGTACAGCCATATTCGCTCGATGGTACAACGAATAGGCAAAGCACCTATTATCGCCCTGACGGCAACAGCGACCCCAAAAGTGCAGAAGGACATTCAGAAAAATCTCGGAATGCCGGATGCCACCGTATTCAAGAGTTCGTTCAATCGTCCCAATCTCTACTACGAAGTACGCCCAAAAACGAAGGATGTCGATAAGGAAATTATCAAATATATTCGCTCGATGGAGGGCAAATCGGGTATTATCTATTGCCTATCACGCAAAGAAGTAGAAGATTTGGCACAAGTGCTGCAAGTGAACGGGATTTCTGCCCGCTGCTACCATGCAGGTATGGACGCTGCCGCACGAAGCTCCGCACAAGACGCTTTCTTGATGGAAGAATGCCGAGTGATTGTGGCTACCATCGCTTTTGGAATGGGTATCGACAAACCGGATGTACGATTCGTCATCCACTACGATGTACCCAAATCGCTCGAAGGCTACTATCAAGAAACAGGACGCGCAGGGCGTGATGGAGGCGAAGGACAATGTATCTGTTTCTATTCGCCCGATGACATAGAGCGTCTCCGTCGTTTCCAACAAGACAAACATGTAAGCGAAATAGAGATCGGGAATCAGCTTCTTTTTGAAACACAATCGTATGCGGAGTCCACTATTTGCCGTCGAAAACTTCTATTACATTATTTCGGCGAAGAATACAATGAGGACAACTGCGGTAATTGTGACAACTGCAAGAAGACCTATCGCATGATGGAGGCTACGGAATTGCTCAGCTTGATTTTGGAAACCATCCAACAAGTGAACGAGAAATTCAAAGCAAATCACATCGTTGATATTCTGCATGGGAATGATACCGCCGATATCATCAGCTACAAACACAACGAATTGGAGAATTATGGAGCCGCCTCGGACATGGATGAGCAAACGCTCCATGCTATCATTCGTCAGGCTTTGTTGAAAGGATATTTGCTCAAAGATATTGACTCTTATGGTAATCTGAAAATAACAACGGACGGCAAAAAATACATCAAGCGTCCTTCCCATTTTGAGGTACCAATAGAAGTACACGATGAAGAAACAGAAGAGACTCCGGACAATGCAGGAGGTTGTGCTGCTGCAGATGATGTTCTATTCTCCATTCTGAAAGATGTTCGCAAAAAACTTTCCAAGAAATGCGATGTACCGCCGTTTGTCATATTCCAAGACCCATCGCTGGAAGCAATGGCTACTACCTATCCTATCACAATGGATGAGCTATTGACGATTCCCGGTGTAGGTGTCAGCAAGGCAAAACGCTATGGAGATGAGTTCTTGCGAGTGATCAAAGAATATGTCGAAGAGAACGAGATAATTCGCCCGGAAGACCTTCGGATACGAACCGTAGCCAAAAAATCGACCCGTAAGAAGCAGATTATTGCAGCTATCGATAGGCGTGTGGACTTGGACGACCTCGCCGAATCGAATGGAATGTCGATGGAGGAGATGCTCGACGAACTGGAAGCAATTGTTTTCTCTGGCACAAAAATCAATATCAACTACTTCATTGAAGAAGTGTTTGAGCCAGACGAAGAAGAAGAGATATACGACTACTTTAAGAACGCAGAGAGCGACGACATCAAGACTGCCATGGAAGAATTGGGCGAGGATTACTACGACGAGATACATGTCCGTTTAGTCCGCATCAAATTCCACTGCGACTTAGGAAACTAATATTAGTTGACATCCCAGAACCTTTCCGAGGGAAATAATTACATACGACAAATTTGCACAAGAACGAAATAGATATAATCACACTCGGTTGCTCCAAGAACTTGGTAGATGCAGAGCGACTGATGCACCAATTAGAGTTGGCCGGATATCGCTGTGTACACGACTCCGATACGCCACAAGGCGAGATAGCCGTTATCAATACCTGCGGTTTTATTGGCGACGCGAAGGAAGAGAGTATTAATACCATTCTTCAATTCGCCGAGAGAAAGACCCATCGCAAACTGCGCAAACTCTATGTGATGGGGTGCTTGAGCGAGCGATACTTGAAAGACCTCGAGCAGGAGATACCCGAGGTGGACAAATGGTACGGAAAGTTTAATTTTATGGCGTTGATGCAAGACCTCACGGCACTTGCCACGCCATTAGAAAAAGGATGTGCCTACGAGCGTACACTGACAACACCAAAGCACTATGCCTACATCAAAATTTCCGAGGGCTGTAACCGCTTTTGTTCCTATTGCGCCATTCCGCTCATCACGGGGCGGCATACATCGCGTCCCGAAGAGGAAATACTCGACGAGGTACGCTGGTTGGTGCAACAAGGCGTACGAGAGTTCAACATCATTGCTCAAGACCTTTCCAGTTACGGACTCGATCTCTATAAGGAGCATCGCTTGTCACGACTGATAGACCAGATGGCAGAGATAGAGGGCGTAAAGTGGATACGATTGCACTATGCCTACCCCACCGACTTCCCATTCGACCTGTTGCCCGTCATGGCAAAGCATAAGAATGTGTGCAAGTATCTCGATATAGCACTGCAACACTGCTCAGACCATATGTTAGGGCTAATGCGGCGTCATATTACCCGCAAGGAGCAGGACGAACTGATTGCACGCATCCGCCGTGAAGTACCGGGAATATGTATCCGCACCACGCTGCTGGTTGGACATCCGGGTGAGACTCAGGAGGATTTTGAAGAACTACAGGAATGGGTGCGCACTATGCGTTTTGACCGTATGGGGGCATTCGCATACTCCGACGAAGAAGGCACTTACGCCAACTTACATTATACAGACGATATTCCTCAGGAAGTCAAAGACCAACGAGTAGCAGAAATAATGGCCATACAGCAACAGATTTCCAACGAATTGCTGCAAAAGAAAGTAGGCACGATAGAACAAGTAATAATTGACCGCTCGGAGGGCGACTACTACATAGGAAGAACACAATACGACTCCCCCGAGGTGGATTGTGAAGTGCTTATAGCGAATAGCACGGACCTGCAAGTTGGAGCTTTCTATGCAGTGCAAATTGAGCGGGCAGAGGACTTCGATCTCTACGGACACATTGTAAAAAACTGACCCCTACGGCAAGACAAAACAAGTATGTTAACAAAAGAACTGATACAGAATATGGCCACTGCTACGGGACTGCCCCGTAAGCGTATTGAGGAACTGCTCGGTGCTACAAATGCTGCTGTGCGGGAAGCACTTATGAATGGCAATAGTATTACATTGCAGGGCTTCGGTACGCTCGAGATTAAGCAACGCAACGAGCGTACTTTCGCCAATCCTCGGACCGGAGAAAAGACCCGTATCCCCTGCAAGCCACAACTCATTTTCAAACCAACAGCCACAGTTAAGGAGGCACTCAACAAAGCATAAACATGGCAGCAGACAAACTAAATTGGAATGAGTTGCGTCGTGCCGTTATGCAGAGAACCGATGCTACCGAACAAGAGGCAACCACTTTCTTAAATGCACTCATCGAACAGATTATTGAGGCATTGAAGACAGACAAGCAGGTGCGTATCAACGGATTGGGAACATTCCGTCTGCAGTCTATGCAACCACGCAAAAGTGTCAATATCGCTACCGGCGAGGAGATAGTCATTGAAGGTTACAACAAATTGGCTTTCACTCCCGAGGCAAGTGTCAAAGAGATGATTGGCAACAATCCAACCCCAACAGACACGCCACAGCCGAAAGTTGCAAAAAAGAAAAAGGATACCGAAAACGAGGAACTGACTCCTATTCAAAAATTAGGACAGCAAGCCGATGAAATTGTCGACCTGCTGGCTGACCTTGGACAGAAACCAAATACGGGAAGTCAGGCCTCCACAATTGACGAACCAACCGATGAAAATCTACAACCTACGGAAGACCCTATACCGGTAGAGAAGTCACAACAAGAGGAAGAGACGGAAACGCCTGCAACGATAGAAGAAGAAAAAAAACTGGCGGAAGAACCATCGGTAGAAACAACCGCAGACAAAGGAAAAGAAGAAACACCTGCAAATACGGAAGAGAAAGCAGAAGAAGAGCCGCCCCATCAGCCCGTTGCAAATACGAAAAAGGAGAAGGAAGAAAAGGAAGAGTCTGCCTATGAGAATAAGGAGAAGACCCCAAAACGGAAATACCACTTTTGGCGCGATACACTAATCTGCGTTATATGCCTGCTGATAGTGCTGGTATGTGGTTACCTATTCGGGCGTGCAGCACTAAGCAACTGGGTAGAGTCCTTGGGACAAAATGCCGGAACTACAGATACCACTATCATTGCGGAGCGACCAACACAATCCACACACTCCACACCGACAGAAACATCTGTTGCCATACCCGTAGAAATACCCGCCGATGAGCCTGTCGATACACTAACTAAAGCCGAAGAGGAATTAATAGATACAGAAATAACCTATTCTACCTATTTGGCTACGGAACAAATTAACGAAGGGAGCCGCCTCACCTGGCTTGCGTATCGTTACTATGGCAATAAGGCATTGTGGGTCTATATCTACGATGCCAACAAAGACCACTTGACAGACCCGAACCACATCCAAGTAGGTACGGCTATCCGTATTCCGAAACTGACTGTCCTGCAACAAGATACGACAAACGCACAGACCAAGCAGACTATCGAACGGCTCAAGGCTGCCGCCAATGCCCACATCAAATAGTAGAAATGTTACATTGAACGAAGACTATATACATATAGAAGGTGCCTCTACCCACAACTTGAAGAATATCTCGGTGGATATTCCACGCAATAAGTTAGTGGTGATTACGGGCGTGAGTGGCAGCGGGAAATCCTCGCTAGCGTTCGATACACTCTATGCAGAGGGACAACGCCGCTATGTGGAGAGTCTGAGTGCGTATGCCCGCCAATTCCTCGGGCGTATGCAAAAACCAGAGGTGGATAAGATTGAGGGCATTCCGCCCGCTATTGCAATCCAGCAAAAAGTAACCAGCCGCAATCCACGCTCCACGGTAGGGACATCAACCGAAATATATGACTATCTCAAACTACTATTCGGGCGCATCGGCAAGACCTATTCCCCCGTGAGCGACAAAGAGGTGAAGCGGCAAACCATTCGTGATGTGGTAGATGCAATGACGGCACTACCTGCGAATAAACGCGTCTATTTGATTGCGCCTATCGTATTGGGGCAGACCACGCTGCAGGAAAAATTGAACGTCTGGCAGTCGGAAGGATTCTCCCGCTTGTTGGTGGATGGCGATATGATGCGTATCGGTGTAGGAACGGCTCAACAGATTACGACAGAAAACGGCGACTTGTTGCCACGCTGCTACTTGTTGGTAGACCGTATCGTGACAGATGGAGAGCAGGCGACAGCCAATCGCTTTGCCGATTCTGTACAAACTGCATTTTTCGAGGGGAAAGGCGAATGCGGACTCTATATAGACGGTGAATACACCCTGTTCTCCGAAGGCTACGAAGCAGACGGGATACAATTTATAGAACCCAGCGAGCACCTGTTCGATTTCAATAATCCTATCGGTGCTTGCCCCACATGCAACGGCTTTGGGAATGTGATGGGCATTGACCCCGATTTGGTTGTGCCAGATAAGTCCAAATCAATATACGAAGGTGCTATCGCATGCTGGAACGGAGAGAAGATGAGTGCTTGGCGTGATGCGCTCGTGTATAGTGCCACAAAATTCGATTTCCCTATTCACACACCGTTCTACAAACTCACCGAAGCGCAGAAACAACTTATTTGGACAGGAAACACTTATTTCAAAGGATTGAATGATTTCTTCCGAGAATTAGAGAGCAAGCAATATGGCAAGATACAATACAGGGTGCTTTTAGCTCGGTTCAAGGGTAAAACCATCTGCCCCGATTGTCAGGGTATGCGTCTGCGTCGTGAGGCTGCGTATGTGCGTATCTGCGGCAAAAACATATCCGACCTCTGCTCTATGTCAGTCAGTGACTTGGCTGCATGGTTTGCCCATATTACACTACCCCCCACCGAGCAGAAAACAGCAGACATGCTGCTCCACGAGATTACTTCGCGTTTACAATTCATGGAAGATGTCGGGTTGGGCTACTTGACACTCAATCGATTGAGCAATACCCTATCGGGCGGCGAGAGCCAACGAATATGTTTGGCAAAGTCATTGGGCAGTAGTCTGGTTGGTTCGCTTTATGTATTGGACGAACCGTCTATCGGTTTACACCCGCGCGATACTGAGCGCCTGATCCATGTGCTTCGAGAGTTACGCGACCTCGGCAATACCATTGTAGTAGTAGAGCACGACGAGGATATTATAGCCGCTGCCGACCATATCATCGAGATTGGACCAGCAGCTGGACGACACGGCGGCGAAGTAGTTTATACCGGAGCACCTAAGTTAGATGAATTTATCTACGATATACCACCCAATAGACGACATTGGAGCAACTATATCGAAATAGACGGTGTCTGCGAGAACAACCTCAAAAACTTGGATGTACGCTTTCCACTCAATGTGATGACCGTGGTGACAGGTGTCAGCGGCAGTGGTAAGTCCTCTTTGGTAAGCAAGGTGCTTTATCCCGCCCTCAAAAAACACTATGGCGGTATGGCGGAGCATACGGGTTCGTATGGTAGCTTGCGTGGCAGTCTGCACTTGCTGACGGATGTTGAATTTGTCGACCAAAACCCATTGAGTCGCTCCTCCCGATCCAATCCAGTCACCTACCTGAAAGCTTACGACGAGATACGCAAACTTTTCGCCGAACAACCACTCAGCAAACAACTTGGCTTCACTGCCTCGCACTTCTCGTTCAACACTCCGGGCGGACGCTGCGAAACTTGCCAGGGTGAGGGTACGATCACTATCGAAATGCAGTTTATGGCAGATATCACACTCGAGTGCGAACAGTGCCACGGGCGTCGCTTTAAGCAAGATGTACTCGATGTGCATTATCGGGACAAGTCGATATACGACATACTTGCAATGACAGTCAATCAGGCGATAGAGTTTTTCTCCGCCGACCCTGAGTGCGACAAGATAGTCCGCCGCCTAAAACCGCTACAAGATGTCGGCATCGGCTATATCCAACTGGGGCAATCGAGCAGTACACTGTCGGGAGGGGAGAGCCAACGAGTCAAACTGGCGTCCTTCCTTGCCCAAGAGAGTGTGGCACCGACCCTGTTTGTATTCGACGAGCCTACAACAGGGTTACACCACCGCGATATAAAGGTGCTGCTCAAAGCTCTAAATCAATTGATTAGCAAAGGGCATACAGTGATCGTCATTGAACATAACCCAAGTATGATATTGGCTGCCGACCATGTGATAGATCTCGGCCAAGAAGGAGGTACCGAGGGCGGGAATATCGTATTCGAGGGTTCCCCAGAAGGATTAGCAGCCTGCAAAGAAAGCTATACAGGGAACTACATAGCTAAAATTCTACATTAATGGAATCTGTATGAAAGAACAGAGAATCAACGAACTGAAACATTCTGACATATTCTCACACATCGCCACATTTGATTATTTACCACGTTGGTGTGTGCTACTCATAGATATTTGTCTATGTTCTTTAGCCTATTGGATCAGTATTCTAATAGGCAATGGCATTTTTACTTATGTTTTTGGAACCAATGAAATGCTTCCATTTAGCATACAATATCTAATTGTAGTTATTGTACAGATATTGTGTTTTTGGTTATTTCATACCTATTCCGGCATTTTGCGTTATTCCACCTTTATTGATACACTTAAATCATTGCTTTCTGTATTGACCTGTGGGGGAGGACTATTACTATTCAATCTAATATGGATTACACTAACAAAAGAAAAGCTATTTCTCAATACGGCTTTGATTATCTATATACCCATAGCGTTCATTTTGCTATTCAGTTTACGAGTTAGTATCAAGACTGTGTTTGAATACATACGACTGCATAGTTCCAATACAAAGAAAGTAATGATCTGGGGAACTCGTTCGGCTGGCATTGCCATTGCGAAGATGCTCAAAAGCGGGACTGATACTGTTTATCGACCTGTTGGGTTCATTGGCACTGATACAGATGTCAAAGAACGACACGACTTGGTTGGACTGCATGTATTCTCGCTCAATGAGAATACTATCAAATGGATGATAACAAATAAGGTAAATGATGTGATCGTATCTCCCCTGCAAATGCAGAAGATCAATCCTGCTACCGATTTTCAAATATTTTTTGAACATAATATCCATGTACTTACAACTCCCTATTTCTCGAAATATGACAACGCAGAAAATATTGATTATCAGCGTATCGGTCGTATTGAGAATATACAAATAGAAGACCTGCTAGAGAGACCCGCAATACATATCAATACTGACAATGTGCTACATATTATGCAGAACAAAGTGGTTATGGTAACCGGAGCTGCCGGAAGTATTGGTTCGGAGTTGGTTCGGCAAATTCAGAAATACAAGCCACAAGTTACGATTCTGTTGGAGCAAGCGGAATCACCCTTACACGATTTGACATTGGAACTCAAAAGGCAATATCCGAATAGTCGTTTTGTTGCTCTTATTGGAGATGTTCGCAATCGAAAACGAGTGGAGGAGATATTCTGTGAATTTCGCCCGGATATCATTTATCATGCAGCGGCATACAAACATGTACCGCTTATGGAATCGCACCCCAATGAGGCCATCCGTGCTAATGTATTAGGCACGAAGAACATGGCTGATATGGCCATTAAATACGGAACCGAACGCTTTGTTATGATTTCAACGGACAAAGCGGTGAACCCAACTAATATTATGGGGGCAAGTAAGCGTATTGCCGAAATATATGTCCAATCATTGTTCAAAAAAATGGTACAAGAAAATCCAAATTGTACCAAATTTATTACTACTCGATTTGGTAATGTATTAGGCTCAAATGGTTCAGTCATTCCTTATTTCAAAAAACAGATTGCAGCAGGGGGACCCGTCACAGTTACACACCCCGATATTATACGTTATTTTATGACTATTCCAGAAGCATGCTGTCTAGTAATGGAGGCTAGTACTTTGGGAAATGGAGGTGAGATATTTGTATTTGATATGGGACATCCTGTAAAGATATTGGATTTAGCTAAGAATATGATTCGACTCTCTGGTTATGTACCAGAAAAAGATATTCAGATTGTCTTTACCGGACTGCGTCCCGGTGAAAAACTCTACGAGGAATTGCTAAACCAAAAGGAAACCACAATGCCTACTACAAACGAGAAAATAATGGTAGCAAAAGTACGAGAATTTGAATACGATGTGATAGAAAAAGAAGTAGAGGAACTTATTCGGTTGTCCGATCTAAATAAGCCATTCTCTAGTGTCGAACAAATGAAAAAGATTGTGCCCGAATTCATTAGCAACAATTCAGTATTCGAAAAATTAGACAAATAATCGTCTTCTATCCTCTATTTTTCCACCGAAAAACGATATGCTAAGCGTAGAACATCTGACCATAGAATTTTCGTCCCACCCCGTGCTGGAGGATATCTCCTTCATGATTAATAAGAAGGACAGAATCGCACTCGTAGGCAAAAACGGAGCGGGCAAAAGTACCCTACTCCGTTTGATTGTCGGCGAATACCAACCTACATCGGGGCGCATTGCGCGTGATGCGGATATGACCATCGGCTACCTCCCGCAGGTGATGATGCATATCGATGGCAAAACGCTTCGGGAAGATGTGATGAGCGTCTTTGCAGGCGAACCCGATGAGGAGAAGGCACACCGCATAGCCGAGATGGACAGAACCATTATCGGTTTGGGCTTTGAGCGCAAAGACTTCGACCGTCCCTGCTCGGAGTTCTCGGGTGGTTGGCGTATGCGTATCGAATTGGCAAAGATACTGTTGCAGCACCCGGACTTGCTGCTTCTGGATGAGCCAACTAACCATTTGGACATTGAGTCCATTCAGTGGTTGGAGGATTTCTTGCGCACCTCGCAGAGTGCCATCTTACTGGTGAGCCACGACAAGAAGTTTATCGACAATGTGACGAACCGCACCATAGAGATTACGCTCGGACGCATCTACGACTATAATGTCAACTACTCACATTTCCTCGAACTCCGTAAAGAGCGCCACGAGCAGCAGGTGCGTGCCTACCTCAATCAGCAGAAGATGATTCAGGAAACGGAAGACTTTATCGAGCGTTTCCGCTACAAGGCGACCAAGGCGGTGCAGGTGCAGTCGCGTATCAAGCAGTTGGAGAAACTGGAGCGATTGGAGGTCGATATGGAGGATACTTCGCGGCTCAGTCTGCGTTTTCCCCCCGCCCCCCGCAGCGGCGATTTCCCACTCATTGTCGAGGATTTGCGCAAAGATTTTGGCGACCATACGGTCTTCTCGGGTGTTACATTTACTATCCGTCGGGGAGAGAAAGTGGCATTTGTCGGCAAAAACGGCGAGGGCAAGTCCACTCTTGTGAAATGTATCATGGGACAGTTGGACTATATGGGTACGCTCAAATTAGGGCATAACATCAAAATTGGCTATTTCGCACAGAACCAAGCCGCTTTGCTCGATGGAGAGCAGACCGTGTTCGACACGATCGATCGTGTGGCTGTGGGCGATATCCGCACCAAGATACGCGATATATTGGGTGCCTTTATGTTTGGCGGCGAGGCTTCGGAGAAGAAGGTCAAAGTGTTGTCCGGTGGTGAGCGAAGCCGACTGGCAATGATTCGCTTGCTGCTCGAGCCGTGTAACCTGCTCATTCTCGATGAGCCTACCAACCACCTCGATATGCAATCGAAAGATGTACTGAAAGCCGCCCTGCAGGACTTCAACGGCACGGTAATTTGCGTCAGCCACGATCGTGATTTCCTCGATGGCTTGGTGAGCAAGGTCTATGAGTTCGGCGGCGGCAAAGTCAAAGAACACTTAGGCGGTATCTACGACTTCTTGCGTACGAAGAAAATCGACACCCTGCAAGAGTTGGAAAAGAAATCCCCGGCAGCCAAGCGCACCGGCAACGACAGTAATCCGACGGAAGCCGGCACGGCGGGCAGTGCCTCCTACGCAGCGCAGAAAGCCGAAGCAGCCGCACGGCGCAAGAAAGAAAAACAGATAGCCGAGACCGAAGCCGCTATCGCCCGTTTGGAAGAGGAGCAGAAACAGGTGGAGACACTGATGACCGACCCTGCCCGACAGACACAAGAGAACTTCCAACGCTACGAGCGTATCAAACGCGAGATAGAGCAGAAACTCTACGAATGGGAAATTCTGAACGATGAGGTCTAAAAACGGTTAACAAGATTTCCCCACTCTCACAATCCCCGTCAGCAAGGGATACGCAAAGGATGAGCAAGGGATAGGCTACCGAAGCAATAATCACAAAAGATATATTTTAACATTGTAAAAAGGAATAGTCCAACCGGTATGAACGAAATTATCGAATACATCAAAGCGTTTTTGCTCTATGGCAATACGGAAGCGGCAAAGCAGGTCGGCTACACCGCCGATGTGTCTGCGTGGTCGCAGTACAAAGCAGTGATTGTGCCGTGCGGACACCTCGGGAACGAGATAGTCCTCCCCGATATGTCGCACCCCGTGATAGACCGGCAGGACAACACCTACATCATTCGCACCGATATTCTCTACAACACCTTCTTTTTTATCTCTCGGGCAGAGGAGTTGATCAATCCGCAACGGGACAAGCACGGACGGTTTTTGGCTGCCTACTCTGTCTTGGGGCAAGGCAATAACCTCGAGATTCCTATGGTGGACGAGTATGCGCGTATCTTGATGAAGTTGCTCGACTTGCCCTTGCCTGACCACGGATACGAGCGTATATACCTCACGCACGACATCGATACCCTTTCGCGCTATCGCCATTTGCGTGGGGCGGTTGGCGGCATTGTCCGCGGACATCTGCGGGATGTGTTTGCCTCGTGGCGCTCTATCTCGAACGACCCCGCCTACACTTTCCCGTGGATTACGGAGCAAGACCATCAGGTACCGAACGCAGAGAGTGTCTATTTCATCAAATACACACTCGGCAAGGGCTACGACTATCCGCAGTATCTCCATCGCGGTCCGGACTATCTCCGCTTGATGGACTACCTGTGTGCCAAGGGGGCTACACTGGGTGTTCACTCGAGTTGCTATGGTCTTCCCAAGGCAGGAAGCCTTCAGGAGCGGTTCTTCCCGCGCCACTACGACTACCACCGCAGCCACTATCTCTGCTGCTCTATAGACAATATGCAGCGTGTGGCGGACATGGGCTTTACAGACGATTTCACGATGGCGTTTGCCGATAAGGCAGGCTTCCGCTTGCAGACCACTCGCCCCGTGCGCTGGATCAACCCCAAGACCTATACCCTCACACCGCTTACGCTCCACCCGCTCACTATCATGGATTGCACATTGAGCAACACGGGCTATATGCACCTCGACGAAGACGAAGCCTACTTCTATTCCGAGCAGTTGCTCGACTGTGTGCGTCGTTACCGCGGTGAGGTGGTTCTGCTTTGGCACAACACGATATTCAACGACACGACTTACCACGCCTCACTTTACCGGAAATTGCTCAAGGGCTTGCGCCACTACACCAACCACCCGGAATAAAGCCACCTATGCCCCGCCGTATCCTGATAGTTTCCGACCCGTACAGCCAACCGTCGTTCATACCGCGGCTACGCTATCTGTGCGACTATTTGGCACAGCACGGATACGAACCTGTGGTATATACCGAGCAGTTCCAACCTCACGACTTTCCGCATACATATCCCATCTACGAGAAGCCTATCTACTACCATCACGCATGGCAATGGTTGTTGTATGCCGTTTGGTCGCTTCTCACAGACTGGCGCAACCGGCAGTTCTCCCGCTGGCTACGCTGTCAGGTACGGGACAATACACCATCCTTTGACCTTGTCTTTTGTACGACATTCTCCACATTTCCCCTGCGCGCAGCCCTCGACATAGCACGCACATACCATACGCCTCTCTTTGTTGATATCCGCGATTTGGACGAGCAAGTGCCTGACTCCCAATCGCAAGCCCATCGCCAATGGTGGGCGCGACCGTTCCGCTATATCTATCGCACTGTCAATAACCATCGACGCAACCGCGTCTTGCGCCATGCCGACTGTATCACTACCGTTTCACCATGGCATGTGGATTTTCTGCGCCGCTTCAACCGGAATGTACACCTTGTTTACAACGGCTATGCCCCTGCTCTTTTCTACCCGCAGAACTTACCCGCCGCAGAGTTCCTTGTTACCTACATCGGGCGTATCTATGAGTTTCAAAGCACCTCGCTTATAGAGCAGGCTATTCGTGAACTTGCTTTGCCCGACCTGCGTCTTCGTCTCCATACGCCCGACCATAACCCTATCCCAACCTCCGAGGTGGGCAACGAGATCAGGCGAAGCAGTATCCTGCTTGTGCTAACCAACCCTTCGGCACATGGCATGATGACAACCAAGTTCTTCGAAGCACTCGGCTGCGAGAAGCCTATACTCTGTACCCCTTCCGATGAAAGTCTTTTGGCACAGACTATCCGCGAGACCAACGCAGGTATTGCCACTTCCGATATAGAGGAAATAAAAGCGTTTATCTTGGACAAGTACCACGAGTGGCAACTGAACGGCTATACCCGCCAAGCCGTTGTAAACAAGGAGCGCTTCTCCCGTCAACACCAAACCGAACAGTTCGAGCAGTTATTCCAATCCCTATGAGCCGCTATCTGCATATCGTCAGTTTCGACATACCTTACCCTGCCAACTACGGCGGGGCGATGGATGTGTTCTATAAAATTCGCACCCTGCATGAATCGGGTATACGCATCATTCTCCATTGCTACTACAAAGGTAGTCTCCATCACGAGCCTGCCTTGGAAAGCCTGTGCCATCGGGTCTACTACTACCCCCGCCGCACTACCCTTTGGCAAAACTTTTCCCGCCTTCCCTATACGGTAGTCAGTCGCCCCACGGAACCGCTGCTGACCGATTTGCTGCAAGACGACTACCCTATCCTGTTCGAAGGACTGGTTTGTTGCCAACTCCTTACACATCCCGCTTTGCGTACCCGTGCACGCTTCTTTCGGGAGTGCAATATCGAGCATGACTACTATAGGGCTCTCGGTAAAGCCTCCCAATCGTTGTGGAAAAAGATGTTCTTCTCGATAGAGGCACGCAAACTACAGCGTTACGAGCAACTCCACCTGCTGTCCGCCAATGCCATTTTTGCCGTAGCACACCAGGACGAAGCGCATTTCCGACAGATGTTTCCCACTACGCCTGTGGTTTATATACCCTCTTTTCACCCGGAGAATATCCCTGCATATCCTACCGACCGAGGCAAGTACATCCTCTACCATGGCAACCTCAGTGTTGCCGAGAACCACAAAGCAGCCGTACATATTATTACTCATATTGCACCTCAACTTCCCGACTTGTCTTTCGTCATCGCAGGGCTGCACCCATCGAAGCCATTGCAAACGATTGCGGCAGGGCAGCCGAATGTCCGCCTTATCGACAGTCCATCCGACGAAGAGATGCAGACGCTCATTGCTGAAGCGCAGATACACCTGCTGATTACTTTCCAAGGGACGGGGCTGAAACTCAAACTGCTCAATGTACTCTACACGGGGCGGCATATTGTGGTCAACCCGCCGATGGTGGTCGGTACAGAATTAAGCGGACTATGCCATATCGGACAGAATACCGCACAATTGGCAGCACTTTGCCGCCAATACTTTGACAAACCTTTCACAGAAGAGGAAAGCCTGCAGCGGCAGGCATTGCTGCAAAGCACATTTGCCAACCGGCATTTGGTTGAAACCCTGATAGAACAGATTTACCATTAGGGCTACGCGTTATTACATACACAAGACTACTAACTAACCTATCAATACAAAATGAACAAGTTATATCCTATACTTCTTTCCACTCTCCTGCTCTGGGCAGGGACTACGCATATCGATGCCACCACCTATTACGCCGCCCCCGCAGGAGCAGGAAACGGCACAAGCTATTCCTCGCCCTGCCCGCTGAGCCAAGGAATCAGCAAATTGTCCAATGCAGGCGACACACTTTACCTGCTGGGGGGGCAATACGACTTGGGCAACACGAGAATCAGCGACAAAACAGGGACAAGCAGTAAGTACATCGTCATCGCAGGCTACCCAGGCGAAAAGGCGACACTCGACTTCCGCACCACGGCTTACGGGACACGGGGGCTGCAAGTGACAAACACATGCACATATCTGCATATCAAAGACTTGACACTGCGTTACTCCGGGAAGAACAATCTATACAACGAGGGGAGTTACTGCATATTCGAAAACTTGGATATCTATGGTTCTGCGGACACGGGGTGCCAGATGAAAGTGGGCGGACACAACTTGATTAAGAATGTGGATTCGCACGACAACTTCGACTATGAGTTGGACAAATCCGGAAATCTGACGCAGTGTGATTTTGGCGGTAATGCAGATGGTTTTGCAGATAAGCAACACTCGGGTGCTCCCAATCATTACATAGGTTGCAGGAGTTGGAACAATTCGGACGACGGTTGGGATTTTTTCCAACGAGTAACGACAGAGGAGACCGTGATTGAATATTGCGTATGCTACCAAAATGGTCCTGCGTCGTACGACATGCGTAACCACCCGCGGTACAACACCGACAAGGCATGGTTCGACCAGTTTAAGGATGGGCAATATGTAACTGATGCTGACGGCAATACCGTATATGTAACGCTCGACAAGTATCCAAACATGGGCAACGGAAACGGGTTCAAGTTAGGCGGTGGCAGCACACAGCACAATGTGTTAGTACACCACTGTTTATCGGTCGCCAACTCCGTCAAAGGGTATGATCAGAACAGTGATGCTGGAGCGGTACGCCTCTACAACAACACGGCGTACCTGAACAATGCGGACTATAGTTTCTACAACGCGAACGGCTGTACATTGGACATACGGAACTGTATCAGTTACCAATCGAAGACACAGAATACTTTTCTCGCAGACATCGTAAAAGTGAACACGAACAATTCGTGGTCGAAAGGGTTCTCTGTATCAGCTACTGACTTTCTGTCGCTTGACACCACGGAGATTACCACGGCACGCCAAGCGGACGGAAGCCTCAGCAATGGGCTATTGCTGCGCCTTGCGGGTGGGTCGAAACTGATAGATGCTGGCGTTGATGTCGGACTCACATACACCGGCACTGCACCGGACTTGGGCTGCTATGAGACAGACGGAGTAGTACACCCGACCGTGGTTTGCACCACAGACAACCAAACACAGTGGCTCGTATGCGGTACAACTATTGACCCGATTGTGTTTCAATGGGGCGGGAGTGCCACACGCCTGACATGCAGCAGTTTACCCGACGGTATAACCTACAAAATCAGCAATAACAACCACACACTGACCCTCTCCGGAACGCCGACCACCGCAGGGACTCACTTTATCACAGTAAGCACTGTCAGTGAGGACGACGAGGTGGCGAGCGAGACGGCGGTACTGCATGTGAAGAGCAAAGAGGTACACAAGATAGGTTTTGTTACCACACCCAACAGCACAGAGGACGAGGCACTGCTGGCATGGTTGCAGTCGAGCGACTCTATAATCGTTACCACGCTTGACGCTGCTGCCACAGACAATGACTATACAGACTACGAAGCGTTGATACTGGGTGCAAAGCCAAACAGCAGTGCCGCTGCATTTGGGTCGCTACGAGGCTATGACAAACCGATGTTGGTATTGAAGCCCTTTCTCTTCAAGAGTAGCGTGTGGAACTGGGGAACGCCGGTAAACACGCAAGATGTGAGCGTCTATGTGAACGATACGCTGCATGCGCTATTCCACAGTATTGTGTTCGGTGAAACGCAGGAACTGACGCTCTTCTCACAGTGTCAGAGCAACGCCGTAACAGCTCTTTCTGGGTGGAATAATCTTTCAGGGGAAGCGGTTGCGCTAGGTTCGCCCGTGTCAGGCGGTAGTTATACTACCATCGCCGACCTGCCAGCGGGGACGAGTATCAACGGCACGACGCTGACGCAACGATTGGTTCTGATTGGTCTCTCGGAATACAGCACTGCCTATTTGACACAAAACGGATTACAATTGGTAGAAAACGCAGTGTACTACTTACTCGGAATGAAGACACCCGACCGCACGACGGATAGTGTTTCGCCTGAGGTTAGTAGCACCAAAGCCAAGAAGATTCTTACGCCGAGCGGGATCCGTATCCAGCGAGGTGGACGAATTTATACACTTATGGGGCAGATGTTGTGAAAGGAATAGCGTGGGTTTATACGGACATTATCGTATTATATTAAACTTGCTTTCTATTATTTCCCTGAGATGTAGTAGAGATAGCATACTTATCCATTGTCCTTATCAATTGGATCTACACTAATAGACATAATGGTTTTGTGTTTGTATATTTCAGGAAAAAATAGTAATTTTGTGCGGTTTTATGTGGTATAAATGGACATATTTGCATGTGTTTTGCAGTTGTTATAACGACTGCTACCAAAAACTATAACAATATATCCGTCGTAAAAACCACAAAAACACATTAGCAACTATATCTTATTTGTCTCACAGACAACGCTTATGAACATCGCACTGATAGGATACGGGAAAATGGGGCATATCATCGAAGAGGTGGCACTCGAAAGAGGGCACCGTGTGGTATGCATCATCGACAAAGAGAACACACAAGACTTTGATTCCGAAGCCTTCGCCACTGCCGATGTGGCTATTGAGTTCACTACTCCCGCCACGGCGGAAGCGAACATCCGCCGTGCATGGAGCAAAGGGAAACCCGTTGTATGCGGCACTACCGGATGGGATATCGCACAATTAACCTGTCACGATGGTGGCGTGTCGTCACAGCCAACGAGTGCCGCACCATGTGCCAAAAGCAATGAACCTACCCCGAATGGAGAAGAGAATGCATGGGTATGGTCGAGCAACTTCAGTATCGGAGTGAACATACTCTTTGCGCTCAACAAACGGTTGGCAGAGATTATGCAACGCTATCCACAATACTCGCCCTCTATTACGGAAGTTCACCATGTGCATAAACTCGATGCACCGAGCGGAACAGCGAAGACGCTGGCGGAGCAGTTGTCGGAGGGAGCCGTTGCCGTTCCCGTTACTTCGGTTCGCGAAGGGGAGGTAGCAGGCATACATACCGTGCAGTGGGAGAGCGACGAGGATATACTCGGCATCCGGCACGAAGCCAAGTCCCGCAAAGGGTTTGCCCTCGGGGCGGTACTCGCTGCCGAATGGATCATCGGGAAAAAGGGTTTCCACACTATGAGTGAAGTGCTGAACCTTTAACACACCCCACACTACTGCTTACTGCTCCATAGAGGGAGAGGCTTTCAGCAATTCTGCAAATAAAAAGGCTTGCAACACGCTTCGACTCTGCAAGCAAAACCATAGATACACAACCATACATCTAAAGAAGACAACATGAAATCATTACAGAATAGAATCAGCGAAGTGAAGCCCCGAGGATGGGTGGCTGCCGGAATATGGAGCGCACTCTATATCACATTCGTCGTATGGGTGGCATGGGGCGATTGGGCAAGTCTCGGCTGGCTCGCACTGCTGCCCGTCATCATCGACGCTTTCACGACCAAATACATCCCGTGGAACTGGTGGCGCAAATACAAGCCACTGACAAAAGCAGAAAAAGAGGAAGGACTGAAGAACCCCTACGAAAACGCCACACTCTACACCATCTGCTCGTGGGTGGATGCGATTCTCTTTGCCCTGATAGCCGTCTATTTCATCAACCTGTACACCTTCCAGAACTACCAGATTCCCTCTTCGTCGCTGGAGAAAAGTCTGCGGGTGGGCGATTTTTTGTTCGTCAGCAAGATGAGTTACGGTGCACGCGTGCCAAACACACCGCTCTCCATGCCGTTGGTACAACATACTTTCCCGAAAATGCGCGTCCCGAAAAGGCTCGGCGGCGGATGGCTCTTCCCGAAATGGATCGGCGGCGGAAAGAGTTATATAGACAAGCCGCACTGGGACTACAAGCGTCTGGCAGGTTGGGACACACCCGAGAAAGGCGACATCGTGGTATTCAATTTCCCCGCCGGCGACACGGTATGCAGCAAGATGCAGAACCCCGACTACTATACCCTATGCCACTACTACGGACGGCACACCGTGGAACAGCGCAAGGACATATTCGGGGACATCATCGTACGCCCAGTTGACCGTCGGGAGAACTATGTAAAACGCTGTGTCGGCACACCCGGAGACACACTGCAAATCATAGACAACATCGTATATATCAACGGTATAGCAGAACCGGACAGAGAGGGAGTGCAACGCAATTACTTTGTGCAGACCGATGGGCATATACTGACCAATAACTACCTCGACAAGATAGGTGTATCGAAAGACGACCGCAAGAACCTCGAGGCAGGTGTGTACCACTTTCCGCTCACAGAGGGCATGAAAGCCGAATTAGAGAAAAACCCGCATATCACCTCGATAACCATTGAGCCGGAACAGCAGGGCGGCGATGTCTATCCGCTGGGACATAACCACTGGACACGCGACAACTACGGCCCTGTCTACATCCCCCGCAAGGGAGAGACCGTGGATATTACGCCCGACAATTATTGGCTCTACAAGCGCATTGCCGATGCCTACGAGTTCCAACCTATCGAAGTAGGCAAAACCTACACCTTCACGATGGATTACTACTGGATGATGGGCGACAACCGGCACAACTCAGCCGACAGCCGCTACTGGGGATTCGTACCCGAAGACCATATCGTGGGTCGTCCCGTATTCATCTGGTTGAGCATAGAGAAAGACAAAGCATGGGGCAAAGGACATATACGATGGAACCGGATTGGCATGAATGCAGAGAAATAGACCTCCCCTACTCTCTCCAAAGGAGGAGAAATCAAAGCCACACCTTCCCAATTACAAATTATACATTACACATCAACCAAGTTGGTTTTGCCCACTGGATATATGGCACCGATAGCGTACTACAACGTACTGCTGCATACGAAGGACACGGTAGCGATCGAGCAATGGGAATCATTCCCCAAGCAGACCTATCGCAACCGTTGCTGCATAGCGGGCACAAACGGTATACAGACACTCAGCATCCCCGTAGGCAAGTGCGAAAGCAAACAATACACCCGCGATGTGCGCATTACCTACCAGACCAAATGGCAACACCAACACTGGATGGCACTCGTCAGTGCATACAAACATACCCCCTATTTTCTCTACTACGAGGATTTGTTCCGTCCATTCTATGAACAACAATACACCTACTTGCTGGACTATAACGAGGCACTGAACGACCTTATACTGCGCCTGCTCGGCAAGCCGACAAAGACAGAACGCACTACGGATTGGCAGGGAAAAGACTTGGAGGCTTGTTGGCAATATCCTACGGGCGAAACAGGCAAACAATACTACCAACTTTTTGCAGACAAACAGGGATTTACGGACAATTTAAGTATCGTGGATTTGCTCTTCAACATGGGCAATGAAGCCATACTATACCTTTGACAGAATGGTATCATACCGATGAAAGAAATAGATTGGAGTTCACTCTCATTTCACTATACAGAGACCGACTATGTGGTACGCTCGGCATGCCGCAAGGGCGTTTGGGAAGAGCCTTACGCCACACGCGACAAACAGATGACCATCCATGTCGCCTCGACAGGCATACAATACGGACAAGGACTGTTTGAGGGGCTGAAAGCCTTTCGGGGTGTGGACGGACGGGTGCGTATATTCCGCATGGAAGAGAATGCACGGCGCATGAAACGCTCCGCCGAAGGGCTGCTGATGACACCCGTACCCGAAGACCTGTTCTGCCGCGCTATCCTGCTGGCACTGGAGAAAAACATGGACTATGTACCTCCCTACGAGACGGGGGCTACGCTCTATTTCCGCCCCGTGCTGTTTGCCACCACACCGGAGATAAGCGTCGAGCCGGGCAAGGACTGCGAGTTTATCGTTATCCCCACCCCTATCGGATCATACTTCGGCGGCGGATACCACTGCACCCCCTTCATAGTGAACCGACGAATAGACCGTGCGGCTCCTTTCGGGACTGGACAATGGAAAGTGGGAGGCAACTACGCCGCTTCGTTCCGTGCAAGCGAATCGGCACACGCCCTGGGCTACGACTGTATGTTCACAGATGCCCAGACGCACCAATACATCGACGAGTGTAGTGCGGCAAACTTCATCGGCGTGCGGCACACGGAAGATGGCATCGAATATCTGACCCCCGACTCGACGGCGATTCTGCCGAGTATCACAAACGACTCGCTGATGACGCTGGCACGGGATATGGGAATGAAAGTGATACGCCGACCTATTGCCATTACCGAACTGGCAAATATGGAAGAGGCTGCCGCTTGCGGAACGGCATGCGTCATCTCGCCTATCAACCGAGTGTACGACCCAGACAACGACATTACCTACTCTTTCGGCGACACGCCCGGAGAGATAATGACCAGTCTCTACAACGCCCTGCAAGACATTCAGTACGGACGGGCAGAAGACAAATATGGTTGGTGTACACTGATATAATAACTGCAAATAATAACCCCTTAATAACTCAATCCTTATGTTTAAGAACCACCCGAAAGGACTTATTCCTGCGGCGCTTGCCAATATGGGCGAACGCTTTGGCTACTACATCATGAATGCAGTGTTGCTGCTATTCCTTGTGTCAAAATTCGGATTACCCGATGCTACGGCAGGTGTTATCTACTCCGTATTCTATTGCGGCATCTATGTGCTGAGCCTCGTGGGCGGACTGATTGCCGACAAAACTCAGAACTACAACAAAACCATTCAGTGGGGACTTATCATTATGGCGTTGGGCTATGTCGCCCTGTCTGTACCAGTATTCAGCACAGCGGACGGCGACGGCACATGGTGGGCTATCCTGATATTCACTTGTTTCGCTCTTCTGCTCATCGCTTTCGGCAACGGACTATTCAAAGGTAACCTGCAGGCTATTGTCGGCAAAATGTACGACGAACTGGAAGAAGAGGCTGCCAAGAAAGGTCCTGAGGCATTGGCTGATGCCAAAGACAAGCGAGACTCGGGTTTCCAAATCTTCTATGTGTTTATCAATATCGGTGGACTGGTAGCCCCATTTGTGGCACCCCTACTCCGCCAGTGGTGGCTACGCGCACACGACCTCGTCTATAATGCAGATATGCCTGCGCTATGCCACCAATACTTGGCAAATGGTGAAATAACCACCAAGTTTCAAGAAACAATGGGCAAAGTGTTGCTGGACGGCTACACGATGACAGACCTTCTGCCACGACTATATGGAGGTATTCAACACGGGTATTCACTACTCGTTTATCGCCTCGGTACTGGCAATGCTTATCTCGCTCGTTATATTCCTGCTCACCAAGAAAATGTTTCCACAGCCTGCCAAAAAAGCAGAGAACACAACTACCCACTACACCAAAGAAGAGAAAGCCGCTATGGCCACCGAGATTAAACAGCGTATGTACGCCCTCTTTGCCGTACTTGGGGTTGCGATATTCTTCTGGTTCAGTTTTCACCAGAACGGACAATCGCTATCGGTATTTGCACGCGACTTTGTAGAGACCCAATCGATTGCACCTGAGATATGGCAAGCACTAAATCCGTTCTTCGTAATTGTGCTGACTCCGGTCATTATGTGGATATTCTCGGCTCTTACTCGTAAAGGCAAGAGTATCTCCACCCCGCGCAAAATTGCTATTGGCATGGGCATCGCTGCGTGCGCATATCTATTCCTTATGGCGTTTTCCGCTAAAGCCGGCTATCCGTCTGGAACGGACTTCCGTGCGATGGACTCTGCGGCAATGGAGAGTGCCGGATTGGCTAAAGCAGGTCCGTGGGTACTGATTGTTACCTACTTCTTTTTGACGGTAGCCGAATTGTTTATTTCTCCGCTGGGATTGTCCTTTGTCAGCAAGGTAGCCCCACGCAATATGGTCGGTCTATGCCAAGGTCTATGGCTCGGTGCAACGGCACTGGGTAACCTAATGATTTGGGTTGGTCCCGTGATGTACAATGCATGGCCTATTCAATACTGCTGGGCAGTATTCTTCGGTGTTTGCGTCGTATCTATGGGCATTATGCTCGGTATGGTAAAATGGCTTGAGCGTGTGGCTTGCTAAAAAATGGATATACTTCATCGTACTATGAACGAAAATTTGATAGAAGCGCTGAATGCGTACACAGTGGCTCTTGAGCAAAAAACTGCAGCACTGGAACAGCGTGTTGCACAACTGGAAGGATTGTTGGCGGCAAACACCGCTTGCGACCAACAGACAGCAACACGGTTGGAACAACTGCAAGCACAAGTGGCAGAGCAGGAAGAACGCATTGCCAATTTGGAGGCAACACCTGCACCTCTGCCTACTACTGCTGAAAATGACGAACCGGAAATAGAGGTAGAACTCATAACTGAAGACGAAGTGGAAGAATCCGAAGTCGTTGCCGAAGAAACTCCGATTGTAGAAGAAACACCTACAAAAGAAGTTGTAGAGCAGGCTCCTCTCGCCGAAGAAGAGCAACCGACAGAGAATATCAAGACCGAACTATTAAAAACAGAGGAACAGCCACGAACGAATGGTCTGTATGGCAAGGGCGTTAAGGATATTCGCATGGCTATTTCGATAGGCGACCGATTCTTGTTTCAACGGGAACTATTCGACAAGAACCCCGAACTACTGCAGAAGACACTGACCGAACTGAATGGGCTAAACACATTCGAAGAGGCAATGGCGTATATTGATTCGCATTTCAGTTGGGACAAAGAGCTGCCAGCTTATGAATTGTTTATTAACGCCCTACACAGACGATTCGGATAAGTCAATGTGTATGTGTAAAATTGTAAATAGGCCCCATTCTCAACACGCAATCACTATCAACGACTAAGCACCATTCACATATCTAAATATCTATCAACCACACTCTACTTTCCACAACTCAACCAATCTATGCTATATGTTGTTCCGACTCCGGTGGGCAATCTGGAGGATATGACTTTTCGTGCCATTCGGGTACTGAAAGAAGCCGATTTGATATTGGCAGAAGACACGCGTACCTCGTCCGTACTGCTCAAGCACTACGATATTCATACTCCCGTTCGTTCACACCACAAGTTCAACGAGCACGAGACCTCTGACGATATGGCAGAGCGTATTGCTGCGGGTCAGAATGTAGCGCTCATATCCGACGCAGGAACACCCGGAATCAGCGACCCCGGTTTTATGCTCGTGCGGGCATGTGTGGAACGGGGAGCCGAAGTACAGTGTCTACCCGGGGCAACGGCGTTTGTGCCGGCATTGGTGGATAGCGGACTGCCGAACGACCGCTTCTACTTCGAGGGCTTTCTGCCACAGAAAAAAGGGCGACAGACACGCTTGCAACATCTTGCCGAGCAAGAGCACACAATGATAATCTACGAGTCGCCTTTTCGGTTGGTAAAGACTTTGGAACAGTTGGCTACGGTGTTGGGCGACGACCGCCGTGCCAGTGTGAGCCGCGAGATTAGCAAGAAGTTTGAGGAAACGCGTCGAGGCACACTTGCTGAACTTATCACCTCTTTCAAAGAACGAGAAGCCAAGGGCGAAATCGTACTTATTGTTGACGGTTGCGCTTCCCCAAAGGCGAAGCACAGTGAGAAAAACGAAGAGGAAGAATAGACACACGGCTACAGAAAAGTAACGCTACTATAAGATATGGCGAATACACAAATGAAGAGTTTGGCGAAAGATACCGTTATCTATGGGCTTTCGTCCATTATCGGGAAGTTTCTCAACTGGCTGTTGGTGCCGCTGTATACTTATGTACTGGCGCAGCAGGCGGACTACGGCATTGTGACGAACCTCTATGCATGGACGGCACTGCTACTTGTGATACTGACCTACGGTATGGAGACGGGTTTCTTCCGCTTTGCCAACAAAGAGGGCGAAAACCCGAATACCGTCTATACGACCGCCATGGTCAGCCTATTCTCGACCTCGCTGCTCTTTGCCGTGATATGCTGTGTTTTCCGACAGCCTATTGCCGCTGCACTGGGCTATCCGACCCACTCGGAGTTTATTGCGCTGTTGAGCGTGGTGGTAGCCATGGACGCCTTTGCCAGCATCCCCTTTGCGTATCTGCGCTACAAGAAACGCCCCATTCGCTTTGCGGCACTGAAGTTGCTGTTCGTATTCTTAAACATTCTGCTCAATATATTCTTCCTCGTGCTATGCCCCAAGATACAAGATTGGGGCATCATATCGGCGTGGTATAACCCCAATTACGGCGTGGGCTATGTGTTCGTAGCTAACATACTAGCAACGGGCATACAGACGCTTTGTCTGCTGCCGGCCATCGTAGGCTACGACTTCCCCGCCCCCCGCAAAGAGGTAGGAGCAGAAAAGGAAACGGGCGTACAACAGAAAGAACTATCGTTCTGTACTCGCCGGAAGCAGGAAGGATGGTATTTCTCGTGGGCATTGCTGCAGCGTATGCTCCGCTACTCGTTGCCGCTGCTGATACTCGGCGTGTGCGGCATCATGAATCAGACACTCGACCGTATTCTATTCCCGTTCTTCTACACCAGTGCAGACGCACAGACGCAACTCGGCATTTATGGTGCCTGCTTCAAGGTGGCGATGGTGATGATGATGTTCACGCAGGCTTTCCGTTATGCCTACGAACCGTTTGTCTTCGCCAAGCACAAGGATAAGCAATCGGTAGGAGCCTACGCAGACGCCATGAAGTACTACATTCTGTTCTCCTACCTCATCCTGCTGGGCATGGTGTTCTACCTTGATTTGCTGAAGTTTATCATTGCACCGAGTTATTGGGAAGGCTTGATTGTCGTTCCGATTGTGCTGTGGACTTATATCTTCCAAGGTATCTATTTCAACCTCAGTTTCTGGTACAAACTGACCGACAAAACACAATGGGGGGCGTATTTCTCGATTATCGGCGTAGTAATTACTTTCTCGCTGCAGGCGATGTTTGTGCCGAAGGTGGGCTATATCGCATCTGCCGCCAGCAGCACGGTGTGCTATCTTGTGATTATGCTGCTGTCCTATTTTGTGGGGCGGCGATACTTGGCTGTCCCATACGACCTGCGCCGTATCGGTTGCTATACGCTACTGACGGTGGCACTGCTTGCGGTGTACTATGCCATCAAATACCTAACGCCTATCGGGCAATGGGCACTGATGGGAATTGGCACCGGCTTACTCGCAATCTATTGTTTCATCTTTATAAAATTCGATTTCAATGTTTTCAGGTATCGTAGAAACCATGGCTCAAATCGTAAAGATTGAGCAAGAACAAGGCAATAAACACTTCACACTCCGCAACCCCTACACGGAGCCGCTCAGCATCGATCAGTCGGTGGCGCACAACGGCGTCTGCTTGACAGTGGTCAAGACCGAAGGCGACCTCTATACCGTAACGGCTATGCAGGAGAGTCTCAACCGCAGCAATTTAGGGGTACTGCAAGAGGGCGACTGGGTCAATCTTGAACGCTCCATGCTGCTCAATGAGCGGCTCGACGGACATATCGTACAAGGGCATGTTGACCAAACGGCACGCTGCACGGAGGTGCGTGAAACGGAAGGCAGTTGGTATTATCGTTTTGCATACGCCACCTCAAAAGAGATGGCACGGCGCGGCTATTTTTGCGTGGACAAAGGCTCTGTGAGCATCAACGGCGTAAGCCTGACCGTATGCGAACCCGATGTAGTGGGCGACACGGGGTATGTAAGCGTCTGCATTATCCCTTATACCCACGAACACACCAACTTCAAGTTCATCGAATTGGGCACAGTAGTCAACCTCGAGTTCGACATCATCGGGAAATACATTGCACGGATGCAAGAGTTAGTGTAAAGACAATGCCTACATATTTGGTACAGAAAAGGGCTGCCTGTGATAATGGGTGCCCTTTTTGTTTTCAAAAATGGAGAGCAAGTTGATGACACTGTATGATGATTGCAATTCGACCTTTACACCAGCCTTAAAGGAGCTCTATGTCATTCTTAATTTATTTCGCTCTCCATCTTGCCTATATCATAAAAAAATCATACCTTTGCGGCGTAAAAAGATTAATACCCCATATTGCCTATCCATCCTGTCCCTAAAAGCCATAACATAAACAAAGAGCATACAGAGCCTTAAGACGCTAAAAATCAATAGCTAAAACCCACGCCCAAAAAACACAATAGATTGCTCTTGAAATAATTAACAAGGAATAAAGCAAGGCACAGAACCTACAGTCTTCCGCAGACTATAACAGCGGCATCGGCGGGATGTAAAGCCGCAGAAGCCACGCCGTGATGGGAATATGTCTCTCTTTCGGGTGGTAGGGCGAGATAGTGTTCTTGCCCGCAGGTTGAAAGACCTGCCGACATATTAAGAGCGTTCATGCGACGCTTGTTTTGCGTATCAAAACTTCGCAACTTTTGAATTTACAAGCAGAACAATGCGACCGATGAATGTTCATGGGTGTGTATTTGTACACACATGTACCGACTTACTATGTGTAAGCGAACGGTTGTTCGTATATTCAACTCGTAGAGGTATATGTGTTCAATGCATACGGCGTGGACTTCGGTTGCTGTTTTACTTGTAATGGCAATGCGAAGGCCTTGATACGTGGAACAGCAACAGTTCCACGCTTTTTTTGTGTCTATATGCGATATGTAAAACGATAAATATATACCTATGAAAACGAATCAAACATCAATCTCACATACCCGCTATTGGCTGGTATTGTTCCTTCTCGCCTTTGCTATTCCAGTCTTAGCAGAAAGTGCAAGGCTAACAATCAACAACAACTCTGAACGAGACCTAACAGTCAAAGTAATGAAAAACTCCGGAGGCTTATATACTACCTTATACATAGGCCCTCGTCAATCACGAACCTGCTACATTCAGCAACAGGGTTATTACTACACCAAAGTAAAAGCCGAACGCAATCGGTTTGATACAATGTACTCAAAAGACGATGCATTCTATGTGCAGAACAATGCGACCGGCTATTCTATCTTAGAACTTACCTATTGGATAGAAGAGAGCCAATACCCACAATCCTCCGGCACCCGTATCTCCAAATCTCAATTCGAGCGTAATGATAAATAATTATTGTATGAAAAAATTAGCAACAGCCATCCTGCTCCTGGTATTCTCGTTTTGTGCTTTTGCAGAGGAACGAAGAGTATACTACTTAGATGTAACTGCCAGTATGACAGGCTTTAATGGTAGCGAAAATATTTGGGACAGCGTAACAAATAACCTCAAAAGTGCTATCCGAGCCATTTCTAATGAGAGTACCGAAATCGTGATTAAGACTTTTACTGATGTCAATCATCCTATTATGAAGATAGCGTCAGAAAAAGCGACGAAGGAGGGTAAAAGCAAGATATACAATTGCATCGATGAACTAGCCCCTTCTAAAAACACGAAATGTCATACCGATATTTTTGTCCCATTTGAGGACTTTTATAAGCATGAGATAACTTTGACAAAGGTTGATTATTTCTTCCTAATGACCGATGGTAATCAAGTCCAATCGGGAATCAATGAGCTAACATCTGCAATCACAGAATGGAATAAAAAAAACAACGATGGAGAAAAACATATCTATGGTTTCTATGTGATGCTTTGTAATGCTGCCTATTCTCAAAACATTGAGAATCTGATTGCTCCACAGAAACACTTATGGACAGTGAAATCTGCTAATGTTAACATTAATCTCATCCGTCCGGAAAAAACAAGTTTTGTGTGCAATATTCGCGAAAAGAATAAGCGTCATATTGACATCCCTATGAGTGGAAACATAAACAATGACGATATTTCTGTAAAAGGAGAAAATGAGTATTGCAAGGTCACAAAAACTGAAGTTATAGATTCTAATCTGCGAGTATATCTATCGTTGAAGAAAAAGCATCTATCACAGATACCACAATTCAGTTCCTTAGACCTAAAAATCACAATGACACCCAAAGATTTCACATACCTATTAACCGAAGATATAACCGTCCACTGCGACAATTTTACCCCATGGGCAAAAATAGGAATAGGAATAGGTATTGGTTTCGGCATTCTGCTGTTATTGTGGTTTGTCTTGATTAAACCTATTAAGTATCGTACCTTCAAAAAATTGCGCAAACAAATGTTACTACAAAAGAATGGCAAAATCCTAGAACAACGCAATATTGAATTTACGGGCGCTCGAAAAGTAGTCTTTGCAGACAAAAAAGTAAAGCAATCTTTCCTTAATCGCCTTTTTACTGGCAAGATAGTAACCTATATTTCACCCGAATTTACAGCACCCGTTACACTACAACCTATGCGCAACCGAAAGGACGCTTATGTCAATGCATTAGGCTATATTGTAACCCCTAATCCTATGCCAAAGAGTGGTATATCTACTATGCAAAATAAAGAACGCGGAATACTTATCACATTAAACTAAAAACGATATGGAAACAGAAAAAATCAAACTTAAAAAGACCTTATATATCGGTCTTGGTGGTACAGGTGCGGCAACTCTGCTGCGTGTAAAGAAGTGCTTTATAGATAGTTATGGAGAAATACCTCCAATGATCGGTTTCTTGGCAATTGATACTGATTCTGCAGCTTATCATAAAGAAATAATCAGCAATACAGGAAAGAATATTAAACTGGAGCAAAATGAGTTATTGGTCTGCACCGTCAAAAATGCGTTAAGTGTGTATCAAAACAATCCACGGCAATACGATTGGGTACCTGCCGACAATGTAAACAAATTGTTCTCCATAGCTGGACAAGGAGCAGGAGCAGTTCGTTCCAATGGGCGATTTATTGCCTACTTCAATTACCAAACGATACAAAATTATATACAAACTTCTATTACACAGATAAACCAACATTTGCCGGAAACATCTGCCTATTCAGTCGATACAAATATGAATGGTATAGAATTTCCAATGACCATTCATGTTTTTTCCTCAGTAGCAGGTGGTACGGGTAGCGGTATGATAGTCGATGTATTGTGTCTTATCAATAAAGCACTTAACGAATTATCATTGCCATTTGATATTTATCCGTGGTTAGTTCTACCAGAGATATTTCACAACATGATGCCAGGCAGTCCTGCTATGGCGAATGTAAAATATAACACTTTTGGAGCATTACGAACCTTAGACTATTTACAACATATAGACCCCAAACAACCGGCAGTAAACTTTGGATATACCAAGATTAATACCCCCTTGTTCCATTATGCATATCTTATCAACAACTACAACCAAGCAGGAGTTGCTTTTGATAAAATAGAAGACCTGTTGGATGTTATTGCCAAGAGTGCATTCCTTCCTGCAAACAGAATGGGAGATGAATTAGCCTCTCCATTTGATAATATCAAGAACCAAATAGATGGAGGAGTATATGATATTCGTGACAAAAAAGCATGGGTAGCCTCATCCGGCAGTGCCGAGTTGATATACGATAGCCAAGCAGTAGGGCGTGCCGTTGCCTATCGCACCATATCGCAACTCTGCAATTCGATGCTAGGCGGTTCACACGATGGCATACAAACGACAACCAACTTCGTTGACCATCAAGAAGTCCTTATCCGTGAAAATGAAGGGCGAGACGATGTTACAAACTATTTGCTTAATCCGACACCGGAGTACTCGCTCAATATCGATGAAACCACTACAGAAGACGACATCAATCGATACATTGATAATAACGTAGGGCAGCGTATCCAAAAAGATATTCAGGATAAATTAACCTCCAAGTTGGCTAAGGTAAAAGCCCTATTTGATGGGGAAATCGCCAACCAATTAGATAATACGACAGACGGCTGTTTGGGCCAAACGAAAGCATTTGTAGGTGCATTACGCAGTATACTCAGTTTGTGTAATCAAGAGATGCACGATGAACAGGAGGAACTAAATAAGAAGAACACACAGCCAACACAATGGAGTTCCTATATCAACCAATTACCAAAGAAGGGTATTGCATCTATATTCAGCAGCACAAAGTACAACGAAGATGCCGCCGTTACATTATACAACGTACTTCTTCAACATGTAACAGACCTTCGTGAAGAACAACGCCGTCTCTGGGCAATCCGTTTCTACAACGATTTTGATACGTATGTTGCTAATGCAGAGAACCAACTAAACAACCTGATAGCATTTGTATCTGGGATAAAGGAATACTATCGGGATAAACTATTGGCACAGCAACAATTATCCTCGTCAACCTCTAAGTTCCAAATATTCTTGCACAAGCAAGATGTAGACAAACAGGGGAGGTACGAGGTAGATGATACAATAAAGGCAAGTTTTCATCAGTTCTTCAAAGACAAAGGAGGCCTGTCTGCATGGCTCAACCTATCACAAGATCAGATTTCTAAACAGATGTTCGCTTTTGCAAAAGAGACGCCAGATGTACAGAAAGCCGTTAATACAAAAATAGACGATGTCCTGCGCAAAATGAGTCAAAAGGAAATAGACAAGTATTTAGAACAACTGAAGACATTGGCATCTCCTCTTTGGACTTACAATACACAAGGCTATAAAAATTCTGCCAATAATATGGATAGATTTGTTATTGTCGGTGTGGGTAACAGAGATACATCATTCATACATACAGACAAACATTTTACCAATTATTTCGACAAAAATGACAATAAAGCCTCATGGGCTTCTACTCATCAAGATGACCGTATCTACCTTTTGGTGGTAGAAGATTTACTGCCTGTGTATGCTGTCAATAATTTCAGTACTTATCAAGCGGACTATAATAACAAAATCGCCAACGGTAGTCGTTTGGCTTGCTATATTGATGAGAAACTGAATAATCGTATCAACTCCGAGAACTTCCAACTAATGCCAACTATTGAGCAAGACAATGTGCTTCAATTGTGGGTTTATGCATTTATCTTTGGCTATATGCATTTTGATAAAGAAGCGGGAAAGTATTGGATTACATCGACTAAACGCGGTAGTGCCATACATAAGTTCCGTTTCGAGTTAGGCACACAGCGCGATGTGGCATACGACTTGTTCAAATCGGAGAATCTATACAAAGAGATAGAGGCTACTATGAATAAGCGTATCTCACACGAAGGAAATGACATCATCAAAAATACCATCGACGAAATCAAACAAGCAGGATCCTACTTGTCTGAGTATGCGCAACTCAGCCCGATAGAACAATCGCAACTGGAGGAACCAAAATTCAAGTCGGTATGTGCTTTGGTAGAACAGGAATGTCAATTTATGAGCCCCGAATACTAAAATCATAACAATATGGCTGCATTTATAGTCATTAGTACTTCGGAGAAACTGAACTGGATTGTGGACGGCATCGAAAGGTGTCGCCCACAGAACCCGTCAGTGAACTCCCACATAGGTACCGGTAAATTCGTGAAAAGAGAAAATGGTCTGTACTATGTGCATAACGACCATACCGAGCAAGCGAAACCAGATGAAGAACAAGAACTACAAAATCTAATAACCAATCAGTTATCCCATTTCCGACACGATGCGGGAGTAGAAGGAAACCTGCTGATTTTTGTATTAGACAATCCTACAGACGAAGAGTCTTTGACATATAGTAGCAAAATATATCAAACTATCGACACTGCCATCAGCAGCAAGAGTGAAAATAATTGCAATGTCATTCGTGTGCTATTCAGTTATGATGTAAGCCATCCCTGTAATGTTTGCAAACAAGTGCCTAAGAAAATACTACAATGGCACATCAATGACATCAAACGTAATGTCTACTCGGAGATACTCTATATAGACAATCAAAATAGATATGGAGCAGCACTTGCAACAGACAAGAAAGAACATGATTGTATGTTGCCCCGTATGCTCTGCGACTTTATGCTATTGATGTCTGCTCAAGGTTCGCAGTACAACATTCGCAATGCAGCACACTGTGATAATCAGGTATTCTCAATCGGCTATGCAGAATGTATGTACTACTATTCCGATGTTCGTACTTACTACGAAATCGCCTACCAATACGATATTCGGAAAATTCTAATCTTGGACGGTGTCAATACTTCTACCTCATTAGATTATAATTCTACTCCATTGGGTATTTCCGAACGCATAACACGCTTGCAGCCAATCTATGGGGATGTACCTTATGACGCAGATATTAGCCGATATCCAGATTCCAACGACAAGAAAATTGATGATATTATCTACCAACATCGAGACCTAGTTACAGCCATAAAGCAAGCAGCATTAGAAGAAGCCATACTCAAGGATGAAAACTCTACTGCAAAGAAACGCGAACAAGCGAAACTAGAAGGGAAAGAGAATATTGAGTGTATTGTTGTAACAACGGAGCAAGACAGAGTTAATAGAGAATATCCTGACTATATCGATAGGCAACAAATTTATACACTATGGCTGCAAACCTCGCAGCCTCATGAAGAATTCGAGGATAATACCATTTGTACAAACGCCAAGAAGCAATACCTGCGTTTGATAGATTTCGTGCAATCACAGACATACAAAAGTAGTCTTGTACCCACCTATTCCACAAATAGCGGAAATACTGCTGTTCCGGAAAGCCAAGAAGAACACTCCGGCTGCAATCTGTTTACCCGTTGGTTAAGAAAGAAAACTGCAATACAAGCATCCAATACGAAAAATGCCACCACGACAAATAACAGCATGACCGAATTGCTTCAAATAAAAGAGATATCTCACCTTCTTGAGGAAAAACAGCAGTTCTGTGAACTATGTCAATTTGAGCAAAAAACGAAGCAGGAATGTAAGGCATACAAGAAACAAATGGATGATTTCCGCCTGACAACTCACTGCGCCAGTGTAGACAACTTAATTGATTTGCAATGTTTGCGAACCCATGAAAGTGATACAACAGAAAAACGAATGCAGGAAGTAGAAACCAGCTGGCTTAATAGAGACGAAAAAATCCACACCCTCAGCGGATTGCATAAAGAAAACAAGAATATATATGAGCGCGAGATGGAAGGCTATGCCTATATTGATTGGGATAAACCATTCCCTTTCATCAAAAATATCGATGTCGAAAGAATATGCGAAGCACTCCATAAAAAAGCCACTCCACTGGTTAATGCCAACATTGTGCGTACTCACCAAGAGCAAAATACATCTTACTTGTACTATACAGACCATTCTTTATGGGTGAAGAGTACAAAGAATAAAGAAATCAAGTTGCCATTTGGTGCCACTATGGAATGCTCCACACATATTGCCTCCAAACTTGCTCTTTTCCATATTCTCAAGTGGGATGAAAATATCATTACTGGACTAACCGACATCAGTGCATTAACCGAGCAGCCACAACTTCAACACTCGGAACCAGAAACAAATATTTCCTCTACGAACGCCGACATCCATCAAAATACGATAGAAGATATTTCCTATGAGGAAGTCGAGATGTAAACAAAATAAGGGTATGGTTATTATGGTCTATTTCGGCATAATGTTGAACTTGCTGATGATATTACTGCAAGATCACCATCATCGTGATAATGGGTTGCTATTCCTGTAGTTATCATTTTATGGTATCTGCTTAAGTTTCTGTTTACTATTATTGTTGGAGGTATATCAACGGTACTTGAGAATATAGATAAAATATTAGGCGGGTTCGGAAAAGTTATTATGTGGGTATTTTCGGTGGATTATTCGATTTGTTATTATACCTATTGCGGCTGATCGTTGTAGTCCTTATTCAGTTTGTTTTTATGGGAACTTGTGCTTGTATCTTATATTTACTTAGACACCAGATCGCCTATTGGGCAGAAGGAGTAGGATTGCTTGTAGGAATGGTACTTGGATTTTTGCTATTTGGCAAATGTTCACATAAAATCAATGAGATATTAGATAGAATTTTCAATAGTTAAGCCTAACACAGCTATGCAAATCCACTCCACCCCGAAGCGTATCCTTGCCATGATTGGCGTTGGGGGGCTGCTCGTTCTTATATTCTACTTGATAGGCATACCACAAAAGAGTATTGGTGTTCTTACCGGCGGTATCCTGTTCTTTGTGTGGATATGGCTCGGCGGAAAATGGTAGTGATCGATAATTATCAGTATCGAGGGCACGGATGTATGGGTCAAAACATGATAGGCACAGTACTGAATTTGTACGCCCAAGGTATTCCGACTACGGATGACCTTGGGCGTATAATATCATCAATGGCTAATGCAAAATTAGTGTTTTTTTGCCGTGCTGAATATGTATTTGATAGATACCAATTTGTACTACCTGTTCCATATCATCGGAACAAACAGATGGAATATCTACTTTATCTATCTGCGTGGTATAATGTACCTCTTGCTCATTCATTGGTACCTCATACAACAATAGTTGTGAACGCACCATCGTACTCTTAGTCATATTGGGCCAAGGGGATCCGTAAAATGAATCATCGGCACTATTATAGCTTGCTCCCAATAAAACCACTTTCCCTTCGGTTTGGTCTAAATAGAATGCCATGGTGGAATCCTCCATCACCCGATAGCTCCACTCCGTATCCGTATCTGAATATTTTTTCCCCGAAGTATAACCAACAAATGTTCCCGAAGCGATATGTTGTATGGTAGCAGTACTATCAGCCGCAAAACGGATATAGTAGATCATATTATCTGATATATCAAATTGCCGCTCGTACCAGATACTATCCTCTGTGGTTACGCTGATATCTTTTGTGGCTATTAACCCATCACTACCAATTCCTCCAGCATAAGCGATTTTTAGGATAGAAGAACCTATTGCATAATACCCTGACTGGCAATTTACCTGTTGTACACGCCTAACCTCTTGTTCTTCTGCATCGGCATAGACTGCCCATAACTCCGTATCCGAACTCGGATAGTACTTAGAGCCTGCCAATAACAACGCTGGTTTTTGAACGACGGAAGCTATTTGTATTTCAGACCATCCTAAAAAATACCACCCATTGCGGTCGGTTAATGTAGGCAAGACTACCCCACTCCCAACCGCTGTTTCTGTCAGCGATTGCTGTTTGTTTTGCCCTGAATAGAGATCTACTTTATACGGTTTGGGTTCGGCATAATGATAGGTAAAACTATAAGACTCTATATAGATGGAATTTACAGTCCCTTTTATGGCAATACGAATTTTCCCATTAGAAAGTGGTTCCGCAGGTGAGAATGTATGTTCTATCGGAGTATAAGAAATGGTATACGCCCCACTCCAATCCTTGAATGTACTATTGGCAATACTCCATACGGTTTTACCATCCATAGTCATTACCATTGAACCGCTCCCACCACTTTTATTGGACTTCATGGATAAGGTTACCTTGTCTATCTCTATATTCTGCCACCCGGATAACTCAAAAACAGCAGAGTCACCTGCACGAACAGAGCCTTTTTGGTAGGTACAAACATAATTCGTTTCTGTACCTACAGGCACCACTCCACTCTGTTTTACTGTAGATTTTGATGCCACCGTAAAGGTTGCCACAAATGCGAGTAAAGCAAATGTATTCACTTTCTTTTCTATTTTAATGGGGAATTATTTGTATTCTGTATGCTGATAGCATCCTGCATCGGGACGGATGTTCTCTGCCCCTCCTATTCGCAGCACTCCCACCTTGTCCTCAGGATAGGACAATGCGGTCAAAGAATCAGCAATACCGATAGCCGGCGAGAGAGAATCTAATCGAAAATCGTAGTAACGATATTCCTTATACTTATAGTATGTATTACGGAATACTGGCACCGTATCATCTTTTTGCCAATAGACATTGTACTCTGCAAATGGAATGGAAAGCGTATCCGTTTTCAAATAATTTCCGACAAATGCTCCCGTATAATAACGGTCTAATGGCGTTGCCAATACCAATTGATTAGTCCGAACCCCTGTTATGACACTATTATAAAACGAAGTCGTCGTCGGACATTGTTTGCTCAAATTATCAATATAGACCGCTGCTACATCTTGACGCGATGCCGACTGTATATTGATATTCGTCGCATTAAAATAAGAAGCAATGGTTGTATGCACAAACCGCTGCGTTCCTCCTGCCAAATAGACACAATAGGCTCCACAGTTGCTGACCTCTACATTTGCCACCTCTGCATCAATATGCTGCAATACAAGTCCATATAATACTTGATTATGGATACGACTATTGGTCAACCGGAAGGTAGGCAACTGAGAGACGAGTTCGCTCTGGCAATATAATCCTACATTAGCACTTGAAATGTCCACATGGTCGAACACATAACTTACCGGTGCATCATTTTTAGATTGGATTAGGTATATACCATCCCACAACCCAGCCGCATACCGATACGGCACACTATCGAATAGGCGATCCATTCGGTCGCCCCTGAAAGTAATGGGATTCTCTCTCGTTCCTCTTGCCTCCACATCACCCAAAGCCCAGATAGAGGCGCCATTATGAAAATAAAGTTTTGCCCCCGATTCAATGGTAAGTTTTCCACCTACCACTACCGTATCATATATCAAATAAGGCTTGTCCGCCTTAAATATCATACCACCGGCATAGTCTGTGCGTTTTTGGAGGCTTTTTATCTTCGTAACATTTTGTCCATACGCCTCTAACACTATCTCTTGTTGTTTGCCATTTGACAATAAGAGACACAACTTATCCTCTATAAAAAAAGGAGAATTATCAGCCGTCGGATTTATAAACACTCGCACGAAGGCGTAGATACTATCCCCCCCTCGTACATCAATGTTTGCATTATTCAGGTACACAGTATCATTTTCTCCATCGATATTGGCATGAAAATAAGTACCATCCAGAAATGAAATCTTCTCTATTCGCAGTGCTTCCTTATTGTAGTTACGTATCATAAAACGCTGCGTTGAACTACCGACTTCAGCAAAAACCGTGTCAAATAGAATGGTATCCTTCGAGAAAGACAACTCCAACGAAGGGTCAGTAGAAACACGCATCTGCTGACACCCCATCAAGACAAAACAAAGGCAGAGAAAAGTATATATAACTCTTTTCATTTACTCAAAATTGAAAGTAAGCACTATCGCCCGATTCAATAATTTATCTATCGCTCGTGTATAGAATTCATCTTGAATAGGTAACTCATTGCGCCCGTCAGCCGGAGCCAATTGATTAGCAAAGCCTATACGATAGGTCAATTCCGGACACCATTTGAACCAACGAAAATAGAGGTCGCATCCAAATCCGACTTCGACAAAATAGTCCCAGCCCTTCAACAAAATAGGCTTTTCTTTGTCCAAATTGAAATTGTAACTAACGCCACCGCCTCCGATAAGATAGGGTCTGTAATTGCCCTCCCGCTCAGCAGACCACTTGAGATAAAGCGGTAGCGTAATCGGTATGGCCAGTACATCGGTAGTGTTACCGTGTCCAGAAGAACCTTTAATCTCATTGCCGGACTCATTGGTGTAGGATATTGTACGAGAAGCAAACTGCAATCCGGGTGTAAAGCGCAAATTAAGATGTCGTGATAGGCGCACATCCGTGATAAATCCAACCGAAAAGCCGGGCATCATCGAACTTACACGCGCATGATACAACTCACCGTCAATTTCTGTCTGCGAGTCAGTTACACCGAAACTCATAAAATTGAGCCCCAACGAAAAACCAAAATGCACTATTCGGTCATCAATATAGGGATTGTTTTGAGCATTCGCCATAGAACCGCCCAATAGAATAGCAGCTATAATTATATATCGTAATGTATGTCCTTTCATGCTCACATCCTTACTGATTGTTAGTACCACAATATGCTTTATTCTTCGCTTCCCGTATCCTCAAAACTACTTGTTGCTTCGGTTCTCATCAGGTCTTTCCCATTATTTTTAGAATAATTATTGCCAAAACTATATGTTAGTGTAAGACTGATGGTACGAGAATGCCATTGTTTTTCTTGATATTGCCAAAATCCTTCTCCCCATGTGGTATTGCGACGGGCACGCGAATTTAGAATATCCCGCAAATTCAATGCCAAGGCCAATTGCTTATTCAGGAAGGTCTTTCTCAATCCCATATCTATAGCATATCTATGGTCGGTTTGACCTTGTGCCACGACACGAGGGCTACGATAGCGAGCACTTAGTTGACCTGAAAATGTTTTGGTAAACATGAATTGCGCATTTATTCGAGCCGACCACGCCAATATATTTTGTTCCGGCAAATCCACCTCCACATAAGCGCCATTCAAATAGTTCTCATAATGCGCCGAAGAGATACTATTCCAATAGAAATTCACATTAGTTGTCAGTTGTAATAACTCTTTGAAAAGTCTATTCTTAGCCACTAATTCCACCCCTAATTCCTGTCTTTTAGCTACATTGAGATAGGTGTTTTTCATGACATCCCCATCCATATAGCGTACATTCTGCACCTCGCCATCCTTATAACGCCAAAACACACCCGCTGACAATGTATGTCGTTCCCAGTTCTTCAAATAATTCAATTCCAACGAGGACGAATACGCCGGCAATAGTTCCGGATTACCATAACTGATATTGGTAGAGTCGGAGAAATCCATTCTTGGATTGAGTTGATGCCCACGCGGACGGTCAACTCGGCGTGTATAGTTTAGCTGCAGCTCATGTCCATTCCCAAAATCGTAACTGATATATGCGCTCGGGAACAACTGAAAATAAGCGGTGTCTTGTTTGTTACGCTTCTGCTCGTAAGCGTCTTGTATATTGCCATCATTATCTTTATACGAAGACTCCAAATGACGCATAAAATACTCCCCACGAAGACCTATCTGCACGGACAAATGTTCCCAGAAACGATTCCCATAGGTAATATATAAAGCATGGTTTTGCTCTTGGCTATTAAAAACCGTGTAATAGCTATACAACTCCTGCTCACGATTATGTCCGTTATATGCAGCGGCATCAGATGAACTCCAGCTTACAGTTGCCTGATAACCGGCCTCCAAGCGTGATTGTGTAGTTGGTTTCCATTCATAGTCTGCTTTCACCTCCATGGTCTGCATCAAACTGTTATTCACCTGCTCTTGGCGAGTCGTGTCGCCCCCCATCTCAGTCTGCGTATAAAAATTGTCCTGGCGAAAGGCAAAATGCATATACGAAGCCGTCAGCATTAACTGATGTTTCTGCATCTTGAATGTATAATCCAGAGTTGCCTCACCACCGGGATGCCAACCGCCCCCCGTTTGTGTACGAGAGTATTGACGCAATGTATCACCCGACCGATAGTCTGTCAATAGATAGGTATTCACATCCTTATCGTGCATACGAAGATACTGTTTATCTTCGACCATACCAAAGCCCGAAACACCCAAAGTAGAACGACTACTCAACCGAAAATTAAGCCCACCTCGCAAGAAAAGCCCTCCGCCACGCCTGTCGCTTTGCCCATCTTGCAACAGATGCGAGATAATGCTGTCTTGCGGTATATCGGACACTTTTTTTGTTCCCGTACCATGCAGATTATATCGGTCCGTATTCGAGCCGCCATTGGAGGTATGGTAGCGATATCCGGCATTGAAGTATCCATCCACCACACCTTTCGAGAAATTCAGGTTGAACCCGACATTTGTCCCCGGGGGTGTAGTCCACGGCTTTGCCAAAGCATATTCTATCCCTGCATTCACACTGCCATAGTAACCGGCTTTACGCTCCTCCTTCATCACAAGGTTGATGATACCGGCAGTTCCTTCCGGCGAATACTTTGCACTCGGATTGGTAATCACCTCTATTTGTTTAATACTCTCTGCCGGCAATTGTTGCAATACCTGCGCACGATTATCGCTGTTCAGTCCGGCAGGCTTGCCGTTAATCCATATCTCGACATCCTCCGAATTGCGCAGCGAGATAGTCCCCTCTTGATCCACATCCACCGATGGGATATTCTCCAACACATCGGTTACAGACGCACCGGCAGAAGCTATATTTTGATCAACAGTGAATACTTTTTTATCCAACTCAAATCGCATGGAACTTCCCTGCCCCACCACTTCAATCTCCTGCAGTGCCTGCGTATCCTCAACCAAATAGATTTTCCCTACATTAATCGTCTTTCCACTGAGCGTAACCGTGCGTTTCTGCTCACCATAGCCCATAAAAGAGACCACAACAAGATACTCACCGTTATTTAGCCCTGTAATGCGGAATGCCCCATCATTGTCAGTAGTGGCACCTGCAGCAGGTACACTCTCCCCCGAACGAGTAATGCTGACATTGGCAAAGTCTATCGCCTCACGGGTGACTTGGTCGAGTACTTTGCCCATGATCACATTGTCCGCCAATAGTACACCCGTCACATATAGAAACAAACAAGATAGTATTATTCTCTTTGCGTCAAACGGCATATTTTCAATTCCTTTCACTCATTTCTACACCGAAAATGTGCTATTCTCTTTTGAGTCCTGTAGCATCAACCATTCCACCGCTGCCTGATAGCACCGTGTTCCGATTCCCATAATGGTATGCGCACACACATCTGTCAGCAGGCTTGTTTGCCGAAAGGGCTCCCGCTTCTTGATATCGGATATATGCACCTCCACAACCGGTATCTGTGCCATTGCTATGGCATCCCGCAAAGCCACACTCGTGTGCGTATAGCCACCAGCATTCAGCACAACACCATACGCCTCTTTCTGCTCATCCACCATCATTGTCCACTCCTGTATGCGGTCTATCAAGTCTCCCTCATGATTCGACTGATAGTAAACAAAGTGAATATCCGGATATTGGCGTTGTAAGGCTATCAGTACTTGCTCCATTGATTCTGTGCCGTAGATAGACGGTTCCCGCCGTCCCAACATATTCAGATTCGGACCATTCAATATGTAGATGTGCGACTTCACCCCCACCGAGAATTATGAATTACGAATTGTGCAGTTACCATTATGCTTCCGGAATTACCGGGCCCCATTGACTGCGAGCAAAAACTCATCGTTGTCATCCGTGCGCTCCATATAGGTCTTGAGTTTTTCCATGGCCTCTGAGCCATTCATATCACTCAATTGCTTACGAATCTGCCACATACGGCTCAAGACATCCGGCGGAAGCAGCAAATCATCACGACGCGTACCCGATGCAGGAATATCCACCGCAGGGAACACACGCTTGTTGGCTAACTTACGGTCGAGTTGTAATTCCATATTACCTGTTCCCTTGAATTCCTCAAAGATGAGGTCATCCATCTTGCTTCCTGTTTCCGTCAGTGCAGTAGCAATAATTGTCAGACTGCCTCCGTTCTCTATATTACGAGCAGCACCAAAGAATCGTTTCGGCTTATGCAATGCTTGTGCCTCGACACCACCCGACAGCACTTTGCCACTCGAGGGGGCTACCGTATTATACGCACGCGCAAGACGGGTAATTGAATCGAGCAGGATAACTACATCGTGTCCGCTTTCGACCAATCGTTTTGCTTTCTCATGCACGATATTTGCCACCTTCACATGGTTCTCTGCAGGTTCATCAAATGTAGAAGCCACCACCTCGGCATTGACAGACCTTGCCATATCCGTAACTTCCTCCGGACGCTCATCTATCAACAGCACAATCATATACACTTCCGGGTGGTTGGCGGCAATAGCGTTGGCTATCTCCTTGAGCAGCACCGTTTTACCGGTCTTCGGCTGTGCGACAATCAGACCACGCTGTCCTTTTCCGATAGGGGCAAACAAGTCAATGATTCGTACTGACAATGGGTCTCCCTTCCCCTTGCAAAGATGGAACTTCTCATTCGGAAAAAGTGGAGTCAAATTCTCAAACGCAACACGCATCTTAGCTTTTTCAGGTGCGAGTCCGTTGATTCGGATCACTTTATCCATCGGGAAATACTTATCCGGGTCGCGATTGACACGAATGGTACATTCCACCGTATCCCCCGGTTTTAGGCTGTAGGTGCGTATTTGTTCCTTGCTGACATATACATCATCCGGCGAAGGAAGATAGTTGTAGTCCGCCGAACGCAAAAATCCGTATCCGTCCGGTGTACATTCCAAGGTACCCATAGCGATGACATGCTCACCTAACTCTATCTGAGGGCGTTGTTGGGGCTGCTGCATGCGCTGTTCCTGAGATATAGGCATTTCTTCTGCCAACAGCTGTTCTGCAGTATTAGCCTCCACAAAATCAAACTCAGTATTCCTTTGTGCATTCTCTGCTTGCAACTCAGGGTGCAGACGCGCATATTCAGCCGCCTTCTTGGCTGCCAACTCTGCAATTTCGGCTTTTGTTTTACGCCCACGCTTTTTGCTCTTGTCCGTTTCTGTCGATTCTGCAACCACAACGGCAGGCGAAGCCGCTACAACTGCCGGCTCTTCATTCTGCACATCTTCGTTAGGCAATACCTTTTCTACACTTTCAGCACTAGGAACTGTGTCGGGCATTATGGGTAATTCGGGTTCTATATTTACCGCCTCGGCAACTTCGGACTCATTTGCCGTTTCTACAGTCTTGGACAACAACGCAGGCTCACCGGACAATGGTTTCCGAGCTTCAATAGCCCTGACTGTCCGATTCTTGCGATGATTATTCTCTTGCAGAAGTTGTTGCATTTCGCTCATTTGCTCATGCTCAGTACCGACCACTGCCGTAGCAGTCTCGCTTTTCATTCCGGTGGTCGAGACCTTACGCACAGCCTTAACCCCACGGGTCCGTACTCGTCCAGTAGATGTTTCCGACGCACTCTCTGCGTCGGCAGATGATGTTGCTTTAGGCTGTTTGCGGCGTTCGGTTCGTGCATCTTCTCGTGCCTGTACCTCTTTGGCACGGTTATCTGCTTGGGCGTCTAATATGCTGTAACTAATCTCCCGTACAGATTGGGAGCGTTTTGGATTCAGCCCCATGGACACAGCAATCTCACGCACCTCGTCGAGCGTCATACGCTCGAGTTTATTCAAATCGTATTGCATAAAAAAGTAAAAAGTATATCGAAAAATTCATGGCATAGAGAGAACCTCTGCCAAATACGCTGCAAAAGTACGCAAAAAATATCGTTCTTGCAATACCTGTGCCCTATTTTACACCATTTTACATACTTACTTGAACAATTCGAGTGAAAAAGTATGCCCAAGCAGGTCATAGACTGTATTGTTATGAACAATATAGAGGTGACCATCCTTCCAAATTTTGAGAGATACCGATTTCGATTCACTATTCTCTAGTGCGGTCGTCCCTGTATAAGCAGCCCACGCATCGGGTACTCCGTATCCATAGTCATCATCCGGATTCTGATATCGATTGGCCGAGCGAATAATACGCTCGCGTATCTGCATGGCATTCTCGTCCGGCAGTGCTGACCATAATGAGGCCGCCAGTCCTGCTATCAGCGGACAAGCAAAACTGGTTCCATTGCTCGAACCGATACTGCCAGTCGCCGGATTGATAAGCACCGTTCCCCACCCCACGGCACACACTTCCGGTTTGGTGCGTCCATCGGCCGATGGACCACGAGAGGAGAACGACGCAATCGCCCCACTTGTATTGACAGCCCCCACTGTCAGAATACTGTCGGCATCCGCAGGTGCCGTGATATAGCGCCAATCTTTAGCCCCCTCATTTCCGGCAGCCACACACACCAACATTCCCTTCCTTGCCGCAATCGTAGCCGCCCGAGAGCAGCGTGTCTTCTGTCCATCCATATCGGAATAGGTCAGATCCCATTCATTATTGTCGAACCACGAGTAGCCCAGAGAAGCGGAAAACACATTCACCCCGAGGCTATCTGCTTTTTCGAGTGCCGCCACCAAGTTGTCCATTTCTTTCGGACTCTCTGTCTCGTTCTCCTCCGAGCGCATTAAGTAGTAATCCGCTTCCACAGCACTCCCGTAAAAATCCGCCATTTTCCCAGCAATCACGCTCAAACACTGTGTGCCATGGGTACCGGTAGAGCCAAAGAAATCCCCCGTATCATCCGTGAAATCAAACACTCCCAAGCGGTGTTGCGCCTCAAAGCAATCCAGTGTTTGCGCATTTTGGAAACCACCATCGCAAATAGCCATCACCATTCCATTCCCCTGAAAACCTGCACGATGCAACGGCATAAGATTGTAGAGAGCAATCTGCTCTTTGGTGTATCCATAGTCCGTATCTTGGGCTGCCTCTATGGTTTTCTTTCGTAGCATAGACGCTTTGGGAGAGGCTGTACTGCGGGTCATCTCTACCGACCGAACGAACCGACAGGCAGCTACCTTTGCCGCCTGTTCTGTCGTCATTTCCACCGTTGCCCCATTGAACCATCTGGATGTATGATATACCGAGCACCCCATCCGCTGAAGGCTGTCAAGATAGTTCTCAGACACGGCATAGTCTAATGAATCCGTTGGTATATTCCATTGGTTGCGCTGTTCCTGTGCCCGCTCGGAGAACGCAATAGGCCGGCTACCCGCCTTATCCACAAACATCACAAAATAAGCACTCAACAAAATCGAACAAATAGAAGACAACATATAATCGTATAATTATCAAATGATTTCAAGCAATCCCAATACCTTCCCCGCTGTCACAAGACACACCACCCTAATTTCATTTTCTATAAAAAGAATGACTAAAATGAGGTGCTGCCCAAAAGCACGACAAAGTTACAATAAAATATGCAAACCTGCAATACACAACCTATTTATGACCTTGTTATGAACTGCTATCGGTTGTTGTTTGACCGAATACAGTTCTTTTGCGGGGGGGGGGATTGTAGTACAGCCATATATCGACAAACAACAGAAATGCATATACAATGCATATACAAGCCTTACAAGAACATAAAATGGTAGGGTAATGGTAGGGAGATACGTCCGAGATACATCCGAGACGCACCTTATAGCGATAAAATACATAATATTCAATGAATATGCAATGGAAACTGCATATATTTGTCCTCGCAAGAAAAGATGCAGATACCATAACGAATAGATGCGAACAGAGTACATTGCTCGGGAAGAAGGACTGGAACACGAACCATTGGACACGAACACAAGCCAACTTGTCTATTCCAATATAATTCCGTACCTTTGCATCCCCATAAGGTGCACACATTATCCTCCCAATAAAACCTTATAATCAAGTTTTCATAGTATCTCTATAAACGGTATTCCATGCGTGTAGTAGTACAAAGAACCCAACGGGCTGAAGTCCGAATTGACGGAGAAACGGTCGGCAAAATAGAACACGGATATATGCTTTTGGTAGGAATTACACACTCCGACACAGAAGCGGATGCCGACTATATCGCCAAAAAGGTGGCACAACTGCGTGTATTTGAAGACGCAGACGGAAAAATGAATCGCAGCATTCTCGACATCGGTGGCGCCATTCTATCTATCTCACAATTCACACTCTATGGGGATGTCCGACATGGCAATCGCCCTTCTTTCATACAGGCGGCTCACCCAGAGCAAGCCGAACCACTCTACCTATATTTCAATCAGCGTCTTCGTACCGAATACGGACTACATGTTGAGACCGGTCGTTTCGGTGCCGATATGAAGGTGGATTTCATAAACGACGGCCCGGTCACCATTCTAATCGACTCCGCCATTCGCTGACTATACATTCTTCACAAAGCCCAAACCTACCCCAAAACAACACCTGACATTTTCCGTTAGGGCAAAGAACCGAACCTATTTCCTCCCCTAAACCATCGACCCAATAAAGCCAAATAATACCCAAAAATCAAGAAAAAACACTCTTTTTGTATTTTTCACCTAATAAAATTTGGTAGTTTCAAAAAAAGTCCATACCTTTGCAGTCGAAATTACCTAATGCATCGAACGAGCGTCAAACTTATTCTCTACGAATCAAGATAAAAACACCGGATGCAAGGGTAATAACGAACGGGATTTTTTATAGAAATCCTCAATGTTAACCACTTAAACTACCATTGTATGCAAAAAGACTGGATTGACACTCCGGATGGACTATTTGCTTACCCTTACAAACGAGCTGCTATTGCTACCGATAATGTCGTGTTCGGTTTCGACGGAGCAGAACTGAATGTGCTGCTGATTGAACGAAACGAGCGCACCGAGATAGGCGAGATGGCGTTGCCTGGCGGATTCCTGAGAATGGACGAGACCATCGAGGGATGTGCTGCCCGTGAACTGCGAGAAGAAACCGGTATCGAGAATGCCTATTCCGATTTCTTCGGTGTATTTTCGACATTAGACCGTGACCCTGACCAACGGGTTGTGAGTATAGCCTTCTATGCCCTGGTACCTACCTGCGAGGTGGTCGGTGGCTCGGATGCACGGCGAGCAGTATGGGTTCCGCTCAAGGACCTGCCTACGCTGGCATTTGACCACAATCAGATTGTCGCCAAAGCCATTCAACATCTCCGTGAAGACATTGTTTTCCGCCCCGTAGGCTACGAACTGCTGCCCGAAAAGTTTACCCTCCCACAACTACAACGCCTCTATGAATGTATTTTGGGGCTTAGCACACCCATGGACCGCGCCAATTTCTCAAAAAAGATTCTCAAGTCCGGCATACTCATCGAAACCGGCGAGACGGAACAGGCTTCCGGACACCGTGGCGGGAACTACTATCGGTTCAACAAGGAAGCCTACGACCGATTCAAAGAAGACCGTTCCTTCAAACTCGAATTCTAATTGCCATTCAACCTAACCTAACTATACGACACTTCCTACCCGATTGCCATTCAACCGACCTGACTATTACTGCCCCGACCTTAACTATGTATTTTTGAACCTTACCTATACATTTCAACCTAACAAAAAAAAAATAACTATGACACTATTCAACAAAATGAAAGAACGATTCTGTTCTTCGACTACAAATTCTAAAACAACTAATTCTACAACAATTAATTCTTCAACAACTAATTCTACAACAACTATGGAAACAAATCAATCCAACAACGCAAAAACGCGTATCTACAATCTGATTGTATTGGACAAAAGTGGTAGCATGAGCAGTATTCAAGAGGCTGCTTACCAAGGCTGCAACGAGGTACTGGGCGGCATACGAGCCGCTGCAGAGAAAAACACCGCCGACCAAGAGCAATTTGTATCGCTTCTGCTTTTTGACAGCAGTTCGATGCCTTACATCTATCGTTGTACTCCTGCGACACAAGTAGTCAATCTTACCCAAGAGCAATATCAGCCTTGTGCTTGCACTCCGCTTCTGGATGCACTGGGTAAGAGTCTGACGGAATTGGAGCAGGAAGTCAATCGCTACGATGATGCCATTGGTATGGTTACTATCATCACCGATGGCTATGAAAATGCTTCTCATGAATACAACGACCATCAAATTCACGCCCTAATAGAGCGCCTCAAGAAGAAAGGGTGGAACTTCGCCTTCATGGGAGCCAACCAAGATGTCCAGCAAGTCTGCAGCAATCTGAATATCAATATCGAGAACGCTATTCCCTTTTCGTTTGACGATGCCAGTATGCGCAACTCGTGGCGTCGTGACAGAGAAGCCAAAGAGCGGTTCTACACACGCATGCGTGAGTCACGAAGCCAAACCCGCGATATGAGCCGTGAGGAACGCGAGGTATTCTATTGTCAAGCCAATAGTGCTACTCCCTATTTTGAGAAAGAGGAGACGCAACAGCGCATCACCCCAAAATGGATTCAAAGCCTAAAGGAGAACGAGATATTTGTATTTGGAAGCGATGCAGAGGGACACCATGGCGGTGGAGCAGCAGCCGTTGCCATGCACAAATTCGGCGCTATTTGGGGGCAAGGCGAAGGCCTGCAAGGCAAGAGCTATGCTATCCCGACTATGGGCACACTGGACGAGATGCGTGCCGCAGTCGATCGCTTCATCGATTTTGCCCGTCAGCACAAAGAACTCACATTCCTTGTTACCCGCATTGGCTGCGGAGTGGCCGGCTATCAACCTGCCGATATTGCTCCTTTGTTCCAAAACGCAGTATGTCTCGACAATGTATTTCTTCCTGCGAGTTTTTGGGACGACCTTCCCCAATTCTAAGTCCCTGCCAGTCCATCGGTAGGTTATAGACGACAACAGTAGGCATACAAACAAGTTATTTTTATGTACCACCCGACGATGGGTGTAGGACGACTCTCTTATACCCATCGTCATAAAATTTCACTATTCACCATGTTAGGAGCAATTATCGGTGATACCGTAGGCAGCATCTACGAGTCTCACAACATCCATACCACCAACTTCCCGTTATTAGGAAAACACAACCACTTCACCGACGACAGCGTGATGAGCATGGCGGTTGCCGAGTGGCTGCTCACCGACCCCGAACATACCCAAGAGAAACTAACCGATTGCTTGGTGCGTTGGGGGCATCGTTTCCCACATGCGGGCTATGGCGGAGCGTTCCGAGTATGGATATTCCACCCCGAAAAACTGCATACCTATCGAGATACCGCCCCTCGTTCCTCGCAATCGGATCCGCTCACTCGCCTGCAGGAAGAGGTTCGCAAACAGTATCGAAAGGACCATGGACTTGCAGACGAACATCCGACCTGCGGCGGACGACATCCATACAACTCGTATGGCAACGGCTCTGCTATGCGTGTATCCGCCTGCGGTTGGGTAGCGCAATCGTTGGACGAAGCGTTGGACCTTGCCAAGCGTTCCGCCAAGGTAACGCACAACCATCCCGAAGGGATAAAGGGGGCTCAGGCTGTGGCAGCAGCGATCTACCTGTTCAGACAACAGGCCACCAAAAACGAGGTGCGAGACTATCTCTCACAGCAGTTCGGTTACTACCTCGACTACACATGCGACCAACTGCGCCCCGCCCGTTTTGATGTGTCGTGCCAAGGTACTATCCCGCTCGCCTTTGCCGCTTTGATGGATAGCACCGACTTTGAGTCTGCGATACGCCTTGCGGTGTCGTTAGGCGGTGATACCGACACCATAGCCTGCATCACGGGCGCTATGGCAGAGCCACTATATGGTATTCCTGCAAACATTGAGCAAGCCATAGCGCCTTATCTTCCCGCAGATTTTCTACCCATCATCTGTTCCATACGGAAAGGATAGACCCGTTTGCCCCAAAAAACGATTAGGCCGCAATCTGCAAGATAAGCACAAGCGAATCGTATAGACACTTGTCTGCCTTCCTGCAAAAAAAAACACTTTGCCAGTTCTGCAAAATGTTGTACCTTTGTACCGTTTTTTTCGAGCAGAAATGAATCGTCGCATACTACAGTTAGCCGTTCCCAGCATTCTTGCCAATATCACTATTCCGCTTGTAGGGTTAGTCGATACAGCCATCGTAGGGCATTTCTCTGATGTCAGTGCCATTGGTGGCATTGCTATCGGCACTATGCTGTTTGACCTTCTCTATTGGAATTTCGGGTTTCTGCGAGTAGGCACCTCCGGGTTGACGGCTCAGGCCTTTGGGCGTCACGACCGAACAGAATGTCAACGCATCCTACTACAAAGCACGGGTATTGCCGTTCTGGGAGCCCTTCTTATTTGGGCTATACAATGGCTGTTCATCACTATCGCTTTTGCTTGTATTCCCTGTTCACCGGCGGTGGCTGCCTTTGCCAAACAGTATTTCTATGTGCGTATATGGGCTGCCCCTGCTACGCTGTCATTGTTGGCACTCAAAGGCTGGTTCATCGGTATGCAAGACACCATTAGCCCTATGGCAACCGACCTAATGGTCAATATCGTGAATATCATTGCCAGCTATACTTTGGTAGTTTATACCCCCATGGGGCCTATCGGTGTTGCATACGGTACGCTCATTGCGCAGTATTCAGGACTGCTGTTAGCACTTCTTATCTTAGCCATTCGGTATCGTCTGTTCAGCACAATCACCCGTGAACTGTTTTTCAATCTCGGACGAGGTATGCGCCATCTGTTGGTACTCAACGGAAATATCTTTGTGCGTTATCTGTGCGTCATGGTTATCAATGTCGGGTTCACCTCCTTGGCATCCAAATATGGCGACACCGAGTTGGCCGTATCTGCCATTATGATGAAATTATTCATGCTTTTCTCCTATTTCACCGACGGATTTGCCTATGCGGGCGAAGCACTTATTGGACGATATATAGGAGAACAACGCAGCCGGGAACTTAATCGGGCTATACAGATCCTCTTCCTGTGGTCTATCGGATTAGGTGTAGTCTTTTCCGTTCTCTATGCCGTAGCAGGAACACCGTGTTTCCGTCTCATGACCGACGAGACTGCCGTGATCGACCTATCCCGTCACTTCGCAGGGTGGTTGATTGCCATGCCGCTTTTTTCTGCGGCCGCCTATATGTGGGACGGTATCTATGCCGGTGCCACAGCCGGTAGAGAGATGCGAAATGGTATGATTTTTGCGGCCGCTTCGTTTGTCATTGGCTATGCTGCCACATTCCGTTTTTGTGGTATCCACGCCATCTACATCGGTTTTTTTGCCCATTTGATAGCCCGTGTAGTATATCTTACTCTAAATTGGCATCGTGTCTATGATAGAGAAATTAGTAAATCGAAAATGGAAAGTACTCAAGAGTGAGTCTATTCTCAATCTTGGGCAGTGGTTCAATGTCCGTCAGGAGACGGTCGAATTGCCTAATGGTACCCAAATACCTACTTGGTTTGTATTGGAATTCCCCGATTGGATTAATGTCATAGCCATTACCAAAGACGGGCAAATGGTCATGGAAGACCAGTACCGCCATGCATTGGGCGAGACGCACTACGAGTTGGTCGCCGGCGTGATTGATGCGGGCGAAACGCCTCTACAAGCAGCACAGCGCGAACTGAGTGAGGAGACCGGCTACGAAGGCGGCGAATGGCAATTGTATATGACCCTTTCGCCCAACCCGACCAATCATAACAATCTGAGTTACACCTTTCTTGCAACCGGAGTGGAGAAAGTACGCGAACAACACCAAGAACCGACAGAAGATATTCATGTTCATGTGCTATCCAAAACAGATGTACACGAGTTGCTTGAACAAGGAGAGATCGTCCAAGCACTTCATGCGGCTCCTTTGTGGAAATACTTTGCACAATATCCTCTTTGAAACACTATCGATACATAGTATATAGTTTGTGCCTGTTGCTTTGCAGCGTGGTATGTCGGGTGGCGACCTGCCTGGACACATCTGCGTCTTGCTCCGCACCGATATGCACGCTTACTAGCGATGACGGTGAGTCTGCCGAGACGCTCGACAGCTGCGATAGCGTTCGTTCGTTTGCTCTTTCGGGCTTTTCGCCGTGTCAGTCTGCCAACTGGTTTCGTACGCAGCGAGAAAATAGTTCTCGCACACTACAAGACGGTTTTCAATCGAGAGTAGTCCCATCTCATGCTCTTTTGGCCGCCATAGAGACGGCATCGACCCATATTCTCAATGCGCATCTATCTTTTGCCGAGGCGTTGGTTGTCGGCCTATCCGCAGAAGATATTGCGTTCCCATTCCATAGTTTCTGGTAGAGTATATTTTACAGACCGCTGTCGGCTATCCGACGGCGCATATTATTTTCGGCAATGCATTCGAATACATTGCCTCGTTTTGGTAATTATATACACTTTCATAAATACTTGTACTATGGATACTTCCATTGTTATTTTGACGCTTGTCTTTCTGGCAATTTTTGTCGTACCTTTTGTCATTGTCAGCTGTGTCAACCGACACAAAGCACGCAAGCAAAACACCGATAAAGCAGAAACGGCTCCCGAAAACAAGCCAAAATCCGACACTATATAATTAATCGGAGCCATATAGGCTAATCGAAATAGTAAACAATAGATAGAAGAGGCGTTGTCTAATCCATTAGACCGCCTCTTTTTTCGTGCTAAGATGGATGATTAAGAACTATAGCACGCTATGGCTCTACGGTGGGTATAAACGATGTTGCCGGTATTGCCGCAGGCGGTGCGATAAGGAATTCTACTCAGCCCAACGGGCTTCGTATCGCTACGGAAATCAGTGTGTTATGCACACCTGCCTTACGCTTCACATCCCCAGTGGGTTTTAAGTTGAGAGTGGAGGGGAGTTTTATGGGGTAGAGGAACTGGAAAGTTTAGAGGATATAGGTAGTAAGAGGGATGATTCATGATACTGTCGTCTGATGGTTATCTTATGATCGTCTTATGGTCATCTTATGATCGGAAGTGCTAAATAATTCGCTAATGCTTCGGTTATGCTTCGGTAATGCTTCGGTAATGGTTCGGTAATGGTTCATGGTTAATAGCATCAAAGTAGTACAAAAATAACATTCAAATAGGACAAAAATAGTAGGATGACAGGGGGAAAATAGTAGTTAGACAGGACAAAGGCTGCGGTCTGATTGGGTAAAGGAAGCGGTCTGATTAGGTAAAGGAAGCGGTCTAACCATGTAAAGGCTGCGGGTAGGCGGGGGCATGGGACGAGGGAAATGGCGGGGAGTGTATGGACTTGCAACCGAGTTGCAGCGAGAACATACTACCTTTGCAGTCGAAAAGAATAGAGGGCTGCGCTGAATGGGAGTATGAACACCACTCTGCCCTGTGGAGAATTATGCGGGCGAGAAGCGAGAGTGGCGCGGCAAGAAGGCATACAGCCTGCTATTCACAACAGAAGTGCCTGTGGCACACAACGACAAACAACTGAAAAACATCGCATTATGGAAAAAGAAATACGCGAGATTGTACTGAAAATCAGCATTGCCACCGTGCTGCTGGTGGCGTGCGTCATAGTGGAACACACCTGCTCATTGGCGACCTGGCAACTGCTGCTGCTCTATCTGGTGCCGTACCTCATTGTCGGCTTCGAGACACTTCACGAGGCAGCGGAGAACATCCTGCACGGCAAAGTATTTGACGAGGACTTTCTCATGTCCATTGCCACACTCGGGGCACTCGCCATCGGCTTCTTTCCCAGCGTGGAGAACCAGTTCCCTGAGGCCGTCTTTGTCATGCTGTTCTTTCAGCTGGGCGAACTGTTCGAGACCATCGCAGAGGGCAAGAGTCGGCAGTCCATCTCATCGCTGATGAATATCCGCCCCGACACGGCACATGTGGAGCGACAAGGCGAGTTGCTCACCCTCGACCCGAACGAGGTAGAGATAGGTGAGACGGTTGTGGTCAAGCCCGGGGAGCGTGTGCCCGTTGACGGCGAAGTAATCGAAGGCGAGTCGGCATTGGACACCGTTGCGCTGACTGGCGAGAGCGTGCCGAGAACCATTCACACGCACGACACCATTCTCTCCGGCTGCGTCAACCTGACGGGCGTACTGCGTGTGCGCACCACCAAACGGGCGGGCGAATCCACTGCCGCCAAGGTGCTGGAGTTGGTGGAACACGCTGCCGAAAACAAGTCGCACAGCGAGGCGTTCGTCACACGCTTTGCCCATGTATATACGCCTATTGTGGTGGTGCTGGCACTGCTGCTGGCTTTCGTGCCGCCGTTCTTCGGGCAGGCAGGCTATCTAGCAGACTTGCCGACTTGGCTATACCGAGGACTGATGTTCCTGGTCGTATCCTGCCCCTGTGCCTTGGTTATCTCTGTGCCGCTGTCGTTCTTTGGCGGCATAGGCGGGGCTTCCAGACAGGGTATTCTCGTCAAAGGATCGAACTATTTGGAGGCACTCAGCCGCCTCGATACGGTCGTTTTCGACAAGACGGGGACGCTCACCCGTGGCGTATTTCAGGTCAGTCTGGTACACCCGCACGAGATAACGGAGACCGAACTACTGCACCTTGCCGCCCATGTGGAACGGTACAGCAACCACCCTATCGCCATATCACTCAGGCAGGCGTACCCCGACGAGGCGGACGGATGTACGGTGGACTATGTCGAAGAGATAGCAGGACAAGGTGTGCGGGCAAAGGTCAATGGAAAGACTGTCTGTGTGGGCAACGGCAAACTGATGACGGCTATTGGTGCCAACTGGCACGACTGCTCCGAACAGGCGCAAGGCACTACGATTCATGTCGCCATCGAGGGGCGTTATGCGGGGCATATCGTCATCTCCGACCAACTCAAACCCGATGCAAAGTCAGCCATCGAAACACTGCACAGTGCAGGTGTTCGCCGCACTGTTATGCTGACGGGTGACCATAAGGCGGTTGCCGATTATGTGGCAAAGACGATAGGCATCGACGACTACCACGCCGAGTTGCTGCCGCAAGACAAAGTGAGCCAATTGGAAAGCCTGCTCGCCGCCAAGCCCAACGGCAAGACGCTTGCGTTTGTGGGCGACGGTATCAACGATGCACCCGTATTGGCTCGTGCGGACATCGGTATCGCCATGGGTGCACTGGGGTCGGACGCCGCTATTGAGGCCGCCGATGTGGTACTGATGGACGACTGCCCGAGCAAGATTGCCACCGCCATTCGTATCGCCCGCAAGACCATCCGAATCGCCAACGAGAATGTCTATTTCTCTATCTTTATCAAGGTGTTAGTGCTTGTTCTCGCTGCCCTGGGCATTGCCAACATGTGGCTTGCCGTACTCGCCGATGTGGGCGTTACGGTACTCGCCGTGCTGAACGCCATGCGGACGCTACGATAGCCGTTTCTATGGCTCTATTCATAAGCAGGAGCAATAGCCATACACAAAGAAGACCGATAGACTTTGTCCATCGGTCTTCTTTGTCTGTAGGTCTTTTGATTAGAGTATTTCTTTGAGTATCTCGCTCACGGTCGGGTGCGGGAATACAACTTGCTCCATCTCGCTCACCGTGTATCCCATACGAACGGCAAACGAGGCGGCAGATATAAACTCCGAGCAAGGATTGCCAATGCAATGTACGCCAAGAATGGTTTGATTGCGCTTGTCAACTATCATCTTGCATAGCCCTGTTTCGCCCTCGTTCTCTGCCACAAATCGTCCCGAGTAGGTCATCGGCAGGCGACGCACCTCGTACATGGTTTGCACCTCCTCGGCGCTCTTACCTTCCATATCTTGGTAGAATTGACTCACTTCCCGCTCCGTCATACCCACCGACGCTATTTCAGGATTGGTATAGACCACGCTCGGAATGGCGTTGTACGCTATGCGTTGCAGTGGCAATTGTTTGAGCATACGCCCTACCGCCACCTCCGCCTGTCGGCTTGCCACATGCGCCAGCATTATCTTGCCCGTCACATCGCCCGCTGCATACACATTGCGCAAATTGGTCTTCATAAAGTCGTCCACCACAATACCACCTCGGTAGAGTTCGATGTCATTGAGTGCCTCTAAACCCTGCAGGTTCGCACGCCGCCCAACCGACACCAAAATATACTCCGCCTCGTAGTCGCCCTGCGTGGTCAGCACCTTATTGCCCTGTATCTCCGTTACTTTCGTGTCGGTCAGTATGCGAATACCCGCTTTGCTATATTTCTCAAGCAACACCGATACCACCTCTTGGTCAAGGTTGGGCAGAATGGTTGGCATCGCCTCTATCACCGTTACCTCCACGCCCAGCTCGTGGTAGAGCGTGGCAAATTCCATACCGATAACACCGCCACCCACAATCACAATCGATTGCGGCAATTGGGTCGCCGACAATGCAGCGGTCGAGTCCCACACAGCAGAGTTATCTTTCAGTCCGGGAATGGGCGGAACGAAATTCGACGAACCAGTGCAAATAAGCAGATTCTCTGCCGTATATTGCTCCTCACCGCATGCAATCACCACCTGTTCGTCGGTGCGGCTGACCACCGTTGCCAAGCCATTGACCACCGTGCAATACTCGTTGTTCAGTCGTTGCCGAATCCCCGCCACCAATTTACGCACCACTTTGGTCTTGCGTTGTGCTATCTTTGTATAGTCGAATGACACATTCTCCACCACAACACCATACTTCGCTGCGTTTTTGGCGTTGTAGTATTGTTTGGCACTATAGAGCAAGGTCTTGGTGGGAATACACCCAACATTGAGGCAAGTGCCACCCAGCGCAGACTGCTCGAATAGCACTACATCTTTGCCTGCCTTAGCAGCCTTTTCCGCAGCCGTATAGCCGGCAGGTCCGCCACCGATAATGGCTAAAAAGTAGTTGTTCATGTATTGAGAGATTAAAAGTTAATCGTGCAACTTATTGCGTGTATAGTATTGACGGACAAATGTGAAATAGAACAGCACACCCAGTGCATAAAGCATCACGCCGCCCCAAAACGCCCAGTGGTAACCAAAGTGTTCTGCCAGTGTACCGCCCAGCAACATACCTGCCCCCATTCCCAAATCCCAAGAGGTCAACAGCGTCGAGTTGGCTGTTCCTCGTTGGCTGTGCGGTGCCATATTGATAAATATCATTTGGAATGCCGGCCAAAGATGACCATTGCCGAGTCCGATTACCAACGGTGCCAGATAGTAGCCTATCGGGTTATGCACAGCCGCAAAAATCACAAATCCACTGATAGACACCACGATACCGAGCGAAGCATTGCGCAGTATCAAGCCTTTTCTAAGCGAGCGACTACCTGTCAGTCGCGACACAATCAATCCGATGGCAAACAGCGTAAAGAACAAGCCCGTTCCACCTGTTATGCCCAACTCATCACGCCCGTATATCGCCACATACGTCGAAACCACACTATAGGCGAACGCCACAGTGAATATCACCAAGAACGGTGCCCACCCTTTCAACATTAAGAATCGGTCAAGCGAAATGGGTTGCTTGTCTATCTCCAGCACCCGCTCCCGTACATGAATGGTGCTTACGACAATAATGCCCAGCACCGAGCATATCAGTGCCAACCAGAATAACATCTCATAACTCTCGTATTTGGCAAACAGGAACATTGCTACACCAGGACTGATAGCCGTTGCTATATTGTTACTCAATCCGTAGTATCCGATTCCCTCTGCACGCCGAGAGGATGGCAGCACATCTATTGCCACCGTGGAGAGCGATACACCTGTTGCCCCGAATGGTGCGCCATGCAACATACGGAATACGGCAAAAGTGGTCAGACTGCCTGCCACCAGATAGCCTCCGAAAAACGCCGCTGTCAGGAAATAGAATATAAGCAACATCATCTTCCGCGGGAAACTATCCACGAAGAACCCGCTGAACGGACGGATACAGAGTGCCGCCAACGCATAGCCCGACAGCACAAGCCCTATCACCTGCTTGTCCGCCCCGTAAGTATCGCTCAGATACAGCGGCAACAGCGGCGTCAGCAACATAAAAGCAAAATACATCAGGAAGTTACCCGTCCATACTTTGATATAGTTCGCATTCCAAAGTTTCTCTTTCGTCTGTTCTTCCATATTAATACCCTATTCTGTTCTATGAAAACATGCTCTTTTTAGCGTTTCGTCTGACAGTTCTACACTACCCCAACCTATTGTGCCTTGCAGGTTGTCAGGAATATCCGCACCGCATCGCTCACCAATTCCACACAGGGGCGCTTTTGGTAGTATTCCGCCGTGCGTGCTGCGGGTTTAGGGTCTTGCGGTTGGGATGCTATGCTTAACAATTCAGCGCACAGTATACTACCGTTCTCTTGTTTGAATTTCGCAGCCAAGTCCTGCACCAAGGCGTAGTTTTGCATTTTCCCATCGTGGTCGCCCGGCGTGGCACTGCCGTTCTCCAATCCTGCGAGCAAAAACATCCCGCACGCTGCCCCACAAGTCTGCCGCATACGCCCAATACCACCACCGAACGAAGCCGCCAGCCGCAGTGCCAATGCCTCATCGTCTATACCGTATAGGTCAGCACATGCTGCAAAAACCGCTTGGGAGCAGTTGTAGCCCTCTTTGAATAGTGCTTTGGCACGCTCCTGCCGCTGCTGTATATCTTGCTCTGTCATTGTGTAAAAATGTCTCGAAAATTAGAGTGCAAAGTTACGCTAATTCTGCCAAATATGCAAACCGATTTGCATAACCAAATAAAATGCTGTACTTTTGCACATTCAATATAGCAAAACCGTATGAACAGATATACTTTTGCCAAAATCGCCCGTTTCTTGCTCCACTTGCACTACGATGTGCGCCTATCGGGCATGGAGCACATGCAGGACGGACGCACCCACCTCGTTCTCCCGAACCACACTTCGTATTCCGACCCGCTGATACTCTTTTCCGAGTGTGGAAATTTGGCGCTCAGTCCTATGTCGGATGAGCGTTTTTTCCGCAATCCCATTACCCGCTGCGTGCTACAGATGGCAGACGCAATCCCTGTGCCCGACTTGGAGAGAACCACCAACCGAAGCGAAGGTGCCTCTATGGCGAGTGGATTGAGTCGCATTGCCATCGATTCGTTGGCGGCAGGCAAAGAAATGGTGTTCTATCCTTCCGGACATATCAAAACCATTGATCGGGAAGTAATCGGCAATCGGCGTCTGGCGTACGAGGTATGCCGAGAGTTGCCTGATAATGTAGAAGTTATCCTTGTTCGTATGCGTGGATTGGAATATGGATTTTGGAGCAAACTGCGTCCTATTCGCCCCCGTCTGCGCCGCACGGTCACTATCCATTTCGAGCCAATGACCACCCAAGTCCGCGAGTGGGCGACCACCCTCTCCCGCCGCGAATTCAATCAGCAGTTGGAAAATTGGTATAATCAAGACTAAAACGCTTATCAAAGGATGCAGTATCTCCTATTCGATAATATGGCGCAATGCACCCCCGCCGAGGTAGAACGCCTCTTGCCTTTGGTCTCCGAGCAGCGTCGTGAGCAGGCGCTGCACTTTGTCTCCACGCTGCATCGCTATACTTGCCTCCGTTCCTACCTAATGCTCCAAGAGTTGCTGCACACGAACCAATCCCTAACCTTTACCTACAACGACTACGGACAACCCTCTCTCCCCGGTCTCTCCCATTTTTCCATTTCGCATTGCCCTAATGCCATAGCGGTTGTAGTTAGCGAACGCCCCATTGGGATAGATGTCGAGCGTATTCGTACGGCTCGCCCCGCCCTGATTAAGCGCACCATGAATTTACAAGAGCAAGCCGATATTGCCCAATCAACCAATCCCGATGAGGCTTTTATACGCTTCTGGACCCAAAAGGAAGCAGTAGCAAAACTCCGTGGCACAGGACTTATTACCGATATTCCCACTCTACTCAGTGATGCACAAAATGTCACTCTCCAAACTTTTACACGCCCTGAGAAAGGCTATGTTTGGAGTATTGCCACCTACCGTGAATCCAGATTTTAGAATTGTTTCGACAACCTGCATTGCCAGAACAGCACGGCAACGAGTGATATAGCTGCCGCAAAATAGCCGATATATTCTATCGACAAGTGGGTACATATACTACCGCCAAATAGTGTTCCCGTAGCTATTCCCAAATTGAATATTCCCGATGAGATAGACATCGCCACCGGAGTGGCATCTGCGTCTGTATGGTGAATTATCTCATTTTGGAACGATACATTATAGGCAGTGCATGTCACACCCCATACAACCAATACCCCAATCACTACCGCCCCAAAATGCGCAGCAGGTGCCAGCAGTGCTTGGCATACACACGATAGAACCAGCACGGTTGTCATAAATAGGAGGGGCTTGCGCGAATAATACTTCGAGAACAACCAGCTCCCCACAATTCCGGCGCAGCCAAATAGCATTAACGCCATTGTCACCCCGTCTTTCGAAAGGTTGGCCACTTGCAATAAGAATGGTTCTATATAGCTATAGCCGGTATAGTATGCTGTTGCAAACAGCATTGTCAGCACAAATATGCCTACAAGCAGCCGAGAATGTAGCAATGTAGGAAGCTGTTTTACCGAGAATCCACCATGCGATGGCACCTGCGGCAAGGTAAAAATCAAGTACAGCAACGCCACAAACGAGAATATGCCAATGCTCATAAAAGTCATTCTCCACCCCACATACAGCCCAATCACCCGTCCGATCGGCATACCTAATATCATCGCTACCGATGTGCCTGTAATGATCATGCTCAGAGCCAATGGCTGTTTTGCTTTTGGTACGATGCTTACCGCCAAAGGTGACACTATAGACCAAAATATAGCGTGTGTACAAGCCACTCCAATTCGTGATGCCATCAGCAAATAGTAGCCTGTTGATAGCGCAGAGCAAAGTTGAAACACAACAAATAGAGATACCACCCAGAGCATCAATTTTCGGAGATTTATTTTCGATACAGCAATCATCAGCGGCAGCGACAGCAACATTACCACCCATGCATACACCGATATCAACATACCGGCATGCGCTTCTGTAATGCCGAAATCTTGCGCAATACTGGTCAGCAACGCAATCGGAATAAACTCCGAAGTATTGAATACGAAAGCAGCACAGGTCAGCCCCAATAGGGGCAACCAGTTGCGCCATGTCATTGTTTCATTCATTTTGAGTCAAACTAATACCTTTATTCTTTATACTTTGTACAATGTATGCTATATCAAATTATTGTAACTAATATCTATTGTTGCAACTGGTACCTATTGTAACGAATAGCAAAATAGCCCTATGCTTCTGATACTATTCCTTACACTTCTGATACCCATACACTTCTAATACCATTACACTTCTGATAGCCTTATCTCGTCTTTTCAAAAAACGGGTGCAAAGGTAGCATTTTTTGCAGATTCCCCGAACCACTCCCGAAGGAAAAATTATAAATTGTCACCTTTACTTTACAACAAAATGCCTACTAAATCCGACAAAATGCACTTTCTATTTGGTGCAATCATCCAAATGTAGTACTTTTGCGCCCCGAAACGGATAGACCGAAACAGTTAACCCTTTCGTATCCTGTCGGTTCTACTTCGTTTGGTAGGCACGCTCCTCCGGCCTATACGCCTACCATCGTCTGTTTTTATATGGTATTATTGTGATTGGTTTCTTCATTATTTTGCTATTCCTTGTAATAGGGAATGTGCTTTCGTGGCTGCTGGGCGGTATCGTTCCCGGCAGCGTCATCGGTATGTTGTTGCTGTTCGTAGCGCTGTGTCTTAAGTGGGTCAAGCCCCACCAAATACGCCAAGCCGTTACGATTCTCACGGGCAACATGTCCTTTTTCTTTGTACCGGCTATGGTGGGTATCATGGAGCAGTGGGGGCTTATCCGCGTCCATCTGGCAGGTTGGCTATCGGTTCTCCTGCTCTCAACGCTTACCATTATGATTACCAGCGGTTGGACACTTCAGAGTATTGCTCGTTTGTCCCAACATATCAAGCACAAGGAGGCCGCCCATGCATGATATTCTTTGCTCTATGCCGACACTTCTGCTGCTCACTTTCGGCACCTATTTGCTGGGTGTATGGGGACAACGCAAGTCGGGTATCAGTTTGCTGCACCCCTTTCTTATTTGTATCCCCATTTTGGTTTCGCTGCTCTACTTCTTGGATATTCCTTACGACGATTATGCCCGTGCCAACCAGCCCATTTCCTTCCTGTTGGGTCCCAGCGTAGTGGCACTAGCACTGGCTCTATACGACGAATTAGAAACCATTAAACGCAATGCTCTCCCTATTTTCGTCGCTGTGTTGGTGGGCGCATTTGTCGGAGTGAGCAGTGTCTATTTCTCATGCAAGATGTTGCACCTAGAGGGGATGTGGGTACGATCGTTGGAAGCAAAATCTGTTACTACACCTATTGCCATGGATGTCACCCATGCGCTCGGTGGCAACGAGTCGTTGGCAGCCATTTCTGTCATCATCACAGGTTTCGTTGGTTCTGTCATCGGTCCCTTTGCTCTACGGCTCTGCCATATTACCCATCCCGTAGCCAAAGGGCTTGCTATGGGTTGTTCCGCACACGGACTGGGCACAGCCAAAGCACTTGAGATGGGAGCTGTTGAGGGAGCTATAAGCGGACTCTGTATCGCCCTCATGGGTGTCGCCACCGCCCTGCTCGTACCCTTGTTCAATATATTCTACCCTATATGGTGAGTACTTGCCTCAGTAAATAATCGGGGTATACACTATTCCAATCCTCCCTGCAAAGCATATTGTTTTGTAGGGATTTTTTATACTGTTCGCCGGATTTCATAATTTCTTCACATCTTCTACACAACTACGCAACAGAATCGCTCTACTTTTGCACCGAATTTCAAACGATAAGGTACATGAACAGAAGTGCAACGCTATTCTTGCTTCTCTTTTCTCTCGTAGGAGCAACTGCACCCACCCTCGCTGCCCATTCTCTCGCGGCACAAAACAGCACCGCTGCCACAGCAGCGCAAAACACCACCCTCTCCGCAACCACTCCCGAAGCAACTGCACAAGTTCGCCCCACCGAGCGCGTAGGTCTCGTTCTCGATGCCGAAACAGGTGAGCCCCTTCTCGGTGCAGCGGTTCTTTTGAGTGGCACCACTACCGGCACCACCACCGATTTTGACGGTGTATTCCGCCTCTCCGTGGCGCAAGGTAGCCAACTCGAAATCAGTTATATCGGCTACAAAAGCAAGCAGATACAAGTCAATGCGGGGCAGGACACGCTCCGCATTCTTCTTTCCTCCGACGCTGAGGTGCTACAGGAGGTTGCCGTCACATCCAAGCGCCGACAGAACACCGAGATGAGTGTTCTTCAGTCCACCAAGAATGCGCTCAGTGTCCAGACCGGTATCAGCAGCGAGCAGATTCAGCGGTCCCAAGACCGTGATGCCTCCGAGGTCATACGCCGTGTGCCGGGTATCTCGCTCATCGACGATAAGTTTGTCATGGTGCGCGGCCTGTCGCAGCGCTACAATCAGGTGTGGATCAACGGAGCAGCCGTGCCCAGTTCCGAGGCGGACTCCCGTGCTTTTTCTTTCGATCTGCTCCCCTCTTCGCAACTCGATAACTTAGTCATTATCAAGTCCCCTGCCCCTGAGTACCCCGCCGACTATTCGGGGGGTATGGTGTTGGTGCAGACCAAGGATGTCCCTGAATATAAGTCGTGGAGCGTGCAGTTGGGCGGTGCCATCAACGACCAAGCCCATTTCCGTTCCTTCTATCGCACCAAATCCTCTCCCACCGACTGGCTCGGCTTCGACAGCGGGATGCGTGGTCTGCCCAACGGCATCCATTCTACACTCTCGGGCTATTCGGGTGTGGATAACAGCGTTTCTCTTACCGCCAATTCGTTCAATAACGACTGGACTGTCAAGAAAATCACCCCCGTCAGCGACCTTTCACTCAGCTTCAATGGCAGCGAGAGTTGGACGCTCTCCAACGGACAGTCGCTCTCTATGCTCCTCAGCGGGAACTATAGCCGCAACTATAAGCACTACCGTGATATGCTCAACTGCCTCTATGGTGCCTACGACGAGGCACAGCAGCGTAGTTCCTACCTCCGTCAATCGACAGACGACCAGCAGACCATCCATACCCGCCTCGGCGTGATGTTCAACTTGAGTTACGCTCGTCGTGCCGGCAAGGACCGCATCGAGTTCAAGAATATATTCAATCAGTTGGGGCGTGAACGCTATACCACCCGTGTGGGTATCTCGGCGCAGAACGATGCCGAGGAGCAGGCGGAGTACAACTACCAGAGCCGCACCACCTATTCGGGGCAACTCACAGGACGCCATCTTTTCCTTGGCGACGATATCGAATTCCGTTGGAATGGCGGTTATGCCTACTCCAACCGCAACCAGCCCGACCGTCGCCGCTACCTGCGCAACGATGCCCTCGAGGACGGCGTGCTGCAACTCTCCTCGTCCAACGATATCTCCCGCGAGTATACCTATCTCTCCGAGCATATCGGTTCGCTCTCGTTAGACTATGCAGAGACTTTCCATTGGGGCTGGTTCGAGCCGCAACTCAAGGCGGGTTTCTATGGCGAGTATCGTAGCCGTTCCTATTCTGCCCGCACCTTCTATTACAACTGGAATCAGGCGTCCAACACCCTCCCGACGGGCTTTCGGCAGTTGGATATCCCGACAGAACTGATGCAGGACGAGAACTATGGCGTGGACCGTCTTTTCCTCCTCGAGCAAGTCAAGTGGCGCAACAATTATGAGGGGCGCAATACCCTTTTGGCGGGCTATGTAGGCTTCAATCTGCCATTCGGACCGGTCAATCTCTATACCGGAGTACGCTACGAGTACCACGATATGGAACTCATTCGCAACACCCGCGACCGCGAGTATTCTCCCCGTTCGAGCCACTATCGCACCTCCGATTTCTTCCCGTCTGCCAACCTTACCTATCGTATCAACGACCGCCACTATTTGCGTGCGTCGTATGGTATGTCCATCAATCGCCCCGAATTTCGTGAGGTCTCGCCGTCGGTGTACTACGATTTCGACCTTGCGTCCAATGTGCAAGGCAATATAGACTTGCAGTCCTGCCGTATTCAGAACTGCGACCTACGCTACGAGTACTATCCCAAGGGCGGCAAGGGCGAGATTATCTCCGTGGCGGCTTTCTACAAGCATTTCCGCCACCCCATCGAGTGGACCTACACCGTTACGGGTGGAACCGACCTTACTTATAGTTATCAGAATGCCGACCGTGCTTATAGTTACGGTGCCGAGTTAGATATTCGCAAGGACTTGTCTTTCATGGGAATGCGTGGCTTCCAGTTCACCTTCAACGGGGCGCTTATTCATAGCCGGGTACAGTTCCCCGAGGGGTCTCGTGAGTCTGCCCGCCCTATGCAGGGTCAGTCGCCTTATCTCATCAATACGGGTCTTTTCTACGCCCACGAGCGTACAGGATGGAGTTGCTCGGTGTTGTACAACCGCATCGGCAAGCGCCTCATCGGTGTCGGTCGCAGCGTGGGTCTTTCGGGCAGCGATGATGCCGTTACCATTCCGGACTCCTACGAGATGCCGCGCAATATGCTCGACCTCAACCTTGGTAAATCGTTTGGCGAGCATTGGACGATACGCTTCTCGGCGCGTGATGTCATCGGTGAGAAGATTGTCTATCAACAGATTGCCACCACCACATTGTCGGATGGCACGACGGAGAAAATCAAGCAAGTCACTCGTTCCTACCGTCCCGGCCGCACCTTCCTCCTTTCGGTTACATGGAAACTCTAATCATTTTTCCATTTCCAAATATACTCATTTACAAATTTACACATTCTATTGTTCCATTTTTCCCATCAGCGGCCTATCTCGGATGTATCTCGGACGTATCGCCCTACCATTACCCTACCACTTTAGACTCTTATAGGGCTCTTATAGCCCTTATATATTCCAAAACACCTTTTTGCGCAATCATTATTAACAAAAGACTACATGCATCACTGCATATACAATTCAAACAAAAAACAACAAGCAATGAAAAAGAAATTTTTCCATGCCACGGTGCTTTGCACCCTTTTCGCAGCCGTTCTTTCGGGCTGCAAGTCTTCCACCAATGAGCCTACCGATCCCGACCACAACGCACGGGAGGTAGATGGTCTGATTGCGGATGACAACCTGCTCTACGACAACAACACACTCGGTAACGGCGACGACGAGTTCATTTTCACGGGCAAGCAGACCCTTCGCAAGGGTACTTACCTGCTCAAGGGATGGATTTATGTGGCAGACGGTGCCGAACTGACCATTGAGCCGGGTACGGTCATCAAGGGTGACAAAGAGACCAAAGCAGCGCTTATCATTGAGCGTGGTGGCAAACTCTATGCACAGGGTACGGCTACCGAGCCGATTGTCTTCACCAGTGCTCAACCGGTAGGCCAGCGTCGTCCGGGCGACTGGGGCGGACTGATTCTCTGCGGTCGTGCCAACAACAACCAGACCGAGCAACAGATCGAGGGTGGCCCCCGTTCCAAGCATGGTGGTAATGACAACGAGGACTGCTCGGGTGTTATCTCCTATGTCCGTGTCGAGTTTGCAGGTTTCCCCTTCCAAACCGACAAGGAAATCAACGGTATCACCTTCGGTTCTATCGGTAGCAAGACCAAGGTGGACCACTTGCAGGTAAGTTACAGCAACGACGACTCGTATGAGTGGTTTGGTGGTACGGTTAATTGCCAATACCTTGTGGCATACCACGGTTGGGACGACGATTTCGATACCGACAACGGTTTCTCGGGTCATGTACAATTCGGTTTGGCCATCCGCAACTCTCGTATTGCCGATATCAGCCAATCCAACGGCTTTGAGTCGGATAACTGCGCAGATGGTGCTTCCGTATCGCCTTACACTTCTTGCGTATTCTCCAATATCACCTTCGTAGGTCCGAAAGTTGATGCTCAGTTTGTCAATACGGCAGACTATATCGATGGTGGGGATGTCTATCCCAATAACAACTCTTCGCTCGGTCGTTTCCAAGCGGCTATGCAGATTCGACGCAACTCACACCTCAACTGCTTCAACTCGTTGGTTATCGGTTGGCCTATCGGCGTGATGATCGACAGCGAGAAGGGTGACTGCAAGAAGGCCGCAGAGGATGGTATCATTAAGGTACAGAATGTATGGCTTGCCAACTACGACATCATCGGTTCGGATATGAACAAGCAGTACAAGGACTCGCTTGCGCTTGACTATTCCACCAAGACCTTCGATCCGACGGCAGCCCACTCTTTCTCCACTACTTGGTTCTTGTCGCAGAAGGGCAGCAAGACCATGGAGATGGCCGATTTGAAGATGGAGTCGAATATGTACATCCCCTCTTCTTCCAGCCCTGTTCTATCTGCTGCTGATTTCACCGATGCTACGATTGCCGCAGCGGTTGCCAATACGGCATCGAGCCTTGAGCCTATGAAGACGGTTTCCTACATTGGTGCTTTCTCCGCCAACGACAATTGGTTGGATGGTTGGACCAACTTCGATCCTCAGAACACCCAATACTAATTCCGTTATACATTCTACTACAAAACGCCCCCGCACAGATGTGTGGGGGCGTTTTCGTTTCCTTTACTCTCCGTAGGCATATACCAAGAAGTCGGCAATATATCTTCGCCATACACTCCAGTTGTGTCGTCCGTTCGTACGGCTATAGTCATGCGGCATTTGCTTTCGTTCCAGATAGGTATTGGCTTTTCTGGAGCGGTTGCGAAATATGTCCCCTTTGCCACACCGTATCCAATAGACGCACCCTATACTCTCTTCGGGAAATTGACTGGCCACCAGTACCGGAGAGAACAGTCCCACTACGGCAAAATGTCCTTGCCTCCTTTTCGAACTGATTACCACCGCCTGCCGTCCTCCCGAAGATATACCGACTATACAATCTCTGCTTCTTCGTAGTGTATCTACCGCCAACGCCATACTATCGGTCTGCATACTGTCTATCTCCGGTTCCTCTCTCTCCGTCTTTCTCTCACGATATGCGGCAGGCACATATTGCTTTCGCACAAAATCCTCTATTTCCGGGAAATACGGTTCAAAACTCTCTTTTCGTGTGTAGTGCAAGAAGTCATGCATACAGCGCATATAGCATGGAATACGAGTAGAGTATGTCGAGTCATGCACCACACAGAGTGGCATTACTATCAATACGGGACAGATTATGCTATCCGATATCAAACTATCCGCCAAGGCACTAATGTGGGCTTTCTTTTCCCAGGCATATTGGTTTCCGTGTATGCCATGCAGCAGGTAGAGTACAGGATAGACAGAGTCCGGCGAATAGTCAGGCGGTGTATATACGGTCATATAGAGCGGTATAGAGTCGTGTGCCTCTATCCGTATCGTATCCGTATGGGCATCTACCCCAATTGTCCATAGTAGTCCCAGCACCATTCCCCCTATCGCTTTTGTCCATTTCATATCTAATCCTTACGCCGTATAATACAAGTTGACATACCGTACACCACCACGCATTACAATGTACCTTTTGTCCTGCAAAGTTACCACGATTCTCCTACCTCACCAAATTTTCCGCTTCGAATATGAATATCCGCCCCCATTCTCCCAAAAATTGCACACAATACCTCTATTCGGAAACATTACTTTTCTAAATGGAAACGATACATTGTTTCCATCGCTCCCATCAACACAACAGAGGCTCCCCCATTCGGAGTAGCCTCTGTCTGATTCTATCTATCCTATCCCTTAGAGTCCCATATATTGCATATAGGAAGGATAGTACTTATCCACCAGTTCTTTCTCACCAAATCGGTCGGCATTCTGCAACACATAGCCCAGTACGGCACCCCAGTGTCCAATGGTCGATTGTGCAGAAGAGCGTTGTTGGCGTGTCAGTTGTGCGCCCCATTGCAAATACTCTACACCTGTCTGCGCCACTTTGTCCAACATTGCCACACCCTTGTCGTGTTCACCTACCATGAGATACATCATACCCATCGACGCCGAAGTGTAGTCGTACGGTACATTGTATCCGGGCAGCATCTTCTCAGCATAGTCCAACACATTGATAGCCAGCGAGTCTTTACCCTCTTTTATCAGTGCTTCAGCGAGTTGTGCAAACATCATACGGTGTGTGCGGCACATGCGCATCAGGTTCTCATCGATGTAGATACCGGGGTAGTTCATGTTGCCATAGCAGAACTTGTTCATCATGTTGTCGTACATCACCTCCGTGTTCACACGCGGTTGTCCGTCTTCACTGCGTTTGGGTGTCAAGCGATATGCCAAACCCGTCAGTTCGAAATACGGTTCCAGCCCCAAATAGTAATCATTCCCCACCGTCACAGCAAAGTAAATTGGACGCTGCCACTTGCTTTGGCTGACCATTTCCATTATCATCATCTCCGAGCGGGTATAACGACGAGCCGAACGGAAAGTAATACGCTCCGAATCGGGGGTCAGCACATAGAGTTGGTTCGACGGCAGGTAGTTTTCGCCGTCTTTCTTGGTGCGCGGATTGTCCGAACGCAAGAACTCAAAGGCCTTATCTACCGACACAGCACCCAGGCGGTTGTCCACATAAGCCACCTCGTTCTTGCCGGGCATAAAGTCCTTATACTTCCACGAGATAGGCAGTGCGGGCGATTCGTAGTACGGACGCTTCATCTGCGAGATATACCAATCGGTCTGCAGATAACTGAGGTTGCAGACACGCAGATCCGTTCCCACTTCTTCCACCTCTTGGTTATACCAGAGCGGGAAGGTATCGTTGTCGCCATTGGAGAATATGATACCCTCTTTCTCACACGATTTCAGGTAGTTGGCACCAAAGTCACGACACGAGTAACGGTGCGAACGGTCGTGGTCATCCCAGTTCTGCGATGCCATCTGTGCAGGTACCAGCAGACAGAGAACGGTCACAGCGGCTGCCACGGCCACTTGTCCTTTCGGGTTCTTTATGGCAGTATTCAACCAGTCTATCAGTGCCAGTGCACCTAATCCTATCCAGATACAGAACGCATAGAAGGAGCCTGCATACGCATAGTCACGCTCACGCGGCTGATAAGGCGTCTGGTTGAGGTAGATTACGATAGCCAGACCCGTCAGGAAGAATAGCAGGAAAGTCAATGTGAACGACTTCCAGCCCTCACGCACCTCGACGCCGTTTTTCTGTATCCGTTTGCCGCATTGCCATACGATACCGATAATGCCAAGCAACAGTGGGAGCATATAGTATACATTGTGTCCTTTGTTCTCACGCAGTTCTGTAGGCAGGGCCGACTGGTCGCCGAGCATAGCGTTGTCGATAAACGGAATACCGCTAATCCAGTTGCCTTTCGACAGGTCACCGTACGACTGCAGGTCGTTCTGCCGACCGGCAAAGTTCCACATAAAGTAGCGCCAGTACATAAAGTTCACCTGATAGCGGAAGAAGAACCGCATATTCTCCACAAAGGTAGGCGCATAGTCGGTCTTCTGCTGTCCACAGTAATCGTAGCGCACACGCTTTCCTTTGATGTCTGCCCATTCCTTGTAGGCTTGCTTGTGGGAATCCTGCGGTGAATACATACGCGGGAAGAGCATGCAGAACTCTTTCTTATAGACATAACTCGTCTTGTAGCCCGTTATCGCATAGCGGTCTGGCTTGCCCTCCTCGTGAGGAGCCGGTGCATATTGTGCATGTCCCTGTTTCTCTCGAGGAATACACATATTGCCTTTGATGTCCAATTCCACCGGCGCATTGTACGATTGTCCGTAGAATAGCGGGCGATCGCCATACTGCTCACGGTTGAGGTAGTATTTGAGCGAAAATACATTGTCCGGCGAGTTTTGGTCCATCGGCGTATCGGCACTCGAGCGAATCACCAGTACGGCATAACTGCTGTAGCCTATCAGTATCACGGCTATCATCAGTGCGCCCGTATTGAGCACACGCGAAGGTACAAGCCCTCGTTTCCAGAGCAGCAGACCGAGAAGAACCGCACTCAGCAGCAATCCTATCCACCAACTCTCGAATAGGAAGGCGGCGCCCGAGAGGGCAAACGCACATACAAAAGATACTATCTGTCGTACGGTCAGTGTATCGGTCTCGTGCATGCTCTCGCAGATAGCCCAAACAAGGGCAGCGATGGTCAGCACGATATAGACAGCCAATCCCGTATTGAACGGACAATGCAGCCCATTGACAAACAGCAACTCAAACCAACCTGCTATCGTCGGGAAGCCCGGAATAATGCCGTAGAGAATCACAGCCAATATCGCTACCGAGGCGAGAAAAGCCGTGATAACCCCTTTCCACGAGAACGAATAGCGGCGGAAGTAGTACACCAGTACAATGGCAGGTATAGTCAGCAGGTTCAACAGGTGCACACCGATAGACAAGCCCATCAGGTAGGCTATCAGTATCAACCAGCGGTCTGCGCCCTCTTCGTCTGCGTGTTCGTCCCATTTCAGGATGAGCCAGAATACCACTGCCGTAAAGAGCGACGACGAGGCATAGACTTCACCCTCCACAGCCGAGAACCAGAATGTATCGGAGAAGGTGTACGCCAATGCGCCCACTGCCCCGGCAGCAAGTATGCCGATGCCTTTGGCTATGGTGTCGGGTTGCACAAGTTTCTTTGCAAGCAGCGTAATGGTCCAGAACAGGAACAAGATAGTGAATGCCGAAGCCAGTGCCGACATTGCATTCACACACATTGCCACATGGGCATTGTCCGAGGCAAAGAGTTGGGCAAAATGCCCCATCAACATAAAGAACGGCGCTCCGGGTGGGTGTCCCACATCCAATTTATGCGCGCTTGAGATGAACTCACCGCAGTCCCAAAAGGACGCCGTGGGCTCAATAGTCAAGAGATACGTTGCAGCAGCAATGGCAAAAACCACCCATCCGCACAACGCATTCCACAGATTGAATTTTTTCATTATAACGATAGAAGTTTATTATTGGCACTCTTTGTTTTATTGGCACTCTGTTTATTCCACCACTTAGCAGTTTTTGTTATTCTACCACTTGACGGTCTTATTCTACCCATTAGCAGTTTTGTTATTCTACCACTTAGCAGTCTTTGTTATTTCTATGTCATTGCATAGAAAAACTGCACAGAAAAAGGGCTATATAGTAGCCAAATCAACACAAAGATACTACAACACCGCTACTCAACCAAATTTTGTGCCAAAGAAATGCCCTACCGGTCGGTTTGGGCTGTTTTTAGGCACTTCCCTTGCATATATAGAGAAAAAGAGTTATCTTTGCGGGCTTTTTATGAAATGACCCAATATCGAATGAAATGACTAATATCGAATGAAATGACCCATATCGAACATTTTTCGGTATTTCCCCGAAGCACTCCCGAAGGAAAAACCGAACATCAAATGAAAAAACGCATCGCAGTACCGATTCGTACGACGATACGAAATGATTAAACGATAGGGCAACCCAATAGGAATACCAACAACAGGTTCAACCAGCATACATATTATGAATTTGTCAGACAAAAAGATTGCGGTAGTCGGCTTAGGCTATGTCGGACTTCCGCTTGCAGTGGAGTACGGCAAGAAATACCGTGTACTTGGCTTTGACATCAACAAGGCGCGTATTGAGGAACTGAGCGCTGGCAAAGACCATACGCTCGAAGCCGACCTTATCGGCATGAAGCAGGCACGCGACCTCTACGATACCACCCACAAGATTGGGCTTAGCTTCACCTCCGACTCCGAAGCACTCAATGATGTAAATGTCTATATCGTTACCGTGCCTACCCCTATCGACCGTTTCAACAACCCAGACCTCACACCGCTGTTGAAGGCAAGCGAGACCATCGGCAAGACGCTCCACAAGGGCGATATTGTTATCTACGAGTCCACCGTCTATCCGGGTTGCACCGAGGAGGATTGCGTGCCGGTGTTGGAGCAGTTCAGCGGCTTGAAATTCAACCGGGACTTCTTCTGTGGCTATTCCCCAGAGCGTATCAACCCGGGCGACAAGGTCAATACGCTGACCAAGATAAAGAAAATCACTTCGGGTTCTACTCCCGAAATAGCCGATGTGGTAGATGCGCTCTACAATTCCATACTCGAGAACGGCACACACCGTGCACCGAATATGAAAGTGGCAGAAGCAGCCAAGGCGGTGGAGAACAGCCAGCGTGATGTCAATATCTCCTTTATGAACGAGTTAGCGCTTATCTGCGACCGTGTGGGCATCGACACCAACGATGTCATTGAGGCGGCAGGTACCAAGTGGAATTTCCTCAAGTACCGCCCCGGACTAGTGGGCGGACACTGTATTTCCGTTGACCCATACTATCTTGCTCACAAAGCAAAGTCGCTTGGCTACGACCCGAAAGTTATCTTAAGCGGGCGTGCAGTGAATAACTCTATCGCCAAGTTCATAGCAGATAAAACTCTGAAACTCATGATTCAGCACGACCATAAGATACTCCACTCCAATGTGCTTATCATGGGCGTTACCTTCAAGGAGAACTGTCCCGACTGCCGCAACACCAAGGTAGTAGATATCGCCAACGAGTTGGAGGACTTCGGCTGCTGCGTGGACATCTACGACCCATGGGCAAACGCCGAAGTAGTACGCCACGAATACGGCAAAGACTTGATACCAGCCGTTGACCCAGACAAGCATTATGCAGCGATTATCGCATGCGTCTGCCACGACCAATTCAAGACTTTTGATTTCAAGAAGTACAAGGAGCAAGGTGCCGTCATCTTCGATGTCAAGAACTTCGTCGACCGTACTCTCGTCGATGCCCGCCTCTAACACCGGGGATGCGGGCGCTCTCGCCTGCGAATTAAATAGTAAACATTAGATTAAATAAGTTGCTTATGACCATCGCCGTTGCAGGAACCGGATATGTAGGTCTTTCTATCGCCACACTGCTAGCCCAACAAAATCATGTGTTAGCAGTTGACATTGTGCAGGAGAAAGTAGAAAAGATCAACCGTCGCCAGTCCCCTATCCACGATGAATATATCGAGAAGTATCTCGCCGAGGAACCGCTCGACCTTACTGCCACGCTTGATGGGCGTAAGGCGTATAGCGAAGCGGATTTCGTGGTCATTGCTGCACCCACCAACTACGACAGCCAAAAGAACTACTTCGATACCTCTGCCGTTGAGGATGTCATCCGCCTTGTTATGGAGGTGAACCCTAATGCTATTATGGTCATCAAATCGACCATTCCCGTAGGCTACACCGAAGCAATTCGCAACAAGTTGGGTAGTAAGAACATTCTTTTCTCACCGGAGTTTCTGCGCGAGTCCAAAGCACTCTACGACAATCTATATCCCTCCCGTATCATTGTCGGCACCGACCTCCATGATACACGCCTGCTCGAAGCCGCCCACACCTTTGCACACTTATTGCAAGAAGGTGCGATTAAGGAGAATATCGACACCCTCTATATGGGTTTCACCGAGGCAGAAGCAGTCAAACTCTTTGCCAACACCTATCTTGCCCTGCGCGTCAGTTATTTCAACGAATTGGATACTTACGCCGAAATGAAAGGCTTGAACACACAAGATATTATCAACGGCGTATGCCTCGACCCGCGTATCGGCACGCACTATAATAATCCATCCTTTGGTTACGGCGGCTATTGCCTCCCCAAGGACACCAAACAGTTGCTTGCCAACTATCAGGATGTCCCTGAAAACTTAATAGAAGCCATTGTCGAGAGCAACCGAACCCGCAAGGACTTTATAGCCGACCGTGTATTAGCCAAGGCGGGCTACTACGACTACTACAACAATGGCTCGTACAACGCCCGTGAGGAGCACCCGTGTACAATTGGTGTATTCCGTCTGACAATGAAATCGAACTCCGATAATTTCCGTCAGTCCTCCATTCAGGGCATTATGAAGCGTGTAAAAGCCAAGGGTGCACAAGTTATCATCTACGAACCTTCTCTACCCGACGGCTCTACCTTCTTCGGCTCATTAGTAGTAAACAACTTAGAGCAGTTCAAGGCACAATCCCAAGCCATCATAGCCAACCGCTACGATACCTGCCTGGACGATGTACAGGCAAAGGTCTATACCCGCGACCTCTTCCGCCGCGACTAACTCCTCTTACCCTCACCATCCAATAACCTATTCAACAACACATCAACGCATCTACACGACAAGCACCAATGTCCTTCATCGACCGCATACTCAACCGACTCAACCTCTCCGAGACCAAGAAAAAGGTCTTCCGTAACTTGCTGTGGGCAGTTACGGGCAAGGTGGTTACGCTGCTCGGTAGTCTGTTAGTGGGTATATTTGTTGCCCGCTATTTGGGTCCCGAGCAGTATGGTCTGATGAGTTATGTAACAAGTTATGTCGCTCTATTCCAAGTCCTTGCTTCATTTGGATTGGATAATATCGAGATACGCGAAGAGGCAAAGTGTGTAGGCACAGGCGAGTATGGGCGTACCCCGTCGAAAGAAGCCAATGCCATCCTCGGCACGGCTTTCGGACTGAAACTAATCTTTGCTGCCATTACGATGGTGCTTGTCATCGCCACGGCATGGCTATTCGAAGCAGACACCTTCACAAAATGGATGATTACGCTCTACTCATTGAGCATGATTATGCAGACCTTCAGCGTCATTCGCAACTATTTTACCTCTATTGTTTGGAACGAATATATTGTCAAAACCGAGATTAGCCGTACTATTATAGGTGCTGCTATCAAGGTCATACTTCTCTTGCTTCATGCTCCATTGGTGTGGTTCATTGCTGCCACGCTGTTCGATACAGTGCTTATTGCCGGCGGGTACCTACTCTCTTACCGCAAGAAAATTGCCTCGCCCACTCTCTGGACTTTCGACCGAGCAACCGCCAAGTATCTGATTAAGGAGTCCTTTCCTTTGCTTTTGAGCGGTGCTGCAGTCGTTATCTACCAGCGCATCGACCAAGTTATGATAGGCAATATGATCGACAAAGAAGCTGTTGGGTATTTCTCTACAGCCTCCGCCTTCGTCAGTGTGCTGATGTTCGTACCCATAACTATCTGCCAAACCTATATGCCTATCATATCTAACCTATGGAAAACAAACAAAGAGGAGTATCATCGCCAGAACCAACAATTTATGAACATAACGGTATGGAGTACTATTCTATGTTCTATTGTGGTATCTCTACTTTCTTATCCGCTTATCCGCTATACTTTTGGCGTACAATACCTACCTTCCGTACCCATATTACAAGTACTGTCTTTCAAAGCAGTAAGTATCGCACTTAGCAATGTAGCCGGTCAAATGATAGTCGCAGAGGGACTACAGAAATGGACGCTTATCCGAGATACAACAGGGTGTATTACCTGCGTATTGCTTAATTACTTACTCCTACCACGCTTTGGAGTCATTGCTGCTGCATGGATTGCTATTATCAGCAACCTCGTTGCCGGCTATTTCTCATCTCTGTTTATTCCACCCTATCGCCATACTTTCACATGCCAAACCCAATGCCTTCTTTTAGGATGGCAGGACTTGACTCAGGCTATCACATTAATAAAAAAATAACAGACCATGATTTATATACCATTTATATATTTCACTACATGGCTTATTCTTCATTTACGCAAGCCCAATATGCGATTTGGAGCAGGAGCAATGTCTTTATTATGGATTGATATATGTAGTGGATTTCAAATTTTATTAGATATTAGAAGTTTATACGGAGAATGGGGATGTAATGATTATGCTATTAGTATAGTTAGTGTTGTTCTATATTGTATATTATGGACCATTATACTTTATCCTCTCCTTCGATTAGACACAAAAGGACTCCAGTTGCACATAAACAAAACACAATTATTCCACTACATGTGCATATTCTTTATTTTATGCGGAATATTTTATGTAATTGTTTCAGGGGCTTATTCAATAATAATTGACAACCTACAAGATAGTCGGGTTGATGCTTACAACGAATCAATGGACAGCCTCAAAAACTATCATAGCCAAAGACAATTTTGGTTATGGATACCTATGGTTATTACAACTATGTCCCCCTTACTATTATTATGTTGGTTTGTATCTGTTAGTATATGCAAACAATCCGCATGGGTTCGCTTTGGTTTGTTATTTTTATCCATGTATATGGCTTTCTCTGCTTTTTCAGGCGGAGGTCGAGCGCAAATCCTTTGGTGGGGACTAACTTTTTTGATATACTATTTTCTATTTCGCCCACAAATAGAGCCTTATAAGCGCAAACTGATTACAATTTTATTTTGTGGACTTGGAACAATTGGATTACTCGGATTTATTGCCATCACTACCTCCCGTTTCGATTCTTCAGTTGCTAATTATGTACTAAACTCTGTCATCGGCTATGCTGGACAACCGCTAAATAACTTTTGTGCTTGCATTCCCTTTATTGATATAGTACACCTTTATCCAGAGCGTTTATTTCCTCTTACGACCTTTCTGTTAACACATCAAATCTACAATATGTCCGCTTATTATGATTTTCTAAATAATATATATCCTTTGCAGAATAATGTATTCTTTACCTTTCTCGGAGACACACTTATGGATATGGGATTTATTGGACTTGTCTTATTTCTATCTCTTTATGTCTTTATATCAAAGAAACTCTTACATTTTTCTAATTCAAGATTAGAATTCAGTCAACTTATCATCATTATCATTCTATTCTATTTTCCCATACGCGGTATCTTTAGTTGGCCGTTTTTGGGGCAAATAAGAGAAACACTCGGTATTCTAATGTCTGTCGGATTATACATATTGTTCAAATACACTTTCAGGTTTAAGAAATGAGCAAACAATTATCCCTCATCATACTGACTTACAATTCTGAGAAAGACATCTATGATTGTCTCACTTCTGTGTATAAATACAACGACATAGGCGATGGATTAGAGATTATTGTCGTGGACAACAATAGTGTAGGCTATGAAACTATGTACAGCAAATTACAAGAACTATACCCTGATGTCATTGTAATTAAGAACGAAAAGAATGGAGGCTATGGGCAGGGTAACAATATCGGAATAAGAGCGTCTTCCGCACCTATAATTGCCGTTATGAATCCCGATGTACGATTGATTATGCCTGTATTTAACACGTTTATCAAGACATTAGAGAAACCAGATGTTGTAATGTGCGGCGGAAAGCAATTTGGTGCCATAGACAATGCTAATGCATCTTTCTATTATGATTTCACCCAGATTGGTTTTCTACAAAGTATCGGGCGTCTCATAGCCTACAAAACGGAAAAATATGACTACAAACGAATGTGGTTGCAAGGGGCATTTTTTGCAATCAGGAAAGATGTATTTGAACAAATCGGTTTGTTTGACGAACATATTTTTATGTATGCAGAAGAGTTTGATATTCATCTGCGTATCAGAGAACACTTCCCGACATATAAAATCAAATACCTGCCGATGTGCAAATATATTCATTTGACATTAGATAGACCTTTTAGCGAGAATACTTTCCGTAAGCAACTGGATTCAAATATATATGTTTGCCAAAAACATCACCTTTCTGTAAAAAAAATGCTACGTTATATGACTAACAGTTGCAGATACGGTCATCTGATAGCCATATCATTACATATCAACACTGTCGCTATGCAACAAACATACACTAAAAGTATGGAAATTCTCAAATCCTTTCTGGCCTATGGAAAAGAGTCTTAAAATAGCCTATTATTCACCCAAATACTTTTCGGATGTAGATTTATCTTTGCTGCAAGAGTTGTCAGATTTGATTGATATAGACTATTTTGTCCCTGTTTCAGAATTGTCTTACAAAGGTGCTGCATTCAACTTGCAAAAACCATCTCCTAAAAACGGGATATTCCGCGCCACAGACATTTATCCAGAATTAAAAGCCTATAGCTGTTTAATTGCACAGGAGCATTTTTGGGTGGTTAATTCCGATGCAAAACGCATGTGGCAAATTTCAAATCTGTGGCTCTATATCAAGTTTGCGTGGCGACTGCGCAAATACGATGTGATACATATTACGGATTTCCCAAAATACTACGAAATTCCTCTGTATTTTCTCCGCAAAAAAATAGTACTTACCATTCACGATCCGCTTCCCCATTCAACCGCCCAATGCAATACCCCTTCGATTCTAAAAGCACGCAAATGGGGATTTCGGTTACTGCGGCATTTTATCATACTGAACAAAGCACAGAAAAAAGAATGTATTGCTTTGAATCACTTGGAAGACAAACACATATATGATAGCCGTTTGGGCAGATATGATTATCTGCGTATGCACGCGAAAGATACAGACCCGTCTAAAGATTATTTCTTATTCTTCGGTCAAATCGCCTCCAATAAAGGAATAGACTGCCTGTTAGAAGCAATGAAACAGGTACATACTAAATGCCAAGGAATGCGACTGATTGTAGCAGGAAGGGGGGAGTATCCATTTGATATATCTGCCTATCAAAACACAGACTATATCGAATTCCGCCATCGTTTTATTCCCGATTCGGAGTTAGCAGAACTAATACAAGGGGCCTATTGTGCAATATGCCCCTATAAAGATGCTACACAAAGCGGTGTTGTAATGTCTGCTTTTGCATTTAATCTCCCGATTATTGCTACTAACGTAGGCGGTCTTCCCGAGCAGGTTCTGCACGACCAATATGGTCTTATTGTTCCTCCTTGTGACTGCAGCGCATTAGCAGGTGCAATGGAACAACTGGTTGCCCACCCCGAAAAAGTACAGACCTATAGAAAGAATATCGAAAAAGACTATTCCAAAGGTTTCAAATCGTGGAAAGAAATCAGCAAAGAACTGGTACAGATTTATAAAGATATTGCAAAATAAAACAAAACTATTATCAAGGCTGCAAATCCCAAACATGGCAATATATTTGGAATACAATCCAAAAATATTGCCATATATTTGGAATACAATCCAAAAACACGGCAATATATTTGGAATAACCATTTCTTTTCACTACCTTTGCAGCGTTAATAGAGGAAAAGTATGATTCAACGAACACTACAACCCGTCATTGCAAATTATATAGGCAAAGGGAAAGCCATCTTGTTGGTAGGCGCACGACAAGTAGGTAAATCTACTCTTTTTCACCAATTAGCCGATACTCTCAAAACTCCTACTCTTTGGCTTAACTGCGACCAGACAAGCACACGCGACATACTGAATAGTCCGTCACTCACCGACTTAAAAATGTTGATAGCAGACAACAAAACTCTTGTTATCGACGAGGCACAACGTGTGGAAAATATCGGCATCACTCTCAAACTAATAACCGACAATTTTCCTGATGTACAACTGCTGGTTACCGGTTCGTCTTCTCTCGGATTACACGATCGCATCAACGAACCGCTGACCGGGCGCAAAATAGAATACTTTTTATACCCCATCTCCACCGAAGAGATTTATCACGCCGAAGGTCTGATTGCCGTGCGGGACAGATTGTCCCAACGCCTGATATACGGAAGTTATCCCGAAGTACTCTACGGAACATTGCCTCCAGAGAAAACATTGCGCGAATTAGCCGAGAGTTATCTCTACAAAGATATTTTGGAATTAGAGGGACTACGCAAATCAGCGGTATTGCAAAAACTGCTGACTGCATTGGCATTACAGATTGGCAGCGAAGTCAGTTACAACGAATTGAGCAAAACCGTAGGCATTGATAACAAAACCGTAGAAAAATACATTGACATTTTAGAAAAATGTTTTATTGTTTTTCGTCTCAATAGTTACAGCCGCAATCTCAGGACCGAACTGACCAAAGGAAAAAAGATTTATTTTTACGATTTGGGCATTCGCAATGCTATTCTGAACAACTTTGCACCTCTCGAAATGCGGACTGATGCAGGGGCTTTGTGGGAGAACTTCTTTATTATGGAGCGTATGAAATACAACCACTATACCGACCGTGCCGTTAACACCTATTTTTGGCGCACAGCAGACAAACAAGAGATAGACTACATAGAAGAGAGTAATGGTGAATTACACCTGTTTGAAATGAAATGGAATTCAAAAAGACAAAACACCCCATTCCCAAATCTGTTTCTCAACACCTATCGTCCCCTGCATACCGATATCATCACCCCCGACAACTATTTGCCATTTCTCATCAGTTAATCTTTTACAAACATTTTGCTGCCAAACATTGGCAGCACACCATATACCGCCGTTACAAACGTTTTTTATCTCATATTAATTATGCCCAAAGCAAGAGTAATAGCATTTTATCTCCCTCAGTTCCATCCGATTCCTGAAAACGACAAATGGTGGGGCAAAGGGTTCACGGAATGGACAAATGTAGCCAAAGCCAAGCCGCTTTTCCGAGGTCATTATCAGCCCCGCATCCCTGCCGATTTGGGTTTTTATGACCTACGCGTACCAGAAATACGCGAGCAGCAAGCCGCTATGGCTCGCGAAGCAGGAATAGAAGGATTCTGCTATTGGCACTATTGGTTTCGACACGACAAAAAACTATTGGAACGTCCTTTCTGCGAGGTTCTCAATAGCGGCAAACCAGATTTTCCTTTTTGTTTGGGTTGGGCCAACCATAATTGGACAAATAAGAGTTGGGAAGTAGGCACTCGTCAACAAAAAGAAATGACTTTAATGGAAGTAACGTACTCCAAAGAAGAATATATTTTGCATTTTTATGATGTTCTTCCTGCTTTTCGAGACAAACGATATATCACTGTTGATGGCAAACCAGTATTCTATATTTTTTGTGCGTTAGCGCTTCCAAATCCGAAAGAATTTATTAATTTGTGGCAGCAATTAGCCATTGAAAACGGATTAAAAGGTATATACTTCATAGGACTTGGATTTACATTAAAAGAAAAAGAGAAAACTCTCAAAGCCGCTATTACGAAACATATACCCAACTATGCCTCTACGCATTACAACGCACTTTTAGATGCGGGATTTGATGCCGTCAATAGTCGTGGATATCATCGTGCGGAATTATATTGTCGTTCTTTTGGGGAGATTGTCTGGCGTTCTCTCGTTATGCGCTTGTTTAAGCATATGCCCATCCCCATATCCAAATGTGATCAAAAGCATATCAACAAGTACCTTTATACAGAAGAAGATACCTGGGAAAATGTTTATCCAACCCTAATGCCAAACTGGGATCGCACACCTCGTAGTGGACGCAAAGCCCATATTTATACTCATAGTACTCCCGCCGTATTTGGAGAGCAGATAGACCAAGTACTTCGTCTCATAAAGGATAAGGCGCAAGAACATAAAATTGTATTTTTGATGTCATGGAACGAATGGGGTGAAGGTAACTATGTAGAACCGGATTTGCGTTTTGGACACGGTTATTTAGATATATTGCGTAAAAAACTAATGGATTAAGGCATACCTACCCCAAAAAACATACACACTAATATGACCATATTCCTAATCGCACGTGGTTATCCGTCCACACACGCCCCACAATGGGGCAGTTTCGAGAAAGACCAAGCAGAAGCCCTTGCACAAGCAGGACATCATGTTATTATACTCAGTGTCGATAGCCGTTTCCGTTTCTATTGGCGCCCATTGGGCATACAATTCACCGAAAACAACGATATCCCCACTTATAACATCTTTCTCTGTCCGGGGGCTGTATTCTCTCTTATCTTTGGACAACGCCTTAATGTACACTTCAAAGCATGGCAACTGAATAAAATCTACCAACGGGCTGTTCGCCGTTATGGCACGCCGGATGTTCTCTACTCACACTATCTTTCCAACACACAAATAGCAATAATACTCAAGCAGAAGTACAACATTCCGCTTGTCACAATGGAACATTGGAGTGAGATGGGAAAAACACCTATAAAACCTGCAATTATTCCTGTTGCGCAAGACGCTTATGCCCACACAGACCAACTATTAACCGTTTCTTCAGCACTGCAGAAAAACATTCAATCACAACTTCATATATTTTCTCTTGTAGTCCACAACATGGTCGGCAAGGAATTTACATACATTGCCTCCACCACTCCGCACCCGTTTACATTCATCACCACGGGTAGTTTAATACACAGAAAAGGTTTTGATCTGCTGCCTGCGGCTTTTCTGCAAGTTCAAGACTCGCTTCCCGCTGATTGGCAAATGCTCGTCATCGGAGACGGAGAAGAACACGCCAATCTACAGTACCTAATCAATGACAGCGGTTTGCAAAACCATATCCGACTGCTCGGACAAAAGACAAAAACAGAAATAGCCTCGCTACTGCAAAATAGTGAGGTTTTTATACTTCCCTCTCGTGGAGAAACGTTTGGCGTGGCAATTATAGAAGCATTGGCTTGCGGGCTACCTGTTGTCGCCACACGATGTGGAGGTCCGGATGACATCATCACGCCCGACAATGGAGTTCTTGTCCCCGTGGACGATATTGACGCCTTGGCTACTGCTATTCGGACGATGTACACGACCCGCACACAATATAGTCACGAAGCCATTGCCGATGACTGTCAAGCACGCTTTTCTCCACAGATCATTGCTAGACAACTCACCGACATATTCAAAGGAGTTCTCGACTACGCACCATTAACTAAATAAAGAATCTGACACCTTTGCTAAATATCCGGCAATAGAGTGACCTCTAATGATTCGGAAAAACCTTGCGGAAACCAGATGTTTTTTGTAACTTTGCAGACTAAATTAAAGTACAAGTGAAACACTTAATAATCATTGGCGCAGGCGGTATGGGACGCACCATGTTCGATATGGCACGCGAGAGTGTGGGATATGGCACTGATTTCGACATCAAGGGCTATATCGACGACAATCTGCATGTATTGGATGCTTTTCAAGGCTATCCTCCCATATTGTCCTCTATTGCGGACTACCAACCGCAATCCAACGACATCTTTATCTGTTCCATCGGAGGAGCGTCTCGCCGTCCATGTATGGAGAGTATCATTCAGCGAGGCGGGAAATTTCTCACCCTAATCCACCACACAGCACGCATCGGAACGAATGTTCACCTCGGAAAAGGCTGTTTGGTAGGAGCCTTCACCACCATTGCCGCTGATGCACACATAGGCGACTACAATTTCATTCAGTCGAATATGATTATCGGGCACGATGTTGTTATCGGAGATTGGAACCGCATAGACTCACATGTAATGCTGATTGGGGGGATCACTATCGGACACGACAACATGATTCATACTTCCGCTGTCATTAACCACGAGGTACATATCGGTAATCACACCCACATCGGAGCCTGCAGTTTCGTAACACGCAATGTGGAGGACTACTGGACTATGTTTGGCAATCCTGCACGACGGCTGAGTTAAAACCCATATCAAGACTAAATTATTATGGATCTACTTCAAGATAAAGTTTGTATCATCACGGGCGCAGCACAAGGTATCGGCAAGCAAATTGCACGGCAGTTTGCAGACGATGGCGCTATTGTCTATGCCTGCGACCGACAGAAATTCACTTCGGATGACAACCACATTCATCCCGTCGTCATGGATGTTACGGACACAAGTAGCGTCAAGACCGCATTTATGCAGATATACAAGACAGAGGGACGCATAGACTGTCTCGTCAATAACGCGGGCATCGTCTATAACCGCAAGATAGGCATGATTATCCGCGAAGAGACCGAACGGATGTTCCTTGTCAATGTTATCGCCGTACTCGAACTCATACAACTTGTAAGTCGACTAATGGCGCGCAATGGTGGCGGCAGTATCGTCAATATCGCTTCCGTCACTGCAGTACTTGGGTCTCCGGGGCAAGTGGCCTATTCTGCAACCAAAGGTGCAATTATCTCTATGACCAAGTCTGCAGCAAAAGAACTTGCACCGCAAGGTATCCGCATCAATGCAGTCGCACCAGGCATTGTCAAGACCGAGCGTTTCACCGAGCTCTACAAAACAAACGGGGAGAAAATCGATGCTCGTATTCAGCGTATCGCACTAGGCAGACTCGGCACACCCAAAGATATTGCACACGCCTGCGCATTCTTGGCATCCGACCGCGCAAGTTACATCTCAGGGCAGATACTCGGAGTGGACGGCTGTGCCTCTATATAAAGCCCATTTCTTTATCGGTAGATATGATGATATGCATACACCACAATCGAAGATATACTTATCTATATAAGGATTCTAATAATAAATCCTACTCGAAGTTAAGTTGAATGAGAGTACGATATAGATCAAATGACAATTCTTTGTAATAGGGCAGAGTCAAACATTCGTAGGTATATTAGTAGCATTTTCAAGAAAATAAAGAATAGAACAAAATAGCAACGTGCATTTTTGCACATTCCAAGAATTACATACAAGAGCATGTATCAGTCACCCAACCTGTGCAAAATGCACAAGTTTGATTAATTTGGCAGAGAAATAAGAAAAGAAACATCTCATCGTTTAACTCAAATTCTAAAACAGCAGCATAGTAGCAACTAATGCAGAAACTGACCGACATACCACATTCGGAAATAGCCATCTATAACAATCCAGACAATAGCATCCAACTTGAAGTAAAGTTGGATGCAGATACCGTGTGGCTCAATGTGGAACAGATGAGTCAATTATTTGGGCGCGAAAGAACGGTAATAACACGCCACATTAATAATGTTTTTAAGGAGGGTGAAGTCGCTAAGTCCTTGGGGTGTGCAAAATTTGCACACCCCAAGGAGTATGGACGTAGAGAGGGGTTTACACAGAAGGTTATACTTGATTATTACAATCTTGATGTCATCATATCTGTCGGCTATCGAGTACATTCTATACAGGGTGTAGCCTTTCGTCAGTGGACTTCAAAGATTCTTAAAGACTATCTTGTCAAAGGCTATGCTATTAACCAAAACATTCAACTCCAGCACTACCAAGAGTTGAAGGGGGTTGTGGCACTGATGTCACGAACGCTTTCGCTACAAGAGCAACCTACACAAGACGAGTACTCCGGTTTGTTCTATGTGATAAGCGACTATGTATATGCATTGGACACTCTTGACCACTATGATTATCAAGCACTGACTATAGAAAAAACAACTACCAAAGAACCTTTTCACGTCACTTATGAGAATGCGATGGAGGCTATCTCCGTACTGAAAGAAAAATTTGGTGGTAGTGCATTGTTTGCCAACGAAAAAGATAACTCTTTCAGGTCTAGTATCGGACAGATATACCAGGCTTTCGGCGGAGAAGAATTGTATCCGTCTGTAGAAGAAAAGGCAGCCATGTTGCTCTATTTGGTAACCAAGAACTACTCTTTCAGCGACGGCAACAAACGCATAGCAGCGATGTTATTTCTTTGTTTTTTTGAACAACAATGGCATACTCTATGGCGCAGATGGTACGAAACGCATAGGGAACAACACGTTGGTGGCACTCACACTAATGATTGCCGAAAGCCGTACTGAAGAGAAAGATATTATGGTCAAAGTAGTGATCAATCTTATTAACCAAAACAACTAATAGAAAACTCTTCGCAGAAAAAATGTTAGGAATAGAAAACATAAAACCATCACGCCTTGCAGCCATCGACTCTAATGGTAACACTCTTCGTTATGCTGATATATCCACATTGGCAGACGCCGTTACCAATATGGTGCCAAAGCGTGCATTGTGCTTTCTGCTGGTGGAAAACAATATCGGTGGCATAGCATGGACAATGGCGATGCTGTCGAGTCGCAGATTGGTGCCTTTGATACTCAACACCAAGACGGAAGACTCTCTGTATCAGAACCTGCTCTCCACCTACCGCCCCGCATACATCTGCGCAGCGGACTCCTTGCGAATAGAGGGAAACGCCCTGCACAGTCAGTTCGGCTATACACTCTACCGGACAGCCAATCCCTTGTCCGAACTGCACCCCGACCTGAGTCATCTCCTGCCAACATCCGGCAGCACTGGCAGCCCAAAGTTAGTACGCCATAGCTACGACAATATCGAAGCGGCAGGACTTAATATATCCACTTTCTTTTCACTCAAACCTGCAGATCGCCCACTCATGGTATTGCCCTTATACTATACCATGGGTCTATCTATGGTCTTCAGCCATCTACGCGTGGGTGCCACTATCCTCATCACAAGCTTGAGCATGACGGACGCCAAGTTCTGGGCATTCCTCAAAGATCAAAAAGCCACCTCTTTCACGGGCGTACCGTATAGTTTCCAAATTCTCAACCTGATGCGATTCTTCCGAATGGATTTACCCAACTTGGAATTGCTCACACAGGGGGGGGGAAAAATGCCTACCGACTTAAACCTCAAGTTTGCCGAATACTGTTGCGATCACAATAAGCGCTGGATTGCTACCTACGGACAATCGGAGTGTACGGCACGCATGGCATATCTACCTGCCAAATGGGCAATAGAGAAAGTCGGCAGTATCGGCATCGCTGTACCGAACGGCGAGTTGTCTCTCTTGGCGAAAGACGGCACCCACATCACCACTCCGTACACCGAAGGCGAGATGTGCTACCGTGGAAAGAACGTCACTATGGGCTACGCACACAGTCTCTCCGACTTGGCTCTAGGGGATGAACGGAATGGATTCATACACACGGGCGACTTGGCGTTCTTCGACGAGGACGGCTGTTACTATATTGTCGGGCGTATGGGGCGTTTTCTCAAACTCTTCGGTATGCGTGTCGGGTTGGACGAATGTGAACAAATCCTGCAAACAGCTTGCAGTGCAGAGTGCGCCTGTGTGGGTACCGATGAGAAGATGATTGTCTATATCACCGATGCCGGCAAACAGGATGAGGTCAAGAACACGCTCGTACAAAAGACGCATATCGTAGCCACCTCCTTTGAAATACGTGTTATACCCTGCATCCCGAAGAATGAAGCAGGCAAAAAACTATATAGCAAACTGTCAAACAAATAAATACTATGACCAATCTTGAGAAATATAATGCCATTTATGGCGAAGTCTTTGGAGTTACAGCCAACCTATTGGGAGACAATTTTTCCAAAGAAACTGTCAGTGAATGGGACTCCGTACATCAATTGAACATCATCTCGCTTATGGAGGAGACTTTCGACCTGATGCTTGACCCCGAAGACATCATGGCTTGTACTAGTTATGCCGCCGGCAAAGACATCCTCACCCGCAACGGTATAGAACTATGATAATGCTTAATCAAATTAAACTATGAGCCTTCGTAGTAAACTCTGGACTATTGCGACTAATGCCTATCCTACATGGCTGCGTATCGTGTACAAGATGTCGCTTGGCAAAGGGGTACGGATTGCTTATCGCGCCCATTTGGACAAATCTGTCAATCCGCGTGGCATACATATCGGCGACAGGACGTGGGTATTAAATGGAGCATTTGTTATGGCGCACGACCACTGCCGACACCTGAAAGCAGACACGTACATCGGCAATGACTGTGTCATTGGTATCAATGCCATCATTATGCCAGGCTTACACATTGGTAATCAAGTGATTATAGGGGTGGGGAGTATAGTAACAAAGGATATTCCCGATAATTGTATTGCCGTTGGCAATCCTGCCAGAGTCATCAAAACTGGAATCAAAGTGTACAACGGACAAATCGTTAGTGAAACAAACAAGTAAATAGACACCGTACTGAATGTATAGACATTGTCTCAAACGTGTATTTGACTTCTGCATAGCACTGATTGCGCTTATATGCTTGAGTCCGCTGCTGCTCATAGTAACAATATGGCTACACTTTGCCAATCACGGTGCAGGAGCGTTCTTTACACAAGAGCGGCCGGGAAAGGACGCAAAGATATTCCATGTTATCAAGTTCAAGACTATGACTGATGAGCATGACAGCAACGGCAACCTGCTGCCCGATGCACAACGTCTGACCAAGGTAGGACGGTTTGTACGTTCCACTTCCATCGACGAGTTACCTCAACTATTCAATGTACTCAAGGGAGATATGGCACTTATTGGTCCTCGTCCTCTATTAGTCAAATACCTACCCTTATATACCCAAAAGCAAATGCGGCGTCATGAAGTGCGACCAGGAATTACAGGTTGGGCACAAGTGAATGGGCGCAATGCCATCACACATACAAAAAAATTTGAATACGATGTATGGTATGTAGATCATCTAAGTTTCGCCTTAGACCTTAGAATCATCTTCATGACCATCCATAATGTTCTTCACCATAAAGACATTTCCGCCCAAGGTGAAGCAACCGCTCCTACCTTCGATGGCACAAACTAAAAGAACAAGTATTTTTTACACACAATAATGAATAAGCGAATTTATCTATGTCTCGCACACATGAGCGGGAATGAACAAAAGTATATCCAAGAGGCATTCGATACCAATTGGGTGGTACCGTTGGGTCCTAATGTCAATGGTTTTGAGGACGACCTAAAGCAATTTGTCACTTCGGGGAACAACAAGGATACGGACACCCGGAACCATCTGCAAGACAAACAAGTGGTAGCCCTCTCGGCAGGTACGGCTGCTGTACATTTGGCACTGATTGCTTGTGGCGTGCAGGCAGGGGATGAAGTGTGTGTACAGTCATTCACCTTTTGCGCCAGCAGCCACCCGATCACCTATCTAGGTGCAAAGCCTGTCTTTATTGACTCGGAGGCAGATAGTTGGAATATGGACCCAGTCTTGTTGGAGCAGGCTATTCTCGACCGCAAAGCCAAGACTGGTAACTATCCGAAAGCCATTATTCCTGTGGCACTCTATGGTATGCCCTATCGTATTCATGAGATTCTGGCTATTGCCGACAAGTATGGAATATCGGTTATCGAAGACGCTGCCGAGGGTTTTGGTAGCCGCTACTGTGGGCAAGTGTTAGGTACTTTCGGCGAGTATGGTGTATTGTCGTTTAATGGTAACAAGATGATTACTACCTCCGGCGGTGGGGCGCTGATATGTCCAAATGCCGAAGCAAAACAAAAGGTAATGTGGTATGCCACGCAGGCTCGTGAGGCGTACCCATACTACCAACACGAGGCGATAGGCTACAACTATCGTATGTCGAATATATGTGCCGGTATCGGGCGTGGGCAGATGACTGTTGCAGAGGAGCATATCCGTCACCACAAGCATATTGCCGATCTCTACGAACAGGCATTTGCGCATATTGACGGAATAAATTTCCACAAGAACCCCGCTGCTGAATACGACAGCAACTATTGGCTTAACACGATTACACTCGACCCTGCACTACGCATAGTGGGACAAGAACACGCCTACGAAGTAGCGGTGCAAGGAGCAGTGGGCGGTGCTGCAGGGGTTACCCATACAGCCACAACCCTGCGTACCGATTGCCAGCCGAATGACAATGTCGAGGCACTGCGTATGTTCCTCGACCAAGCGAATATCGAAAGTCGCCCCGTATGGAAACCTATGCACAAGCAGCCTGTCTATAAGGACGCAGCGGCATACACGAATGGTGTGAGCGAGGCCCTATTCAAAGTGGGTATGTGTCTGCCGTCGGGTCCTATGGTCAGCGACGAGGAAGTAGCATATATTATTGACACCATAAAAAAAGCAATACTACAATAACCTATGGCATTTTTTGGATTATTCAGTAAAGAGAAAAAAGAGACCTTAGACAAAGGTCTTGAGAAATCGAAAGAGTCGGTACTCAGCAAGATTGGACGCGCCATTGCGGGCAAAACAACCGTCGATGACGATGTGCTGGACAATCTCGAAGAGGCACTGATTACCTCCGATGTGGGTGTTGATACCACACTGCGTATCATTGAACGCATACAAGCACGCGTGAAGCGGGATAAATATATGAATACCGCCGAACTGAACCAAATCCTTGTAGAGGAGATTGCAGCCCTGCTTGCCGAAAACAACACAGGCGATGTGCTTGACTTCACCGCCCCCCTACCCCACAAGCCGTATGTGATTATGGTAGTAGGCGTGAATGGTGTGGGCAAAACCACCACCATCGGCAAACTCGCCTATCAATATAAGCAAGCAGGAAAGAAAGTCTATCTCGGTGCTGCCGATACATTCCGTGCAGCAGCCGTTGAACAACTCTCTATCTGGGGAGAGCGTATTGGTGTGCCGGTTATCAAACAACAACAAGGCTCCGACCCTGCAAGTGTTGCCTACGACACACTCGCCAGCGCCAAAGCAAACGATGCCGATGTGGTACTGATAGACACTGCAGGTCGCTTGCACAACAAAGTGAATCTAATGAACGAGTTGACCAAGATAAAGAGCGTAATGCAGAAAGTCGTCCCCGAAGCGCCACACGATGTGATGCTCGTTCTCGACGGCAGCACCGGGCAGAACGCCTTTGAGCAAGCCCGACAATTCACTGCGGCCACACAAGTCAGTTCGCTGGCTATCACCAAATTGGACGGCACAGCCAAAGGCGGCGTTGTCATCGGCATTAGCGACCAATTCAAAATCCCCGTCCGTTATATTGGTCTTGGCGAGAAGCCCGAGGACCTACAAGTGTTCAACCGCGAAGAGTTTGTCAAAGCACTGCTATAAGAGCGTACACATAACAACGGCTTAGACAACAGACCTACAAGTACGAGTATAATAAATGGACATCGCATTTTGTGCGATGTCCATTTATTATTGTACAGGTTTCCTTACGCCTTGTCTTTAATCGAGTCAAAACCCTGACCGAAAACACCGCGTACCTGACTTTGGCTAACAAAGGCATCGGGGTCTATCGAACGCACCAGACGGAATATCTTTGCCGATTCGTGCTGACGAGCAATACAGGTAATCACCTTTGTAGGCTCCTTGGAGTAACCGCCCTGCGCCTCCAAGAAAGTAACGCCACGAGGCACTTGGGTCATTATCGCTTCGGCTATCTCGTTGTATTTCTTCGAGAAAATGAAGAACTGCACCGATTGGCGCATACGGTTCATTACCCAATCGACTGCTGTAGAGGACATAAAAGTGTAGCACAAACCGAACAGCACTTTCTCTATACTGCGCACATCGGGCAAGAAATAGGCACAGAGAATAATCACGATGTCGCAAGTCATCAGCACACGCCCGATAGGCAAGTGGTGGTACTTGTTGACAATCATCGCAATAATGTCCGTGCCGCCCGTAGAGCCGTTGTTGAGGAATACCAAACCAAGAAAAGAGCCCACACAGAGTCCTCCCAACACTACACCCATAAAGGGGTCGGTGATAATAGGCGTTTGGGCAATAGGCATAACCTTTAACCAAACCGTAAGCCAGAACACCCCATAGACCGTGCGGACGCAATAGCGCCAACCGATGGTGAATGCAGCAGCAGTAAGCAGGGCCAGGTTAATAAGCAGAGAACTCAGCCAAATAGGCACTGCCGTGCCCGTGGCAAAATAGATAATCTCACAAAAACCCGTAAGACCACCGCCGACTACCGTATGCGGCACCAAAATCTGGTTGACCGAAAAGGCGTACGGAATAGTACATATCGCTATCATGAAATACTCCTTGATAGCAATCAGCGGCTTCATACGCTGATACTGTTGCAAATGTTCTTTGAGTTGTTTACTCGGTTTCATGTATCCAAGTAACGATAGACAATTAACAATTAATATGCTGGGACGGTTATTTCAACAAGGTATCATCTCGGTGTATCCTCTTTATTTTCCCAGCGCACAATTCATAATTCCTAATTCACAATTAGCCGTTGTAGCGTGCGACAAGGTTACGGTCGCCATAACCATTGTCCACACGGCTGACGGGTATCCAGAACTTGTTCTCTGCCACCCATGCCGTAGGGTATATTGCTTTCTGTCGCGAATAGGGGTGATGCCACTCGTCTGCCACTGCCTCGTATTCGGGGTGCGGTGCATGAACAAGCACATTGTCTTTCGGGTCTGCGCTACCCTGCTCTATTTCTGCAATTTCGACACGGATAGTCAACAGCGCATCGATGAAACGGTCTAACTCTTGCAGCGACTCCGACTCGGTAGGCTCTATCATCAGCGTGCCATGCACGGGGAACGACAGCGTCGGCGCATGGTAACCGAAGTCCATTAGGCGCTTGGCAATGTCGGTCTCGGTAATACCTATAGCATGGAACTGACGACAATCGAGTATCAACTCGTGTCCGACACGCCCTTGCGCACCGGTATAGACTACGCCATACGCATCGCGCAATTTGGCTGCCATATAGTTAGCGCTAAGAATAGCGGCTGCCGTTGCCTCACACAACCCTTCGCTGCCCATCATAGAGATATAGGCGTAACTGATAAGCGCCATATTGGCATTGCCATAGAGAGCAGAGGATACACGGTTGTGTTCCTCGCTCGGCATAGACGCTGCCAAATGCTCGGCACAACAGATAGCACCTACGCCGGGGCCTCCACCACCGTGGGGGCTGGCAAACGATTTATGCAGATTGAGGTGGCAGACATCCGCCCCGATAAAGGCCGGATTGGTATAACCTATCTGCGCATTCATGTTGGCACCATCCATATAAACTTGTCCGCCGTTGTCGTGTACGATTTGGCACATCTCACGGATGGCAGTCTCGAAAATACCGTGCGTGGAAGGGTACGTAATCATACAACCTGCCAGCGTGTCGTGGTATTCCTCCGCCTTGGCACGCCAATCTTGCAGGTCGGTATTGCCCTTTTCGTCGCATTTGATCACAACCGGGGTAAAGCCTGCTTGCACACACGAAGCGGGGTTGGTGCCGTGCGCTGATGCTGGGATAAGCAGTACTTTGCGTTGCGTCTGCCCCGTCTTTTGCAGATAGTCACGAATGGTAATTAAGCCCGTATATTCGCCCGCAGCACCCGATGTCGGCTGCAAGTTGCATGCCGTGAAGCCTGTAATGGCACAGAGTTGTTCCTCGAGTTCTTCGAGCATCGTTCGGAATCCTTGCACTTGCTCTTCCGGCGCCAAAGGATGCACATTGCAGAAACGCTCCCATGTGATGGGCGTCATTGCCGTCGCAGGGTTCAATTTCATCGTACACGAGCCGAGAGGAATCATCGAGTGCGTGAGGCTGATGTCCTTGCGGTCGAGGCGCTTGATATAGCGCATCATTTCCGTTTCGGTGTGGTAACGATGGAATACATCGGCTTGAAGATAATCCACCGGACGCACCTGCTCTTCCTCTATCGCCCACAATCCCAGAAAAGCCTCTTCGCTGTCCTCAAACTGCGGCAAGTTGCCACTTGCCTCGGCAAAGAGTTGAATCAAGTCGTTCATGTCGTCCACCGTGACGGTCTCGTCCAAGGAGATACCTATCCAGCCAGCCTCATCGTAGTAGAGGTTGATGCCTGCTTCTTCTGCCGCCGTGCGCACCGCCTTCTGCCAATCCGGCTGCTCTGCGCCTGTAATCTTCAGTGTATCAAAGAAAGTGACGTTATCCTGTACATAGCCGTACGCCTGCAACATCTCGTTGAGATAGACAGCCTTCGAGTGAATGCCCTCTGCTATCTCACGCAGCCCTTCTGCCCCATGATAGACGCCATAGAAACCCACCATCATGGCACAGAGTGCCTCAGCCGTACAGATATTAGAGGTGGCTTTCTCACGCTTGATATGCTGCTCACGCGTCTGCAATGCCAAACGGTAAGCAGGGCGGTCGTTCGTATCTTTGCTCAAACCGATAATACGCCCGGGCAGTTCGCGTTTATACTCATCGCGCGTTGCCATATAACCCGCCGTAGGTCCACCAAAGCCCATAGGCAACCCCAATCGCTGTGCCGTACCGCACACTATATCTGCATCCAACGGACGCAGCAACGCCAACGAGAGCAAGTCGGCAACAATCGTCACCCGAAGCCCTGCCTTGTGGCAATCCTCTATCCATCCAGCATAATCCTCTATCGCACCATCGGCATTCGGCAGTTGGGCTATTGCCCCGAAATACTCTGCCGTCGGCTCAAAGTCGGCATAGCGGCCTACCACCAACTCAATATCCTGCCCTGTGGCACGCGTCTGCATAACACTCAGCGTATTGGAGAACATCTTCTCGTCCACAAAAACCTTGCGCACACCAGCCTTCGCTTGCTCGCGCGAACGCAGGTTATGCATCATCGTAACCGCCTCTGCCGCTGCCGTGGCTTCGTCCAAAAGCGAGCAGTTGGCGAGAGGCAGCCCTGTCAAATCTGACACAAGCGTCTGGAAATTGAACAACGCCTCCAAGCGCCCCTGACTCACCTCTGCCTGATAGGGCGTATAAGAAGTGTACCACACAGGATTCTCCAACACATTGCGACGGATAACGGAAGGCGTAATCGTACCGTACCAACCCCGACCGATATAACTTCGTGCAGACACATTCTGCTCCGAGAGCGCCTGCAGAGAATTGAGCATTTCCTGCTCCGACAGCGGTTCGGGCAACTCGATAGGCTCCGGCAACAAGATGTCTTTCGGCATCACCTGCCCAATGAGTTGTTCCATCGACTCTGCTCCAATGGTTTGGAGCATGGTTTGTTGGTCGGCTTCGCTCAGACCAATGTGTCGTTGTTTGAGGTAATTTACTTTCACGATGAATAGTATTTGAGGGTTTGTATTTCGAGGTGATTTCCACACCCTGCCACGGGTGCTGTTTTCCTGTTCATAAAACACGCAAAGGTACTACTTTTCGCCGAAAACGCCAAGAAAACCTGCTGAAAAACATAAAAAACGGCTACAAAAGCGAAAAAATGCTTGCATAATCCACACAAAAGCCGTACCTTTGCGAGAAAGAAAAATATACCGACCTAAATACAATAAACAATAGGCTCTTATTTACATGAAAAAGAAAGAAGAATCGTATGCAAAAATGTGGGAACTCAACCCGCTCTGGGATGTGCTCACAGCAGAGGAAAAGCTCTGGCTTAACGATCGTGTAGAGGTCATCCACTACAAAAAGAACGAACTGATTCACAACGAGGGAGATAAGGCTGTCGATGTTTGGATGTTGGTGGATGGTAAGGTTCGTATCTACAAAGAAGGAATCGGACAACGCGCACAGATTATCCGCTTGCTGAAGCCCTACGATTGTTTTGGCTATCGTGCTTGTATTGCGGGAGACTGCTACACCTCCTGCGCCAGTGCCTTTGAGGCAAGTGCTGCCTATCGCATTCCTGCAGAGATATTCTTGCAGCTGCTGCGCCAGAACAGCGAATTCTGCTACCAAGTGATGCTCGCTATGGCGAAAGACCTCGCTCTCTCGGAGTTGCAGACGCTCAACTTGACGCAGAAACACATTCGCGGTCGCCTTGCAGAATCCTTGTTAATGCTAAAGAAAAACTATGGTCTCGATGAAGACGGATGTACGCTCGCTATGTATATGAGTCGTGAAGACCTTGCCAACATGAGCAATATGACCACCAGCAACGCCATACGCACACTCAGTCAGTTTGCACAAGAGGGGCTGATTAGCGTAGATGGTCGCAAAATTAAGCTACTGAACGAAGACGAAATAAAACGCATTTCCCGCTTAGGATAACGCAAAATAGGAATATAAAAAAACAAGCACCGCAGGACAATGAGTCTTGCGGTGCTTGTTTATGGTATGTATAGGCGTTGTATATCCAACTATATTTCACAGTCAAATTCGCCATTAGTTTTTCCTAAAAACTTCATAGAGCCTAATGTGACAATTGAAGTTATCTTTATCTTGCGTTTTATTCTGAATTTTCTTTAGACTATCACTTGGACAATCGATATCATCTCTATCTATCATTACGAGTTTTGGGACATGCAGACTGCCTGCTTCTCCGAATGATGCCAAGGCTTGTTTATTGAAAACTTCTGGCCGTGTCTCCTTTTCTCCAAATGTACATTCAAACGAAGCCGTCTTTTGGAGAGTATAAAAATCTGTCAATACATTTCTATAGTTACTATTATTTTTCTGTCCCGCAGTATTATTGGATAGATATCTATGCATTTCATCATCTGTGACATAGAGAAATAGGTAACGCGTTTCCTTTCCATCTTTGTTTTGTGGTTCTTCCCAATGAGGTAATCTACATATATCATCAAAAATTTCTCCTGCAGCTAGGGGTTTAGCATAAGTCCGAGTAGAAGAGTTCCGATGGAACTTAATCTCGATACAAAAACGTTCACCGTCTTTCTCATACATTAAGTCTAATTCTTTATGTCCTTTTATTACTCCTCTATAGGGTTCTTCAAGAGAGAAATGATTCAACTCGGGATCTTGCTCTAACATAGAAACAAACCAATAGAATCTCACATTATCTTCAGAAAGGAAACCACGACGCTCCTTTAATTTGGACACAAATGTACTAAATACCTTATTAATATCCATGATATACAGAAATAATTTGATACAACATCAACAAACTATTTATAATGCCATTGTATCTTTCCAAGAAAGACTATAAACTCTCAAAACACAATCCTTTTTAGTCCTTTCGGGACCATAGACAGCCACTCTCCAAACAGTTGTGCCATGCTATTTACATAACACGGTGCAAAGGTAAAAAAAAAATATGATATGCAAGTTTTATCTATTTTTTCTTGCAAAAAATGACTATTAGAGATGTATATACCTTTTTACAGACTGCAAAATGACCTATACACCCCAAATGACTATTAGGTCATAAATTATGGTTCGAAAGAGAGGTAAGGTGTTAGGCGAATGATATCCGAGTCGGAAAAACAAGACAACGACTGCAATTCCTCGATATGGCTAAGCCGAAAACGATTGCGGCGCAGCGTATATAGTGCCTGTGCCTGTTCGAATCGAAGATACGGATGTCGTTGCAGTCGTTGCACAGAAGCATGATTGACCGCTATCGGATGTACCGAGTCCGCCTCAGCCCACAGGTGCGGCAGCACCGAATCAAAACAGAACGACATCAATGTATCCGCATCGTACTGCTGCAAGTTAGCAATCTCCCGCACCTGCTCAGCCGAACAGTACCCACCCAGTTGTTGGCGATAGCGAATGATCTGTTTGGCTATCCCGCTGCCTATCCCACGAATACACTGCAGCGAAGTTGTATCGGCACTATTCAGTTCGATGATTGTATCTCGCTTGTGAGAAACATATAGCGGCACATAGTGCGCTGCTGTATCTACACGGGCAAAACGAGTGGTATCAATGCATATATAGGGTTCTAAGGCGCAATACATACTATCCGTCATACCATAGAGGCGAAGCAAGTCTTCCTTATGCCGATAGCAGCCCCCTGCAGCCCGATACTTGTATAGGTTGCGCACTTGCCACCGCTTGAATCCCAACTGCAAAAGTGAAAGCGAATCCGCCGTATTGGGGTCGAATGGGTGTAGATAGATTGAAATGGTGTCGTACACATAGTGCCTGCGAGGTCGCAGTGAGTCTGCCATCTGCACCGACAGACTATCCGCCATCGTTACTGCTCTTGGGCGTTGCGGCACAATATGCACAAACATCACCACCAATGCAACCAATACGAATAGTACCACCGCACCTATGCGCTGCTCCTTCGCCAATATATGCTTTTCGTTTTTCATTTCGCTGTCGATTCTACTGCTCCATCCACAAGATAGGTAGTCAGCACATCGCCTGCTGCCACATCCACGGCCGACCGCACCACTCGTCCGTTCACCTTCGTCATACTATATCCCATCCGAAAAATGCGTTCCGGCGAACAAGAAACCAATCGTTGTTGCAGTATCTGCAATCGATTTTGTTGGGCTGCGACAAACAGTTGTCGGGTCTGCTGCAACCGTTGTGCAAGGCTGTCCAAACGGTGCTGCCGCAGCAATGCTTGCTGCAGATGCGCACGCTGTAGTCGGTAGGCTAAATCGTTGATGTGTTCCACTTGCTTGTCCAATCGGTCTATTAGGAATTCTGCCACAGCCGTCGGCGTATTCAGCGCCGCAAACGCCACCATATCCACTATGCTCACATCGCGCGTATGCCCTATGCCGGACAATATAGGCAGCGGATATTGCGCACACACAGCGCACAACCGGTAACGGTCAAAACAGGTCAAATCGGTGGTAGCCCCTCCGCCACGAATAAGCACCACTGCATCGTAGTCCGCCTCATGCTCTGCTATATTCTCCAATGCACCAAGAATCGATTGCTCTGCATTGTCGCCCTGCATGACAGCGGCATACAGAGTAGGCTCAAATCGATAGGCAGAGGCAGCGAGTTGGGCACAGAAATCACCATAGCCTGCCGCCGTAGCCGAAGAGATGACCGCCAGCCGCAACGGCAAAGTGGGCAACACCAGCGCGCGTTGCATATCAAATACCCCGTCCTCGTGCAACTGCTGAATCGTTTTCTGCCGCTGCCGAGCCATATCCCCCAGCGTATAACTCGGGTCTATACCCACGATATTCAGGCTCAAGCCATAGACCGCATTAAAAGCCACCTCTACCTCCAGCAGCACTTGCATTCCCGCTTGCAGTCTGCTGCCTGTCGCTTGCTCGAAACAGGCTTGCAACAGTTGTTGTTTCCCCCGCCAGCAGGTAGCACGCTGCTTGGCGATGATGACATCTCGCTTGCCCTTTTCCACAAGATCCAAATACAGGTGTCCTCCTCGTTCGTTCAACGAGGCAATCTCGGCACTCACCCAATACGTGCTCTCAAATACCTCCTCCAACGCCTGTCCTATGCAATTCGACAATTCAAATAGCGATACTTGTGTCATAATTCACCTTTCTTTTTTATACAATTGTATAGAGATAGCAAAAACCTATCAAACACCCCGCAGTGGCAAACAGCCACCACAGACTATGCCGAACGGCTCCATACCCCGTCAAAATGGCACCATATAGCAGCCAGACCATCGGCACCGATATACGCAGCACCGACACCGAGCCGGGCAACGACTCCACCCACCCCACACTATGATTCAGCAGCCATGTCAGCCCCGTCACGGCTCGTGCCACCACATAGCCCACCATGGGTATATGCCCCGTCACGAGCAGTACGACCGCTCCAACTACCACCAACCACGCCAACGGAATCACCAGCAAATTGGTGAGCAGAAAATAGTTTGAGCATTGTCCGAAATAGTACATGGTCAGCGGCATGGTACCCAACTGTGCCGCCAACGATACCGCCAATATCCCCGCCACATAGTTTGCTATACGGCGAAGCCACTTAATCCGTATCCACGAAACGGGAAAAAGACGCGAGAAAGACGGATAGAGAAGCAGAATAGACGCCACCGCAGCGAAACTCAGCTGAAAACTCACCGAAAACAGGTCGGTCGGCCGCACCACCAAAACCAGAAAAGCCGTCGCTGCCAACAGGTTCATGGATATGGTTTCCCGAAGGAACACCGAACCAACTTCAAACAAAGTGAGCATGACCACACTGCGCACCACCGACGGAGTCATACCCGTAAGCAATGCATACCCCCACAATGCCGCTATAATCAGTGTTGAAAATATACCCCGCCATACTCTTTGCCGATAGCGTGGCCTCAACCATCCGCCCGCCGACAACAGCCAACACAACACCGCATAGATGATACCCGTATGCAAGCCACTCACCGCCAGTATATGTGCCGCTCCCGATTTCTGAAAACTCCGAAGTACATCGGGGTCAAGATCTTCTTTGTAGCCTAATGTGATAGCCGATAGCGTACCCAACTCCGTTCCCTGTATGCCCCACGCCTTGTACTGCTCGTATAGGCGATGTTGCCACCGCTTGGGAGCAAACCACGGAGCCTTCGCCTCGTGCGCCACCAAACGCCACTGCCCGGTTCGACAACACGCCTGCCCCACGATGCCTTGTAACCGTAAATACCTGCCATAGTCGAAATCGCCCAACATGGTACCTCGCCGAATACGCGTCCGCACCAGCAGCGTATCACCTATGGTCGGCCATACGGCTGCACTATCGTTCTGCAGATAGAGATAGACCGTGCCCTTCTCCGAATGTGCCAAACTATCTATTCGGCACAACACTTCGGCCGTGAAGTGTACCGACTTTTGCCGTGGTGACGGATAGTCGGTCAACACCACCTTATACACATTCAGCGAATCGAGATAGTCCACTTCGGTGGAGCGTAACAAATCGACAGGGAAACGAAAAAAATAGCACGACAAGATAACGAGTACCAACGGCACCAACAATACCACCATTGGTCGCACACGCAAGCGCTCTCGCCAGTTGAGTTCTGTCTGCTCCATACTTAGCCGAACGAAACACCCCGCCTCACGGAAGCGACTACTCCACCAGTCCTTTCATCTGTCGGATTGCTTTCTCGGGGTCTTTGGCATGGAAAACCGCACTGCCGGCTACCAACACATCGGCACCCGCGGCAAACACCTGCGCCGCATTGCCCGTATTGATTCCCCCATCCACCTCTATGAGCGTCGGCAATCCTCGTTGGTCGATTTCGTGACGCACATAACGAACCTTATCCAAGGTCTCGGGAATAAACTTCTGCCCGCCAAACCCGGCATACACAGACATCAATAGCACCATATCCACCTTATCCAGATAAGGGTCTAAGCGATGCACATCGATGTCGGGATTGATGGTAAGGCAGGTGCGCACACCCTTACAACGAATCATATCCAATATAGGCAACGGATCGTCAACCGCCTCTAAATGGAAGCCCACACTATACGCACCCGCATCGCAAAAGCGCTCTACATACTTCTCCGGATGCACTATCATAAGATGTACATCCAGCGGCTTGGTACAATACTTACGCATCGGCTCCATCAACGGAAAGCCAAACGAGATATTCGGCACAAACGAGCCGTCCATCACATCCACATGCAGCCAATCTGCCTCACTGCGATTGATCATTTCGAGGTCTTGTCGCAGATTACCAAAATCAGCCGACAACACCGAAGGGGCTATATAGTTCATAGTAGAAACTTGTATTAGTCGTATAAATCATAGCATCGTAGTCGCCTATCGTTCGGGAACTGCCGCTACAATACATTCCAATTAGGTTCGCACACTGTCATCCTTACAAGGCGCAGACTCGGGGTCAGTGCATAATCTTGTATATCAACTCTTTCCACAAATCAGCCTCACTGGCAGACGCATTATTCATTCCTTTGGAACGGGCATCGATATCACGGATATAGCCTATGATACGAAAGACCTTGCCTGCCGAATAGCGTTGTGCCGCCTGAACATAATCCTTTACGAAATAAGGGTTGATACCCAACTCGGGTGCAGCAACGGCAGGCGACTTGTCGGGCATATAATGGAACATAAGCAGATTAAGGAAAAAACGATAGACCAACGGCAGTTCCTTGACCATAGGATGGTCCTTGGATGTAGCAAAAAACTGCGTAATACGATTGGCTTTCAGGACATCACCAACCATCAACGCATTCTGTAATTCAAAAACATTGAAATCTTTGCTAATGCCCACATTTCGCTCTACCAAACGGGCATCTATCGTATGTACTCCCGCAGGACGCCCATCGATAAGTTTATTCAGGGCACCGACAATTGCCGAAATGTCTGTCCCTAACGACTCGGCAAGCAGGTGTGTGACAGCGGGCGAAATCTGCACATCGTCACCGGACGCCTTCAACTCTCGGTTACGTGCTGCGATATATCCCGATATCCATGTTTCCACCTCATAGGTGGCCAACGGATTGCTCGTATAGACCACACCCACCTTGGCGGCTTTCTTCCATACTGCGGTACGACCATCGATTTTACCCTTGTAGCAAATTACCAATACGGTATTAGGCTGCGGATTGTCTAAATACATTTCCAAAGCGCCCCACTTGGACACCGCTTGTGCCTCCTTGACGATGACTACCTTACGATCGCCGAACATAGAAAAGCCGCGCGCCAGCGAAATGGCTTGGGCAATGTCGGGCGAATGGGCAGGCTCCAAATCACGGCCATAGAGAACTGTCTGGTCAAATTCACGAGCCGCCTCATCCAATATATTTTTCTCCAGCCAGTTGCCGGCTTGGTCTATATAATAGGGCTCTTCACCGCACAGCACATACACCTTTGCAAACTGTCTTTGCTCGAGCGACCGCATTAGTTGCTCGAAAGCGACCACTTGTTTTAACGCTTTATCGAAATTCGCCATTGTCTTGTCTTTGTTTCTGCAGTTCTACGATGTTATTTATCCTGCCAATATGCCATTTGGTTTGGGTCTTGGCGGTCACGCTCTAAGTTTTTCTCTATGCTCTTGCGCCCACTCTTCAACATTTTCCAACAGAAAATATAGAATGCCAGTAGCAGTATTCCGCTCGCTATCGTACCCAAGTTCGCCATAAAGAGCAGGCCATCGTAGACTCCATGCAACAGCACAGGCACCCAAAAGATGCGGCTGCGCTTCCGCCAACTCATATCACCAAAATGAATCATCGCATAGAAGTAACCCATCGCCACCGCAAACAAGAAATGCCCCGGCACCGCAAATATGGCACGCTGGACGGCTACCGCCTCCCATTGGTCGATATTACCCAACAGATAGATGATATTCTCGGTTCCCGCAAACCCCATACCCACACAACAAGCATAGACAATACCATCGAAACGCTCATCAAAATAGCGATTGTTGCGAACCAACAGCCACAGCATCAACAACTTGGCCGCCTCCTCGGGGATAGCGGCACCGACAAATGCTTTCCACAAAGCTTGCAGAAAGCCCATCGGCTCCTCCGGCGCCAAGCCGAACAACTGCACGCCTACCTCCAAGAAATAGGCAATCCCTGCCGAAATCACGCCATACACCACGCCCTTTAGGATTTGCGAGAAAGGCTCACGCTGATACTTGTCCTTCCACCAGATGTAGAGGACCAATAGAAAAGCCGGCAAAATGGCTGCAAAAATGATGGTATAAAGGCTTGTCATGGGGCTATGGTATAAAAGACTTCCTACAAGGCTATGCACTATGCAAAATGGCTGCTTCTACCAATCAGGCAAACCTACACTGCGGCTACCTACAAGAGAGATTGCACGATACATAAAAACCTCGGCCGAAAAACGGCATACAAAAGTACGACTTTTTTTCGACATAACCAACAGAAACATTCATACGGGTAAGGTATGCTAATTTCTGTCCATGTTATATTTTTGCCCACAAATACACGAAAATCGTTTCATTACAGCAATTTCAGATACAAGAGACATCCATTCGTCCGTGTTTATCACCTACTTCAATGTAAAGTTGGATGGGTATCAAAGAACAACCATTTCGCCTTTGTGTGGTATCTCAATACCCCGAAAGCCGGTTTCGTAGAGATGGTCTTTGTAGGCTTCTTGGGCTGCTGGTTCGCCATGGACTATAAAAGTGCGGCGGACTTGCTCTACCGACAGGCTATGCGACAGATAGTCTGTCATTTCACGATAATCTCCATGCCCTGAGAAACCTTCTATCTTACTGATTTGCGCCTTAATACGATGGTCGTAACCAAAAATACTTACCCACTTCAGTTTTGGGTCTTGTATGCGGGCACCCAACGAGGACGGCGTGCAATAGCCGACTATCAAAATAGTGGTCGTCGGGTCGGAGATATGGTTCGCCACATGGTGTTTGACACGCCCCGCCTCGAGCATACCTGACGCTGAGATAATGATACAGGGATTAGGATTGTTATTCAACGCCTTAGACTCACGAATATCGGTGATATAGTGCAGTGTATTGAAGCCAAACGGGTCATCGTCGAAGCGCAGCGTGTCCTGTACATCGGCATTCAGTTGGTCGGCATAGAGGCGGAAAATCTGCGTTGCATTGACAGCCAAAGGCGAATCGACATAGACGGGAATACGCGGCAAACGCTCGTCGTTGTAGAGTTTATTAAGCACATACACTATCTCTTGCGTACGCCCGACAGAGAAACTCGGGATAATGAGTTTGCCCCGCTTGTAAACACATGTGCTATCTACCACACCGAGCAATTCCTCCTCCGTTGCCAACATATCGGTGTGCAGGCGGTCGCCGTAGGTGGACTCGCATATTAGGTAATCACACTGTGGAAACGGCTGCGGAGGACAGAGAATATGACTCTCCGCACGCCCGATGTCGCCCGTATAGGCAATGCGCTTGCGCTCACCATTCTCCTCTATTTCGAGACTACAGATAGCCGAGCCGAGCATGTGTCCCGAATTGGTGAATGTGAGATATACCCCGTCCACTACACGATAGCGACGCCCATACCCCACCGTAACGAAATGCTGCATACAGCCCTCGACATGGTGGCTGTCGTAGAGCGGCTGCACCTTGGGCTTATGCAGGCGGTCCATCTTCTTGTTGTACCAACGGGTATCCTGTGCCTGAATAAACGCCGTGTCTTGCAGCATGATAGCACAAAGGTCACGCGTGGCAGGCGTTGAGATGATGTCGCCACGAAATCCCAACTTGTAGATGTACGGCAACAACCCCGAATGGTCGATATGGGCGTGTGAGAGAATGACGCAGTCTATCTGCTTGGGGTCAAAACCTAAGTCACGATTGGCGGCATCGGTCTCCATACCTTTGCCCTGATACATACCGCAATCGAGCAAGATACGCTTGCCATTGTCGGTGGTAATGAGGTGCTTGCTGCCCGTAACCTCGCCAGCAGCACCGAGAAATCGGATAGTCATAATGAAGTGTGTTTTTCGGGTGATTAATACTTTGTTTTCATTTGACAGCGCAAAGATACAGTGAATTGAGGAATAGCGCAACACTTTTTCACACGAAAAGTAGTCTGTATTTCGCTTTTGATGTAAATGTATGATAGAGTTGGTTCGGGACTGCTTCGGAAAAATCAACAAAATTGTATGATTCCCATTGCCCATATTAGAAACAAAATGGCTACATAAACAAAATGGCTACATAAAAAAGAAATCGAATAAGAAATCGGCACTATTTGGTATGAATTTTGTACTTAATCTAAAATAGAAAGACATACAGAAACGAAGAAACAAATAAAAAAATACAATTCAACAAACACTCAAAAAACACAAAACAATGAAAGAACTAAAAGGCACCAAGACTGAAGCGAACCTCTGGGAGGCGTTTGCAGGTGAGTCGCAGGCACGCAACAAGTACACTTATTACGCATCGAAAGCCAAGAAAGACGGCTACGAGCAGATAGCCGCTTTCTTTGAAGAAACTGCAGCGCAAGAGAAAGAGCATGCAAAACTGTGGTTCAAGTTGATACACGGCATCGGCACGACCGAGGAGAACCTGCTCGATGGCATCAACGGAGAGAACGCTGAATGGACTGACATGTATCCCCGCATGGCTAAAGAGGCACGCGAAGAGGGATTTGAAGAAATAGCTCAAATTATGGAAGGTGTTGCTGCCATCGAGAAAGAGCATGAGGCACGCTACCTGAAATTGCTTGAAAATGTAAAAGGGAAACTGGTATTCAGTCGTGACGGAGATTGTATATGGCAATGCCGCAACTGCGGACATATCTGCGTGGGGAAAGAAGCACCGGAGGTTTGCCCCGTTTGCAATCATCCGCAGAGCTATTTCCAACTGAAGGAGAATAATTACTAATCGGCAAGAGTATTCGCAGGGTAGTTTTCACCTACTTTGCATACACCAAAGGAAAGACGCTTCCTACAGAGGAGGCGTCTTTTGTATATAAAACCGATGCCCCTGCGGACGAGTTACGCCTCAACACAGCGTACGGGCTGCGCCACACTCACTCCTCGACATCGTTGGTGCTTTGGAGCGCCATCGTCTGCACCCGCACAGGATAACCACTGCCGATAACCAATTGTCCTACAACGGTCTGCAGCATCGGACGGCGCATATAAGAACGAAAAATAAGCATAACTACAAAAAATATAATGCGAAAAAAATGAGTTACTATTTGCACAATTCAAAAAATAGCCGTACCTTTGCACCCGCTTTTGAGAAAAAGCACTGAATCAGTAGCTCAGCAGGTAGAGCACATCCCTTTTAAGGATGGGGTCCTGGGTTCGAGCCCCAGCTGGTTCACAAGAGAGTCTTTCGGCTCTCTTTTTTTGTTTGGAGACCTCCCAGCGCAGCCCGCAAAGAAGGGGAACACAGAGTACTCCGGAGTAGATATTCCGGATTTTCCAGAAAGGGCGGGTTTTCCAAATAGTCTATACGCGTTTTAGAGGATCTATATTGGTAATCGTCCATTTGTCAAACCGGAGCGCAAAGATACGGCGAAAGACAACCATTTCCTGCCTTGCTACAGCTACTGACAAAACACCAACTTGGGCGTTAGGCCATGCTCGAGAGCGAGGGCGGAAGACCCGCCTAGCAGGACACGAAGAAATTATTGCAATCGGCAAGTGCGTACAAGAGAGTGGAGTGTTGGTTTATTAGTTGATGAGTTTAGGGGGGATGCGTGATTGACTTGGTTGAAAGAGATTATTAGTTTAGTTGAGGGTTGAGAGTTAGGGCAGTAGCGAGTGGTTGGTTAAGAGTTAGAAAGAACGGCTAGAATAGATATTGAAGCTCTCCATTTTATCTTACTAGAACAAAATACCACATTGATACTTATAGAGTGTGTCGTGATCAACATCAAATATATTGACTACTTTATTGCCCTTAATTTCGATTTCTACCACTTCTCTTATCAAGCCGCCAAAATTAGACCAAAAACAACAACTTACATAATACTTACCTTTGTTTTGGACTATAGTAGGAGATACATCCAATTGTTTTAGTTTTTCGATAAAAGTATCTTTATCATGCTCTTCATAGGTACGAATAGACATCAAATCTTCTGTTGAATAGATATAGTTTCGATACGAATAGTTAGCATGCCAGAATAATGGAAGGTAATGCCCTATCTCATACAATAGGTATACTTCCATAGCCCCCATCGGTGTATCATCAACCGTAATGGTATCAAATACATCGCAATGATCACCGGATGGTGTTTTTACAAATAAAGTGCTATGGCTCCCCAATCCTTTGTTTTGTGCGGGTTCCACTTCCAGCGAATAGGCCGTAGGCAAATGTACCTCACTCATACATTCCATAATTCGCTGGTACTCTTTTTCCCATACGATATTTTTCAAGAGTTCCCCTTTGTTTATATAGTCTTCACCAAGAGGAATAGGAGTACCTTCCGTGAAATTTTGAAAGGCTTTCGTCTGCTGTATTTCAAGTTCTTGCTTTTTCTCATCTCGTTCTTTTTGCCACTTCTCGTGTTTCTTGTCTTTTATTGCATCACTTATCAAACTATATGGAATATACAAAACTACGATAGGAGACAATACGATTAAAAGAGCATAGAAATACCATGGTTCTTTCTCCTTATTATCGAAAAAGGGCTCCGGGTGAGTTTCTTTATGAAATTTTAAACAGAGGTAAACAATGAGCAGGATAGCCCAAGAAATACCATACACAGCTAATATGATACATACTGCTTTCATAAATGTTGAATTTGTTTTATTGGTTACACACGATGGATTTATTGTTATTTGCGGATTTTGTGGATGGCGTAGGTTACGACGCCCTAGATGGAGAAGTTGTTGTCGGAGATAACCTGTATCTTCGGAAAAGCGGGGGTGTGCGTGAGGCAGTGCACAAGGTTGATACGCTCGCCTGTATGGTCGGCAGCGGGCGATGGGAAACCTGTGTGGATGGACTCGGCGAACTCGAGAGCGAGGGCGCTCTCCGCTGCTTCGGTGAAGTGGGACATGGGAGAGGGGAATCTTTTTACCTTATTGGGGCATTGATGTATTACTTTTAAGTCTATTCTTTAACGGCGAGCAAATATCATATACTATCTTTGTATTGGGTTAATCTTTATGTCGAGAGCGTCATCTGACATTCTTACCTCATAAAGGGCAGTTTCTTCGCAATAGACATTGACAGGCATGTGGCATGTAACATGAGTATTTTCATAAATGAAATTGTCATTCCCTTGAAACATAAGGCGTTCAACATCACTGCATTTGATAATGGCACGGTCTGTAAAACTTATATATTTACCAATAAGGTTCTTCATCTTGAAGCCTCTTTGTTGTCCATTAGGCAACACAAAGAAAATATAATCACGAGCACGGCTCATTGCCACATTGATGATATTCTGATTGTTGACATGTGAGCCTGTTGTACATATAGCTGGTGGGTTGAGAACGATAAACATAATGTCGCATTCATCGCCCTGAAAACTATGTACCGTACCACAAGTAACTTTACAATACACTGTTTCAAGTGGTCGATTCTCGAGCATATTTTTGATAGCGTCTGATTGCGCACGATAGGCACATACTACGCCAATGGTGTAGTTCTGTTCAGGATAATGTTTCTCAATCTGCTTGATGGTATAGTCAATCATATTGTATGTAAAGATGACTGAATAGAGATTGAAGGCAGAATTATTGATAGCGTTCAAGCCTTTGATGTCATCAAGTTCGGCAACATCGAAACCTACAAAATTGACATTGCGTATGTTCAGTCCATCAAGTTTGAGTGGTTTCATCTGCGCACGGTCAGGGTCGAAATCGACTAGTCCATCGTATGCAAAATTGCTGACCAAATTGCCTATGACAGGTATTGAGCGGTGCTGCATAGTCAAGCCCTTGACCTCAAAGCGATCATAGTCATAGATTGCTTCTGAAAAACCTTTAAGATTGACCATGTCATAGATATTCAGGTCGGGCATATCATTCTGCACGACAGGTCGTATCTGCATTGGGTCGCCGGATATGATTATCTTCTTTGCGTTTGCCCCCTTGTAGATGATGTATGTGATAGTAAGAATATCTATCATAGACGCTTCGTCGATAAAGATATAGTCCCACGGATAATCACAGATTGGGGTGTCATCGGGTTGTAGATAATCATACGCGTATCGAGCAGCCGTGGCAACGACCACATTGTGCCAATTCATGTCGGTAGTGTCGCGATTGGTGAGGCAACCTATTTCCTCAATCAGATAGAGGCTTTCGGTTGCACCATATCGAGCAAGTCCACCTTCACAAACATCATCGTTTGCCATCTTGATAGCGACCACATCGGCGGCTTTGTTGGTCGGTGTGAGTACAAGTATTTTGGCATTAGGTTCTCGTTCGAGCAAGTCGTGTACTTGCTTAACAAGTTCTGTGGTCTTACCTGTCCCCGGCGGTCCATATATGAATGACAGGTTGTCAGGCAAGTTGGTATTCATATCAAAGTCATCTTCTTTTTCGAGTTGCAGAAAGCGAGTTTCGAGCGAGTCGATGATATTGGTGTTGTCAATAGCGATGATACGAATTTTCTTTGCTTGATTGAGTTCTGCGAGCATGCGGTCATTAATCTCAACAGAGATGTCTATGCTGTCATCTTCGGTTTTGACAATCAGTCCATCAATCTTTGAGGACTTGCCCTCTGCAAGTGTTGTAATGCTGTATTTCTCTGCGTCGCTGACCCATGCAGGCACCGGCATTGTAGGTTCAATAAGATGTAGTATCTTGTTTGAAGCAATGAGTTCGTATCGAGAGAAATCAATCTGTACACGACGTTCGGTAATCATATCTTGCCCCGCGTGCATTAACATCATTAGTATCTGAAACCACTTGAAGGTGTATTTGGGCGTTTGGTTAAGCAAGTCTAAATACTCCACTTGCTCACCTGCTGTCTCAGCCTGTTCTTGCGCTTTGGTGTTCTTCGCCTTCAAATTCTTTTCCGCGCGTGCTGTTTCTTCAGAGTCTTTAGGTGGCTCATTTACAGGGTCGCTCGTTTCAACGAAGAAAGGTGCATTGTTCTGTGGGGATAGATTATCCTGTGTAGGATTATCAAATGGCAACTCTTGCCCTTTGTCCGTCTTAGAGTGCGGCTTGCCAACATGGCGATTTTTCTTTTCGTCTAACTTGCGCTTGAGTTTCTCTTCGATACTCTCTTGGGGCTGTTCGGGTTGAGATGGCTGCGTTTGTGTTGTAGGTTGCTGTGTTTCATTTGATTGTTCTGGTTCAGCAGGTGCTTTCTGTGGGATTTTCGCTTCACGCTTTTGGCGTTTAAATTCTTCAAGTAGTTGCGTTGCTTCTTCTTCTGACATATCATCGTCCAAAAGTGCTTTGAATTTTGCGCCTAACTCAAACTGCCTTTGTTCATCTGCGGTTACACCATATTTCTCTTGCATATCAGGTGTTGCCTTTTTTATGCCCAAAAGTTCGGTAACGCCGTTAAACAAATTATATTCAGGTGCAAGGTCTTCAATATGCAGTTTCTTCGGATTGCGTATGCCATCCCCCTTGTCGTATATCCATGATTTGGTCAAAAGCAAGCGTAAGAATGTAGATTGACAACGATTGATATTAAGATATTGTTTATGTTTCTGCCTTGTATAAATCTCTGCCTCTTTTTTGTCAGTATATTTGCAAATAATATCATTCCATAGATAAACTGAAATCTCTTTTGTTATATTCCGTTTATCACAAGCATTAGCAAATCCTTGTAATTGCGGGTCATCCACATAATTAAATTCGTAATAATGTATCTTTTCGACCTCATTCCGGATATATTCAGGCATATTATACCCCAAACCATTTAACTTATAAATCATCACTCGTGGTTCTGTTTGTATGCCTAATAGTTTCACAAATTCAGTAATGAAAGATGTTTTGAAATTATGAATATGTTTTCTGTAGAAATAGAAATCGAAAAATACAACATTTTTGTCGCCCTCAAAGTACTGCTTTAATAGTGGTGTTTCAAGGATAAGTTCCGATGGTTTGCAAAGGCGTTCGTTTGTACCGACAAGCAATAGCATGTCTTTCACTAACTTGATGAAATCCTCTTCTTTTATCGTATTCTGCACTTTTTGGTAGTAATTGAGCAGTATAACAAAATCATTTCTTATAACATCATCAATATCAACATCGTTTTTAGTATACTTGCTCAAGACGATGTTACGGATATAGTCATATTCATCAGGTGTCTTGAGTTCAAGTTGAGTAAACAGTTTCTTTGCATACTCATTTTCAAGGTACTTATCATTAACAAAATTGTATTCAGATGTCTTGTCTTTACTACCTCTGATTGGCAGATAGACATTGGGTGTAGTCTTATTGATAAATGGCGCGACCCATTGTTTTTTTTGTGTGTAGATGATAGGGGCACTACGAAAAACAAGTCCACTGCTTTTTGTTTGATTCGAGATATTGATGTGTGCAGCAGCGTGTTCACGCAAGAAATTGTAGAATTTGATGACCCAATCGAATTCCATTTCGTCCATGAATTCGGCAGTAATATCACGACCGAAATCTGCAATTTCATAGTATTCTACCTCTTCGAAGTACTCGCTATTATCATCTATGCGCTGAATCTTTTGTGAGAGTTTCCATTGCAAGAAATCAATCCCTTCTGTATTATCTTCATCATAGTATTGGGTTTCGGTATCGGTATGCACCTTCTCAAATTGGTGTTGCTCTAGCAACTCAAACACGCCAATGTGAGTGTGGTATGCTTTTGACGGCAACAGATACTTATTGTTGCGCGAAAGCAAGAGCGGCTCTTCATTGATGGTGTCTTTGAATGCCTCTTTGAAAGGTTCTTCATAGATATTGTCATCGTTGTCATACTCGTACTCATATTGAGGACATATCTCTGTTATGTTCTCATTGATAAGTAGATTATCATGCTCGATTCCGTAATTCCGAAGAAGCACTACCGTTTTAGCGGATAGTGTTGCAAGCATATTGACAAGCAACTCGTTGATTTCTGTGTCGGGCTTGAGGTCTTGACGGTTGTCTGTCAAGAGGAAAGGTGCATGAGCAATAAAACAAGTATTGAAAGATACTTTGGTCGGGAAGAAACAATAAATGTTTCGTTGGGTGTTTGTTATGAGTTGTTTCTTCTCTTCATCATAAAAATATCCGACATAGATAGGAAAAATACCTTTGTCCTCGACCTTGACATTTTGAGAGAATAGAAATATACTACTCGTTTCTTGAGGTTCAATTATACGATAGCGTTCTAAGGTTATATCATCGTATCGAACTGTTTCTGCACATTGTTTTTCGTAGATAAATTTGGTATTAGGTTCATCTGTAGAGTCGATACTCCAAATTATCTTTTTGATATTGCGCAAAAAGAGCAGCGGACTTTTGAGGTTCTGTAGACGGCTTTTGATATGTTTGTATGCTTGACTACGAATTTGGTCTTTGAAGCGAAATACGAAAAGCGTTTCACCTTGCTGTCGTGTAGGATCGTCGTGCTCTAATAGTGTTGGAATGATATAGTTCTCTATTTTGAAGCAATAGATGTCGTCATATATTTCCGGCGTGTCAGTGTATTGGAATACGGACTTGAAGCCCACACCAAATTTGCCGATTTTCTGCGTACTTATCTCTTGTTCATTATTAAGGTCAGTTACTTTTGATGAAAAACCGAAACCTGTTATAGAGTTGATGTCGCCCACCTTGTCAGAATCCAGCGGGGTAACATCAAAGTGTTTTGTGCCGTTATGTTTGAATAATAGTCGGTCCTTCTTGAGAATTATATTGACTTGCGTGGCATTAGCGTCTTCAGCGTTCTGCAAAAGTTCGTACACGAAGTGAGCAGATTCCGGGTACTTATCAATAAGACTACTGAAAAGCCTTCCATAATCCCTTTTCGAGAAAACTTTGTAGTCTTGTACCTTATCATCGTGCAAGGCATCAAATAATGTTTTTTGTTTGGGTGTTAGTTCTTTCATAGTAGTGGATATGGTATTGTAGTTATTTTTTTGGGGGTCGGTATAAGTAATTCTTGCATATTCATTTAGAGGCTAATAGTGTGTATCTTTACACTACTAAACCAGATGATTTTTTCTCATTTCTAATGTGAACTTAGGAAAATCACCTATAGACAGCATCAGCATAAACTCGGCAAACTCGAGAGCGAGGGCGCTCTCCTCTGCTTCGGTGATGTTGGTTAGGTGGGACATGGGAGGGGGAAACAGGATTTAGTGTCCTATAGCGGGGGCTTCACATATTGAGAGATTTGATAGTAAAATCGCATTTCGAAGAGTTCGTATATATAACTATGGCTATGATAGCAATGGTGGCAAAAACGATAGAAACAAATGGTATTACCTTGGTTGTCTATTTTCGAACTCTTTTCGCTTATTTCCCCTCGGGAATTGGTGCACCATCTTTGTCAATAATAACAATGCGCCAATGCAAATTGAGACTCTTGCTGATTCGCTCCAATAGGCGTTTCTTATCTTTAGTATTGCTATGTGTTATGACATACAGACCCGGTTCTACCTCATGTTGGGCGGCAGCATATTTTTTGTCTTTGGTATTTGAAACGAGAGGCACGCGTGAAAGGGTTATGTTCAACGCTCTTACTCTCCTAGCACCTGCTATTCGCACTGCTTCGACCATCGTTTCACTTGCTTTTGTCTTTTGTATAAATGATCCATCCGGAAGATAAATACAAAGTCCTGTTTTGGGAGATACCTTTGTTTTAGGTGCTTTCTTCCCTTCGAAGTGTTGTACTTGCGGGTCAAGTTCAAGAGGCTTAGCGCCCAGTGCTTCCGCTACCTTGACTTTTCGAGACAGTGCTACAGATATATCTTGGCCGGGGTGGTATTCAACAACGAGTACCACATCTCGTTTGATAGGTCTTAGTCGAGGAGCGATATCGTTGCTCAACGAAGGGAGTATCTCTTCTTTGATAATTTTCTCTTCCAGTTCCTCGACTTGTTGTATAACTCCTTCGGGCAGTTGAACACCTACCTCGCGGGAGTTTTCGATGATACTATACAATTTTTCCAATTTACTCATAGTGTTGATGGTATTTTGTATTATTGCAGAATGGCATTGTCGGTGGTTAATATCTATTCCCCTTATGGGTTTCAATATAGATCTCTATAAAGTGCTTCAGCACTTGTGTTGCCTCAGTGACTAATTGCAAATTTCGTTGATTACATTGCAATTCTTTCCTTCCATGGAAGAGATTGCAGCGAATACCATAGATGTTATGAAAGACATTTTTTACTTGACGGGCATAATTCTCTTCTCTATTTATGTTTTCACAATCAATCGTATATCTATCATCTACGGGTTTTTTAACCATTTCTGACTCGGCGTTCAATATTGTAAATGGGTTGAAGCCGTTTCTTTTAAGCTTGTTAATTTCTCTACGAGTTAATAAAAAACAAAATTGTTGTCTTTCAGAGCATGCTTCACAAATAGCACCATCTCGGATGTTGTTACAACGACTCTTATTATTGTAACAATTATAATTATAGAGGTAATTAAACACCACAAAATAGCCAAAGAATTGAAAAGCCACATCATTTTGATGGTCGGCTTGCTCTTTCCAATACAGAATGAAATCCGTTATCATATTCAATTATTATAATCAACAAGTTTACACCGTTTTTTTTAGTCAATCGTGCCAAGGTAGCCTCAATGTCCACATAACTAGATGAATATGTCAGTTATGATTTGATTCCTACTTTCCATGTTTTGTTACAGGTATTCCCCGTTGGCATGATTATATTCGTTGTCATAGAATATGACAGTATAGTATTCCCCATAGTTCTCCACAATTCTAAACTATGCAGGTTCCTTAAATGTTATATCCATAGATATTCTCCAAGCGGTGGCCAGCGCATCATTTGTGATTTCTTCCGTTGGATTGAGATGGGGTAAAGAGGTGGGGAGCCTGTGTATTCTACTTTTATTTCAGTTCTATAATAGGCACGGTCTTATAGCCTGTTTGGGTGTTATATCGATATATGCCTGTTTGACGGAACTGCTTTCCGGATGGGCATTTCACTATCTCATCATCATAGTAATACTCGCCGTCGTCGTTGCGAAGCAAATAGACGGCTCCGAAATACCAATCAAACTTCCAGTCATCTACTTTTTGGCCTTTAACCAAGGCGGCATTATCAGCTATAACTTGGAACACTTTGACAGATGTCTCGTCGACGACATCCCCAACTTGCTCAAAATTGGTGGCTCCGTCCAGCGTGCTACCGTTGCCTGCTTTTGCTATCACGAAAAGCACAAGGAAAGTCAGGACTGCGCCTGTAAGAACTCCCCCAAGAAATAAACCAAACTTTTTCATACAAATGGATTGAATTATTTAATTACTGTTGAACAATGTTCAGTGGCGGTGAATTGGATGTTCTCTGCGGTAATGGGCGGGCTGATATTGTCAAGCAACTTGCGTAGAATTCTGCATATCGGACAAGTCGGCGCGAGGTGCTACATGGGCGTGTCTATTTATCGAATTGTCGTATCTTTTTGCGTTGCAAAGGTAGGATTTTTAATTGATATAGGCAAGGCGGAGAGAGAAAATTATCTAAGATAAGGGAGATAGGGGGGGGATGGTATAGAGGAATAGACTTTCTAGATGGACTAGAAGGTCTAGGGGGGGATTCTATAGGGATAGAAGTTCTAGTTGAACTAGAAGTTCTAGAAGGATAGATGGTATAGGGGAATAGACATTCTAGTTGGACTAGAAGTTCTAGGGGGATGAGGGGCTTAGGAGATTGGGGATTGAGAGAAACGGGTTTGAGAGGAACGGGCGGATTGTAGCGCTTGGTATATATTGGGGCTGATTAAATGAGGAATGAGGAATTTAGAATTACAAATTGTTGGTTTTTATGTTTCTATGTTAATTATTTTGTAGGTTTCTCAGAGGAAGAAGACATGGTTTGCTGATAGTTGTCCTATTGTTGTCTTATGATCGGAAGTGCTAAATGATTCGCTAATGCTTCGGTTATGCTTCGGTAATGTTTCGGTTATAGTACATCGTTTCTATGGCAAAGGTACTGCTCTTTATGCTTTCAGGCAAATGGAATATAGGAAAAAATATAGGGGACTTGGCAGGAGTATTGCTGTTAAAATAGGATAATGAACGAAAGAGGCGGCTTGGAGTAGGCAAAGCGGGAGCTATAGAATGTGGGGGAAATTAGAGGTTCTAGAAGTTCTAGACGCTCTAGGAGTTCTAGAGATACTATGGGCGTGGTAGGATAGAGATAATAAAAGTTTTATAGATACTAGAAGCGTAGTAGAAGAACCTAAAATGGTAGGATAATGGTAGGACGATACATCCGAGATAGACAGATAGTCGAATCGAGATAAACAACTAACCGAATCAAGATAAACAGATAATCGAACCGAGATAAACAGATAATCAAACCGAGATAGACTGGTAATCGAATCGAGATAAACAGCTAATCGAATCGAGATAGACAACTAATCGAACGAGATAAGTCGCTCATCGAAAAGGCGGCTGAGAAAGGAGATAAAACAAACGAAAAAGGAATACATAACGATACAAGGAAACAGGAGTTGATTTTTGTATATATTAGAAAATTGTAGTATCTTTGCAAGCAGAAACGAAAATAAGGGATGCAAATAGAAGGGGCAATAAAAGGGGCAATAAAATTAAGGGGAGAAAATTTAAGAGAGAAAGATAAAGAAAGAGCAGGAGGAGGCAAATATAAAGTGGATGAGAATAGGAGGAAAGGGAGAACAAGAGAATAAAGGGATAGGAAATAAAGGGATAGGAGGACTAGAGGATAAAGGGATAGAAGGACTAGAGAGCAGAAGGATGGGAGGATGATGGGAGAACGATGGGATAGAAGGTATTGAAGGTATTGAAGGACAAGAGGGTTGGGAAACAGGAGAACCGTACACGCGAGGAAACGATTTGGTACACATTCATTCAACTATGGATATACTCCGTTTGTTACACCAAGAAGTAGTGCCTGCCATCGGCTGCACAGAGCCCATTGCCGTGGCTCTCTGCGTCGCCCGCGCACGGGAACAACTCGGACACGAACCGAATGCTATCCACATCCAACTCAGCAAAAACATATACAAAAATGCCCTCTCGGTCGGAATTCCGAACACGGGCATGACAGGACTGCCTATCGCCGTAGCCCTGGGAGCAACAATAGGACAAAGCAAAAACCAACTGGAGGTACTGTGCGATGTATGCCCGAAAGCCGTTGCCTACGCCAAACAATACATGGAGCGAACACCTATCGAAATAGCCATAGCCCCCAATGCTCCGGATATACTATACATCCATGTGGTAGTAGAGCACGAGGGACAACAAGCAGAGGCAACCATACAAGGCAGTCATACCCATTTTGTACCAACTGAGCAAGCCACTCCGTGCGGGGTCGGACACCCTACTCCACCAGCAACCGAGACAGCCTCTGCCACAGAAGCACTCACGATGCGGCAAGTGTATGACTACGCCATGCAAGTGGCATTGGATGATATACGGTGGCTCATAGATGGTGTACGGATGAACATTGCCGCCGCGGAACAGTCTTTCGACCATGCCTACGGACACGGACTCGGGCGACTGCTGCACCACCAAGACACGCTGACCGCCTCCATACTGGGCGATACGCTATTCACCAAGATACTAAGTTACACCTGCGGGGCGTGCGACGCTCGGATGTCGGGCGCAATGGTACCCGTAATGAGCAATTCCGGCTCCGGCAATCAAGGCATATCCTGCTCCGTGCCCGTCTATCTCTACGCTCAAGAAAAACAATGCAGCGAAGAACAGACGCTGCGGGCATTGGCACTGAGCAACCTGACTGTGATTTATATTAAACAGTCGCTCGGACGGCTATCTGCATTATGCGGATGCGTGGTGGCGGCTACAGGCTCGGCGGTAGGACTGACTTATCTCATGGGCGGCGGATACGACGAGATAACCTACGCCATCAAAAATATGATTGCCAACATCAGCGGCATGATATGCGACGGAGCAAAACCCGGCTGTGCGCTGAAAGTGACGAGCGGCGTAAGCACCGCCATTCTGTCTGCCACGCTGGCTATGCAACAAGCCTACCCAGACGCCACCGAAGGCATTGTAGAAGAGGATATAGACCGCACCATTCAGAACCTGACCCGCCTCGGGCGAGAAGGGATGACCCAAACAGACGACCTCATCCTCGACATTATGCTCCACAAAGATAACCACAAATAATTTATAGCATTCTCCACCAACAATGAAACGACCATTCTGTCTGATTCTACTTCTCTGCTCGGTATGCCTGATATGGGCTGAAGATGCCGTGTACCAAGAACTGAACTACACACTCGACAACGATTATTACACCGCTGAAGTGGCAGCAAACCCTACCGCAAGCGGAGACCTCTATATACCCGACGAGATTACAGTAGGCGAAAACACCTATCGGGTGACCTCTATCGCCGACAAAGCCTTCAAAGGCTGCAAGAACCTGACCGCCATTGTACTGCCCGAGTCGCTGGAACATGTGTACCGCAGTGCATTCGACGGCACCGGTATTATGCTGGACAAAGCGAACTGGCGAGACGGGGTACTATTCATAGACAGTTGCCTGATTGCGACCGACAAAACCATCAAACCACGCTACACAATCCCCGCTGGAACTCGACTGATTGCTGCCGGCGCATTTCAAGGAAACAAAGCCATCACACGCATTGAGTTCGCCGAAAAAATAACCTGCATTGACCACGAGACCTTCCGCGACTGCAAAAATCTGACCCGCGTCATCATACCCGGCTCTGTGACCCAAATAGGCGAAGACGCCTTCACCAACTCCGGAATTTGGAACAACGAGAAAAAATGGAAAAAAGGGGCGCTATACATAGACAGTTGCCTGATTGCCGTCAATGAGGATGTACCCGCCAAATTCGTATTCAAAAACAAAATCCCGACACGACTGATTGCAAGCGGTGCATTCGCAAACAACAAACGGGTAAAACAGGTAATAGTGCCGGCAACCGTATCGCACATTCCGGCAGCGACATTCTACAAATGCGAGAACCTGACCGAAGTCGTTCTGCCTGCCGGTATTCGGACTGTTGGTAACTTTGCCTTCTACGGATGCAAGTTGCTAAAAACAGCCACCCTGCCGACCGAACTTACCTCCTTGGGCATGGGCGCATTCTACGGCTGCGAGAACCTACGGGAACAAAACCTATCGGAACAACTGACCATCATCCCACAAGGGGCGTTCTATTTGTGCCACTCCATCAAACACCTGACACTCCCTTCGCATCTGAAGAAAATAGACAACGGGGCGTTCACGGGATGCTCGGACTTGGAGGATATAAAATTGCCGAATACAATAGAAGAGATAGGAGAGAATGCATTCGCCGGATGTAGCCGATTCACAGAAATAACCATTCCGGAAAAAGTGCTTAGCCTGGAGAAAGGCACCTTTATGAGTTGTACTCGCCTACGCAAAGTGGTACTACCCGACGGAACCTACGCCATCGGCGACGAAGCGTTCAAAGACTGTATTGCATTGGAGCGTATCAACATACCCGAAAGCACATTCAGAATCGGGAAATCGGCCTTTCAGAACTGCCAACAACTGCGCCAAATTGCCTTAGCAGACCACATCCATGTGATTGAGCAAAGTGCATTTCAAGAGTGCAAAATGCTGGAAGATATTGTACTGCCGGAAGAATTGGTGATATTGAGCCGCGGAGCTTTCTCGCAATGTGTCAGCCTACGCACCATCAAATTCAACAAGCGACTGTTAGGTATCGAAGCAGGTGCATTCTATGAGTGCAGACAAATACGAGAGATAGCCTTCAACGACAGCCTGCAAACGATTGGCGACGAAGCGTTTATGAACTGCAAGAACCTGAGAAAAGTAAGATTCCCCGAGCGATTGAAATCCATTGGGGCATCGGCATTCAAAGACTGCGAAAGTTTGCCTAAACCCGTATTCCCTGCACAAACAAGCATAGGACGGAATGCATTCAAGGGGTGCAAAGAATAGAAACAGAGTTGCTCATATTACAAAAAATGTGTACCTTTGCAGACTTGTATGCTATTGCGACAAACATGACAATAACTCATAAACAAAATAATAGAACGGCCATAAAATCGGCAGGCATAATCATACTGATACTCTGTATGGCAAGTTGCCGCCCCGACACGGTCTGCAGGCAAGAGCTGAACATCACAGCAGGCGTAACAACCGAATGGGTGCTGACCGACACGATGGGCAACACAACCAAACAAATCGCTTGGGACAGCGTCAGCGTATGGGGCGTAAGCAACGACTCGCTGCTCTACAACAATAGATTTGCTGTGGAAACACTTGGGTTACCCCTGCGGGGCGACTCATCGCTCACCGCTTTTGTAATACTCTGGCACGAGGCATACGACACACTCTATATCCAACACGACAACACGCGCAAATTTATCTCTTCGGCTTGCGGGTGTGCCATCTATCACACCATAGATACCGCCTGGGTAGCAGGCACATTTGTTGACTCACTCTACATTGTCAATAGCAGTGTTGAAGCCGTACAGCAGACCAACATTCACCTCATACTCCGATAATCCGTGCCTATTCTCCAACGACATAAAATAGTTCTTGCCTGTGTACTGCTGTGTATCTGCTCACTCGCTACATACGCAGATACTACAACTCATGACCACAAGAAAGACGGCACACGCATCTACGGCGACAGTGCGATCTATCAAGGTATGAGTCTTAAGCTCGATTTAGGCAACACTATTCTCGAATTGGGACTATCAAAAGCCCAAATACAAAGCTATGAGATGGCCATGAACTGGAGACTGAAACAACGGTTCTTTCCTACATTGGAACTCGGATATGCTCGTGGCAACCGTTCGACGAGCGGAGCGGAATATAAGGGACAGGGAGGTTTTGCCCGCATAGGACTTGACTTCAACGGACTGAAAAAACACCCGGAGAACCCCAATGCTCTACTTGTGGGCTTGCGTATCGGCACTGCGGTACAACAATATGATCTGACAGGCGTGACACTCAACAACTCGTACTGGGGCGAACAAAAAGCCGACTACACAAAGCAGATTGGAGCTGACTGCTGGGGCGAAGTGGTAGCCGGCTGCCAAGTACAAGTATGGGAAGGACTGCAGATGGGGTGGTATGTTCGATTCAAAGTTCTATTTACCCGCACGGCAAAAGACAATCATGTACTCCCCTACTATCTACCCGGCTACGGCTACAGACAAGACACGAACTGGGGAGTAAACTACTATATCGGCTATTGGTTCTAAGAACAATTGATTATAAAAAAGAGTAGAAATCATGCACAGACGAGCGGAATACCCGATGCCTGCCTGCTATTGTGTATGTAAAAAAATCTTTGTACCTTTGTGCGTTTTTTAGGACTACAATCGCTGAACTATGTGGGTATCAACAGGTTCTAATGGACAGATATAGACAAACTCGGGCATCATTCGACAACACTAAACACCAAATTCATAATGAAACTACAACAAGTCATTCTCGCCGGAATCGGTTGCATGGCAGCCCTTACCTTCGGCGGATGTAAAGCTAATGTAGATCTGAAGAACATTGACACCAAAACTCAAATGGACCTCGGGGTTGCGCTGCCAATAGGCTCTATGAGCGCCACTATCGGAGATTTCTTTGGCGATGGTCAAGTAGATAACATCTATATCGATTCGCTAGACAATAAGGGGGTATTAACCTTCAAAGATACATTTCAAATTGAGCGTAAGTTCCACCAAGTGGACCTAAGCCAATACATATCGGCAAAGACATTGTCGATGAATGTATATGAGAAATTGGACGGGACACCCGTAATGGATGACCACAAAATAACAGGTAACGATAATGTACCTATTACACTGGATTTTCCATTCTCACTCAAACTGACCGGAATCAACCAAGACGAGGACAACGAACGACTGGATAGTGCGCTGATTGAACACGCTATGTTTACGAGTACTGTGAACACTAACGATCTACCTTTGAAATGGGAATGGATTAATTCGATCACACTGGAATTAGGTAAAGAGTTCTCTCGTAGTGAAGGCAAGATAGTAGAAGTATATCACAAAGGCAACGGATATGGTTATGGACAAGATATTCCTATCGATATCTCAGAATTCTCGCTCAATCTCATGAAGAATCGTACGCCTTCGAGTTGGGAAGGATATTATAAGAATGTGATCGACTCGTGTAATTTTGTGATACACTTCAACTTCACCGTACCGACTTCAGCCGGACAAATAACCATACCTGAAGATGCGGCATTCCGATATGACTTGATGGTACAATTTATTGACTACAAAGCAATATGGGGTATGTTTAAACCGTCAAAGGATATGCATGACGAAGATACGGTGACTATAGCTAACGAATGGGATAAGTGGCGAGCTATAAAACGAGCCAATGTTCCATTTGCAGAACCCACAATTGATGTCAATATCACGACGAAAATAGCCGGTGCACTGATGATGCAAGGCGACTATCTATTCACCGCCGATTCGACAATGTCTCAAATTCGCTACGCTTCATTCGACGGACAGAAGACCTATTATCGCACATTCCATAAGGGCGAATACCTACCTTTAACAAGCCAAATCGGTGATTCTGCCACGATGACTATCCGTTTCGATAAAGATCCCTCACGCGGCAAAATTGACGAACTGTTTTCCATACGCCCGGACATACTGGGATATAAATATGCTATCGACTTCAACCGACAAAGTGAGCCACAGATTCGTATCACCCCCAACACCGGTGTGGCCGTAGATGCGATAGCTACCCTACCCTTCATTTTCAACGAAGGACTGGCGCTCACATACACAGACACATTGAAAGATGTAGATCTGAGTGCATACACCATTGACTCACTTCTATCCTCAATAGATAAGATCGTGGTAGATACCGTACGCACCAGTGACCTGAAACTACTGGTGAAATTCTCCAATACCATTCCACTCCGTATTAAAGCAGTATTGCGGGCTTTGGACGAGAATGGCAACATGATTATGGATCCTATCGACCCATCAAAACCCTATCAAATAACAACACAAGATACCATTGACATCGATGCTCCGAAGGTAGAATACATAGGTGGGCAATTCATTACATCCGCTTCGGAAACGACCGATATTATATCCATAAGCAAAGCACAAATCGATGTATGGGATAAAATAAAGTCGATACAATATGAAGCAAGTATTGACAACGAAGCCCTACAATATGCGTACAAATTAGGGAATTACAAGGTGCGCATTACAGAGGACAATAAATTGGTGATGAAAATCGGTCTTTCAGCAATGGTGGATGCCACTTTTGATTTTGAGAAAGATGATAAATAAGTAAGGAGGACTGCACAATGAAAAAGGACATTCGTATTCTGTTGGGAGTAGTTCTACTTGCTTCTACCCTAACCGCCCAAGCACAACAGGTGACTACTCTCTATTTCTTGGAGAATGCGCCTATGCGCCATTTGGTCAACCCTGCCTTTCAACCGGTAAGCAACGGGTATTTGAACCTACCCGTGATCAGTTACACAAGTTTCTGGGCTGGCAACAACTCACTCACAATGAGCGACCTGATATACCGCGACCCACTAACGGGCAATACCATTACTGCGCTACACCCGAACGGCGATAAACAAGCCCTACTCAAGGCATTCCGCAAAGCCACACTGGTGGATGGAGACATAAGTACCGAACTTCTCGGTTTTGGTTTCCGTGTAAAAGAAAACGGATACTTCCATTTTAACATTATGGAGCGTGTGGATGCAGGTGTGTCGCTACCGTATGGGCTGTTCAACTTTGCACTTGGAGGCGGGATGAAAGACCTTGACGGCGGTATAAACACCATCAACCTGTCGCAACTGGGTATCACTGCGAATGTCTATACCGAAGTGGGCTTTGGTTATGCACATAAGATAAACGAACAATGGACGGTCGGAGGTAAAGCGAAGTTCCTGCTCGGAACCGCACATGTAGGACTCAAGACCAAGAACTTAGGCATTGACGCTTCTTCCAGCGAATGGCGCATACATGGTAATGCAGATGTCTATATGGCAGGCCCTGCAGATTGGAAACAGTTGCCGGAACAAATCAACAAAGATAACTATGAAGACATTGATTACGACAAGTTGATTGATACGGATGTTGCTACCGAGACGCTTCTCAAAACTATGCTTAAACCAAGCGGGTACGGTGCTTCTTTCGATCTCGGTTTTACTTATAAACCAATCGAGCAACTACAGATTTCTGCAGCAGTTACGGACCTTGGTTTTATCTATTGGAACACCGCACGCCGCTACTCTGCTGCGATAGACACTACATTTACGGGGGCAGGCGACTTCGAATACAACGACTATGTCTATGATGGTGAGTTCAACACAGACAGCCTCATGGCGGATGTAAAGGACAATCTCTATGGCATTATAGAAGGCTCAACACTTGATCGAAAGAGCAACGGTTTTGCCCGTATGCTGAGTGCCAAACTCAATGTAGGCGTGGATGCCAACTTCTGGGATAACCGCATTGGCGTAGGTGTGGTATCGAAGACACGCCTCTACAATAGCCGGCTCTACGAAGAGGTTACATTGGGAGCGGCACTGCGTCCATGCAACTGGTTTAATATAGCCGTGAGTTACTCGCTCGTGAACAATGGCAAATATAGCAATATCGGAGCAGGGCTAAGCATTATGCCTTACGACGGTATCAACCTAACACTCGCCATGGATTACATTCCGACCTCGTATGCATACTATGATGTGGAGGATAATAATGCAACACATAGTTACCCTATCCCATACAAAACAAAGGGAGTGAATCTCGCCTTGGGACTGAATATCGTATGGGGAACAAATAAGAAGAAAGACTCAGACAAAGACGGCGTCTATGACAAGATTGATATGTGTCCAAATACACCGAAGAATGTGGCAGTGGACGCTCTCGGCTGCCCGATAGACAGCGATGGTGACGGTGTGCCGGACTATCTCGACCTCTGCCCGGGGACTTCGGAGAAGGCATACGGATTGACAGACAGTGTTGGTTGCCCGATAGACAGCGACGGTGATGGTGTACCCGACTATTTGGATGAATGCCCCAATACGCCAGCCGAAGCACGCGGTTTTGTGGATGAGAAGGGGTGCGAGACAGATACCGATGGTGATGGTGTACCCGACTGGAAAGACGAATGCCCCGGCACACCCATAGAGGCACGCGGCTTTGTGGACGAGAAAGGCTGTCTACTCGATACCGACGGCGATGGCGTACCCGACTATTTAGATGAATGTCCTGATACTCCTGCAGAAGCATACGGTATGGTGGATGAGGAAGGCTGTCCTAAAGATACGGATGGTGATGGCGTGCCCGACTATTTGGACGAATGTCCTGACACGCCTGCCGAAGCAAGCGGTTTTGTGGACGAGAAGGGGTGTGAGATAGATACCGATGGTGACGGCGTACCCGATTGGAAAGACGAATGCCCTACCGTAGCAGGACCGAAGTACAATAAGGGTTGCCCGGAAGTGAAACGAGAAGTGCGCAACCTGCTCAAGAAAGCCATGCAGGGTATTCAGTTCGAGAATGGTAAAGCAACTATCAAGAAGTCGTCGAATGCGCTACTTGACCAAATTGCACAAACCTTTATCGACAACCCGACTTTTATTGTAGAGGTACAAGGACATACCGACAATGTGGGCAAAGCGGAGTTTAACAAGACACTAAGTGACAAACGGGCACACGCAGTGATGGACTATCTCATCAAGAAGGGAGTACCTGCTGAGCGATTGAGCGCACACGGATATGGTATGGAAGTACCTATTGCAGACAATAAGACCGCCAAAGGGCGTGCGCAGAATCGTCGTGTGGAATTCAACATTACCTTCGAGGAAATAACTTACGAAACCATTCTCGACCATGCAGATTCTACCCTGTTGCAACAAGTAGACACTATTTCTGCCATACCGACAGACTCGGTTCTAAATAAATAAGCATACTATAAACAACATAATCAACTTAATAAATAAAACAATATGGGACGCGCATTTGAATATCGCAAAGCAACCAAATTGAAACGCTGGGGTCACATGGCCCGTACATTTACCAAACTCGGTAAGGAAATCACTATTGCTGCCCGTGAGGGTGGTGCAGACCCGGATGGCAACCCGCGTCTTCGTATGCTGATTCAGCAGTGCAAACGCGAGAATATGCCGAAAGACAATATCGACCGCGCTATCAAAAAAGCAACCGATAAATCTTCGGAGGGCTATAAGGAAATCAACTACGAAGGATACGGTCCACATGGCGTTGCTATCTTTATTGAGACGGCTACAGACAACAACATGCGTACTGTTGCCAACATTCGTTCGTACTTCACCAAGCACGGCGGAACACTGGGTACACAAGGATGTCTGCAGTTCTTGTTCGACCGTAAGGCCTGCTTCACAGTGAGTGCAAAAGAGGGGACTGACCTCGACGAACTCGAATTGGAATTGATTGATTTCGGTGTAGAAGAACTCGGCAACGATGAGGATGGAAACATCATTATCTATGGCGACTTCAATCAGTACTCGCAGATGCAGAAGTACCTGGAGGACAATGGCTTCGAGATACAGAGTTGCGAGTTTGTTCGTATTCCGAACGACTACAAGACATTAACGCCAGAGGAAAAAGAGTCTGTACAGAAATTGCTCGACCGCATTGACGAGGACGAAGATGTACAGAATGTCTTCACCAACATGGCAGAAGAGTAAATAATGTGTTATGAGGCATGATGCATAAAGCATCATGTTTTATATGCAAGGCTACACACACAAGGATTTTTATATGGAAAGTATTCGCAAATACTTTACTTTGACCGCACATCAAGAGCAGCAGTTTGCTGCTCTTGATGTATTGTATCGTGAATGGAATAGCAAAATCAATGTCATATCTCGCAAGGATATAGACAACTTGTATGAACACCATATTCTACATTCGCTGGCTATTGCCAAAGTACTGCCTTTTCAGCCCAAAACACAAGTGCTCGATGTGGGCACCGGCGGAGGTTTCCCCGGTATTCCATTGGCTATTCTATTCCCAGAGTGCACCTTCACACTAATTGACTCTATCGGGAAAAAAGTGCGTGTGGCGTACGAGATTGCCGAGGCCGTCGGATTGGATAATGTTACCTGTATTCAGGAACGGGCAGAAGCAGAGAAAGGTAAGTTCGACTTTGTCGTATCGCGTGCCGTAATGCCTATGCCGGATTTGGTGCGATTGGTACAGAAAAATATCAGCCGCACACAACGCAATGCTGTTCCTAATGGGCTTATTGTACTCAAAGGAGGTGACTTGAGCGAGGAATTAAGTCCCTTTCAGAAGCGTGCAGAGGTAACGCCCATTAGCAACCTATTCCAAGGTGAATGGTTCGAGACCAAACAGGTTATTTATCTGCCGATGTAGGCTAGATACATTTTCTTGTCACAGCTCAAAACTATATTCTATTGGTGTCGTACATCCATAATACGACTCTATAATTCATCACAAAGACCAATGACAATAAAGACATTCTATTTCAATCCATATAGAGAATGTACATATATCGTATGGGACGAGAATGCCCCTGAACGATACGCAATAATCGTGGATGCAGGTATGTACAACGAGAGCGAGCAACTGCGATTTCGAGACTTTGTTGAACAGCAGCAATTAAAGCCATCCGCTCTACTCATTACACACAGTCATGCTGACCATATCTGCGGTCGTGAGTTTGTTCGGTACTCCTTCGGGATTGAGCCCATCGAGTTTCCAGAAGAAGGTGAGAAAGAACTACCCCACTTTGGCACATGGCAAGTCTTTCGCACACCCGGACACTGTAAAGATGCCGTATGCTACTATTGGCCTCAAGAACATTGCATATTTACCGGGGACACATTGTTCCACGAAGCAATCGGACGCACCGATTTTGAGGGAGGCGATATGAACGAAATGAAAACATCTCTGCGCCGACTAATGACTCTACCCGATGAAACAATAGTATACCCGGGGCATGGACACTCTACAACCATCGCTCACGAACGAGAATATAATCCTTTCTTGTAAACACGCTATTCTTGAAGGACAAAGAATAGTTGACAGACGAAGAATGGGGCACCAACTCCTAACGACAACATTCGATACTATCAATAAGAATACATTGTATTGGTGATTCACTACTCCCAAAAATATACTTTTTACAGCATAATATGACCTATTCAAAAAGTCAGATGTTGGTTGTAATCGCAGCCATCATGATTACCTGCTACATAACCGCCAATGTGATGGCGACCCAAATCATACAAATTGGCAACCTAAGTATATTTGATGCCGGCACTATCATATTTCCATTAACCTATATGCTTGGTGAAGTGGTAACCGAAGTGTGGGGATTTCGCACTGCGAGACGATTGATTCTTCTCACCTTTGTATGCCAAATGCTATTCACTCTCTTTGCGTGGATAGCCACTTGCATCCCCACACCTGCAGAAACTCAAACTATGACAGACGCTTACGCTATGATATTCGGTTTTGTACCACGCATCATGGCAGCTTCTGTATGCGCATTCTTGGTAGGTGAAACTACCAATGCGTGGGTAATGAGCCGACTCAAGACACATTTTGGAGGCCCAATGTGGACACGAACTATATCAAGCTCTGCCATAGGCTATCTATTGGACACTACGATATTTGTCTTTATTGCGTTTGCTGGTGTTGTCCCATTCCGTCAAGTACTGACAATGATTGGATTCCAGGTAGCCGCCAAAATAGCTATGGAGATATGCTGCTCTACTCCTATGGCATACGCTTCAGTCGCTTGGATTCGCCGCCATCTAAAAGACTAAATAGGTACTGCACGAAAGCCCCCAGAGAACATATTCTACAAGGGGCATTCAGATAAATGCAGGATTCCACATTTATACTTCAACAGAACCGAATGTGAGTTTGGCGTAAGTGAGAAGAGAATAGAGAATACGGATAGGATAAAAGGAAACTGCTAAAAGAAGTGTAGAACTTTCTTTTAGCAGTTTCCTTTTATCCGCTGATATTCAGCATTTGGGTGGAGTGTGGGGCTCGAACCCACGACACTCGGAACCACAATCCGATGCTCTGCCAACTGAGCTAAAACCACCATTTAACTTTTACATGAAATAGGACTCGGTACATATGGATATCCATCTTTGAGGAGAATAACTATCTCACTACCCTATTTCTCAAAAGCGGGTGCAAAGGTACAACTATTCTTTGGAATATGCAAATCTTTTATTCAATTTTCCGCAATTAAATGCAATCACACCCATTATTTGAGCAATAGACGCTCCCAGGTAACGATATTGCAGCAAACAATCGGCATTAGTCGGCTTGTTTTATCCGACACTTAATTTTTTCGTTGAGCTTATTTGGACTTCCAATCATCCAGCAATGAGAGGATCTCTTGATCAAATGAATGGGAGTGGTTTGCAATCATTTCCTGCAAATCTATTTGACTCCCTACTTTACCTTGCATAGACATAGTTACATCATCCCAATAAATACTCTAACACATGGAATATCGTGCATTAGAAGTCATTAAATGTTATCATGACAATCACCGCAATTCTAGTCCTCAGAACTTGTCCCGGTGCCTGAACCATTCGCTCGGAAACGAGGAGCTTCTGATACGCTACGAAAGTCCTCCTTGTTAGGTTTCGGTTTTTCAAAAAGAAAATCAAATAGTCCCATAGTTGTACATTGTATTAGATTAAAAGGTATTTTTATTTGTCGCAAAGATACAGAAAGTATTTGACATCACCAAATCTGTACTATTTAATCGGGTCACCGCAATGATCACGGCGAAGGCAGGACTTGCAGTGTTTGCCTATCCAAACTGTATCAAATTGTGTCATTGCAGCATCAACAAGCGAAGGCTCATCCGTCAGAATCCCCGCCTCAAAGTTGCGTTTATGTTGCCCCTTCATACCTATGCCCGCACCCGTCAGATTCGCACTGCCGATATATGCTATTTGCCCATCGAATACCAACAGCTTGAAATGCACACGCGGACATAACACTCGTTCCAAACCGCTAAACAACACAGGATACCTATCGAAATCCTCACGGAAGTTCGGGCCCGGCTCTTTAGCGTGAATGAGACGCACCTCCACACCCCGTTCGATGAGTTTTGCAAGCACCCCTAACAGCGGTACTTTCTGTGTTCCTCGTTGCGCCATACTCGCTCCACGACTACCGATAGACGCACGATGCAATGATGACGGCAAGTCCACATAGAGGTCCTTGATATCCGCCGTACCAATCCACAGCGAATGCCGCACCTGCACAATGCGTGTCAGCACTTCCGTATAATGGGCAGTATCAGCAATATAAGTCGTCATAAGAAGACAGATTTGTGCGTGTTGTATAGGAATTCACTGCAAAGATACAACTATTTCCTGCAAAAACCAAACGGACTACAAAGAGAATAGGCGCAAAACTAGGGCAACTGTCTCGGGCAAGACTATCGTATCAACATCGCCGTACTCATCCCAATAGGACGGAGTGCCCGTATTGAGCACTCCGTCGAAATCGAGAAAAAGGATGTTGTTATATGGTTGGTCTTGCATTAATTCTACTTTATATAGACGCCTAAGTAATCGCAGATGAAAGCAACAGCGGTTTCTACCCTATCTTTCCCTTCCATATTCCGAAGTATCCAACCTTCTTGGTCGGATATAATATGATACTGTGCTATCAGTTCTTGGGGCAATTCCAGACTAGTATCTGCATGGCTTTGAATACGCCAACCTTCTTCTTTGCACGCAAGAAACAATGCTTTGTTTACCAATAGTCCCGAGTTATTTTCTGCATATTGACAAAGCACTTTACTAACTTTACTAAAAGTATCTTCGGGAAGTATATTATGCAGTTTATCATATACCGCATTGGAAAATATGTCGGAGTGGTATGCCATTAACGGATTCGAACTATAAGTACTCAACACGATATAGTCATAAGAATTACGATCATGCGCAATGGAGAGGTAGTTCGTCGGATAGGATGAAGAATAGGTCTGCATAGACGAAGGATAGGTCCACATATATTCAGTAAGTATACTTACAGGTGGATTCACATTTGCAAGCACCTCTTTATCAGAACAAGGAGTGTATTCCTTCGGTTGGTTCATATCAATTTCCTTGCTATAAACCTGTATGAAAGACTTAAGAGCAGAATTAAAATCTTTGTCTTTGGGAAAGAACAAAGTATCCCATTTGCTAAATGTCCCAAAGAAATAGCGCTCTCCATGTTTGCACCCGCCACACTTTATACCCTGGAAACCTTGAAGGATAAGTTGCCTAATGATATTATTTTCTATGGTAGTGTTTTTTTGCTTAAGAGCATCGTCGAACAATTGTAGCACTTCTAAGACCTTTTCGGTATCTTCTACAATTTGTTGTTTATCAAATGCCTGCAAGTTTCCACGGATAAAAGAGAAATCCTCAATAGCACGAACATCTGCAGCCCATGAGGCCTTGTCTTTTTCATAAATCAATTTGCCAAATCCTGTAGTATCATCCATATTGGCAAGCGATTCGTATACATCCTTGGACGCAATAAGTTGCGTAATAATTGTGTTGTATTTTGCCAGTTCTGTCAAACGCACATTCGATCTGATATAGACCCCTTCTTGTTGCCATATACTCTCGATGAGATTACGACATACACGCACATATTTTACCAGTTCTTCATTGACAGAGAACACAGAATGTTTAATACAATACGATAAAATGCAATAGAGTAGAACCTGTTGATTGACTGTAAATGAGTTATCTTTGTGTACACAAAGGCTAAACATATCTGTACTAGCGGGACCGAATAAACGCACTTTTGTACTATATTCATCGCCCTCCAAATAGAACAACTCATTCCAAAAATTAGTCTTACTGATAGCAGCGAAGAAATCTAAAGCACTAAAAAGAAAGTCCAGTTCCTCTTTCTGCTTATCAATGGCTTTCGCTTGGTATTTGTTGAAGTCTTCTATCACTACATCACGCCCATCAATTTTTGGATGATTGACAAAGAAAGTCATGCGTAAAAGATACTCATAGAGGTTCATAAACAACGCATCCGTTTGCGGATAGTTCTCTCTTCTCTCACTTACTGCATACGCCCAGAGCATATCTGCCCATTCGTGTTCTATATGTTGTTCAAAATAGGTACGGATAGGCACTCCTTTATAGTTTTCGTCTTTCCAATTTATTTCTAGATATTTGATATATTCGGCTTTCCAATTTTCGAAATCGGTTAATTGTTTACCGCGAGCATTCATCTTAACATATAGCGAATCATCCAAATTATATTCACCTATGTTGAGGTACTCGAACAGAATACAACTCTGTTCATTACCATATAGATTCTGCGCTATCGTGTCCCATTCATTCTTGTACTCATCACTATTCAACTGCGCATATATTGCATCCAGCATATTGAGCATTGCTTTGATGGTGGGATCTAACATCCATTCTGAGCAGAACCACGATTGGTCGATAATATCCTTTGACTGTACATGCTTTTCGCCGACGGCAAATAACTTTTGGCAGAAAGCCGTCGAACTATTGCGGGTGGTATAGGTGACTTGTTGTATTTGCTTATCTAACTCTTCGTTGGGTCGGATAGAACTAACACTTTTTAGTACATGATAAAGCAAGAATAGTGTAGTGATACGCTGCTGCCCGTCTAATGGTTCGAAATATGCGCTATTTTCCGAACCGTAAATAAAATCCAATGACAATGGAGTACCGGTTTTTAGTGCAGACAAGAGAGCATTGAGAAACTTGTCGCGTTTTCCGGCATTAGCATCCAAACCTTGAACATAATCCCGCTGGATGAGAGGAATGCGCACCTTATTTTCTTGCGCAAAAGTCTTGAAATCTTTCATAGTATCTACTTTTTAGTCGTTAACAAAATAATGGTAAGCCGTTTCTATTTCTTTGAAATATGTATTGCGGTCATTCGGCGACCAGAACTTCATATCCAACACTTTGTCTGAATACAATTTGTTAAATACAGCCCATGTACCGACCGGAACATAGGTCTTATTTTCTTTTTCTCGCTTATACAGAGTAGCGCGCTTCTCATAGAGAAAGTTATTGCTTAGAGCAGCATTTGTATCCTTATCCACCAATGCGAGATTGTACAAAGTGTGCATCAATTCCGGCTTCATACCTGCCAACTCATCAAACTCTTTATCAATCTCTTTCACTAGAGAGAGAATATCTTCCGATGTATTGTTGTTTTCCGTATTCTTATTATTCAGTATGTTTTGCAACTCTTCAGCCGCACTATTTACATCTCTGCCACAGCCCTTAATAGCTTCTATGCGTTGGTTCAACCAACTACTGATTTCATCCAAAGTCATACTATCCGTATCCAGATTTTGCGGGTGGATATGTTCCAAACTGGTTACATTGAATTTTTTGAACAAATCAAAACGGAATCTGTCTGTGCTATTCGTATGAGATATATGTTGATATACATTGAACGCCTCAAGAATTTGGATAATCTGTTTCGCATTTTCCATATAGTTGATACTCTCCAAATTATCCACCTTAAGAACAGCACCAATTTTTCTGCGTAATTGATTTTTTGCTTCTGTTTTGGTGTTATCCTTGCACATATCATACACTACTTGGATAGTATGCAAAGTATCATCACCATTCAATACATTCAATAGACCTACGAGATGATATGTTTCCAAGTCGTAGTACCAATTACGGAAAATAGTATAGGTATCTTGTATTTTCTCCCATATTGTTTCTATCGTTTCTGATTTAACAGCAATGGCTTGATTGATAACCAAGAACGAATACAAATTCTTGTCTTCTTGATAAGGATATGTATCTTTGTCCTTTACAGCTATATTTTTCGCCACAAAATCAATCACTAACTCAATATGCGAAGACGGACTATATTTTGTGGAGGTAAGCATCGCCCAGAACAACGGGTCTTGCAGTTGTTTCTCCATTGCATCCCATTCCATAGCACGGCGCATAGCCACTTCCTGTGCCACACGATCTTCATTAGCACATTGCAACAAGAGTGCTTTTACCAGTTCCGCATTCGTCAAAGCGATTTTGCCTTCATTCAAACGAGCAAAAGCGTCTATAGCCTGCGTGTCGTCATCACTTTGCGGCAATTCATACCAAATCACTCGAACATCATTTCCGTTCTCTGTTGTCAATAGTTGAGCCATTTTCTGCTTATCCACTTCATTCTTATCAAACCAATCGGCGATGGTTTGATATGCCTTGTAGATGTAGAAATTGTCTGCATTTTTCTTGTATAACCCCTTATCGTCATTATCATCCAAGAAAAGATTTTTGCTCAAATAGCACTCATTTTCTTGCTTATGTCTGTCGTACTCTATGGAGTAGATAGTCTTTGATGTGTGCAAATACTGCAATATCAGATAGATAGTGGTTAGGCGTTGTTGCCCGTCTATCACATCGTATGTATCCGGTTGTTGCGGATTACGCCGTACGACAATCGGTTGCAAGCAATAGAATTGTCGCTTTTCTTCATCCTTATCAACGGTCTCAATAAACTCTTTCCAGTCATTCAGGAGTTCTGTTACTTGGCGTTTCTCCCACCGATAACCGCGTTGATAAGAGGGAATGTTGAATTTCTTTTGCAATAGGTGACAGAAACTCAACACCTCAAAATTGTTTTTCACTTCATTTTTACACATGATGAATTTGATTTTAGTAAGTTAGTATAAAATAATTCCATTGATTGAATTAAGATCGTGATTGGATTCCATGTTCGTATTAAATGTATATTTATTACTTCTATAATTCACCCCTTGATCAATTTCCGCCGCAAAGGTACACCATCTAACCGCCACAACACTGCAGTGAGTAGAAAAAAAGTGCATAGGTCATATTTTTTTGCAATTTGACCCATACACCTAAAAAAGAGCATTTCTTATACAAAATCACAGACGCTCCTGCGGGGGAGACTCCCTCGCAAAAGTAGTTTTTTTAGTTTCGTTTAGACCACGATCGTCCGCCATTGGTTGAGCAATAAAGTCCTTTTGAAGTCTGTGCGAGCAGTTCGCGTCCGCTGTCCATCAGACTTTGAAATTCTCCATACATAGAACTAGTACAACGAGAAGACCAAGTACGACCGTCGTTGGTACTGCAATAAATACCTTTGCTTGTTACGGCAAAAATATCTGTTCCATAGAGAAGTAAATCGATAAATGTTCCGTACATAGAACTTGTACAACGAGAATACCATGTACGCCCATCGTTGGTTGAATACTCAATACTGTTTTTGGCAGGATTGATACGAATCATCTCTCTGCCTACTTGAATCATTTGTGCCATAGTAATTGAATTTTAAGTTGTTGTTTTAGTTTGTTCTTTGTGAAGGTTATTTGTTTTCAGACATTGCCTTGTCGAATGCATTTAGTAGTGCGTATCGGTCTTTAGTAACAAGGAACGGAACAATCGTTGGTCGGCGTGTTGCAACAGGGTTGCCTATACCGTTTTTGTTGAAATAAACAGTCTCCACATTGATAGCAGAAATGGCTGTAGCACTGTCTGCAAAAGCATTGTATATATCAAATGCTTTCCCATATTTTTCATATTCTGCATCTTTGTTAGCCTTGTATTCCGGTTCCTTATATTTATTATAATCCACCTCAAATACCAATGCCGGAGAGTTAGTACCCTCTACATTTTTCGCTCTGAATACGCCACAGTAGCCACATCCGCCTTTGGCGAACAAGAATATCAAATCTCCTTCTTTTACTTTACGGATGTTGTTTGTACGCCATATTTCTCCATATTCAATCGCTACTAATGCGTTGAGGTGGTTTATCTGTTTGCTCATATTACATGCGCAGAAATGCCAAAATCCATGTGACCATACACTATTGCCAAGTTGATATATTGGTGAGATAGAGGGTTGTTCCGTTGGAACTGGAATTGGAGAGGGAATGGGAATTACTGATGTTTCTGAAACACCACTTTCTGTATCGGGTTGTGCAGCAGATTGAGCACAAGCAGAGTGTTCTTCTTTATCTGACTGTATTTCACTTATGTCAATACCGAATTTGTTAAACAAATCCACATAACAACTAGCATCCCCCCTTTTCTTAGAGGCTATGTCGTCAGTTAATAACTTGGTTATTTTTGCAAAACCTATTCTTATTCCTTGTATTTTATTATCTCGCCGTTGTTGATCAATCTCACCGATGCATGATTTGAGTTCTTTTATGGCATCAGCATCTAAATAAAACACCAATTTACCGAATGTCTGTTTGCGAATCTCATTCCATTCTTTTTCATCTAACTCCTCGTCAGTGCAAATTGTTTCCCACATTTGTTGGATATATTGAGAATAGACATCCAATTTATTCTCGTAGATTTTGATGTTTTTATCTTTTGTTTCATCAGCGGATGATTGTCCTTCAAGTAAAACTGCCGTAATGGCAATCGTGATTATGGTACCTATGAGCGCACAACAAATCTCGTATGAGAAATCTTTGGAGGAAAACAGATGAAGAAACACAAATAAGATACCCAAAATCAGTATTGCCAGGACAACATAGCCGGCAATCTTGATTTGTTGCTTTTCTAAAAACTTTTTCATAAATAATAGATTTGTTTGTTAGTATTATGTATATGTTTGTCAAATTTCCATTTCCGCCGCAAAGGTACACCATCTAACTGCCACAACACGGCAGTGTACAAAGAAAAATATCGTTTACATACAAAAAAAGCGTGATACGAACTGTTTTTCTTTGTCCTTAGGTTCCTGCAAGACCCTACCACAAGAATAAACAACATCCGTCCACGCCGATATGTATGTTTGCCCTTGTGGGCAGGTGATATACATATCACGAGGACATCCATTGCCATCTTGTCTTGGGTGGTTGATGAATTTTGCAGGATTCAGGACACCAAAACAAGCGTCAATAAACGCCTTTTTATATTTTACTCCGCAAAGGTACGATTATTTTCTTTTTCTCGCAAATACGCACTCTATTTTCTTGCATGTTCTTAAGCATAGTTTTTCTCCCTATACACTTCGTTTTTCCGCACCTTTATATCATCTCTTCTTCACCATTATATCGTTTCTTCACTTTCATATCATTTCTCCGACACCATAAAATAGCGACGGTCTTGAATACCATCTCTATACGCACACTCCAATCGCAGTACACAGAGTAGCGATTCCATACACGGCTATGCATACTGTTTCCACAAACATAACCCAATCCCAACACACGCATACAAACTCCACACACACGCATACTAAAGCCCAACAGACACAGACCCAATTCCGCACACTGCCCTCTCCTATCCCATAGAAACACCCTACCCCTTATGCACCAAAAACTACCAAACATATACTTTCCATATAAATACTATTTATCAAGAACTATCTTCGTCGAAAAAGCGAGCCGGCAGACAGCAAACAACAAGCATCCAAGCCTATGAGATTCTTATGTGATTCTTATGTGATTCTTATGTGATTCTTATGTGATTCTTATGTGATTTATATGTGATTTATATCCAAAAGCCGAACGAGTGCCGAACAAAAAACGAACGAAAACCCTACGCAAAGCCCAGCACTTTCGTCTTTCCGCCGTGGAATTTCTCTGCCGCACACGCTTCTCGGATAGCGGACAGCAGATGTTCCCGTGACCCATCGGCGGCATAGTCTTCATCGGCAAGAATAGCATCCACGATATGTTTTCGGGCAATGTTCTCTATTTGTCCGCCGGAGAACGAATAGTCTGTCGCTAATGTAAGCGCCTCTGCCTCAGTCAGTTCCGGCAGCAGGCTGTGCCATATATGACACGATTCCGCAGCCGTGGGCTTGGGGAACTCAATCTTGTAGAGAAAACGCCGCTCGAACGCTGCGTCCAAATTGCCCGTCAGGTTGGTGGTCGCCACAAGGATACCCTCAAGACTCTCCATTTCCTGCAGGATGATGTTCTGCATAGCGTTCTCCATCTTGTCCACGCCCGATACAGCGCCCTCGTTACGCTTGCACAACACGGCATCGGCTTCGTTGAAGAGCAGTATCGGAGCAACATCGGACACAAGGCAGAGTTGGCGATAGTCGTCGAACACCGCCTTGATGTTCTTCTCTGTTTCGCCCACCCATTTCGAGCGCAGGTTCGGCACATCGACCATCTTTATTGCACGCCCCGTCCGACGAGCCAACTGATAGACAGTTTCCGTCTTGCCCGTACCGGGGGAGCCGTAGAATATGCACGCAAAACCACGCCGCATACCGTGTTCTTCTAATCGTTTTTGAACAGCGACGAAGCGTTCGGGGCGGAGCAAATCGGCGAGTTGCCGCACCTGTTTCTCCACGCGGGGAGCAAAATAGAGCGATTTCTCCACAATCGTATCCGCCTGCAACAGACCGGCATTCTTCGTCTTACAATAGTTCAGCCCCTCGAGAAACTCCCGCTTGGCTTTGTCGGTCAGTTTCCAAGCGTTCGAGTCCACTTGTCCGTCCGAGCAGCTAAACTCCACCAGACGGTAGTACTGCAAGAGGTGTACTCCCAACTCAAGAGAACGCATCTCATGTCGTAGCGTAGCCCGCCCACCATGGTCATTTTCGTAATAGTCCTCCAAATCGTGTTGCATAACATGGTCATCGGCGTTCTGCACATAGAGGTGCAGCATAGCGAGAAAAAGCACCGTCGTGGCATTGACCGAATCAATGCCGTAGAAACGAATACGCTGTGTGACAGGCAGCGTAGGATTAGAGGTTATCAATCTGTCGAGTTCGTCCGTCAAACCGTCGTACGATAGTTGTCCCTTGTCTTTAGCATATAGAAGCGACCCCAACATATCGAACCAATCGAGTATGGACAACCCTTCCATCACCGGCGGTGTCGGGACGGTATTCTCGCGCAGGGCGTTCAGTACCGAGGGCGGCATGGCGAAACTGACTTCACCATTATATTCCTGTTTCTTCACTACGAAGCGTTTCTTTTCGAGCGAGAGTAAATCCGCCCAGTGGGTCTGAATACGGATATTCTTACAGCCGAAGTGCTTGGCAAAGTCGCCAACATCAGCAGAGCCGTTGCAACAGAGATTGACGCACGCCGAGAGCATGAGTGCCTCTGTTTCGTTTAGGGACAGTCGTCCGCCGATAACCCGAAGATAGGGTCGTGCTTGCGTAATGCTCGTAGGCTGCAGTTCTTTTCCTGCAGTGATGTCAATAATTTGCTCGAACAATTGCATGATGTTGAGCGTCTGAATATCTTTTTTCCGTGCCATAATGGATGATTGGGTTAATGAGTTGATAAGTTTATTCGTTGATGCGTGGTTAAGGGGTGAAAGAAGTTTATGAATTGAACAAAGGTTGAGCGTTGAGTGCTAAGTGCAGAGAGTTGAGGGTAAAGAGTTTTTTAGTAGTTGATTATACATATAAAAAGCAGCGTCTTCGTTTGAAAGACGCTGCAAAGATACACCGACCAACTGCCACAAAACAGCAGAAGAAAAACAAAAAGCGTATTATTTACAGAAAAAGTATATCAAGCCACCCTATGTATAGCATAAATCGGTGACTAATCACAGATTTATACAAGAACTATCCTCGGCTTTATAGTATCTCCAAGGCAATGGCAGCGCAGGCTTCGGCATCGGCAAGAGCGTGGTGGTGATTCGTGAGGTCGTAGCCACAGAGGGTAGCGATACTATCCAGAGTGTGGCGAGGGGCATCGGGCCAACAGCGACGGCTTGCCACCAGCGTACAGAGGAATGTATAGGGCGGCAGCCCCATTTCGTAGGCAGCAAACACCGCCCGCAGGCAACCGCCATCGAAGGCGGCATTGTGCGCCACAAACGGCACATCGCCCGCCTCAAAAGCGGGGAAATACTGCTCTATCGTCTCTACGGCATGTGCCCACACCTCAGGAAACGCCTCTGCCGTATCGGTGTCTGCCGCACTCAGTCCATGCACTTGTTGGCAGAACCACGCATAGTAGTTCGGGGTCGGGCAAATAAGGGAATAGAAAGAGTCCACTATCTGTCCCTCCTTGACAATAACTATTCCCACCGAGCAAACCGACGAACGGTTGCCATTGGCGGTCTCAAAATCTATGGCTACAAAGTTTTTCACAAGCAGTCTATTATATTTATGGGTCTATCCCACGATTAAACAATATGTCTTATCTATGCACTTTTCTACAGACAACAGATCTTATTCCGTACCGGCTGTATCGGTGTCGGGATTCCCTTGTGGGGATTGTTGCTCGGGTGCTTGTCGGTATTGGCAGACTATTGCTTCCGCCTCTTTTTGTATGTCCTCGCGCAGCCACGCAGGCGACAGCACCTCCATACCGCTCATATTCCGAAACACCTCTTGGCGGAACTCGTAGTTCGGCACCAAATAGTACTCAAATATCGAATAATCGTCCTGTATGATCGTCTCTTTCTGCGAGGGGTGCAGCGGCAGCGTACGCAGGTAAGGCACTTGCCAGTCCCACACCCGAATCTGTACCACCTCGCACTTTCCGCCCATACCACTCACCCCCATCACTGGACGGAAATACGCTTCGGCATCAAAGCCCGCAGGCAATTCGTACGCCTCATCAAGTACTTCTATTTCCTCCATACGGTCAAGCGCATAAATATATGGTGTGGAATACCTATCGGACAGCGCAAGCAAGTACCAACGCTGTTGATAGACCTTGACACAATAGGGGCTGACAGAGAAAGTAGACGGTTCATCGTGGCGGAAACTTTTATAGGTCAAGCGGATACGACGGTGGTCACGCATGGCCTCTATAATGGGTGTCAAGAACCGCTGCCCCGACGGGATATGCTCGAAAAGGATTTGCCCCTTGATTTGATGACTCTCGTTGATGAGATTGTTCACGGCAAAGGTATTCACCAGCCAGGTACGGATACCACCTGTATTCATTTCGTCGGCATTGAGGATATAGTAAGCACCAGTCTTGCGGTCGCACTCGATAATAATCTCAAACAGGTCTTCGATGGCGTGCTTCCAGTTGTGGAAAGTGCGCTCGG
>CAVATM010000006.1:0-143212 GCA_963591775.1 bacterium
CGGCACACGCTGACTTCTGCAAGAAATTTGACGACGAACAGGTACAGGATATTGCCTACCTATTCTTCTTTGCCGACGAAGACTGGAAAGGAGAGAACAAAATTTGGGACTATATGAGCGCAAATAGGTAATGCAAGAAGAGATTGCTCTACATATTATGACCCAAACTGACTATACAGATTACGACTTTTGGCAAGAGGTTGTCTTGTGGATGTTGTAGTAGTCTGATTGTTAAGTTGCGTTTGGCAGCCCTTGATATTATTCGAGGGCTGCTTGACCATATAAGTTATTGTACATTAGGTGCTTACACTTTGTAAATCGAAGATTTGGATGTACTTTTGCGTACTAAACAAAAAGTATTATGCGTATTCAGGAAAAAATACTATTAGCGGGTAAATCCGCAGGTATGTGCAATCAATTCCAAAGCGAGTTGCAGTCTGGGGAGAAGACCATAGACGAGTTGTGTTCTATGTACCATAGAGGATTGGACTTTTGTATCGATAAGCACTTCCCAAGTAAAGAAATAGTGGCTTTATTCAATCCAATAGACCTTGCTCGTAATGGTATCTATTACGATACGACCAACTACGATATTCTCAACCAAAAGCATATCGTGGTCAATGGTAAATCGGATGTCGATATTTATGTGGATAGAATATCCGATATTTATGTCCGAGATAATTCTAAGGTTCGGCTGCATATCCGAGATGGCGCATTTGTTTATGTAACATTACGGGACAATGCAGAGGTGAGTGTTGTTATGCGTGGTGCTAATACACGCATTTGTGCCTCTCTCTTTTCAGGCACAATCGTAAACGAAGAACAATTTGACCTAATCAATCGCAAATAACTAAGGAGGGTGAAATATGGCAACAGGGAATAACATACAGATTAGTCTTAATCTCGACGATACCCAATTCAAGAATGGAATTAAAAGGGTCGGACAACAACTGCAATCGCTAAATAGCGTCAAAAAACTGAAAGTCGATGTTGATGCAAATATCGCTCCCTTTCAACAAGCATTGAAAGATGCCTTATCGTCTGCTAAGAAAGCAGGTGCGTTATCATATACGGCTAAAAATGGGAAAACCGTTGGTGTCGCAAATGTAAATGATGCCATAAAAGCGTACAAACGATATATTGAACTTGCGGACTCGGCAGGCACTACAAGGGAACAAAATGCTTATCTAAAGAAAGCCAATTCTATCGGAGCATATATTCAAGCGTTATCAAATCTCGGTAATAAAATGAAAGAGATTGAAACGCTCGAAAACAGAATGCATAGAGCAAGGAATACTGGTGCTGTAAGGGCGGAAAGAGCAAAAGCATATCGTGAGGAAATGGCGATGTATCGTGAGGAAATGGGCAAACAAGTTTCTGTATTAGGACGGCTCAAGCAACTTGCGACCTCGTACCTTTCGATATTCACTGCTTTTCGCTATGTTAAAGGACTTGTAGATACTACTGGGTATTTCGAGCAGCAACAAGTGGCACTTGAAGGTATTCTTGGGTCTGCGTCTGCTGCTACGAAAGCCATTGGTCAGTTGAAATCAATGGCGTTGCAATCGCCCAAGCAGTTCAAGGACTTAGTCGGAGATACAAAACAACTTTCTGCCTATGGTATAGAGATAGAAAAACTATTGCCGACCGTTAAGCAGTTGGCGGATATATCGGTCGGTCTTGGTGTGGATATGGGGCGTTTGACATTGGCATACGGGCAGGTGAAATCCGCAACGGTATTGCGTGGACAGGAGTTACGCCAATTTACGGAAGCAGGTGTTCCTATGGTCGATGCGTTGGCAAAGAAGTTCACCCAACTCAACGGCAAGTTGGTTTCTACAAGCGAGATATTTGAACTTATCTCAAAACGGCAGGTGCCGTTTGAAATGGTTGCCGAAGTCCTTCGTGATATGACTGCTGAAGGTGGTAAGTTCTACAAAATGCAGGAAACTATCTCCGAAACGCTCTACGGTCAAGTGCAGAAATTGAAGGACTTGTGGACTATCAATCTCAACGATACGGGTAGCAGCATTAGCGGCGTGCTTATGGCGGGTGTTAAGGCTCTCCAATTGCTGATAAAAGAAAGCCGTGCTCTGCTGTGGATATTCGGTGCTGCTGGAATAATGATAGGGATACGGGCTTTGGTAGGCGGGTTTGGTTCTATCAAAGCCAAGTTGTTAGAGATTAAAGCACAACTTGTTTCCGTAAACGCTTCCACAAGAGAATGGTTAGCACAAGTATTAGCGGCTAACGGTCTAATGGGGAAGACAAAAGCGTCTGCAAGAGGTCTGCTGACTATTTTCAAAGGTATAGGTGCTGCGCTTAAATCCAATATCGTTATTGCGATTCTGTCGGTATTGTCTGGTCTTATAGCAAAGGCAGTAATCAAAGCGAAAGAATTTGGTGAGGAACTTAATAAAATTGATAAGTCATTTGCAAAGGATAATGCTAAGTATGTGCAAGGGTTTGATAAACTCATTGGCAAACTTTCCATACTTACCGAAGGAACAAAGAAATACAATGAAGCACTCGATACGCTCAAAAATAATTATGGCGACTATGTCAATCCTGCTATCATAAATCAGTTAATAGCAGAACGCAAGCAATTGGACGATACCGCAGAGGGTTGGGGGCGTCTGCACGATTCCATAGTGGCTGCTATCAATGCAAAAAATGACTACGAGCGGCATAAGGCACGCAAAGAAAAGGCTGCAGAGATTTTATCGGATAATGCGAACGGGTTAAGTGCAATTTTTAATGGTTTCACTAATCCATTCAATTCGGGATATGGAGTGGATAATGACCCGATTATTCGAGGATTAAGGTCAAAAGTAACAAATGATGCATACGATTTTGCTCTTGAAAGTTTCCTTTCTCAAGGGCTTACTTCGAAGGATGAACTACAAGCAGAGATAGAGCGTTCGTTCAGAAGTTATAGTGTGGCAAATAATGTTACCAAATATGTATTGGAAAACATTGATACTATATGGAAGAACTTAACCGATACAAAGGGATGGAGAACATACCTTGCTGAGCATAATGCCGCAGAAAACAGCGACTATGCAAAGATAGACAAAGCCTTTGCGGACGCTCAAGCACGAACTTCGCAACGGCAAGAGGGGCGTTGGCATGATGGTATGTCTAACGAGGAATACAACCCAATCAAACTCATACAAGCAGGACAATATGACGCTGCTATTGCAGCACGAAACCTTATTGCAGGCATATCGCAAGAAGTAAATAATATGCGCAATAATGGAACTGCTGCGGGTGATATATATGTGAACGGAGAAGAAGGACGGAAACGGTATAACGAGGCTGTCAAAGAACTCAACAAAGAGTTCAACGGAATGTCTGCTGAAGCCTTCCAAGACGCTGATAAGATAAACCGCATTGCACAGGCTCTTTCTAATCTGTCGTCCAGCATAAAGAATAGCGATTTATTAAGCCGTATCACAGACATAACTGGGAAATTCACAGAGATAGCAGGTGTTAAGTCAGGACAGGCAGCGCAAGTTAGTACGAATATAACACGGGATTTTCTCGGCAGCGGTGTGCTTACCCACGATGTGAAAGATTGGTATGCGCAGTATGTCAATAAGACCACGAACGAAACTTTTGATTCTGTTCGAGATGGCATACGCACTCTTTATCAGGAGAATAAAAAATATATTGATTCGTATAGCAAATCTCCTATTGGAGCGAACAAGGAAGAAGTTGAGCGTAGAAAGGCGGAAAACGAAAGGCTTAAAATACTTGCAGGAGTAGATTATTACGACATAGACCTTAGCGATACAAAGAAGGGTGGTAGCAGTAGGAAACGGAAGGACTATGAGTTTGATACTTTTATCAACGAGTTCAAATCTGCATACGAGATGTACAAGAAAGCAGTTCAGCAAGGCGGTCTTTCTATGGGTGCTGCGTTTGTGCAAAATAATAAGCAGGTGCAGGATATGTTTGGCGGGTTCTTCAATGGCGGCGAGTTTGGAGATAAATTCAAACAGACCAAAGTCGGAGATGCTTATGTAATAGACCTTATTAAGGATAAGTTTATCACAGAAGGCACGGAGAAAGGTATCATTGATTTTAAGAGTGCTGCCGAAGCAGTTGCAGAGCAACTAAAAACAGAAGCAGAAAATAATAAGGCTGCTGGTAAAATAAGTACAGCAGAAGACCAAATGCGTGCCTATAAAAGCCTTATTCAATATATTCAATCGACTTTTTCAAAGGATAATATAGATGGCTTCTTAAAAGACCTCGAAAAGAGCCTATCCGATTTGTCGCTCACTTTTGACAAAACGACAAAGAATGTCGAGTTGTATCGCAAAATGATTGAGCAGGGTACGCAGAATACACTTGGTGGTATGATTGGTGCGCAGTATAAGGCACAGGCTTTTACACCACAATCAACTATAATGAAGGGAAACATACAAAAGGTAGTAGAAGTCTATAATGCGGAGTTAGACAAAGAGGCTACGAGTAACCCCAATAGTGAGATTGCAAAGACAAAGAACGAGCAAGGTCTATATGAAGGTTATTCTTTGGGGCAACTCAATACCCTTGATGATATATACAATGCCTTGCAGCAAATAGACCGTATGCTATCCGTTAATGAAGATAATTTTCAAACTACTGAAGCGGGTAAAATTTTGGGTGGCGACCTCAAGCCAATGCTCCAATCTCTATTGCAACAGTTAATATCGGAAATTTCAAGCATAAGTGGTAAAAAGTTCACGGGAAATTCATTAAGTGATGCCATCGCTAATGCCAATATCGATATGACTGCTGCAAGGGCGGTAAATACTGCTGCACAGGCTAATGCCCAAGACAAACAAAAGGGGAGTATCGATTATGCCGCAATTCAAACCTTAGTAGGACAGTCTTCAACAAATGCTACGGCTGTGTTTGACCAATTCCTTGCACAAAACGATTTTAGCGTTATGTTCGAGGCTCTGGGTAAGTGGAAACTTGTCAATTTCGATGACCTCCGAAAGAAACTCGATGAATTGACAAAGAACTTAGCCCCACTAACGAAATTGCAACTGACTGAAAAGTTTAATGAATTAGAGAAGAAGGTCAATGAATTTAATAGCAGTACAGGAGGTAACTTATTTAATAGTATGCACGACTACAATACGGCAGGCAAAAGAGCCCAATCGCAATATCACGAAACAATTGCTATAGGACGGAATATAAAAGGGGCTGTTTTTGATGAAGAAGAGGGGCAATTTAGTTGGTTTAAAAATATGGTAAGTGCAGACGATGTCGCTATACTTACTGCGCTAAATGCTAAGTTGAAAGAAATGGGTGTGAACGGAGAAAATCTGTCAAGGTCTTTCAAAACTGACGCACTCAAAAATATGGAGCAAAGCATACAATCTTTCTCAAATCAATTCAACTCAATGACCAATGTCGTAAATTCGGTAGTCAATGCCTTCAAGTCTTTTTCTAAAGCACTTAATGATGTGTACGATGTTATGAATGACGGCGAGAACCCAGAATGGATGCAAGTAATGGACGACAGTATAAATGATTTTGGGGACGCATTTGAGGCAATAATCGCACCTATCACGGCTGTCATAGCATTGGTCGCTGCTTTGGCTGCTGCCGCAATAACATTGGATATTGCATTTACCCCGTTACTCATTATTATGATTGCTATTATTGCTCTTGCAGCAGCCATAGCAGCAATCGTTGCAGCCTTCAAAGCACACGACAATGCTCTTGAACGAAGCATTGATAAGATGAAAGAGTCGGTTGAGGATTTTGATACAGCCGTTACGAACCTTAATGCTGTCGCTGAACGGAGTACTGGATTGGATAAGTTGGTCAAGAGAACTGACGCCGTCGGTAAATCAATTTCCAAAGCAAGCGAGTATGCTAATATGGCAGCCGCAGAAGACGCTAAAAAGAACACTGACTACGACAAGTTAAAGGAGTACCAGCAAGAGCAACAGGAAGCAGAAGACGAGTTCAAAAATAGCCTTCTTGATATGTTAGACGAATTGGTTTCCTCCACTGAGGATTGGGCAAGCGCAATGGGAGATGCAATTCGTTCGGCATTTCAAAACGGAGAAAATGCGGCTCGCTCTTTCCGTAGCACGGTGAAGACCATGATTGGTGATGTTGTTGAGAATATGCTCGAAATGGCTATTTTGCAACCACTAATAGAGAGTGCTATTCAAGAATGGACAAACCAAGATTATCTACGGAAGAAATATACTTATACAACGAAAGATAAAGACGGGAACACTATCGACACTTTTGACAGTGATAGATATACTGAGGAGTTGTTGAAAAATGTGAACAACTCTGCCAAGGCAGAGGATTTCTATAAGGCAATGATAGGTATCGGCAATACGCTTATTGATACAGAGAACAACTTGCCCGACTTTTTACAGGAGGCTCTGTGGTATAATAGCGATACGCAATCTTTGTCTGGTGGTATAGAAAGTATAACCGAAGATACCGCCCGTCGATTGGAGGCGTTGAGCAATAGCCAACTTGGTGCGTTGCTCAATATACAGAGTATTTTGCAAAACTATATCGGTGGCAATGGAATGTATAGTAGTTCGCCTATGGCAAACATACAATCTACTGTTGCACTGATACAAGGCGACACGGCTGGTATTCGTTCTGCAACGCAAACTCTGCTCAACGAGATACGAGCGGTTCGCACAACAAATTCACAACCGCTCCATGTTACGATTGTTTAGATTTGCATATTTCACAAAATAGTTGTACCTTTGTATGTAAAAACCATAGTCAAAGAAGGATATTGCAAATGTGCAACCGATACCCTACGCAGCGATTGCGTGGGGTATTTTGCTTCTTGGGGGCGTTGTTATTGAAATGTTTCATAATGAGTATAGTTGGCTGCTTGTAATGTGCAGATATTCAATAATATATATGGTTTGTTTGTGTTTATGCCGCAAAGATACAAAATTTGAATGATATACACAACTTAACAACTATTCAATAGTAGACAAAACGGGTTGTGTTTGTGCCGCAAAGATACAAAATTTGAATGATATACACAACTCTGTGCGCAGTAACTTTTAAGGCGTTCTGGTTGTGTTTATGCCGCAAAGATACAAAATTTGAATGATATACACAACCTATTGCCCCCAAAAATAGCCAACACAGCCGTTTTGTTTCTTTTCGCCAAGTTGGGGTGTGTTGTGAATTTCGCAACACACCCCAACTTGGCGAAAATTCTCTCAAAAAAGGTTACTCATTCGCACAAAAATAAGGCTGCGAGTCATCACGACTGGCAGCCCCCATCATATTTATATTCACAAAAACAAAAAAAATGCGGAAAGAGAGGGATTCGAACCCCCGGACCCTCGCAGGTCAACGGTTTTCAAGACCGCCGCGATCGACCACTCCGCCATCTTTCCATGCTTTTTCGCCCGCAGTTGGTCGGAAAAGTGGCTGCAAAGGTACGCTTTTTCTCTGATATACACAAATATCCGCTGTTTTTTCTCCTTTGTCGGGCTTTCGCATGGTTCCGTATGGAGCCCGTTTTGTCCTAATTTTGTGATTATCATTCTTTTTTTGTACCTTTGCACCGTTTTCGTGGCTCCGTCAGCCACCGTGCCTTTCGGTTTGAGGAGCAGTCTCGTGCTGCCCCCCCCCCACGAAATCCATGAGACCCATTCATTTCTCGGCTATTGTGTTAGGAATCATCATCAATCCCAAGTCGGGTAAGCGTGCCTTCCGTGCGCAACGCATCTACCTCTGGAAACTGCTTCGCAAGCGGCACGAGCCTTTTGTGTATCGGCTCACCAAGTATGCGGGGCATGCGGTCGAGTTGGGGCGTGAGTTGGTGGAGCGGGGTTGTGACGAGATTCTTGTCTTGGGCGGTGACGGCACGCTTTCCGAGGCGGTCAATGGTATAATGCGTTCGTCCTTGACCGACGAGCAGCGCAGCCGTATCAGTATAGGCCTTATGCCACGCGGCACGGGCAACGATTTCGGCCGCTATTGGGGGCTGACCAAGGACTATAAGCAGGCTCTTCGGCGTTTCTTCGAGGGCGAGAGTCGCCCGTTGGATGTGGGGTGCCTCACCTATTGGCGCAACGGCATCGAGCATCACCATTATTTCCTCAATTCAGTCGGTTTTGGCGTCGACGCCCTGTGTTGTTCGTGGGCGGCCACGCTCAAGTACTATATCGGCAGCCACCATGTCAACTATTTCTTTGCTCTGTTGATGGCCATCTGCGTCCAGAAATCACAGCGTATTCAGTTGGTGGCGGACGGCGAGGAGGTGGCCAACGACTTGCTTTTCACGATGAATATCGGCAACGGTCCCTATTCGGGCGGCGGCATTCGCCAGAATCCCGAGGCAGACCCCACGGACGGCGTGTTCCATTCCATTTTTGTCGTCAAGCCCACGGCTCGCCAAGTCTTTCAGGCCATCCCGAAGTTATTCAACGGCCGCCTGACCGAACTTCCGTTTATCCATTCTTTTACGGGTGCGCATATCACGGTCAATACCCGCAAGCACTTGATGTTCGAGGCGGATGGCATTCTTGAAAATGTCATGGGTCCCTGCGAGATTCATTGCCTTCACCACGCCCTTCGCATCAAGGTCTAATCAATCGCTTGTATTCTTACTCCTTCGTAATATCTTTTCCCTATGCAATATAGACCTATTTTTACCCTTTTGATCGCACTCCTGTCCGCCGCCACGGTGTCTGCCGAGGTGCTGTTTACCGACCAATTCGATGCAGCTGTCGGCACCTCGCTTGAATCCTACAACGCATGGTACACCCCTTACGATGGCGAGTCGGGCGTTACCCTTACCAATGGCCTTACCTTCGTCGGTTCTGCTATGTCCGGTGTGGGCAATGCCGTCTTGCTCGATGGCGAGTGCGGGACCTATCAGCCTCACCATGCTTTTACGCCCGTCACAGCCGATTCCGTCTATGTGGCGTTCCTTTTCCAGCCCACCATCGTTTATAAGGCTGGTTGGTTCTTGAGCCTTCGTGACGCCTATTCCGCTTCTTCCAATACCTTCAATTATGTGGCGCGTGTGCATATCTCCGCCGACAGTTACCTGGGCCTTCGTGTCTATAAGACGGCGGATGCAGTCTATGACGACACCTTCCCTTTGGATGGGCAGAAGGTCTACTTGGTGGTCATGAAGTATGTCGTTGCGAGTGGGGCGGTGTCGCTCTATGCGTTCGATACCATGTCCCCTTCCGAGCCTTCGCAGCCGCTGATAGGGCCGCTCACGGACGCTGCAGCGCCCAAAATCAATCCGGAGAATGTGGTGCTTCGTAGTTTTGACGACAATAGTTGGTTGGTGTTGGACGGTCTTCGTGTGGCAACTACCTGGGCTGAGGCGGTTGCTTCTGTCACCACCGATTTGTCCCACACCACTTCGTCCGAAAACGGGGAAAATCTCGATAAATCCCGAACCACTCTCGAACCAACTCCTTGTTTTGACCTCTCCGGCAAGCCCGTTCCCCCGACCCATTCCGGTATCATTCTCAATGCATCCGGCAAGTACCTCCGCCGGAATCCCTAACCATTCCCTAACGACTTGCTTGCAATCCCCGAACCATAGCCCTGCATTTCTCGACCCATTGCCTGCAATACCCGAACCATTGCCTTACCAACTGCCCATTATCGATATACATCCATAACCCACACACCTGTGAAACGCTTCTATTTCTTGATACTCGTTGCGCTTTGTACGCTTGCTCCCCTATCTGCTCGGAACGGGTATTATGTGCATGTGCCCAAGCACGCCTATTGGGGTACCGACCAGTCCTGTCGGAATGAGCTACGCATCGGCTGGGGGGATATGTTGTATGAGACCTGGATGTGGCATACCAATGCTCGCACCGACCACTACCGCTACACGGGCCACATTTTTGCCGAGTACCAGTACTACCTCACACCGTGTCTGTCGCTTGGTGGCCAGTTTGATTACGAGCAGGTATGGTGGGATCAGACGAAGGTGGGCAACACTATTCTTGAGAGTCCGATACAGGATGTTACATTCTATAATATCACTCTTCTCCCGACGCTACGCCTTACCTACTGCCGTCGCGACTACTTTGCCATGTACTCTTCGTTTGGCTTGGGCATGACTGTCAATGGCGGCACCGAGGTAGATATGAAGGGGCGGCACACTGCCTGCACCCCGGCATGGAGCATAACGCTTCTTGGCTTCAAGGCAGGTGGCAACCACTTGTTTGGGACGGTGGAGCTTGGATTTATGAATGCCCTATCCGGGCGCAACTATATCTACATGCTCGGCTCCCGCTTGGTTTCCGCATCGGTGGGCTACTCGTTTTAGAATATATGTATTGGCTGTATAAGTTATGAATGTATAAACGATGAAGAGATTTATAATAATAGGCATCGTAGGATTCTGTGCGCTGGTGGGCTGCAAACGCATAGAGGTGGAGTATGTCGATTTCAACAAGTATGCCGATGAGCCGAATCGCTTTGTGCCTATGCATGAATCTACAAGCGATGTGCGAGACGAAGCCCCGTGGGATCAAGCCGTGGCGGAGATAGAGAAAGCAGAGCGATATGCCGCAGAGAGTGCCGAAGCATCGCCCGCCCAAGAATGCGAGAAGCCAACAGCATCGGTGCAGCGAACATCCCCACTGACGGTAACCGATGTGGCGAGGGGATTTGTGGAGAATTTCTATTCCTACAAGGTGCACCAAGTGGCAGGCACCTACCGCAGCATCGATGTACACGGAGACTCGTTGACCGTATCGGGCAAGTTCTTCTATCCCGAGAACGGAGTCATCAAGAATCTGATTATCGTGTCGCACTACACCATTGGAGCGAACAAGGAAGCCCCGTCAGAGACCTTTAGTTTTGAGGGAATGTATGCTGCCATGGGCTACGGTGTGGTGATAGCGGACTACATCGGTTATGGCGTGACGGTAGATAGCATTCACCCCTACCTGCAGGCGGAGACAACAGCGCACAATGTAATTGATATGGCGATAGCCGTTCGACCCTTCATTGCCGAACGAGGACTTAAGGTAGAATCTGAAGAGGTCATTCTTTTCGGCTACTCCCAAGGGGGCGCTGCCACCCTTCATGTGCAGCGTGTGATGGAGAACAACCCGACTTACCAGAACAAGTTCGTTATCAAGAAGGTATATGCAGGGGCGGGGCCCTACGACATCGCCAGCACCTACGACTACGAGGTCAAAGTCGATGTGACGGGCATCCCTTGCGCCGTGCCAATGATTATACAGGGCATGAGTATCGGCATGGATAAGCCGCTGGAGATGTCCTACTTCTTCAAGGAACCACTGCTATCGAACTACGATGAATGGATCAACTCCAAGAAGTACACCGTAAATCAGATGTCCACACTTATCCATGCGGGGCGGCTGAGTGAGATACTGACGGAGAACGGAATTAACCGAGCAAATCGAGAGACGGCACGGTTCTATGTGGAATTGCAAAACAATAGCATACCGGCATCGTTTGTGCCGCAAGCACCGCTCTACCTGTTTCACTCGGAGGACGATGAGACGGTCCCCTTTATTAACTCGCAACTGATGCAGCGGCAATTCCGTGATAAAGCGCCAAATGTAACATACAACTTCGGACACTACGGGACACATATGCGGGGTTGCTTGACCTTTATGAAGGCGGTTCAAAAGGATCTTAAAAAGAATGAATAGGGGCTGGTTCTGGGTTACTTCGGGGTTGGTTCGGGAGTGCTTCGGGAGTGCTTCGGGAATAATCAGAGATAGGGCATATTGGCGCGGTAAAAATGGGCGGAAAGATAAAAAATAGTAAAGAAAAAAATAGATGGTCAATATATGAAGATGATGATCTGTGAATGTAATAAATGGATGTAGTGAATATAATAAATGGATGTAGTGAATATAATAAATGGATGTAGTGAATGTAATAAATGGATGTAGTGAATGGAAAAATAGATGACGGAAACTGAAAAAGGAAAAAATGTATGAAGATGAAAACAAGACTGATCGTATTGGTAATGCCCTTGATGATGGGGGCGTGCTCGTATTTTAAGATAAAAGACGATTCGTTCCTCATTACGGCGGAGCGAGTGCAGTCAACACAAGCATGGGTGGAGGTGATGCCGGACGGCAACTCCTACTCGTATGTGTGCGATGTGGTGAAGGCAAGCGAATATAATCGTTACCACACAGACCGCAAATTCATTGAGGCGCATTTCGACGGACTGAAAGAGAGTTATGCGGCGATAGTGGAACTGTATGATTCGTTGGGCGTGGCAGCCCCGAGCATAGAAAGTCTGCTCTTCAATAATGGCCCGCTCAAGGAAGCAGTGGCAGGATTGGACCCCGGAACGGATTACTATGTGTGTCTATATTGCCTCAACTCGAAACAAAAACCGATTCATAAGTTGATAAAAAAGGCTTTCTCGACGCCTGTAAAGCCGCACTCGGATATTGATTTCTCGATAGCGGTGGTGCCGACCAACGACACGCTCATCATCATACCGACCAACAACGACCCGTACTTCTGGGAAGTGGCGCTGCAGAATACGGCCCTCAAGAGCCTGGATGTGGACTCGATAGACATGGACGAGGCAACGGAGATTTTAGGTTCGGCACTGTTAGGGCATTTGTGGTTCTCGAATGTGCTGACGACTTACTATTCGTGGGGCTTCCTAGTGGAGGACATGACCACACAGGGAGAGAGCGATCTATCACTCTACGACACGACGGTGAGCCTGAAAGAGGGCGATGTGGTGTATGTGGGCTGCGTGGGCTATGAGAAAGAGCCGACAACGGAAAATGTGGTGTATCGATTGGTGTATCATGCCAACAAACCCGCAGAGATAGAACGACTGGAAGACCCGTTTGCGGATCTGGTAGACCAAGACAACGCTGCAGACACGCAGGAAAATAAAGAAGCAACGCTCCGACGAGCGTTGCTCAAACAAGCGACGAAAGGGTCGCAAAAGAAAGCGGCCTGCTCGACTAACGGCGTAGGGCGGTCGCTAATTCGTACAAGACAATTCCCCCGGTAACACTGACATTGAGCGAGTGCTTGGTGCCGTATTGCGGAATCTCGATGCATGCATCGCACGCATCGACGACGACTTGTTGTACCCCAAAGACCTCATGCCCGAGAACAAAGGCAATGCCTTGCGGGGCGGAAGGGGTTGCTTCGGGAGTGGTTCGGGAAACAGGTGAGTTTGTGGGTGAATCGGCAGGGACGGAAAAGAGAGCGGCTACTTCGGCTTTGGCGGCCTCAAGCGTGATGGAATCGTGCGCCTGCTCGACGGCATAGACCCGATAGCCACGGCTGTGCAGGTCGTGGACGGCATCAAGCGTTTCCTTATAGTACTGCCAATCGACGGTTTCTTCTGCCCCCAAAGCGGTTTTGTGAATTTCCGTATTGGGCGGGCAACAGCAGATACCGCACAGATAGACGCCCTCGACCAAGAAGGCATCGGCGGTGCGGAAAACAGCACCGATATTATGTTGGCTGCGGACATTGTCCAGCACGGCTACCAAAGGGAGTTTGTGGGCTTGGTGAAAGGCCTCGGGCGTGAGGCGGTTCATCTCTTGTATGCTTAGTTTTTGCATAGGGTTTGTATCATTTTGAATGAGGTCTCAGCCGTTGAGGGTGGGACTTTTTTTTGTGGGGTTTGTGAAATCAACAGAGAGAGGTGCGGAGCGAGGTAAGGGTGCGGAGATGGTTGGTGAGGTCGGTAGAAGAAAGCAAGCGCTCGAGCGTGATATGCATACGATAGCACCAGAAATTATCGGGGTCGGCGGGGGTGTTGATACGCTCGGAATGGGCATTGCGACGACGGAGCGTGCCATCGACTGACAGCCAATCCTGCCACGGGAGAACGACCCACATGGCGGGACTCTCCAAATGTTGACGGAGAATCTGCTCGGCTACCTCCGGCGTTAGTTCGGCAGGAGCGGCACCGCTGCGGTGAAGATACTCGTTGTAGTAGCGTTGCGTTTTGCCCGCATCCTCCTCCCACCACGCCCGGAGCGGGTTCATATCGTGTGTGCCCGTGGTGCAGATGGACAAATAGGGCAGGGAGCTGAGGTCGCCAAACTCGACCATCGCCTTGGGCATACGCTGAATCTCAAGGCTCAAGATATGCAACTGCTGCATGACTTCGGGAACGCAGGCCGGCACCATACCCAAATCCTCGCCGCAACAAAGCATATCGGTGGCGTGGAGCAGGGTGGGCAACTTGCGAAGCGCACTCGCCTTCCAGAAATCGTTGTGCCGCACATAGAAATAGTCGTGGTAGAGGTGCAACAGGGTTTGCTGCAGGTCGGGCGAAAGGCAGGCGAACGAGTCGGAACGGCTGATGGAAATACGGGGGTGGAGCAAGTCGGGGTGCGACTGGTCGGCGACAAACAAGACCTCGCAACTAAGGGCGATGAGCGACTCGCAAAGCGATGACTGCTCGGGGTGCTTCGCAAAATAGGTCTGCAATTTGACTTGCGTGTCGAAAGACTGACGGAAACGATAGGTGCCGTCTTTTTTCGGGCAGAAAAATTGGCGGATAATGGCGGAAGTCTGCTCGCCGAACAGACGGAGCAGATATGCGTGGCGAATGTACGGCTCGGTGAGGCGCGCACGGTCGAGCGAGATGCCTGCCGCATGGAGTTCGTCGAGCGTATAAGGCAGGGCTGGGTTGAAATGGCCGCACAGCCCCCACACATCGGTCTTGCGCATTTGCCAGATACGGAAAAAGCCCAAAATATGGTCGATACGATAGGCATCGAAGCAGTCCTGCATCTTGCGGAAACGCTGACACCACCATGCATAGCCGTCCTTCGCCATCTCGTCCCAGTTATAGGTAGGGAAGCCCCAGTTCTGTCCGCTCAATGAGAAATCGTCGGGCGGCGCACCTGCGGAGGCGTCACGGTGGAACAAACGAGGCGCCGTTTCAACATCCACCGCCTCGGGGGCAAGACCGATAGGGATGTCCCCCTTGACGACCACACCGACCGAATGGGCGTACGCCACCGCCTGCTCCAACTGGCGATAGGCGTGGTACTGGAGGTAGGTGTAGTAGGAAGCGTCCTCTCCGTCACGGCGGGCACGGTAGCGGGCGTAGTCGTCGAGCCAATTGGCATTGTCGGTAAGAAAGCGTTGGTAGTCGGCTGAGGCTGCCAAAGCGGGGTAGTCCTGACGGTACAACGCACGGAAATAGCGTTCCTTGCGCTCGTAAACGGTCTGATAGTCGGCGTAGGACTTGCGGTTGAGCAGGGTGCGCTCGGAGCGGTACTGCTTCAACAAATCGGGCGGGAGCGTACCCATACGCTCGATATGGATATAGATGGGGTGGAGCGCAAAGACGCTGTTGGCGTTGTATGGGTAGGAGTCGCGGTTGGTGTGGGTCAGCGTGGTGTCGTTGACGGGGAGTGTCTGGATCATCTGCATACCCGTCTGCGCCGCCCAATCGGCCATGGCACGCAAGTCGTCGTATTCGCCGATACCGAAACCTTGCTCGCTGCGGAGGGAGAAAATAGGGATGACAACACCCATGCCACGGAAGGAAGGCTGCGAACGGCGGAAACAACAATCGTTCGCCACGAAAAGACCCGTGGCGGGAAGTGTCTCAATGCGGCGGTTGTCGCCCTGCTCTAAATCGACGATGGCGTGGGTGCGGCGGTCGTACAACACATACTTGTACTCGAAGGGTGCGGCGGAGCAGATAGGCACTTGCGCTGTCCATTCGGGGTAAGAAGTATCGTCCAACAAAAGCATGGAATCGGCCGACCAGTTGCCTAACTCCGGGATACTGCCGATGACGGCAACACCCTGCGAGGGCAAGACTTGCGCCAGTTCGATATGGAAAAACAGGGGAACGGAGGAAGTGGGTACGGGATCCTTGGGAGTTGGTTCGGGAGTGGTTCGGGAAAGAGGGGAACATAATGCGTTATCGGATGGGGTAGAGGACGGGCGACGGAACAAGTGGCGGAAGACCTTGGTGCGGAACACTTGGTCCAAATCGTCTAACTGCCAAAAATCACGCACAAAGAGATGGGTCTCGCCTGACGGCAAACAGATATGGTGCAATGCGCCCGACTCGCGGCGGTAGTCGCCCGAAGGCAACAGGACGGCATAGCGATAGTCGAGGCGGCTGATGAAGTCGGACACAGAAACCGTGACACGCCAGCAGGAATCGCCCGAGCACTGCATACGAAGCGGGTTCTGCTCGCTCCAATCGAGGAGTGTGCTATCGGTGGCAATGATACAAAGCGTTTCGCCATATCGGGCGTGGTAGGATATTGAAAAAGTGATTTCCATGAATTAGGAACGATGAGAAAGGTTGTGTTGTATAATATACACACTTCCTATCAAAACGGGTAGGATGGTGTTGATAATCCAAATAGCGGCAATGGCAAGCGTACTGCCCACAGCGGCCTCGGGGACAAAATGACCGAAGACCAGCAAGCCCCATGCCCCCCGAATACCCACATCGATGGCGGGCATATTGGGTGTGAGCGTGACGAGCAGGTAGTAGAGCGGGATGGCTTGCAGGGTCTGCGCCGGGGTCAGCACGACCCCAAAAGCGTAGAGCAGTATCCACAACTGCGCCGAGAAACAGAGATAGCGCAGGCAAGACAACAGAAACAGCACCAAATAGTCGGAAAAACACAGTTGGCGGAGGGCTTGCAATCGAGCAAAAACAGGGGACTTCTTTGAGATATGCTTGTCGACAAACGACAAAAGAAGCGGGCACACGACCACTCCGACCACCACGACCGCCGACAAAAGCAAAATCTGCTGCAGCGTAGTCTGCCCGTCGCCGGCATAAAACAACACCGCTGACGGAATGCCGAAAAGCGTGATGACCAGCGTGAGAACCACACTGCCATAGTAGCCGATGAGAATGGCCGGCACACCATTGCGCTTGTCCTCGAACTGCAACATTCGCATGGGGTAGTCTGCTACCCGATAGGGCGACATGAACGCACCGAACATACCGCTATAGACCTGCCGGAGCGCATCACGGAACGAGATAGGCACGAAACGGCGCACCGAAAACTGCCACTTCCACGCCTCGAGCCGCATATTGACGGGCATCAGCAACACACAAAGTGCCAAGGCCACGAAGGTGCGGCCGCCTGCACTATGCAAATGCGCCCACAATGCCGGATAATGCTCGAAAGTGATGAGTTTGTAGAGCAGAAAACCATAGCCAACGACCAAAATGAGGGCGTAGATGATGTCCTTTGCTATGGTCTTGGGAGAAGGCATTGTGCGTTGAGGGGTGTTTTTTCGTTGAGTGTTGTGTATTGAGTGTAGTTGGGGTTAGCGTATCTCCAACAGTACCACATTCTCCACATGCTGCGTGTGGGGGAACATATCCACGGGCTGTACTCGGGTAACTCGATACCGGGCGTCTAACAAAGCCAAGTCGCGTGCCTGCGTGGCGGGGTTGCAACTGACATAGACAATGCGACGAGGGGCGGCGAAAAGAATGGTATTGACCACATCCTCGTGCATACCGGCACGAGGCGGGTCTGTGATGATGACATCGGGACGACCATACTGCGAAATGAAGTCGGTGTTAAGAATGTCCTTCATGTCGCCCGCAAAGAACAAGGTGTTGTCCAAACCGTTGAGTTGCGCATTGACCTTGGCGTCCTCGATAGCCTCCGGCACATACTCGATACCGATGACCCGGCGCGCCTGTTGTGCCACGAAATTGGCAATGGTACCCGTGCCCGTATAGAGGTCGAACACCAACTCGTTGCCCGTCAAACCGGCAAAAGAGCGGGCTACCTTGTAGAGTTCGTATGCTTGCTCGGTGTTGGTCTGGTAGAACGACTTGGGCCCTACCTTGAACTGCAAATCCTCCATCTGCTCCATGATATGATCCTGCCCATAGAAGACATGCACGGTCTGGTCGCCGATGGTGTCGTTCATCTTCTCGTTCTCCACATACAGCAGGCTCACTATCTCGGGGAACTCGGCGTGCAACCACTCCAAAAGTGCACGGCAAGCGTCGTTGATTTTCTCGCCAAACGAGACGATGAGCATAATCTCGCCCAGGTGGTTGGAGCGCAAGATAAGGGTGCGCAGTTGACCCGTGTGGGTATGCTCGTTATAGAACGAGAGACCATGCGCACGGGCGTAGTCACGAATGCCGTTGCGGATACGATTGTTGATATCGGGCATGAGGTGGCACTCCGTGATGTCCAGCACCTTGTCGAAGCAGTTGGGGATATGAAAGCCCACACCATAGGAGTTGTCCACATTCTCGATACCGCCTGCGGCACGAATCTCGTCCCACGAGAGCCATTTGCGGTCGGCAAAGGTGAATTCCAACTTGTTGCGGTATTGGTAGATATGCTTGCTGCCGAGAATAGGACTAATCTCGGGCAATTCGACCTTGCCGATACGGGTCAGGTTGTCCACAATCTGTTGCTGCTTGTAGCGGAGTTGCTCCTCGTAGGGCAGAATCTGCCACTTGCAGCCGCCGCAGGTGCCGTAATGGCGGCAGACGGCTTCGCAACGCTTGTCCGATGGGCGGACGATGCGCTCGACACGCGCCTCCATGAAACTGTGCTTGCGCTTGGTCACCTGTAGGTCTACCACATCGCCCGGCACGCAGTAGGGGACGAAAACAACCATATCGTTGATACGGGTCAGCGCTTTGCCTTCGGCGGCAATGCCCGTGATCTCTACATTTTCGATGAGAGGTAAGTTCTTCTTTTTCATTCTGTTATTGGTATTTGCGGGGAGTAAAGGTCCTGCAAGAGTTGTTGTATGCTATAGGTATAGAAAGCATTGAAGTGGGTAAGCGCCTCGAGAGGGAAACCAAAGGAGATGGTTCGGGAGTGGTTCGGGAAAATAGCCATTATGCCTGCGGAAGTGTGCATATCCTGATAGCGGGCAAGACGCACGGCGTCCTTGCTCGGTTTGAGCGCTTCGGGAGATTCGGAGAACAGCCCCTCGGCATTCGGCTCGGTGCGGAGCGTGCCGAACAGCGTGTCGCCGACCTGTATTGCCCCGCTGCGGGTGGCACGGGAGGTATAGTAGGTATAGCCCAGGTGCACTGCCGTCCAGCGGGCGTCTAACCCACTGCCGATATGGCTACCGCTCAAGAGCAGCCGACCGCCCTGTTGCAAGTAGGCGGACAAAGCGTGGAGCAGCGTATCGGACAAAACGGAGGTACTGTCGGTAGGGCGCTCCTGCCCTGCAATGATGTCCACAAAGGTGTAGGAAGAGTCGATACGGTGCAGGGCTTCGCTGTTGGCGGAAAGGTAGGAGATGCCCATGGCTTGCAACGACTTGCCGTGCAGCACGGGATAGTCGTGGGTGTTGCCGACGGTGACGGTGGCTTGGTGGTCACGATAGCACATACCCCAACCACAATTGTCGTCGTTCACCCACTTGCTGCTCCTTGTCCAATCGTATTGCTCGCCGATGTAGGCAAGGCTCTGTCCGTCCTCGACGGCATAACTGTGCGGCACGATACCGGCATGCAGCGAGTCGGCAAACCACTCGGGGGCGTAGGCGTGGTGGAACGCATTGACGATCAACGCCGTCGGTGCTTTTCTAGCCGACGACAGGTAAGCGGAAAGATGTTCGCTGCGAAGGCTGCGACCGCCGGCGTTGGCAGCGACGATATAGAAATCGTAGCGTTTGCCCCGCTGAGCGACAAAGGTATGGCTCGGCTTGTTGACTTTGACAGATTGCCACTCGCCGTCGTCCGCACGGGTATAGACATAGTAGTGCGTGGGCATGGCAGTTGGCTCCAAGGGGTCGTCCTGCGGCTGCCACGAGAGGCGCAACAGGGTGTCTCGCTCTGCCTCGACGGCACAGGCACGCACGGGGAGCGGCTGGATGACAACCTTGCGCCCGTCGGCGCTGTGGAGATAGCGCACCAGCCCCTTGTAGATAGCACGGGCAACGGTGTTGCGGAACTCAGGGTCTAGCCCATAGCGCATATCGACCATGCTCTTGTGGCTCAGAATCTCGATCAGAACAGAAGGCACAACGGGGTAGCGCGACTCGCAATAGTTGGCGTTGTGGAGTTGGCGGCGTGTCCAGTTGGGCGTGTAGGTTTGGCGTATGTCGGCGACAATCTGCGTCTGCACATAGTCGGCAAGGTCGCGGTTGATTTGGCGGGTCTTGCCGTTGGCGAATACCCTGCGCCCCGTGTCGTCGTGGTCGGTATAGATAGCCAGCGTGCCGACGGTAGTTGTATCGTTGGGCGAGTCGTAGCCGTCGGTATGGAGGGCAATGGCTACATCGACGGGGATGCCCAGCCCCTCCTGCGAGGGATTGTTCTTGCTGCCGCCGGTCAGATAATTGACCCAAAGCCCTCGGCTCTGGAGGTCGTCTTTATAGTCGTTCTCGTGGTTGTTGATGTCCCACAATGCGGCGGGATAGCCCGCATACTCGAGCCAGTAGCGTGCCGCCTCTGCCCAGCGGGGGAAACCGCTTGTGCCTGTCTCCAGCCCTGCACCGTCTGCCACCATAGTCCATTGCCCTGCCGTATCGCGGCGGAGGTTCAGCCCCTCGTAGCGGGCACGCGGCTGCAGCACGATGGCACCGGCGTTCTCGAGCATCTCCGTCACACGCCGACCATACTCGACGCTATAGAGGTCCTCAACTGTAGTCCAGAGCGTCGCCCTCTGCCATTTCCACTCGTCCTGTTTGTGGTTGTAGAAAATGCCGTGGCTAGACCAAAGGGCAATGATTTTGCCGTCCAGACCATGGGTATAGACCTCGCCTGCCGGGACACTCTTGTGCAGGAATGCAGGAACGGAATGCCCCGACGGATATTTCTCCTTGCGGGGCTGCATACGGTCGGGCAAGAGTTCGCCCAGTTCGTAACTGCCCGTGTAGATGGTTATTTTGCCCTGTGTGTTGCCCAAGACCCACAGGCTCACCTGACGGCGCAGGGCTTTCAGTTCGTCGGGCGAGAAGGGGACCCCGCTCAGCGTGGTGTTGGTGCGCACGACAACCGTGTTTCCATTGGTGCGCAACTGCTTGACACGAATGGGCGCGCTCCACTGAGCAAGAAAGGGATTGTAGTACATATTGAGCGAGTCCTGCAGCTCACGAAGGCTGAGGCAGTGCGTAGAGAGCAGGCTGGGAGTAGGTGTTTCCTTGCGCAAACAGGGACCTGCCGCAGCGGCATTGGCCTCGGCGGCTGCCCACGCCATGGCCTCCGATGCGGCTTCGGCATCGGCCGTGAGAATAGGGTCGGCGTAAATAGAACCGCCCAAAAACAGGGCGATGAGACCGCTTATGAATAGGGAGAGAATGAAACGAAGATGTATAGAAAATGGGCGTGCTGTCATTTTGTAGGGGGCGTGCCGAAGGGCAGGTTTCTAAAAGCGCGCAAAATTACAAAAAAAAACGCATTAATGCAAGGAAAACTGATCCAACAACCAAGTGTTGATTGGATGATAAGGTGCTAAAGCGAGGTAACTCTAAACCAATGAACCAGTATATGCCCCAAAAAGTAGGCGCTTACGAGAAAATGTCTTGCTCCTTCAAAAACAAAAAACGCTTGCCACTACAGTAGCAAGCGTTTTTTTGATTGTAATGCACCGTATGAGGTTATACGGTGGCTTCGATGTTCCAGACAAAGGCACGGACACCTACTTCCTTGTTGCGGAGGTCGAGTTTCTCCACCGCCTCGAGGAGCGGTTGCACTTCGTGGTCTTCCACTATCGTGATGACGCACGAGTTCATCTCCGGCCATGCGTGCGTGCCGCGGCGAGGGTCGCCATCGTGTGTGCCACGCCCTTGCACCTGCTCGAAGAAAGTGAATCCCCGGATATGCAACAGGTCGAGCATATACTCCACGCGCTCGGTATTCGCCTGGTTGAATACTATCATGACTGACTTCATAGACAAAATGTGATTTTGTAGATTTGTAATTGGATACAGTGTGCTGCTCGGCGAGTGCTTGGCAGCACACTGCATTCGGGTGTTTTATTTCAGTTCTGTCGGAGTGGTCTCGGGGAAGACATGTGTCTCCGATTCGCTATTGACATTCTTCGGCTCTTGGTCTTTCTTCAGCTTGATATTCATGAAGATAAAGCCCTTGCGCATACCGCTGATACGGTCACGCTCGCCGTGGCGCGACATGGCTGCATAGAGCGTCGGCACCATGAAGAAAGTAAGCAATGTCGAGACAAGCAGACCACCGATAACCACGATACCCATCGGCTGCCACATCTCCGAGCCTTCGCCTGATGATATTGCCATAGGCACCATACCGAGAATCGTGGTGAACGCCGTCATCAGCACGGGGCGCATACGGCTACGGCCTGCAGCCACCACCGCCTCGTTGAGTTCGACACCACGCTCACGCAGCAGGTCGGTGTAGTCGATCAGCACGATACCGTTCTTGACCACAATACCCACCAACATAATCAGACCCAGCGCACCGATCATATCGAGCGAACGACCCGTCATCCACAGTGCCATGACCACACCCGAGAGGGCGAAAGGAATGGTGAACATGATAACGAACGGCTTCTTGAACGACTCGAACTGACTCGCCATTACGATATAGACCAGGATGACAATCAGTGCTGCAAGCAAGCCCATCTTGCCGAAGGTCTCCTGCTGGTCCTCGTAGTCGCCGGCGAGGCGGATGGTTACGCCCTGCGGCACATCGAGCTGGTCGATTACCTCTGTCTGGATGGTCTGTGCCAGTTCGCCCAGCGGTACATTGTACGGCGTAACGGACACGGTTACAATACGCTGACGCAGTTTGCGCTCGATGGTAGGCGGCGTCCAGTATTCGCCTATACTGCATACCTCCGAGAGTTTGACGCTCTTGCCTGCGGGGGTAGGAATGGTGAGGTCTTGTATCTTCTCTATCGTGTTGCGGTCGTCCTCTTGCAGACGGCAGACGATGTCGTACTCCGAGCCGTCCTCCTTGAGGTAGCCGCACGACATACCGTTCACACGGTTGCGCAGGTAGGTGGAGATGGTGGCGGGGGTAAGCCCGAGGCGGCTGGCTTTCTCTTTGTCCACTACAATTTTTATCTCCGGACGCTCGTCGTCGCGCGAGATGGTAGCGTCACGCGCACCCTTCACATCGTGGTTACACTTGGCCTGAATCTCTTCTGCCAGCAGTGAGGTGGCGTCGAAGTCGTAGCCGTAAATCTCCACATCCACTGAGTTGGACGCCATACCGCCACCGCCCGTCGAGGTGCTGACCTGATAGTCGGTTATCTCCGGATAGCGGGCAATCTCCTGACGAAGCACCTCGGCAATCTCGAAGATACTGCGTTTACGCTCATATTTCTTGTTGCAGCGAACGGTCATCGAGATGGTGTTGTTCATCGTCGAGGTAAACATGGCCGACACTCCCGAGTCGTCGTTCGAGCCGGCAGAGGTACTGATCAACTGGATCTCAGGCACGAGTTCGGTGAAGCGGGCCTCCAGCGCACGCGCTGTTTTCAGCGTCTCCTCGATACGCGTACCACGCTGCAACTTGATGGTGATAGACATACGCCCGTTATCCTGCTGTTGCATGAAGTCCGTACCGATTTGTCCCGTCAGCGCAGGAATCATCGTCAGCGCAAAGAACAGGAACAACCCGCCGAAAGCAATCGCCTTGTGGTGTAAGCACCAGTTCAGCCCTTTGGCATATTTGTCGTCAATCCAGTCGAGTCCGCGCACCACGGTGCGGTCGTACCACGACTTGCGGTTCTTGTCGTCGTCAATCAGTGTACCGTTCTCGTCCACATGTACCTTACGCGGTTTGAGCAGTTTGCTGGCGAGCATAGGTGTCAGCGAGATGGCAATCAGCGTAGAGGTCGAGGTGACGATGGTCACAATCCAACCTAACTCACGGAACAGAATACCTGACATACCGGTCAGGGTGGTCAGCGGGATAAACACGGCGGCAAGCACCAGCGTGGTCGCAATAACCGACACCCACACCTCGTTGGTGGCGTAGATAGCCGCCTCTCGGGGGTTCTCACCGCGGTCCACATGCTTGGTGATGTTCTCGAGTACCACAATGGCGTCGTCCACCACCATACCGATAGCCACGGTGAGCGAACAGAGCGAGATGATGTTCAGCGACGAATCCACCAACTTCAGGTAGATGAACGCCACAATCAGCGAGATAGGAATGGTCAAGCCGATGATGAGCGTTGCACGCCAGCGGCCGAGGAAGAACAGCACCACCAGTACCACAAAGAGCAATGCGTAGCCGATAGACTCTTTCAGTGAGTTAATCGAGTTCTCGATGGTCTCCGACGAGTCGTAAATCATCTTGAAATGTACATCGGCAGGCAGGGTCTTCTGTATTTTCTCCACCTCTTTGCGCACATCGCGGCATATCTGTACGGTGTTCGCACCGGTCTGCTTGGTGATCATCAAACGCGCACACTCGATGCCGTCGGTTTTTTCGTCGAGCGACAATTCCTTGATAGTATCGCGCACAGTGGCAATATCGCGCACGAACACTTGTCGTCCGTCGGCGGTAGTTGTTACCACGAGGTCATTAATCTCCGATGACTCCACGAACTCCGAGCGAACCTCCATCTGGTACTGCTCTTTCTTCAGTTTGACCGTACCCGATGACATGTTCAGGTTGTTGGCGGAGATTACATTGCCCACTGACTCTACGGTCAGTCCGTAAGCGTCGAGTTTCTGTTGGTCAAGATAGACATACACATAGCGGTCGGGCGCACCCGATACGGTCAGGTTACCGATACCGTCCACACGGTTCAGTTGCGGGATAATCTCGTCGTCGAGCAACTTGTCCAGTGCAGGGTAGGTTTCGTTGGCGGTAATGGCGTATTGGATGACCGGCATCATCGAGGTCGACAGACGCAGAATGATAGGGTTTGAGCACCCGTCGGGCAGGTCGTCCTTCACAAGGTCCACATAAGTACGCACATCGTTGATTATCTCGTCGAGGTTTGTTCCCCACTCAAACTCCAGCGTTACCTGCGAGATGTTATCCTTCGATTTGGAGGTAATCTCTTTCAGGTGGTCCACCGAGTTGAGGGAGTTCTCCATCACTTTCGTTACATTCGTTTCCACCTCCGAGGCGGACGCACCCGGGTAGGTGGTCATCACCGTGATGTACGGAGGGTCCATCTCCGGGTATTGATCGACGGGCAACTGCACATAGCAGAACAAGCCGATGATTATCACTGCCACAAATATCAGGGCGGTGGTAACAGGCTTTTGCACGGCTGATTTATAGATTGCCATAGTTCTAATTATGAATTACAGATTATGAATAGGGAAACCGATTATTTCTCGGTGGTTATCTTTACGCCGTCTATCAGGCGTGCCTCGCCTTTCGTTACGAGCTCTACGCCATCTACAATCTCCGGTGCGCTGATTTCCACATCGTCTCCGAAGCGTTGTCCCATTTCGACGCTGACACGCTGTGCGTAGCCGTTGTTGTTGATGAATACATAGCGGTCGTTTGCACCTACGAGTTTCAGTACGGTGGAGTAGGGGGCGGTGATGACATTTGCCTTACCAAGCCCGAGGGTAGTCGTTACGTACATACCCGGACGGAGCAGTCCGCTCTTGTTGGGCACCACCACTTTCACTTGGAATGTGTGGGTCGTCGCATCCACGGTCGGATATACCACCTCTATCGTAGCGGGGAAAGTCTTGTCGGGATAGACATCCGACTTAAGGCTCAGCCGCATACCCTCTTTTACGAGCGGAATATACGATTCGGGAATGGCCACAAGGGTCTTGAGTTTCTCCACTTGGGTCAGCACGAGGATAGCCTGTCCGCTGTAGAGTTCGCCGTCCTCGTAGCTCTTGGCGGAGATAACGCCCGCAAAGGGAGCCTTTACATACGTGTTGGTCTCGAGAAAGGTCAGGTTCTCTTTGGTCTGGTCGAGCGACAGTTTGGTCTGGTCGTATTGCTGTTGCGATACCGACCCTGTGGCGATAAGTCCCTCCATACGCGCCATCTCGGTCTCGAGGTTGGCGGCGCTCAGTTTGGTGGTGTTATACTGTTGCTGGTCCATGCGTACGAGGTCGCTTCCTTTCTTTACTTTGTCGCCCACTTCGACATAGATATGTTCTATCTTGCCGGTGATAGACGGGGCTACATTGACGGTCTCGTAGCCCATCAGGTTCGACGAGAGCGAAATCTCGCGTTGTATCTCGCGGGTGTGGAGCGTAGTCAGTTCCACTATCTCCGTGCGCTCGGTGGCAGCCTCGGAGGTTGCCGTTTTCTTGTTGCCGCAACCGACCAATGCCAACAAAGCGGTTGCAAGAATAAGTTCCTTTTTCATGCTTGTATTTTATGCAAATTACTGATTACTAATTGTTCAAGAACTTGTCCAGTTCCACTTCCGCGTTGACGAGTGTCAGCACGGCTTGTACATAGTTCGACTGTGCGGTGATCACATCGTTGCTGGCGTTCACCAGTTCTAGGTTCGAGGTCGCACCATAGTTGTACTTGTTGGTGGTCGATTGGAAGACGCGTTGCGCCACATCGAGGTTCTCTTTCTCGGTTATGTAACTCTCAAAGGCGTTCTGCAGCGTGTAGCGCAGTTGTTGGTCTTGTATGCCTAGGTTGTCTGTGGTCTCGGCGAGGGTGTTGCGTGCCTCTTCGAGGGCTATCTTTTTCTCCACTACACCCGCAGCCCGTTTCCCAGACGACCAGAGCGGCATCGATACCGTAAAGGACACGGCGTGCGGCGGAGTCATGCGGAATCCGCCCTCCGAGTAGTAGTGTTGGTTGCTGTACTGGTAGCCTGCGCTGACGGTAGGTCCGTACGCCCAGCCGGCCAAATGTACATTGGCTTTGGCGAGTTCCACATTCTTTTGCAGAGTCTGGTAGTTTAGGTTATTGGCAATAGAGAAGTCTTGTCCCAGCAGGTTGAGTACCGCCTCGGCGGACAGCATGTCGTCCAGCGTGGTGGTGAGTGTCAGTTCTGTTTCTACGGGCACATCCAGCAGCACCTTGAGCGAGGCAATCGCCAGTTGGGTGGAGCGTTTGTTGGAGTTGATGTTGTTGCGCAGCGTATTCACACGCACCATTATCTGGTCCGCACTGGTCTGCTCTGCCGCACCTACATCCACTGAGCGTTGTGTCATGGCGGCGAGTTTCTCCACATTTTGCAGCGACGAGTCCAGCAGGGCGACCACATCTTGCAGTACCAGCACCGAGGCGTACGAGGTCTTCACATTCGCCCGTAGGTTGTCCTCCGATTGCTCGAGGGCTATCTTCTGCATGTCGATGGCAATGGTGTTCAGTACGGCACCCACTACGGCTTGCCCGCTGATGCCTATCGACGCACTCACGCTCGTGGTCGAGTAGTCCGGCATCGAGATTTCCATTCCCGAGAAGTCCATCTTGTACCCGCACATCGAATTATACCCCCAACTTGCGTTGGCTTGTGGCAGCATTTGCGCGATGGTCTGCCAGCGTTGTGCGTAGGCTTCCTGCACGGCGAGGTTGGCGTTACGCAGGCTGCGGTTGGCTTGTACGGCGTAGTCTTGTGCTTCTTCGAGGCTTAGGCTCAGTTCGGCGGGCACATCGCGTGCCGGGGCTTTCTTGGTAGCCGCCATTACATGGTCTTCTGCTACAACGCTCACGCTCAGCAGCAGCGCCAGCGTCGGTAGTAAGAATCGTTTTTTCATTGTTTTTATCTGTGTTATTTTAGTTATTCGTGTTGGTCTTGCGGGTCGAGTCGTTGCGGTTGAGCAGGGCTTCTATGCGCTCAATGCTCTTGGACGATTCGATGCGCTCTTTCATTTTCTCTTTGCCCGTGTCGGAGAGCATACCGCAGATGATGAGTCCCATGCCGTGGCAGCATACGGCGGACATTTCCTCGAGGTTGTCGTCTTGCTCGGCAATCTGTTCCAGTAGTCCTTGGTGCAGGCGGGCAAGAAATTCAGCCGTCAGGGGTACGTCGATGTGTCGGAAGAACACGCCCTCGTCGATACCTTGTTGCAGAAAACGCATCAGGTGCTGCTTGGTAGCGACAAAAACCACTTGCTTGTGTTGCTCGAACAGGCGTGGATAGTACTTGCGCAGGTCGTGCAGGAATGGCAGCGGTTGCAGCAGGTTTTTGGTGCGTTCTACTATGAGTTCGATGTTTTGCCCGATGATGTCCAGTACCGATTGGGCGTTGCACATCTCTTGGACGGCTTTGATGTCTATTTGCTTTTCTTGGTCGTGCAGTACGGCCTCAACGAGTTCGTCTTTGGTGGCGAAATAGACATAGAAAGTCTTTTTGCTGATGCCGAGTTCTTTGCTCAGGTCGTCGATGGATACGGCGCGTATTCCCAAGCGCAGCATACTCTTGGTGGCGTTTTCAACTATTTTCTCGCGTATATCTTCTGCCATATATTTTTTCGGTCATTCTTTATTCCTTATATCATTATTCTCTAGTCTCCCTAGATTCTCTAGATCCTCTAGAGCAACTAGCCCCCCCCTAGTCCTCTCTAGAATTCCTATTTCCCCGGTTCTCAGCAGCCTCCCCCTAAGTGGGGCGGTGTAGCCTCCCCTTATTGTGCAAAAGGTATGCCACAGAGCATAAAAATACCCCATAAATGGAAACTTTTATACTTTTTGAGTTTCCAAGTAGCAAAATCACCATTCTGCTATCTTTTTTTGATAGATTATCGTGTCATGTCCCACTTCCGGTTGGGAATTTGCGTTATTGGAACCTGTGGGCGATGTCTCGGCTTCTTGGTGAGCCAAACAATACCCTTGCCTTCGCCTATCTAAAAATCACCGGTTCCTTATCGCTATATATAAATGGTAATTTGCAACATTTCGTGTCTGTTTTTGCTAAATAGACCTTGCAAAATCGTGAAAAATATGCTGAAAAACATATTTTCTTGCATTTTTATTTGGTGGTATCAAAAATATGCAGTACTTTTGCATCGTGTTTTTCATGGTATTAGATTTTAAGGTTAAGTAAAAGATTGGGTTGTCGTGAGACAATCCTCTTTTTTTCTACCTACACCTACCTGTGTTTTTAGTTCGAGTCCTGTGTGGCCGGAGAGAGTGTAGGTGCACAAAGCAACAGCCGGAATGAGGTTACCTCACTCCGGCTGTTTTGCTATGCCTTTATTTGTTATGCCTTTATGCCTTTTTCTGCCACAAAGTTACTCGCTGTTTCGGGAATAAACAAGACAGATATATAGCAAAAAAACTATGTTTTGAATTATGGAATTAACTATTTGGAGTAGATGGGCAGGTGCGTAGTTCCCCAATAAGCAAAAAAAGAGACCCATTTGGATCTCTTTCTTGTGTTGCCTAACCAGGATTCGAACCCAGACAGACAGAACCAGAATCTGTAGTGCTACCATTACACAATTAGGCAATATGTATTGCTTCCTTTCGAAAGCGGGTGCAAAATTACGGCATTTTTTCGGTACCTGCAAATTATTTCTTCAAAAAAGTGCATTTTCCGTCATTATTCTGCCATTTTTGGTGTTTGTGAGCCTTTCTGTAGCCCGTTGCAAGTAGCGCAATCCTTTTTTTCATCCCAACCACTCGAGCCAATTCAGCGTTGTCATTTCGCTTGTAGATAGGTATTGCATACCGTTGGAGCAACCCCTATTTTTGTTTGGCAAGCAGTTGTGGCAGGTATTCGTCACGGACGTATTCGAAATCCGGTATCTCGCCGAGTATCGAGTAACATTCGCTTATGGCTCGTTGCGGGTCGCCTTTCTTGTCGTAGCATTGTGCGATGCAGAGTCGCAGCGAGGCGTAGTTCCACAGGTGCAGGTAGTCTTCTGTTTCTCTAAATAGTTCGCGTGCGCGCGTGAATAGCACGAGTGCTGATTCTTTGTCGCCTCCAAAGGCAGCGGGTGCATAGAAATCCACATTGGCTTTCAGCGTCAGCACAAAGGGATCATTCGGTGCCAGTGTTGCGGCTCGTTTCACCAGTTTGAACGATTGCAGTCCGGCGGAGAACAGTTTCGATTTGTTGAGCATGAAGTCGTAGGCGTTTATCGACGACATATACATGCAGTAGTGTGCCTCCGATATGTGTTGGCTTTCGTATTCTTCTGCCACGTGTTGCCGAAAGTGCGACAGATAATCATCGGCTTTTGGGTCTTCGCTGTCAATGGCGGTGGCGATAAATCCGTATTCGTAGTTGATGAGTCGCTTGCGTTCGCTTATCGTCATTTTCTCCCATTGTGCGTTTTCGATAAAGTTTCGCCACACGCTCATATCTTGGTGTAGATAGGCGTTGAACAGTTGTTCATCGGTGTATTGTGCATAGCAAGCGAGGGTGGTCATCAGAAATGCCATCAAGAATGCTGTGGGAAGAAAATTCGATGTAGTATAGGCCGTTTCGTCCTGTTCTGTCGGTGTTTCGGCGCAATGTTGGTGGGTGTTGTTTTGCATAGATAGTTTGTCGAGTACAAAATATGTACCAAACCCACGGGGCTATCGGTTTGTTCCGTTTTGGAGTATCACTCCATACAAACAAAACAGACCGCCCGTTGTCGGACAGTCTGCTTGTTTTTGTTGGTTTGCTATTTATTTCGAGATTGCTCCGCTCGGGCAAACATCTGCGCAAGTACCGCACTCGGTGCAGATTTCGGGGTCAATCGAATAGTGTTCGCCTTCAGAGATAGCGCCCATCGGGCATTCATCCTTGCAAGTACCGCATGCGATGCAGTCGGTAGAAATTACGTAAGCCATAGTAGTATTATTTTGTTTATTAGTATTTTAGTCGTTTTCAATTCCGCCTTTGCGGTTCTTTCTTCGTTCCACTTTTCCGTTCCATTTGTCGCCCCCTCTCAATTTAGCCTTCGTGGTTCCCGTTTTTGCTGTAATGGTTCTTCATTCAGCCTTAATGTTCGCTCATTTTGCTTTAATGAGCCCTCATCCCACCTTAACGCCCCCCTGTTGCTTAAATTGACAAGTCCGCTTTGCAGAATTGCGGTGCAAAGGTACGACAAAAAATTGAAATACCAAAAAATGGGGATATTTTTTCTGTCAAAATTGCTTTTCTTGCTTTCGCCCTTATTTTTTGTGAGCGTTCAGCGCTGCCATCAGTTTCTCGTTGGGCGTGGCTTTGTGGTCGTCTATAAGCCCTTTTCGGCGGGCAAAGGTACTCCAATCTTTGGCGGCGTGTTCGTCGTTCAGGGGGAGTCCCAATTGCAGGAAGTGGCAGTAAGCAATGCCGAGGGCGTCTGTAGCGTCCAGTTTTTTGGGCATTTGCTCGTCTGGAATATGCAGAAATCGCTGCAGCATAGCCGCCACTTGCTCTTTTGTTGAGTGCCCGTTACCGGTGATGGCCATTTTAATTTTCATCGGCGAGTACTCATTTATGGGGATGTCACGGCTCAGAGCGGCCGCAATCGCCACGCCTTGCGCATGCACGATTTTAATCATGGTCTGCGGATTTTTGTCCACAAACTGTGTCTCTATGGCGAGTTCGGTCGGGTGGTGCAGGTCTATCAGTTCTTGCAGAAAAAAGAATTCCCGCTGCAGCCGGGCGTATTGTCCCTCTATTTTGTGGACATCCAATACATTGAAATCCACTATCTTCACTCGTTGTCCGACGCTGTCCAGCAGGGCATACCCCATATAGAGTGTGCCCGGGTCAATACCGAGGATTCGGTGTGTATGAACCAGTTGGTCTTGCATTGTGTGGGGACGGTAGTAGGTAGATCTTATTCTCCTTTTTTCTCTTGTGTTTCTTCTTCCGTCTTGTCAGGTGTCGTGGGCACTTCGTCCCGCTCTCTGGTACGAATCGCACCGCGGATGATGATGAGTACCGCTCCGGCTATCAGAATATAGTCCGACCACGGGTTTATCTTGCACACGCTCAGTACGGCACCTACGGCCAGCACAATCATACCGGCTATCAGAAATAGATTCGATTTGCGTTTCATTGTTCTTATTTTTCTCGTATCAGATACACATCCTCGTTGGGGGCGTGCATATAGTATTTTTCCCGTGCGTATTTTTCGAGGCTGTCGGTGTATTGCAGGTTCTCCAGTCCGATTTCTATCTCTTGCGTGCGCTCTTTGTAGCGTTCGGTTTGTGCCTCCACTTGCCGTATGGCATGCTCCCGTCGCACCATCTTCCATAGACTGTGGTCGCTTATGAATAGCAGTGACAGCACAGAGAGTATCAGTGCCCCCCAACAGATTTTGTTGTATGTCGTTTTGTCGTACAGCCGGGCGCGCCATCTTCGTCCCCATTGCATCAGACGCTCCTGTTGGTCTTGCATTTTGTTGGATGGGGGCGGTGGAGTCGGCGTCGCTTTCGAGTCGGCAGAGGGCATATTCTCCTCATCTTCGGTTATCTCTATTTTTATTTCGTCGGGCTCTGCCATAGCGGGCTGTTTCGTCGGGCGGTTTTAATGCGTTTTTGCTCTATGCGAGCGTTTGTCTTTTCGTCTTTTCAGGCTGCAAAGATACAACAAAAAACTCGCTTTGCCAAATTTCCATTCTCTCTATTTTTTGTCCTGTTTTTTCCTATTTTTCGCTTATATTTGCCTGTCCCCGTTTTTTTGAGTAATTTTGCGCACGAAAATATAGCGGGTTCGGTGTGGTTTTCCTACCGCCGAGCCGAGATAGTCAGTATAGCGTGCAAACATTTTAGTATATGAAACTTGTTTTTGCTTCCAATAATGCGCACAAATTGCAAGAGGTGCGTGCCATTCTTTCGGGTGTCGATGTCGTTGGCTTGCGTGAGGTCGGTTTTTCGGGCGAGATTGACGAGCCGGGCGAGACCTTAGAGGCTAATTCGTATATCAAGGCAAAGGCGGTGGCAGACTATCTCGATGCTGCCGACTTGTGGAGCGGTATCGATGGGGTCTTTGCCGACGATACGGGTCTTGAGGTTGCCGCCCTGGGGGGCAAGCCGGGGGTGCGTACGGCACGCTGGGCGGGCGAGCCTGCTTCCGATGTCAACAATCGCGCCAAACTCTTGTCTGACCTTGCCGCCCTTGCTTTGCAACATACGGATGGCACTATTGATAGTAGTGCCCAATTCCGTACCGTCATCACCCTTCTCCGTCCTATACCTACAAAAGATATACCCACAACCCTTTCCTCGGCAGACATGCTTACGAATCTTTCCACGAAAGATATACCCACAAACCTCTCCACGGCAGACACATCGGATACTAACAAGACTGCTATAGTTGCTAACCATCCTTTATATTCCGACCCCTCGTTTTTGCCCACTTTGCACCCCTTGCAGCAGGTCGAAGGCGTAGTGCGTGGCCGAATCACTCCCGAAGCATCCGGCTCGAATGGCTTTGGTTACGACCCTGTTTTTGCCCCGGAGGGCTATTCACAAACCTTTGCAGAGCTCTCGCCGGACGTTAAAAACGCCATAAGTCACCGCGCCCGTGCCGTTCACGCCCTTCTGTCTATCCTTTGATTTCCCCTACTATTCCCTTACATACCTCCTGTTATTTCCTTACATACCTCCTAATTTTCCCCTATACCGAATGAATCAACGCCTTCATATTCCCTTTCTGCTCCTATTGTTCGGCCTTCTCACGCTGAGTGTGCCGTCCTATTCCGCCTATTGGAGCACCTTGTTTGCCTACAACAATGTCACGCAGATAGCACTCACTCCCTCTTTGGTCTATGCCAATTCCGACGGAGCTCTCTTTTCTGTGGAGCGTCAGTCCGGGCAGATTCGCCGTTACGACAACCAGACCGGTCTCAATGGAACCAACATCTCCTGCCTTGCTTACGACGACGATACCCGTTTGCTTATCCTTACCTACGCCGATGGTAAAATAGACTTGCTCTCTGAGGATGGCTCAGTCGAGTATGTGCCGGGCTTGTATGCCAAGGATATGTTTGCCGACAAGTGCGTCCGCAACATCACCATTTTCGATGGGGTTGCCTATCTTTCGATGGATTTTGGTGTGGTTACTTTCCATTTGCGTAATCATGGTCTGGTCGATTCCTACTATATCGGAGCCGATGGTGCCTCGGTGCGTGTTGAGGACATTGTCGTCACAACCGATTCGGTCTATGCTTTTACGGCTTCTTTGCTCTACAAGGCCGACCGTTCCGCCAATTTGTCCGACTATCGTGTCTGGTCCACCGAGCCGCTGGGGCGTGTGCAGCGTGATGCAGACAAGGGCGTTGCTTATTCCGATGCCGCAGGGGTCTGGCGTGCTGGTGGTGCGTCCGGTATTACCTATACCACTGCCTTAGGTACTTCTTCCTACAAGCCTGCAGGGCCTGCACAGAACCTGCCCTATCGTATGGTCGCCACGCAGGGACGGTTGTTCGTTGTGCCGGGTGGCCGTTGGGCAGTGCAGTATGCCCGTCCTGCCGATGTCATGATTTTCGATGGCAGCCAGTGGCAGGACATCCCGCAGAGTGCTATTCAGAGCAAGACGGGCAATCCCGCTACCGATTTTATGGATGTGGCAGTTGACCCGAAGGATGTCAATCATTTCTTTGTGTCCAGTTATGGCACAGGCCTGTACGAGTTCCGTGGCACGGAGTTGGTGCAGCAATACTTGCCGTCCAATAGTTCGCTTGTCACAGCGGTGGAGTCCAATCCTATGCATTATACCCGTACGGCAGGTATCGATTTCGATGCGTCGGGTACGCTGTGGGTGAGCAATGCTTCCGAGCCGGAAGCCCAATTGCATACTTATGCATCGGGTCGGTGGACGCCCATCCGGCTGACGATGTCCAATCGAGAATCGGAGATCGGAACGATGGGCAGTGTCATCTGCAGCCGTTTCCGCTCCAATCAGGTCTGGCTGCTTTCGGGCCGCAACCCGCAGGGCGTCATCTTGTACAACCATAAGGGCACAGCCTCCGTGTCGGATGATGTCACCACTTTTCATAACAGTTTTATCGACCAAAACGGTCAATCCGTCGCCCCGACCTACTACTATACCCTTATGGAGGACGATTTGGGCAACCTTTGGGCGGGTACCTCATCGGGTGTTTTTATGATCGATGCCAATACCGATTTTTCGACCTCAAATTTCTGCTTTCGCCTTACCATTACCGAACCAACTGGCGAGCAGCCCCTGTCTTCGAGTGAGGTATATGCCCTTGCCTACGATAGCAAGGGGCAGATATGGATAGGCACCACCACCTTAGGCGTCTATGTTGTGTCCTCCGACCACCAATCTCTCGTTGCTCACTACACTACTGCCAACAGCCCATTGCCCGCCAATTACATTCTCTCGCTGGCGTACGACTTTGTGCATGAGTGTATGTATATCGGCACGAGCAAGGGTATAGTCCGCTATTCCGACTACAATTCCGCTCTCAGTGGCTCTACATCGGGCAGCGATACCGATGATCTCGACTATGGCAGTATGCAGCAGTGGCGCTTGCATCCTTCCTACTATACCGCCAGCGAGATCGCATTGGGGCAGACAGAGGTCTATGCCCGCATGGGTAGCACCCTCTTCTCCGTAAATAGGCAGGATGAGACCCTGTCCTATTGGAATAAGACCACGGGCCTTAATGGTTCTGTTGTGTCCCGTATTGCTTACGACGCCAACAGCCACCGCCTCGTGATAGGCTATCAGGACGGCCGTATCGATTTGTTGTCGGATGACGGCTCTGTGCAAGAAATGTCCGACCTCTACCAGAAGTCCTCCACCATGGCGGTCACCATCAACGACATCTATGCCGGCCGCGACCGTGTCTATGTCGGTTTGCCTTTTGGTATCGTAGCCATCAATGCCGGCAAGGCGGAGGTGCGTGATACCTACTATATCGGCGACAGTGCCTCCGATGTCAATGTGCAGCACATCTGTGAGGTGGGCGATTCTGTCTATGCCGCCACTGATGGTGCATTGTATGTCGCCTCGCTCAACGACAATCTGATAGACTATTCCTTCTGGCATCAGTTGCCGTTGCCCAAATCCAAGGGCTCGGTGCAAAAACTCCTTTCTGCGCACCATAGCCTCTATCTCATGCAGGGCGATTCGCTCTATCGCCGTTTGGACAACCGCTGGTCGTTGATTCCTACCGATTCGCTCCGTTGGGCATCGGGCTACAACGATGTGTTGCTCATCCATCAGAATAAGACGGAGGAGCGGTTCTATCGGGTCGAATCGGATGGCACCCGTACGCTTCTCGGCGCCGATTGGCTTCAAGACGCAGCCTACGACCCGTCGGAGGGCTGTTATTGGGCGATAGCCACCAATGCGGGTATCCGCAAAATCACTTCTGCGGGTCGTCAGTATTTTGTGCCGAATGGTCCGTTCTCCGACAATGGCTATCGTTTGAAGTATGGCAATGGCCGCATTTTTGTCGCAGCCGGTGGTCGTTGGGCAACGCAGTATTGGCGAGATGGTGTGTTCAGTATCTACAATGGCAGCCGTTGGGCAATCAAGTATGTCGGGGAGGCCTATCAGCAGACCGGTGCTTATCCGTATGATGTGGTGTCTATTGCGGTAGACCCCAACGATGCGGGGCATTATTTCTGTGCTACCTATTCTTGTGGTGTGCTTGAGTTCCGAAACGATGCTTACTATATGCGCCATGGAGTAGATAACAGCACATTGACTTCTGCGGTTGAGTCCAATCCGGATCGTTTCACCCGCACCGAGGGTGCCATGTTCGATTCTGAGGGCAATTTCTGGGTGCTTAATACCAGTTCTGTGCCTTATCCTGTCAATATCCTGACTTCTGATGGTCAGTGGCACGGGCTAACCCTTACATCGGGTCGGGAAAATATCACGCTCTCCACGCCGTGGGAGATTACGGTTGACAATCGCAACCCGAACTACAAGTGGCTTGTCGATCAGCGTGGTACGACGGGGGTCATCTTGCTCGACGACAACGGCACCCCAACGCAGGGCAGCGATGACCGGTGCCTCAAGCGTTCCTCGTTTATCGATGGCGACAACATCCAACTGACGCCCTCCTATATCTATTGCTTGGCGCAGGATCAGGATGGCGATATTTGGATAGGTACACCGTCAGGTATCATTATCATTCCTTCAACGGTCGATTTCTTTAGTTCCAATACCTGCAAGCGTATCAAGATTCCTCGCAACGACGGCACTAATTTGGCAGACTATCTGCTTGGTACAGAGCAGATTAACGCTATTGTAGTCGATGGGGCAAATCGTAAATGGATAGGCACGCAGACCTCGGGTATCTATCTCATGTCTGCGGACGGGCTGACCACTTTGGCGCATTTCACCACCGACAACTCCACGCTGCTTTCCAATACCATCCTTTCCATTGCCATCGATCCCACTACAGGCGAGGTCTTTGTCGGCACGGGTAGTGGTATTGCTTCCTATCGCAGCGATGCGTCTGACCCGAAGGAGGACCTTACCAACGCCTATGCTTTCCCCAATCCGGTGCGTCCTGACTATGCGGGAGTCATTTCTATCACGGGCTTGATGGAGAACACCACGGTCAATATCATCGATGCGGGCGGCAATTTGGTCTGCAAGACCAAGAGCAATGGTGGTATAGCGGTGTGGGATGGCTGCAATTTCCGTGGCGATCGGGTGGGCAGTGGTGTCTATACAGCGCTCTGCAACGCCTCTGGTGCCCACACAGCGGTCAAAATTCTCATCGTCCGTTAGCCCGTTATACAAAGTTCCGTTATAAATATAGCTCTGCTATAATAAAGTACATCCTAACTCCTTATTTATAGAATGAACAGAATGAATCACAAACGCTTGTCTTTTCTTTCCGCCTTTCTCTTTGCAGCCGTGGCTCTGTGTGCCATGCCTTGCGACACCCTTTCGCATTGTCTGCGGATGCATAACGATACTGCATCGGTCTATATCTACCACGGCATTCCGTATGCGCATGCCGAGCGCTTCCGTACGCCCGTGTTGGCAGATGGCATCGATACCGCTCAAAAATATATAGAAAGTAACACCGTCTGCTACCAGCGTGCGTACCAAGCCGACTCGACCAAACAGTTTGGTGAGTCGAATGTGGTGCTGTCAGCGGGCGAGCAGTCGCCTTTTACGGAGCAATGCCTTGTGCTGACGGTCAATTCACCCTATCCGTTGGATTCGACGGCAACGGCTGCTCTGCCCGTGTTGGTTTATATTCACGGTGGCAACTATTTCGCCGGCGGCGGCGAGCGTACGCAGACCCAACTTGCCGAGTTTGCTTTGCGGGAGCAGGTTGTTACCGTCTCCGTCACCTATCGTCTGGGTATCTTCGGCTATTTTTATCAGCCTGATTCTCTATCGGTTAATTTAGGTCTGCGAGACCAACTGACCGCCCTGCGTTGGGTGAGCAAGAATATAGCTCGTTTTGGTGGCAATGCCGATAATATCACGCTTGCGGGGCAATCCGCAGGGGCGCAGAGTGTAGTCTATTGCCTCGCTGACACCGCTCGTGTGCGTATCGACAAGGCGGTGGTTTTTTCTGCGCCTATGGGCTTGACCACTTCTGCTTCGTTGGGCAAACAGCGCACTCGCTATGTCCGTCGCCACGCTGAGGCTGACCTATGGACTTGCCCGGCCGATACCTTGCTTGCCGCCCAACTGCATTATATGGACACGCACAAACAGGCGTGGCATTCGTTGCCTTTCTCGCCCACGGCGTTGCCGCAGATGCCTCCGTATGGCGATCGTGTCCGGTGGCCTCGGCAGGTGGTAGTGTGTGCACAGAAAGACGATGGCAGTATGTTCGGACCCAAGGCGTTGTGGCCTATGCTGACGAGCGTGGTCTTTACCGCTCCGGCCAAGCGCTATGTCCGTTATCTGGAGAAACAGGGTGTCGAGACGACTTACCAACTCTTCACATGGGCGCCTCATGGCAGCCCGTTGGCGGCAGCGCATTGTGCAGAATTGCCGTTGTTGTTGGACGGCACGGACGAGTTTTGGATAGGTTCGTGGATTATGGGCGATGTATCGGCAGCCGAATTGGCGCCTCGCCGCGCCTATTTTATGGACTGTATGGCAACCTTCATGCGTACGGGTGTCTGGCACTACTCCCCTGCCGACTAATCCACACCCGTTTTTCAAGTGCATAAGGCAGAGTATTGCTATCAAACACCATTTTTTTTTGGGGGGGGGGAGATTGTGGCTGAAATTTATCTGTGGGTGGCTTTACACCTACTTGCTGCAAATATCATATATTCACAGCCATACATAGAAAACTCACTATTATCGGTAGTGTAGATACATTCATCATTGTGGTATGCACACAACAACGCATAGCCAAAACTCCCTGCAGTACACCTCCCGGGGTATATAATCCCCGTATTAGAGCCTATCCCCTCTATCCAAGTTTGGAGGAACCGACACAGTCCGTCTAGTCTTTCCATATCTATACTCTTCCTTCCATCCTCCAAAGTAGAAATGTTTACGACAGAATCTTTGTACACAGGACTATAATCAATGGAGTTAGGTCCCCAGAATAATCAATGGAATTAGGTCATCAGAAGGTATATAGTACATCTGTTACCTTAACCGTAAAATCGTACAGCAGATATTCTGCATTGCCATAATACACATACGCTTTGCCATCTTCTGTGGTACGCATAGCGCATATATATTCTTGTTTTTGTGGTTCTAAGGAAGGATAATACACCATTTTGCTATAGTTACGTAACCCTCCGCTTTGTCGTCGTGTTATGTTGATTTATTCCCAAATAGTAGGTATTTCGTGCCTATTATTTGGGATATTCTCTTTTTTATTGTACCTTTGCATTTCTATTCTGAATTTCTATCTATATGACTATCAATATCGAAGGCGTTATCTTGGGTTTGTCGGCATTTCTTTGCATTGGCATGTTCCACCCTATTGTTATCAAGGCGGAGTATTATTTTGGCACGCGTTGTTGGTGGGCGTTTGCTTTGGTGGGGTTGGCCGCGTTGGTGTTCTCGTTGTTTGTGGATAATACCTACGCATCGGTCATATTGGGGGTCTTTGCCTTTTCGTGTTTTTGGTCTATTTTGGAGGTTTTCGAGCAGAAGAAGCGGGTAGAGAAGGGTTGGTTTCCCCGCAATCCCCGCCGCAAGTATTAATTTCCAAATATTCACTCCTCGCTTCCAATTCCTAATTCCTCACTCCTAATTCTCAATTTCCAATTCCTAATTCGTCACTCTCAATTCCTAATTCTAAATTCGTCATTTCCCGAACCACTCCCGAACCAACTCCATAGTTTCATCCTCTCAAATCCCTATGTATTCCCATTAAATTCCCTCCAATTTCTTCTCCTTCTCCTTTCCATTTCCTATCCTTTTTCCTCCCATTCCCTATCCTTTCCCCTCTTAATCTCTGTCCTTTCCCCTCCCTTCTCCATAGAAAAGTGCAGAAAATTGCGAAAAAATGCTCGAATAATTTGTGTATATCAAAAAAAGGCAGTACCTTTGCACCCGCTTTTCGATTGAAGTGCCCCTGCAGATGGTTAGGATGGCAAGTAGGCGAGTGAGGTAACGGCGGGTGTGCGGGCAGATAGAATTCTGCTTGGTAATATCGAGAAAAGTGTTCTTTCAGTATTGAATGTACAATGTCTCCCTAGCTCAGTTGGTAGAGCAACTGACTCTTAATCAGTGGGTCGAGAGTTCGAGCCTCTCGGGGGACACTAAGGTACAAGAGTTCTCGATGCAAGTTTTCCTGCGTGAATCTGTATGGATGGCTTGTGAATCTTGGAAATATCGTACCTTTGTACCGCTTTCCCGCTTTGCGGGCTGCTTGAGGCTCAAGTTCGTTTAATATGTGGAGAGCCTTGCGAGTAGAAAAGCAAACCGCCTCTATAGCTCAGTTGGTAGAGCACTAGATTTGTAATCCAGCGGTCGTTGGTTCGAGTCCGACTAGAGGCTCAAAAGTTCTTTGATAGATTGAATGTGAAGAATGGGAATGATGTGAAGATGGTGAATTTAATTCCTAACTCCTAATCTCTAATTCTTCATTACTCAAAAGGGGTGTGTTCCAGAGTGGCCAAATGGGGCAGACTGTAAATCTGCTGCTTTTCAGCTTCGGTGGTTCGAATCCATCCGCACCCACTTTTCTTTTCATGCGAAGAATTGCGTTGCGCCAATCTTGCGCGAGTTCCTCTCGAGCTTTGCAGTTTGTCGCTTTGCAGACCTCGCGCGAAAAACGGCGTTCATGTCGTGGCTCGCGGAAATAGCTCAGTCGATAGAGCACTAGCCTTCCAAGCTGGGGGTCGCGGGTTTGAGTCCCGTTTTCCGCTCAAATTTATTTTTGTTGCTAATGTAGCTCAGTGGTAGAGCGCATCCTTGGTAAGGATGAGGTCGCGGGTTCAACTCCCGCCATCAGCTCCACGCAGGATTCAAATCCTGCTTTTAGTACCAAAAAGAGAAGGATTGTGCCTTCTTTTTTGTGTACAACCCACAACGAATAATATCTTATTATTAACGTTAATAAACAATTAAACACTATGGCAAAAGAGAAATTTGACCGCTCGAAACCGCACGTTAACATCGGTACTATCGGTCACGTTGACCACGGAAAAACTACTTTGACTGCCGCTATTTCTAAGGTTCTGCACGAGGCAGGCTTTGGTAGCGAGGATGTTAAGTCGTTCGACCAGATTGATAACGCTCCTGAGGAGAAAGAGCGTGGTATTACTATCAACACCGCTCACATCGAGTACGAGACTGCAAACCGTCACTACGCTCACGTAGACTGCCCGGGCCACGCTGACTATGTCAAGAACATGGTAACTGGTGCTGCTCAGATGGATGGTGCAATCATCGTAGTTGCTGCTACCGACGGTCCTATGCCTCAGACTCGTGAGCACATCCTGCTCGCTCGTCAGGTGAACGTTCCTCGCTTGGTAGTGTTCATGAACAAGTGCGATATGGTTGATGACGCAGAGATGCTCGACTTGGTTGAGATGGAAATGCGTGAGCTCCTTTCGTTTTACGATTTTGATGGCGACAACACTCCTATCATCCGCGGTTCTGCTCTTGGTGCATTGAATGGTGACCCGACTTGGGTAGCTAAGGTGCTTGAGCTGATGGACGCTGTTGATAACTGGATCCAACTTCCTGTTCGTGCTATCGATAAGCCTTTCTTGATGCCTGTTGAGGATGTATTCTCTATTACCGGTCGTGGTACTGTTGCTACCGGTCGTATCGAGACAGGTGTTGTTAAAGTAGGTGACGAAGTTCAGTTGATTGGTCTCGGTGCTGACGGCAAGAAGTCTGTTGTTACCGGTGTTGAGATGTTCCGTAAACTTCTTGACGAAGGTGAAGCAGGTGATAACGTGGGTTTGTTGCTCCGTGGTATCGACAAGGACGAGGTTCGTCGTGGTATGGTCCTCACTCACCCGGGTGTTGTTAAACCTTACAGCGAGTTCAAGGCTTCGGTTTATATCCTGAAGAAAGAAGAAGGTGGTCGTCACACTCCGTTCCACAACCACTATCGTCCTCAGTTCTACATCCGTACGATGGATGTTACCGGCGAAATTACTCTGCCGGAAGGAACTGAAATGGTAATGCCGGGCGACAACTTGGAGATCCAGGTTAAGCTCATCTACCCGGTAGCATGCTCTGAGGGTCTGCGTTTCGCAATCCGTGAGGGTGGTCGTACGGTAGGTTCTGGCCAGATTACCAAACTGATTGACTAATATCGCAAGATAAGCAATCAAGATATTTCTCTCTATCAAAATAGTAGCATAGGGCGCAAGCCCTTGCTACTACGAGAGAGATACCAACTCCGATGCAAGTCGGAACCAAATCGGAAAAGTTTACTTTCACGATTTGAAGAGGAGGAGTTAGCGAAGCGTTAAATTCACATAGCGAATTTCGGTCGCGTAGCACACTCCGACGATACGGAAGTCCTCCAATGGTAGGAGAGCGGTCTCCAAAACCGTTAATGTGGGTTCGATTCCTGCCTTCCGTGCTTGTTACAAGACATAGCTTCCAATCTGACTTTGACAATTCCCGTCAGAGCCGGATTGTTGGCGTGAAAAACATTTGTAAAAAAGAAACTACTTATATGAAACTTGTAGAGAATATCAAGGAATCGTACAATGAATTGGTTCATAAGACCAGTTGGCCGACCGGTAAAGAGTTGGCTCAGAGTTCGGTGATGGTGCTAGTTGCTTCCATTATTTTAGCCCTCATCGTTTGGCTTATGGACTGGTGCTTTGAGTCCATTATGACGTTTGTTTATGGTCTGTTCTAATTATCTAACGCAAGAAAGGTATTTGATATGGCTGATAGCAAATTCAAATGGTATGTACTCCGTGCAATTAGCGGAAAAGAAAACAAAGTAAAGGAGTATATCGAGAGTGCTTTGGTTACTTCTTCGCTGTTCCGTGAGTATGTGTCGCAAGTCTTGATTCCTACCGAGAAAGTGGTCACATTGCGTGCAGGCAAGCGTACCATCAAGGAGCGTAACCTCCTCCCTGGCTATGTGCTGGTAGAGTGCTACCTCTGCGACGAAAGCTACCCTCTGTTGCGTAATATCCCCAATGTTCTTGGTTTTATGTCCAGCGATGGCTCGTCTGTTAAACCTGCGCCCGTTCCCCAATCCGAAATCAATCGTATCGTGGGCAATGTAAGCGAGGAGCAGACTGATCTCCAACTCGAAGAAACCTTTTTGGTGGGCGAGAAGGTCAAGGTTATCGACGGTGCATTCAATGGCTTTAATGGTGTTATCCAGGAGGTCGCTCAAGACAAGCACAAGCTCAAAGTGGAGGTCACTATTTTCGACCGCCAGACTCCTTTGGAGCTCAGTTTCAATCAGGTAGAAAAAGAGTAGGAGACTTTTTGTTACGAGTCGTTGAACTACTCGATAGTTTTTTATTCATCATCTTTGGTTTTGCACGAAATTTGCAACATTTCTGCTGCGATTCCTGAAGCAAGACCTTAGGTACAAACTATTAACATCGTAAAAATAAAACATTATGGCTAAAGAAATTGCCGGTTTTATCAAACTCCAAATCAAGGGTGGCGCTGCCAATCCTGCTCCTCCGGTAGGACCTGCACTGGGTTCCAAGGGTGTGAACATCATGGAGTTTTGTAAACAATTCAATGCCAGAACTCAGGACAAAGCAGGTAAAGTACTTCCTGTCATCATCACTGTCTATGCGGACAAGTCTTTTGAGTTTGTTGTTAAGACTCCTCCTGTAGCAATTCAGTTGCTCGAGGCTGCCAAGATCAAGAGCGGTTCGGCTCAGCCTAACCGTAACAAGGTGGCTACTATCACCGAGGAGCAATGCCGTCAAATCGCTACCGATAAGATGGTCGACCTCAACTGCTTCACCGTTGAAAGCGCAGAATCTATGGTAAAGGGTACCGCGCGTAGTATGGGTATTACCGTTAAATAATTAATTCTTCAATCCTATTATGGCAAAATTGACAAAAAATCAAAAGCTTGCTGCTGAGAAGATTGAAGCAGGTAAGCTCTATACTATTAGCGAGGCTGCTGCTCTCGTTAAAGAGATTACAACCACTAAGTTTGACGCTAGCGTAGACATCGATGTTCGTTTGGGTGTAGATCCTCGTAAGGCGAACCAGATGGTGCGTGGTGTCGTATCGCTGCCGAACGGAACAGGTAAGACAGTTCGTGTTCTTGCGCTCTGTACGCCAGACCAAGAGGCTGCTGCTAAAGAGGCAGGAGCTGACTATGTTGGACTCGACGAGTATATCGAGAAGATCAAATCCGGCTGGACGGATGTAGATGTTATCATCACTATGCCGCAAATTATGGGTAAGATCGGTGCTCTCGGTCGTGTTCTTGGTCCTCGTGGTTTGATGCCTAACCCCAAGAGCGGTACGGTAACTATGGATGTTGCTAAGGCTGTTCGCGAGGTTAAACAAGGTAAGATCGACTTCAAGGTTGACAAGTTCGGTATCGTTCACACTTCTATTGGTAAGGTTTCTTTCTCTGCAGAGGCAATTGCTGAAAACGCTCGTGAGTTCATTGATACCATTATCAAACTCAAGCCAGCTGTATCGAAAGGCGACTATATCAAGAGCATTTATCTTTCGAGTACGATGAGTCAGGGTATCAAGATTGATACTAAATCTATTGGTTAATCACTAACGAAAAGAGACAATGAAAAAGGAAGATAAAAATGCGATTATCGAAGCACTGCAGAAGCAACTCTCCGAATATCAGCATTTCTACCTCGCAAATATCGAGGGTTTGAATGCTCAGAAGACGAGTGATTTGCGTCGTGCATGCTTCAAGAACGATATCAAACTCGTTGTTGCAAAGAATACACTGCTCCAGAAGGCACTCGAGAACAAGGGCATCGACGCTCAAATTTTCGAGGCACTCAAAGGCAACACCGCTATCATGTTGAGCAACACCGGTAATGCACCTGCTAAACTCATCAAAGAGTTTACCAAGGGTGACAAGACTGGCGAAGCAAAACCCCAACTCAAGGCGGCTTATGTTGAGGAGTCTATCTATGTAGGCGCTCAGAACCTGGAGTTCCTCTCTGCAATCAAGTCGAAGAACGAACTTATCGGCGACCTTGTTGCTTTGCTGCAATCGCCTGCTAAGAACGTTATTTCTGCTCTCCAATCCGGAGGTAACACACTCCACGGCGTACTCACTACGCTGGGAGAACGCGCTGAGTAATCAGCAAAAACGATGGAGTAGCCTGTTAGATGGTTGTCTAAGATTCGTAGTCTAAATTTATACACACGCTACTAGACAATCGAGGAGGTACTCCGACAATAACTAACTTAAAAATAAACATTCTAAAATTATAAGACAATGGCAGATCTTAAAGCTTTTGCTGAACAATTGGTTAACCTCACAGTTAAGGAAGTAAACGAACTCGCTCAAATCCTGAAGGACGAGTATGGTATCGAACCTGCAGCTGCTGCAGTTGCAGTTGCTGCTCCCGCAGCAGGTGGCGCTGAGGCAGCCGCTGAGGAGAAGACTTCTTTCGATGTAGTACTGAAGAGCGCTGGTGCTCAGAAACTGCAGGTCGTTAAGGCCGTTAAGGAGCAAACTGGTCTTGGTCTGAAAGAGGCTAAGGACATCGTTGACGCTGCTCCTGCAACCGTTAAGGAAGGTCTTGACAAGGCTACTGCAGAGGCTCTCAAGAAGGCTCTTGAGGAGGCTGGTGCTGAGGTTGAACTCAAGTAATACCCTGCCACTTCTAGTGGTATCAGGTTTAGATTCCCCGCTAAGGGGAGTCTAAACCTTTTTCTCTGAATAGAGCAGATTGTGAAAATAGCTGAAATATAGGTAATAATTGCGTGGTTTTTGTAAAAATGATATAAAATACAAAGCCGACTATTTAGGTGTAAATAATACATTACCAACAGTTTATCTGCAATAATCTATTAGTTAATCGGGGATTTTTCTGTAGTCCCCACCATAATTAACCGTCTCAAAATAAATGGCTACAACAAACAAACAACAGAGAGTTAATTTCTCGCGTGTGCAGAAGCACATGCCTTATCCTGACTTTCTGGAGATTCAGTTAAAGTCTTTCCAAGAGTTCTTCCGTATGGATGCTACTCCGGAGGAGCGTCGCCACGAGGGGCTATTCAAGGTTTTCCAAGAGAATTTCCCGATTCAGGATACCCGCAATAGTTTTACCTTGGCTTTCTTGGATTATAGTATCGACCCGCCCCGCTACTCTATCGAGGAGTGCATCAAGCGTGGTCTTACCTACAGTGTGCCTCTTAAGGCGAAATTGCGTCTGAGTTGCGAAGATCCTGATCATGAGGATTTCGATACGGTCGTTTCGGATGTCTATTTGGGTACGATTCCCTATATGACTCCCAAAGGAACTTTTGTTATCAATGGTGCAGAACGTGTCGTTGTTAGCCAGTTGCACCGCTCGCCGGGCGTGTTCTTTGGTACTTCGATGCACTCCAATGGTACGAAGCTCTATTCGGCGCGTATCATCCCGTTCCGTGGCTCGTGGATTGAGTTTGCTACGGATATCAATAAGGTAATGTATGCTTACATTGATCGTAAGAAGAAGTTGCCTGTTACTACGCTGTTGCGTGCCATCGGTTTTGAGTCGGACAAGGACATCCTCCATTGTTTCGACTTGGCAGAAGAGGTTAAGTGTAACCGTGCTGCTCTTGAGGCTTGCCTCGGTCGTCGTTTGGCAGGTTATGTTATGAAGCCGACGCTTGAGGACTTCGTGGATGAGGATACGGGCGAGGTTTCGTCTATCGAGCGTAACGAGATTGTCGTTGAGCGTGAGACCGAATTGACACCGGAAATTATCGATGTTATCTTGGAATCGGGTAGCAAGTCTATTCTGCTTCATAAAGACGAGAACCGCGAGAACGACTACTCGATCATCTTCAATACTCTGCAGAAAGACCCGGCTAAGACCGAGAAGGAGGCTGTGCTCTATATCTACCGTCAGCTGCGCAATGCAGAGCCTGCCGATGATGCTACAGCACGCGAAATGATACAGAACCTGTTCTTCTCGCAGAAGCGTTACGATTTGGGCGAGGTAGGGCGTTATCGTATCAACCGTAAGTTGAATATGTCAGTTCCCGACGATGTTCGTGTATTGACCAAAGAGGACATCATCGAGATTATCAAATACTTGGTAGAGTTGATTAACTCCAACGCCGAGGTGGACGATATCGACCACTTGTCGAACCGTCGCGTGCGTACTGTGGGCGAGCAACTCTATAATCAGTTCGGTGTTGGTTTGGCACGTATGGCACGTACCGTGCGTGAGCGTATGAATGTGCGCGACAACGAAGTCTTCACTCCGACCGACCTGATTAACGCAAAATCGATTTCTTCGATTATCAATTCGTACTTCGGTACGAATGCGCTGAGCCAGTTCATGGATCAGCAGAACCCGTTGGCAGAGATTACCCACAAGCGTCGTATGTCTGCCCTTGGCCCCGGCGGTTTGAGCCGTGACCGTGCCGGTTTCGAGGTTCGAGATGTGCACTATACCCACTATGGTCGTCTCTGTCCTATTGAGACGCCGGAAGGTCCTAACATCGGTCTTATCTCGTCGCTCTGTATCTATGCGAAAATTAACGACCTCGGATTTATCGAGACACCGTATCGCAAGGCAGAGAATGGAGTAGTGGATTTGGATAACGACCATATTCAGTACTACAGCGCTGAGGATGAGGAAGAGAAGATAGTTGCACAGGGTAACGCACCGCTCGACAAGGACGGTAAGTTTATCCGCAACAAGGTTAAATCTCGTTTGGGTGCTGATTTCCCTGTTGTAGAGCCCTCGCAGGTTGACTTGATGGATGTGGCTCCCTGTCAGATTGCTTCGGTGGCTGCGGCATTGATTCCGTTCTTGGAGCACGACGATGCCCACCGTGCGTTGATGGGTTCGAACATGATGCGCCAGGCTGTTCCATTGATTACCAGTGAGGCACCGATTGTAGGTACAGGTATTGAGGATCAGTTGGTTAAGGATAGTCGTACGCAGATTGAGGCAGAGGGGAATGGCGTTGTTACTTATGTGGACGCGGATGTTATCCGCATCAAGTACGACCGCTCGGAGGAGGAAGAATTTATCTCGTTCGACTCGGCAGAAAAGGAATACAAACTGCCTAAGTTTGAGAAAACCAACCAAAACACCACCATTGACCTGCATCCTACTGTTCGCAAGGGCGATAAGGTAGAAAAGGGACAAATCCTGACGGAAGGATATGCTACGCAAGCAGGTGAGTTGGCGTTGGGTAAGAACCTGAAGGTGGCTTACATCCCTTGGAAAGGTTACAATTACGAGGATGCCATCGTGCTCAGCGAACGCATCGTGCGTGAGGATATGTACACCTCGGTGCATGTGGTAGAACAGTTGCTCGAAGTGCGCGAGACCAAGCGCGGTATGGAGGAATTCACCTCGGATATTCCTAATGTTAGCGAGGACGCTACTAAGGATTTGGACGAGAATGGTATTATTCGTATCGGTGCGCACATCAATCCGGGCGATATCATCGTAGGTAAAACTACGCCTAAGGGAGAGTCGGATCCGTCACCTGAAGAGAAGTTGCTAAAGGCTATCTTCGGGGATAAGGCAGGTGATGTGAAAGATGCCAGCCTGAAAGCGACCCCGTCGTTGGACGGTGTGATCATCGATCGCAAACTCTATACACGCGCCCTCAAAGACCGCAAGGCTAAGATGGAGGACAAGGAAACGCTGGCTAAGATGGATGCAGAGTTCGAGGCAAAAACCGAGGAACTCCGTCAAACGCTTATCAGCAAGTTGGCTAAGTTGCTCGAAGGCAAGTCGGCTATCTCCGTAAAAGATACGGTAGGAACCGAGCTGATCGCCAAGGGACAACACTTCACCAAGGAACGCTTGAGCCAACTCGATTTCCAATCGGTTATGTTGGAAGGCTGGACCTCGGACGAGCATAAGAATCAACTGACGGCACAATGTATTATGAATTACATTGCGAAGTTCAAGGAAATGGATGCAGACCTGAAGCGTCGTAAATTCAACCTCACGATTGGTGATGAGTTGCCAAACGGTATCATCCAAATGGCGAAAGTATATGTGGCTAAGCGTCGTAAGATCCGTGTAGGTGATAAAATGGCCGGTCGTCACGGTAACAAGGGTATCGTCAGCAAAATTGTGCGTGTCGAGGATATGCCGTTCTTGGCAGATGGTACGCCGGTAGATATCGTACTGAACCCGATGGGTGTGCCTTCGCGTATGAACATCGGACAGATTTTCGAGGCCGTGCTCGGTTGGGCAGGTCAAGAACTCGGAGTAAAGTTCTCGACGCCTATCTTCGACGGTTGCTCGCTCGAGCAGTTGGACGAGTGGACGGACAAGGCCGGTCTGCCGCGTGCAGGTAAAACTCAGTTGTACGATGGTGAGACTGGTGAACCGTTCGACCAGATGGCAACCGTGGGTGTTACCTACTTCATGAAGTTAGGCCACATGGTTGACGACAAGATGCACGCCCGTTCGATTGGTCCGTACAGCCTGATTACGCAACAGCCGTTGGGTGGTAAAGCACAATTCGGTGGTCAGCGTTTCGGTGAGATGGAGGTTTGGGCGTTGGAGGCACACGGTGCTGCCCATACGCTGCAAGAAATCTTGACCGTTAAGTCCGACGATGTGACGGGTCGTGCGCGTACCTACGAGGCTATCGTCAAGGGCGAGTCCTTCCCGACACCGGGTATCCCCGAATCGCTGAATGTCCTCCTGCACGAGTTGCAAGGTTTGGCACTATCAATCACTTTGGAATAATAAATCACGATTATGGCTTTTAAACAAGATAATAAGAAAAACGGTTTCACTCGGATTAGCATAGGATTGGCTTCTCCCGATGAGATTATGCGCCTCTCGAGCGGAGAGGTGCTCAAGCCGGAAACCATCAACTATCGTACCTATAAACCGGAGCGTGATGGTTTGTTCTGCGAGCGTATCTTCGGTCCTACTAAGGACTATGAGTGCCACTGCGGTAAATACAAACGTATTCGTTACAAAGGCATCGTCTGCGAGCGTTGCGGTGTAGAAGTTACCGAGAAGAAGGTGCGTCGTGAGCGTATGGGACACATCAAATTGGTGGTTCCGGTGGCTCACATCTGGTATCTGCGTTCGTTGCCAAGCAAGATGGCTGCCCTGCTGGGTATCCCCACCAAGAAACTTGACTCGATTGTTTACTACGAGAAGTATGTCGTAGTGAAGGCCGGTGCGCTGGCAGGTCAAGAAATTGGCGAGAAAAACAAGGACGATAAGAATCGTATCGCCATCGAAGACCGTATGTTGCTCGATGAGGAACAATACGCACAGATTCTGGATATTCTGCCCGAAAACAACGACTCGTTGGAGGACAGCGACCCCGATAAGTTCATCGCTAAGATGGGTGCAGATGCAATCTATGATTTGCTCTCGACCATCGACCTCGATTCGTTGAGCTATCAGCTGCGTGACCAAGCCAGCACTTCGACCTCTGTACAGCGTAAGCAGGAGGCTCTGAAGCGTCTGCAGGTGGTAGAGGCATTCCGTGCGTCGAAGGGAAAGAACCGTCCCGAGTGGATGATTCTGCAGGTTATCCCTGTTACCCCGCCGGAGTTGCGTCCGTTGGTTCCGCTGGATGGTGGTCGTTTCGCTACCTCCGACCTCAACGACCTCTATCGTCGTGTGATTATCCGTAACAACCGTCTGAAACGATTGATCGAAATCAAGGCGCCGGATGTCATTCTGCGCAACGAGAAGCGTATGCTTCAGGAGGCTGTTGACTCGCTGTTCGATAACTCGCGTAAGACAACGGCCATCAAGTCGGAAGCAAACCGTCCGCTCAAGTCGTTGAGCGACTCGCTGAAAGGTAAGCAGGGCCGTTTCCGTCAGAACTTGCTTGGTAAGCGTGTTGACTATTCAGCGCGTTCGGTTATCGTCGTAGGTCCGGAATTGAAGATGCACGAGTGCGGTCTACCTAAGGAGATGGCAGCGGAATTGTATAAACCGTTCATCATCCGTAAGCTCATTGAGCGCGGTATCGTCAAGACCGTTAAGTCGGCGAAGAAGATTATCGACCGCCGTGAGCCGGTTATCTACGAAATTTTGGAGCATGTAATGGAGGGACACCCCGTATTGCTGAACCGTGCGCCGACACTGCACCGTCATGGTATCTTGGCATTCCAGCCTAAGATGATTGAGGGTAAGGCTATTCAGTTGCACCCGTTGGCATGTGCCGGATTCAACGCCGACTTCGATGGTGACCAGATGGCAGTTCACTTGCCACTGTCCAACGAGGCCGTTTTGGAGGCACAACTCCTGATGCTCGGTTCGCACAATATCCTTGACCCTGCTAACGGTAATCCTATCACGGTGCCTTCGCAGGATATGATTCTCGGTCTGTACTACATCACCAAAGAGCGCACGGGCGTTCGCGGCGAGGGGCTGACCTTCTACTCTGCTGAGGAGGCTATCATTGCGCTCAACGAGGGTCGTGTTGATATTCACGCCAAGGTGAAGGTTCGTCTCGACGACATCGTGGATGGCAAGTCGGTGAACCACATCATAGAGACCACCCCGGGGCGTGTATTGGTAAATCAATATGTTCCAGCTGAGGTAGGCTACCAGAATGTGGTCATGAAGAAGGGTGCTGTTAAGTCGATTATCTCGAAGGTTATCAAGACCTGCGGTGTGGCTCGTACTGCACAATTCTTGGACGACATCAAGGACCTTGGTTACTACAAGGCATTCCGTGGCGGTCTGTCCTTCAACTTGAACGATATTCTGATTCCGGACGAGAAAGCCGGTATTATTGCCAAGGGTAACGAGGAAGTTGAAAACATCACCGAAATGTATAACTTCGGTGAAATGGGCGACGACGAGCGTTACAACAATGTGATTGCCGCTTGGAACAAAGTCGATACCGAGGTTACCGATGTGCTGATGAAGCACATGCAGGAGGCAGACCAAGGTTTCAACTCCGTATATATGATGATGGACTCGGGTGCCCGTGGTAACAAACAACAGATTAAGCAGTTGGCAGGTGTCCGTGGTCTGATGGCGAAGCCGCAGAAGGCGGGCTCTAATGAAGGTCGTCAGACCATTGAGAACCCGATTCTTTCGAACTTCAAAGAGGGTATGTCCGTGTTGGAGTACTTCATCTCTACCCACGGTGCTCGTAAGGGTTTGGCCGATACCGCTTTGAAGACGGCCGATGCAGGTTACCTGACTCGTCGTTTGGTCGATGTGTCGCACGATGTCATCATCAACGAGGAGGACTGCGGTACGCTTCGTGGTTTGACGGCTCGCGCCATCAAGCAGAACGATACCGTTGTGGCTACGCTGACACAGCGTATCTTGGGTCGTGTATCGGTACACGATATTCACGACTTGGACGGCAACCTGATAGTTGCTGCCGGTGAGGAGATTCGCGAGGCGGCTTGCGAGGCTATCGAGGCAGCCGGTATCGAGGAGGTGGAAATCCGCTCGGTGCTTACCTGCGAATCGAAGCACGGTGTTTGCGCCAAGTGCTACGGCCGCAACCTCGCATCGCGTAAGATGGTTCAGAAAGGTGAGGCTGTCGGTGTCATCGCTGCACAGGCCATCGGTGAGCCGGGTACGCAGCTGACCCTTCGTACCTTCCACTCGGGTGGTGTCGCAGGCAACGCTGCTACGCAGAATACCTACGCTATTCCTCGTGAGGGTATCATCGAGATAGAGGACCTTCGTACCGTTACCACCGAGGCAGGTGATGTCATCGTGGTTAGCCGTCTGAACGAGATGCAACTCAAGGACGAGAAGACGGGTGTTGTGCTGACTACTTTCAATATTCCTTACGCTTCGAAGTTGTTCGTTACACCGGGTCAGAAATACGACAAGGGAACGGTCATCTGCGAGTGGGATCCGTACAAGGCATCGGTGGTTATCGAACAAGACGGTCGCCTGCAGTATGAGGATGTCATCGAGGGTATTACCGCACAGACCAATGTCGACGAGCAGACGGGTAAGAAAGAGGTCTCGATTACCGATACCAAGGATAAGACCAAGATGCCTTCGGCACACATCATGGATGCGAACGGCAATGTGATTCGTACCTACAACCTGCCGGTGAAGGCGAGCCTCGTCTATGCCGATGGTGCAGATGTCAAGGTCGGCGACTTGCTCTTTACCGTTACGCGTGCCTTTGGTACTGCGGGCGATATCACGGGTGGTCTTCCTCGTGTTACCGAGCTGTTCGAGGCTCGTAACCCGTCCAACCCGGCCATCGTTTCTGAAATCGATGGTGAGGTTTCGTTCGGTAAGATCAAGCGTGGTAACCGTGAGCTGTTCGTCACCTCCAAACTTGGCGAGCAGAAGGCATACCTCGTACCGTTGTCCAAGCAGATCTTGGTTCAGGAGGGCGACTATGTTCGCGCCGGTGTAGCTTTGTCCGATGGTGCTGTTACGCCCGACGACATCTTGGCTATTCAGGGTCCGACCGCTGTTCAAGACTATATTGTCAACGAGGCACAGTCTGTATATCGTATGCAGGGTGTGGAAATCAACGATAAGCACTTCGAGATTATTGTGCGTCAGATGATGCGCAAGGTCGAGATTCTCGATGCGGGTGATACTCGCTTCCTCGAGGGACAGATTGTTGATAAGATGGACTTTATGGACGAGAACGACCGTATCTGGGGCAAGAAGGTAGTTACCGATGCGGGTGACAGCGAGTTGCTGCAACCGGGTCAGATTGTTACCGCGCGTCGTCTGCACGACGAGAACTCCAGCCTGCGTCGTCGCGACAAGAAAGTCGTTGAGGCACGCGAGGCAGAGTGCGCTACCGCAAAACAGATTCTGCAAGGTATCACGCGTGCGGCTCTCGGTACCAAGTCCTTCATGTCTGCTGCTTCGTTCCAGGAAACCACCAAGGTGCTCAACGAGGCTGCTGTTCAAGGCAAGGTAGATACGCTGGAGGGTATGAAGGAGAATGTTATCTGCGGTAATTTGATTCCTGCCGGTACGGGTACGCGCGACTTCGTCAAACTCACTGTCCATAACAAAGAGGAGTATGCCGCCATCCAGGCTGCCCGTGATGCTGCAGAGAATGCGCTGAACGGCAACGACGATGACGAATAGTCCGAATTGAAATAATCTCTCATTAAAAATGGGCTGCCCAAATCGGGTAGCCCATTTTTGTTGCGTGTGTGCGTATGTGTCGTGTGACGCTTGCTTAGTGACTGAAATTCAGCAGGTAAGGCGTGGCTCTCGTAGTGTTGCAACCCCGTTCGTTTTTTCCGGCCGCACACACGGACTATTCTGCCTAAGACACAGATGCCTTCGCCTTCTATAACCTACCGCGCACCTATGACTATTATTCCTAAGATGTTGTCGTACGGCTTCTATTTGCGTACTTTCCCGTGTTTCATCACCACGCCGGCAAGGATAACGCAAATCGCTGACAGGCTGAGCAGAAATACCACATCTCGCAGGTCGATGACACCGCGCGAGAGGCTCTTGTAGTGGTCTTGCAGCGTGGTCCAGTAGAGTACGAAGCACCCGAGTGCACCGACTATGAAACACACTATCTGGCTACGGCTGCATGTGGCGGCGAGCAGTCCTACCGACAGGAATGTGGCGCTGAGCAGGATGAGTCCGATAAATGCCCCCAAGAATGCCCCGAAATCGATGTTCCATATCGGTTCGGCTATCTGTGCAACGACAAAATAATGCACTATGCAAGGCAGCAGTGCAATCAGCATCAGGGTCCATGCAGCGAGGTATTTGTCCCACACCAGCCGTGCCACCGAAAAGGGTTTTGTGCGCAGCAGATCCCACATCCCGCTCTGGCGTTCTTCGGCAAACAAGCGCATCGTCAGGGCGGGGCAGAGCAGCATCAGCAGCCACGGCGACAATTGAAATAGTCCGTCGGTTTGCGCATAGCCGGAATCTATGATATTCCATTCGCCGGGGATAACCCATAGAAATAGACTGATTGTCAGCAGGTAAAGTCCGATAACGATATAGGCTATCGGGGTCGAAAAATAGTACATGAGTTCCTTGCGGTACATAGCGATGTCAGATTTATGGTTCGCCTCTTGCGGCTGAAAACCGCTACAAAGGTACGCAGAAATGTCCGTTTTTGCAAGTCTTGTCTATATCTCGCTGGTGTTGTTCTCCTTCATATCCTCCCAACACGAATAGGCACATCCCAAATTTTAAGTGGAAAGAAAACAAAATGATAGGTGCAACCCGCCGAAAAATACCTATTTTTAAGAAAAACGCTCGTTTTGTTACGCTATATTTTACCACTTGTTCTTTTTTTTGTACCTTTGTGCGCTGTTTTGTGAAAAACAGCCTTCAACGAGAAATTTTGAAAAACGATATGAAAGAACGATTGACTATTATTGACTTTGTCGAGAAATATACGGCAGAGTACGCTGACCATGTGTTCCTGCGTGAGAAAGTGGACAATGTATGGACAGAAACCACCTATCGCCAAACCCGTGAACAGGCGCATATCATCGGCGCCGGCTTGATGGCATTGGGCTTGCAGAAAGGCGAGCGCTGTGCGTTGCTCTCGCAAGGGCGTAATCTGTGGGTAACGGGCGAACTTGGTATCCTCTATGCGGGCGGTGTCAATGTGCCGCTGAGCATTAAGTTGGACAATGCGACCGACTTGCTGTTCCGTATCCAACACTCTGATGCACAGTATATTCTGACTTCCGAGCAACAACTGCCCAAGATTCGCAAGATTCTGCCCGAGTGCCCCAATGTGAAGTATGTCATTGTCTTCGACCCATTGGAGCAGTACGAGGAGCGTGAAATAAGTATCGCCGAGGTAATGGAGAAGGGTAAGGCCCTCTTGGCTGCTGAGCCGGAGAAATTCGTGGAGCGTTACAAGTCTGTGGGTCCCGACGACTACGCCAATATCAGTTATACATCGGGTACGACGGCCGATCCGAAGGGTATTTTGCTCACCCACCGCAACTACACCGCCAATGTGGAGCAGGCGCGTTCGATTATCGGTATCGATAAGGATGATGTCATGCTTATCATCCTCCCGCTGGATCACTGCTTTGCCCATGTGGCAGGTTTCTACACCATGATGTCCTATTGCGGCAGTATCGCTACCGTACCGGTGGGCAAGACGGCTCTAGCTACGCTGAAGAATATTCCTCTGTCTATCAAGGAAGTACGCCCGATGGTGATGCTTTCTGTGCCTGCCCTTGCGCGTAATTTCCGCAAGAGTATCGAGACGAGTATCAAGGCAAAAGGAAAATTTGTGGAGAAACTCTACAAGTTCGCTCTCAACAATGCCATTAAATATAATAAGGAGTACTGGAACCGTGGCGGTTGCCAAGCATGGCGTGCGCCGCTGGTGAAACTATTCGACAAAATCATCTTCAAGAGTGTTCGTCAGGGCTTCGGCGGTCGTATGAAGTTCTTTGTGGGCGGTGGCGCTTTGCTCGATATTGAGTTGCAGCGTTATTTCTGCGCCGTAGGTATGCCGATGTTCCAGGGCTACGGCTTGAGCGAGGCAACGCCTATCATCTGTGCCAACTCGACGGGGCATGCTATTTTCGGTTCGAGCGGCCGTATCGTGGCTGATTTGGATTTGAAAATTTGTGATTCCGAGGGTAATGTCGTGCCGGACGGACAGCGTGGTGAGATTGTCATCAAGGGCGAGAATGTCATGGCAGGCTATTGGAAGAACCCCGAATCGACGGCAAAGACCATAGTCGATGGTTGGCTGCATACGGGCGATATGGGCTATGTTACGAAGAAACATCCGGGTTTCCTTTGGGTGGTAGGACGCTTCAAGTCGCTGCTTATCAGTGCCGATGGCGAAAAGTACAGTCCCGAAGGTTTTGAGGACGGCTTGACCGATGGTAGCAAGTATGTGGAGCAGGTGGTGTTGCACAACAACCAGAATCCTTATACTATTGCGCTTATCGTGCCGGCAAAAGATGTGTTGCGTGAGTACGCACAGTCCAAAGGTGTTGACCCCAATTCGTTGGAGGGTAAGAAACTGATGTTGAAGAAGATACAGCGTGAGGTGGATGAGTACCGCAAGGGTGGTAAGCACTTCGGCGAATTCCCCGAGGCATGGCTGCCGACGGCGTTGGCAATCCTGCCCGAGGCATTCACGGAGCAGAACCATTTGGTGAACTCTACGATGAAAATTGTCCGTGGCAAGGTTGAGCAGTATTTCCAAGATCGTATCGACTATGCTTACACGCCCGAAGGCAAGGATCTCTACAACCCGAAGAACCTCGCTGCTTTCGATAAGTAATCGTAGGCACACGACAAAATAGTACTAAAAATAGGCTGCTCGAACACTCAAGCAGCCTATTTTTAGTATAGCCCCATGGCGGTGATGGAATTACGAATGAATGGAGTCTATTGGGTCTATATTTGACCATATTTGTTCACCTGAAAGTGGTCAATTCATGGAGGATCCAATTCCTCCCCCCGAATATGCAGTGTTTCGTTTCGTGCCTGTTTCCCGAAATTTGTATCTTCTTTTCGTGCAGAAAGACAGGAAAAAGCAGAAAAAATGCATATTCCATGCAAGATATTCGTAAGTTATGTATTTAATAGGGTAAATCCCCGCAAAAATAGAGTGGGGAACGAAACATCCTAATTATTTAGTCGTATGAAATACAGTACATTCCCTTCGTTTGCTACCCTTTGGTATGGCTTTTATTTCTCGGTAGGTATTCTTCTGCTCACGGCGATTCTGCTCTATCTGCCCGCTTGTTCTACCACGGACGACAACTACAACCTGCAATATCCCAATGCGTTGGTCACGGTTTGTCCGTTGAACGACACCGCTTTTGTTATGCAGTTGGACGACTCCACCACGCTTCGTGCCTCGAATATCCAAAAGCCGCCTTTCGGGGCTCGTGAAGTGCGTGCGTTGCTCAACTACTCCGACGCCACCACACGCGACAGCCTGCGCTATGTTCGTGTTAACTGGATCGACAGCCTCCGCACCAAGCAACCCGTGCTTACTGCCGGCACTCAGAACGACTCGCTCTATGGTAACGACGCCATCGAGATTGTCCGTGACTGGGTTACGGTCGCCGAAGACGGCTACCTCACGCTCCGCTTGCGCACCTACTGGGGCAATACGGGTAAGACACACTATATCAATCTCTTGACAGGTGTCAATCCCGACAATCCCTACGAGGTGGAGTTGCGCCACAATGCCAATGGCGACAATGTCACACGCCGGGGCGATGCGCTCATTGCTTTCAACCTCAACGACCTCGCTGCCGCCGACGACAAGGGCAAGAAAGTCAAACTGACGCTGCGTTGGAAATCTTCCGTTGGCAACAAAACGCTTGAGATAGACCTTCGTATGCGCCCGGCCACGCTGCAAGGCTGCCCACGCCTCGAATACAATTCCCTTGTTGAATAACCCTGCGTATTGGCACACCCGTCCTGTATGCCCTTTCCCGAACCACTGCCCGAGCAACACCTCCTGCACCGCCTCCAACAGGGCGATGCAGCGGCTTTTCAGGTGCTGTATCAGCAGACCGTTCGTTATCTTACGGCCGTCTGTTCTCGCTATATCTCGAACGACGAGGATGTGCGGGATGTCTTGCAGGACAGTTATCTCCACGCCTATTCCGCTTTGCCTTCGTTCGCCTATCGGGGCGAAGGCTCGCTGCGGGCGTGGCTGGTGCGTATCGTCGTCAACGAGTCGCTGCTTTTCTTGCGCCGCACCGAACCACTGCCGAAGGAAGAACTGACCGACGCCTGTGTCGATATAGCTGACGATGAGGTAGATACCGAGTCTATTCCTTCGGCGGTCATCTACGAGTCCATTCGTGCCTTGCCGACGGGCTACCGCACGGTATTCAACCTGTTTGTCATAGAGGGCAAGTCGCACCAAGAAATTGCTGCCTTGCTCCATATCAAGGAGAGCAGTTCCGCCTCCCAACTCCACCATGCCAAAGCCTTGTTGGCTGCTCGCCTGCGCCGGTGGCAACAAGCACACAATACAACAGACCTATGAAAGAGAATTGGTTAGACGATATTGAGAACCGAATGTCGGGCTACGAAGCCGAAGAGCCTGCCCGCCTTTGGGAAAATATAGCCGAGCAACTCCCCCGCGAGGAGAAACGCCATCCGTTGGTTTTGCCGTGGTGGCAACGCTTGGTGCGTCATCCATATTTCTACGGTGCGGCGGCAGTCGCTTTGCTGACCATCGTGGTGTCGGTTTCCATTCCATTGTTCCGCCCCCACGAGGCGGCTGCCCCCGCTCCGTCTTCTGCGTCCTATTCCGCTGCCCCGTCTCCTTCCGCACCCTCTCCCTCAGTCCTGTCTCCTTCTGTTTCTTCTTATCCCATAGCCCCCGCTACAACAGAGGCAACCCCGATAGCCCCAACCCTGACCGAACCTATTCCTTCGACTCTTGCTGCCCACACCCCTGTATTACCCCAAGCGACTACTATTCCTACTCCCCAAGAAGCGCCTTTACCCGTCGAGAATCCCTTCTCCGCACAAGAAGAAACATCCTATTCTCTGAGGCAGGAAGAAACCAACACCCCCGCCATAGAAAAGACAGACACAGTCTCTCGCCCCGTCATCGACCGCCTTGTGCCGAAAGACGAACCCCTTCTTGCCGACAATGCCGAGCCTAAGAAAGACCGCCAACGCGCCTTTGCTCTCTCCGCTTATTGCTCGGGCGGGCTCAATGCCTCTTCCGCCACGGCGCAAGCCGCGCTAACCACTACAGCCGTCGGCTCGGACGGCGTTACATGGGAGGATGCGCCCATGTTGGGTATTATGCTCTATAACCAGGGGCTGCCTACCCATGTTCGCTATAAGCACTATATGCCCATTCGTGCGGGCGTGCATCTCGCCTATCGTTTCCATAACCGCCTCGCTGTCGAGACGGGCGTGGCCTATTCGTGTCTGCTTTCCGACTACGAGGACGGCTCCGATGCGCACTATATTGCAGGGCGGCAGACGCTGCACTATATCGGTGTTCCGCTCAATCTCACTTGCCGTGTCTATTCGTGGTGGCGGTTGGATATCTATGGCAGCGTGGGCGGTATGGCCGAACTCTGTGTCGGAGGCACACAACGCACCGACTATGTGCTCAATAGCAAGACGGAGCTGTCCACCAGCGAGCGTATCACCGAGCACCCGTGGCAGTTCTCCACCACGCTTTCTCTTGGTGCGCAGTACAATTGTTTGCCGTGGTTGGGTATCTATCTCGAGCCGGGTGCCACCTATCGTTTCAGCGACCACTCCACGCTTCGGAGTATCTATTCGCAGCGTCCCTTCAATTTCTCGCTCAACCTCGGCGTCCGTTTCTCTTTATAATGTCCGCTGCTCTTGATAATCCTTAGTGTCTATAGCCTATTCGGTTGAAATATCTATCGTTCGCCAATCCGCAATACTCAAAAATGCACTCAATGAGTGCATTTTTCGCTAATTTCTGCACCGAAAAAATGCATTTTTCTCCAAATTCTGCATTTATTTCGTGCATTTTCTTGTCTCCGTAGGCGAAACTACATCCCTGCCATCAGTGAATTGTACATACGGGCTTCACAACACTTTCTGCCCACGGTCGTATTTCCGGTGCGTGTGCCTAGAAGGCGTGCAGGTGCCTGCAAAGTTACAAACTGAAAGAGGCAAAAAATGAAACGCTTATTGAAATTGTAATGGTCGATTTTTTTGCATCTCTAATGTGCATATACAATGCATATACAAGCCTTACAAGAGCATAAAGTGGTAGGGTAATGGTAGGGCGATACGTCCGAGATACACTTATGCCAATAAAATGCATATTTATGCAGTGAATATGCATAAAAACCGCATAATCTATATTTGTTCATTCCCAATCGTATAGTTGTTTCCTCCTTCAGTTTTATGCCCGTTGTCTGTCTATTCCCCTCCCCAACCGTCAAATCCCATCAAATTCGCTCAAATCTCGTCAAAAAATAGTAGGAAAATACAAAGATTACTTGTGTAATCAAAAGATTTATAGTACCTTTGCAGCGTGAATCGAAAGAGGGGACCGAATGGTTCCCTCTCTTTTGTAAAAATACACACTTTTAGTCCGCTAAATACGCTCTTATGATAGACACTGCTTTGGTCGAAAATCTCGTGCACACCTATCTGCACGACACTGATTACGAACTGATTACGCTCACCGTCTCGGCGAGCAACGATATCTTGGTCGAGGTGGACCGCATGACGGGCGTGGATGTCGATTTCTGTGCAGCGCTCAACCGGTATCTGGTCGAGCAGTTGGATGCGGCGGGCGTCGAGGATTACTCGCTCGAGGTGGGCAGCGTGAGCCTGACCGACCCGTTCAAGAGCCGCATGCAGTACGAGAAGAACCTTGGACACGATGTCGAGGTGCTGACCCGTGAGGGCAAGAAACTGCGCGGCCAGTTGGTCAGCGTCGATGAGGCTACTTTCTCTGTCGATGTCGATACGCTCGTACAGGTGGAGGGTAAGAAGCGTAAGCAGCACGAGATGCAGACCCACACTTTCGGTTACGACGAGGTCAAATACACCCGCTACGATCTCAAATTCTAAGAACGGGGGGCGCAACCTTTTCCGGCTTCTCCACCCCAAAAAAGAGGGGAATACAGAGTAGGGTAGAAGCGGGGCTGCTTGCGAATGTCCAATGCTCGTTCGCGGGCGCACTACACACAAGAAAATTAAACAGAAAAGAACTATACAACAATGGCAAAAGCACAAAATTCAATCAACCTGATTGACATTTTCTCGGAGTTCAAAGAACTCAAAAACATTGACAGACAGACTTTTATCAATGTCTTGGAGGATTCGTTCCGCAATGTGATTTCCAAGATGTATGGCACCGACGCCAACTACGATGTGATTATCAACCCCGATAAGGGCGACCTCGAGGTCTATCGCAACCGCCTCGTGATGGAGGACGACGATGTGGCGAACCCCAATACCCAGATTGCCCTGAGCGATGCGCTCAAGATTGACGACGAGGCAGAAGTGGGTGAGGAGGTTACCGACAAGGTCGAGTTCCAGTCGTTCAGCCGCCGTATGATTCTCAACCTGCGCCAAACCCTTGCCAGCAAGATTCTCGAGTTGCAGAAGGAGAACCTCTATATTCGCTATAGCGAGATGCTCGGACAAGTCGTTTCGGGCGAACTCTATCAGGTGTGGAAGAAGGAGATGCTGCTCCTCGACGAGGACGGCAACGAACTCTATTTGCCCAAGCAGAACCAGATTCCGGGCGACTACTACCGCAAGGGCGAGACCGTGCGTGCCGTAGTCGTGCAAGTCGATAACAAGAACCAGAACCCGAAGATCATCCTCAGCCGTACGAGCCCGTTGTTCCTGCAACGCCTCTTCGAGCAGGAGGTGCCGGAGGTACACGATGGCTTGATTGCCATCAAGAATATCGCGCGTATCCCGGGTGAGCGTGCCAAGGTGGCAGTCGAGTCGTTCGACGACCGTATCGACCCGGTAGGCGCATGCGTCGGTGTCAAGGGTGCGCGTATCCACGGTATCGTGCGTGAGTTGCGCAACGAGAATATCGATGTCATCAACTATACGAGCAATATCAACCTCTATATCCAGCGTGCATTGGCGCCGGCGAAAATCTCGTCCATGAGCATCAACGAGGAGGAAAAGCGTGCAGATGTCTATCTCAAGCCCGATGAGGTCAGCCTTGCTATCGGTAAGGGCGGCTTCAATATCAAGTTGGCTTGCATGCTCACGGGCTATCAGATTGATGTCTATCGTGAGATGGAGGGCGACGATTCGGATATCATGCTCGATGAGTTCAACGACGAAATCGATCAGTGGGTCATCGACGCACTCAAGGCTGTCGGCTTCGACACCGCCAAGCAAGTGCTTAATACGCCGAAGGCAGAGCTGATTGATCGTACCGACCTCGAGGAGGAGACCATCGACAATGTGCTCGATGTCATTTCCGCCGAGTTCGCCAACGACTAATTTTCCCGCTGTCCGGCGGGGAAACTATATGCTCCGCCGAGATAGTTAGAAATCGGGAACGCTGTGTTCTCGAAAAATACGATAAATACCCCAATTGTATAACCCCATTCTAACTCTTTTAATACTCTATCCGCATGGCAATTAAACTTATCAAGGCTTGTAAGGAACTAAATATTGGCTTATCCACCGCCAAGCAATTCTTCGTAAAGCAGGGTAAGGAAGACATCGATACGGAAAATCCCAATGTCCGTATTGATGACGACCTGTATATGCTCTTAGTCAAAGAATTTAATAAGGACATGGCTCTCAAGATGGAAGCGGAGCGTCAGGCTCAGGCTCGTCAGGAGCGTGAAATCCAACAAACCATTTCAATCGACAAGCCGCAAGAACCGCAGCATATCGCCACCGAAATCAACCAACCCAAAGTGGTGGGTCATATTGATTTGGAGGCCGATAAGAAGGCAAAGGAGGAGGCTCGGCGTGTAGAGGAAGCCGCTGCTGCCGCCAAGGCTGCTGCGGAGGAGGCTGCTCGCAAGGCAGCTGAGGCTGCAGCGGAAGAAGCAGCCCGCAAGGCTGCAGAAGCCGAGGCTCGCCGCCAAGCCGAAGAGGCCGAGAAACGCCGTCAGGCCGAAATTGTCCAAAAGGCAGAAGCCGAGAAAAAGGCAAAGCAAGAGGCAGAGAAGGCAAAACAGGAGCAGGTGAAGGCAAAGCAGGAGCAGGGAATGGCAAAAGGGGAGCCGATAAATGCAAAAAATGCCAAAAATCCCGAACCACTCCCGAAGGTAGAACCTACCACCGACTTGAAATCCGCCGTGTCGGAGTCCAAATCTGTCGAGTCAGCGTCGAGTAAGGATGCTGCCTCTACCGAGAAAAAGCAGCCGGAGATATTCCGTTTGGCTAAACCGGAACTGAAGAACGCCCCTAAGGTCATCGGTAAGATTGACTTGAGTAGTATCAATCAAGCCACTCACCCCACCAAGAAGAGCAAGGAGGAGCGCAAGAAAGAGCGTGACGCTCGCCAGCAACAGAGCCAGCAGAACCAGCAGAATCAGGGACAAAACGGGGAGAAACGCCATCGCGAACGCATCAAACAGAACAAGGTGGATGTGAATGATGCTCGCAATCAGAAGGGCAAGCCCGATTCCAAGAAGAAGGGGGTTAAGGTAGAGGTCGATGACGAGGAGGTACAGCGCCAAATCAAGGAGACGCTCAACCGCTTGCAAGGCCAAAAGGCGAAGGCTAATACGGGTAAGTATAAGCGTGAGCGCCGTGAGCAAGAACGCGAGAAAGTGGCTCATGAGAAGGAACTTGCCCAAGCACAGTCGAAGGTACTCAAACTCACCGAGTTTGTTACCGCCAACGACCTTGCTGTCATGATGAATGTACCCGTAACGAAAGTCATTGGTACCTGCATGACGCTGGGTCTTATGGTGAGCATCAACCAGCGCCTTGACGCTGAGACCATCAATATCGTAGCCGAGGAGTTTGGTTTCACCACCGAGTATGTCAGTGCCCATGTGGTAGAGGAGTTGAATGCCGACGAGCAAGTCAACGAGGAAGACATCGAGCCTCGCTGCCCGATTGTGACAGTCATGGGCCATGTTGACCACGGTAAGACCTCGTTGCTCGACCATATCCGTAACACCAATGTCATTGCCGGTGAGGCGGGCGGTATCACGCAGCATATCGGTGCTTACAATGTAAAACTGAAGAACGGACAGCATATCACCTTCCTCGATACACCGGGTCATGAGGCGTTCACCGCCATGCGTGCGCGTGGTGCCAAGGTGACGGATATCGCGATTATCATTATCGCTGCTGATGATGCCGTCATGCCGCAGACTATCGAGGCTATCAACCACGCACAGGCCGCAGGAGTCCCGATGATATTCGCTATCAACAAGGTCGATAAGCCGGGTGCAAACCCCGATAAGATCCGCGAGCAACTCTCGAACATGAACATCCTCGTCGAGGACTGGGGCGGTAAGTACCAGTGCCAAGAGATATCGGCCAAGAAGGGCGACGGTGTCTTCGAACTGCTGGAGAAGGTGCTGCTTGAAGCAGAGATGCTCGACTTGAAGGCGAACCCCAAGCGCCGTGCCAAGGGCTCTATCATCGAGTCTTCGCTCGACAAGGGGCGTGGTTATGTAGCAACGTTGCTTGTGTCCGACGGTACGCTCCATATCGGTGATGTGGTGCTGGCAGGTACCTTCCACGGTAAGGTGAAGGCCATGTTCAACGAGCGTGGTCAGAAGATTACGGAGGTTCTGCCGGGCGAGCCGTGTACGATACTCGGACTCAACGGTGCACCGCAGGCAGGCGACGAGTTCAATGTGTTGCCGACGGAGCAGGAAGCACGCGAGATTGCCAACAAGCGCGAGCAGTTGCAGCGTGAGCAGTCTATCCGCACCAAGAAGCATGTTGGCTTGGAGGAGATTGGACGCCGTCTGGCTATAGGCGACTTCAAGGAACTGAATGTCATCGTCAAGGGCGATGTGGACGGTTCTGTAGAGGCTCTGACCGACTCGCTGCTCAAACTATCGACAGAGAACATACAGGTCAATGTCATTCATGGTGCTGTCGGTGCTATCTCAGACAGCGATGTGCTGCTGGCGGCAGCGTCAGACGCTATCATTGTCGGCTTCAATGTGCGTCCTACCGGTACGGCTCGCAAGATGGCGGACAGCGAAGAGGTGGATATCCGTATCTACTCCATTATCTACGATGCCATCGAGGAAATAAAGGCGGCTATGGAGGGTATGTTGTCACCGGAGATAAAAGAGGAGGTAACGGCTACACTCGAAGTGCTGCAGACCTTCCATATCTCGAAGGTGGGTACGATTGCCGGCTGTATTGTGCGTGAGGGTAAGGTGAAGCGAGGAAACAAGTGCCGCGTGATTCGTGACGGTATCGTTATCCAAACCAGCGAACTCTCATCGCTCAAGCACGGCAAAGACGATATCAAGGAAGCAGGTATCAATACCGAATGTGGCTTGAACATCAAGTCGTTCAACGATATAGTAGAGGGCGACCTTATCGAGACCTTCGAGCAAGTAGAGGTTGCTAAGACACTCTAATAAGTCATCAATGGGGATATATACAGGGTATTGTATATGTCCCCATTGTGTCAATGGTAGTTTCTAAAAGCGGGGAAGAGGAGCCCCTATTCTATGCGGATTGTGATTTTGGGTACGGCGTATCCGTACAGAGGAGGGCTGGCAGCGTTCAATGAGCGGCTGGCGCACGAAGCGTTGACGGCAGGCGATGAGGTGGAGGTGCTGACATTTACGATGCAGTACCCTGATTTCTTGTTTCCGGGGAAGACGCAGTATAGCGACGACCCCGCACCGAAAGACCTACAGATTCGACGGGTGATGAACTCTATCAATTCGCTGTCGTGGATTCGTACGGGGCGTATGATACGACGCATGCAACCCGACTTGCTCATTGTCAAGTTTTGGATACCGCTTATGGCGCCATGCTTGGGAACCATAGCCCGCATGGCAAAAAAGGAAAATAAGGTAGGAGATAAAGAAGTAGCGAAGGAAGTGCGGGTAGTGTCGGTGTTGGACAATGTGATCCCGCATGAGCCGAAACCGTGGGACAGTGTGCTGATACGCTATTTTATTCGGAGCGTGGATGGGTTTGTGGCTATGTCCGAAAGCGTGCGACAAGACTGTCTGCGATTTATTTCAAAGAAACACCCCAAACAAGTTGCCCTCTGTCCGCACCCGCTGTACGATAACTTTGGGGATATAATGGACAAGGCGGAGGCACGGCGACAATTGGGGCTGCCCGAGACCGGAAAGATACTGTTGTTCTTCGGATTTATACGGGATTATAAAGGACTGGACTTGTTGCTGCGTGCGTACTCGAATGCCCGTCTGCAGAACGAGCAGGTACATCTGGTCGTGGCGGGCGAGTTCTACAACAACAGCGAGAAATACTACGCCTTAGAAAAAGAATTGGGTTTGTCGCAACCTGTGATTTGGCGCACGGAGTTTATTCCCGACGAGCAGGTGCGGGTGTATTTCTCGGCGGCGGATCTGATAGTACAACCCTACAAAACCGCCACACAGAGTGGCGTGACGCAGATAGCCTACCACTTTCGCAAACCGATGTTGGTGACGAATGTGGGCGGATTGGCCGAGATAGTACCGAATGGAAAAGTGGGCTATGTGACGGCTGTGAGTCCGCAGGCGATAGCCGATGCACTCGCCGATTTCTGTGCCCGTGAAGACTCGGAATGTTTCCGAGCCGGAATAGAAGAAGAACGACAGAAATACTCGTGGAGTCGTATGCTCCAGACCATAAAAAGCGTGTAAAACAAAACAAGCGTATGATTATTCGCAGTAAAGCACCTTTGCGCCTCGGACTGGCGGGCGGTGGCACCGATGTGTCGCCGTACTCCGACTTATACGGCGGGGCGATACTGAATGCCACCATCTCGCTCTATGCCTACACTACGATAGAGCCGATGGACAACGGGAAAATTGTGTTTTCCTCGCCCGATGCACAACTGGAAGAGGTGTGTGACGCCGCCGAGACCATAAGTACGGACGGCTATTTTGTATTGGCACGGGGGGTGTATAACCGTATCGTGCGGGACTACACGCACCAACCGCTGTCGTTTCGCATTACATCGCATGTGGATTCTCCCGCAGGAAGCGGATTGGGTACGAGCAGTACGCTGGTGGTGAGCATATTGGGTGCGTTTGTGGAATGGCTGCACCTAGCCCTTGGCGAATACGATATTGCCCGATTGGCCTACGAGATAGAGCGAATAGACCTCGCCATGGCGGGCGGAAAACAGGACCAATATGCAGCGACCTTCGGTGGATTCAACTATATGCAGTTCTTGCAAGACGACAAAGTGATAGTCAATCCGCTCCGCATTCGGCAACGCTATCAGGACGAGTTGGCGCACAACTTGCTGCTCTACTACACGCAGACTTCGCATGTCAGCGCACAGATTATCAGCGGACAGATAGCCAATGTGCGCAACAACAACGACCGCTCGATTCAGGCGATGCACCAACTGAAAGAACAAGCCGTGCGCATGAAAGAGGCGTTGCTCAAGGGACAGATAGACAACATCGGCGAGATACTGAATTTCGGTTGGGAACAGAAGAAAAAGACCGCCTCGAACATCAGCAATACGCTGCTGGACGACATCTATCGGACTGCCATAGAGGCGGGCGCAACGGGTGGAAAAGTGAGCGGTGCCGGCGGCGGCGGATTTATGTTCTTCTACTGTCCGGGGACGAACCGCTACGGCGTGGAGCGGGCTCTGCAAGAACGGTTTGTGGGACAGGTACGCCGCTATGAATTTACGCAAGAAGGACTGAAAACATGGACAATGTGATGAAAAACAACGAGATAATACGGCACTGCATTGCCGACAGCATAACGATACGGGAAAACCTGCTCGCTGACAAGGCGATGCTGGAGCGAGTGGAGAATGTGGCGGAGATATTGGTGCAGGCACTCAGTAGCGGGCATCGGGTGCTCTGGTGCGGAAACGGCGGAAGTGCTGCCGATGCGCAACACCTGGCCGCAGAACTGTCGGGACGGTTCTACTACGACCGTCCGCCGCTCAACTCGGAGGCACTGCACTGCAACACCTCGTATCTGACAGCGGTGGCAAACGACTACGGATACGACTTGATTTACTCGCGCATGATAGACGGAGCGTGCCGAGAGGGGGATGTGCTGATAGGTATATCTACTTCGGGTAACTCGCGCAACATACTGAATGCATTCGAGAAAGCGAAACAACTCGGTGTACTGACGGTGGCGATGACGGGCGACACGGGCGGCGAGATGCGTAAGGTGGTTGACCTGCTGCTCAATGTGCCGTCGTCGGACACCCCTCGCATTCAGGAATGTCACATCATGCTGGGGCATATCATTTGTCAGTTGGTGGAAGCAGCGATGTTCCCACAGAAATAGTTTTTGTATATTAGAGGGTGTATGTTTTCGGAGGTAGTGATATTGGCGGGCGGCTTGGGGACGCGGCTGCGGTCGGAGATAGGCATGAACCTGCCTAAACCGATGGCGCCCGTATCGGGGAAACCGTTCCTAACCTACATAATGGACCGATTGGCGGCGGCGGGCGCAAAGCGTGTGCTGCTGGCTGTGGGGTATCATCACGAAGTGATAGAGGCGTATTTTGGCACGCAATACCGCTCAATGGAGGTGGTGTACTCGTACGAAGAGACACCGCTTGGTACGGGTGGGGCTATCCGACAAGCCGCCGAAAAAGCAGAAACAGAGAATTTTCTGGTGCTGAACGGCGATACGCTGTTCGATTTGGATTGGGCGGATTTCTATGCTTTTCATACCGAACACAAAGCACCTGTCTCGGTGGCACTGCGAGAGGTGGAGGACACGGCTCGCTACGGCTCGGTGGAAACAGATGGAACGACACTAACTGCTTTTCGTGAAAAAGCGGAAAGCGCAGGACGAGGCTTGATAAACGGGGGCGTGTATGCCGTGAACAAAGCATGGCTGCTGCAACAACAGCAACCCGAAAAGTTCTCCTTTGAGCGAGATGTATTGCAAGCGTTGGCGCCACTGCGGCTGTTCTGCGGGAAAGCGTTTGACAACTACTTTGTAGATATGGGTATCCCGACGGATTATCAGCGGGCGAAGCGGGAAATTGCGCAACGCTTTCCCCGTGACAGGTTCCTGTTCTTAGACCGTGACGGGGTACTGAACGAGCGCATTGCAGGCGACTATGTGCGCAACCTGCAACAATGGAAATGGTTGCCCGATGCCCTTGATGCGGTGGCACGCCTGACGAAAGACTACGAACGGGCGTTTGTAGTATCGAACCAACAAGGAATAGGCAAAGGGCTGATGACGGCGGCGGAGGTAGCGGCGATTCACAAAATGATGTGCGAAGAGATTGCGGAAGTGGGAGGACGCATCGACCGAGTGTATGTCTGTCCGTCGCTGGCGGCTGCGAACGACCCGAACCGAAAACCGAATACGGGCATGGCACAGCAGGCGGCAGCAGATTTTCCCGAGGTGTGCCTGCAAGACGGCGTGATGATAGGCGACAGTGTGAGTGATATGCAATTCGGGTGGCGATGCGGCATGCGGTGTGTCTATCTGACCAACGGCGAACCGATACCCGACGAAGTAACCGACTACACCGACTTGTTTTTTCAGAAAATACCCCAGCCGCCAATTTTTGCAGATTAAGCAATCCAAAAGTTACAAAATTTATTCAATAAAAGCACTATACTGAACAAAAAAGTATGTTTTTTTTTCAGTACAGCGTAAATTCTGAACAAAATAAAAAAAACTAGCGAATTAGTCCTTGCTATGGTAGCGGCGGTACTTGGCGGGCCATGCAGCGATACGCTGGGGAACCTTGATGACCCAACGCACACACTTGTCGGCAGCGAAATGAAGCGTATCGTACCAATGCTCCTTTGGCAACACGACTTCGCCTCCACGCTGTGCTGCTGACTCGTGTATCAGTGCATCGATGCGGCCCTTCTGCTTGCCCGCAGATGGCTGAAAAACCCGAACCACTCCCGAAGGTACAGAATAGAAACGCGACAACCACGAATGAGCGCAGAGTTGGCGTCCCTGTGGATCGTACAACAGTGTGGAAATGCCGTCGTGGTGGCGCTGAGGCGTCAGATAGAGCGTCCGGAAATTCGCTGCCAACCACAGGAAGAATTGGTAGTAAGGCTCGATGATTTTAGGGCGATCGAATGTGTAGCGTCCGCCTAAAGATGTGGTATCGAAGGCGGCTATCATGGCCTCCTTGTGGTCTGCGTAGCGGAATGCTTGCACCGCCTCACGCGAGAACTTGGTGCGGATAAGACGCAGGTCAAATATATTGAAAAACGGGTTGGTCACGATAGGATTTCCGGCACGCATATGTTGTCCCCCATCGGAGCAGCCTGCATTGGCATAGCCATTCGCGACCACATAATCAACCAAATCGAGCACCGCTTGCGGGTCGGTGATGAAACAATCCTCATCGACATTGATGGCAATATCGCAATCGGTGTCGGCAAGCATGGTATAAAAATAGCCGTCGGCAGACTGGTCGGTGAGCCGCACGCAAGGGAATCCTAGCCCCTCGTAGAAAGCCTTGGATAGACGGTATAGTCGCAGGTCGAACGAACGGCAGAAAAACTTGATGTTCACATTATTAGTATTCATAATGAGTGAATATAGTCTATGATTGATGTTACTATTACTTTCTTGAAATACACCCAGTGCAGTACCAGTTTATATTCGTGCCAGATGCCATGTTCTTGTGCATAAAGCAAGAGGGCATCGAAGGCTTTCTTTTTCTCACCGCCACGCCACACACCACGTCTGTGGCTGATAGACTGCTTATGTATTACATAATGGTATATAGGCTTGTCTATCTGCACCACTCGCTCTGCCATCAAGTAGCACTGCCCCATAAAACTACTATCTTCGCCACTCTTGGCATTAGGGAACAAAATACCGTTGTCAAGCAACCACGCACGGCGAAAAAGCATAGTATAGAAATTACTCACATAGTGTTTTAACAGATATTTCCGCTGTTGTCTATCTATTGTGCCGCTACCAACATGCGGATTGCACGCAATGCAGCGGATGCCATCGGGGTAGTCCCAAACGCAAGCCCCTGAACTAAGGTCGGCTTGGTATGCCACGGCGTTGCGGTATAGCACCTCGAGCATATCCGGTTCGATCCAATCATCTGAATCTACAAAGGCAATATACTCGCCTATTGCAGCCTGTATGCCAATATTCCTCACCACAGCAGGGCCACTATTCGTTGGTGTTTCCAACACGCGCCACCGCTCACCCAATCCATTAGCAGAGATGTACTCTTGTATGATACTTACGCTTGCGTCTTGTCCATGATCGTCAACACATAAGACCTCAAAATCTTGCATTGTTTGATTGCGCAGCGACTCCATGCAACGCTCAACATACTGCGCCACATTATAGATAGGAACAATAATCGAAACCTTCATCATTTTGAATTGAAAAAAATCGTTACTTCACTTGCGAAAACAGCTCCCGATTAACAAGTTGTATATTTGAAAATACACTTTTGAACAAAAAGTGTGTTTTGTAAAATGCATCAAACGCAGAGACATACGGATTAATCGATTATATCGCAACACACACACAAATTTTGTCGACTAAAAACGAACGAGTCTATCGATTGCCTCCAATCAAAAGTTTGCCTCGCCTTTTTAGAATGCAGTAGTTCGAAGTTGCGCTTGCTTGCCTGACCGCTTCCTTCGGGGATGCTTCGGGGATGCTTCGGGAATGCTTCGGGAATGCTTGTACCATATAAAAAGAACGGAGGGCATAGGAATGTGAGTTTTTTTAGTGTGTGCTATTCTAAATCATTTGATTGCAATGCATGCAAAATGGTTTCTATGCGTTTTGGGAAAGTGTGTTTGCGGACAACCAACTCGCGGGCGGCTTGCGCTTGTGCAGACATATCGTGCGTCAAAGCATAGTCGATAAGCGAAAAGAGTTCCTGTTCATTATGGTATAGCCCCACCTCTCCATTTGAAAATAGGGATTCGATATACGGATTGGCATCGCAGATTTGGTATGCTCCGCTGGCACATATCTCGAACACCTTTGGGTTGGCACCGTCTCTCTGCTGTTCATGATGAATGTTAAGCACCACTTTGGCGCGGTTGTAGTCCAAATTCAGTTGTTCGGCAGAGGCATTGCAGTTAGTATAAACATCGCACCGCTCACGGGTGAGCCATTGCCAAACCCCTTTGTACCATGGTTTGTAGATACCCCAAACACGAATCTTTCGGTCGGCATAGCGAGCCACAACGGCTTGTATCAACTGCTTCCGCTTTTGAGATTGCCAAAGGTCGCCGGCAAAGACGATATCTAAATTTTTCTTAATAGGCAGGGGATGGTAAAGCACCGTGTCAGCCGCTTGCGGCAAGAAAAATGCCTCAATGTGGTGCTCGCTTTGTAAGTAGTCGATATCCGTCTGCTCATAGCAGAATATTTTGTGGGCAAACTGCAAATTAGGTAAAGCAGTAGGGAGGTGGCGTACACTATCGAAAAGCCATATTGCCACTCGGGCTGTCTGTTGCATAGTCTGCACCACCTCCGGCAGAAGTATATCGCCATTGATGATAAAAACCAAGTCGGGCTGCCGCTCGTTGAAAACCTGCAAAATATACGCTTTGTAGTCCTGCCGAGAATGTTCTCGAAGTGCCGCTTTGTTGCCTATCTTGTAGCGCAGGCGATTCCAACGAGTGTAAGGGTGAACAGGGGTGTCGTATTTCTCGCAACGAACAGCATGGCCCGCCTGCTCAAAGGCACAGGCAATACTCTGCGCAAAATAATGAAAATTTGGGGCGATGATGAGAACAGAAGGCATATTTACGACATCTAATATGGCATTTTGTAAAAAGAATCAGAATAATTATTCCGGTGAAGTGTGGAAAAATAGGTCGAGTGTCAATCCGCCCGTACCGATAACAAGTGTCTTGGCGTGCGGGAACTGTTGCTCGAATGTGCCCAACCCGTTGCCCGCTGTACGGAGACTGCTCTTCACTTCTAAACATAACATTTCTGCATCGTGTAGAGCATAAAGTCGATTTCATCGTTCCTGTAACTGCAAGATAAGGGGCGTTTTGCCTATCTGCCGAGGACCTGCCAATACTTGGATAAAGCGGCGAGGCTTCTCTAAACGCGATTGCAAATTGACGCAAATATACAAACAATTGATTTACAATTAATAGATAGTGAATTCTATTTTGTATGGTATGTCACTATAGATCTTCAACTTTGAGGCTGAGCACATGGTCATAGATGGTGTTTTGTGAGCCCGTGGCAGGTTTGAACTTATAGGTGAGTTTATGTACTGAACAGGTACGCAGAAGGGCATTCCATAGTTCATCGGAATACGGGTCGCCAAAATTGCGTAACTGCATGGTGTGCGGTTCAAGATTAGCGTGAACCTCCGTTACATTAAAGAGACTCCTCGCCTGCGAATTGTGCGTAACCAACAGATAAAGAAACAGATGAAAAATGAAATAGTCTATAAGCGTATTCTCTTCTTCCCAATAAGCGTACAACAAATCCAATAAACGCTGCCAAACGGGATGTCCTTTACATCCAGAAAGGAGCCAACTTGACCCGACAATCGGAAGAGGAACATCTACCCAAGACTTATGTTGATAGAAAAAGAACGAACTATGGGTGATATACGAAGGCAAAGGAGCGGTCAGCAACACTGTGCTATCAATCCAAATGCCGCCGTACTTCACCAACAAAGCCAACCGCAAAATATCTGAGAACTGTGTAGGAGGAATTATGCCTGCTCGATATTTTTGCATTACATAGTCGGGCAATGTTACATAATCGCTCATATTGTCGTTTGTGATGAGATGAATAGGGCGATCTGTGCAGAACTTTTGTACCGAAGAATAGCATACCTGTACTACCCGAGGGGCGTTCTCCAGGCCTTGCAGCCAACAAATCCAAACAGGTGCATTTTCTTCTATAGGAGACGGTACACTCGTAGATGGCAACGGAGAGAGAATAAGTTCTTTATAATCTTTGTATAGCTTACGAGCATGACGAATAGAAGGTTCAAAAATATATGTCGTCAAATTACATAAACACTTGCAAAAGCCTTTTCTACGCAGTAGGCCAATATAAGTAGATATGGAACGCATCGTATAATGAGTTATTGATTGTTCGCATCAAGAGTATTAACGGAGTCTCTATAAGTCAAGGCTATTGATGAAGCATCCTCTACATAGTAAGACCCATGTACACGGCGCTTGGCGGGGGCGGGAATACGCATATAGTCGTTGTAAATGGCACGAAGATAGCCATCGGGGTTGTTGGGCCCCATAAACTTGTGCCCCTCAAACTCTATCTCTCGAAGCGGAAATATATCATCATAGCGTGTAGGGCGGTGTTGCAAATAAACTCCTTCCCCCAATTGGCAACAATAATAAGGTTTCCCTCCCTGCATCAGTAGCCAAAGCAGTGCCTTGTGCCAAACATACGAAAAAGGATACAAAAAATAACATGCAATATTATGCAAATTGATAGGTTTGTTGTATCGATAGAAATTGTAGGCATAAGAAATACGAGTCAACAAATAGCCTACTATTTTTTCCGGCCGTTTAGGAATAGTAACTGCCTTGTACACATCGATGAATAATCCCCGCTTGTAGTCTTTGTTAAACACATCGTAGCCCTCAATAAACAAGGATTTTTTATCGCGTACTTTGAATAACCCTATGCCCATTCCAGAATTTGGGTCTGTTTCTTTGTTTTGGAGGAACAGCCAATCGGGCAGTTGCTCCTTACAAACCTGCTGGAAACGCTCGTAGTCATCGCCTACGACCATAATATCGATATCGTCGTCCCACGGAATGAAACCTCCGTGACGGACAGCACCCAAAACAGTTCCATAAGCAATACAATATTGTATATGGTTCTTACGACAGAGTTCATCCAACACAACAAGAATATCAACGATGCGCAGTTGCAATGCACGCAGATTGCCTGTGGCTTTCGGAAGAGAAGTATTCATTTTACTTTTATGTCTACGAATAAGGTTCTTAGTATTGTTTACGGCGGACATCAACTACCTCGCCTGTGAACTTAGAGAAAAGTGTGTTGAGCGAAACTATCGCTACGGCTTCTGCCGACAAGAGCGACTCGGCAGGCTCATTACCGAAATTGCGGGTACGCATAGGCGTTTTGGTGCGCTCGGGATTGATACAATTGACACGAATTGCGCACTCGTTCCACTCCTCGGCTATTGCCTGTACAAAATTGACAATAGCGGCTTTGGTAGCAGAATAGAGGCTATAGAGCATGCGCCCACGGGTATAGGACGAGGAGGTGAAGAACAGCAGTGCACCATGGCTCTGCTTAAGATAGGGGTAAGCGGCTTGAGCCACATGGATAACACCCAACAGATTTACATCGATAGAGGTACGGATAGTGTCCTCCGACATCGTAGCCAGTGGCTCGCGATAGAGTACGCCTGCAGTATTCACTATGGCATCGATATGCCCCTCTTTGTCGAAAACCGATTGCAGTGCACGCTGCACACTTGCCATATCGGATACATTCACACCATTTTCTGACCGAGAGAACGAATAGACTCGACTATACCGTTCAGAGGCAAGGCGTACTATTTCTGCTCCTATGCCATAGCTGCCGCCAAAGACCACCAACACTTTCTCGGGCAAAGCCGACAGCGTGACCTGGGAGAGTTCCTTCTGGGATAGTTCGACATTCTTGAGTTGGAATAGTTTATCGAGTAAAAAGAGGTCTTCTATATGTGTCAGTTTCATATTGAACTGTTCGCCAGTTACAATATACACAGGCTCGTTGGGCAAGTATTTGCGCACTACTCCACAGTCGTCTGTCGTCCGGAATTGCGGGTCTTGAAGTGCTAAGCGATATGCCTCGGCAATAGTACTGCGACGAAAACACTGCGGTGTCTGCCCATTGCGCAAGGCTGCACGTGGTGGAATAGACTCGATACAACGCTTTGCATTGGCTTGGATAATAGTGTCGGTGGTGTCTATTGCCACATCCACTGCATGATAGGTGGTGAGTGCCTCTATACAGTCGTTGATAATTCGCTCATTTACAAGCGGGCGGACTGCATCATGAAAAAGCAGATTGCACTCATCTGTATAGGCATAGATGGCGGCAAGTGATGACTCGTAGCGCTCCTTGCCGCCCGCAAGAATGCGCTTCACCTTACGATAGTTGTTGTGTACGATGAGTTCTTGCACACGCTCGATGTAGTCGACACGACAGACGATACAAATCTCGTCTATTTGCTCTGCTGCTTCGAACACCTCAATAGTATGCTCTATGACCATTTTGCCGGCGAGTTTGAGAAACTGCTTCGGTGTATCGCCGCCCATGCGTATGCCCGAGCCGCCGGATAATATAACTGCGATATTATTCATTGAATTATACTCTTTTGAGGGATAATAGAGAACTTATAAGTCTTCTTTGTAGGTGATTTTGCGGTTGGTGGGGGAGCCGAGGACGATATGGATGGGAATGTGGGGCAGGTATTGGTGGAGAATGCTGCAGTCGTCGGTGGCGGGGAAGTGCGGGTTTCCGGAGAGGGCGGAGGCTTGCGCTTTGGTGTCTTGCAGGGCGAGGCGGTAGGCTTCGGCTATTGTGGTTAGGCGGAAGGCCTGCGGGGTCTGGGCGCAGAACAGGGTGGAGCGGGGTGGAATGTCCTTTACGGTTCGTTCGCTCGTTGCGTCCTTCCCTTGTGGCGAAACCCTATACATCGTGTCGGTGGCAGGTATCGCTACAGTAACGGCCTCGTGCTGCTCAAGGGCGGCACAGACATCTTGGATAATCTGTTGGTTGACGAATGGGCGTGCCGCATCGTGGAGGAGGATGTTGATGTTCGCACTGTCTATTTTGTCAGTAACGTTTCTCTGTATGTGACGTATCGCGTTAAGGCTTGATTCGTAACGTTCGTTGCCGCCCGGAATGATCCATATCACTTTCTGCCATGTGTTGCGGCGAACCATCTCTTGGGCTTGCTCAATGTAGTCCTTGTGCATCACGATACCTATTCGGTGGATGTGTGGTGCGCTTTCGAAGGCGTCGACAGAGTGTTCGAGCATGCTGCGTCCATCGCTAAGAGGCAGCAGTTGTTTAGGAATACCGCCTCCTATGCGGGTTCCTATTCCGCCTGCTAATATGACTGCTATGTTGGTCATTTATGTATTATTGCCACTACTCCGTAGTATCTCTTCTGTTATCGCTACAAAGGTACACTTTTTTTATGGATGACACAAAACATATCGGTAAAGTTAAACATCTTTTGCAGATGTGAAGCAAAAAAATATCCGTTCCGTTTGTGGTATTTATGAAATAGTTGTACCTTTGTGGCAGATTGTTGAGTTATGTACAGTGTGACGCAAATAGTTGTATCATCCGTGATGTCGGTTATATTGTTCGTGTGTACGCCCGTTAGTGTACACCTGTCTTGCGTGCGTGTACTTCATTCTTCCCCCCCCCCCCCCTCACAACTATAATAAACACATATACTGATATTTATGTTGGCGGATATGAATATATCTGCCTGTGTTGTTGTGGATAGAGGTGTATGAATGTATTGATAAAATCATTGAATATGAAAAAGAATCTACTTTCGTTAGCAGTCGTCTTAAGTACTGCTATTGCTGCTCAGGCAGCGGCCCCAAAGGGTGCTATCAATGGTAAGTTTGCTGTTTCGTCAGACAAACAAGTCTATTTCTCGCAAGGCAACCTGCGTTGCTCCGGCGTAAAAAGCGGCACCCTCGTTTGGAGTTTTGCCGAGCGTCAGTACGAAATTTTAGGAAAAGCCAATGTTACGGCAGTGTGGTATGGCACCTTAGCCGATACGATTGATGTTTTCGGCTATAGCACCGACAATGTCAACAGCAAGTACGGCACAAGCGGTTCGCACTCGGCGAGTGACTTCAGTGGTAACTTTGTGGACTGGGGAACCAACACCATCATGGGGTATGCTGCCAATACATGGAGCACACTAACCCAAGAAGAGTTTAGTTATCTTGTGCAGAACAACCGCTGCACTATGGGTAGAGTGGCTATCAGCACCACCGACACTTTGTTAGGACTGATGCTACTTCCCTCGGACTTTATTGCCCCAACCGGTATTACCGTGCAAGAATTAGCAAATAAGAGCAGTTTTACCAAAGAAGAGTACAAGGATAATGTCTATAGCACTACTGTCTTTGCTCAGTTAGAGGAGAAAGGTGTCGTATTTCTTCCTTGTGCAGGATATGCTGAATTCTATTCCTATTACGGTGGAGAAATAGTAGATAGATTAGGTATTGAAGGTCATTATTGGTTGCAAGATGCGGACTTGTCGGATAATAGGGCAGATGTTGTCCGGTTCTCCTCAACAAGTATAGTTAATCCTGCCGCAACATTAGGATATGTAGAGCTGTCTGTGCGTTTGGTGATGGATGTGAATAAGGCTCCGACCGACCCGACTACGGCTGTTGAGAACAATACGGTTGTATCTGAACAAGTGCGTAAGGTGGTGCGTGAAGGTAGGGTATATATCCTTCGTGGCAATCAAGTGTTTGATATCTTAGGGAGCGAGGTAAGGTAGAAGAGCATGGTTTGATAGGGGCAACGGTCTATACTCAGAACATATAGGCGATATAGTAGTTTAGTCCCCAGTTGGTGGCATTGCGGAAGCCAATGCCTCCGGCTAATATGACGGCAATGTTGGTCATTTGATGTAATATCCTCCTGTTTTATTGCTGCCTCGATATTCTATCTTGTCGGATAATTGCGTTAATGCACGTTTGACGGAAATAAGTGTTATTCCTAACGCATCTGCTATTTGTTGTCTTTTGCACCCCTCGTGTAAACGTATGTATTCCAGTATTCTTTTTATAGGCTCATTTATCGGCTCATTCGTTGCATTTATCGGCTCCTTTAGGGTATCATGTGTCGGTTTCCAATCAATATGTTGGTATCGTTTTTTGAGCGAGTGTTGTTCGCCTAATAGCACATTGCGGAAAAACAATTCTAGGAATTCGGTGGTTTCTTCTATCCCTTTTTCGTAGTTTTGGTAGTTGGCTCGCACCAACGCATTGCGGAAATACTTGGCGTTGTCCGCAAACGGCTCATTGGTAACACGATAGCCCAATTTGTGCAGATACTTGATGGCAAATACCGCAGTGGTACGTGTGTTCCCTTCCCGAAACGGGTGTATCTGCCATATCCCGCTGATAAATTTCGAGAAATGGGCTATCATCTCTTCTTTCGGGAGGCGGGCATACGAGAATTGCTTTTCTTGCCCGAAATCGTATGCCAAAGTTGCCGAAATGGAATCGCACGAAGCGTATAGCACGGTATCGCCATTCAGCACCCATTCTTTCTTGGTGATGTTCACATCTCTGTATCTTCCCGCGTGCGGCAATACCCCCGAAAAGAGACGGCGGTGGATATTGGCTAACTCGGCAGGCGAGAAAGTGAAAGTGCGTTCCGACAGCACTTGCGTGATATGCAGCGCCACTTTGTCCGCCTCTTCGGTATCGGCATTTTGCTCCGAAACCGGCAATGTTTCATAGTATGAATTGACCAACCGTTGCGCTTCCTCGTAATCCACTTCGCCCTCTATATGCTTGCGGGCGGTCTCTACCAGATACGGCGACGGCTTCAGCCCGTCCACGTCTTGCAGACCGATGGCTATAGCCCACGCCTCCGCTTTCTCGCGTTGCGAGGGTTCTCCTTGCTGTATGTAATAGTCAAATTCGGTCATTGGGAGTGCAGAACTCAAAAACTCTTGGTAGTTACTATTGAATGCCCTCTAATATCATCTCGCACACCTCGCGGATGGCACCATCGCCACCGGCACGGGTGAGATGGAGAATTCCGGGGATGTCCTTGATTCTACCTACGGCGTTGGTAGGGCAACAAGGGGTGCCGACCGCTTCCAAAAGATCCAAATCGTTGACATCGTCCCCCACGAAACAAACCTCCTCCAACGAGATACCCAACTCGGCACAAATTTCTTGGGCGGCTTCGAGTTTGGTCTGACGCACATTGTCCACCTGACGCCCTACGCCCATGCGCAGGTATTCCATGCCCAATTTGCGGGCGCGTGCCGCCACTATCTCGGTGGTCTCGCTGGTGAGAATGCCACAGGGAATGCCCGCCTTGCGCAAACGCACGATCCCCATGCCGTCATAGACGCAGAAACGCTTCATCTCGTCGCCGTTGGCGGAATAGTACATACCGCCATCGGTCATGCAGCCATCCACATCGGTCAGGAACAATTTTACGGGTTTCATTTGGTTTCTCCTTCCGTGAAAGCGTTCCACCCTTGCGCACGCAATGCCAACTCCTCACCGTTGCGCCCGATAAGGTTGGTGCCGTATTCGGGCTTGGTGATATGGCCGATGATATACAAATCCTCGATAGGAACGAGTTTCTCATAGTCGTTGATGTCGCAGGTGAAGAGCAACTCATAGTCCTCGCCGCCGTTGAGCGCACATGTAACGATATTGAGGTTCATCTCTTCTGCCAAAGCGGCGGCCTGGTAGTCGATAGGCAACTTGTCCTCATAGACGGCACAGCCGACACCGGACTGCGAGCAGATATGCAGCAACTCGGACGACAGACCATCGGACACATCCATCATGGCGGTCGGCTTCACGCCCGTCTTGTGCAGCGCTGCGATGATGTCTCGGCGTGCCTCCGGCTTGAGTTGGCGCTCGAGCAGGTACTCACGCCCCTCGAAATCGGGCGTGGCGTTGGTATTGTTGCCCGCCACGATGCGTTCGCGCTCCAGCAACTGCAGACCCATATAGGCGGTGCCGAGATTGCCCGATACGCAGATAAGGTCGTTGAGTTTTGCCCCATTGCGATAGACAATATCCTCCGCCTTGGCTGTCCCCAGACAGGTGATGGAGATGGTCAGCCCCGTCATGGAAGAACAAGTGTCGCCCCCCACCAAATCGACGCCATACCGCTCGCACGCCAAGCGAATACCGCCAAAGAGTTCGTCCATGTCCTCGACCGAGAAACGGCGGCTGATGCCCACCGACACTGTGATTTGCGTGGGCGTACCGTTCATGGCGTAGATGTCGGAGAAGTTGACCACGGCAGCCTTGTAGCCGAGGTGCTTGAGCGGAACATACTCCAAATTGAAATGGATGCCCTCGAGCAACATATCGCTCGTGACGAGGCAACGGTCGGTGCCGTAGTCCATAACGGCGGCGTCGTCACCAACACCTTTCTTGGTAGAGTGCTGCTTCGGGGTTATGTCTTTGGTCAGGCGTCGGATGAGTCCGAATTCGCCCAAAGTGGAAATTTCTGTGCGTGCCATGCGTGTGGGTTAGTAGTGTGTATTCTAAATAAGAAACCGAAACCGAAACGGCTGCCGCAGCGGGATAGAGGCACGACAGACCGATTTTTGTTCGGCCTGCAAAGGTACTCATTTTCTGTGGGGTATGCAACACGGAAACGGATTTTCGAGCGTCAGTCGAAAATTTCCATCAAAATAGGGAGGGAACGGGGCGATTGCCAATCGTCGATATGGTGGGCAAAATAGTCGCAGAGGGCTTGCAGATGGGCTTGGCGCTCGGCACGGCCGGCGGGGACGGCTACCAAATCGGGGCGGGCTTCCTCGTCGATGGCAAAACCCAAAAGAGAGGCAAGCCCTATCAAGAACTGCAAATGCAGGTTTTCGGGCTCGTCGCATTGGTCGAGAGCCTGCACGGTTTGCTCCAAATAGGCAAAGAGGTTGGGGTCTTCCATCGGGTGGCGAAGGGTGCGATACAGCACCTCGGCAATGAACAACGCCACACTTTGGCGGCGCATATCGGTCATTGTCCGACTCGGGACATAGAGCAGACGGGACTGCTTGAGGGTATGTATAGAACGGGAAGGAGAGCCGTCCGCAACAATCTCGACCAACGACAGGGGCGCATACTGAGCGGCATTCTTCTTGCGCCCAAGACCATAGACCATATAATTGACACGGCCGCCCTCACGCGTGTAGGCATGCAGGATGTGTGCCTTGTCGCTATAAGGCTGCAGACTGAGGACGATGGCTGTGACGGTGGCTTGCATAGGGCGAACGATTTGCGGCACAAAAGTACCGCTATTTCTCCATATCTGCAAGGGCAGGGGCGGGAACAGACGGCGGAAAGGGTGGAAAAAGGGAAAAACAAGGCGATGACCGAGAGTGTCATCGCCTTGTTTTGGGGTTAGTACGGCGTTGGGTTAGCGAATATGGCGACCTGCAGCGTCGTAGGACTGCTCATCGAGGAGGATGTACAGTGTGCCGTCCGCCAGAGTGGCTACCTCGGGGCTCTCGCAAGTGTAGGAGAGGACAGTAGCAGCGGTGGCGTTGAAATCGACCGTGCCTGTGGTAAGAATGGTGTCAGGGGTTGCCCACTCGATAGTCTGGACGGTCTGCGTGGTGGTGCCGGACAGGGCTATGCTATAGTCGCCCAAGTGCAGCACCGCCGAATGGGTGCCGCCTGCGGTATGGTGGTAGGTGACGCTGACGGTGGCGGTGCCATAGTTGCCGGCAGAGGCGTTGTCGCTGACCGATGCCATGAAGGAATCGGCTCCCTCGCCCGTGATGCTGACGGCGTAGGCGGCGGTGTTGCTCCAATCGAAGGTGGCGGTGCGGGTTACTGTATCGGAGCCATACACAGCACTGCCGAAATCGAGAGTGGTCTCGCTCGGTTCGCCTGCGTAGGTGGCCATGGTGACAAGAATGTCCTTGATGTATTTATAGCCGGTTGCACCAGTCTTTGTCTCAAACTTTATCTTAGTGGCTCGCTTGTCCAACTGCAACGAGTAACTTTGGTAACTGTTCTTCGGTGGTGTTTGGCTCATCAGGTCGGACGACCAACTGCCATCCACAAATTGTTGCACATGCAAATCGCCGCCCCAAAATCCCAAGATAGGTACACACTTGGCAGAGAAAGTAAGGGTATTACCGGGACCATTGAGGTCGAACTCTTTGCTCCATATTGTACTTTCATTCCATTCGCTCGACTCGTCCAATACATTATACGAGCCGGAGATACCCGCAGAGCCCGGGTAAGAGGGCCACTCGGCGTGTAGGGATGGGCAAAAAGAGAGTAAGACCGCCGTCAAAAGCAGCGGAAAAAGATTCGGCCTTATGCCGAAATGTTGTACATTTTGTTTCATAGAAAAATCGTTTTTTGTACCGTAATAATTACTTTTGGAATTGGATATGCTGATTGTTTCGATAAAATTGCCGACTATTAAGATAAACCATAGAAAAACGGCGGATTATGTCCCAAAAAGCGGTGCAAAATTACGATAAGACGATGAAAAAAGCAAGGAATGGACTATAAAGGGGGGCGTTTTATTAATACGGAGAAATACTTTCGTAAAAAACTGAGTGGGCGGACATAGGGTGGGGAACAACATTATCAGGTGCTATTTTGTTCTCCCAAAAGTCTCTTCGTAATGTGTCGTTCCTAATTAGAAAATTGGATTCACGGAAAATTAACAAAATGGATTTGTGTAGTCGGGGAAAAAGTAGTAACTTTGTGGCGTTTTTTAGGGCGCATAGGATTCGGATTATGCAGGGTAGTTTTTTACAGGGTATTCCTGCTGAGTATTAGGCTGGGAAAGACGAGGTGCGGATTGTGGGACGGACTCGCTGAGAATTTGTTCGTGCGGAAGTAAAACGGGACGAAGGGGAATAATGTGGGACGATAGGGGGCGTGATGGGGGCAGCAATTTGGCTAACCGATAGACCAATTATATGCTACTGAAATCTCTTGATTTTGTGTTTGGGTGGGGAAAAACTCACTCGCTTGGAGCGGCTACTGCTATATGAAAAGCAGCGGCTGTGTTGGCGTGTATGGTAGTGAAATAGTTGGCGTGTCGATGGTAGATAGTGTGCGAGGGAAGGTAGTTGCTGCGTTTTGGGGGTTAGTTGCTGCTTTTTGAGGGAGTGCTTGCTGTTTTGGGTAGTGATATTTATTGTCTTGAGTAGTCGGTTTTTGCTGTTTTTGGAGTGTTGGTCGTTTTTGGGGTAATTGGTATCTGTTGTTTTTTGGGATGGTGAATGGATGTGGGTTAATCGGTTGTGAATCAATCGCATAGTTTAGCGATATAATATGAATTTAATTCCTTACAATGATATGAAGAAATTTTACTCTTTCGTGCTTTTAATTGGAGCGATGATGGCGTTCTGTGTGCCTGCGTGGGCGGAGACGGTAACCTTGTCGATTACAAAGGCGGTGACTCAGAATGGAAATTTAACCGATAGCGGAAAAAATACTTGGGCTTTGACTTCTGATGGCAATTATCAATCGAATAATTCCTATATTCAGGTGGGGACAAATACTAAACAAGTATCGTATATAAAATTATCAACTTCATCCTTTTCCCAAAAGAAAGTAACAAAGATACAGGTTTGGGGAACTTCAAAGGCGAACTCTAAAGTTACGGCAAAGGTGTCCATAGGAGATAATCTTTTAGGGACATCCGATGTATATACTGATCAAAATGCTGGTAGTGGTGGAACTGAGTTCGCCGTAGAAAATACCAAAAATTATTCGGGAAATATCACAATAGAAATTTCTCGTCCTTCATCTGCAAATGGCGCTATATATTTTAATAAGGCAATAATTACTTATGAGGATGCTGCCTCTACTTGTAAAAAACCGACATTTACTATCGAAAATAAAACAATTTCGCTAACAGAGGCAAGTGAAGTATATGATATGTCTAATTTGTCTATTAGCAAAGGCGGTTCTACAGGCAATATTACTTATTCTTGTGTGGATGGAAATGTTGAAATAGACGACTCTGATTTCTATACTGAAACCGCCGGCACTTACACAGTTACAGCCACTATGGCAGCGGATGACACTTACTGCGAGGCAACAACAACCTTTACGATAACGGTTACCAATCAAGAATTGACGATGTTGGACACACCGACCGGGTTGGCGGCTACTTCGGTGAATGCATCATCGGCAGTGCTTTCGTGGACAGCAGTAGATAATGCGACAAAATATGTGGTTACATATAGCTCAGTTTCGGAAACAGGGAGCAAGACAATGGAGGTAAACGGAACATCGTGTACACTTTCCGGGCTGACGGCTGAAACGAATTATAAATGGGCTGTTAAGGCGATAGGCGACGGAACTACTTATTCAGATTCGGAAGATAGCGAAGAGGCTGAGTTTACCACACAAGCACTGCCCACCTATACCATTACATGGAGTGCGCCGAATAGCACCGAAACAACTACGGTGACACAGGGGGAGGCGGTGGTGCTGCCCACAACCGACCCTGCCTCGTGCAGCGATACCTATACGCAGTTTGTGGGATGGTTTACAGAGGCTGCAGGCAGCGAAGGCAATCCCTCGGATGCAAAACCTGCCACACAAGTAACCACCAGCACCGTGCCGACAGGAGACGCAACATACTATGCGGTGTTTGGCGCGGAAACTGCTGGAACTGGTTGGCAACTTGTAACTTCAGAAAGTGATCTTGTTGCCGGTGCTACTTATACATTCTCCTCTACTTCGGATAAGACAGGAAAGGTTTTAGGTACAAAGGCGAATAATAACTACCAAGCAGCTAATTGGAGTTCTACTACAACACCTACCCCACTTACATTGGGCGGTACGGAAGGTAGTTGGACATTTTATGATACAGCAAATAAAGGTTATCTGTATGCAGCCTCATCTAGTAGCAATTATCTCAAAGTGCGATCTACAAATGATGATGCAAACGGACAATGGACAATTGTTATTGCCTCGTCTGGTTCTGTGGCTACCATAAAAGCACAAGGTACGAATACAAGGAATTTACTTAAATACAACTCAAGTGATTCACTTTTCTCTTGCTATGGTTCCGGACAAAGTGCTGTTTATTTGTTTAAGAGTACAGGTGGCTCCTCTGCCAGCGGCTACATCTCTACCTGCTGCAGCGATGCGGCTGTGGTGATAGTGACGCCTGCGGCAACGGAACTGAATCTTGGCGAGGACGGAAAGGCTACGACTGCCGTGGCTTGCACGCAGACGGGCGGAGGTAGTGGTTCGTGGAGTTACAGCGTAAGTCCAACCACCGCCACTTTCGACGGCGCCACCTTTACGGCAACGGATGCGGGGGAATATACCCTCTGCGCCACCTACAAGGAGAACTGCGGCAAGAGCGGAAAGGCAACGATAACGGTTACTAAGACCCCCGTATTTGGTACGGCAACGATAGACAAAAACACTTTTGAGGTGAGTTGCGGAGACACCACCAGTATGAACTCGGCGGCAGTTATCTCGTTTGGCACCAACTACAACCTGACAAAAATGGTGACCGTGACGGCTCCGGAAGGGTTCGTGGTATCGACCAACAAGACGGACAATGCCCAATATGCCCAAAGCGTGACACTCACGCCGACTGCATCGGGGGAGAACAAAGGCAAGATAATGGGAAATGTGTATGTTCGGGCATACTCCGCCGTGGCACGCACAGAAGGCTACAGCGGAGAGATAACCATTGCGGGCGACGAGATAACGACACAGACGCTGGCGGTGTCGTCCACCGTGACTTGCGCAGAATATACACTGCAGCTCAACGACCGAGGCACAACGACCACAGTCGGAGACTATTATTACGGAGCGGAGGTGCCGCAACCCGATGACCCGACAGGTGTCTGCACGGAGCCTATAGAATATGTATTTGATGGATGGTCGGAAACAGAAGTGACCGAGGGCGCTGCCTCCTACACAAAGGTGTCGTTCCCCTATACGATGCCCAAAGGCGGGGCGACACTGTATGCGGTGTATCGGTATAATGAGAGCGGAATGAGTGCGAATACATTTAAGAAGGGGACTTTAGCAGACCTAACGGATGGACAAAAGGTGGTTTTGTTTAACTATGCAAATAATGTAGCCATAAGTGCAAAAACGGCAGACGATACATATAACCGTAGTGCTATCTCCTATATTCCGAATGATGAGACGATTACCGTATCGGAAAACGATAGCGTAATATGGACTGTTACGAAATCGGGGAGTAAGTATATTTTTGGATTGGGGGATAAGTATCTAGGGGTAACAAAAACAACTGAAAACAAGACAACTTATTATCAATTGTCATGGAGTGAAACGAAAGATACTTGGACTACGGCAACTGGAGGAACTGGTTACACACTTAAAAGCAATAATAATTCTAGATTTATTGATTATTACACCAGCAAGTTTACAACTTACCATTCTGTAGATGGTAATGCTTTTTATATGCATTTCTATGTGCCAGCCTATATCTATACCTCTACTCCGGTGTGTAGGCCACATATCACAGGAACGAAAGGAATTCGTGTGACATCGGCAAAGGGTATATGGGTAGAGGCTGCGGATACGATGGTGGTGTCGGCGACGAATCTTGATAAGAAAGACGATGGTTCGGCTGTGTCCATATCGGCAGAGGTAACGAGCGGCAACTTCAAGATAAAGAAACCAGGGACGAGTGGAAGCGGTAACAACGCACTGACACTTGAGACCGGTTATACTGATGCATCGTTCTCACGGAAACTGGTGGTGGTCTATACGCCGACAGCGGACAACACGACGGAGACGGGACAGATACTGTTGCGTGCCTATAAGACCAATGGTACAACGGAGTATGCTACTGCTACGATTGAGGTACAGGGGCGTTCGCTGCCTGCAGAGTTTGTGGTAGCAGCCAAGACGGATGATGGTTGGGTGGCACTGCCGAGTAACCTCGGGATTGGTTCGGGAACGACCGTAAAAGCACCCTACACAATCACAGTAGATAACGAGAGCAACCCGACAAAGGCTACACAAGCACCGACAACGGCGTTGTATAAGGGTGCAGCGCGTAATACTGCCAATACTTGCGCCAATGCGATGCGCTTGCAGAGTGTTAGCGACAACGCCTACCTGCAGGCATCGACGGCTACAGGCAATACAGGAATATGGCTCAGCACGCAGAATAGCAACGATGCACAGCCGTGGAAAATGACCTCAACGGACTTGGTGGATTACAATGTTCGCATAGAAAAAGCAGAGGCAGGCAGATACCTCGGTTACGATTCTTCTAACAAAAAAATAGCCAACTACAAACAGGTCAATACCTTGCGGTTCTTGCCCGTAGAAACAAAATGCAATCGATTTGACGCACCGGTTATCAAGAGCAAGACATCTGCATTGACACAAGTGACACTATCGTGGACGGCTATTGCAGGGGCTGCTGAATATGAGTACAGCACGGATCAAACGACTTGGAGCGCTATCGAATCGGTGACGACTGCCGATGATGTAACGACGGCGGTTATAGCAGGGCTCACAAGTAGTCAGTCCTACACGCTATTCCTACGAGTAAAAACGGAAGAGCCGAATTGCTCCGACATAACTACAGTAACCTTCACGACAACGGACTGCGACGATGTGCCGACAGGGCTGACGGCTACGGCACATACCAATTCGGTGACTATATCGTGGACGGCAACGGCTGCAACGGCGACGGTACAAGTTTATTCCGATGCAGCATGCACGGATTTGGTAGGTGCTGAACATACAGGGGTGGCATCGCCCTATATGATTTCGGGACTGACGCCAAACACCACCTACTACTATCGCGTGCTGGCTGACGGGACTTGCGGCTCGGCTATAGAGTCGTTTACGACGGAAACGAACGATATAAGTGTCGTGGAGTGGAACCAAAACGAGATGATTGTGAATGTGAACGCCGAGGGCGACGATGTCAGTGTGGTAGTAGAGGGCAAAGTGGCTCACGGGGACAAGAGTAGCAACATTGCGGATGACTTGTTCTTCTCAAAATACTTTGAAGCAAAGGCAAATTTAAAATTGATAGCGATATACAATGGTACAATGCAATCCATTTCATTAGCCAACACTCGTATATTGTTCTCTAAGGGAAAAGCATGGGATAGTGCGGATGAAACACTGGATTTGAGTTCGTTACCGGATATACCAAGCCAGACAGAGTATATATTCTTTTCCTATACAGAATCTGGAGCATCAGGATCTGCTGAGGGACCGGCTGTAGATTGTGTAAAAAATAGTCTCGGTTTCGATCATGGTAATTGGTTTCCGACCAATCAAAAAGCTGCTGATGATTTAGGTGAGACTTTGCAATTTAATGAAGCTGTAAACCTAAACATTTCTGGAGACCGGTCAATGGCATTGCAACGAAAGGAAAATGGAACTTGGAAATTTATAGATTTGTTTGGTGCAGGTAATGAAACGACTGCGGTAAATAGCACTGTTGTAGAGAAAACAGACCAGATAGAGGTTACATTATCTGATGGTTCAACGACAAAGACACGGATGAATGATGCTCCTGGATGGTATTGTTCGGAAGGAACACATTATGTGTCCAAAACCACAATACCTCTATCAACGAATCGCTATCTATTGATTCGTAAGAACACTGTAAAAAGTGGTTATACTGCGGTAGCCGATAATACTAAGGACTTCACGACTCTTTGTGGCGAGTGGGAAGGTGCTCCTTGCGGTAAGTTCACGGATGCTTCGGATGATAATCAAACTACTTGTGTAAACTTTGCGTATGTATCGGACTTCAACTACAACAACTACTATGTTGCGTATGACTCGATTGGGGGATTGGATGAGATACAAGGACACCGAAACGCTGACGGTACTTACACGATTCCGCTAGAACGATTGGATACACTTGCTTGCACGGATATTCGGCTGCAGGTGAAGAAAAATGGTGCCGTGGTGGCATCCAAAGAACAGCGTGTGCCTATCATGGTAGTGAAGAGTACGGATACCCAAAACGATACGCTCTTTATCACACCGCATACGGAGGAGGAATGCAAGACTTGCGATGTGGTGGTGCGGGATGAGGCAACACTGTCGCATGTGACCAATGGACGCAAAGAGTTCCGAAATATGTATATCTATGCGGGAAGCCGACTGAGTTTGCCCGCAGGCGAGAATTTTGCATTGCAGGCAGCGTACATGCACGCTAAGAATGACAGCGTGTCGTACGCCGTGATAAACAACGATAATACCACTATCACCATCAACAATGTGGTACATGTGAAGCGCATAGACGGAAAATACTGGTATCCGTTTGCGTTGCCATACGACTGCAAAATCAGCGATATAAAAGAACAATGCGGTATCGACCTCGGTACCTACGGCGTTGATTGGGGAATCAAGTACTACGACGGGGAGAAACGACAGCAAGACGGCAACAGTATGACGACTTTTGGAGAGGTGTCGAAGTATTGGACTATGATGTCGGCAGACGCTACACTGAAAGCCTATACGGGATATATCATCGGGCTATTCTATGCCGACGAGAATCTTATGCGGTCCGTCTATTTCACTCCGACGGGTGCAAGCAACTATGTAGAGAATGCGGATGCGAAGACTACGCAGGTGACCAACTGGCCTCACAACCTGACAGCAGACGCACGGCACCATGGTTGGAACTTCGTAGGGTCGCCCTATATCTCTTTGTTCGGGAGTGGTTCGGGAAATGAAGGAATTTATAACACTTCGCTCCAAATGGGATACACCATGCGGGACGGTACGCAAGCGGATGTAGAGCATGTGTATGTTTCGATCCCCGACGGCGGCAATACGAATACCTACACGCAGGCACTCGCTTCGGCAACGACGCTGAAACCATTCTCTGCCTATTTCGTGCAAGCCGTAGATCCGGATGACAGCCAAAGCCACCAACTCGACTTGACCTACTCGAAGAGCAATCGCTCGCTGCCAAGCCGTATCGCTGCAGCGGAAAGCACAACGGACGAGCCGATACTGGCGGAACTGACCGTTACGGGCGCCGACGCCACGACGACGGACAATGCGGGCGTATGGATGAGCAATCGCTACTCGACGGACTACGAGATAGGCTACGACCTATACAAGATGTATGCAGAATCGACAAAGCCGCAACTCTACACCACCGATGCCGCCGGGCTGCGCATGGCATACCTCGCCGTGCCTGACCAAGCAAACATTCCTGTCGGGCTGTATGTGCCTGCTGCCGGAACCTATACGCTGTCGCTCAACGAGGGCGTGAGCCGACTGGCACAAGCACAAGCGGTTTATCTGTTGTACAACGGGGCGGTGGTAGCCGACCTGATGAGCGACTCGTACACCATCAACGCTACACAGAAAGGAACGGTAAGCGGATACGCCCTGTCGATTCGACGCGCTCCGAACACGACGACTGCCATAGACAACGCTGAGGCTCCGCATGCGGTATTCGTGGATGGGCAAATCGTGGTATCGCACTTGCCCGCCGACGCTATGGTGCGTGTATATGATGTGCTGGGACACTTGTGCTACAACGCAAAGGCTACGGAATCGGCCGTAGAGGTGCCGGCTGCAGTACGTGGGGTATATACCATTGTGGTGGCTACAAAAAGCACACAAACCGTATTGAAAACATTGGCTTACTAATAAACATCGTCTATACATGAGCAAAGATATGCAACGAATAAATCTATGATTTCGGTTCTTCGTTCGGGAATAGTTGGGGTATTGGCTTGCGTTGCGCTGTCGGCACAGGCCGGGAACGCACCGTTTGCCCCATCGGAAAAAGAATTGCCTGCGCTGCCGATGCAGACGACCTCGACGGTGCTGGGAAATGAGAAGATGTACGGAGGTATGACTTACATGAGCACCTACAGCAGCACGATAACCGCTGCGGGAGCAGAGTCGCCCTACGACAACCCCTCGGAAACAAGCGGCATACGCCGTGTATCGCCGGGCGGGGGTATAGGCGAGCCGGGTGCGATAGAGCCTACTCCGATAGGCGATGTGCCGGTGGTGGCAATGCTGTTGGCGCTTGGTGTATATGCGATGTGGAAAAAACGGCGACAGAAAGTGCGCAACTAAGCGACAAAAAATAAGATTTGAACGGTGTCGGCAGAGGGTGTCCTCGTGCCGACACTGTTTTTAGAGTTGCCCATCTTGAAAAAATAGTGTATCTTTGCGGAAAAATTAGGACTATGTATCTTTTCTATACCCCGGATATTGAGAACCAGAAATGCTTGTCGGAAGAGGAGTCGGGACACTGCGTGCGGGTGCTGCGTTACACACGAGGCGACATGATACTGCTCACCGACGGACGAGGCACGACCTACGAGGCACGCATCACCAACCCACACCCAAAACACTGCGAGTTTGAGGTGGTGAGCCAAGAGCGACAAGAACGGTCGCACCCGTTTCATCTGCACATCGCCATCGCTCCGACCAAGAATGTGGAGCGGCTGGAATGGATGGTGGAGAAATGTACGGAGATAGGCATAGACGAGATAACACCGCTGCTGTGTCGGTTCTCGGAACGGAAACAACTGCGCACCGACCGACTGGAAAAGATAATTCTGTCGGCAGCGAAACAGTCGCTGACGCCCTATCTGCCCGTGCTGCACGAACTGACAGATTATCAAGATTTTATGAAAGAATATGCGCACGACCGACACACGGAGACCGACAAATTTGTGGCGCACTGCTACAAAGAGGACAAGCGGCTGCTGCGTGACTTGATAGTGCGGGGACGGGATGTGCTGGTGCTGATAGGCCCGGAAGGCGATTTCTCGGAACAAGAGATAGCACAAGCACTCGCCGAAGGATTTCGACCCGTGAGCCTCGGCAACTCGCGCCTGCGCACTGAGACCGCCGGCGTGGTGGCGTGCCATACTGCCATATTGCTCAACGAGTAAGGGGCTTGTGTATGTTGCTTAAAAACAAGGGGCAGATACGAGTTGTATTCTACTTATACACAGAAAAATACAAGGGTGTGCTTGTGTGTTTGTGAAAATAGTCGTACCTTTGCCGAAAGATAAGGAGGATAACTATGGAACAGATTTTAGTAAATGTGGAGAATGCGAGCATACTGCCCAGTCTTGAGCGTGTGCTGAGTAGTCTGGAGGGCGTTAGTATAACAAAGGTGCCCCAAAAATTGGTTCCTATACAGGTTCATCCTGTTGCCCCAAAAAAGAAAACGGAATTGGATTTGGCAATAGAAGATGTGCAAAAAGGTGATTTACAGACTTTTAAGTCGGTAGATGAACTGATGGATTACTTGAACGCCTGATATGCCAAGGTACGAGATTAAGGTAAAAGGCTCATTCAAACGAGCCTATAAGCGTTGTTTGAAAAGAGGATTTGACCCCGTACTCTTTACAAATGTGGTGTCTATATTGTCCGAAACAGGCACTCTGCCGGCACAATACAAGCCCCATAAGTTGGTGGGTAACTACGCTAATTTGTGGGAATGTCATATTCAGCCCGATTGGCTGTTGGTCTGGGAACAGCACGATGATGAATTGATATTGATTTTGATTGATACAGGCACACATTCCGATTTGTTCGGATAATGGTTTGGTACAAATAAAGTATATTTTTCTCTTGGTACTCTCTACTTTTATACAATCGCTGATAGAATGGGATCATCAGTTGCTGCTCGCCATAAACGGGTGGCATGCGCCGTGGGCGGATGTGGTGATGTGGTACGCATCGAAAAGCACGACTTGGATTCCGCTCTATATTCTACTCATCGGACTGCTTGCTTGGCGGGCATTTTTTCCCGTTGGGGGCGTGTCGGCTAAGGTGTTTCGTGCGCTGAGCGTAATGCCCAAAGCGTTCTATGGGCGGCGACTGCTGCTATTGCTCTGCGTGCTGGTTGCCTTCGGAATAGCCGCAGGGGGAGCCGATTTTATCTCCTCGGGAATTATCAAACACGCCGTGTGCCGCTTCCGCCCCACGCAGAATCCGCACTTGGCAAATCTGGTGCATATTGTGAACGGTTACCGCGGCGGACGCTATGGGTTTGTGAGCAGCCATGCCTCGAACACGATGGCGTGCGCACTGCTGTTCTCGCTGCTGTACAAAAATTGGAAAGCCACCGTCGGACTGATGTCGTGGGTGGCTCTCAACTGCTATAGTCGTATGTACCTCGGGGTGCATTACCCGTCGGACATAATCGGTGGGCTTATTGTGGGGGCAGCAATGGCGCTGCTGGTCTATTGGGTGCTGAATCGGTGGGTGCTGCCGAAGGTGCGGGGTAGCTTGGACGAGGCGAACGATAGAATGCCGGCTGCGGACGGCGAGGCCCCTGCTGACGATGGCTCCGGAACTGCGCATACTGCTCGGCAGTGAGAATTCGGCTGAGTTCGTTCTCCAATAGGCAGAGGCGGTTCATATCGTCCTCGCGACTGCACCCCTCGTGGCGCAAACGCGCGTAGCGCAGATGTACCCGATAGAGCGTATCGATGACGCTGCTGTCGGTGAGACCCAGCTCACGCACCAACATCTCGGTTTGCTTTTTGGCTACCTCTTCGGGCTTGCGCCGAGGCATGCAATCCTCCGGCTCGGGAGGCTGCGCTGCTGCATAGACAGCCGCCAAAATCAATATAGAAAACAGTATCAATCGTTTCATAGGATATCATTTTGATACCTTTCGCATAGCAAAAATTATGCCATTACGCCCTGAAATATGGATTGCCCAACGGCTCTACTTCGCCCAACAGAACGCTGCCGGCGGGGAGAGTACGCAGTCGCGCACCTCGCGTCCTGCGGTCAGGGTGGCGCTGGCGGGAATCGTCATCGGCGTGATGGTGATGATCGTGACGCTCGGCGTGGTGGTGGGATTTAAGCAGACCATCACAGACAAAGTGGCGGGATTTGGGGCGCACATACAGGTGGTGAATTTTGACAACAACAACACCTACGAGATGCAGCCTATCACGGTGTCGGATTCGCTGCTCGGTGTGTTGCGTTCGTTTGAGCATGTGCAGCAAGTGCAACCGTTTGCCACCAAACCCGGAATCGTGAAAACCGCCGATGCTTTTCAGGGCATGGTGCTGAAAGGAACGGACTACTGGGACTATTTTGCGGCGAATCTGTCGGAGGGAGCGTTGCCCGTCAAACCGCAAGAAGTGCTGATTTCTCGCCTGCAAGCGAAACAGTTGGGGCTGCGCACGGGCGATGCAATGTATTGCTATTTTGTGGACGAGAGCGTGCGGGTGCGGAAATTTACCATTGCGGGTATCTACGAGACGGGGTTCGGCGACTTTGACAAACTGTTTGTGCTCGGCAATATAGGCGTCATACAACGGCTCAACGATTGGGACAGCACGGAGGTGTCGGGCGTGGAGGTGCTGCTTGACGATGTGCGGCATCTGGACAAGGTGGCAGACGAGGTGTATTTCGCCACGGTGAACCACTTCGACGAGGACGGATACAATGTGTATTATGTGCAGACGCTGCAACAACTCAACCCGCAAGTGTTTGCGTGGCTCGACCTGCTGGACATGAATGTGGTGGTGATAATTATCCTAATGCTCTGTGTATCAGGGTTCTGTATTATATCTGGTTTGATAATTCTGATACTTGACAGTATTCAACTTATCGGGGTGCTGAAAGCACTGGGGGCGACCAACCGATTTGTGCGGCGCATATTTATCTCGGAGGCGGCGATGTTGATAGGAAAGGGAATGCTCTGGGGCAATGTGCTGGGGCTGGGACTCTGTGCCGTGCAGTATTTCACGCACGTGCTACCCCTCGAGGCAACGACCTACTATGTGAACTATGTGCCGATTGCTTTCCCGTGGGGGTGGTGGCTGCTGCTTAATGTGGGGACACTTGGGGTGTCGCTGCTGATTATGTTGGCGCCGTCGGCGATTGTGACCAAGATAAGTCCCGCAAAAGTGATGCACTTTGAATAGGTAGGGTAGGCAAGGAGGGCTCCATGGATTGACCGGTAAGGCTGTGCTGTTTCTACACTAATTGACCAGTAAAGGCTGTGCAAGACAAATACTCGAAAAATTAAACCAAATAGAGAAAAATAGACTGCGCTAATTGCCGTTAAATGATCAGTAACTCATAATTCTTAATTCATAATTTGTGACCTCCTTGGGAGGGCTTAGGAGAGGGCTGATGAATTTTACAACACCTGTACATATTCCTGCATCGGATTGGCAGATAGGTTACAATGACCGTCTGCTGCTGCTTGGGTCGTGCTTCTCCGACCATATCGCCGCCAAACTGAAAGAACACTATTTTCAGGTGACGGCGAACCCGTTCGGCACACTCTACAATCCGCTCTCGATAGCAAATGCGCTGTCGCTGGCAGCGGTGGGGCAACTACCCCGCTTGGTGGAGTGGGGCGGGCTATACCACTCGATGTATCATCATGGTTCGTTCTCCCGCCCTACAGCGGAACAGACAGCAGAGGCGGTGCACGAGAGTATGCAGGGGCTTGGTAAGGCATTCGAGGAGGCGCAGGTGGTGATTGTCACTTTCGGCACAGCGTGGGTGTATGAATACGAAGGACAGGTGGTGGCGAACTGCCATAAGATACCTGCCGACCGCTTCCGCCGTCGCCGGCTGACGGCGGAGGAGATCGTTGAGGTGTGGTTGCCGATAGTGGAGGCACACCCGGAGAAACACTTCCTCTTTACTGTGTCGCCGATTCGGCACATCAAGGACGGACTGCACGAGAACCAACTGAGCAAGGCGGTGCTGCTGATGGTCATAGACCGATTGCAGACGCTTGCACAAACAGAAAAAGAAACACAAACAGGGACGGAGAAACAGTCTGCAGCACGGGTTGCTTACTTCCCGTCGTACGAGATAGTGCAGGATGAACTGCGCGACTATCGCTACTATGCGGAGGATATGGTGCACCCAAGCAGCGTGGCTGTGGAGTATGTATGGGAGCGGTTCGGAAAAACCTACTTCTCGGAGGCGACGCAGCGGGAAATGCAACCGCTACATCGCCTCTATCTGGATCGACACCACACCCTGCTGCACCCGGACAGCACAGAATCGCAGGCGTTCGTGGCACGCACGGAGGCAAATGCCGCTGCGCTGCGGGAACGGTATCCGTGGGTGTGAGAGGAAAGGCTTAGCCTTTCAGAACCATAATGGGAAACAATTGTTGAATAGGACGAACCAAATCCGATTGGTTTTGCATCACTTCGAGGATGTCTTTGTATGCTCCCGGAGCCTCATCTAATTGATGCTGATTTTTCATAAAATGGACAATGTGTTGGCTGTCCATGATTTCTTGTTGTTCTTTCAGATCGAGCGTGGCACAGGCTTGACGGCGTCCCAGTTGTCGTCCTGCCCCATGCGAACAACTCTCATAAGAATCAGGATTGCCTAATCCCTCGACGATGAAAGAACTCGTACCCATTGACCCCGGAATGATTCCTATCTCCCCTTTGCGAGCACGGGTCGCTCCTTTGCGATGAACAATCACATTCTCGCCGAAATGCTGCTCCCATGCGGCATAGTTGTGCGCAATGTTGATCATCGGCTCAAATGTAATGTCCGATAGGTGTGCTTGCAATATCTCGCAGATGCGCGTCATCATTAGCCGACGATTACTGAGGGCGAAATCGACGCAGTACTTCATAGAAATCCAATACTCTTTGGCAATAGGGAGTTGTATCGGTAAGAATTCTAATCCGGGTGTTACCTCGGAGTAGAACCATTCGCACAGTTGCTTGGCTTTTTTGCTATAATGGTCGGCAATCTCTTTGCCGAAGTTGCGACTGCCGGAATGTAGCATAATCCAAAGATGGTTATTGGTATCCTTTTGTAATTCGATGAAATGGTTGCCGCCTCCGAGCGTGCCTAATTGGTGGCGTGCGGATAAATACAGTTTCTGCACTATGGGGAGGTTTTCCATATTGTACCCTTGTGGCATCCAGTCTTCGGGCATGGGCTCCTTGTGGTGAGAAAAACCAAAAGGAATCGCACGACGGATATCGTTGGCGATGCTGACAAGTTCACGGCGGTCTAAGGCGGCGACATCGGTATGTGTCTCAATGGCACACATTCCGCAACCGATATCCACACCCACCGCATTGGGGACAACTACCCCCTGCGTGGCGAGTACTCCGCCTATGGGCATTCCCAATCCGAAGTGTGCGTCCGGCATGACAGCTACATGGTGGAAAGCAAAGGGCAACATGGCTAAATCACATACTTGTGACATGGCGCCATTCTCTAATTCGTTGAGCCACATTTTGATAGGGACTCGATTTCCGGTGACGACTTTCATGTTCTAAAGGGTTAGGTAGTTTGACAAAAAATAGTTAGGTAAGGTAATGGCAGTAGGGCTCGGTTAATAGGACGAACCTATTTCCGAATTCGCTGCAAAAGTACTACTCAACTGCGCAGTTTTACTGTGCAGTTGAGAAAAAAATGTTTTTTCCTGAGAAAAATAAGTAGAGATACTTCTAAAAAGGGAAAATACAATACGGGGAAATGCTATGATTCGGTTTGGTAGTGACTCAAACCGATGACATACTTTTTGCGCATTTGATTCACCAAACTGCGAGGCGATAATACGACTATCCCCTCGCCGTATCCCATCAAATCGCGTATGAGTTCATGATTGACAATGACGCAGATTTGGAACAGTTTGCTCCCATCGGCCTGTTCACCAATGACCTCTTGGCTTTTATGGATGGGTTTGGTAAGAATGTAAGGCGCCTCGGAAGGATCGGCCAAGAAACGGACTTTCTGAACAGGTTCGTCGTTCTTGGTTACACCCACAATATCTTCAAAATAACTTTCTGGGTCAAAGTTCGGGTAGGTGCGATAGGTCGCATTCTCGTCGATCTCAACGCTCAACATACGGTCAAGGGCAAAATTGGAAAGAATGCGGGCATCTGTATGGCGGCCGAAAAGAAACCAACGATTGCGGAATTCTTTCAGCACCATTGGGGAAAATGTGTAGGTGTGCGGCTTGGCGGCACGGAATGACTGATAGGTAATAGATAGCACTTTTTGCTCTAGAATAGCCTGATGGATAATGGGAATGTAGTGTAATCCTTGTAAGCGGTTATTTTGCTCAAAGTAGATGACCGGCTTTCGCTGTGTTTGGATGTAGGCTGCATGCTCTTGCAGGCGTGAAATGATGTCCTCTAATCCATCGACGGTTGCAAAACCGGATAACTGACTGAGAATTCCGACGGCTTCGTTGAGTTGTCGGATATCCTCGCTGCCGATATGAAGAGGAACCTTCATAATTGAAAAATCAGGGTCTTCGTAGGTGTAGTATTTTCGGTCAACCACAATGATAGGAGCAGAATAGCCCGCTTCGGAACGCATAAATTGCAAATCGTTCTGAATGGTGCGGCGACTTGCCATACAGATACCACTGAATCCAAATTCCAATAGGGCTTCGTTGCAGGCGGTCATCAGGTTCTCAATTGTCCAACGGCGGTTGCGGTTACGAAGGCAGCGGTCGATGGTCTTGTAGCGTAGAAGGGGATTCTTGGAGGTTGCCATGGCGATAGGAGAATTGGAAATGTGTTTCGTTTAAGCAGACAAAGATATTGCTTTTCTTACATATTTGCAAATTGTAGGTGCGGAGGGGAATACAAAATAGGCTGCCTATTGGTTGTAGGCAGCCTATTTTGTGTTGGGGTGATGCTCTTTTTGGGGCGGTGTGCTTGTTTGGGCGTTTTGGGGAAAGGAAACGGCACAGGGCTATTTTGTGGCTATGCTCCGCTATTTCTTGACGATGTAACGGAGCGTTTCGCTGAGTGTGGGGCTCTTGACTTGTACCTGATAGCAGCCTGCGACATACGCACCCTGCAAGAGATAGGTGCCGATTCCGGTGGAGGTGTCGTCGGACAGCAGTTGGCCTGTGGAACTATACACGCGAATGTGGCTCTCCTCGGACGGGTTCAGCCCTACCAACTGCATCTCCTCGCCTGAGAAAATGTGGTTTGGGATGAGCATGACTTGGTGCTGTTGTCTGTCGAGGGCATAATTGACGATAGTGGAACGCATAAGACCGTCGCACAACATCCCTTGGGCGTCGGACACATCGGCTACGGCATAGTAGGCACCTACGCCCTGCCGATTCTGCTCGATGCTCAAGTAGTAACCGCTGCCTACGAATTGGTCGTCTTGTGGGAAAGCGTTGTGCATATCGTCGGGCGTGCCTACCACACGATACCACGCAACGGCTGTGGGGGCAACATAGTAGCCCATGTCGTTGATAGCCTGTATGTTAAGCATAAGAAACCAGTCATGCAACGCAAGCACGGGCCAGTTGGCGTACTCCTCGCAGTTGGCCGCAAAGAAAGCGATGTGGGTGGCGTTCTCGTGGGCCTGAAGAGAGCGGACGGAGTCGGTGTTGTGGTCGTTCCACTCGACAAAATGGTAATCTTCGTAAGGCGTTGCTTTCAGTTCGTACCAGTCGCCACACTCTATGCGCCGGCTGAGCGGAGCACTCTCAGCAAAGAGAATGCTTACGCTAAGCAGGCATAAAATGAAAGAAAGTAGCCTTTTCATATTCGGTTATTCAAGCGCCTTGATGCTGACAGAGCCTTGCGCATCGTTGTCGGATTGCACCGTGATGGTGTATTGGATCTTGCGGAAGGTAGCCACATAAGTAGCGTTGCTTGTGACGGTAACCTCGCGTGTGGCGTTGGTGTCGCCATCGCTCCACTGTACGAACTCGTAGCAAGCGTCTGCCACGGCGGTGATGGTTACGCTCTTGCCATAGAGATAGGTGCCGTCGCCCGTGGTCGTACCATGCTCGCCGGAAGTGGTGAGGGGGTAGGAATTGGTCGTGCCGTTGTATTGTGCCGTGTAGGTGGCTTCACCCGTGACCGAAGAGATGGTCTTGTCCCAACCGGAGAAGGTGTAGGTATTCTCTGCATCAGCCGGGCGGGTAGGCGTACCCGAGTAGGACGGGAGCGTGCCGTATTCCCACTCTTGCGACTCAAGAACGGTGCCGTCCCAGTTCTTAAATGTGATGGTGTACTTGTTGGTTATCGGGTCGAATTGAGCGATATAAGTGGCATCGGCGGTGGCGGTGTATTCGATGTTCTGGCTCCAACCGCTGAATGAGTATGTGTATTGTGCCGTAGCGGGTTTGGTAGGAATATCCCCCTTGTAGCTGACTGCATCGCCATGATTGAGTGTCTCTTTTTGCAACTCGGAGCCGTCGTAGTTTTGGAAGATGATAGTGTATTGGTTGATAGCAAAATAGGCGGTGTAGGTAGCGTCCTCCGTCGGGCTGATGGTGCGAGGGTTGTCGGTGTTGAGGTCGTTCCAACGCACGAAGTGGTAGCCTGTGGCAGGCGTGGCGGTCATGGTGGCAGAACTGCCGCAATCGACGACCAGCTGGTCGGCGTGGGCGGTGGCAAAAATGCATAACGCCATGAGCAGGAGAGAAAGGTTCTTTTTCATTATTGTGATGTTTATTAGTTATTCGATGGTGATAGTGACTGCCCCATGCACAGCGTCGTCAGGCGTGGCGGTGAGGGTGTATTGTAGTCTTGTGAATTCGGCGGTGTAGGTGGCGTCGGTGGTTACCTCCACTGTGCGAGGGTTGTCGGTGTTACCGTCGGACCATTGACGGAAGCGGCCACAGGCATCAGCTGATGCGTACAGCGTGAGGTGTTTTCCCTCGGTGACTTGCAGGGTCTTGGGGGTTGCACATTTGTCGCTCTGAATGGTAATCGTGTGCGTGGGCAATGGCGTTGTGCTGCCGCCACCTGATGACGGATTTTCCTTGAATACAGCCCGATAGATGGCATCTGCAGCAACCGTGACCGTGCGGGGATTGGATGTGTCGCCATCCTCCCAGCGGCTGAACAGATAGCCGACTTGGGGCTGCGCTACGAGGGTGACGGTGCTGCCTTGCGCTGCTTCTAAGGTTGTCGGAGAGTCGCAGGCATCGGTGTAGAGGGTCAGTATGTGCTTGACGGTCGGCGTTGCCTCGGAGAATAAGGGCGTAAGGAGGGTGTCGGAGGAGATGGTCAGCGTATAAGGGTTCGCCGTGGCGCCGTTGCTCCAGCCGAGAAAGGCGGCACCCGCAAGCGGCTCGGCTACGAGGGTGATAGGCATACCCGGCGTGACCTCAAGCACCTGCCGGCGAGAGCAGTCCTGCGTGCGGACAATGACCCTATAGGGGTCTGCCGAGAGCGAGACCGACACCATCAGCCAACAGAAAAGGGCGACAACGGAACGATGAAAAAGTCTGTACCTCATAGCCTTACTCCACCGTGATGGAACAGTCTTGGTTGATATATACCGTGTAGCTCGAGCGCTCGAACTGTGCCATATAGGTGGCATCGCCGGTGACGGACACGGTGCGGGGATTGTCGGTGACACCATCACTCCATTGGGTGAAAGTATAGTGTTCCTTCGGGACGGCGGTCAACTGAATCTGTGCGCCATTGGGGTACTCGCCGGCACCCGTGACGGAGCCTTGGGCTGTAGAATAAATGGTTTGGATGTTGTATATTTCTTGTTCATTCAACTGCCAACGGAATATAGGATATCCGTTATTGATATTGGTATAGTCAGGATAGAAAGAATCCGTTTCCCCATTAAGCAATGAAACAAAAGAAGGAGATTTCATTTGTTCAGTTGATTTTGCGGTTGCATGATATTCATTGGTTACTACAAAATTGGAATTGTAATATATATCAACAGAAGCGGAACTTGCTATGTAATCGTATGCATATTTATGGTCGGCACTAAGAACGCAATAACAATTACTGCAATCTAATCCTAAGTAATAGCTGAATTTAGTACCATCAGGGTCACGGGGATATCCGATAGAATAACAGTATTGATTTGTACAATTTGATAATCCAAAAGCGTATCCTTTTATATATTCTTTTGGAGCAGCATATATGTATCCCGTATTGTATGATTTCTTTATAATTCCTTTGCCTGTTGCTAATCCGACCGCATGAACGATTGTATAGCCACCAGCACCATCACCGTACTTGGTGCAACTCATATAAATCTTTCCATTATTGAATGAATTAGCTATATCTAACGAACTAGCAAATCCGACTAATCCAGCGGCACATGCTAACTTCCCGTAATAGTTGGAGTTTGGGGTCTTATATGAAATATCGCCTGTATTATAACATCTTTCCATTTTAATGTTTTGTGCTCGGCCGACCAAGCCTCCTATATAGAGGGTATCAGATGATTTGTAACTACCCGTTACAGTTGCATGGTTACTGCAATGATCTAGTGTGATACATCCTAGTTCTGCACGAACTACTAGTCCAGCTCCTGCATAGGTAATTTCTGAAGTTGATTTGTTATGGCAATTGTTGAGCCTAACATCTCCATAGGCCGATTTTATTAAGGAGTATCGGGATGTGCCAGCAATAGTTATATTTTGAAATGTCGCTGATTTGACGCAGCCAAATAAAAAATTTGAAAGATTTAGTACTTGCTTTTGTCCACCATCATAAAATCCTGAAAATGTATTAGATATGTTGTATCCTATAGAAATCCACGATTTGCTATTGATGTCAATATCTTCAGTTTGTAGGAAAAAAATTCCATCATACGCACTCCCATTTTTTACTTGTTCCGATAAATAGGCTAGTTGGGCAGCGGTTTCTATACGATACGGATCGGATTCTGTTCCTGTGCCGTTGGTCCAAGACTCCTTCGAGGTAACATCCCACACATCGGCGGCTGTAAGAAAAATCGGATTGCACAACAGCAACATGGCTGTGCAAAGTATAAAGAATGAATGTTTCATATTCTAAATTGATTAGTAACTTTTGGGTTTGATTGCTTGGTATAATCGAGATTGGGTAATGGTGGGTTGTAGCCTACCGCTTTTATCATGCATTGGTACAAAACTGAATAATTTCTCTAATAATAACCTAGTTACTTTTTCCTCGGCCCGGTTGATTGCCGGATGGAGCTGTATTTGGTTAATTATATGTGTATGTGCACATTCATAAGGTAGCATGATACCTTTCTCTGTATTATTCGGTGTTTCATCGAAAACAAGGATAATTCGTACCTCGTTTTCGTATTTATAAGCATTTCTCTTTAGGGTTAATAGTTGTATCCAATCGGATTCGCTCCATGTCTTATACGGGGCAGAGTTTATACTATGAGGATTGTATATTTTGATTTTTCGTGCTGCATCGTATCGTATAGGCTCTATGTAGGCTCTGCACTGTTTAGCCACGCAGAAATCATGTAACACACTTTGTAAAACAGATTTGTTGAAATCGAATCGTAAGCAGTTAGTAGCACCATTACCATACATAACCCATTGAGCCTCTGAGATACGAATAGGAGTGAGGCATGCTACAAAGCAGCGGTCTTTCAATCCGAATGGTTGCCCATCGTAAGTGGCATTGTAAAAGAATAGTTCATACGGATCTTTCCATTCATTTGGCCGTGAAAACCATAGATATTTGCCGATTAGACTATTTATGGCATTCTCATAACTGCTAATACGGAATAGTGGTTCTTTTGAGCCTAAAATCCCGTATGGATCTATTATGTAGGGCATTTCCATTATTTTGTTTATGTTGTGATTCTTAATCATGCACATATACATACAAAAAGCGCAGACCTCGAGTTGCTTATTTGCAATCAGAGGCCTTCGCATTGCCTTACACTTCAATAAACAACAGGAAACCTACGCTGATATGACGATACACTATGCCTGAGAAGAAAGCATAGCGTGACTAACGTCACACCCATAGGCATCTACTGCTACTTTGTACTTGAAGTGTATAGAAAGTTGCGAAGTTTCTGATTACAAGCCACAAAGCGTCAATAAACGCTATTCAATATGTCTAATCTACCCACTGACGAGGACATATTCCCCACCGGCGTAGATTCGGCTGCAAAGGTACGATAAATAATCTATCTATACAAGGGTGGATACGGTTTATATGTTAAAAATAGGGCGGATTGATAGGGATTTTGGAGTAAATATGTTGAAAAACATATAGGGAATGGGCGTACATGAATGGAGATAATATATAACTAACGCCTCAAAATCTCGAGATTTTGAGGCGTTAGATAGAGAGTTCCTTCGGGAGTGGTTCGGGAATGCTTAGGAATTTTTCCGGGAATTCTTAGGAGTTCCTTCGGGAGTGGTTCGGGAATGCTTAGGAATTTTTCCGGGAATTCTTAGGAGTTCCTTCGGGAATGGCTCGGGAAAGGGATAAGAAATGATTTAGAAAATGTGGAGTTTTTGACCGGGGTACTTTTATGTCCTTTAATCGAGCAGCTCCTTGGGGAGGATGGGCATGGGGCCGTGCTGAGTGCAGACATAGGCGGAGACGGCAACGGCTTTCTCGTGCGCCTCGGCAATGGACTTGCCCTGCAGCAGTTGGGCAATAAATGCCCCTGAGAAACTGTCGCCTGCACCGACCGTGTCGGCTACCTCGACCTTGGGCGTGGCACGATGGCTCACCGTGTCCGTCGTGATGACATACGACCCGCAAGTGCCGCAAGTAAGCACTACCATACGGATGTCGTAGGTGGCTAGCAGCACACGGCAGACCTCAACGGTTTTTGCCTCGTCGCTCGCAATCAGGCTATCGGGGAATACCTCCGTATGGAGCAGCATGGGCGCTACGATGTCCAGTTCTTCGTCGTTAATCTTCAGCACATTGCAGCGATGAAGCGATGTTTCGATGACTTCCTTGGTGTACCACTGTTGGCGTAGGTTGATGTCGAACACACGGAGTGCATCGGCAGGCATGGCGTCCAAGAGGGCGTTGATGGTGCGGCGGCTGACCTCGGAACGCTGTGCCAACGAGCCAAAGCAGACGGCTTTGGCGTTGCGGGCAATGGCAAGGCTCTCTTCGGTAAGCGGGATGTTGTCCCACGCTACGCCCAAACAGATGTCATAGTTCGGGACTCCTTCGGCATTGAGCGTTACTTGCACCGTGCCGGTGGGGTACGCCACCTTGGGCAGATTGTAGTACAAACCGACCTTATCGAAGGTGTCCGTCACCTCACGCCCCAAGGCATCGTCGCCGATGGCGGAGATGGCGCACGAATCGAATCCGAATTGAGATACATGGAAGGCAAAGTTAGCGGTTGCGCCACCTAACTTGCGTCCTGTGGGCAGACAATCGAACAAGACCTCGCCCAGACCTATTACATAGTTTTTTTGCATGAATTCTTTGTTTTGTAGAAAGTGGATAGTGGAGAGTTTTTAGTAGAGAGTAGGCTGTGCAAAACGCTAAACTTATCAACTCCTAAATGAAATTGTTACTTATTCCGTTTGATTTTGAGGGTCAGGCATGCTAGATAGACTGCGCCGACTGCCATGACAAGGACTGCACCGAGGGTGCCGATGGCATCGCTCGCCAAGCCCATAAAGAACGGGAAGACCGTGCCGCCGAAAAGTCCCATAATCATCAAACCGGATACTTCGTTTTTATGCTCCGGCTCGTGTGCCAGCGCTTGCGCAAAGATGATGGAGAATACATTGGAGTTGCCGAAACCGACCAGCGCAATGCCCACATAGAGCAGCCACTGTACGCTCGCCACCGACAGAATAATCATGGACGCTACAATCATGGCTACGCTGATGGCAAAGAATGCCCGCTCAGAGAGGTAACGCAAGATGACCGAGCCGCTCAAGCAGCCGAGCGTGCGGAACAGGAAGTAGAGCGAGGTGGCAAAAGCGGCGGCGTCCAACGACATGCCGAGCCGCTCCATGAGAATCTTCGGGGCGGTGGTGTTGGTGCCTACATCGATTCCTACATGGCACATAATGCCAAGGAAGCAGAGCAGCACGAATGGCTTGCCGAGCAGGCGGAAGCAATCGACAATGCTGCTGCCCTTAGCGACCGGCTCCTCGTCGATATGCGTGAAACCCAATGCCAGAATTGCCAGTACGCCGATAACGCCATAGACGGGGAACAACACGCGCCAGCCGAGTGTGCCGGAGGGGATGACTTGCGTGGCACCCCACATGGCGATATACGGTGCGGAGAACGAGGCAATGGCCTTGACGAACTGACCAAAAGTCATGGTCGCCGAGAGGTTGTTGCGCACGATGTTCGATACCAGCGGGTTGAGCGAGGTCTGCATCAGTGCGTTGCCGATACCAAGCAGCGAGAAGGCTACGAGCATGAGGGGATAGTTGTCGCCAAAGATGGGCAGGATGAGCGAGATGACCGTCACCACGATAGAGAGCAGCACGGTGTTCTTGCGCCCGATCTTGTTCATCAGCATACCCGTAGGCACGGAGAATATCAAGAACCAGAAGAACACGAGCGACGGCATGATGTTCGCCTCGCTGTCCGTCAGGCTGAGGTCTTGTTGTACATAGTTACTTGCAATGCCGACCAAATCGACAAAGCCCATCGTAAAGAAGCACAGCATTACGGCTGCCAGTGCTCCGAAAGAAGTTCGTTTATTAGTTGTCATGGTTAGTTAATTTATGCGAATAAAAGTGTGGCAAAGGGGTATCAGCGACTTATCTCGGACGTATCGCCCTACCATTACCCTACCACTTTATGGTTTTATAGGGATTGTATGTTGCTGTTATTTTAAGAGTTAATGCGCTGTACGGGTTATTAATTCTTAATTGAATAGATGCTGGCTTTGCCGCCGGAGACCTTGAGGCGGTTGTAGGGCTTGGTGGGGAAGACAAGGTTGGTCATTGCCCAATGGCCGTCGCCGTCGAACGCCTCGATGGAGGAACGGTCGATGTAGAGCGTGAGATGGTAGCGGGTTGCTTCGGCAAAGAGAGGGGTAACGGTGGTCGTGGGGAACGCATCCGAGAACGATACCTTGCCCGATTTGTGGCGGTTCATAGAGAATGTGCCCGCCTGGAAATCGTAGTTCATCACTACCTGCTCGCCGAGGTCGTTGCTCAGCGTAATCTGTGCAGGACGGTCGCCTCGCTGGATGTCTATCTCGACGATAGCCGTCTGCGGCAGGATCTTTACCTTGTTGCCATGCAAGGCCTGTACTTCGGCTGCGGGGCGTACGCCGACACGCAAGATACCGTCCTTGTCGGTGAAAAGGTCTATCTCACGGGGCAGCGAGTTGGCAGAGCGGTACTGCATGGTGGGGACTTGGTTGGCATACTGCCAGTTGCTCATCCACGCCAAGAGGATCGGACGATGGTCGGGCGTGTGGGCAAACGATACGGCTGCATAGTGGTCCTTGCCGCAGTCCAACCACTTGGTAGGCACCCGGCCGTTCTCTTGCAGAGCGGTGAAGGTGTGGCCGTCCCAGTTGCCGACAAAGTATTGGGTTGCCGAGCCACCGAAAGGTCCGCCCGGATTGATGTTGCAAATCAGCACCCAATGGCTCTTGCCCGTTTCACGCTCGGTGAGGCAGAGCAGGTCGGGACATTCCCAAACCCCCTCGTGGTTGCCGTAGTCGGAACCAAAAGAAGACATATACGACCACTCACGCAGGTTGGCGGAGCGGTAGAAACGCATCTCTTGTCCGCAGGCAAGCACCATGCACCATGCGCTGTCCTGCTCGTTCCAGAATACTTTGGGGTCACGGAAGTCGGGGATGGTGGTGGTAAGTATCGGATTGCCGGCGTATTGCGTGAAGGTACGGCCGCCATCGGTGGAGTAGGCAAGGGCTTGCGATTGCCCCATCAGTTCGGCGGCGGTGTAGATAGCCACGACGGCGTTCTCGCCAAAACCAGCCGTGTTGTGGGTGTCAATGACGGCAGAGCCGGAGAAGATGGTACCGAGTGTGGTGGGCAGAATGGCTTCAGGGCAGGGCGTCCAGTGGATGAGGTCGGAGGAAGTGGAGTGTCCCCACGACATATTTTGCCACAGCGAGCAGTAGGGGTTGTGCTGGAAATAGAGGTGGTAGAGACCCGTGGAGGCATCGTAGTACATGCCGTTGGGGTCGTTCATCCAGCCCCATTGCGGGGTGTGGTGGAACGCAGGGCGGTACTGCTTCTCGGTATTGACGAAGGTGTATTCGTCTGCTGCCTGAATGCTGTCCCACGCAATGTAGTCCATCGGCGATGGCTCGTGCAGGGCTGGGCTCTGTGGCTGGTTCCATACATGGACTGCCAGCACAAGCGATTGGGTATCAAGCCCCTCCATATCGAAGGGGACATAGTAGTCTATCTTGTTTTTAGCACCCAGACGCAGGGTGAGAGTGCGGAGAATCTTGCCCTGCTCGATGACTTGTACACGGTATTCGGGGGCAGCCTCCTCGATAGGCAAGAGTAGGTAGCGGTGTGGTTCGGCAACTCGGATGAGCATGTCGTATGATCCGGAGCGTGTGAATGAGATTTGAGCTGATGCGGTAGCCATACAAAGCAACACTAAGCAAAGAGAAAAAAGGTGTCTTTTCATGTAAAAAAGAAATTTGAGTATCGTGAGATAGTTTTATGCGTGGTGAGACAAGCAGGTTGTGGAATGAAATCGAATAGCAGGTGAAAAATTAGTAGGTGTAGTGGTGAATATCGGAGAGAGTTATCGTACCCGTGTAGGCATTGACGCTCCAACAGTTGCGGGCAGTGCCATAGACACGGTTGGTATAACACAGAATGTCGTTGATATAGAGCACCAAGACAGAATTGTCGGTATAGACATCGATGTGATAGGTGTTGTCGGCGGGGGTGGCGAAGACATAACTGTCGATGTCGGCGATGTAGCCGATACCGCCCTCACCCTCTTGCTCGAAGTTGATCTTGCGGGTGGTGGGACTCTCAGGATGAACGGATAGGGTATAGTACACCGAGGAGTCGGCGGTGCTTGTCATAGAGGTGCCACGAGCGAAAGAAAGCCCGAAATGGTCCTCGCTTCCCTCGGTGCGAACGGTGAACGACAAGTGGTTGTGATAGCCCAAGCGGGGGAACAGAATATGGCTGTTCTCGTCGAGGGTATAGAGCGAGTCGGTGACGGTAACGCTACCTTCGGCGTTCATAAGGCGAACGCCTTGCTCGGAGGTGTATTTTTGTGCGATAGCCTCGACGGGGGCAAGGGTCAGCGTGCCGTCCTCGTGCTGCAGGAGGTGATGGGCGACCAAGGTGCCTGCCCAGTCGAGCGACTGGGTGGTAGAGGTCTGCGTGGCGGTGTTGTCCTTGCCGTTGCGGGTAGGACACCAGCCGAAGATGTAACGCTCCGAACCATTGGATGCCGTCTTGCCCGCATAGAAGCCGCGACTATCGAGAAATCCCTCGTGGTTGTCCGGCCAAAGCCCTGCGTCGGCAGCGGTGCAGGCTTTCAGTTCGTCGAGCGTGCGTGCCTTGAAGTACTGCACACGGCGCACAATGGTCTGGTCGCTATAGACAAGATACCAGTAGTCGCCCATGCGGAAGAGGTCGGGGCACTCGTAGAAACGATCCCACATCATGGACATGAAGACGCCTGCATGCGTCCAGTGCTGCAAGTCGAAGGAAGTGAATTCCGCCAACACGCCCTTGTTGCCCTGCTTGGTGGAGACAAGGAGATGGTAGAGTCCGTCGTCGCCCGTAAAGATACACGGGTCACGGAAATCGACGGAGGAATAGCCGTAGTCGTTGCCACGAAGGACAAAGGAGCGGTTTTTCGTCCATGTATGGAAGTCGGGCGAGGTGGCATACTGCACCGCCTCGCGGTTTTCGCCGGCAGCCACTTCGTATTTATGTCCCGTATAGAAACAATAGTAGAGCGACTGCACCGAGTCATAGACAAAGCAGCCCGTGCCGATGGCAGCGTCTTGCTCCTGCAACCCTCCGCAGGGGACTAACTCACCCAACGATTCGTAACGGGCGGCGTCCGAGGTGCGTACGCCCCAGATAGGGTGGTAGGTGCCGACGGGATTGGGGCGGTAGTCTTGCAAGTAGCCGATAAGGAAAGTACGGCTCTGCGGGTCGTAGAAGGGCATGGGGTCGCCTACATAGCCGGCATAAGGCTTATAGTAGGTGGTGGTTATGGCCTCGTCGTCGGAATCGAAGAGATAGGTGGTGTTCGCCCAGTCACGCTCGGGGACAGAGATACGCTCTTGCGTGCAGGAAGCAAGGGTGAGCGTAGTGAGTATGCAGAGAATTGGTAGGGATTTCATAGGTGGAAATTATTTGCAAAGATAGTGGATGGCGTTGAGGGTGAGGGTGTCCATATTGGCGTGGTAGTCGCCATAGACACCGTCCACAGAATACCAGTCGTAGCAGCCGGAGCCGATACAGAGGATACGCCCCTGCGTGCCCCAAGCGGGATATTCCCATACGACAACGGCTCCGTCGCCGCCTTGCCCGAGCGGTGTGGCACCCGTCTTGTCGGAAAAATCGGAAAGGGTGGGATAGCCGCCCCAGTCGGAACCGATATGCCACTGTGCCGTAGAGTTGGTGATACGATAGCCTGCATCGCAGAGGTAGATACCTTTCGCCTCGTCGCCCATGCGCAGGTTGGCGTAAATCGGGTGGCGGAGGGTATCGGTCAGGAAATACCACGGGGAAGAGGTGGTCTCCGCCTCGCTCTCGTTCTGCCCCCAACAGTTGTTCGGGAAACAGTAGGTGGCGGTAGCACCGGCAAGCGAGAGATAGCCTGGCAGGTAGGTGGCGTAGCGGGTGAGCAGAAGGCTGCCCCCCTTGTCCACGAAGGACTGGAATGCGGCTACCGCCAAAACGGCATCGTTGGCAGCCGACTCGAAGGCGGTGCGTCCGTCCACGCCGCCGTCCTTATGGAAATGCCACCATATCAGTTGGCATTGGGAAAGGTCTATCTTGCCGCTGCGGAAGTCGGTGATAGAGGCGTAGGACGATTCGGGTACGGTATTGAGCAGCCAATCGCACGCGGTGCGCTCCTCCTGCGAGAGGGATGATTTAGCCGTTGCTTGTCCCACGAAAAGAACCTTGGGTTGGGTGATTTCGATCACAGGGTAAGCAACGGTGAGCGTCCAATCAAGATAGGTGTCGCCGTTGGTCACACGCAGCACACGAGCCTCGTGCAGACAGAGTGTGTCGCCTTCTGCCACTGAGGCAGCAGCCCCATCGGACACAGAGAGATAGGACAGGCACATGGCACGGGTGTTGTAGTCCTCCGGCACGGTGACCACAATGGTGCGGGCGGCACGGTCGATGGTGCCGGCATATTGCTCGTCGAGGACAAGACTGTCGATAAAGCAGTCGCCATCGAGCAAGAGCGTGCCCGTGAGGTGGGAATTGCAGCCTGCCAAAAGCAGGAACGGAACGATATAGAGAGCAATGCGTTTCATAGTATTCGTAATTTGTGATTACCAGCCGCCGATGTTTTGAGTGTAATGCCCGTTGGATGCAGCGAGTTGAGCATACGGAATGGGCAGGTATTCGTTCTTGTTCTTGGTGAAGTGCGCCGCACTATAGATAGAGCACTTGTTGGCCTCGGCGGCATAGTATGCGTTGAGCACTTGATCGGCTTCGCCCCAACGAACCAGGTCGAAGAAACGCTCCGACTCCATGGCGAGTTCGAGGCGACGCTCCATCTTGACGATACGCAGCGCCTCGTCCTTGCTAGGCACGGTGGTGTAGGGCGATACTTTCATTCGTACACCGTAGCGGGTGCTATAGTTGGCAATGACACCGCTTTGGCACTGTGCGGCACGGGTGCGCAGTTGATTTACCAAAGGGAGTGCTTCGGCACTGCGGTCGAGTTGCACCAAGGCCTCGGCACGCTCCAGCAACACATCGGCATAGCGGAAGACAATGCGGTTCATGCTGCTGCCCCACCATGCACCCTTGATAAGATAGTCGCAATCTGGGTCTACATTATGCTTGAGCGATACATTGTAGCCATAGAGACCGTTGGAACGACTCCATGTGCCCGTTTTCTCGACCATATACTTGTCGTTGAATTCGTAGGGCAGACCCGGAATGGCCGCCGTCAGGAACAAACGGGGGTCAGCATAGTCCTCGCTGAGGCTGTAGTCCTTCTCGTTGTAGGTGTCGAGTAGGGGCAGACCGTCTTCGCCCGTGCGGAAGGTATTGACCAAGTTTTGGCTGGGCTTATAGAAATCGCAACCGCCGTCGGTCACGCCCGGTATGTTCGGCACACAAAGGCCATACGACCAGTTGAGATTGCCGTACTTGGTGCCGTCGTTGAGCGAATACTGGATAGCCCAGATACTCTCCTTGCCGTTCTCGTATTCCGGCTCGGGGCGGAAATTGTTGTGCAGGTCTGGCTCCAAATCGTAGGTGGAATACCATTGCGGGTCGGAATAGTAGAGGACACTGTCAAGGTCGTTGGAGTTGATACTCGTCACCTCGTGCGACTGCGCATCGTCTTGGCGGTACGCCTTGTAGAGATAGACCTTGGCGAGAAATGCCGCTGCGGCGGGTTTGGAGGCACGACCCTTGTCGTCCTGCGTCATGGGCAGGTGATTGAAACTGTAGGTGAGGTCGTTGATGATCAGTTGCCAGCCCTCGTCGTTGGTGTAGGTGGTGTTGCTAAGGGCATTGTATTGCTCGCTGGTGAGGTTGGCATCGACCACAAAAGGAATGTTCTTGTAGAGGCGCTTGAGCAGGAAATGACCGTAGGCACGCAAGAAATACATTTCGCCGAGGCGGGCCTGCTTCAGTTCGTAGGTGTCGTCGGTCTGCTCCAGCACAGCGATGGCAGTATTGACGCGCGAGAGGCAGTTGTAGAGGCGAGTCCACATATCGGAGATATTCCAGTTGGTGGTCAGTACGCCTTGCTCTATCTCCAACTGATGGAAGACATCGCCGTCGGAGGTGCCATTGCCGCCCTTGTAGGCATCGTCGGAACGGACATCGTAGTTCCACATAGAAAACGACGAGTTGATGTCTTCTGCCGACATAAAGATGGCATACGCTGCCGTGACCAGACGGTCGGCTTGCTCTGCGGTGCGGACTTGGTCGTCGGAGAGCGTGCCCTGCGGCTCCTGTCCGTCAAGGAACGAGCAGGCGGATAGTACGCATGCGGCAAGAATAGAATATAGTAGGGAAGATGTACGCATGGGATTAGAAGTTAACGGTGGTACCAAAAGTGATATTCAATGCATTGGGGTAGCCGTAGTTCGGGTTCTCCGGGTCAACACCCGTGAAGGAACGAGAGTGGATGGTGAAGACATTCTGCACAGAGGCATAGAAGCGCCAACGCTCCATGTGCATCTTGGTAAGGCACTGCTTCGGCAAATTGTAGCCCAACTGAATGTTTTTGAGTTTGAGATACGAGCCGTCCTCCACCCAATAGGAAGACACACGCTTCTCGTTGTTGTTGTCTGCCACCGAGAGCGCCGGAATGTCCGAATCAGGGTTAGAAAGACTCCATGCATCGAGCAGGCGAGTTCCCTTGTTGAGATTGCTGATATTCAGACCCGCCCAAAGGTCGGTTTCCTTTTTGAGGTCGGATATAATATCTACGCCCTGCACACCTTGGAAGAAGAGCGTCAGGTCGAATCCATGATACTCGAAATAGAAATTCAGTCCGTATGACAAGGCAGGAATGGGATTGTAAATCCAGTCTTGGTCTGCCTCGGTGATGACCCCGTCGCCGTTGAGGTCCTTCCACATAATGCGGCCGAGCCCTGCGCCCTCTTGCGTGGCGTGGTTGTCGATGTCTTCCTGACTACGGAATATGCCCTCAGCCACATAGCCCACCTGCGAGCCCATGGCGTGGCCGACAACCGACTTGACACCATTGCCGCCATAAGTGCCGTTGGCTGCCACCGTTTCAGGGAGTTTGGTGATCTCGTTGGAGTAGTGGGAGAGGTTGGCGGTGATGTCCCAATGAAAACCACCACGGCTGTCGCCGCGTGTGCCAAGTGTCAGTTCCTCGCCGATATTGCGCATAGAGCCTGCATTGACCCACTGACTCGAACCTTCACCCATAACGGCGATGCCTGTCATATAGAGCAAAATGTCGTCGGTGTTCTTATAGAACCAATCGAAACTACCATAAAGGCGTTGTCCCCAGAACGAAAAATCGAGACCCACATTGGTTTGCGTGGTGGTCTCCCACTTGAGGTCGTCGTTGCCAATCTGGGTGCGTTTCATACCCGACGGGAGCGTGCTGCCACCATTAGAACCCGAAATATCGTAGCCTGTGCCGTAGCTCTGGCCGCCGTTCTCATCGACGCCGTAGCCGCTCAGGTAGATGGTATAGCGGGCAAGGTTGGAAATCTCTTGGTTACCCGTCTGCCCCCACGACACACGGAGTTTGAGATCGTCCAAAATGGAACGGGTGGAGGACATCCAGTGCTCCTCGCTCAGACGCCAACCCAACGACACGGCAGGAAAAGTGGCGAAACGATTGTTGCGACCAAAACGGCTCGACCCGTCACGACGGACGGTGAGCGACGCCATATAGCGGTTGTCGTAGGAGTAGTTGAACTTGCCGAAATAGGACAGCAGCGAATAGCCCTCGGAGCCACCGTAAGCTTGTGCCTTGCCCGTACCTGCGTCGGGCCACATATAGTCGGGCGTGAGAAGCAGGAAATCTTGCTTCGCACCCGAAAAATACTCGGAAGTCTCGCGGATGAGTTCGACGCCGAGCATGGCGTCGCCACGGTGCTTGCCTACCTCGAAATTGTAGGTAGCGACGGCATTCCACATCCAACGCATCCAATGCTCTTGTTTTGCTTCGACACCGTTGGTGGTGGTAGCGACATTGCCCTCCGTGACGGGATAGGTGAAGATACGCTGCTTCTTCTGCGAGTAGTCAAGACCCGCTGTGGTGCGGATATGCAAATCTTTGTACGCCTCTACATCGACAAATGCATTGCCGAAAAGACGCCAGTAGGTGTAGCGATTGTCCTTGTTTCGGTCGAGGCGAGCCACCGGGTTCTCACGGTCGGGGTAGCCGCCCACAGGGCCTGCATAGTCGCCCGTGGTGGTATAGACCGGCAGCGAAGGATTGAACTGCAAGGCATTCTGCAGAATACCGCTCGGGGCTTGCACCTCGCTGGTGCGGTTGAGGGTGAAGTTTTCGCCGATAGTGACACGATCGTTCAAGAACGAATAGTCGGAATTGGCACGGGCAGAGAAACGGTCAAAATCTGTATTCTTAATGATACCGAGATTCTTGTAGTAATCGACGGAGAAGTAACTCTTGCCGTGTTTGCCGCCCTGACTGACGGCGAGGTTGTATTGCTGCACAACGCCCGTGCGGGTAATTTGATCGAACCAATCGGTGTCTGCTGCAGGGGTAGTGCCGGCGTCGTCGAGGTACTTGCGCATAGAGAGGCTGTTGAGTATGGGGGCTCCGGCTGCGTTGTACGACCAGTCGTAGGTATAGCCCAGACCGTTGGTATTGGGATCGAGGCCATCGTTGATGTAGGCCTGCCAGAGGCACTGGCCAAACTGCTCGGTATTGAGCACGGACATACGATTGACATAGCGGGAGATGGTGACGCTGGCATCGAAATCGACCTTGACACGACCCTCCTCGCCCTTCTTGGTGGTGATGATGATGACACCGTTAGCGGCACGAGAACCGTAGATGCTGGCAGAGGCAGCGTCCTTGAGCACCTGAATGGACTCGATGTCGTTGCCGTTGAGTTCGTGCATGCCGCCCTTGGTGGGGACACCGTCGATGATATAGAGCGGGTCGTTGTCGTTGAGCGTGCCGATACCGCGGATACGCACAGTGGCAGAGCCTGAAGGCGAACCGTCGGTGGAGATATTGAGACCCGCTACCTTGCCCTGCATGGCTTTCATCGGGTTGTTCTCGTTCTGTTTCTTGAGGTCGCCCACACTGACGACACTGACTGCGCCCGTGAGGTCTGCCTTGCGCTGGGTGGTATAGCCGGTGACGACTAGCTCCTGCAGTTGTTCGGCATTCTCCGACATACGGACGAACATAGAGGCTTGGGCGGGGAGGATGACTTCCTTGTAGCCCACATACGAGAAGACCAATTGAGCGCCCTCTGCGACAGAGAGCGAGAAATGACCATCAAAGTCGGTGATGGTGCCGACCTGTGTGCCTTGCTCCAATACGGACACACCGATGAGCGGTTCGCCCGTGTTTCCATCGGTGACGCTACCGCTAACGGAAAGCACCTGCGCCATAGAAGCAAGTCCTACGGCAAGACAAAGGCACAAGAGGGTCGTTCTGAGGGAGAGTGTACGCATATCAGTCGGCGATGTAGCCATTAACGGGTAGGTAACCTGCGGTTCCGCTGGCAACATACAAGTGTTGCATAGTGTCGTTCTCGGAGAGAAGAGAAAGCACCTCAGTACGAGGCGAAGTGTACGGTTTCTTGTTTTTCATGGTGATGGATTGGATTAAAAAGGGGGTTAGAGGGTGTGCAGAGGGCACACCCTCTAACCGAGAAAAGAGAAATTATTTAGAAACTAATACCTTGTGTCATGGGGAATTAGGTAGTGGTAGTGAGTTACTAAAATGATATTAGTGGGTTACTAACATGGTTCTATTTGGTAACTAACACCTTGTGGCCGTCGATGATGTAGAGTCCGTCGGTGGCGGAGGCGACACGCTGACCCAAAACATTGTATATATAGCGAGTTGCTTCGGGAGTGGTTCGGGAATTATCGGAAGAAGAGCCCCAAGCATTGTCAGAAGAACCCCAACCGGAAGCGTTACCGTCGGTGGATTCCGGAAGGTCGGTCGTGGTGTCGTCGTAGTCGGCGTTTTTGACCGTCAGACGACGGACACCGGCGGGAGTGGATGCCGATTGGTCTGCGATGTCGGCTACATGGATGTAGGCACGGTTGGCAGGCGTCGTATTGTTCTCACCGCAGAGGCGAATCTGGTTGTTGTTGAGAATCCAGTTGTTGTCGTTGGCAGGAACGGTGATGTCCTCGAAAGTGCCGACCAAACCATTGGCAGTCTGTGCGGCATCCTCTTGGATGTTGCTAATGGTAAGTGTGAACTCGGTGGCATCGGCATCGGTGGCGAAGATATACGGAACACCTGCTGCAAGCGTGGTCTGCTCGACGAGGTCGATGGAAACCAAACGGGAAGCGTCATCGTAATTGGCCTTCTCTATGGAATAGAAAGTAGCGCCCGAATTAGTCGTGGTGGCAACTGCCTGCGGAATACAGAGGGTACCGTATTGGCCACCGAACAAGTCAGCGCGCGTGTAGGTATAGGAGAGCGGCGACTGCAGATAGGTGAGAATGTTGCTCGTAAGCGTCTGCAAAGCCTGTTGCTCGGTGGATGGGTTGGCTGCCTCGTCGTCGGTCATGCTCCACTGGTAAGCGGCTAAGCCCATGGCTACGATAGTGCCGTTAAGATCGGCCTGCGGAAGGTATTCGATCAAACCGATACACTCCAACTCGGTATTGTGGCCCCAACCGCCCAAAATGCGGCAGTTGTGCGCCTGCTCGTAGTCGGTGAAGCGGGAACGATCGGTTGGGGTGGTGCCCTCCGCAAAGTTCTGCCAAACATCGTTGTTGTCGGTATGGTTGCCTGCCGCCATGATGGTGGTGTTGGTACCCATATTGGCATAGACGGGATGGTTGCTCAAATCGATACGGTCATCGCCCGTAAAGAACTCGTTGCCTACACGCCATGCGTCTCGAGTGGCGTAACCTGCGTTGTTGTAACTCGGGAAATCGTTGCGTCCCAAATCGCCCACAAGGCGGGTAGCCTGCTTGGAAAGGAACAGGTTGTGCCCTGCGTTGAGATAGGCACGGAGCGCTTCACGGAAAGTGTCGCCGCCCAATGCATCGTAATAGTCTTGGCTCGCGAGGCCTACATGGTCGTTGTGAATCCACAAGACTTCGACCTCGGCGGAAATAGTGGCCATGTCGGCGGGATTGATGAAGCAACCCTTGCCCGTACGGACATATTGGTCGTAGAACCATTGGTAGGTGCGATAGTCAGGTAGGAGGCTCTCCTCGTTGTCGTAAGCGGCCATTGCGGCGGGACTATAGGGGAGGACATAGCCGAATGCGGCTGCCGCACCACCCTGTACGGTCAGAATACGGGAGATGGTTCGGGACTGCTTCGGGAAACGGATGCCATCGCCTGCGTTGATGGTGGCGGTCAGCGTTGCCTCACCGAAATAGTTAGCCAGAACGGAGCCGTCCTCCTTGACAGAAGCCGTAGCGGGGTCGGCACTGGCGTAGGTAATGGTATAGAGCGGGTTGGCGGTAGCCGTAACAGTAGCCGTGCTGCCGATGGTGGCGGTGGTGGCAGCGTCTGCCGACCATGTCAACGAATAGGGCAAGGAAAGATAGTCGAGAACGCCTTTGGTGAGGTTCTGCACATTGGCTACCCGGGTATTGGCGGTGCACCATTGGTAGGCTGCCAAACCCATAGCGATGACCGTTCCTTTGTAGGTGTCATGCGGAAAGAACTCGATAAAACCGGCGTAGTCCATTCCACGGGTATGTCCCCAACCGCCCAAAATCTGGCAGTGCTGTGCGTCTTCGAAATTGCTTTGGCGAAGCGGGTCGCAGCCCCCGGGAGCAGCATCGGTATGACCGGTTTGTGTCCAATATAGATTCCACTCACCCCAACCCGTATTGTTGTCGGTGCGCTGTGTGCCTTCTTGGAGCGGGAAAATGGCATCTACTTCATCTATCTGCCCCTTATCGGTCATATTGGCATAGACAGCATGCGAGGCATGGTCGACACCGGTGCAGAAATTGAATGCAATATCCCATGATTGGGGTTCGGTATAAGACTCATAGCCGTCGCATTTGTAGTCGTTTGGCCACCATGAGCAACGGCCGATTTCGGTCACAAGGCGGGTCGCCTGCGAGGAGAGATATAGGTTTCCGCCTGCCTGAACAAACAATTTGAGTTGATTACGGAAGTCGGTCGCAAAAATAGAGTCGAACTGAGAAAGTTGCAACCCTACGCGTGCTACATTGATCCACAAAACTTGCACGGAACCGAGTTCGCCATCGGTGAGCAACTTGCCATCAACGACATCCTTGACCGTAACAATATGGTCGTTGCCGTACTGCGAGCAGAACCAAGTGTATGCGTTGCGCTCGGGCTGCTGGCCGTCTTCCTCGGGAAGAAACGAATCGGTGGAGGTAATTGCCGAAGCTGAGGTATCCACAGAAGGGATAAGGTAATAGACTTGTGCCGATGCGACAACGGTCAGCATACAGCAAAGCAAGAATGAGAATAGTTTTTTCATGGTATTTGGTATTTTGACACCGCAAAAGTACTACTTTTATAAAAGAATACATAAAAGATTTGTTGCAAATGATGATACATTTGTTGCAACATTTGTTGTATGGAAGAAATGTGATATAATTATGAATTATATGTCCGGGAGGGAAACATGATACAAAAAAACTCTGCAGACGAAAAACGACTGCAGAGCAAACAAATGATATATGTAAACGAATAGGATGTCTCGAGAAGAGATTAGTATTGGATGTTTCTAGAGTGGAGAATGTTTCTAAAGCGGATTAGTTGTTGGAGATATGACTGCCACCTACTGCCATACGCTGCTCCACCTTCGGGGAACCGATATACTCGATCTGGCTCGCTCCAACGGCTTGCGCCCAAAGCGTCCGCTGCACATTCACCTCGGAATGGCTCGCCCCTGCACAGTTGATATGCACATCTTGTGCGACGAACTCCTCGGCATCGAGGCGGCTCGCTCCCGTGAGATCGACACGGAAAGACTCGGTCTGCCCCGTCAAATCGATGCCACCTGCCCCGGTGCAGTCGAGGGTGACGGCCCTTGCGGTGAGCCTAAGGTCTGCGTCCGCTGCTCCGGCTAAGGTGATATACAAGGAATCGGTCACAAAGCCGTTTTTGCACTCCAACTCGCACGCTCCGTCAGCCTCTATCAGGCTTAGGTCAGGCACAGCGATGGTGAGTTTTGCCTTGGTATAACGAGGTGCGTCGATGTTGATGCAGAGTGCGCCGTCTTTCACTGTTGTTTGGACTTTAGCAAGGTCGGTGGCACACACCCACACGGATTGGCTGTCGGCCTGCTGCAACATGACCTCGGCGGCACCATGGATACGGATGGCCGAGAAGGCTTCGACGGAACGCTCCTCGTGCTGCAAGAGGGTGTCGTCGATATCATCCCAATCGTCGTCATCGTACGCATCGAGGCGTTGAAGCAAAGCGACAGGGTCGTCGATGGTCTTGCATTGCGCAATACCTGCCCAAACGAGTCCGCCCAACGAGAGCACCCAAGCGACCACAACAATCCACCAGAAACGGGCTTTCGGACCACGACGGGTGCGCATATAGGAAACAATAGGCACGATAATCATGACGATAGGCAGAATGATGACCGCGGCGGCAAGAATGACGATAAGGGCGGTAAGCCAACCGCTGCCGAGCAGCTCGGGCAAGAAGGCTGCCACGCCTATGCCTGCGCCAAAGACTCCCAAAATAAGCGAAAAAGCAACGATAAGCACGATAAACAGCACAGGCAGGGCGCAGATGATAAGAAACACCTTGAGCGCAATGCCCAACGCACGGCCACAACCCTGGTTGTTAGCCTGTGGGCGCACCTTCGGACGCTTGTTCTCACCAAAATCGGAGGGCGCACCGATACGCTGTTTCAGGTCGTTGACCATGGCGATATTGACCACTTGCTGATTCTTGGCAAAGAGCGCGGACTGAAGCAACTCGCATATACGGGCTTCAAGGTCGGCCATGACCTCCTGACGCTCGTCCGCCGAAAGGCGCAGTTCGATATCTTGCAGATAGGACGACAGCGAGAGATAGGCATCGTTGTCGATATGGAACACTTGTCCATTGAGATTGATGGTTCGAGTCTCCTTCATTTCTTCTAATTAGGAATTAAGAATTAGGAATGATTAGTTTTGCGATAAGCCACTGCGGTATGTCGATTTTCCGATTTGACCGGATGATTTTCTCAATTTTTCGCGAGCATAGCGAGCAGGATTTCTCATATCCCGCAAAGCGGCAAGAAAAAAGGGAAAAAATAGGTGCAAATAAAAAAGAAAAAATGATTTCTCCGCACATATCGCAACAGTTGTAATTACGAATGATTAGATTTTTCGGGACAACCGATTGTAATTATGAATTAGTTGTGGCGGTGATGCCGTTGACGGAACGGCTGATGGCGTCCCACTCGTGGTGCAATTCGGAGAGTAGGTTCTGTCCTGCTTCGGTAATTCTATAATATTTGCGAGGCGGACCATCCTTAGACTCCTGCCAACGATACGCCAAAATGCCGTTGTTCTTCATGCGCGTGAGAAGCGGATAAATGGTTCCTTCCACCACCAACAAGTCTGCCTCCTGCAACGCACCGAGAATGTCCGATGTATAGGCTTCCTCCGTGCGGTTGATGATGGTGAGAATACAAAACTCCAACATCCCTTTTCGCATCTGACTCTTGATGTTTTCGACCATCCTTGATGGAAAATTATGAATGATGAATTATGAATGAAAAATGAGTAGTCGGCCGGTAAAAAAATCTCTATTGCCAACTGGTATTTTTCTCTATAGGTCAACTATTATTCCTCGCTGTTGGGCATGATGATGAGCAAAATGATGTACAGCAACAGCCCCGGGAAGCCTGCAGAGAACACGGACAAAACTGCATAAACGGCTCGCACGAGCGTCGGATCGATGTCGAAATACTCTGCAATGCCTGCACATACGCCCCCGAGCATCTTGTTGCGGGAACGGGTTAATTTTTTATTTTCCATATTGTTTGTGGTTTGAATGATGTGTGTAAATTCTATAATTTTGGGGCGTAGGTTGTGCTGCGCTCGTTGTTGCGATAGTTTGCGTAAGGCATTTCGCCCTTACGCAAACTACTAAACGGAGAGGTTACCAATCGTAGCGGACAAAATTGCCGCTCTTGTCGAACTCTATCTCGATATGATTGTCCAACTCAACCTCTAAGGTGTGATGCTCGACTTTGTATTCGACGATGCTATTCTGCGGGTGGTGCGAGCTGACATAGGATTCAATCGGATCGGGGACTATGCCTGCGGGAATCGCATGCCCTTGCCCGTCGATCCACTCCAAATTGCCGTTGTCGTCGAACCCTATCTTGGTGCCATCGTTGAGGCGTACCTGGTATTCGTAATGAAAACCCTCCCGCTCGCGCAGCACAAAAGCAATGTCGGACTTGTTGAAATAGGTGGTAACAAAGGTCTGCGCCTGAATAGGCAAGGTGTCGAACGTTCCTACTTGGGGCTCGCCGGAGCAAGCGGAAAGACTCAGCACAAGGCTTGTCATCAAAATCATAAGTTTTTTCATACGAGTGTTGTGTTTGTGGTGAATAAATTAGGGTTATTTGTATTTCGAGTGCAAAGGTACTACTTTATCTACTACTATGCAATACAAAGTAGTAGAATAATGCGCATAAAATGCGATTTTGCTAAATGTACTTTACAAAATACGGGTGTTCCGAGGCGAAAATGGCGGTAACAGAACGAAAATGGGAGAAGGGATTGGGCGTTTTCGCCAACAATACACTCCGGCGAGAGGAAATAAACGAGAAAACGAGGGGTGAGCGTTGCAAAAGCAGAAAAAAAAGTGTACCTTTGCCACGAAATACAAGAAACTACATGAAAAAATACACACTGCTGATAGTGGGGCTACTGGTCGCCACGATAGGTTATGCCGAGACACACATCACCATTGCAGACCCCGCTACTTGGACAACCTCTGAACTGAGCCGCTACACCGGACAAACGGTCGTTTTTGACTGCCCGATGTATGTTACAAATAATTACTACGGAAACCTGACCATTGCACCACGGCGTATCTTTGCCGGCACAAATCAGGCACTCCCCCGCAGCACGGAATACAACACTATTCTGTCGCTCAACAATAGTGGTACGATGACGCTCTCGGGCGTGTCGGGCTATCACCGCATGGGCGAAAAGATATACAACCTGACCGTCAAAGTGAGCAACACGACGAGCCTGCAATACGAAAGCGGAACTTTCAGCGGCAACACGCGTGCTGACCTCGAGGCAGGGATACCCGACCTTGGCGACTATCGGTTGCTTGTCTGTACGATGAACTTGGAGTATTATCTGGTGGAGAATCTAGGCACAGGCTATGGACCGGACAACGAGGCAGCACACAAAAAACAACGCACCAAAACAAGTAAGGCACTGGCAAAGATAGGGGCGGATGTTTACGGACTGGTGGAAATAGAGCAGGGACAGAGTGCGCTCAAAGAGATAGCGGAAGACTTGTCAACCAACACGGGACATACCTATACCTATATAGACGACGGCGGGTCGGCTAGCGGCTCGTACACCAAGTCGGGCTATGTGTATCGGAGCGACAAGGTGCGCCCCTACGGACAACTGTATTCGAACAACGAGAAGGTGCAGAACCGAAAGAAGATACAGGCGTTTGAGGAGATAGAGACGGGGGAGATATTTATCTTCTCGCTCAATCACTTTAAGGCTAAGTCCGGCAGTGCTTCGGGATTGGATGCAGACCAAGGCGACGGACAAGGGCAATTCAACTACTCGCGTACGCAAGAGGCAAAGTCGGTCATTCAACAATACAACCGCCTCCGCTCACAGTACAAAGACAACGATGTGTTGATAATGGGTGACCTGAACGCTTACGGCAAGGAAGACCCGATAACGGCATTCACGAATGTGGGATTTATTGACCTGCACCGTGCATTCCACGCAGACTCAAGTTACAGTTATACATTCCACGGGCTGGCAGGCTACCTGGACCACGCCATCTGCAACACCACGCTGCGCCCACAGATTACAGGCATGGCAGCGTACCACATCAACTCGGACGAGTCGGACGACTATACCTACGACAAATCGAACGACCAGACAATGTTCCGCTCAAGCGACCACGACCCCGTACTGGTGGGCCTCAAACTCGACAAGACACAGACCGAAACGACCACAGACCCTATTGTGAACAATTTCTCGGTGGTGGAACAAGACGGAAAAGAAATTGTGGTATTCAATGAGTTTATCACTATTAACAACGCTTACAACCCGGAAGAGGATAGTTTCTATGCAATTTACACCCCGCAAGGCGTACTCGTAGAACAAGGGCAGATAGACACGGCTCCGTATATAGTAAATATGCCGACAGAACAAGGGCTATACATAGTATATGTATATGCGAAAGGCAAAGTATGGCAGCGGAAGATACTGGTGCCGTGATAGGTGGAAATGTTGGAAAATGTGTAAAAGGGGAAATTTGTAAGTTTGTAAAAGGGATGATTGGTAAATGAGCGGAGACGGCACTGCATACATAATTCCTAATTCTTAATTCATAATTGTCCTTGTGGATTTATTTTCGGAAATAGAAAACCCGGAACGGGAGGAACTGCTGGCACTGCGTCGGGAGTTGGAAGAGCAGAACTATAAGTACTATGTACTCAACGCTCCAGCTATGTCCGACCAAGAGTTTGACCAAAAAATGCGGCGGTTGCAAGATTTGGAGGCTGCATACCCCGACCTATACGACCCAAAATCGCCTACGCAACATGTAGGGTCGGATTTAGGCAAAAAAGGATTCGAGCAGGTGGAGCATCGCTATCCGATGCTCTCGCTGGGCAATACCTACTCGCGCGAGGAGGTGGAGGACTGGGTGCGCAAGTTGCCGCACGATGTGGAGATAGTCTGCGAACTGAAATTTGACGGACTGAGTATCTCGCTATGGTATGAGCACGGGGTGCTGACGAAGGCGGTGACACGCGGCGACGGGCAAAAGGGAGATAATGTAATCGACAACATCAAAACGATACGCTCCATTCCGTGGCGAGTGGAGGGGGCAGACATACCCGAACACTTTGAGATGCGGGGAGAGGTGCTGCTGCCGTGGGCAAACTTTGAACGGCTGAACGCGGAGCGGGAGGAGCAGGAAGAACCGCTGTTTGCCAACCCGCGCAATGCCGCCTCGGGAACACTCAAACTGCAAGATCCTAAGGAAGTGGCTCGGCGTGGGCTGGATGCATACCTATATTATATGTTGGGCGAAGACTTGCCCGCTGACACGCACTACGACCGACTGCAGACGGCTCGCCGCTGGGGATTCCAAGTGAGTGATGCGATACAAGTGTGCCACTCGCTCGATGAGGTGATGGCGTATATTGCCCACTGGGACACAGAGCGGAAAAACCTGCCTGTGGCGACGGATGGTATCGTGCTGAAAGTGAATAGCCTGGCAGAGCAAGAGGCGTTGGGCTACACCGCAAAGACCCCACGCTGGGCGATTGCGTACAAGTTTCAAGCCGAGCGGCAACTGACCATGCTGCGAAAAATAACCTATCAGGTAGGTCGCACGGGGGTGGTGACGCCGGTGGCAAATCTTGACCCTGTGCAACTATCCGGCACAGTGGTACAACGGGCGACATTGCACAACGAGGATTTTGTGCGCTCGCTCGATATACAAGAGGGCGACCGAGTATGGGTGGAGAAAGGCGGTGAGATAATTCCGAAGATAGTGGGGAAAGAAGAAACTCTGACTTCCCCAACCCCCTCAGAGAGGGGGCTTTCGGAGAATGGTCAAAACTCTCTATTTTCGGCAAATGGGACGCCTTATGCTTTTCCGGCGGTTTGCCCGGAATGCGGGACACCGCTGGTGCGAGTGACGGGAGAGGCTGCATGGCGCTGCCCGAATGATATGACTTGCCCGCCGCAGATAAAAGGAAAAATGGAGCATTTTGTGTCTCGAAAAGCGATGAATATTGACGGACTGGGCGAAGAAACCATCGACCTACTCTATCAACAGGGACTGCTCCACTCGGTGGCGGATATATACGACCTGCAAGCATCGGACCTTGCACGACAAGAGCGGCTTGGCGAAAAATCGGCACAAAACATCATTGCCGGCATAGAGGCGTCGAAACAAGTGCCGTGGGCACGGGTGCTGTTTGCCTTAGGCATACGTATGGTGGGCGAGACGACTGCAAAGAAAATAGCACGGCGATTCCCCTCAATAAACCTTCTGCAAGCAGCCACACGGGGACAACTGACCGAGGTGGAGGATGTGGGCGAACAGATAGCCGACAATATAGTGGCGTATTTCGCCGACGAACGCAATCAACAGATAGTGAATCGATTGCGAGCGGCAGGAGTGCAGATGGAGGCAGACGCAGAGAGCGCTCCTGTGTCCGATCGGTTGGCGGGATTGTCGATTGTCATTTCCGGCACATTTGCACAGCACAGCCGTGACGAATACAAGGCAATGATAGAGCAGAACGGCGGCAAAAATGTGGGCAGCGTCAGCAAAAAGACTTCGTTTATCCTCGCCGGCGAGAATATGGGCCCCGAGAAGCGCAAGAAAGCTGAATCGCTGGGCGTAAGGATGGTGAGCGAAGAAGAGTTTCTGACGATGCTATCGTGATGTAAACCATAGAGATATGAATATACGAGAATGGAAATTTGAGCGGGTAAGAAAGCAACAGCCTGCACGACAGATACGCTTCCCACACTGGGAGGATGTGCGGCGGGTGCTGCTGCTGTACGATGCGGATGCAGAGGGCGTGGCGGTTGCCATAGAGGCGTGTCGCAAGCGATTGGAAAAAGAGGGGAAGGAGGCACTGAGCATGGGCGTTAGCCTGCGAAAGGAGGTGCCCACTGCTACGGACTATGATTGGATCTTAGGCAAAAAGGATTTTTCGTTCTGGCATAGCCCCAAAAAAGAGGTAATGGAGCAACTAAAAGAGCAGCATTTTGACTTACTGCTCGACCTGACGCAAACGCCAAGCCTGCGGGCTCGCTATGTGGCGCTGCTATGCCGGGCGGATTTCAAAGTGGGCAGAACCGATACGGCGGAACAGACAGATGGGCTGCATGACTTGATGATAGGAACGGAGGCACAGGGCGACCCGACATTCCTTTTTGAGCAAAGCATTCACTATCTAAAAATGATACGAAGCAATGACTAAACAATATGAGCGTGCCTGCAACGATTTGCGGGGGTTAGGTACGGCGTTGGTAACGCCTTTTTCGGCAGAAGGTCGGGTGGATTTTGAGGCACTCGGACGGTTGCTCGATAAACAACTGGCGGGTGCGGTGGATTATATTGTGGTGCTCGGAACAACGGGCGAGGCGGCTACGCTCTGCGAGACGGAGCGAGAAGCAGTGCGGGAATTTATAGTCCGCAAAGTGGCGGGACGACTGCCACTGGTGTTGGGCGTGGGCGGAAACTGCACGGCTGCCGTGGTGGAACAACTGCACGAACTACACGACACGCTACTGCGAGATTTTACGGCGATACTGTCGGTTTGCCCGTACTACAACAAGCCATCGCAAGAGGGACTGTATCAACATTTCTGCACGATAGCAGAGGCATCGCCCATACCGGTGCTACTATATAATGTACCCGGGCGCACAGGTGTGAATCTGCTGCCGGAGACGGTGCTGCGGATCCATGCGGCACAGCCGGAAAAGGTGTGCGGTGTGAAGGAAGCGAGCGGGAAAGTAGAGCAAATAGTGCAGTTGATACATGAGGCACCGACGGATTTCTTGGTGATTTCGGGAGACGACGGCATAGCCTGCACGCTGATGGAAGCGGGAGCGGCAGGGTTGATCTCGGTGGCATCGAATGCGTTCCCGGACGATTTCCACCGCATTGTGCACGGAAAGGACAGGGGCATGCAGGCTAAATATGAGGAGATGGTTCGGCTCTTGTTCGGGGAAGGCAACCCAAGCGGAATAAAAACGGTGCTGGCGGAACAGGGCGTCATCGAAAACCATTTGCGGTTGCCGCTGGTGCCGAACTCGGCAAAAATGCAAGAAGAGATCCGAAACGCACTGGCAGAACTCCGATAAAACAGGACGGGGGCAGAAAGTTGAAAAATGGGCTTGGTGGTTCGAGGAAAAAGCAGTACCTTTGCACCCGAATTGGCGAAAGAGCATTTGTGCGCTCCGAGCCGTAAACATTTGTACGTTTATATGATTAAAATTACATTCCCGGACCAATCCGTCCGTGAGTACGAGAGCGGCGTTACGCCGCTGCAAGTGGCTGAGAGCATCAGCAGTCGTTTGGCGCAAGACATCCTTGTAGCAAGTATCAAACCCTATTCGGAACAACCTGAGACCATTGAGCAACAGGGCGAAGGCTGGAGTATTGTGGAACTCAATACCCCACTGACCGCTGACTGCTTTATCCGTCTGCATAAATGGGACGACGAAGAGGCAAAGCACGCCTTCTGGCATACCTCGAGCCATCTGATGGCAGAGGCACTGCAAGAGTTGTTCCCGGGCATTCAGTTCGGTATAGGTCCCGCCATCGAGAACGGGTTCTACTATGATGTCTATCCCGCTGAAGGACAAACGATTAAAGAGAGCGATTTCCCCGCTATCGAGCAGAAAATGCTGGAACTGCGTGCGAAGAAAGAGCTACTCGTAAAGAAAAGTATTGCAAAGGCTGACGCACTCAAAGAGTTTGGCGACAAGGGGCAGACTTACAAGTGCGAGTTGATAGCAGACCTGGAAGACGGGCATATCACGACCTATACACAGGGCGCATTTACCGACCTTTGCAAGGGACCGCACTTGCTCTCCACTGAACCGATTAAGGCGGTGAAAGTGCTCAGTTGCGCTGCCGCTTACTGGCGTGGCGATGAGAAACGCCCGATGATGACGCGTATCTATGGTATCTCGTTCCCGAAAAAGGCGATGCTCGATGAGTACCTGAACCTGCTGGAGGAAGCCAAGAAGCGTGACCACCGCAAGATAGGTAAAGAACTGGAACTCTTTATGTTCTCGGACATGATCGGAAAAGGACTGCCTGTATGGTTGCCCAAAGGTACTGCACTGCGTCTGCGCCTCGAGGAGTTCCTCAAGAAGATACAAAAACGCTACGGCTATCAGCAGGTGATGACTCCACATATCGGTAGCAAGCAACTCTATGTGACTTCGGGGCACTGGGACCACTACGGCAAGGACTCGTTCCAACCGATTACCACACCGGAAGAGGGCGAGGTATATATGCTCAAGCCGATGAACTGCCCTCACCACTGCATGATATTCAAGAACAGCCCCCGCTCGTACAAAGACCTGCCGCTGCGTGTGGCTGAGTTCGGAACAGTGTACCGCTATGAGCAGTCGGGCGAGTTGCACGGACTGACACGCGTACGCTCGTTCACGCAAGACGATGCGCACATATTCTGCCGCCCCGACCAAGTGAAGGATGAGTTTATCCGTGTGATGGAGATTATTGATATTATATTTAAGGCACTGAACTTCAATAATTTCGAGGCACAGATTTCGCTTCGTAACCCCAAGAACACAACCAAATATGTTGGTTCGGACGAGGTATGGGAAAAGGCCGAGAATGCCATTATCGAGGCGTGCCGTGAGAAGAACCTGCCCGCACGAGTAGAGTACGGTGAGGCAGCATTCTACGGGCCAAAACTTGACTTTATGGTGAAAGATGCCATCGGGCGTCGCTGGCAGTTGGGTACTATTCAGGTAGACTACAACTTGCCGGAGCGTTTTGAGTTGGAATACACGGGCGAAGACAATCAGAAACACCGCCCCGTAATGATTCACCGTGCGCCGTTCGGTTCGATGGAGCGCTTTGTGGCTGTGCTGATAGAGCATACCGCCGGTAAGTTCCCGTTGTGGCTGACACCCGACCAGGCCGTTGTGCTGCCTATCTCGGAGAAGAGCAACGAGTACGCTTGGAAGGTAAAAGAACTGCTTGAAGCACAAGATGTGCGTGTGGTTGTGGACGACCGCAACGAGAAACTCGGGCGTAAGATTCGCGACAACGAGTTGAAGCGCATTCCGTTTATGCTCATCGTGGGCGAGAAAGAGGCAGAACAAGGATTGCTCAGCGTTCGCCAACAAGGCGCTGAGGACAAGGGACAGATGACCATTCAGGAGTTTGCCGACTTTATCAACTCGACCGTAAAGGCACAAATGAACGCTTACTAAGCGATAGAAGTGTATTAAAAGAGGGATACCCAATGGGTGTCCCTCTTTTTTTGACCGATATGCTTTTGTTTGTGGGGGCGTGGAACTTCTATCTATGGGGTAGGTTCGGGAAAGTGTAGGACGGTGTGGAAATAATTGGATAGCAAAGTTAAGGATGAATAGCAAAACAAAAGATGGATAGCAAAATAAAAGATGGATGGAAGAGTAAAGGATGGAATATATGCACATAAAAAGTCGCCTATGCATAAAAAAGTTGTCGAATGCACATAAAAAAGTCGCCTATACGAAAGTATAGACGACTGTGTGAGTTGTACCTAAGATAGTCAACAGACTAATTTGGAAAGTCCAAATTACTCAGCAACGGTCTCAACAACCTCCTCTACAACAACTGCAGAGTCAGCAACAGCAGCGGTGGTGTCTTCCTCTACAACTACTACTTCTTCGGTAGCAGCAGCTTCGGTGCAGCAGCTGTTCTCGCAACTCTTGTTGCAGGTCTTGTTTCCGCAGCTCATTGCGCAGAGGGCAACAGCAGCGATGAGAAGAACTTTCTTCATGATTTTAATGCATTAAATGGTTGCGTTTCCGAGTTATTTCGGAAATCGGCTACAAAATTAGTATGATTTTTGTGTATCTGCAAGAAAAAATGTAATTTTGCACAATAAATTCTGCATAATTCGATAAAAAACGGTAATACAGATGAGTTTGAAGTCTTTTTTTCGGTCAAAATCGTTCCTTTTTGTGGTATGGAATGTACTTGCCGCTATCTTGATAATCATTGTGCTGCTGATCGGCTTGTATTTTTGGCTGCGCCGATACACCCAACATGGCCATGAGGTGGATGTGCCCAATGTGGTAGGGCTCTACATGGAAGAGGCCGTTCCGCAAGCACAGGCACAGGGAATGACGATACAAATTACCGATTCGACCTATTCGAATCGTGTCCCGCTTGGCACGATTGTTGAACAAACACCCCCTGCAAACAGTCATGCCAAACAGGGACGAGTGCTCTATGTGGTGGTGAATGCACGCTGCCGCCGACAAGTGCCGCTGCCTGACTTGCAGGACATGAGTTATCGTCAGGCCGAGGCGACACTGCGCTCGCTGGGAATTGTTGTGAATCCGGACTATGAATACGAACCGTCAGAGTATAAAGACCTGATTTTGGCGGTCAAAAAGAATGGGGAGGTGCTGACCCCCGGGCAGCGAATAGAGGAAGGTAGTCGTGTGACGCTGGTGATAGGATTTGGCAAGGGAACGGAGCAGGTGCGTGTGCCCAATGTGATAGGGCTTTCGCTACAGGACGCACGGTCGCTGCTGCTGGGCTCACGCTTAACGGTTGGGGCAACGGAGTATGATGCTTTGGCGGCTTCGGAAAATGGAACGGATGAAGAATTGACACAGATAGTGTATATTCAGTCGCCTGCAGCCGGCGAGTATCTGCTGGAGGGGTCGCATGTGGACCTGAAACTGTCGTCGGATGTGGAAAAATCGCTCAATACACAGTCGGCTTCCTCGGAGGAAGATTTCTTCTAAGAATTGCTTCGGCAATGGTAGCTGTGAAGAGTATGTTTTTTTGATGTAAGAGCCTAAAAATACGGGTGTAAGGAAACCGGGGGGGGGGATATATGGGCGTAATAGAATGGAAATGACCGATACAAATCAGTATATAGATATACCGGAAGAGGGCGAAAGCGTATTTGAGCGTTGCCGACTGGAGGTGGACAAAGGACAGACCCCGCAACGAGTGGACAAGTATCTGAGCGAACATTTGGCAGGTACATCGCGCAACCGCATACAGAATGCCGCTGAAGCCGGAAATGTGTGGGTGAACGGAAAACCGGTGGCGAGCAACTATCGGGTGAAACCGCTGGAGGTGATTCAAATCCTGCTCGACCACGAGCCGCATGACTACACCATCTATCCGGAAAATATACCGCTGTCGATAGTCTATGAAGACGACGATCTGCTGGTGGTCAATAAGCCCGCCGGCATGGTAGTGCACCCCGGTCACGGCAACTATGAGCATACTCTGCTCAATGCGTTGGCGTACTATTTTCAGAATACACCTTCGGGGCAGACGGCGATAGACATGAATGATCCGAATATCGGATTGGTACACCGTATCGATAAGGACACAAGCGGGTTGCTGCTGGTGGCTAAAACACCACAGGCGAAGTCTGCGCTGGGAAGACAGTTTTTTGACCACACGACGGAGCGGACATACAATGCGTTGGTATGGGGTACCTTCGGGGAAGACTGCGGAACGGTGGAAGGTGCATTGGCACGCGATAACCGTGACAGGACTTGCTACCGAATCTGGGACCCCGAAGAAAATCCTGCTGCCAAAGAGGCGATAACGCACTGGCGGGTGCTGGAACGCTACCCCTACACCACACTGGTGGAATGTCGGCTTGAGACAGGACGCACCCATCAGATTCGGGTACACCTCAAATCGATAGGGCATCCGCTGTTTGCCGACGAAAAATATGGCGGCATGGAGATATTGAAGGGACTGCGCACACAAAAGTATAGACAGTATATAGAGAATTGTTTTGCCCTCTGCCCGCGTCAGGTGCTGCACGCAAAGACGCTGGGATTTACGCACCCTCGTACCGGTGAACGCATGTTTTTTGACAGCGAGTGGCCGGAAGATATGACAAACCTAATAAACAAATGGAGAGCCTATGAACCGAATACTTTGGGCTGACGACGAGATAGACCTGCTCGAGCCTTATCTGATTTATTTGCGGGCGAAAGACTATGAAGTGCTGACGGCAACCAATGGGCAGGATGCGATAGAAATCTGCCAACGAGAGCCGTTGGATATTGTTTTTCTGGATGAGAATATGCCCGGCCTGAGCGGACTGGAGGCGTTGCAAGATATTAAACAACTGCATCCGGAATTGCCGGTGGTGATGATAACCAAGAGTGAGGAGGAGCGGATTATGGAGCAGGCTATCGGCGAGAAAATAGCCGACTACTTGATAAAACCGGTCAATCCAAGCCAGATCTTGCTGTGCCTGAAAAAACATATTCATCAGCGGGATATCGTAAGCGAACACACAAACCGAAACTACAGACAGGAGTTCGGCGATATAGCGCACCTGATAGACACGGCGCAGACCATCGAAGAATGGATGGCGGTGGAACGGGCACTGACACGATGGGACATAGACCTGCAGGATGTGGATTCGTCGATGCGGGAACTGCTCGAGATGCAACGCTCGCAGGCCGAGTCGGCATTTGCCAAGTTTATTCAGCGCCACTATGCGGAGTGGTTTGCTTCCTCGGCAGAGCGACCCTTGCTTTCGCCCGATGTGGTGAAACGAGTGCTTTTTCCCATGCTCGACCAAGGTGAGAAGGTGGCGTTTGTGGTGATTGATAACTTCCGCTACGACCAGTGGAAAACGATACAGCCGCTGTTGGCAGATTTCTATACGGTGGCAGACGAGTCGCAGTATCTATCGATTCTGCCGACTGCCACGCAATATGCTCGAAATGCGATCTTTGCGGGGCTGATGCCGCTGCAGATTCAGGAAATGTTCCCTAATCTGTGGATAGAGGAGGATGACGAGGACAGCAAGAATGCCAATGAGAAGGAACTGCTGCAGACACAGATTGACCGATTCCGCCGAAAAGATACTTTTTCGTATTTCAAAATCAATGAGAGCGACTTCTGCGAGCGTGTGATCGCACAATTGCCGCAACTGCGCACGCCGCTTAATGTGTTTGTGCTGAATTTTATTGATATGTTGTCGCACTCGCGCACAGATAGCAAGATGATGCGGGAACTTGCCAACGACGAGGCGGCATACAGAAGCCTGACGCTCAGTTGGTTCCGTCACTCGCCCACGCACGAACTGTTTCGACGGCTGGCAGAGTTGGGCTACAAGGTGGTGCTGACCACAGACCACGGCACAACGCGGGTGAAGAATGCGGTGCAGATAGTGGGCGATAAGAATACGAATACGAATCTTCGGTACAAGGTGGGCAAGGCGCTCAGCTGCACCAATAAGAATGTGTTTGTGGTGGATAAACCGAAAACGATTGGCTTGCCGTGCCCCAATGTGAGCAGCAGCTATATGTTCTGCACGGGGAACGATTTCTTCGGCTATCCCAACAACTTCAACTACTACGCACAGTACTATCGCAATACATTCCAACACGGGGGTATCTCCATAGAGGAAATGATCATTCCACTCATTACGCTGGAGCCTAAAAATAATGCATAGCATGTCCAAACGGTCTTCACAATCGCAGTTGTCTCAGGGCGGTGGTCGTACGCAAACTACCGCTCGGAAACCACGCAGCCACAAGGTGCGCAGGATAGTTGGTTCGGTGCTGCTAGGGGTTTGGGTGGTGGCGCTGTTGCCGTTTTGTTCGCATGGGTGCGGTGCTGACCCTGCGCAATATGAACATCGGCTCTCGGTGCTGACCTATAATACGCATCGCATGGGAGAGTTCCGAAAACTGCCGCAAAATAGGGTGCTGCAATATCTGCTGCGTCAAAATGCGGATGTGATTTGTCTGCAAGAGGTGGAGGTGTATAAAGATAATACCTATCTCACACTGGGCGAACTGAAAGGGGCAATGCGAGAGAAATATCCGTATTCGTACATCGATTTTTCGGTCTATAATCAACGGCGGCAGTTTGGCAATGTGGTGTTCTCGCGCTATCCGCTGATAAATAAACAGACCATCCGCTACACCTCGTTAGCCAACATATCCAGCCAATGTGATATAGTGGTTGGAAACGATACGATACGGTTGATAACCAATCATTTGGAATCGAATCGATTTGACCAAAAAGATATAGCGGACGATATGTCGAGCAGCGACAGCATTCAGAAAACATTCCATAGCCTGAGTTCGAAATGGGAGCGTGCGAGCGTGAAACGCCACGAGCAGGCTCGGCGTGTGCATGATGCGGTTGCGGCATCGCCCTATCCGACTATCGTGGTGGGCGATTTCAACGACTTGGCGTGGTCGTACACCTACTGGCGGATTCGTGGCACGATGCGGGATTGCTTCTTGTCCTCGAGTTGGGGACGCTATGGCGCAACCTACAGCTATCATCATCTGGGCGCACGAATTGATTATATTTTATGTTCCCGTTCGCTGCATGCGGCCTCGTGCCAAGCGGAACGGGTGCGACACTCGGATCATTATCCCGTACAGGCGCTGCTTGTATGGTAATACATAAAACAATACAATATATATGAATAACAATGTAGATAAAGAAGCGTTGGCTTATCATGCTTCTTACCCCGCTGGGAAGATCAATATCATCTCCTCGAAACCTGTTGCCAAAGAATCGGACCTTTCGCTGGCCTATACGCCCGGAGTGGCTGCCCCCTGTCGTGAGATAGAGGCAGACCCGCACAAAGCGTACGACTATACCACCAAAGGCAATCTGGTAGCGGTCATCACCAACGGTACGGCTGTGCTGGGATTGGGAAACATCGGCGCACTGGCCGGCAAACCCGTAATGGAAGGAAAAGCGGTGCTGTTCAAACTGTTGGCGGGCGTCAATTCGATTGATATTGAGGTGGATGCGACCGACGTGGATACCTTCTGCGAAACAGTGAAACGCATAGCACCCTCGTTTGGCGGCATCAACTTGGAGGATATTAAGGCTCCGGAATGCTTCGAGATAGAGGAGCGTTTGGTGAACGAACTGGATATTCCCGTTATGCACGACGACCAACACGGAACGGCCATCATCAGCGGCGCTGCGCTGCTCAATGCGTGCGAATTGGCAGGCAAGAAATTGGAGGATATTCGGTTGGTGGCCAATGGGGCAGGAGCGGCGGCACTCGCTTCGGTGCAAATGTATCTTTCCTTGGGCGTTCGTTCGGAAAACATCGTGGTTTGCGACAGCAAGGGGGTGCTGCGTGCCGACCGTACCGACCTGAATAAGTACAAACAACGCTTTACGACTACACGCGACCTGCACACGCTGACAGAGGCACTGGAAGGCGCTGATGTGTTTGTGGGCTTCTCGAAGGGTGGCACGCTGACGCAAGAGATGGTCAAGACCATGGCTGCGAACCCGATTATCATTGCTATGGCTAACCCGATTCCGGAAATCGGATACTACGAGGCCAAAGAGGTACGCTCGGATGCTATCATGGCCACCGGCCGTTCCGACTATCCGAATCAGGTGAATAATGTGCTTGGTTTTCCGTATATTTTCCGTGGTGCACTGGATACACACGCCACAAAAATCAATGAAGCCATGAAGTTGGCGGCCGTTCATGCCATAGCCGATTTGGCGAAAGAGCCTGTGACTGCGGAGGTATTGGAGAGCAGCGGCGTGAGCGAGTTGCATTTTGGCCCGGAGTATATTATTCCGAAGGCATTGGACAAACGACTGATGGAGCGTGTGTCGATTGCCGTGGCGCGTGCAGCCGAAGAATCGGGCGTGGCGCGTTGCCCCATCACGGACTGGGAAGCATACAGAGAATCGTTGCTTCAACGTCTTTCGTAATGAAAATAGGTGCACAAGGAGCCGAAATGAGGCGTTTTTTGCGGCATTGCTGAATTTTTCGTATCTTTGCGCACTTTTTATATAGACAAGTGCCTGAAAAGGTGATCCCTGTTTTTGGGAATAGTTGTATCACTTTTACGACCTATACTAATTGTCATGAAGGAACTCGAAATCAAAACGATAGTGCATGTCTATCAAAACGAGGAGTTGAGCGCTGCTCAGCGAGAACTGGTGGACATTGCCAAAGAGCAAACCCGTAATTCGTATTGCCCCTATTCGGAATATCATGTGGGGGCGGCGTTGCGGTTGAAAAACGGCACCATCGTGCGTGGAGCCAATCAGGAGAACGCTGCCTATCCGAGCGGCCTGTGTGCAGAACGGACGGCGTTGTTTGCTGCCGGCGCACAGTATCCGGAGCAGCCGGTGATGAGCCTCGCCATTGCTTGCTACACCAAAGGGCATTTTACAGAGAAACCCGGCTCGCCTTGCGGTGCGTGCCGACAGGTGATGATAGAGACAGAGCACCGCTATGGGCAGCCCATCGAGGTCATCCTGTACGGCGAGAGCGAGACATATATATTCTCCTCGGCGGCCGACCTGTTGCCTTTGATTTTTGTTTCCGAGAGCCTGAACGGGTAAGGCGGTAAAAGCGTTTTTACTTTCCAACGATTTCCAGCTCGACCTAAGTCCGGCGGGAGTAACTAAATGCGTAATCCGATAAAGAAAATAGATATCTATCTGCTCCGAAACTTCCTCGGACTGTTTTTGGCTACCTTCTTTATTTGTATCTTTGTGCTGCTGATGCAGTTCGTGTGGATGCATGTGAAAGACCTGGTGGGCAAGGGCGTCGAGGTGTCGGTGTTGGCGGAGTTCTTTGTCTATGCGGTGGCAAATGTCATACCATTGGCGTTGCCGCTGGCGATACTGTTGGCGTCGCTCATCTCGTTTGGTAATCTGGGCGAGAAGTTTGAACTGACGGCCATGAAAGCGGCGGGAATTTCGCTTTTCCGCATTATGCGTCCGCTCGCTATTGGTATCGCTTTTATTGCGGTAGGAGCGTTTTTCTTTTCGAATAATGTGCTGCCCAAGTCGCAAATGAAACTATGGGCGTTGATATTCTCGCTGCGTCAGAAGTCGCCGGAATTGGATATCCCGGAGGGCGAATTCTACGATGGCGTGGACGGCTATAACATCTATGTGCGGCATAAAGATAAACGCACAGGGCTGTTATGCGACCTGATGATCTACGACTATTCCAATGGCTTCCAGAATGCTACGGTGATGGTAGCGGACTCGGGGCGGCTGGCTTTCTCGGCGGACAACAAATACCTTATTTTGCGCCTCTACAGCGGCGAGTCGTTTGAGAATCTCAACCAGCAGCAACAGCGAATTACTGCTACGCAAAAGAATGTGCCGTATCGCCGTGAGACCTTTGCGGAGAAACAATTGCTCATCGATTTTGATACGGAATTCAACCGCTACGACGAATCGGTGCTGCAAGACCAACATGTGTCGAAAAATGTGGTGCAATTGGTGCAATCGATTGATTCTGTGCAGGTTTTGGCGAAAGAAAAGAGCCGTGACCAGAGCCGAAATTTGGTGGAGAACCGCTATTTTGGGCGGGAACGCAAGTCGGGTAGGGTGCTGATACCCGTTGAGCCGAACGAGCGCAAATCGTACGACATCGACTCGCTTTTTGCCCGTCTATCGGACGGACAGCAGAGGGTGGCCGTAGAGACGGCGGTGGATAAGGCAACTACGCAGCGTGACCAGATTGAGTACAATGCGCTGCTGCTGGACGATTCGCAACGCTATATCCGCAAGCACGAGATAGAACTATACCGCAAGTTCACGCTTGCCTTTGCCTGCTTGATTTTCTTCTTTATCGGTGCGCCGTTGGGCGCTATCATTCGCAAGGGAGGACTGGGGGCACCGGTTGTTATCTCGGTGGTGATGTTTATCATTTATTATATTATCGACAACACGGGTTACAAGATGGCGCGCGAGGCATTGTGGCCGTGCTGGGCGGGTATGTGGCTCAGTTCGTTTGTGCTGTTGCCGATAGGTATATTTTTGACCTATAAGGCGGCCACAGATGCGGCATTGCTCAATCCGGAAGCATGGCTCAAAGTGTGGGAACGACAGAAAAAACATTTCCGCAAAGCCTACCAATTTCTACGAAAACGGACGCATACTCTCAAAAGCGAGCCACAGAAAGCATAAACTCATTCAGCCTGCAGAACGACTGCGTAGATGTAGTGTTGCCACTTTGATTTGATACAACCATACACATAAACCATACATATAACGCAAAGAATATGAATACGATAGAAGAAGCTATACACGATTTCAAAGCCGGAAAATTTGTTATCGTGGTGGATGATGAGGACCGTGAGAATGAGGGCGATTTCATTATCGCCGCCGAGAAAATTACGCCAGAGAAGGTCAATTTCATGCTCAAGCACGGGCGCGGCGTACTGTGTGCACCGATTACGGAGCAGCGTTGTGCCGAACTCGATTTGATGCATCAGGTGGCAAACAACACTTCGATGTTGGGGACTCCGTTCACCATCACGGTTGATAAGTTGGAGGGCTGCACCACGGGTGTGTCGGCGGCGGATCGTGCGGCTACCATTCAGGCGTTGGCAGACCCCGCTTCGCGTCCGGAGACTTTCGGGCGTCCGGGGCATATCAATCCGCTCTATGCCCGCTCGGGTGGGGTGCTGCAGCGTGCAGGACACACCGAGGCGGCTATCGATTTGGCGCGTTTGGCAGGGCTTCGTCCGGCAGCGGCGCTCATCGAGATAATGAATGCAGACGGCACAATGGCACGCCTGCCGCAGTTGCAGAAGGTGGCACAAGAGAACGATTTGAAACTGATTTCTATTAAGGACCTGATAGCCTACCGCTTGCAGCACGAGGCCGCTGCTGCTCCGAGCGAAGTCATTAAGCAGTCGGAACTCACCACGCTGCCGACCATTGTCGAGCGGGGCGAAACCGTGTTCCTTCCGACGGCGTATGGCGAGTTCCAACTCACGCCGTTCCGTGATTTGACCAACGGTCTGGAGCATGTGGCGTTGGTCAAGGGCGAGTGGCAAGAGGACGAGGCGGTTCTGTGCCGTGTCCATTCCAGTTGTCTGACGGGCGATGTGTTCGGCTCAATGCGTTGCGAGTGCGGTGAGCAACTGCACCGTGCCATGCAACTGATTGAGAAAGAGGGTCGTGGCATCGTGGTCTATATGAATCAGGAGGGTCGTGGTATCGGCTTGATGAATAAAATTCGTGCCTACAAGTTGCAGGAGCAGGGCGACGATACGGTCGAGGCCAATGTACATCTCGGATTCCGCCCCGACGAGCGCGACTATGGGGTAGGGGCACAGATACTCCGCGAGATGGGGGCAAAACGCCTGCGTCTGCTGACCAACAATCCAGTCAAACGGGTCGGTTTGGAGAGCTACGGCATTGAGATTGTGGAGAATATCCCTATCGAGATAGAGCCCAATCCATACAACGAGCGCTATATGCGCACCAAGAAAGAAAAGATGCACCACGACTTGCATTTAGTTTGATTTTGCAGGTTTGGCACGAAAATTGAAACTTAATGAATAAACAGCCCCGACAAATTGTCAATAGGCTGTGTTATAACTCACTAAATACCTTACTAATATGAAACGCATGCTATCTTTGTTATTCGCATTTCTGCTCCTGGGGGGCATGACGATGCGTGCGGATGAGACGATTACCGTTTCCGCCAACAGTTCCGAAATTGCCGATGGCCTGGATTTGAAGGTAGTAGCGAAACTTTTCGCTGAGGCTAAGAATTTGGAGCAGTTCGAGCAAATGCTCAATACCCCCGATTCCGCTTTTTGCAACCTCGACCTCAATGGCGATGGGGAAATCGATTATATCCGTGTGGTAGAGACCGGCGAAGGCAACAAGCGTCTGGTGGTCTTGCAGGCCATCTTGGCGAAGGACATCTATCAGGATGTTGCGTCTATCTATGTTGAGAAAGACGAGGCACAGAATGTGACGGTGCAGGTTGTCGGCGACGAATATATCTACGGCACCAACTATATCATCGAGCCTGTCTATGTCTATCGTCCGGTCATTTATGATTGGTTCTGGGGTCCTTCGTGGTATGCATGGGAGTCGCCTTGGTATTGGGGCTACTATCCGGGGTGGTGGTATGCGCACCCTGTCTGGGCGTATGATTACTATTGGAACCACTGCTATGCGTTCCATCACTACCACCATCATTGCAGTTTCCATTATGCGCATGAGCCCCGTCCGGCATACCGTGATATGCACTCGCATGTCAGCCGTCGCGATTATGCAGTGGCGCATCCCGAGCGTGCATTCAATAGCCGCAATACCGGCGTGACCAATGTCCGCGATATGCGTGCCTCGACTCGCACTTCCGGTGTCAACACCCGTCAGGGTGTAGCCGCTTCCGGTACGACTCGTACATCGGCAGCCGCTGCATCTGCCGGTAGCACCCGCACGGCAGCCACGGGCGTTTCTTCCCGCACCTATGGTAGTCAGAATACGGCAGCCGCTCGTGCCGCATCTACTTCTTCATCTACTCGCACAAGCGCTATTTCGGGTACTTCCACTCGTTCTACGGTAGCCTCTACATCGGGTACTTCTACTCGCAGCGCAGCCACCGGTACAACGACAAGCACTCGCACTTCTGCCACGACCTCTACTCGCAGTTCGTTGCCGAGTTCTACTTCTCGTGTGGCATCTACCCGCTATCAGACCACGGTCAATACCAATAGCAGCGTGCGTGATGCAGCCACGGCTCGTCAAACAGCAACGACTACTCGCACGAATACCACGACGACCACTCGTGCCAATAGCACCGCGACCTCCACTCGCAGCAGCCTGAATACCAATCGGGCAAATGTTACGACCACTCGCAGCGCCGCAACGGGAACGACCCGCAGTAGTTATAATGCTGGCACTACCCGTAGTACGAATGCAAGTACTACTCGCAGCACGAATACAAGCGCTACTCGTAGCAGCAGTTCGTATTCTCCTTCTCGCAGTTCGAGCAGTTACAGCGGCAGTAGTTATAGTGGTGGCAGCACTCGTAGCAGCGGTGGTTATAGTGGCGGCGGTTCTTCCCGTAGTGGTGGCAGCAGCGGAGGTAGTGGTTCCACCCGCCGATAAATTAGGAAACTTGAATTTGTGAGAATGTACCACAAGCGGAGTATAATACCTGCATAAACGAGACATTCTAGCGATACTAATTAAAAAGGCTGTCCGACAAATTTTGTCGGGCAGCTTTTTTTTGTATCCCTATTCGAATTCTTGTGCTATCTCGTTGTTGTACGATAGCCGACCACACTTCCTCGTATCGTTCACTGTTGTTGCGTTTTTCCGGCGAGATTATCTTGCTGAGATCTACCGTATTTTGCACGCAGAATCGAAGAGTATCGTTTTTCTCATCAACAAAGACCACACCCCGAAAAGGGCGCAGTCTTTTTTTAATCCCTCTCTAGAATTTC